>JBDHWQ010000064.1:0-2709 GCA_039810245.1 Longilinea sp. | reverse complement strand
GGCCGGGCTTTGGAAGAACTGGCCGCCAGCGGGCGCAGCCAATCAAAGAAGCGCTCGGGGTGGTGGCGGAAGGCGCTTAACGAGGCCACCTGCATCGGATCAAAGCGCGTCCACAGGCCGCTGTTCTGCGAGCGAAAATCGGGGATGCCGCTGGGGACGGAAATGCCCGCGCCGGTAAAGGCTACTACATACTGGCCGGCGCGGATGATCTCGGCTGCGCGGAGGATGGCGGGATCGTTAGCGTTCATGCGCTTATTGTAGCGCATGAACGCCGGGGTTACTTCTTTACGCGCTGCACGATGTTTTCGGCCAGGGTATTGAACTGCAGCGCCAGCGATCCATCAGGCTGGTAATTGACCACCGGCACGGAGTGCTGGTTGGCATTGAACGCCGTCTCGGGTGCGGAAGGGAAGCGCATGCTGATCGGCTGGCCGATCATATCCTGGAGCTGGTTGATGCTCAGCTCGGTTTCGCTGCGCGCGCGCTTGTATGACACCACGCTGAGCGGCTTGTTCTTGCCAAATCCGAACGCCTTAAGCGCATCCAGCAGCAGGCGCGTGCGCTGCACCGTGGGCGGGAAGGCATCCACCGGCACAATCAACTCCTGGCACAGCTCCAAAACTTTTTCCATGTCGGGGAAGGCCATCGCGCCCAGGTCGAGCAGGATGTACGAGCCCAGCAGCCGCACTTCCTGAATGATGGCTTCGAGCTGGCCGGCGGGCGGGTTCGTAACCCCATCGCAGACCTGGTTGGACGCCAGCAGCAGGCGCACGCCATAATTGGTATTGATCAGCTCTTTGTCGATAGCCGAAAGGTTGACCTGGCCGGGCTTGAGATGTAACAGATTGTTCAGTCCGCTGGTGTTGGCATAACCCAGCTCAAGGCCCCACGTGCCCATGCCCTGGCGTGTTTCCACGGCGATGACTTTCGCCTGGGTCTTAGTCTGTATGCTGATCGCCAGGTTGATCACCAGCGTAGACATGCCCAGGCCGCCTTTGGCCGCCATGAAGCCGATGGTGTGGCCGTGAGCATTGGTGGTGACTTCACGCGGGCGGCGGCGCGAGAGCATGGTGCGGATGGCAGCCACCAGCTCGTTAGGGTGTACCGGCTTGGTGATGTAATCGTCAACGCCAGCCTCAAAACCGGCCACGCGGTCTTCTACCATGGTCTTGGCGGTGAACATCATGATCGGCGTGCCGGCCATTTCGGGCATCTTGCGCAGCAGGCGGGTAACTTCGTACCCGTCCATATCGGGCATCATTACGTCCAGCAGGATAATATCTGGCAGCTCGCTGCCGGCCATTGCCACAGCCTGCCCCCCACTTTCGGCAGCAACCACCTGGAATCCCTGGCGTTTGAGCATCAGGCTCACCAGGCGCAGCGTTTCAGGATCATCATCAACGACGAGCACTTTTTCTTGCATGGGTATCCTGCTCTTAATGATAGGTACGGGATAGGGAGTACATTTGCAGTCTAGCATAAAGAAGAATAGCCTTCAAGGTGCTACGCCCTTACAGGTACCTTGCTATATAATTTTTTTATGGACATGGAAGCGCTGCACCAGGTTTGTGTGGATGAATGCGCGCTGCAGAGCGGCCGCCCGGTGGTTGTGGGCGTGTCGGGCGGGGCCGACAGCCTCTGCCTGCTGCTGGCGCTGGTCGAGCTGGGATACCCCGTGATCGCGGCGCATTTTGACCACCGCTTGCGCGCGCAGTCAGGAGAAGATGCGCGCGCGGTGGAAGCTCTGGCCGCGCGGCTGAACCTGCCCTTTGTTCTGGGCGGCACCGATGTGGCCGCGTATGCGCGCGAGGGGCGCATGTCGCTGGAAGAGGCGGCGCGCAAGGCGCGCTACGGCTTTCTGTTCGCGCAGGCGCGCTCCAATGGAGCGCAAGCCGTGGCGGTGGGTCATACTGCCGATGATCAGGTGGAAACGGTGCTGATGCACCTGCTGCGCGGGGCGGGGATTTCCGGGCTGAAAGGCATGACCTACCGCGCGGTGCAGCCCGAATGGGACGCGGATATTCCGGTGGTGCGCCCGCTGCTGGATGTTCGCCATGAAGAAACGCTGGCATGCTGCGCGCAACATGGCATTTCCCCGCTAGAAGATGAGAGCAACAGCGACTTGACCTTCTTCCGCAACCGGCTGCGCCATGAGCTGCTGCCGCTGCTGGAAACCTATAATCCCCAGGTTCGCGAAGCGCTGACGCGCACGGCGCGCAGCCTGGCCGGAGACCTGGAAATGCTGGATGCTGCTACCAATGTGGCGTGGCAACAGTGCGAAGCGGCCGCCGGCGAGGGTTTTGTGATGCTGTCGCTGGAGCCATTTCTGGCGCTGCTGCTCGGAACGCAACGGCGCGTGCTGCGCGCTGCCGTGGCGCGGCTGCGGCCCGATTTACGCGACGTCGATTTTCTCTCGATTGAACGCGGGATACGCTTCCTGAACCATCCCAGCCGCACGCGCGAGATGGAGCTGCTGCCCAACCTGCGCCTGATGGTGGACGATGAGCGCGCGGTGCTGGCCGGCCTGGGCGCCGAGATCCGCAGCCAGAATGCGCCGCGCATGGCGCGCGAGGCCGAGCCGCTGCTGGACGTACCCGGCGAGGTGGCGCTGGATGGCTGGACTATTCGCGCCGATTTTGTCGACCTGGAAGAGGTTGACTGCCTGCCCGACCTGGGTGCAGATTTATCGCAGGCGTGGCTGAACGCTGC
>JBDHWQ010000063.1:0-2743 GCA_039810245.1 Longilinea sp. | reverse complement strand
TAGCCGCCGCCCTGGATCACGGCGAAGAGCAGCGGGCGTTCGCCATCCGGCAGGCGGCGCGCCTTGAGCGTGCGCTCGAACTCGGCCTTGCCGCGTTTGGCCCACGCCACGGTACGGCGCACGGCCAGCTCCTGGTCCTCGCGCGCCGCGCTGACGTGGGTGCAGTCGTCCAGGCAAATGACCACGTCCGCGCCGTACGCGAGCTGGAGCTGCACGGTTTTCTCCGGGGTGAGCTGGTACTTGCGCTCCGCGCCCTCGGGCTGGAAGGTGATGCCGCGCTCGCTGAGCGTGCCGAACTTCGGGTTCTGGTGGATGAGCGAATAGGCCTGGAAGCCGCCCGAATCGGTTATGATCGGCCGCCGCCAGCCGCTCATGCGGTGCAGCCCGCCCAGCGCGGCAATGGTGCTGGAGCCGGGGCGCTGCATCAGGTGGAAGGTGTTCATCACCAGCGCCTGGATGCCGCAGGCTTCCAGGTCGGCTGCGTCCACCGCGCGCACCACGCCCTGCGTGGCGTCCGGCAGGTAGACGGGAAAACTCAGGCGGCCATGCGGCAGGTCGAGGGACGTTGGGTAGGCATGCATACCTGCATTATCCCCGAAGCGCGCCGGGAATGCAAGAAGGCCGCGTGGTATCTCATCTAATCCAGCACAAGCGGCGTGCGGCGCAACACCAGATATACCAGCCCGGCCAGCAGCGCCGCGCCAAGCGTCAGCGTCAGGGTAGCGATATACGGGTTGGGAGCCGGGACACCGCGCAGGCCCAAAACGGTCAGTAACACGTCTTTTAGAAAATCAAAGATGCGGCCGCCGGCGTTCGCATCGGCAATCAGCGTAAAATACAGGGCTACGGGTGCCAAAAAATATGCCCAGCGCAGCGGTGTGGTAGCCTGGTATACCACCATAGCGGAAAAGCAGCCCAGCATGATCATGAATACGTAAGCGGCCCACTGCACCACGAAGATGGCAAACCAGTCCGCGCGGGTAGAGAGCGCGTAGATCAACTGCGTGATCATCACCGAAGGCCAGAACAGGCTGTGCAGCAGCACCAGAATATAGCTCAGCAGCGTAAACAGCGCGGCAAGAGCCGCCGCCGCCGGCACATTGGCTGTCAGGAACGTTCTGCGCGATATCCCGTTGGCCAGCGCCACGTGAAAATGCGGCGTGAAGTACAGCAGCCCGGCCAGCAGCGCGAACATGCCGGCCACCCAATCGACCGGCAGGGTTTGCACCGTGGTGTGGCGCAACCCGGAATGATCGGTGGAGATAAATACAAGATCGACCAGAACCATACTGGCAACACTGGCGAAAACAGCAATGACCGTGTGACGGGCATAGTTCCTGGAAATATAGCGCAGGGTCGGAAGGATCTTCATCATCATTGCACCTTTTGGGGATCGTTGGTGAGGCTGACAAATAGCTCCTGTAGCCGCGCGGGGGAGAGGTCCAAACCCAGCCGGGCCAGCAGCGCCTGATCCGCGCCGGTGCAGCGCTGATAGATGGTGACCGCCTTATAGCGGCCCAGGGCTTCCTCGCGGATCACGCGCTTCCCCGCGGCGTAGCGCTCCACGTTCTCCTGGCTGCCGGAAACCACGTAGGCCAGCTCCAGCACCTCATCCACCGGCTTGGCCAGCAGCACCTGCCCCTCTTTGAGGATGATTACCTCTTCCAGCAGCGCGGCGGCTTCTTCGATCAGGTGGGTAGACAGGATGACGGTATTCGGCGCGGCCTGGTAGCGCGCCAGCAGTTCGCGATAGAACAGGTCGCGGTGGTTGGCATCCAGACCGAGCACGGGTTCATCGAAGATCATCACCGCGGCATTCGACGCCAGCGTCAGAACGAGCTTAAAGATGGAAAGATACCCGGTAGAAAGCTCGCCAAAGCGTTTTTCCGGCCGTAACTGGAAGCGACCCGCCAACGCGCGGGCATAATCCAGGTCAAAAGCGGGGTAGAACCCGCGGGTGAGGTCAAAGACATCGCGCACGCGCATGCGTTTGGGGTAGAGCGTTTGCTCGGTCATGTAGAATATCTTGCCCTGGGCGCGGTCGTTTTCCACGGCCGGCTCACCATCGATGCGGATCTCGCCGCCGTCCGCGAAAACGCGGTTGGTGAGGATGTTCAGCAGCGTGGTTTTCCCGGCCCCATTGCGGCCCAGCAACCCATACACCTTTGCATCCGAGAGGGCCACCGAAACGTCGCTCAACGCCCGCGTTTTTCCATACGACTTGGATACGTGCCGAATCTGGATGTCACTCATCGACGCTTCTCCTTCCATTGGTTTCCTCGCCGCCGGCGCCATTCAGCATGGCAATCACATCCGATTTGGATAAACCCAAACTGCGCGCCTCTTCCAGCAAAGGCTGCAAAAAATCGGCGAAAAAGGCCTTGCGCCGCCGCGCGCGGATTTTCTCGCGCGCCCCGCCGCACACGAACATGCCCACGCCGCGTTTCTTATAGACCACGCCCTGCTCGACCAGCAGGTTGATGCCGCGGTTGATGGTGGCGGGGTTGAGCTTCAGCGCCACCGCGATCTCGGTGGTGGAAGGGATTTGCGTCTCCTCGGGGTACGCGCCGCTGAGGATGTTTTCTTCCACCATCTCGGCAAGCTGGAGAAAGATGGGTTTTGGGCTGTTTGCGTCTAGCTGCATCCCGCGCTCCTGCAACCGCTGGATATGTACATCGGTTATATGGTTAACTATATAACCAACATGCTATTTTGTCAACAGGCAATTTTCCGCGAGAACGCC
>JBDHWQ010000062.1:0-3537 GCA_039810245.1 Longilinea sp. | reverse complement strand
TGGGGCGCTGCCCTCGGCCTGAACACCAAGTACCTGGCGGCCCTCGGCCAGATCTCCATGATCTGGATCGGCGGCGGCACCGTCGTTCCCTGGGCGCTGCTGCCCGTCTCGGCCATCACCGGCGTTCCCGCCATCGACCTGGCCCGCAAGAACTTCGTGCCCTGCATGGCCGGCGTCCTGGCGGCAACGATCGTCGCGATCATCCTGATGTAACCGGATCATTCTTTCGTGAATAACGCATAAACATGGGGCGCTTCCGGTCAGGTGTAGCGGACTGGAAGCGCCCTGTGCTGAAAAATCAAAGGCAGGATCATGTTTTCCTTTTTCTCCCGCAAGAAGAGCCAGCGCTCCGACCCTTCCACGGTAGCCTGCCCCGAATGCTCGCACCTGTTTCAACGCGATGACCTGGAGCAGCTTGAGTGTACCTGCCCGGCCTGCGGTAAGCCCGTAGAAGTAACGCTGGTGCAGGGCAGCTTTACCTGAGTGCCCAACCAGCCCTGCCAGGGTGCAGGCAAAAAACCGGGGACCCGGCTCGAAGATATGCGCAATCCTTAAGGGAAAAGACAGGCCTTTCGTCACCCCCGGCGCGTGCAATCGCAAGGTAGACTCTCAAGCGCAACTTGTTCTCTTTTTTTCGGTATTTTTGTGTGCATGATGCGACCCAAACACTACTCCCCCTGGGTGATGCTCTCCGCCCTCATGATCGGCACAATGATTGGAACCATGGGCAACAGCATGGTTTCGATCGCCCTGCCATCCTTGATGCAGCATTTCTCTGTTTCGCTGACCGCCACTGTGTGGTCCATCACCCTCTATACGCTGACATTTTCCGTCCTCATCCCGGTTTTTGGCAGCCTCAGCAGCAGCATCGGTTATAAACGCCTGTTCCTATCCGGTATGACGCTGGTGCTTGTCAGCTCGACGATCTGCGCCACCGCCACCAGCTTTGGGCTCTTCCTGGCGGCGCGTGTGCTCACCGGGGTGGGCGTTGCCACCGTACTGCCCACCATCATGGGGCTGGTATCGGAACGCTTTCCGGTAGAACTGCAGGGCCAGGCCACCGGCTACTGGGCGTTGGTCAATAGCCTGGGCCACGCCATTGGTCCCAGCCTGGGCGGCGTACTGATCACCTACTTTGGCTGGCAGGCCATCTTCTGGGTAAACGTCCCACTGGCGCTGCTCAGCATCGCCGTTGCCTGGGTAGTGTTCCCCAGCGACCGTTCGTTTCACATACCGGCTTTCGATTGGGTTGGCGCCGGCGCGGTGACCGCTCTGATCTTTGCTGGCATGACCGGCATATCGCAGGTATCGAAAACCGGGCTGCGCGATAGCCTGACGATCTCCAGCCTGGCAATTGCCGCTGTGGCGGGCGTGTTTATGGTGATCTATGAAGGTCGCCATGCCAACCCGTTTTTTGATTATCGCTTGTTCCGCAAAAAAGACTATATCTCATCCATTATGCCCATTTCGCTGCAGGCCTTCAGCCAGTTTGGCCTGCTGGTCTCGCTGCCGGTATTCCTGATCGACATCCAGGGCGTAGAAAAACAGCTCGCCGGGTTGGTGATCATGAGCATGACGGTGATGATGGCCCTCACCAGCCCGCTGGCCGGCCGGCTCTCCGACCAGTGGGGCAGCAAGCGCGTGTGCGGGCTCGGCGCGCTGGCTATCGCCCTGGGTGCAGTGATGATGTATTTTCTCAAGACAGATACCCTCTCGACTGGCGCGTGGATCGTCTTCATCGCCAGCCTGATGGTCTTTGGCACTGGTTTCGGCCTCATCCAGGCCTCTTCCACGGTGGCGGCCATGCACGCTGCCCCGGAAGGTAAGACGGGGGTCGCTACCGGGTTCTTCCACATGATCCGTTTTATCAACGCTTCGCTGGGCTCTACCGTGGTTGGGCTGATGTTGGAGACCAGCCGGGGTGGCATGCTGAGTGGCTATTACAACAGCTTTGTGCTGGTGATTATCCTGGCGCTGGCCACGCTGCCGTTCATCTGGTCGTGGATGGCAGCCAAGGCGCCGGCGCTGAATTCTGCTCGAAGCGCCACGTAACCAGGTTGGCGCAGTACAATGGCAATTGATTGATAAAGACAGTAAGACGCAAGGAGGAATGATGGCTGTGCAAACACATAGTATTGGTGAAGGAAAAAGGGTAGAAAAACCGGATGTCAGCATGTCCTGGCATTCGCTTGGCGCCAGTGAAGTACTGGAAAAGCTAAGCAGCACACCGCAGAGCGGGCTGACCAGCCAGCAGGCCGAAGAACGCCTGCAGCAGTATGGCCCCAATTCGCTCACCGAAGCTCCACGTCCCACCTTCCTGATGATGGTTCTGGATCAGCTGAAGAGTTTTGTGGTACTGCTGCTGATCGGCGCCGCGATCATCTCGGCTATTCTGGGCGAATGGGTGGATGCGCTGGCAATCATCTCGATTGTAGTGCTCAACACCGTGCTGGGCGTGGTACAGGAAAGCCGCGCCGAAGAAGCGCTTGCCGCGCTTAAAAAACTGGCATCGCCGGACGCCCAGGTCATCCGCGACGGGCATCGCGTATCCGTGCCTGCGCACCAGCTTGTCCCGGGGGATATTGTATTGCTGGAAGCCGGCAACTTCATCCCCGCCGACGTACGCCTGCTGGAAGCGATGAACCTGCGCATCGACGAGGCCGCGCTAACCGGGGAATCTGTACCGGTGCAGAAGAACGCCAGCGAGCTGATGCCTTCCAATGCTGCCCTGGGTGACCGCAAGAACACTGCCTTCATGGGAACCACCGTCACTTACGGGCGCGGCAAGGGTATCGTTGTCAGCACGGGCATGCTCACCCAGCTCGGTATGATCGCCACCATGCTGCAATCCGTCGAAACCGAAGAAACCCCTCTGCAACGCAAACTGGAGCAGCTCGGCAAGACGCTCGGTTACGCCTGCCTGGGCATCTGCGCTATCGTGTTCGCCGCCGGCGCGCTGCAGGGCGGAGATCCGCTGGAAATGTTCATGGTGGCTGTCAGCCTGGCGATCGCCGCCGTGCCGGAAGGCCTTCCCGCCATTGTCACCATCAGCCTGGCGCTGGGCATGCGCGAGATGGTACGCCGCCACGCGCTCATCCGCCACCTGGCCTCGGTAGAAACACTCGGCTCAGCCACAGTCATTTGCTCAGATAAGACCGGCACGCTCACCCAGAACGCCATGGCCGTCACTCGCCTGTGGACGGATGGAAAGTTTGTCGACATCACCGGCACCGGGTACCAGCCGGAAGGCGAATTTTTCAAAGATGGCAGCAAGATTGACCTGGCGCAGTTCCCTGGCGCGCTGACCACGCTGTGGGTGGGCGCGCTCAACAATGACGCCGAGCTGGAATACGATGATGCCGGTAATTATTCGCGCATGGTTGGCGATCCCACCGAAGGTGCCATCCTGGAAGCCGCGGCCAAGGCCGGCGCTATGCCGCGCGACCTGTACCATGCCTACCCGCGCGATGGCGAAATCCCGTTTGACTCGACCCGCAAGCGCATGGTCACCGTGCACCGCGTGGAAGCCCCCAAAAC
>JBDHWQ010000061.1:0-3835 GCA_039810245.1 Longilinea sp. | reverse complement strand
GCGGATGGGGCCATGTTCCTGGAGTGGCACACCCCACAGCGCACCTTCACCCTGCGCTTCTTCAGCCCGGACAGCAACCCGCTGCGGCTGAGTAAGGAAGATCTGCTGAAAATCGCGGAGAGCATGCAGTAGGGCATAGTTCAGGGCCATCGTCGCGCGGCAGGGACAGCGTTTCTCTGTTCCCTGCCGCGCGGCTTGCTGTACAATGGAAGCATGGCCCGGACACAGGAAGCCAACGAGCGCATGCGCGCGGAGAGCCGCGCGCGCATCCTGGCGGCGGCGGAGCGCGTGTTCGCCGGGCGCGGTTTCTTCGCCGCGCGCATCAGCGACATCGCCGCCGAGGCCGGGATGAGCACCGGCAGCCTGTACTGGTATTTCCCCGCCAAGGAAGACGTGCTTGCCGCGGTGATCAGCGCGGCGCTGGACGCGCAGGCGGCCATGCTGGAAGGCGTGGCGGCGCTGCCCGGCCCGGCGCGCGAGCGGCTGGACGTGCTGGCGGCGCGCAGCCTGGCGCTGTTGGAGCAGCAGCGCGGGCTGGAGCGCATTCTGCTTTCGGCACGCGCCGCGCCCGGGCTGCTGGAGTCGCTGGGCGTTGACCTGGGCGCGGCCTACGCGCGCCAGGACGCCTGCCTGGAGCGCATCTTCGCCGGCGCGCTGCGCGAAGGCGCGCTGGCCGCCGGTGGCAGCCCGTCCGAGCTGGCGGCGCTGTACCGCGCGCTGCTGCGCGGGCTGGCATTGGACGATACCCTTTCGGTCGACACGGCGCGCGCCGCGCTGCTGCGGCTGCTCGGCTGGCAGCCGGCGCCGGACGCGCGCACCATGTGGAAACGCAGCAGGTAGGTGAGCGATGAAAAAATCGTTTTGGCAGTGGAGACCGCTTCTGCTGGCCGTGCTGGTGGTACTGTACCTGGTAACGTTGGGTATTTTTACCTATGCCAATGTGCAGGCGGATGAAGTCGGCGCGCTGTGGATGCACCTGGTCAATGCGCTGATCCTCTCGCTGCCGCTGGTGCTGTTTTACGGCGGCATCTACGTGCTGGCATCGATCTGGCGGCAGCGCCGCGCCGGGGCGGTTGACCCTACGCTGAGCCGCGTGGTGCGCCTGGCGCCGCGCCTGGCCGCCATTGTCATCATCCTGTTCGTTACGCTGTTTTCACTGGACGTATTCGACGAGCCGGGAACGCCCTTCCAACGCGCGGCGCTGTTCCTGGTGCACAGCCTGCCTTCGATTGTGATGGTCATTTTCCTGGCGGTCGCCTGGAAGCGGCCCGTGGTGGGCTTTGCCGGTTTCCTGCTGACCGGGTTGGCGTTCCTGCTGTTGACCACCTCTGCACAGTTTCTGGGCAATCTGCTGCTCTTTACCGGACCGCTGCTGGTGATCGCCGCGCTGTTTTACGCCGACTGGCGCTGGAACGCGCCGGTCGAACCGCAAGCCTGAGCCGGGAAACGCGTGGGTCAACCCCCGTATTTCGCAGTATGATGGAGATAAGCTTAATGGCGGGTGGTTTATCGGAGAAAGGGGCTTCTCATGGCTGATAGGCGTTTCCATTGGAACTGGCTGCTGCTGGCCGTTTTGATTGTCCTCTACCTGGCGTCCCTGGGGATATACACGCTTGCCAACTGGCGCGCCGAAGGCGAACCGCACCTGGTGTGGACGCACCTCGTGAATGTGCTGATCCTCTCGCTGCCTTTGATCCTGTTCTATGGGGCGGTCTACATCCTGGTGATGGCCTGGCAGCAGCACCGCGCCACGGGCAGGCTGGACCCGCGACTAACCAGGGTCATCTACCTGGCACCGCGCATCGCGGCGCTGGTGATCGTGTTTTTTATCGGCCTGTTCTCGCTGGATGTATTTGGCGAGGGCGGCACGCTGCTGCAGCAGATCGGCGCGTTCCTCATGCACAGCATCCCGTCCATCATTATGGCTGTGTTCGTGGTATTCGCGTGGCGGCGCCCGCTGGTCGGGTTTATCGGATTCCTGCTGGCCGGCGTCGTCTTCCTGCGCTTTGTGCTTGGCCAGGGGCTGGCAAACTTCCTGCTCTTTTCTGGCCCGCTGCTGCTGATTGCCGCCATGTTTTACGTCGACTGGCGATGGAATAAGCCCCACGCGCTGCCCCCGGCGGAACACAGCGCGGCGGCCTGACCGGCTGCGGGCAGAGGAATGCTATCCGTATGGGAGAGAATCGAAAATGTTGAGCTTGCCCCGGATTCTTTGGGATGGGTTGATCCTGTCCGCCATTGCTACTGTGTCGATCACGCTGATCTTCCGCCTCAACCCGCGGCTGTGGCTGCAGGATTACCCCAAAGATGTGCAGGCCAGCCAGCCGCCCAAAACCGAGCAGGAAAAGCGGCTGTCACTGCTGGTGGGCATTCCGTTTTTGCTGCTGCTGCTGGGGGTGCCGCTGGTATCCACGCTGGCGCTGGAACAACGCAGCGCGGGGCCGGTGCCGTTCTGGGCGCTGTTTGCGCAGGCATTTGGCGTGCTGCTGGTGTTCAACCTGTTCGACTGGCTGATCCTGGATTGGCTGCTATTCTGTACCATTACGCCCAGCTTCATGGTTTACCCGGGCACGGCGGGCATGGCCGGGTACAAGGATTACCGCTTCCATTTTATTGGGTTCCTGAAGGGCTGCGTTTTTTCGCTCGTCGGCGGCCTGGTGATCGCGGCGATTGTGGCGATTGTGTAAAGACCGGTGGGCGCGCTCAGCGGTGATACATCATAAAATACCCGGAGGGTGCTCTTCGAGCAGGCGCCCCCTCCGTTTGTTTGGGCGGTTATAGCTCAGTTCATGGCTGCCAATGCGTGCCTACGGCATTTGCTCCATCCACATCTGCTCGCCATCCGTCTCGATGTGGATGCCGGACCCTTGCGCGGGGTCCCAGACCCACAGCGGGCGCAGCGCGGACCAGCTCGCATCCCCGCTTCCAAGAAGCAGGCAGCCGTCCAGCTCCCGGCCGCGCAGCGCCGCGATCGCCGAAGGTGATGCCGCGCCGGGCAGCAGCGCGCAAAAGCGGCCCCAGGTGACCCACAACGCGCCGCCGGGCAGCACGTCCAGCCGGGCGCCATCCCCCAGGTCGAAGGACGCGCCGGCGGGCAGGCCGGCGGTGTTCAGGCCGGCATCCAGCAGGTCTTTCTCCGCTGATTCGCCAGCCGGGGTAGCCCACAGCTCGTCCGTGGCGGCCAGCCAGCCCACCGGCAGGCGCTCCACGAATCCGGGCAGCGCCGCCATGCCGCGCGGATCGCTGCCGGCGTAGATCACCCCATCCAGCGATTGCTGCGTGGTGGGCAGCAGCGGTGGCACGCGCTCGGCCAGGCGGTCAAAGCCCGCGCCGCCCAGCAGCAGCGCGCGCCCGCTTGGGGTGGTGGCCAGCACCGCAGGCGCGCTGCCCGCGATCTGCGCCGGGAGCAGCCGCAGGTGCAGGTGGCCGTCGGGGGCGGCCAGGGCGGCGCTCCACGCGCTGGCGGCCAGCAGCCCGGCAGCGGTGAGGGCTGCGGCGGGCTTCCACAGCCGTTTGAGTTGCCCGGCGCGCGCCGCCCAGGTGGCGGCGAACAGCAGCGCGTAGAACAGCGCCAACAGCGCCGGCGCGGTAACAGAGACATCCAGGCTGCCGCCCGGCAGATGCGAGAGCAGTGTCACCATGCGGTTGGAATAGGCTGCCAGCGGCCAGGCCAGCCACGCCGCAAGGCGACCCAGCGGCAGCCACAGCAGCCCGGCCAGCGCCGCTGCGCCGGAAAGCATCATCACCAGCGGCTGCGGGGGCAGCACCAGCAGATTGGTCAGCAGGCTCCAGGTGGCCAGGCGGCCAAAGTGCAGCAGCATCAACGGCAGCGTGG
>JBDHWQ010000060.1:0-4155 GCA_039810245.1 Longilinea sp. | reverse complement strand
GATGGGATGATCCTGTCCGCCATTGCTACTGTGTCGATCACGCTGATCTTCCGCCTCAACCCGCGGCTGTGGCTGCAAGATTACCCCAAAGATGTGCAGGCCAGCCAGCCGCCCAAAACCGAGCAGGAAAAGCGGCTGTCGCTGCTGGTGGGCATTCCGTTTTTGCTGCTCCTGCTGGGAGTACCGCTGGTATCCACGCTGGCACTGGAACAACGCAGCGTGGGGCCGGTGCCGTTCTGGGCGCTGTTTGCGCAGGCCTTGGGCGTGCTGCTGGTGTTCAACCTGTTTGACTGGCTGATCCTGGATTGGTTGCTGTTCTGTACCATTACGCCCAGCTTCATGGTCTACCCCGGCACAGCGGGCATGGCCGGGTACAAAGATTACCGCTTTCACTTTATCGGCTTCCTGAAAGGCTGCGTCTTCTCGTTCATCGGCGGCCTGTTGATCGCGGCGATTGTGGCGATTACTTAAGTCCCGGAGGGCGCGCCTCGGCGCACCCTCCGGGTGTTTGGGCGGTTATAGCTCGGTTTATGGCTGCCAATGCATGCCTACGGCATCCGCTCCATCCACATCTGCTTGCCATCCGTCTCGATGTGGATGCCGGACTCCTGCGCGGCGTCCCAGGCCCACAACGGGCGCAGCGCGGACATGCCCTCATCCCCGCTTCCAAGAAGCAGGCAGCCGTCCAGCCCCCGGCCGCGCAGCGCCGCGGTTGCTGGAGGCGATGGCTCGCCGGGCAGCAGCGCGCAGAAGCGGCCCCAGATGACCCACACCCCGCCGCCAGGCAGCACGTCCAGCCGGGCGCCATCGCCCAGGTCGAAGGATGCGCCGGCGGGTAGGCCGGCGGTGTTCAGGCCGGCGTCCAGCAGGTCTTTCTCCGTTGATTCGCCAGCCGGGGTTGCCCACAGCTCGTCGGGGGCGGCCAGCCAGCCCACCGCCAGGCGCTCGATAAAGCCGGGCAGCGCCGCCATCCCGCGCGGGTCGCTGCCGGTGTAAATCACCCCATCCAGCAATTGCTGCGTGGTGGGCAGCAGCGGCTGCACGCGCTCGGCCAGCCGGTCAAAGCCCGCGCCGCCCAGCAGCAGCGCGCGCCCGCCTGGGGTGGTGAGCAGCACCGCCGGCGCGCTGCCCGCGTTCTGCGCCGGGAGCAGCCGCAGGTGCAGGTGGCCGTCGGGGGCGGCCAGGGCGGCGCTCCACGCGCTGGAAGCCAGCAGCCCGGCAGCGGTGAGAGCTGCGGCGGGCTTCCACAGCCGTTTGAGCTTCCCGGCGCGCGCCGCCCAGGTGGCGGCGAACAGCAGCGCGTAGAACAGCGCCAGCAGCGCCGGCGCGGTGACGGACACGTCCAGGCTGCCGCCCGGCAGGCGCGCCAGCAGCTCCACCATGCGGTTGGAATAGGCCGCCAGCGGCCAGGCCAGCCAGGCCGCGATGCGCCCCAGCGGCAGCCACAGCAGCCCGGCCAGCGCCGCTGCGCCGGACAGCATCATCACCAGCGGCTGCGGTGGCAGCACCAGCAAGTTGGTCAGCAGGCTCCAGGTGGCCAGGCGGCCAAAGTGCAGCAGCATCAGCGGCAGGGTGGTCACCTGCGCCGCCAGGGTCACCAGCACGTACTCGCCCAGCGGGGCGGCCAGCCGCGCGGCCCAGGCCGCCGGCAGCCGCGCGCGCAGGAAGCGCGCAAACGCGCTCTGCAGCGGTCCGGCGTAGAGCACCAGCCCCAGTGTGGCGGCAAATGTGAGTTGGAAGGAGATATCCCAGGGCAGGTTGGGGTTGAACAGGCACAGCAGCGCGGCGGTGAAGCCAAGGCTGGTCAGCCCGCTGGAACGCCGCCCCAGGGCTTCGCCCAGCAGCACCAGCGCGCCCATCAGCGCCGCGCGCAGCACCGGCGGGTCGCCGCCGGCCAGCAGCGCGTAGACGCTCACCACCAGCAGCGTGGCCAGCAGGGCGCGCCAGCGGCGCAGCCGCGCGCGGAACAGCCCGGCGCAGGCCTGCGCCAGCACGGCAATGTTAAAGCCGGAGATGGCGATGATGTGCGCCGTACCGGTGACGCGGTAGGCCTCGGCCAGCGCCTCGGGCAGGTCGCCATCCAGCCCGAGCAGGATACCGTTGATCAGCGCCGCCTCGGGCTGCGGAAAAATCGCATTGACGGTCTGGTAGGCGCGGGCGCGCAGGGCAAACAGCGCCGCGCGCAGCCGGCTGCCCTGCCCGCGGCGCTCAATCCGTGGCTCAGACCACGCCGAAAGGTACAGGCTTTGCCCCGCGCCGGCGCGTTCCATGGCGCTGAGCGAACCACGCACGCTCACGCGGTCGCCATAGGCCAGGATCGTTCCGCGCGGTACGCTGACCTGCACCAAACCGCGCGCCGGCTGTGGATCACCGGCCGCAGGTGAGGTTCCGGGCGGCGCCAGGCGTTCGACGCGCAGCAGGAAGCGCAGCCGTGCGCCGTCTGGCTCGGGCATCGCGTCTACCATCCCCGTCAGGCGGATCTCACCCTGGCCGGCCCACCAGCCGGCATCCGAAGGCGTTAGCGCGGAGTGCGCCGATGCCCAGCGCGCCGCGCCCAGGCAGGTGGTTAGCAGCAGCAGCGCCACCCATGCCAGACCGCTGCGCCCAAACCGCCGCGCGACCAGGGCGATCAGCGCCGCGGCCGCCGCCAGCGCCAGGTAGGCCCAGGGTGGCCCGCCCAACGCCGGCGCGCACAAGATGCCCAGCAGCAGCGCGGCGCTGAAGTATAGAAGGGGATAACGATTGACCGGCGGGATTGGCATGGCGAGGCAGCGAGGAACCGGCACAAAAACGATGTACTGGCGGGCCGAGGCCCAAAAATATGGATCAGTCGATGACGACCAGCTCGTACTTGCGGCTGCCCAGGCCGATGGCTTCGGCATGTTCCAGCGTATGAATGCCGCTGAGCGACTCCATGCGCGCGATCAGGTTTTTGCCGTCCGGAGCGGCGTACACCAGGTCCACACAGGCCTGGTCCAGCGCCACCGGGTCCAGCGACGCCAGGATGCCGATATCCTGCATGCTGGGTTTGGCCGGGCGGTTGTCGCAGTCGCAGTCCACCGACAGGTTGTTCATCACATTAATATAGATGATGTTCTTGCCCAGGTAGGTGGCCACACCCAGGGCGGCTTCAGCCATTGATTCGAGAAAATCGTTCTGGGGTGTGCTCATGCTGAACCCGGCGTCGGACTTGCCGGCGCTGTGGATGCGGCTCTTGCCAGTTTTTGATCCCATGCCGATGGACATATTCTTGATCACCCCGCCAAACCCGCCCATCGCGTGGCCTTTGAAATGCGCCAGGTTGATGACAAAGTCATAATTCGCCAGGTGTGAGCCCACCACGTCTTCTTTGAGGTGCTTGCCGCCGGCGATGGGCAGCATCAGGTCACCTTCCGCATCCATGATGTCGGTGGGGGCGATGGCGGTAAAGCCGTGATCTTCCAGCACGCGCTGGTGTGACTTGGTGTTATCGCGCTGCCCGCCGTAGATGGTGTTGCATTCCACAATCGTCCCATCCACTTCCTGCACCAGCGGGGCGATCAGCTCGGGCGAGAGAAAGTAATGCCCGCCCGGCTCGCCGCTGGAGATTTTCACCGCCACCTTGCCGGTGGGCGTCACGCCCAGGGCGTGGAAGATCGCCAGCAGCCCGTCGGCGCTGATGTCGCTGGTCATCAGGACGGCCGGCAGCGGCACGGCGGTGGGGGCCGGGGTTTTGGTCGGGGCCGGAGTGGGGGCGGCCGTTGGGGACGCGGGTGTAGGCGCGGGGGCATCATCCTGGCAGCCGACCAGCGTGGCCGCCGCAGCCAGCGCCATCCAGCGCAGCATTTCACGACGCGTGATACGTTTCTTCATGGGGTACTCCTGTGGGGGTTGCTTACATATTGATTATAGCCCTATCCGCGTTTTGGATGGATGGGGAAAGAACCTGATCCCACCGAGAATAGGCGGCTTCGCGGTCACGAATACGTTCCGCCCTGTGCTATGATCAATGCACTATTCCATCTCCTCATCCGCGAGGCTTTATGCGCAGCGAACAGGCAATGCTCGACCTGATCCTCGGCGTAGCGCGCGACGACGCGCGCATCCGTGCCGTGCTGCTCAACGGGTCGCGCGCCAACCCGCATGCCGCGCGCGACTTTTTCCAGGATTTCGACA
>JBDHWQ010000059.1:0-4389 GCA_039810245.1 Longilinea sp. | reverse complement strand
TGGAATGACCTCGATATTACCTCGGCGCGCGGCGATGATATCCGCAAAATCCGCCGCCAGATCGGCATGATCTTCCAGCAGTTTAATCTGGTCAAGCGCTCCAGTGTGATGACCAATGTGCTCTCCGGCAGGCTGGGGTATACCAACACACTCACCAGCATGCTACATATTTTTTCCAAAGAAGACCGCGACCGCGCGCTTGCCAGCCTGGATCAGGTTGGGCTGGCAGATAAGGCCCACGTGCGCGCCGATTCGCTTTCCGGCGGGCAGCAGCAGCGCGTGGGCATCGCTCGGGCGCTGATGCAGGAACCAAAGATCATTCTGGCCGATGAACCGGTAGCCTCGCTCGACCCGGTGCTGGCGCATTCCATCCTGAAATACCTGGAGCTTCTCAACAAAGAGCGCGGCATGACAGTGCTGTGCAGTCTGCATTACCTCGACCTGGTGCACCGCTACGCCACCCGCGCGATTGCTCTTAAAGATGGCAAGCTGGTATTTGAAGGCCTGCCCCAGGAAATTGACGACGCGCAATTCAAGGCGATTTACGGCCAGGAAGCTGAACGCGTCTCGATTATCTGATTATTCATCTCACAAGGTATACGCCCGGCCAACCACCCCACACGGCCTCGGACGGATGGAATGCAATGGCAGCTACGTACACCACACCTCCGCGATCGACCCGCACGACAAATGCTCCAATCCTTTCCGCCATTCTGCCCGGCAGCGGGCAGTTCATACTAGGCCACCGCTGGCGCGGGGTGATCCTGCTGATCATCACCGCCATCACCGGTCTTTTGGTTTCCTGGGCGCTAACCCAGCTAAAGATTGGCCGGGTGCAGATTGGCAGCCTGACGACGAGCTGGCTGTGGCTGCCTTTTCTGTTGTTTTGGCTGTGGAACGTTTATGACGCGCTGCGATTAAGCCGGGGTGAGACTGGCCAGATATTGCCGGCCGTCCTGCTTGTGGCCGTGATCCTGTACGTGATCGCCTGGACAGTGACAGACGTCAAGCTCGAGCGCCTGGTGACTCGCTTTGATGATGCCAAACTGGTGGTGCGAGACCTGGTGAACCCAGACCTGGCGGTAAGGGTAGAGAACGGGGTGGAGGAGCTGTGCTCGTTCAACTGCCTGTTCGCATATACTGGAGACCGTATATCCGGGCGTGACATCAATTACAGCGTACGCGCCAGCGAAAACCTGCTGGATATTTTTGGCCGCATGCAAACCACCAAAGCGCCGGCCTGGCGCGTGCGGCTGGGTCTGTCAGAGCCGGGAGAGGAAGTGCGCGGCTTCAAGGCCGGAACGATGGTTGAAACCATTGCCATCGGCCTGCTGGCGACCATCTTTTCCACCATCCTGGCGCTGCCGGTCAGCTTCCTGGCGGCACATAACATCATGTCGCGCGTTCCGGGCGGCACGGCCATCTACTACATCGCGCGCACGCTGCTCAATATCGTACGCTCGGTAGATACGGTTGTGTGGGGCTTAATCGTAATTGTCTGGGTGGGGCTGGGCACGTTTGCCGGCGTCATCGCGCTCACAATTCACTCCGTGGCCGCGCTGGGCAAGCTGTACTCCGAAGAAATTGAGCACATTGATCCCGGGCCGGTAGAGGCGCTCACCGCTACCGGCGCCAATCTACTGCAAACCATCCGCTTTGGCGTGGTGCCGCAGATCATCCCTTCCTTCCTGGCTTACACTCTGCTGCGCTGGGATATCAATATGCGCTCCGCCACGGTAGTGGGCTTTGTGGCGGGCGGCGGCATTGGTTTCTTCGTGGTGGAAACCATCCGCATGGGCGGATACCAACAATACGCCACCGCGCTGTGGGCTGTTGCGGTGGTAATCATCCTGGTAGATACCATCAGCGCGCGAATGCGCCAGCGCATCCTGGCTGACCAGCCCGCCCCGGAAAACCTGACCGGCTCGCGGCTGGTGTTCAGCCGGCTGCGGAAAGCATTTTACTGGGTTGTCGGGCTGGCTTTGTTTGCCTATCTGTGGAATATCTCGGAAATTAAGCTGGGTGACCTGTTCCAACCGGCGCCAACCTTCCTGCGGCTGGTGGGTGATTTCCTGGAAATTGACGTAACCCCAAAAGTGCTGAATGCCGTGCTGAAACAGATGCTGGTTACAGTCTTCCAGGCGCTGCTCGCGACCACATTTGGCGGCTTGCTGGCGCTGCCCTTCAGCTTCCTGGGCGCGCGCAATCTGACCGGCAATAACCGCGCCACAGTCTGGCTGTACTACCTGGTGCGCTCGATCTTCAACGTACTACGCTCCATCGAAGCCCTGTTGTACGTGGCGATTTTTATCTTCTGGGTGGGCATCGGGCCGTTCGCAGGCATGCTGGCGTTGATGATCACCGCCTTCGCGCTGCTGGGCAAGCTGTTCTCTGAAGCCATCGAAAATATCGAGACCGGACCCATCGAAGCCATCACCGCTGTAGGCGCCAATACGTTGCAAAAGATCAGCTTTGGCATTTTGCCGCAGATTATGCCGCCGTTTATTTCCTACCTGATTTACCAGTGGGACATCAATATCCGCATGGCAACGATCATCGGCTTTGCTGGCGGCGGCGGCATCGGGCTGATGCTTTCCACCTTCTTCGGCTCGCTGCAATATCACAAAGCCGGCACGGTGGTGGCGTTCATTGTGGTGGTAGTTGCGCTGATGGACTTCACCAGCGCCAAACTGCGTGAAAAATTTGTCTAAGCGCCCGGCTCGCGTTCCAACATGCGCGTGCCACCCCAGCGTTCGATAATACTATCGTCGTACTGGTCGGCGGTAATCACCACGGCCATCACCGAGCTGCGCAGCTCAACCATATCCGCGGTCGCGCCCAGGATGGTGTGCTCGAAGAAGATGTCGTTGTCCACGTCGATGCCAAAAGCGCCAAACCGCATGCGGTCATTCTCTCGCAGCAGGTAGAGCAGCAGATCGGGTGTTAACTCGGCTCCGGTCACCAGGTAAGCGCGGGTGGTTATGGTAGACTCATCCTGCCCCCAGGGAGATACAGCCACCTGTGCCAGTGCCGAACCGACGACCACGCCGTATACTGGCGCATCCTGGCGCGGCAGGGCAAATGTGCCAAATAACTGCTGCATCCAGGGAACGATTTTCTCATAACACGCTTGCTGGGCTTGCGTCTGGAATTGCATCTTTAATCTCCACGGATTTCCATCATGGCTGCAGGACGACGACGCGATCTTCTTCCATCTTCACCAGCAGGTCGCGGGTAGCTGATTGGCGGCTGGGCGGCAAGAAGGGAATTATGGATGGGGCCAGGATGCGATCGACCCATTCTTCCCATTCGCGCTCGCTGAGCTGCTTTTCAACCTGGTGGCCGGCCATCCATTCCACCAGGGTCGCATCCCAAAGCAGGCGCACGCCTTGTTTTTGGAAGCGCCGAGCCAGCTCGGTGAGAAAGCTGTCTTTCAGCCAGTCGACCGAGACGCCCTGCGCATTGGCCAGGCCGAAGGCGTACAGGTCTACCTGCTCAGCCAGCGAATCGCCGACACGCGCGGCGACGGCCTGGTACACATCCTCGGCCGTAAGCTGCTCGGTTTCAGGCGTAAAGCCCAGCCCGCGATGCGACTGCATGGAAAAATTGGACGTCAGGATGACGACAGCATCGCTGAGGTAGATGGTCTTGCCGCGGCCGTCTACTACCCAGCCATCCAACAGAGCCTGCGCCAGTACCTCGCGAATGCGCGGATGGCACAGGTCGATGCGCTCAAAGTACAGCACGCACCAGGGTATCTGGATCAGGCGGTGCAGGGGAATACGATCGCTGTAGCCCACATAGCCGGGCGGCGCGCCCAGCAGCATGGTCACATCTTCCGAATGGGTAAAGCGGCTGAAGTCAATGTTGATTACCCGGTCACGCTCGCCAAACAGGGTTTCGGCCACCGTTTCAGCCACGTCCTGGCCGTTCTCGCTGGCTTCGCCCGCCATTAACAACACAGCGTTCGGGCGCGACGTATGCATGTCCAGCCCGCGCATGGTTACCTGCAGGCGGCCCACCAGCTCATGAATTTCGCTATCGGTGAGCAGGCGGCGCGTCTGCAGGGCTTTTTCCAACTCCTTTAACCGCTCGGAAGAAACCACCGGCATACCCACCATGCGCTCGGCTACCTGCTGCGCGTCATCCATATCCACGCAGTTCTTTTCCAGCGCCACGGCATGCGCGAATATCTGCTCCAGCAGGTCCACAGCTTTATCTGGGAAATGGCGGTTGCGCATGAACTGCTGAGCAAAATCGATCAACCAGCGCAGGATTTCATCATCGACGCAAACGCCATCTTTTTGCACAAGGTCATCGCGCAGCACTCGCAGCACCTCAAGTGTTTCATCCACGCCCAGCTCGTGCACGCGGATGGGCTGGAAACGT
>JBDHWQ010000058.1:0-4887 GCA_039810245.1 Longilinea sp. | reverse complement strand
TGGCTGTGGTGCTTCCCGGCCCCCTCGCGCGCCGCCGACGCAGTCACCGCCATTCTCTCGCTGGTGGTGATCATCCTTGGCCTGTTCACGGTCAATAGCTGGATGCTGGAAGACCCGGCGCTGCCGTTCAACGGCTCATGGTACGACATAGGCTGGCAGATCTTCTGCCTGGCACTGGCCGGGCTGGGCCTGCTGGTGCTGTTCATCGGCCGCCCACCTGCCTGGGGCACCGGCCTGGCTGTGTTGGGGCTGATCCTGGCCGGCTACGTGGCCAACCTGCTGCTGGCGCGCGCTGACGGCTACTTCTCCGGCGTAGTGCGCCTGTCGCAGTTGTGCGCATACCCGCTGCTGCCGGTTCTGGCTCACCGCCTGGTGCGCCCACCCGCCCCGCCGCCAGCCCCCACGCCGGATGCACCGCGCGCCTACGACCCGCGGCTGATGTTCTCCTGGCTGCAGGCTGCCGCCGAGACCGCCCCCGCGCGGCTGAGCGCAGCCCTGGCGCGCGCCATCGGCCAGACCATGCTGGCTGACCTGTGCTTCCTGGTAGATGCCCCGGACGAATACGGCCGCTGGGCGCTGACCGGCGGCCATGACCTGGTGAGCGAGCAAGACCTGCCCGCAGCCACATTCGATTCTGAGCAAATACCCACCCTGTCGGCGGCGCTGCAGCGCGGACGCTCGGTACGCCTGCCCATGCCCGGCCAACCGGAAAACATCGATCTCAAAGCGCTGGGTCAGGCCTTCAGCCTGGACGATGCCGGCACGCTGCTGGCCGCCCCGCTGATCGATGCCGGCAAGGTGCTCGGTGGCATCGTGCTGCTTTCGCCGTACAAAAATCGCGATTGGAGCGGTGACGAGCAGTCACAATTGATGAGCGTGGCAGAAGCCGTGGTGGCGGTGCTGCAGCGCAAGGCGTCTGCGGCCGCTGCACCTGCAGTCTTGCCGCCCCAGGTAGAAACCCTGCAGCGCGAAAACCGTCTGCTGCTGGATGAATTGGCCGTACTGCGCTCCCGGCCGGCGGCTGCGCCGGCCACCCTCACCGCCGAAGACAGCGACCTGGACGCGCTGATGGCGATCCAGAAAGAGTCGCAGGACACCATTCTGCGCCAGCAGGACGTAATCCAAGAGCTGCAGCAGACCGTGGCTCGCCTGCAAACCGAGCTGGATGGGCTGCCCGCCGTATCACCGGCCGCACCCGTCGAAGCGCCACAGGCCGAGATGGAGCTGCACCTGGCGCTGGAAGATAACGCCTACCTGCGCAAAGACCTGGCCGATGCCCTGGCGCGCATTGAAACCCTGCAGCGCGCCACGCGCGCCGGTGGTGGCGGCGATTCCAGCGAGCTGATTGCCGGAATTTCGCAGGAGCTGCGCCAGCCGATGAATTTCCTTACCAGTTACGCCGACATCCTGCTCTCCGAAACGTCCGGCGCGCTGGATGATACCCAGATCGGCTACCTGGACCGCATCAAGACCTCGCTGGACCGCATGCGCACCCTGCTGGACGACCTGACCGCTGCCGCCAGTCTGCACCTGGGCGAACCGCTGGATACATCGATCCGTATTGACCTGGCCGCTGTACTGGATGACGCCGTCAACGCGATGAGCAGTTTGTTTGCCGAAAAAAACATTAATTTCTATCCCGATTTGCCCGAACGATTTTCACCCTTCTACAGTGACCCGGGCGCGCTGCGGCAGGTGGTGGTCGACCTGCTGCGCAACGCGCTGTCCTTCGTGCCCGAAGGCGGCGGGGTGGTGCTACGCGCGCGCACCGAGCCGATCCCTGGCGGCGTCAACCTTGCGCTGGAAGTGAAAGACAGCGGCACAACCGCGCGCGCCGCTCCCGGCGCGGCGCTCAATGGCGGCGGGTATGGACTATCCATCACCCGCGCCTTGGTCGAAGCACTGGGCGGCAAGATCTGGCTCGAAAGTGATGCCGGTAGATCGGCCACATACTTCGTCCAGCTTCCATCCGGCACGCCGCACCCCACGGGCTGCGAATGAACATGCTGCGCAACCTCTTTACCGGGCTGATCACCGCGCTGGGTTCCACGGTAGTGGTGATCGGCGCATTGTCGCTGGCACTCACCGAGGGCTATACCTTTGCCGTGCCCACCACGCCACCCGCGCCGCTGGAAGCCAGCGCCACGCCGCTGCCCGGCCAGACCGCGCTGCCCACCCTCCCCAGCCCCACCGCGCAGCCAGTGTTGGTGACCGCAACCGCGCTGTTGGCCACAACTTGCCCCGCTCCGCAAGGCTGGCAGCCCTACATGGTGCAGACCGGCGATACGCTCGATACGCTCGCCGCGCGCTATAAATCCACAGCCGAAGCACTGCGCCAGGCGAACTGCCTGGTGGCGCGCAGCCTGCTTCCCGGCACCATCCTCTACCTGCCGCCCATCCCGCCCACAGCCACCGCCACGCTGATTCCCAGCGCCACGCCGGTACCGTGCGGCCCGCCCTTTGGCTGGGTGCGCTACACCGTCCAGCCCGGCGACACGCTGTTCAAGCTCAGCCTGATCCTGGGCGTCAGCGTGCCGCAGCTGCAAAGCGCCAATTGTCTCAATTCAAGCGTGATCCTGGTCGGGCAGTTACTGTGGGTCCCCTTCATCCCGCGCCCCGCCGATACACTGACCCCCATTCCACCTACCGCTGTCACCATCCCACCCACCGCCGTCACGCCGGTAGAAACTACACAAATTCCCAGCGAAATTCCTTCCGTTACGCCGGAAACGCCTACCGCTATTACCGCAGCCCCCACGCTCACCGAGACTCCCATTACACCGTCCCCGGTGGTAGAATCCGGCGAGACGAACATCCCGCCGTCGCCCACATTACCCACTGGAGCCACGGCGACACCCTGAAAGCGGTATATGAACCATTCTATCGATCACACAGGTGCAAGGCTGCTGGCCTGCATCCTGGCCTTCAGCTTTCTATTATCCGCATGCGCGCCGGGGCAGGCTGCGCCCACCACGCCGGCGGCGCTGCCGCCCACACCCATCCTTACGGCCACTCCCGAACGCAACGAAACGCCCACTGCGCCTGAACAGAGCGAAGTGACGGCTCCGGTCGTCACCCCTACCATCACGTTTACCCCACCCCCGCCCGCGCCGACCATCCCGGTACCCACGCAGCAAATTCGCATCCTGCTCATGGGCTCTGACATCCGCGCCGATAACAGCTTCCGCACCGATATTATCCTGCTGCTTACCGTCAACCCGGCGGAAGGAACGGCCACAGTGCTATCGTTCCCACGCGACCTGTACGTCTACCTGCCGTGGGGAAGATTTGAGCGCATCAACACGGTACAATACTTTGGTTTCGACACCATGGCTGATACGCTGGAAATGAACTTTGGCGTGCGCCCACAGTATTACATGGTCACGAACTTCGCCGGGTTCGTCAACATTATCGACGGCCTGGGCGGAATTGACGTGGAGGTGGGTAAAGAGCTGAGCGACCAGTGTGACCTGCCCAGCCGCGATGCGCACGGTCGCTGCACCGTGAAGGAAGGCACAACGCGCATGGATGGCCAATTCGCGCTGTGGTATGTGCGCTCTCGGTACAGTACCGACGATATGGAGCGCCTGCGCCGCTCGCAGGAAGTGCTGATGGGCGTTTTCAAGCGCCTGCTCACCCTGGATGCCATTCGCCGCGCGCCGGAAATCTACCACCAGTTCAGCGGCAGTGTGGAAACCAACCTCGACCTGACCACCATCCTCTCGCTGGGCACGGTGGCTCCACGCCTGGCGCAGGAAGGCCATATCCGCCGTTATGCGCTGAGCTACAAAGAAGCCATGCCGTTCATCGGCGCAGATGGCGCTAACCTGCTCTTCCCCAACCTCGAGCGCATCCGCAAGATCATCGAAGAAGCGGTGGGCCAACCCTGACAATCCAGGTTCCCGTGCATTTTGTGTGACAAAGGCTGCATAAAGCGCACGCATGCGGGATTCCAATTGACACCGGCTCTGAAATGCGATAAACTGAAAGCGCGATTAGACTATGCGCAAATGAATTGACCTGGGAGGGGCTGAATATGCCTGCGGAAACCACTTCTACCAGCGCTCACATCACTGCCACGACGCCGGTGCTGCCCGCGCTGCGCGCCTGGGAAATGTACCTGTACGATCAGGGGCGTTCCCCCTATACCATCAAAGCATTTTTGGGAGATATGCAGCTCCTGGCCAGTTACCTGCCTGCGGACCGCACTGTGGGCCAGGTGACTACCAACGATCTCAACCACTTCCTCACCTGGCTGCAGAGCGGCCGCGGCGTGCCCTGCAGCCCCAAGAGCCTGGCCCGCCGCATTACATCGATCAAAGCCTTTTTCCGCTGGCTGCACCACAACGGCACGCTGGTGCTCGACCCCGCCGAGAAGGTGCTCCAGCAGTCCGTTATCAGCCCGCTGCCCACCGTGCTCACTGATGAAGAAGAGCGAAAAGTGCGCGAAGTGGCCGCCGCCTACCGCAGCGCCAAAAAGCCCGACGCCCGCCCCTTCACACTGCTGGTGCTGCTGCTCACCACCGGACTGAAAAAAGGCGAATGCCTGGCGCTCAGCCCCAACCACGTCGACCTTGAGTCACCAAACGGGCCGATTCTGTTTGTGCGTTATGCCACCCCGCGCAACCGCTACAAAGAGCGCAAGATTGCCCTTGACCCTGAATGGGTGGAAGCTTACAACGAATATTTGGTGCAGTACCGCCCTGCCGACACGATCTTCCCCTGGTCGCCGCGGCGGCTGGAATACCTGCTGGAAGATCTGGGGCAGGAAGCCGGCCTATCGAAGCACCTGTCGTTCGACATGTGCCGCTGGACCTGCGCCCTCAACGACTGGCAGTCCGGCATGGAGCACGACGCCATCCGCCAGAAGCTGGGCATCAGCAAGAT
>JBDHWQ010000057.1:0-5081 GCA_039810245.1 Longilinea sp. | reverse complement strand
GGCCGACAGCGCCGGCCAGTACGATAACGCCGGTTACACCCTGCGCGGTTACCAGATCACCGCCGCGGACGGCTCGTTCCGTCTGGAGACGGTCGTTCCCGGCCAGTATCCCGGCCGCACCGAGCATATCCACGTCAAGGTGCAGGCCCCCGGCGGCCCCGAGCTGACTACCCAGCTATATTTCCCAGATTCGAAAACCAACCAGAGCGACCGCATCTACCTGCCCGCGCTGCTGATGCAGGTGACGAAAGAAGATCCGCAGCAGGTCGAAGCCTCGTTTAATTTTGTTGTGGAGAAATAGCAGGATTGAATCATGCGGTGCGCGGCCAAAAGGCGCGCACCGCATGATTCAATCTTCTTGCATCAAATCCGCAATGCCCAGGCGCTCCAGCGTCTCGTAGGTGGGGTGGCCGTGGGCGGTCCAACCCATTTCCTGCCAGTATTGCGCCACCAGCGCATCTAACGGCACGCTGCGGCCGGCATTGGCTCCGGCTTCCTGCGGCGGCCGGCCAAGCGCGCGCGGGTTGATGTCGTGCCGCGCCGGCGCGCCGTGCAGCCGGTTGAACGCCTGGCGCAGGTCCTGGATTTCCTGCCCGATGCGCATGTATGCATCCGGGGTATAGTCCAGACCGGTGGCGGCGTTAAGCCATTCGAATATGGGAATGCGCTGCACGCCGATGAAGGCGCCAAACATGCACAGCCCGGCGCAGTTCATCACTGCGCTGAAGCGGCTGCACTGCGCCGCCCAGCGCGCTTTTTCCGCATCAGCGCGGTACTTGTGGCCCTTCGGGTAAAAACGCGGGCGCACCCGCGGCGCGCTTTCCACGCGCGTCCAAAGCTGGAACATCTCATAATACAGGTAAGCCCCCAGCGTGTGCCGGCCAGGGGTAGGCTCCACCACCGCGTGCAGCGCAAAACCGGGGTCGTTGCGGGGGTCGTGCATGGCCAGCTCCTGCCCGCCGGCATGGATGGCGGCGCCCGCGCTGCCGTTGCCCAGACGCTGCGCCGCGGCCTTCGAGCCGTCTGCCAGCAGGTCACCAATGCCCTCACGCGCGATCATCATCTCCAGCAGGGCGCGGATGGCGGCGGTGTTGCCCCAGGTCAGCTCCAGTCCGCCGGTGTCCTGGCGGGTGATCCGGCCGTTTTCGTAGCACTCGATGGCAAATGCTACCGTGCCGCCGGCGGAGATCGAATCCAGCCCGGCGCGGTTCAGACGCTCGTTGATCGCGAAGATACTCTCTAAATCTTCATTCCCCAGCAGCCCCGACCAGGCCAGGATGGTTTCATATTCCGGCTTGTGCGTCTCGCCGCCACCCGGCAGGCTTGTGAAGCCACCGCAGCCAATGGGACAAGTGGCGCAGTGATACTTGCGCTCCTCGCGCGCTCGGAAGCGGTCCGGGTTAAGAAACCGCGAGCGCCGCGCGGGCCAGTCCCGGCTGCTGGCCGACCAGTTTTTGAGCGGCGCGTCGCCGGTTTCAATGCTGTACTGGTTGAGTCCCAGCGTGCCCCAGCGCTGCAAAAATAGTTTGTAAAGCATGCCGTCCTGGCGCATTTGCAGTGGCGCGGCGCGCAGAAAGCGCGCCAGCAGCTCTACGCCTCGCCCGTTGAGGAATGGGGGGCGAAAACGAGTATAGCGCAGCAAACGGCGCGTGAGGGCCTTCATCCGCTGGTGGTCGTGCACCGGGATGGGCAGCGAACCGCTCAACACCACAGCCTTGAGGCGCTTGGCGCCCATCACCGCGCCCAGCCCGGAGCGCGCCGCCAGCCGCCCGCCGCCGGTGCTGATGCCGGCGATCAGGGAAAGGCGCTCGCCGGCCGGGCCGATGCACGCCACGACGCCGCGCTTATTCGGGCAGCGCGCCAGCAGGGTTTCTTCGGTGTCGGGCGTGTCCATACCCCACACGTCAGACGCATCTTCCAGCATGGCGCGGCCGTTTTGCACGCGCAGTACCACCGGCCGCGGGCTGATGCCGGTGAAAAAGATGCCGTCGTAACCGCAGCGTTTGATTGCCGGGGCGAACATGCCGCCGCAGTTGGCATCGCCCCACGTGCCGGTGAGCGGCGACTTGCCCACCACCATCCAGCGCCCGGTCATCAGGCTGCCGGTGCCGGTCAGCACGCCGGGCAGCATGCCCAGCACGTTGTCGGGCCCCAGCGGGTGCGCGCCGGGCGGGATGCGCCGGATGAGCAGGTGCGCCGCCAGGCCCATGCCGCCCAGTGCACGCGCGTACATCTCCGGCGGTATGTTTTCTTCGGTGATCGTAGCGTGGGTCAGGTCGACCCACAGGATTTTTCCGGTGACGCCGGCGATGCGGGGGGTGTCGGTCATGGTGGGGCCTTTACCAATAGAAAAGCGGGTGGGATGATCGTGATTATACAACCTTTCACCCACCGAATTTGTTACAGATGCGTTAATTTCAGCCAGTGCGAAGCGTATACCCAGTAGATAGTCTGTTATGGCAAACACCAATCCAACCTAGAACTTGATCCGGGGGAATCAATGAAACAGATGCTTGCACGTATTGTCGCGGTCCTGCTGTTGTTCGCGGTTTTCTTCGCCACGCCGGGCACTGCCAGCGCGGCCACCACATTGACGATCGCTGCTTCGAAAGCGTCGGGCGTGTATTATGCCGACAGCGGCCTGGGGGTGAGCCTGTACACCTACCCGGGCGCGACCATCGTCTACACCACCAACGGAACCTACCCGGTGGCGAAAATCGATCTGTTCGGCCGGCTGATGATTAGCCAGGGCTACAAGTACACCGGCACGCTCAGCCTGCGCGGCAGCGTGACCGTGCGGGCCATCGCGCTGATGAAATGGACCACCACCAGCCCCATCTATACCTACCGTTATGAGGTGTACGCACCCACGCAGCTCGCGGCCGCCGCGCGCGCAAAACACAGCGGCTTTGACTGGAACAACACCAGCAAGTTCCCGTTCAACGCCTATTACACCGCCGCCACCGGACGTCGTGGTTACTTCTCCAAGACGTACAGCGGTATCAAGGCCGGGACGGTCAATTGCACGTGGTACGCGTTCAGCCGAATCAAGTACAACCTGGGGCGGGATATCCTGTTTACAAGCGAGGGTGGGCTGAACGGTGGCCAGTGGTACGGCAAGATTGCTCCGAATAGCAGCCAGGTGAAATACTCCGGCAGCGGTGCGCTGGACGAGATTGTGCGGGTCAACGGCAACCGGCCGGTGTACAACATCGTGGTGTCATTCCCGCGCAACGGCACCGGCACCGCCGGCCATGTGATGCTGATCGATGCGATCATCAATGGCAAGCTGTACTACTCCGACAACAGCCAGCCCGGCGTGTTCACGGTCAGCAATACGATCGCCGATTTCAAGGCGCGCTACCAGGGTTCGAACGGCACTATGCTGGGCGCGGTGCATCTGAAGTAAGCCCGGTGCTTGAGAAATACCCAAGAGGCGCGAGGTTTCCTCGCGCCTCTTTTTGCGTCGCTCGGTGAGATGTTTCTAGAAAGAAATGCCGCGCGCGATGCGTGCCGCGAAGATCGTTCAGATTTTGGCGATGCGCACGCGCCACACGTCCGGGCCGCGCTCCAGGTATTCCCAGGTGAAGGTGCCGGTTAGCTCGGCCTGGAACTGATAATACAGCGGCTTGGGGTCGTGGTCGTTGACCAGCTCAAAGCTCTGGCCGCTGGAGAGATTTTCGAACGTACCAAAGATCATGGGATGGCGCTGCGCCGGGGGCGTCTGGCGCACATCGACAATGCTGGAAGAGGAAGAATCAGTCATCACAGCTCCTGGAAAGGGTTTCTGCCAGTGTAGCAGCCTGCGCTGCGCGTGTCTTTGCGTCAGCGCAAATAGACTGGATAAACGTTATTGCGTTCGGTGATATGTTTCCCATCGCCGCACCCACCTATCCGTTATAATGGGCTCACCCAAATCCAATCACAACACGAGGCAAACCTATGATCCTGGCAACCGAACGCGCGGCGGTGGTGGAATATGGCAAACGACTGCTCGAAGCGCAGCTCACCACCGGCACCGGCGGCAACCTGAGCATCTTCAACCGCGCCGAAGGCCTGATCGCCATTAAGCCCACCGGCGTCGATTACCGCGTCATGCGCCCCGAAGACGTGGTGGTGATGAGCCCGGACGGCAAGATCGTCGACGGTGCGCTCAAGCCGTCCAGCGAGTACCGCTTCCACCTCAGCCTGTACCACGCGCGCGCGGACGTGAACGCCGTGGTGCACACGCACCAGGTGTACGCCACCACCATCGCCTGCATGGGCTGGGAGCTGCCCGCGGTGCATTATCTTGTGGGCTTCAGCGGCGATAAAGTGCCGCTGGCCGCGTATGCTGTCTATGGCAGCCAGGAGCTTTCCGACAATATCACCGCTGCCATCGGCCAGTACAACGCCTGCCTGATGGCGAACCACGGCATTGTCACTGTGGGCGTAACGATCGGCCGCGCATTTGGCACCGCCGAGTCGCTCGAGCTGGTGGCGCGGCTGTACTACCAGACCAAATGCATCGGCCAGCCGCAGATATTGAGCGCCGAGCAGATGGAAGTGGTGATCGGCAAGTTCTCCAGCTACGGCCAGCAGTAGCCTCAGCCGGCGCGCACCTGTTCAGCCACGCGGTTGGCGCGCGCTTTAACCGCTTCTTCGTCCAGCGTCAGCATCTGGCGGTCGCGCATCAGCACCCGCCCGCCGACGATGGTATGCGTCACGTCCGCCGCGGCGGCCGCGTATACCAGGTGCGAGTACAGGTCGTAGGCCGGGGTCAGATTGGGGGCGGTGAAGTCCAGCGCCGCCAGGTCGGCCAGCTTGCCCACCTCAATCGAGCCCAGCTCGCGCTCCAGGCCAAAGGCGCGCGCCCCGCCAATCGTCAGCATGGCGAATACCTGCTCGGCGGGCAGGACGGTCGGGTCGCCGGTGACGCCCTTCTGCACCATGGCCGCCAATCGCGCTTCCTCGAACATGTCCAGGTCGTTGTTGCTGGCTGGGCCGTCGGTGCCTATAGTCACGTTGACCCCGGCGCGCAGCATGGCCGCCACGCGGGCAATGCCCGAAGCCAGCTTGAGGTTGGAAGAAGGGCAGTGCGC
>JBDHWQ010000056.1:0-5129 GCA_039810245.1 Longilinea sp. | reverse complement strand
GATCCCGCCACTGGTGGGCTGGGCTGCGGTCACCGGCGGGCTGAACATCCCCGCGCTGCTGCTGTTTGCCATCATCTTCCTCTGGACCCCGCCGCATTTCTGGGCGCTGGCGCTGGTGCGGCGCAAGGATTACGCCCGCGCGCAGGTGCCCATGCTGCCCGTGGTGCGCGGCGAGCAGACTACGCGCTGGCAGATCTTCATTTACTCGCTGGAACTGGTGGCCCTCACGCTGCTGATGCCCTTCTTCCGTGTGACGGGCGCGGTGTACCTGGTGACGGCGGTGCTGTTAGGCGCGTACCTGATCTATTCCGCCTGGCGCGTGGTGAAAGACGATGGTAACAAGATCGCGTGGCGCATGTATAAATACACCAGTATGTACCTGCTGCTGATCTTTCTGGCCTTGGTGGTAGACGTGCTGGTTTAGCCAGGCGCGGAGATGCAAAAAGACCGCGAAGGGCGCTCGGTTACGAGCAGCCTTCGCGGTCTTTGGTTAATCCGGTTATTGCAGGCGCACCAGCACCTTGCCGCTTTCCCACAACTGTTCCAGGCGGTAGTAATCGCGCTGTTCCGGGGAAAACAGGTGAACAACGAGATCACCGAAGTCCACCACCAGCCAGCCGGTCTGCGCCTGACCTTCGCGGCGGCCGTTGAGGCCGTATTCTTTCTTCACCGTTTCTTCCACGCCGTCCGCCAGGGCGCTGATCATGCGATCACTGGTGCCGTTGGCGATGATAAAGTAATCGGCGAAGGAAGCCACTTCATGGATGTCCAGCAGGACGATGTTTTCTCCCTTTTTGTCTTCCAGGGAGTTCACCACTGCGCGCGCCATTTCAATCGTACTCAGATTTCACCTCGTTCTCTATAAATCGTTTTTGTTGCGGGAATTGTAGCATAAACTCAGGCCAATATCCACACCAACTCCCTGCGCTGCGTGCGCCGGGGTCATCTCAGGATAGCCAAATATTGGAGAACGTATTTGTAGGGTGCGTTGCCCTCAGGGTGCTCTTCGTGCGAAAGCCATCCGATCGCTCTCAACGCCCCAGCATGGTGGTGAACAGCGGCGTATAGACCGCCCCGCCAGGCTTGAGATCGCTGCGGAACAGGCGCACGGAATCGACCACGGTGCGGCCCAGCTCGCCTACACGCGTGCGCACCAGCGTGTCGGCCACCTCGCGCACATCATCCGGGGTGGCATTATGCGCCACGCGCCCCAGGGTGAGATGCGGTGAGAAGGGCCGATCTTCGGCGGCGTAGCCCAGGCGCACCGTTTCCGTTTCAATGGCGCGCTGCAGCGCTGCCAGCGCCGGCGGCGCTTCGACCCCCACCCAGACTACCCGCGGCCTGCGTACGCTGGGGAACGCGCCCAGGCCGTTGACACAGATCTCGAACGGGTGGCAGCGCGCGCACTCCACCTGCAGCAGCCGCGTGAGCAGCTCCAGGTTGGCGGGTGAAACATCCCCCAGGAACTTGATGGTCAGGTGGATGTTTTTGGCCGGGACCCAGCGCACTGCTTTGGTGGCGCCGGTGGTGATTTGCTCCAGCACCTGGCCCAGCCGTTCCTGGATCTGTTCCGAAAGGTCGATGGCGATGAATGCGCGGATAACGGTCATGGCGGGCCTTTGCGCAGAGCGAGAATCAGGGTTCTTTTACCGTGACAATGATAGGCAGCGTTTCCCCTGTATCGAATACCAGGTTCAGGTTGAACGTGTCGCCGATTTTCAGGTCGCGGCTCAGATTGATGAGCATGATATGGTAACTACCGGGCTTAAATTCGAGCTTGCCTTTGGCGGGGATTTCGACGCGCTCCTGCGGCTCCATCTTCATGACCCCAACTTCCATCTTGCTCAGGTGCACTTCCACGGTAGCAGCTATGTCACCGTTGGCCGATGTGAGGCCAACAGGCTGACCCAGGCCATTATCAACCGTAAAAAATGCGGCTCCGTTATCGCCTTTGAGGGCCGGGCGTGACCAGGGATCGCGCACCACCAGCTTGACATTTTCCGATTGCAGCGTCTGAGTCGGGGCGGGGGTGGCGTTATTGCCACCGCAGCCGATGAGCGCGAAACCCATAACGACCAGAACCAGGACGAGAAAACCCTTCTGGAACATGTTCATCTATTAACACCCCTCAAACCATGAGATTTGGAACCGTTATCGTGGTTATTTGGATGGTTTGCAGCAATGTTCTCTTCTTTACCCCACCGGTTTCATTGTACAAATGGTTAGAAAGTATGTCAAGCGAGGAAAGGTTGGGCTTGCATGTGGACGATATCTGCGCGTAAAAACGCCCCGGTTGGGATACCGGGGCGTAGGAGTGCTCTTTACCACGCTGAAACTGGGAGCTGTCGTCGCAACAGATAGATAGTCGTTCGGGAAAGGGTCCTTTCGTAACTACCAGACACAGAAGCAAAACAACTCACCGCCAGCGATTACTCGGTGCGCGGTTTGCTCTCGAGGGTGCGGGAGAGCAGTTCGTCCTGCACTACATTGGCAGACTTGCTCTTGCGGCGCTCGTCGGCCTGGGCTTTGCGTTCCTTGGCCTTTTCCATCGCGGCGCGCATCGCCAGCTCCATCGCGGTGGGTTCTTCTTCCGCGGCGGACGAACCTTCGAGGGTGTTGATCAGCTCGGACGAGCCTTCGCCGCCTTCATCACGGCGATTCTTGCGCGGGCGGCGGGCCGGTTTTTCGCGGCGGGGAGCGTTCTCAAACTGGGCCATGCGCGGAGAGGGTTCTTCCTTCACCGGTTCGGGCTGCAGAGCCTTCATGCTCAATTTGATCTGCTTCTTCTTGCGGTTGAAATCGAGCACCTGAGCTTCGACTTCATCGCCTTCCTTGACCACATCTGACGGCTGGCGGACGTAACCGTGCGCCATCTCGCTGATGTGGATCAGGCCAGGGCGTTCCGCGCCGATCTCAACAAACGCGCCGAACTTTTCCAGGCGGGTGACCGTGCCTTTAACCGTCATGCCTTTTTTCAGGTCGCGCCACTCAACATCCAGCGGCTTGACCATGGTCAATTCCACGCGGCCTTCCTGGGCCCGGCGGACGTACACATCCACTTCGGAGCCTTCCTGCAGCACGTCTTCGACGCGCTTGATCGGCTCTTCGGGATTGGGGCCCACGATCTGCGAAATGTGCAGCAGCGCCGGCGTGCCCGTGCCAATGTCGATCAGGGCGCCTGCCAGGCTGGTTTTCAGGACCTTTCCTTTGTAATGCATCTTCGGGTGGATCTCAGAACTTTCGGTTGTGTCGTTGGCGACAACGCTGTTGTCCATACGCGTATTTCTCCCAGATTTCAGTTTTTCAGCGACAGGGGATTATACCGTGGCGCACCCAAACTGTCAATTTAAACTCCTTGTTTTTGGCGGTTTTGCTCATCGAACCATCTTGAGAATTTCTACTGCCTTATCGAGCTGCGGATCGCGCCCGGCGGCGATGTCTTCTTCGGTGCGCTCAACCACCACGTCGGGCTGCAGGCCTTCACCGTGGATCTGGCGCCCTTTGGGGGTGAGCCAGCGCGCGATGGTGACGCGCACGCCACCGGCATTATCATCCAGCTCGATCCAGTTCTGCACCGAGCCTTTGCCGTAGGTCTTCTCGCCCACCAGCAGGCCGCGGCCGTAATCCTGAATGGCGCCGGCGGTGATTTCCGCGGCCGAGGCAGTTCCACCATTAACCAGTACCACCAGGTCGACGGCGGGCGCCAGTCCATCGGGAATGGCCTCAAAGGTACGGCGCGTGCCATCGCCATATTCTTCGTACATCACCACGCCCTTGGGGATAAACTGCGAGACGACTTCGATGGCCGTGTTCAGATATCCGCCACCGTTATTGCGCAGGTCGAAGATCAGCCCCTGCGGGTTTTTGGCCATCACGCTGCGCAGGGCTTCCTGCAGTTCTTCCGAAGTACGGTCGCCGTAGGTAAAGAGCTGCACCTGGAAGATGCCATCGCCCAGGTCGGTGACTTCCACCGATGGCACGGTAATCTTAGCACGCTTGATTGTGACGTCAAACGGGTCGACGCCTTCGCGCTGGATGGTGAGCGTCACCGAGGTGCCGGCCGGGCCGAGAATGTGTGAAAGCACCAGGCTGCCATCCACGCCGGTCATGTCTTCCCCGTCCACCTTGACGACGCGGTCATTGGTCTTTAATCCCGCGGCTTCGGCCGGTGAGCCGGGCATGGGGTTGATGATGGTGACAAAATCTTTGGTGGTATCCACCCAGGCGCCAATGCCTTCATATTCGCCCTGCAGCGAGCGGCTGGACTGGGTAAACTGCTCGGGGTCCATGTAGCTGGTGTGCTGGTCGCCCAGGGCTTCCAGCATGCCACGAATGGCGCCGCGCATCAGATCCAGGTCGTTTACCGGCTGGTCGACGTACTGGGTGTGCACGATCTCCCACACCTGCCAGAAGGGCGCGAACAGGCTGTCGAGATTGGTGCTGCTGTCGCCGCGAGAAGGTGCCCGGGTGCGCGAAGGAGCGGGGGTGGCGCTTTGAGACGCGTCATTCGAGGGCGCGGCGGTTTCCAGAGCTATCTGCGGCTGTGATGGGCCGGTGGCGGCGTTGGCGGGCGCGGGCAGGAACCAGCCAACCAGCAGGCCAGCGCCAAAAATTCCGCACAGCAGCGCCACAGCGATAAGTCCGAGAACGGCGTACAGGGCTTTCTTGGATGCCATAGACAAACCTCTTCTTCCAATATCACAGCCGCCGGTGCGGATAGGGGTTTTCGCGCCACGAAAGTGTTCTTTCGGGCGAGCACGGCGGTGTGGTCAATAACATTTGGCGTTGAGAAGATAGGGTATCACAAGCAGGGAAAACCGGCAAGATGGCTTTACCTGCTCGCGCCGTTTGTATCATGTTCATCCGGCGGGGCTTCACCGGCCTGCTTGCGCAGCTCGGCCACGCGCCGGGCCAGCTCGTGCGCAGGCTCTTCTTCGCGGCTGGTAAAGATGCTTTTGCGCGGCAATTTGTCTGGCGGCGGGATGCGCCGGTTGCGGTCTCGAAAGGCAAAGATCAGCCCTAGGTTGATGGCGATGATAAAACCCATAAACAGCCACAGGATCACCCGGCCGGTTGGGTCAATCTCATTCATCGCGCGCATCCCCGGCGGCCTGGAGCAGCGGCAGCAC
>JBDHWQ010000055.1:0-5803 GCA_039810245.1 Longilinea sp. | reverse complement strand
AGCCGTTCTGGCTCACCACCCCCTGGCGCGCCAGGTGGTTCTCCGCGTCGTATTCCAGCGCGTAGCTCACCCCGCCCACGGCCCGGCTGGTCATGTTGCCGTTGGCGTCGTAGCCGTAGCTGTTGCCATTGGACAGGCTGCTCACCGCGTGCGCATGGGATGTTGCGTAGCTGTACGTCACCCCGGCCTTGCTCGCCAGCCGCCCGGCGGAATCGTAGCTCATGAAAGTACCGAATTTCATCGAATGATATTCTGAAAGAATCTGATTATGTATTCGTGCCAAAATTATGCAAAGTGATGACAATCGCCAGCAGAAGACTCCAGGCGGCTTTGAGCATTTCCCCTCCCGTTTGCTTTGCGGTTCTATTTTGATGTGGCGTGTCCGTAATATGTGGGCGTAAAGATAATTGTTAACAGTATATTACACACAGGATACAGGATTTGTTTGGGAAAATCAAGAGGGTATTTTTCGGGAGTTTTCTCAATGCGCAAATATTGGTCTCTTATCCTACCCCTCCGCCACCGGCACGGTGAAGTGGAACGTGGTGCCTTTGCGGAACGCGCTCTCAAACCAGATGCGCCCGCCCTGCATTTCCACCAGGCTCTTGGTGATATTCAGCCCCAGCCCGGTGCCGGGGGCTTCGCGCGTCTTGGGGTCGTCGGAGCGGAAAAACTTCTGGAAGATCTTCACCTGGTCGGCCTCGCTGATGCCGATGCCGGTGTCGCGCACCCACACGTGCATCACCCGCCGCGCGCCGCGCGCGTCCCACTGGTTGTCGCAGGCTTCCGCGCCCAGCGTTACCGTTCCGCCCTTTTCGGTGTACTTGTTGGCGTTGCTCACCAGGTTGACCAGCACCTGCACCAGCCGCGTGCGGTCGGCCCACACGTTGGGTAGCTCGCCCAGCGGGTCGATGACCAGCGTCTGCTCTTTTTCCTCGATCTGGCGTTTGGTGGAGCGCGATACCTCTTCCACCAGCTCGGCCAGCGGCATGGCCTTGAAGTCCAGCCGCAGCCGGCCCACTTCGATCTTGGACACGTCGTTCAGGTCGGAGACCAGGGTGTTCATGCGGTCGATGTTGGAGCGGATGGTGTTGAGGAAGTTCGACTGCGCTTCGTTGGTCGGCCCCACCACGCCCGAGGCCAGCAGCTCGGTAAAGCCCTTCACCGAGGTCATGGGGTTCTTCAATTCGTGCGAGACGAAGGACACAAACTCGCTCTTGGCCAGGTTGGCCTGCTGCACCTGCGCGTAAAGCTGCGCGTTGGCAATCGCAATCGAGGCGTGGTCGCTGAGGCGCACCAGGAATTCCAGGGTTTCCCCGGCCACCGGCTCGCCCGCGCCGCTTTCCAGCAGCAGCAGGCCGATCACCTTCTCTTCGCGCTGGATGGCCAGCGCCGCCTGCCCGCGCGCGCCAGGCAGCAGCCCGCCGGCTTCACCTTCTTCCAGCACGCGGCGGCGCGGCTGGCCGGTGGCAATCACCTCGCTTAGCCACTGCATTTCCACCGGCAGCAGCGTGCCCACCGCCACGTCCACCCCGGCCGGGTAGCCCTGGGCGGCCATCACCAGCAGGCCCTCTTCTTCCACCGTCACCACCAGCCCGGCGCTGGCCCCCGACTGGCGCAGCGCCCATTCCAGGGTAATGCCCATCGCGCGCGCCGGGTCGAGGCTGGTGTTCAGCTCGCGGTCGATGCGTTGCATCACCGAAAGCTCTTCCACGCGCACCGCCAGCGCGGCGTCGGTCATGGTATACAGCCGCGCGTTCTCCATCGCAATCGCCGCCTGCGAGGCAAACGCCGCCAGCAGCGCCTGGTCGTCCTTGCCAAACGGCCGGCCGTCCTTGCGGTTGATCACTTCGATCACGCCGGTGACGCGGTCTTTGAACAGCAGCGGGGTCACCAGCACAGTGCGGGTAAGGAATCCGGTCTGCTGGTCGGGTTTCTGGAACCACTCGGGCGATTCCTGCACGTTGTTGACCATCACCGGCTGCTGCGTGCGCACGGCTTTGCCCGCCAGCCCGGAGCCGGCCGGCATGCGCATCCCGGTCAGGTCCGCGCCCACCGGGCCAACCGCCACGCGGAATACGATCTCGTCGGTCTGTTCGTCCACCAGCAGCAGGCTGCCGGCCTCGCAGTTGAGGATTTCCACCGCGCTGTTGAGGATGGTCTTGAGCAGCGGTTCCAGCTCCAGGGTCGAAGTGAGCTGGCGGGTCACGTCGTTGAGCGAGGCCAGTTGCAGCGCGCGGCGCTCGGCCTCGTGCAGCAGGCGCGTTTTGACGATGGCGCCCGCCGCCTGGTCGGCCACCGACTGGAACAGGTTGGCCTGCTCGGGGGCATAGGTGACGGCCGGGTTACGGCTGCCGGCCACCAGCGCGCCAATCGTCTCCGCGCCGGCGTTGAGCGGCACGCACATCCACGCGCTCACCTCGCCGCGCAGGGGCTGCAATCCGCGCTTCTGGCACTCGCGCGCGTAATCTTCCACCACCAGCGGCTTGCGGTTGCGGATCACGTCGCCTTCCAGCAGGGCGCGCAGCGGCAGGCTCTGGCGCTCGCGCTCGCTCAACCGCTCGTCGTCCTCGACGTAAAACGCCGGGGTCAGGCTGTCGCCCTCGGCGTCCACCAGCATCAGATGGAAGTCGTCCATAGCGATGATCTGGCAGCTCTGGGCATAAATCAGCTCAAGGATGTCATCAAATGACAGGGTCACGTTGATGCCTTGCGCCAGCCGCGCCAGAACGGTCATTTCATGGGCGCGGTTTTCCATCTTGGCCGCCACCTGGGCGCGCTCCACCGCCAGCGCCGCCTGGTCGCTGATATTTTCCAAAAAAGCGCGCTCTGCTTCGGTATAGGCCTCTCCCGACTGGCGCGGACCCAGCGCCAGCCAGCCGGCCAGCCGCTGCGCGCCGTTCATCGGCACGAACACCTGCGCATCCAGCAGGTGCAGGCGGGTTTCCTCGGCCTGCAGGCCCGGCAGCAGGTGCTCGGAGCGCTGGAAGAACATCGCCGTCTGCTTGTCGCGCAGCTCGCGCACCAGCGGGCTGCTTTGCCCAAAGCGCAGGTCGCTGGCCGGGCGGCCACTGTCATCTGGCGCGGCGCAGTACTGGTCGCTCAGTTCATCGTACAGGAAAATCTGCATCCGGCTGGGCTGCACCGCGTCTTCCACCGCCGCGCGCAGGCTGCTGAGGATGGCGGCCGTGTCGCCGGGCTTCGACAGGTCGGCGTTGAATGCCGCCAGCCGCTGCTGCAAGTCGCGCTGACCGTGGGCAAACAGCGGCTCCACCTGGCGCTGCAGGCGCTGGTACAGCGGCAGGAACAGCAGCGCCAGCGCGGCGAACACCGCGCCCAGCACCAGCGGGTGCTGCAACGAGAACAGGCTGCCCAGCAGCAGCACCGCCCCGGCCACCAGCAGGCCATAGCCCAGGCCCAGGCAGGCCTGCTGCAGCCAGCGCTGCCAGGGTTGTTGTTTGAGGGATGAGGGAGAGAGGTGGTGCAGATCGACCATGGTTCACCCGCTGGAAAGATTGTGGATGGCGGCGCTAGCGCCGGTTCTTTTTGATTTTGGTAATTTGCCCGGCGCGCAGCTCCACCGGAACATTGCGGTCGTTGAGCATTCTGAGCAGCACGCGCACCCGCTCGCTGCCGGGCAGCCGCAGGTCAAAGATGGCTTCGTATCCGGCGAACGGCCCGCCTTCGATGCTCACCGCATCGCCCTGCCGCAGCCCGTCGAGCGTTTCGCCGCCCGCCTGCGCGATCTCTTCCACCCTGCGGCGGATGGCCTGCACCAGCGCATCCGGCACTATGGCCGGCTCGCCGCCAAATTGCACCAGCCCGCGCGCGTACGGCATCCACTGGAACACCGAGCTGCCGGTGGCCTGCATGTCCGCCCGCACGAACAGGTATCCGGGAAAATAGGCGCGCACTTTTTTGGCGCGCGGGTTCACCGGGTTGACGCGCACGCAGGGGTAATAGACTTCAAAACCCTGCGCCTGTACCTGGCGGTACAGGGCTTCTTCCTTGTGCGGGTGGCTGTTGATGGCGTACCAGGATGCGGGCATGGTTGCATTTGTATTATACCGAATCCACCCCCCCCAACCAACCGCCCCGCCCCGCTTTTGCAAAAGTGTAAGGGTTATCTACAGCACAGTGCGGGGCGCTGGCGCGCCTCACACTGTGCTGTATTCCTTTAACTTCTACCGCCCGAACAGGATCTGCTCGCGGCGGTAGAGCCAGATGCTGGCCAGGATCACCACCAGCGCCACCACCAGCGTGGCCGCGCTGGAAATCCACAGGTTGGCCGCCTGCACCGGCTCGCCGCGCATGATCTGGTTGATCAGGATCGCCTGCCCGAAAGTGGGGATCAGCATCATCCCGGTCGAGGCCTTCACCGGCAGAAACGCCAGGAACGCGCTGGGGAAGCCCGCGATCAGCGGCAGGAAGCCCAGGTAGGTCTGCGCTTCCTTAAAGCTGCGCGTGAAGCTCGCTACCAGCAGTTGCAGCGCCGAGGCCAGCAGCACGATCGGCAGCGCCAGCCAGAAGATCGCCACCAGCGCGCTCAGGTCGAGCCGCATGGGGATGTTGACGTATTCCTCCAGCGGGAAGACGTTGAACGACACGTAATACATCGCCATGGTCATGATCAGCGTGACGATGCCAAACGGCAGCGACGCCAGCAGCTTGCCGATGGCGAACTGCGCGCGAGAGGCCGGGTTGATCAGCAGCGGTTCCAGCGAGCCGCGCTCGCGTTCGCCCGCGGTGGTGTCGATGATCACATACATCGCACCGGTGAAGATCACCATCAGCAGCAGGAACGGCATCATGTTGAGGAAGATCAGCGCCTGGCTCTGCGGCGTAGCCACATCCACCTGCCCCACGGAGATGGCATTCACCACCGACGGGTCGATGCCGCGCGCCTGCAGCCGCAGCACCCCCAGCGTGCGCCCGTACTGCTGCAAGAGCGACTCGGTCTGCGAGATGGCGCGGATCGCCGTCTGGCGCGAGGAGTCGGCCACGATCGACACCGGCGCCGGCCGTCCCTGCGAGAACGCCTCGGCGTAGCCCGGGTCGATGATCAGCACCACGTCCACCTCGCCGCTGCGCGCCGCGGCTTCGGGGTCTGCCGGGCCGGGCACAACTTTGATGTTATTCTGCTCCAGGAAATCCACCAGTCCAGGCGCGTTTTCCGCGCCGATCACCGGGAGCTGCAGCGTGCTTTCCTGCGGGTCGGCGAATAATGTCTGGCCCATCACCACGATCAGCGCCACCAGAAACAGCGGCGTGATCAGCGGGGTCAGCACCGCCGACGTGATCGAGCGCCGGTCGCGCAGATTGTCCATCACCTCTTTTTGAAAAATCACCCAGATGCGTCTCATCGCTGCAACCCTTCCTCGCTGCCGATGGCGGCCACGAACGCGTCTTCCAGGTTTTCCTGCCCGGTCTCGCGTTTCAATGAGTCCGCGCTGCCGCTGGCCGCCACCACGCCGCGGTTGATCACCACAATGTGGTCGCACAATGCCGAAACTTCCTGCATGATGTGGCTGGAAAACAGCACGCACTTGCCCTCGTCGCGCAGCCGGCGGATAAAGGCGCGCATCGAGCGCGTGCTCATCACGTCCAGGCCGTTGGTAGGCTCGTCCAGCATCACGTTCTGCGGGTCATGCACCAGGGCGCGGGCAATCGCCACCTTCATGCGCTGGCCGTTGGAAAAGCCCTCGGTGCGCCGGTCGGCGAAATCTTCCATCTCCAGCAGCTTCACCAGCTCGTCGATTTTGGTTTCCAGCGCCGCCCCACCCAGCCCGTGCAGCCGGCCGTA
>JBDHWQ010000054.1:0-6090 GCA_039810245.1 Longilinea sp. | reverse complement strand
CGGGCGCGGTTGGTTCGGGCGCGTTCTGGAAGAAGATGACCGACTTCGTGTCGGGTAACATCGAAGAAGACCAGGCGTTGCAGGAAATTGACGCTGCCTGGCCCAAGTAAGCTCGCGTGTGTTTGAACCGGTAGGGGTGGGGCAACCCACCCCTACCTGGCAGGTTGTGACAGTTCTTCGCCATCATCCCATCTTCTTTGCTGTATACTGTCTTTATCCCGGAGTGTTTTTCACGAATATTGTGTGGAAATGGAGGGCATGGAGATGCAAGAAGGAAAAGCAATCAGTTCCACGACCCAGCCCGAGAAGAAGAAAAAAGGCGGCATCGTCGCCTGGTTTGCCTCGACGATCGGCAGGATTGTCATCTCGCTGGTCGTTCCGGTACTCACATTCCTGGTGCTGTGGCAGGGGTACATCTTCCTGCGTGACAGCAAAGCGCCGCAAATCGTGCAGGTGCTGGTTGCCATCATCTGGGGCGTGGGCGGCGTAGCCCTGCTGTACACCGTTTCGAACTGGCTGGTGGAGCAGCTTCCCAAAGAATGGGTGCGCCGCATCCAGCCCTTCGTGTTCGTTGGCCCGGCGCTGGCCATCCTGGCCTGGTACCTGGTGATCCCCACCTTCCGCACGCTGCTGATGAGCTTCCAGAACGATATCAGCACGCGGTGGATTGGCCTGGACAACTACATCTTCGCCTTCACCGACCGCATCATGCTCGAGGCTTTCCGCAACAACTTGCTGTGGATGATCGTCGGCACCTCGTTCTCGGTAGGCCTGGGCCTGCTGATCGCGGTGCTGGCCGACCGGTCGCGGGCAGAATCGATCTACAAGGCGATCATCTTCATGCCCATGGCCATCTCATTCGTTGGCGCGGGCGTGATCTGGAAGTTCATTTACACCTATAAAGGCGAGGGCGCGGGCATTCAGGAAATCGGCCTGCTCAATGCCATCGTCCTGGCGTTGGGCGGGCAGTCGCAGCCGTGGCTGCAGCTTCCGCCGTGGAATAACTTCTTCCTGATTGTGATTATGATCTGGCTGCAAACCGGGTATGCCATGGTGGTTCTGTCGTCGGCCATCAAGGGGCTGCCGGCCGAGCTGCTGGAAGCCGCGCGCGTGGACGGCGCGACCGAGGTGCAGGCCTTCTTCAACATCACCGTACCGTACATCAAGGGAACCATCATTACCGTCACCACCACCATCGTCATTTTCAGCCTCAAGCTGTTCGATATTGTGCGCGTGATGACCGGCGGCAATAACGGCACGAACGTGATTGCCAACGAGTTCTACCTGCAGCGCTTTACGTACAACCAGGCCGGGCGCGCTTCCGCTATCGCCATCGTGCTGCTGGTGGCGGTGGTACCGGTAATCATTTACAACCTCCGGCAGTTCCGGGAAAGTAAGGCGTTCTAATGGCTACCATGAGAGGCGGTTACAAAACTCAGAAGACGCTTTCCAGCCTGCTGGTGAACGGTATCCTGGTCGTGATCTGCATCCTGTGGTTCATACCCACACTGGGCGTGCTGATCACATCCTTCCGCAACAGTGAAGATATCTTCCGCAGCGGCTGGTGGACGGTGTTCCCACATCGCGGTTACGTGGAATCCGGGGAAATCAAGGTGGATACGGGCGTGGACGTAAACGCTCCAATGCAGATCGAAGGCGCCGACAAGGCGTACACGTTTGAAGAGCTGCGTGCCGGGGTGACCCTACCGGACGGGCGCAAGTTGACCTGGTTTGGCAACAAGCGTACCCGGCTGATCAAAGTCTCCGAGCCGCAATGGCAGGGCTTTGATATCAACCTGACGCTGGATAATTACAAAAATACGCTCTCCGGCAAGGAAATCCGCTTCAAAGACGCCTCGGGCCAGGAGATCGTGCGCATGGGCAACAACCTGGGCGGCGCGTTCCTCAACTCGATCGCCGTGGCCGTCCCCGCGACGATCATCCCGATCCTGATCGCGGCGTTCGCGGCCTATGGCTTCGCGTGGCTGAACTTCCCCGGGCGCAAGTTCTTCTTCACCATCGTGGTCGCGCTGATCGTGGTGCCGCTGCAGATCGCGCTGGTGCCCATCCTCTCGGATTACACCAAGCTCAACCTGAATGGGACGTACCTGGCGATGTGGCTGGCGCACACCGGCTTTGGCCTGCCGCTGGCGGTATACCTGTTGTTCAATTACATCAGCCAGCTCCCGCGCGACATCCTCGAATCGGCATTCATCGACGGCGCGTCAAACTTCACCATCTTCACCCAGCTCATCCTGCCCCTGTCCGTGCCGGCGCTGGCGTCGTTTGCCATCTTCCAGTTCCTGTGGGTGTGGAACGACTACCTGGTGGCGCTGACCTTCCTGGGCGATAAGACGCGCGTGATCACCAGCGCGCTGGCGGCCATTGTGGGCGAGAAAGGCCAGGACTGGCACCTGCTGACCTCGGGCGCATTCCTGAGCATGGTGCTGCCGCTGGCGGTGTTCTTCGCGCTGCAGCGCTACTTCGTGCGCGGCATGCTGGCCGGCTCGGTGAAAGGTTAAGATTTAACTTTCTGCCGGGCGCAACTTGCGTTCCGCCCGGCAGAAAGTCTTCAGGTGAATATGGCACAACCGGATGAACTTCCCCTGCTGGCGGAGCGCTCGCTGCGGCGGCTGCTGCCGCGCCTGTCTGAGGCTAACCACGAATGGGCGCTTGCGCACCCTGAAGAATGGTCCGCCTTTTGCGAGCGGTTGCTGGACAACTTCGCGGACCTGTTCGCACTGCTGCTGCGGCTGTACGGCGACCAGTACGACTTCTTCTACCACCTGGAAGCACTGCTGGGCAGCCTGGCGCAATCTTGGCAGCAGCGCCCGGCCGAGTTGAAGGCGCTGGACGCGGCGCGCGAGGGTAACCCCGGTTGGTTCCAATCCAACCAGATGGTGGGGGCGGTGGCCTACGTAGATTTGTTCGCCGGCACGCTGCAGGGCATCCGCGAGCGCATCCCCTATTTCCAGGAGCTGGGCGTCACCTACCTGCACCTGATGCCGCTGTTCCGCTGCCCGGAAGGCGAAAACGACGGCGGCTACGCGATCAGCAGCTACCGCGATGTGGACCCGCGCCTGGGCACGATGGATGAGCTCAGCGCGCTGGCCGGTGGCCTGCGCCGCGCCGGCATCAGCCTGGTCCTGGATTTCGTCTTTAACCACACTTCCAACCAGCATGATTGGGCGCTGCGCGCCGCGCAGGGCGACCCCGATTACCAGGCCTATTATTACATGTTCCCCAACCGCGCCATGCCGGATGCTTACGAGGCCACGCTGCGCGAGATATTCCCCGACGAGCACCCCGGCGCGTTCACCTGGTGGCCGGAGATCGGGCGCTGGGTGTGGACGACTTTCCACAGTTACCAGTGGGACCTGAACTACCACAACCCGGAAGTGTTCATCCGCATGGCCGAGGAGCTGCTGTTCCTGGCCAATATGGGCGTGGAAGTGCTGCGGTTGGATGCGGTGGCCTTTCTGTGGAAGCAGATGGGCACGGCGTGTGAAAACCTGCCCGAAGCGCATTTGCTGATCCGCGCGTTCCGCGCCGCGGCGCGCATCGCTGCGCCGGCGCTGTTGTTCAAGTCGGAGGCGATTGTGCATCCCGACGAGGTGGTGCGCTACATCCGCCGCGATGAGTGCGAGCTTTCGTATAACCCGCTGCTGATGGCGCTGATGTGGGAAGCATTGGCCACGCGCAGCACGCGGCTGATGAACGCCTCGCTGCGCGAGCGGCTGCGTATCCCGCCCGGCACGGCGTGGGTCAACTATGTGCGCTGCCACGATGATATCGGCTGGACCTTCTCGGACGACGACGCAGCGGGGGTAGGGATCAGCGGCTACCCGCACCGGCATTTCCTCAACAGTTATTACACCGGGCGCTTCCCGGGCAGTTTTGCGCGCGGGCTGCCGTTCCAGGAAAACCCGCGCACCGGCGACTGCCGCATCTCGGGCACGGCGGCATCGCTGGCCGGGCTGGAGAAGGCACTGCGCGAGGAAACCCCGCGCGAAGTGGACCTGGCAGTACGGCGGCTGCTGCTGCTGTACGGTATGGCCTTTACTGCCGGCGGCATCCCGCTGATCTACCTGGGGGATGAGATTGGCACGCTCAACGATTATGGCTATCGCAAAGATCCCGACAAGGCGCGCGACAGCCGCTGGGTGCACCGCCCAAACGCCAGCGCGGCGTGCTACGCGCTGCGGCAGGATCCATCTACGGTAGAAGGGCGCATCTTCGCCGGGATGCGGCGGCTGGCGGCGCTGCGCAAGGCTACCCCGGCGTTGGGCGGGCAGGATTTCCAGTGGATCGATACCGGCGACGAGCGCGTGTTTGGCTTTGTGCGCGGCGCGGGTGCGGAGCAGGTGGTGGTGCTGGCCAACATCAGCGAGCAGGAGTGCCGGCTGCCGGCCAACCTGCTGCGGCTGTACGGGTTGAGCTATGGTTACCGCGACCTGCTGGCGGGCGAGGACATCCACGGCGCGGAGATTGCGCTCGCGCCGTACCAGCTGCGCGTGATTGGGGAATAACGCCCGCTAGCCGCCCTGTTCCTGCACGCGGTACAGTACAATGCGGCGGATTAAGTCGAGCGGGATGGGCTGGTTGAGCGGGAACTGGACCGAGCCTTTCGCGCCTTTGTAGCGCGACAGCTCTTCCTGGAACGCCTCGATGCCTTGCGGCGTGGGATAAAACCCGATGTGATTTTTGAAGGCGGCGAAGTGCACCAGATTTTTGCCGTTCAGGCGGAAGGTGGGCATGGCGTAGCGGATATCTTCCTGCGCGTCCGGCGCGGCTTCGCGGATGGTGGCACGCACCTGCTGGAGCAGGCGCTGGATGTCTTCGGGGAAAGCGGCGATGTACGCGTCGATGGTGGTGAATTGGGGTTGGTTGTTTTGCATGAAGGTCCTTTCCGGGAAACCTTATGTCGCGACCCGCAGGGCTATGTGGTCGCGAAGATTTTAAAGGTGGTTCCGTAGGGGCGGTGGGTGCTGCGCATTCCCAACCCGCCCGCCGCTGCGATGGGTATTATGGCCTTCCTAGTCCAAAACTCGTAAAGCCTCGAAACGCAAAATCGTTTCGTTAAGAAGCACCGGTCTCCTCTTATTTCCCCGCCAGCTCCCGGTACACCTCTTCATGCAGCGGGGTGTGGATGCCGGCGGCGCGGCCGGCGCGGATGACGTAGCCGCTGAAGCTTTCGATCTCCGTCTGGCGGCCCTTTTCATAATCGAGCTGCATGGAGGTTTTGGTGCTGGCGGGGAAAGACGCGTACTTTTCCAGCGTGGATGCCACGATATTGGCGGGCAGAGGGATTTGCCTTGCTTCGGCCACCGCGGCCAGTTCAGCCAGCAGGCCCTCGAGCAGCGCGCGCGAATGTTCGCCGGCCAGCAAGCCGCCAAAATCGCGGCGTAGCAGGCTGCCCGCGCTGGCTACCGGCTCGATAAACAGGTATTTCTCCCAAACCGCGGTCTCGATATCCGCGCGATACTCGGCCGGGATGCCGGCGCTGCGCAGCAGGGCTTCGACCGGCAAGCCGGGCTCGTGGTCGCCGGCGCTGCTGCCGAACAGCACTTTGCCCGGCCCGCTGATATGGCGCACGATGCCCGGCTGGGCTACCACCGCGCTGATGTAGATGCAGCCGTTGAGCACCCGCGCACGCGGCAGGCGCGCCTGCAGGCGCTCGGCGTTGTCCACCCCGTTGAGCAGCGGCAGAACGGTAGTCTGCGGACCGACCACCGGCGCGAGCTGCTCGGCCAGCGCGTCGAGGTGGTAGGTTTTGGTGCACACCAGGGCTAGATCCAGTGGTCCACAGTCACGCGGGTCATGGGTGGCCAGCGCCGGGCGCGCGGTGAAGGTCTCGGCGGGGCTTTCCAGCGTCAACCCGTCCGCGCGGATGGCGTCCAGCATGCCGCCGCGCGAAACCAGGCACACGCGCATGCCCGCGTGCGTTTCCGCGTAGCGCGAAAGGTGCGCCCCGCAGTACCCACCCACCGCCCCAATGCCTATCACAGCGATATTCATGCAATCGTCTCCTGGTAGAGGAATGGATTCATTGTAGAAGAAAAGACGGATCACGAATAGGACGAATACAAC
>JBDHWQ010000053.1:0-6102 GCA_039810245.1 Longilinea sp. | reverse complement strand
TACCTGATCTCCTGCAACATGGCGGAAATCTTCGTCATCTTCATCCCCACCATCCTGGGGCTGGGCTCGCCGCTGCAGGCCATCCAGTTACTGTGGCTCAACCTGGTGACAGACGGCGCGCCGGCGCTGGCGCTGGGCACCGAAAAGGGCGACCCGGATATCATGGATCACAAGCCGCGCCCCTACAATGAGCCGATCATCAACCGCCATATGCTGATTGGGGTCGCCATCCAGGCCTTTTTCATCACCACCGCCACCCTGGGCGCTTATCTCATTGGCCTGGGCCATAACGTAGTCTATGCCGATACGATGGCCTTTGTCACCCTCTCCGTCTCGGAGCTGCTGCGGGCGTACACTGCCCGGTCGGAATACTATCCGATCTGGAAGATCGGCTTCTTCAGTAACAAGTGGATGAACTACGCCGTAGCCGTCTCGCTGATGCTCATCCTGCTGGTGCTGTACGTGCCTTTCCTGGCGGTAGTCTTCAAGACCGTGCCACTGGGCCTGAGTGAGTGGGTGCGCATCCTGCCGCTGATCCTGCTGCCCTCGGTTGCCGCCGAAGTCACTAAAATGGTATTGGGAAGAAGTATCCGCAACTCGTAGGAGATTTGGTACTTGACGAAATCGGTAAAGTGATATATTATAAGATATATGTTATAAGATATATCTTTTGCCGGTCACATTCTCACCGTTCACCAACCGTCTGTTCTCAAGGAGTAAAAGTAATGGAAACGAAGTGGAAATTCAAGTACGAGATGTACAAGCATCTCCAGGCGAACCAGGCCAGCATCTATGCCGAATGCCGCAAGATTGCGGATGAAATTGGCATCACCCCGGAAATGCGCAACAATCTGGGCCTCACCGGCGCCGTCTCCGGCTGTCACGGTCTGATCACCCGCGAAGTTGACGAAGCCATGAGCGGCGTTGCCCGCAAAGTGCTGCCCTCGGCCGTGCTGGATGAGAAAATCCGCGATATCGTCAAAGAATACTACGGTGACGAGTACGATGCTGCCCTGATCAGCACCTGCGAAGCCGGCTTGAATGTTTCATTCGAAGTCCTGTGCGTTCCCCCCACCCTGGGCAAGGGCGATAACTACCGTGCCCGCTACCTGGCCCCCTACGAGCGACACATGCACCACCAGGGCGCCTATGGCAAGCCCTTCCCCCCGCGCTACAAGGAAGTAAACTCGGAACGTGGCGAAGCCGCGGGCGAGTATGGCGTGCAGGGCAAGCGCGGCTACAACCTGGATACTGTCTTCGTCAAGTCGGAAGGCGCCACCTATGACTGCCATGGCATCAAGTACTGCCCCTGCCCCATCTCGCTGCACACTGATGGCGATGCTACGGTTGCCAAGTTCGAACAAGTAGCTGCTCGCCACGAAGATTTGCTGGCCGGTATCGCATCACTCGGTTACGACACCCCCGGTTATGGCTACGGTCAGAAGCGCGACGGCGTCCCCACCCTGCAGACCGGTCTGGCTGCCCTGGCTGCCAAGTACGACATCCCGTACATCATTGACAACGCCTGGGGCGTTCCCTTCATTGGCACCGACATTCGCAAGGTCGGCGCGGATGTGATCATCTACAGCATGGACAAGGCTTCTGGCGCCCCTACCTGCGGTCTGATCATCGGCAAGGAAGAACCCATGGTTGGCATTCGCCGCGCGCTGGGTATTCACGGCGCCCGTTACGGCACGCTCTCCTCGCACGGTAAGGCCGCCGGCGTTGGTTTCGACCCGGGCAAGGAAGCCCTGGCCGGCGCCCTGGCCGCGATGAAGATCCTCAAGGATCGCCCCGAAATCGCTCTGACCGCCCTGGACGACCTGTGCCGCATCACCACCGAAGAATTCGAGCTGCTGCCGCGCGAGATCAAATCCGGCTGGAGCCTGTACAAGTCGACCAACTCGCTGGCCATGGAAGTCAACTACTGCGACACCTGGAAGGACGGCTTTGGCCTGCCCATCTTCTCGATGGAAGACATGTATGCCGGCACCCAGGTTCTGCAGAACTGCATGAGCCACATGGGCCTGATCCCCACCATCGCCTACGATGGCAACATCTTCATCTCTAACGGCGTTGGCAACATTGACGAAGAAGGCCGCCTGCTCGAGCACCCCACCCGCCTGGCCGTGCGCGCCTGCTTCAAGGCCATCGAAGTCATCGCCCGCTCCGTGGGCATGCTGAACTAACCTCTGCAATATATCCGGGAGCAGGAACACCCTGCTCCCGGCAGACAAAAGGCAGGGCTTCGGGGAATGCACGTTTCCAGTTCCAACGGATATGCGCCCCGGCCCTGCCTGTTGATTACCTGCTCGATGAAATGGAGCACTGCGACCATGAAAAAAGCTCTCGACAGCGTAGTGGACGCGATTGATATCGAAACTTTTCTGTACTGCAAAACGGAAGACGAAGCCAAAGAGCTGGCAGAAGCGCTGGCCGTGGAGCTGAACCTGCCGCATGGCGATATCGTTTTCCTCGAGCACAAAGGCTGGGGCGCGCGCGTGCGCATCCGCAGCTATATCCATCGCCCCGGTGATCATTATCGCTGGCTGGAAACGGAGGAAAGCAAATGAAATCGGTATTACTCGCCCCCCTCGATCCGGTACACGATAATGCCATTAAGCTGCTCAAGCGCAAGCTGAGCGAAGCCGGGTACGACGCCATTTCCATGCCCCCGGGCACATCCGCGGAAGAAGTGGTGCAGCGCGCCCTGGTGATGCAGCCGGATGCCATTTTGGTCAGCCGCACGCTGGGCTATAAAGTGGCCGAAACCCTCAGCCACCTGGTAGACCTGGCAGATGCCGCCGGGATCCATGACCGCACCCGCCTGGGTGTGGGCGGGATGGCCATCACCAAAGAAATCGGCGCGGAGCTTGGCTTTGATGGCTGCTTTGTCGGCGAGCTCAAGATGCAGGAAGTGATCAACTTCATCGAGAACCGCGAAACGACCAGCACGCTGGATGTTTCCGCGACTACCACCCGCACCAAGCCGGATATTACCGCCGGTTACACCTACCAGTTCGCCGACAAGGCCATTGAGGCCTCGCTGGCGCACATCACTGACCAGATCCTGGCCTGGGTGGGGAATAAAACCACGGATGGCATCGAGCGCGCCAAGGTGCGCGCCGAAATGCTGGACTGCGACGTGGCCGAACGCGACAGCCGCGCCAACCCTCAGACGCGCGAGGCGCTGCTCAAGCGCTACGTCAGCCTGTGTGACGCGGAGATCCAGGCATTTTACGGTGATGGCGCGCTGCCTTCAGGCGTCCGCTGGCTGGGACAATCCGAGATTGACCGCGTACCGGCACTGTTCGAAACCTCGCACGGTGAATTTGGATCGCTGCGCCACAACACCACCCGGCCGCTGTTCTTCTCGCAGTACGGCACGGGCTGCCCGGTGATGGATGTGTACCACATCAAAGTAGCTGAGGCCTGGGGCATCGACGGTGTCTTCCACTTTGACCCGAGCTGGAACGCGCAGCGCGAAGGCCTGCTGGAAGGCCATCTGACCCACGAGCACGACGGCACGATCCTCACCCTGGAGAATCTCAAATTCATCCACCACTTCATGGAGCCGTACACGCTTTGGAACGTGCGCGGCCACCGCGGCCTGAACACCCCTGAGACCCAGGTTCTGGGCCATGCCGCCGGCGCCGACCTGTTCAAGATCAACATCCCCTACGGCAGCACCGCGGGCGGCACCGACCCCGAACGATTGACCGTAGATGGCGTTTACTCGCTGATGCTGGCCGCGCAGTACGGCATCCCCTTCGATATTCCTGGCAACGATGAGCTGAGCGGCGTGCCGCCCTACAAGACCTTCGCCGGCCTGCTGATCATGATGGCGCTGGGCCTGCGCCTGGGCGCGCGCCCTATCCCCAAGCCGCTGCTGTGCTATTCGCCCTACATGACCATCAATGGCCGCATGGACGACAACATGATCGATATGAACTTGGCCAAGCTGGCGGTATGGCGTGATATTGTCGATACTCCCATCTGGCCGGGTGAGCCGGTGGGCTTCATGACCCACACCCCCGACCGGGTGCAATCTTCGTTGCAGACCTCGCTGCACGCGTCGCTGGCCGCCAGCATGGGCGTTGACGCGGTGACGATCGCCTCTTCGGATGAAGCCTATTCCAAGGGTCCCATCTCGGTGCAGGCGCGCGTCGATACACTGCGCGCGGTGAAAGACGAGCTGCGCTTCCAGGGCAGCCTGAAGGCCACGCTCTCGCCCGCGGCGGAACTGATTAAAGAGGAAATCCACCAGAAGATCGCCGACACGCTGGTCCAGGTGGCTGAGCGTGGCGACTTCGTCAATTCGATTTACCAGGGCGACCTGGGCAGCCAGGAAGATGGCCTGTATGCCGGCCGTGTTGGCCGTGGAACGGTGCGCGGGTAAGTATTTATGAAAACGTTGGGGTTTGTCGGCACCGCAAAAAATACGGGAAAAACCACCGCGGCCCTGCGAATCCTCGATCTGGTCAGCGCGGCGGGCATTCGCACCGCGCTGACCAGCATCGGTTATGACGGTGAAAACAACGATCACGTAACCGGGCTGCCCAAGCCGCGCTATTTTGCGCAGCCCGGCACGCTGATCGCTACCGCGCGGCGCTGCCTGGATTACGGCACAGCCCAGTACAGTGAGCAGCGCCCCACCGGGCTAAAGACGATCCTGGGTGAGATCGTGATTGCCAGCGTGGCGCAGGAAGGCTACGTGGTAGTGGCCGGGCCTAACCGCAAGACGGATATCGCCCGGCTGCTGGAGATGCTGCGCGGCATGGGCGTTCAGCTCACCATGTTGGATGGCGCGCTCAACCGCCTTGCCCCGATGGTGCTGGCGGATGGCATGGTGCTATCGACAGGCGCGGCCATGGACGAGCGCATAGATATCATTGCGGCGCACGCGGCAGCCATGGAGAGCCTGTTCCATTCCCCTGCCGCCGTAGCTTCGCCCGAAATGAATGCGACCCAGATTGCCTATGCGAATGCTACCGGCTACCGGTGCAACTTGCCCATCAGCTCACTGCTCGACGAGAACAACCTGGTGGCATTGGCTGCCTGGTTTCGCCAGCACGGCCCTGGCATGCTCTATATTCCTGGCGCATGCGACCCTCTGCTCTTCCGCCGCCTGCTGCAAACCGAGCTTGCGGCCGTCCCCGGCAGCCAGTTCCTCTTCACCAGCCCGGTGAACCTGATTGCATCTGGCAGCCCGCTGGTATGGCAGGAATGCTTCACACTCCTGGCGCAGTATAGCGCCGTGGTAACCTATACCACTCCCACACCGCTGTGCTTCCTGACGGTGAACCCGTTCTACCCGCTGTACCTGCAAAAAACGGGACATTATATCCCCGCCTTTGTAGACAAGGTTGATTTGCTGCGCGCGGCGCAGGCAGCGGTGCGCGCCACCCCGGTAGTCGATATCCTTCAGCCGCCTCATCCCGACCTGCTGGCGCTGTGCGGGCTGGCCAGCTAACCGGCCGCATCCCACGCGGCGCGCAGCCAGCCGCGCACTTCTTCATTAACATCATCTACCGACCACAGTTCCAGGTGGTGAGTATAGCGCTTTGGCGATACCTGCGTGATTTCTTTCCAGCGCGGCGATGGATCGCGCTGGGAGAACGATAGTGCCAGCACCAGTGGCGCCAGCCGCGGGCCGCCATGTCGCAAATGCGTGGCCGGGATCCACACAACGGCAAAGTTTTTCGCGCGCCGCAGGGCAATCTGGCTCTTGCTGACCACTACCTGCGCCGGCCCCAGGCGGTCAACTTCATCCATCAACCGCATATACAGCCCCCACGAATCCTCATAGCCGTGGAAAAATCCTCTTCGCTGCGCATGCCAACAGTATAAAACGTAGCGTGCAGTTTCTGCACATTTTTGCGGTTGCGATTAAACTTATGGGATGCTATCCCAGCCACCAACACGCACACGCCAATTCTGGATGGGTTTGAGAGATATGCTGCCCCTGTTGCTGGGGGTTGCGCCTTTTGGCATGATCTACGGCGTGCTGGCGCGCCAGGCGGGTATTCCCCAGGCAGCGGCGCACGCCATGTCATTCCTGGTATTTGCCGGAAGCTCGCAGTTTATCGCCGCGCAGATGCT
>JBDHWQ010000052.1:0-6524 GCA_039810245.1 Longilinea sp. | reverse complement strand
AAGCGCTGCGCCTCGATGATCAGCACGCCCTCGCCGGTGATGCGGTTGCGCGCGATGCTGCGCAGGCGCTGCTTCACGTCCTCGGGCAGGCTGGCGGATTCATTCAGGGCGAAGCGCAACTGCACCCCGGTGGCGACCTTATTGACGTTCTGCCCGCCCGGCCCGGACGAGCGAATGAAATCCACCGTGATGTCCTTCTCGTCAATCGCCACGTCCGGCGTCACTTCAATCATAGGGTAAGTATAGCAGCGGACGCCAGAAATACGTTTCCCGGTGGACGGTCTTCCCTGGCAGGTGAGGCGCAAAATAAAGGTGTTGATCCGATAGAAAAATGTACCTTGCATATCGGTATCGGATGTATAATTAAGTGGCACATCCGATATAGAAAGAGGGAACAATGCTTGAAAGCAGACTGCTCCACCGCCTGGAAAATAAGAAAGCGCAACTGGACGCCTTGCGTCCACTGCCCGGCGCGTCTGTCAACCGGCTGCGCGAACAAATCCTGGTGGAATGGATTTACAACTCCAATGCCATTGAAGGTAGCACCATCACCCTGCAGGAAACCCGCCTGATCCTCGAAACAGGCCTGACGATCGGCGGAAAATCACTGCGCGAGCATTTTGAAGTGATCAACCACCGCGATGCGATCGATTACGTAGAAACGCTGGTGACGTCCGCGGAGCCAGTTACCCCGTTTCACGTGCGTCAGATTCACAAGCTGGTACTCTCTCGCATCGACGATGACAATGCCGGCCGCTACCGCGAAACCCAGGTGCGCATCGCCGGCGCGGTTTTTATCCCGCCTGAATCCTGGCAGGTGCCGAACCTGATGACCGAGTGGGGTGAGTGGCTGGCAGCTGAACAAAACCGCCTGCACCCGGTTGCGCTGGCAGCCCTGGCGCATCACAGGCTGGTGGCAGTCCACCCATTTATTGACGGCAACGGCCGCACCGCGCGCCTGGTGATGAATCTGGTACTGATGCGTGCCGGATATCCTCCCACGGTAATTGAGCGCATCAACCGGCGGCAGTATTACCGCGTGCTCAACCAGGCGGATGCGGGTAAGCCGGCCCCGCTGGTGAACTTTGTGGGCCGGGCGGTAGAGCGCAGCCTGAACCTGTATCTCGAAGCCAGCACGCCCGCGGCCACTGCCCCTGAGCCAGATGATGAGTGGATCCCTCTACGGGAGGCGGTGGAATGGTCACCCTATACGCAGGAATATCTGAGCTTGCTTGCGCGCACAGGCCGGATTGAGGCAATCAAGCGTGGTCGGGTTTGGTACACAACCCGCAACGCCGTTCGTGCCTATCTGCAAACAGGATCCTGACCGTATTCAAGGTATGTAGCAATATCTCCCGCCTGCCTTCTGCGTCGCACTTCCAGCCAGATCGTCACGCAGTCGCCGTCGCCCAGGCACTCGGCTGGCGCACCCGGTCCTTGACTGGCATGATGAAGCCGCCATTCTTGAAAAACAACGATGTGTCTCACTCGCTCGCGTCGATGCGCACGATGACAGCGATCATGCCCCAGCCGTAGGTTACGTAACGCGCCACAGCGCGCCTACCCTTCGGACCCGGGCGGCATAAAACGCTTGCCGCCTTCGCGCGTCAGCGCCTGGATGCGCTCGCGCTCCTGCGGGTAGGCGGCCAGCAGCGCCGCGCGCTCGCCGGCCTCGAAGTCATCCACGTGGAAGGCCGGGGCCATCGTCGTTCCAAACAGCGCGTAGCGCCCGCCCGGGTTCAGACGCGACCCCTGCCATACCCCTGCCGGCACCACGAACTGCACCTGCTCGCCCGACAGCACGTCCTGGCCCAGCGTCACCGTGCGGCTGCTGCCATCCGGGTAGAGCAGCAGCAGGTCAAACGGGTCGCCCAGGTAAAAGTGGAATACCTCGTCGGTTTTTAGCCGGTGCAGCGCCGAAAAACTGTCTGCATCGGGCGTAAACAGCATCAGGATCGCTGAGCCATAGGCCCGGTCGAGGCCGTTATAATGCTCCGGCAGCGACGCGCCGGCGTAGACGCCCTCTGCAAGGTAGGTACGCGCGAACAGCCCGCCTTCCACCGGCAGCGGCTTGAGCCCAAAGCGCTCTACCAGTGCGGGGATGGTTACACCGGTCATGCCGCCTCTGTGGAATGCTCATCCTGGCAGCCGGCGCACGTGCCGAACAGCACCAGGTGGCGGGTGGCCAGCGCGAAGCCGTTGCGCTGCTCCACCGCATCGAAGAACGGGCCTACCAGCTCATTATCAATCGTGTGGATATCACCGCACTTCTGGCACACCAGGTGATGGTGCAGGCCGTCGGCCAGCAGCTCATATACCGCAGCGCCGGTGCCCAGGTCAGACACCGAAACGCGCCCGGCCACCACCAGCCGTTCCAACGCGCGGTACACTGTGGATGGGTTGACCGCCGGAAGCTGGCGACGCAGCTCGTAGTACACCTGTTGCGAAGTCAGGTGGGCATGCTCGCGTGCCAGGTTTTGAATAATGAGCTGTTCTACCGATGAATTGCGCATGATGGCTCCATAGAAAATCGTGTGTCAGACTATCTACAGTATATTGCATAAATTTGCATTTGCAATTTTTCGAATTATAATAAGATTCGACAATCTTCACCCGAATTGTTACCGGAGAAAGAACATGTTACTGTCCCCTGCCCCCGCCCCGCAGCCCATGCACATTCCCGATGGGTTTGTTTCTGTCAGTATTTCCATCATTTTCTGGATTATTTCCATCCTGATTGTAGCCGTGGCGCTGCGCCGCGCCAGGCGCCAGTTGGGTGAGCGCGACGTACCCCTGATGGGTGTGCTGGCCGCCGCCATTTTTGCCGGCCAGATGCTCAATTTTACCGTACTGGGCGGCACGTCCGGCCACCTGCTTGGCGCAGCCATTGCCACGATCCTGCTTGGTCCCTGGCCGGCCATCCTGGTGATGACCTCGGTGGTATCGGTGCAGGCGTTGCTGTTCCAGGATGGCGGGCTGCTGGCCCTGGGCGCCAATATCTTCAATATGGCTATCATTGGCGTGTCGGTGTCCTACGTGGTCTTTACCGGGCTGCGCCGGGTGCTCAACGGCCGCGCATGGGGGCTGGGCGTTTCCGGCTTCCTGGCCGCCTGGGCGTCAATTTTTGTCGCATCGCTCGCCTGCGCACTACAGATTGCCCTTTCGGGCGTGTCCCCGGCGAACGTGGCCGTGCCGGCCATGGCGTCGATCCACGCGCTGATCGGCATTGGCGAAGGGTTAATCACCGCTGCCGCGTTAGCCTTCATCTACGCCGCGCGGCGCGACCTGCTCCAACCCGCGCAGGGCAGCAGCCCCGGCATCCTGATCGGTGGTGGCATCATCGCCCTGGCGCTTGCGGTGCTCTCTCCGCTGGCTTCCAGCCACCCGGATGGGCTGGAATGGGTGGCCGAGCAGAAGGGCTTTCTGAGCCAGGCGCGCTCGGCCGTGTACCAGATCATCCCGGATTACAGCCTGCCCGGCATTTCCAACGCGGCGCTCTCCACCATCCTGGCCGGGGTGATCGGCGTGGTGGTGGTGTTTGGCATCGCATATGGCATCGCCCGCGCTGACCGGCGCGCCGCGAAAGAGTCTTCCAGCGAGTCTTGATGCAGGAACGCTACACGCATTCTTCTAGCCCGGTGCATGCCCTCGACGCCAGGGTGAAGGTCATCCTCACCCTGGTTTTCCTGTTGAGCCTCAATCTGACGCCCATCAGCGCCTGGCCGGCCTATATTCTTTACCTCAGCCTCACCCTCTCGGTCGCGCTGCTGGCGCGAGTGGGAACCGGTTTCGTGATCAAGCGCTCAGCCCTGGCGCTGCCGTTTATGTTGGCGGCGCTGCCACTGGTCTTCACCGGCGCGGATGCGCGCCCGTTGGCGCTGCCGCTGCTGCGCGAACTGGGCTGGAGTGTGCCTGTCAGCCTGCAGGGACTCGAGCGCTTTGCCAGCATCGCCTTGCGCTCGTGGATATCCGTTCAGGCAGCAATCTTGCTGGCCGGCACAACGCGTTTCAATGACCTGCTCACCGCGCTGCAGCAGATCGGCCTGCCGCACCTGTTCGTCGCCATCATCGGCCTGATGTGGCGTTACCTGTCGGTAATTGGCGAAGAAGTGCTGCGTATGCTGCGCGCGCGCGCCAGCCGCAGCGCCAGCGCGCCCGGCCGCTACCGCGCCGGTGGCTCATTGGCCTGGCGCGCGCGGGTGACGGGCGGCATGGCCGGCAGCCTGTTCCTGCGCTCCCTGGAGCGCAGCGACCGCGTATATTCCGCCATGCTCTCGCGCGGATATAACGGTCAGCAGCCCGTCGAGGGTTTAGAGCCGATTTCTGCCGCTAACCGGCGCATTTTGCTGGCCGGAGTGGCCCTGCTGGCCGCGCTTTGGTTGTTCGGCCTGCTCACCGGAAGATGAGATCCATGCAGCCCCTGATCGAAATTCAAAACCTCACATACCATTACCCGGATGGCAAACAGGCGTTAAACGGCATTAACCTGGCGGTGATGCCCGGCGAAAAAATTTCGCTGGTAGGCGCTAACGGCGCGGGCAAATCTACCCTGCTACTGCATCTCAACGGCGTGTTGACCGGCGAAGGAGGCATCAAAGTTGACGGGCTGGCGCTCGAAAAAGCCAACCTAGGGCGCATCCGTGCGCTGGTGGGGCTGGTGTTCCAAAACCCCGATGACCAGCTTTTCTCCAGCACGGTGTACGAAGACGTGGCCTACGGGCCGACCTATCAGGGCCTGCCGCACAGCGAAGTGCAGCAGCGGGTTCAGGCCGCGCTGGATGCGGTTCATATGGATGATTACGCCAGCCGCAATCCTTATCACCTGAGCGGCGGCGAAAAAAAGCGCATCGCGATTGCCACCGTCCTGTCGATGCAGCCGCAGGTGCTGATCTTCGACGAGCCTACCGCCGGGCTGGATCCGCGCGCGCGGCGCGAGCTGATCGCCCTGCTGCACGAGTTGCCGCAAACCATGCTGATCGCCACGCACGACCTGCCGCTGGTAGAGCAGCTCACCCCGCGCACGGTGATCCTCAACCGGGGCGCGGTAGCCGCGGATGGCCCCACCACGCGCATTCTACGCGATGCACGCCTGCTGGACGAAAACGGGTTATGCTAGGCGGTGCTTTCGCGCACGAAGTAGCGGTTCTTGCCCCAGTGGTAGACGCTCACCGCTACTGCCAGACCGGGCATGCCTAATAGGTAAGCGCCCAGCACATCACTGGCCCAGTGTTCGCCCAGGTACACGCGAGACAGTCCCATCAGCGCGATCAGCGCGGCAAAGACGATAATCAGCGCCACGCGCAGCCACGAATGCCGCAGCAGCGCGAATGCCAGGTACAGCAGGAACCCGAACAGGCCCACAGCAAACATCACATGCCCGCTGGGGAAGCTGTTCGTGCTTAGCGTGGTGTACACATCCACCAGGTCGCTGGGCGGCCGCGGCCGGCTGACCACGGTCTTGACGATCACGTTCACCACCAGTACCACCGCGCTGGACAGCACGATCATGGCGGCTTCCCAGCGGTAGCCCAGCCACCAGGCAATGGCAGCCGGCAGCAGCAGGACTACCACGGCCTGTGGCAGGTATCCCAGCCACGAGACGGCCACCATCAGAGCGTGAAAGAGCGGTGAGCGCAGACTCTGTAAAAGCTGTGTGATCGTTACGTCAATCGGAAAATATGCCGCGCCGCGCGCCAGCACGGCCAGCACCGCGAACAACGCCAGGCTGGCAATCAACGAGCCCTGGAACACCAGCGTGCGCCGGCTGCGCACAACCGGGTGCGCGGTCTGCTGCTGAGCAATAGCCTGGGCTTTGTGCTGCGCGTTCCTGGCCGGTTTATTTTCAAACGAAGCTGCCATATCAATATCCCACCTTCACCAATATCATACCGCGCCGCCGGCGCGTTTTACACATCGTGTAGATTCTCTCCCAGGCGCGGCGCAAGCGCTTCGAGTACGGCGCCGGACGCGGCACGGATGAGCCGCGCGCGGCTGGCGTGCAGTCGTGGGTGGCCCGGATCGCCGCGCCGGTCCACATGCGCGCCGCCATCCTGGTCACATACCTGGCGGATCAACTGCCGCAGGCTGACCCGCGTGCTGCCGTCCGGCTCTACCGTCTGCTCGAGCCAGGCAGCCGCCGGCAGTACGCGCCCCTCATCAGCCGTGCCCCTGTCAAGCGCGGGGATCACCAGGTCTGGGAACAGTCCAGGGAGTACAGACAGATCTACCCGCGCGTCGTGGATGCGCGTGCTGTCGCACAGCAGCAGCCGCAGTTCTACCGCCATCACGCGGTAGAAGGCAATCTCACCGGCGTCGAACAGCGCTGCGCTGCGGCGCAGGATCCGTGCCGCATCGCGCGCATACTCCAGGAGAACATCTGCCTGCATGGCATAATCTTACACCCATCCGGCGAGCAGCATGGAAAAATTGTTTATGACATTTATCCACGATAACCCGACCATATGACAATTCTCTGATAGTTTACTATCAATATAATTACAATTCCGATATAAACTATCTAATTA
>JBDHWQ010000051.1:0-7031 GCA_039810245.1 Longilinea sp. | reverse complement strand
ATTTCTACCAGGCTGTGGCCCAGCAGGCCCAGCGCGTACCACAGCAGTGCCCAGGTCACCATCTCGGTGGAGCGCGCGGTGAACTCGCCATGCTGGTACAGCAGGCGGATCAGCGGCGCGCGCACGGCAATCAACCCCACCGCGGCCGGCACGGCCAGCAGCGTCACCGCCCGCAGCGCCGTGGCCAGCGCGGCGCGCATGTCGGCCAGCCGGTCCTGCGCTACCAGCGCTGAAAAGGTGGGCATAGCCGCGATGGCGATCGACTGAGCAATGGCCATCTGCGGCATCAGCATCCATGTGAACGCCAGGGTAATGGCCGAAGTGCTGCCTTCCGCCAGGCTGAGCGCAATAATCGTATTGACGATAAAGTTGAGCTGCACCACCGCCACGCCAAACATGCGCGGCCCGATCAGCCGGATTACCTCGCGCACGGCCGCCAGCCGCAGCCCAAACCCCGGCCAGTAGCGCCCGCGCAGCCGGAACAGGTCCGGCGATTGCACCAGCAAGTGCAGCAGCGAGCCCAACAGCGCGCCGTAGGCCAGCCGGTCCACGCCCCAGCGCTCCGGCAGCGCCACGATGCCCAGGATGATGCCCAGGTTGTACATCACCGGCGCGATAGCCGGGATGAGGAACACCTGGTGCGCGTTCAGAATGCCCATCGCCAGCCCACTCAGCCCAAAAATGACCACGGTGGGCAGCAGCATTCGCAGCAGGTGCACCGTCAGGGCTTCCTGGCCGGGGGCTGATTCGGGCGCCAGCAAGAACAGGCCATAACGCACCACCTGCGGCGCGAAAATGGCCGCCAGCATGCTGACTCCACTCAACACCGCCAGCAGCAGGTTGGCGATGCCGGATGCCATTTTCCACGCGCCTTCTCGGTCACCGCGGGTGAGCAGCGCGGTAAAGGTAGGGATAAAGGCTGAGCCTAGCGCCCCACCCGCCATCAGGTTGAACAGCATCTCTGCCACGCGATTAGCGGCATTGAACGAATCCAGGTCGGCGCTAGTGCCAAACGCGCGGTACATGAGAATGCCGCGCAGCAGTCCCATCAGGTTGCTGAGCACAAACGCCGCCATCACGGTGCCTGCCGCCCGGGCAATCTGCCGGTTAGCGGCCGTGGTCGTTTGCGCGTTGCTGGACATAGGCCCCATTATAATACCCGCAAACAAAATCCGGGAAGTTGGCGGCCTTTTTTGCGCTTTATGTTACAATCATGCAAGCCCTTTTCCTGTTGGCCGTTTATTCCACAATGTCAGACAATTTGATACGCACGGAGGAAATGAGATGAAACGCATCGTTACTCTGGTTAGCCTGATCGCAGTCCTGGCGCTGCTGCTTGCTGCCTGCGCGCCGGCTGCTCCTGCCAACCGTCTTGAATCCGTCAAAAAGGCCGGAAAACTGGTGGTAGGTACTTCGCCGGACTACCCCCCGTTTGAGTCCAAAGATGCCAGCGGCAATTTCGTTGGCTTTGACGTAGAGCTGATGAACGAAGTTGCCAAGCGCATGGGCGTCACCGTCGAATGGACCGATATGCCCTTCGACTCGCTGGTAGCCGCTGTGCAGACTGGCAAGCTGGACGCTTCGATTTCGGCCTTCAACTATGACGAAGAGCGCGCCAAGCAGGTAGATTTCACCACTGCATACTACACCGCCAAAGATGGTTTTTTGGTTGCGGACACCTTCACCGGCACGATCTCCAAGCCCGAAGATATCGCCCAGTACAAGGTCGGCGCGCAGTCCGGCACGGTGCAGGCGGATTGGATTGACGCCACGCTGGTTCAACCCGGCCTGCTGCCGAGCGAGAACTTCCTGCAGTACGAGCGTGTTGACCAGGCCGCGCTGGATGTCAAGGCCGGCCGCATCGACGTGCTGATGGGCGACAACATCCCCCTGGCGTCGCTGGCCCAGAGCCTGGGCGGCCTGAAGATCGCATTTGAAGACACGGTTGCTTCCGGCGAGTTCATGGTCATCCTGCCGAAGAACGAGCCCGCGCTGCAAGAAGAATTGAACAAGGCCATCCAGGCCCTGCTCGACGAAGGCTACGTCGACCAGCTCGCGCAAAAGTGGTTCAAGTAAACAGGAATAGGATGCGGGGCGGCTGCAATATGCCGCCCCGCTCTCCATCTTGCGGAGTGAGAGCCGGCCTGCATGAGTGAATACATTCCCTTTATTCTGGGCGGTATTGGCATCACCATTGGCGTGACGTTGATCGCCCTGCCGATGGGCTTTGTGGTCGGGCTGCTGCTGGCGCTGGTGCGCATCTACGGGCCGCCCTGGGCGAAAGCCATTGTCGGCGTATACAGCACGGTGATGCGCGGCATCCCACCCATTGTGCTGCTGTTCCTGCTGTATTTCCTGATGTCCGGCGCGATCAACCTCTCGCCGTTTATGGCCGGGTCACTGGCCCTGGGCATCATCAGCAGCGCTTACCAGCTTGAAATCCTGCGCGGAGCGTTCCTCTCGGTCAGTTCCGGCCAGATGATGGCTGCGCGCGCGATGGGCATGACCTACATCCAGGCCATCCGCCACATTCTGCTGCCGCAGGCGCTGCGCCTGGCAATCCCACCCTGGTCCAACGAAGTCGCCAACCTGATCAAAGACTCTTCGCTGGTGTATGCCCTGGGGGTTCCCGAGATTTTGCGCCGCTCGCAGAACGTGAGCGCCGCCACCAACCAGTTCTTTGTGGCGTTTATCTTTGCCGCGCTGGTCTATTTCATCCTGGTGTTCGTGTCCAACCGGGTGCTGGACTGGGTGGAACAGAAAACGCGCATCCCCGCCTTCTGATGCGCCCTGTTAAGGAGTGACTGTGGATAACCCCATCCTCAATATTGTCGAAGTCGCAAAAATCTACGCGGGCAACGAAGTGCTTAAGAGTATTTCGCTGCAGGTAAAAGAGGGCGATACCGTGGTGCTGATTGGCCCATCGGGAACGGGCAAGAGCACGCTGCTGCGCTGCATCAACCTGCTCACGCGCATCGATCGCGGCCACATCTACCTGGACGGCAACGAGATCACCGCGCCGGGGGTGAACGAGAACCACGTGCGTCAGAACATTGGCATGGTGTTCCAGGATTTCCTGCTGTTCAACCATCTCAACGCGCTGGATAACGTAATGACCGCGCCCATCCGGGTCAAGAAGATGTCGGCCAAAGAAGCGCGCGAGAAGGCTATGTACGAGCTGGAGCGCGTGGGCTTGAAGGATAAGGCCGGCAATTACCCCGGGCAGCTTTCTGGCGGCCAGAAGCAGCGCGTGGCTATCGCCCGCGCTCTGGCCATGGACCCGCGCATTATGCTGTTCGACGAGCCTACCTCGGCGCTGGACCCCGAACTGATCGGCGAGGTACTGGAAGTGATGCGCAAGCTTGCCCTGGAAGGCATGACCATGGTGTGCGTGACGCACGAAATGGGCTTCGCGCGCCAGGTGGCTACCAATATTGTGTTTATGGAAAAAGGGCTGATTGTCGAGCAGGGCTCGCCGGATAAGATGTTCAACCATCCCGAATACCCGCGCACGCGGGAATTCCTGTGGAAAATCACCGAGCTATACGGCAATGAAAAAGAAGCTGGTAAGGGCGCATAAATGGAGTGGCTGAACTACCTCGTCCGGTATAGCGATCAATTCTGGTCCGGCACCGTGCTGACCCTGAAGCTGGTAGGCGTGGGGCTGGCAGCCGGGTTTGCGCTGGGTCTGGTGGCGGCGCTGCTGCGCGTATATGGCGGCAAAGCGCTGCACTGGATCGCCATCGGCTATATCGAGCTGTTCCGCGGCACACCGCTGCTGGTGCAGCTCTTCCTGGTCTATTTTGGCCTGCCGGATATGGGCATCACCCTCGACCGCATGACTGCCGCCTACATTACCCTGGCGCTCAACTCGGGCGCGTACCAGGCCGAATACCTGCGCGGGGCAATCCAATCGATTGGCAGCGGGCAGATGATGGCAGCGCGCGCCATTGGCATGACGCGCCTGCAGGCCATCAGGCACATAATCCTGCCCCAGGCCCTGCGCATGGTCATCCCGGCCTGGTCCAACGAGCCTATTTCCCTGATCAAGGCCTCGGCCGTGGCCTACCTGATCGCCGTGCCCGACCTGATGAATCAGGCCAAGATCATCGCCGGCAGGCTGTACGATCCCATCGGCGTGTATTTTGCCGTAGCACTGATCTACCTGGTGATCGTGTTCATCCTCACCTGGCTGCTTGGCCTGCTGGAGCGTAAAACCGCCATCCCCGGCATGGAGATGGAAGCCCAACGCACGCACTAATCAACAGCTGACAGGCTTTTCCGCGCGATTGCGCAAAAAACCTGCTATCGCCAGAGCCACCCTCATCCGGTGAGGTTTGCGCAAACCTCACCGCTTTGCTATACTGGTAGCGAGGTCGCGGCGCGATGCATATATGGAGGGGAGCCTGCCCGCCGCGGCGGAGGGTTTGGGTATGTTTCCAATTAAAGATACGATTCGCGCCCGCACATTTCCCATTGTGAACTGGGGCCTGATCCTGGTTAATGCGCTGGTGTTTATCTTCGAAATCTCGATGCCCGAAGCCAGCCTGAACCGTTTTCTGTACACCTGGGGCCTGGTGCCTTCGCAGCTTAACCCGGCGCAGCCGTTGAGCTTCGTGCCGTTCTTTACTCACATGTTCCTGCACGGCGGCTGGCTGCACGTCATCAGCAACCTGTGGATCCTGTTCATCTTTGGAGACAATGTCGAAGACCGCATGGGCTCGGGCCGCTATCTGGTCTTTTACCTGGCCGGCGGCATCGTGGCCGGCGGGCTGCAGGTTTTCACCGCGGGAGCGGCCAGCGACGTGCCGGCCATCGGCGCCAGCGGAGCCATCGCTGCCGTTCTAGGCGCGTATTTCGTCTTTTACCCGCGCGCGCGAGTGCTTACGCTGATACCGATCTTTATCATCCCGTGGATGGTGACCATCCCGGCCATCCTGTTTCTGGGCATCTGGTTTGCCACCCAGCTCTTCCAGGGCGTGGCCGCGCTCAGCAGTACGGCGGCCAGCGGAGGCATTGCCTGGTGGGCGCATATCGGCGGGTTTATTTTTGGGCTGATCATGGCATATCCGTTTACGGTAGGGCGCAAGCCATTGAAGTGGTACCCGGATGAATACTGGCCGTATTGACCCCTGCTAGGAGGATTTGCATGGAACTATTAAATTTTGTCTGGATTTTCTTCATCATTGCCTCTCTCGCGCCCATGGTGCGCATGAAAATCGTCGAATCAGCGCGGCGCAACCTGATGATGGAACTGGAACGCAAGCGCGGCACGCGCGTCATCGCCCTCATCCATCGCCAGGAGAGCATGTCGATCCTGGGATTCCCCATCGCGCGCTATATTGATATCCAGGACTCGGAAGAAGTGCTGCGCGCCATCAAACTGACCGACGACAGCGTGCCGATCGACCTGATCCTGCATACCCCGGGCGGGCTGGTGCTGGCCTCGGCGCAGATCGCCGCCGCATTATCCAAACACCCGGCCAAAGTGACCGTATTTGTGCCGCACTATGCCATGTCAGGTGGAACCATGCTGGCGCTGGCCGCGGATGAGATCGTGATGGACGAGAACGCGGTGCTTGGCCCGGTGGATCCGCAGATCGGAAATTTCCCGGCGGCGTCTATCCTCAAAGTATTGGAACAGAAAGACCCTAATAAGATTGATGATGAGACGATGATCCTGGCGGATATGTCGCGCAAGGCCATCAGCCAGGTCAAGCAGACCATTATTGACATCGGCTGCTGCCATTACCAGCGCGAGCAGGCTGAACGCATCGCCGAAGAGCTAGCAACCGGCAAGTGGACGCATGACTACCCCATCACTCTGGAGCATGCCAAAGAGCTGGGGCTGACGGTGGGCACCAGCATGCCGCTGGAAATCTACCGGCTGATGAGCCTGTATCCGCAGGCGCAGTCACGCCGGCCATCGGTCGAATATATACCCCTACCCTATCCCTCGCGCCCGGCGCTGCCGGACCGCACCAAAGGCTCTGATTAACCCATAGGAAGCGCATGGCAACCATATACCCACCCCTTGAACCCCAGCCGGGAGATGAACCCCGCGAAGAGCTGCGCGAAGACCTTCCCCCAGTCGAAGAGAAAGCAGCCGAGCTGCCGCCCGTTGTTGAGCCGGCGGAGACCCAGACGATCCCACCACCCCCGCATAGCGAAAGCCGCTTCAACCGCTTTATGCGCGGGCTGCTGCGCGTCCTGCTGGTGATCGTGCTGTTGTTTGGCGCGGGCATGCTCACCACCTACTTCACGCTCTACCGGCCGCTGCAGCAGCAGGCCGCGCAGGACCGCGCCGCGCTGGAGCAGGCCCAGCGCGACCGCTCCAGCGCCGAAAGCCAGCTGGGTGAGCTGGAAGGACGGGTGAAAAGCATGCAGACGCAGGTGGAGCAGGCACAGGTTGACGTGGAAAATGCTCGCAACCGCGCCGCCCTGCAAACCGTGCGCACCGACCTGGCCAATGCGCGCCTGGCGCTGGCCAATAAAGATGGCGCCGCTGCGCGTACTGCCCTGGTGCAGGCGCAGAACGATCTGGCGCAGCTGCTTCCAGCGCTCAATAAGGTGGATGAGGCTCTGGGTAAGTCGGTCAGCGGGCGGCTGGAAGTGGTGCTGAACGAGCTCAACCGCGACCCAACCACCGCGATTAGCGACATGGACATCCTGGCGCGGAATCTGGAGCAGGTAGAAGAAAAGTTAGGGCTGAAATAGGAACGCTTCAGAGCGAACTCCCAAATTAAAAAAGGGCGACCTGACGGTCGCCCTTTGGGTTGGTACGGTTAGTAGCGCAGCAGCGCCCCGATACTCCCGGCATCTGCCAGCGCCGGGCTGTTTCCAATAACCTGAACATCGCCGCCGGCGCGCATCACCGTGTTAACGGCCAGCTCTACACCGTCGTAGATGCCTTCCAGCGCGCTCGAGCACGATGGACATTGCTCGGCGCGATTAGCCCACAGCCGGCCGCAGTTGTTGCAGCGGTACGCCGGCGCGCGGTAGCCCTCGAGGAACAGCAGCGTCTGCACGCG
>JBDHWQ010000050.1:0-7337 GCA_039810245.1 Longilinea sp. | reverse complement strand
CCGGCCGGTTCCAGGGTAACGCCCAGGCTGTCGTATTGGTCGAGCGGGCGATCCGAGGTGATCTGCAGCACGCCATAGCCATCCGTGTTCACCGAAAAGACACCGCCGCTGACGCGCTTGCCATCCAGGATGAGCCAGGCCTGGTACTGGTAGCCCGGGGGTGGTACGGGGGCATGGTCGACGGTAAGTGAGCCGTTGGTATCGCCTGGAAAGACGATCAGATAGCCAACCGTGTTGGGGCTGGTTTGATCGCCTGCCAGGGTGACCATGCGTACCGGCGCGGCAGGAGTGGATGGACGCAAGAAGAATGTGCTGGCAGCAATGATCAGCAGCACGGCCAGCAGCGCCAGCCCGGCCAGGGCAGTGCTTCTCCAGAATGCCTTGTTCGGAATGCCGGACCGGCTCGCCGGCGAGCGCGGCCGTTCCTGCATTGCGGGTCGAGCAGGCAGGGATGGTGGGCGTGGGGTCTGTTCGTGGGCGGTATGCGTAGCGCGCTGGGTCGCGGAGCTTGCCGCCCGGATGGAGGCGGCGCCGACGTGCGTCACAACTCGCGCGCGCAGATCGGCCGGTGGCGCGTGCAGCGGCAGTGCCTGAGGCAGTTCGTCCACCGCGTGCCAGTAAGCCAACAGCGCTGCGCGGCATTCAGCGCAGCCGGGCAGGTGGCGCGCCACCCGCAGCAGTTCATCGCCTTGCAGATCGCCCAGGACATAAGACGGCAGGCTTTCGATTACATGCGCGTTTTCCATGCTATCAGCTTCCACCAGAGATTCCTTCTCCCACGGCCAGCTTACGCTCTTGTTCAGAGCCGGCCGCCGGCACAATCCACTCTATCCTTTTATACGTATCCGCGGTGCGGTTGGATCACTTTTTATGCCTTCAACCATCCCGGTCCGTGCCTTCGGCAGCTTCCAATGATCCGCGCAATTTGTGCATCGCGAGCCGGATTCGCGATTTGATCGTGCCTAATGGTTGGTTCAGCCGTTCGGCAATTTCGTCCTGGGTCAACCCCTGGAAAAAGGCCAGCCACACCGCCTGGCGCTGATCGCGGGGCAGCCCGGCCACGCTTGCGCGCAGGCGGCGGCCTGCCAGGCGCTCTTCAACCTCGCTTTCCGGGCCGTCTGCCAGGGGCATCCCCGCAGCATGTTCTTCACCGATATCTTCCGGCCAATCTACACGCGCGACTTCAGCGCGCGCCGAGCGGCGGCGCAGCTCATCAATGGCGCGGTATCGGGCGATACTGGCCAGCCAGGAACCGACGCGGGCCAGGCCAGGCCGGTAACCGGCTGCCCCCTCGCAGGCGCGCAGGAATACATCCTGGGTAATCTCTTCAGCCGTCTGCGCATCGCCCACCACGTTCAGCGCCACGCTGTATACCAGGCGGCCGTAGCGATCATACAACACACCGACGGCTTCATTCAGAGCAGTGTTCCCCGAGGACAGGCCGTAAAGCCCAGCGATACAGGCCAGCAGCGCCGGGTCATCCAGTGTCGAATAATCCAAACCGTGCCTCTTTTTGCGGTCTTTTCCAGCCGGCGGGCCTGGCCAGCGCCGGTCAATAACACTCCTCTTTATTATAGACTCGGAACCATGAAAAGCGCGCCCTGCGAAAGCTTGTGCAAGGCGCGCTTTTCGAAAAAGGGGCGGGGTTATTTGATGGGCTTGCCCTGCGGCGAAACGACGAACCAGACCTCATTTACATTCTGGCCGAGGACATCGCCAGGTTTGGCGTCTTTGACAAAGTAGTAGAGCGGCATGCCATTGTAGGTAACGATCTGGCTGCCGTCTGCCAGGGATGCGGTTCCAACCAGGCCGGCGTCTACACCATCTTCCACGCGCGGCTGGCCCGCGGCGGCCAGGAAGGGCGGCCAGGCTTTCAGGCAGTCACCCGTGCAATTGGACGTGTTACGCGTGTCTTTGGCGAACATGTACAGCGTCATCCCGTTGGCGTCCACCAGGAATTTCCCCAGGCTGGGGCTGCTGCCCAGCATGAGCTTGACATCGTCACTGCTGGTTTTACCGCTATCGTCGCCATATTCATCCACTGGCTCGGTTGCGCGGGCCGGCTGCACGGCTTTTCCATCGGGCGCCACGACGAACCAGACTTCATTGACGTTCTGGCCGAGGACATCACCGGGTTTGGTGTCTTTGACAAAGTAGTACAGCGGCATGCCGTTATACGTCACGATGTTCTTGCCATCGCTCATGGCTGTGGTGGAGAGCAGCGATGCGTCTACGCCATCACCCGCCACGGGAGCATCCGAAAGGAAGGGCGGCCAGGCCTTCAGGCAGTCACCCGCGCAGTTTGACTGGTTGGGCTTGTCTTTGGCAAACATATACAGGGTCATGCCTTTGCCATCCACGAGGATCTTTCCCAGTTTGGGGTCATCGGCCACGGTCAATGTAGCGCCGGCCGAAGCGCCGGTGTTCGGCACGCTGCCGGTGGAAACCATCTCGCCCTGCGGGTTGACAACAAACCATACCTCATTGACGTTTTGCCCGGTGGTGTCGCCCGGCTTAACATCCGCAATCCAGTAGTAGAGAGGCATTTGATTGTAGGTGACGACGTGGGTTCCATCGGGTAAGCTGGTTGCACCCAGCAAAGAAGTATCTACGCCCTCACCGGCCTGGGGCTTTCCGGCAGTGTGCAGCGGCGGCCAGGCTTTCAGGCAGTCGCCTGCACAGTTCGACGTATTGGGTTCATCCCTGGTAAAGGCATAGAGGGTCATACCCTTTTCATCTACCAGGATCTGCCCCAGTTTGGCATCCTGAACGGCGCGGACTACGGGCTCTACCACCGGGGCAAGCGTTGGAGCTGCAACAGTGGGTGGCAGAGCAGTCGGCGGCGGGGGTGTGACCGCGGGCGCGCACGCGGCCAGGACCAGCGCGAGAATGGTGAGGATGACAATTCCCCGCAGGGCGGGGCGGAAAGCTTTCGGTTGTTGGTTCATGTTTCTCTCCTTTAGCTAGAAATTGGTGCATCTAGTGGATAGTACGGAGACTGCGATGATTTGGATCAATTTTGACCAGGGCATTCATCCACCAATCCCGGGGTTGTTGCGCTGAAACTGCCGGTGGTTCGCGCGCATATGATGCTAATGCTTTCTGTACAAATGCCTTATAATGAATAGGATTTCATCGTCAATCTTTGTAACATCTTTGACCGCGACAGCGCCCATCACTATTGCTCTGTCGTTTTTATTCGCCTTTGTGCGGGAAAGGAATTGATATGCGTGCAAATCGTTTGTTTTGGGGCCTGGCGGTAATCATCGCCGGCGTACTGCTGCTGCTCAGCAACCTGGGACTGCTGCCGGTTAACGCCTGGAACCTGATCTGGCCGCTTGGGCTGGTGCTGCTGGGATTGTGGTTCCTGGTTGCGCCGCGCCTGGCGCGTGGCGACCGCGAAACGCGGGATCTGGCCCTGCCGCTGGAAGGCGCGCGCAGCGCCGACGTGCGCATCAGCTTCGGCGCGGGCCGCCTGATCGTAGGCGCTTCGGGCGTGCCCGGGCAGTTATTGGGCGGACGGTTTACCGGCGGCGTGCGCGAATCGGTGCAGCGCAGCGGCGAGCACGCCACGCTGCGGCTGGAAGGCGTGTTCGGCGGCCCGCCGATGGTGTTCGCGGATAACCACGGCTTCGACTGGCAGGTGCAGCTTTCGCCCGACGTTGACATGCGCCTGACACTCGAGACCGGCGCCAGTGAAAACGTGCTCGACCTCACGCGCCTGCGCCTGAGCGAGCTGAACCTCAAGACCGGCGCCAGTTCTACGGAAGCAAGCCTGCCGGCCAACCCCGGGCAGATGCGGGTGAAGGTTGAATCCGGTGCGGCTTCTGTTGTCCTGCGTGTACCGCCGGGCGTGGCCGCCAGCATCAGCGGCGAAACATTCCTCTCCGGCTTTGAAATTGACACCACGCGCTTCCCGATGCTGGACAAGAACCGCTACCAGTCGCCTGATTATGCCACCGCGGCGAACCGCATCGAGATCAAGACCGAAATGGGCGTGGGCTCGATCAAAGTCCTCTAAGCAGCGCAACTTCGCCGCATGGTTTCCGTATAGATAGTGATGAAATTCTCGAATCGATAAAGGATATGGGCAATGAAACGGTTTGATATGCGGATTGTTCTCGCGGTTTTGCTCATTCTGGGCGGCATCATCTTCCTGCTCCAGAACGTGGGCGTGATTGGCCCGCTGCAGGGCTATCTCTTTGCGCTGCTCTTCGCGTTGGGCGGGCTGGCCTTCCTGGGTGTGCTGGCGACTGACCGCGCCCAGTGGTGGGCGGCGATCCCCGGCGGTGTGTTGCTCGACCTGGGGCTGATCATCGCCCTGGGTGAGGCGAATTCGCGCGGCGCGCTGCGCTTCCCCGAAGATTGGATTGGCGGCATCTTCCTGCTGGGCATCGGTCTGACGTTCTTTCTGGTCTTCTTCCTGCGCCCCGAATTCTGGTGGGCCATTATCCCCGCCGGTGTGCTCAGCAGCCTGGGTCTTACGGCCGGTTTCTCCTCTTCGCTGCCCTTCGACAGCGGCGCGCTGCTGTTCCTGGGCATGGGCCTTACCTTCGCGCTGCTCGGCCTGCTGCCGGTGAATAATAAGCGCATGACCTGGCCGTGGATCCCTGCCGCCGTACTCATCGTGCTGGGATTGGTGGTGCTGTCATCGTCGCTCAACTGGTTCCAGTACATCTGGCCGGTGGTTCTCATCCTGGCCGGCGGTTTTCTGCTGCTGCGCGGCTTTGCGCGCCAGCCATAAGCGCTGGCTGAACTGGGAGAAAACTCATGCATACGCATTTGTATCGCAGTCGTACCAATTCGGTCATCGCCGGCGTGTGCGGCGGCCTGGGCGAATACCTGGGCATTGACCCGGTGCTGGTGCGCATCTTCTTCCTGTTGTTTGTGCTGGCGGGTGGGGCCGGGCCGCTGGTCTACCTGCTGCTGTGGCTGGTCATCCCGCTGGACGACACGCACTACGCCACCAATGACCTGGGCGGGCGCGTGGGCCAGGTGCGCGACGAGTTTATCCAGATCACCAACCGGCCCAACCCGGCCGCGGCCAAGTGGATTGGTTTTGGTCTGATCGCCCTGGGTGCGCTGTTCCTGCTCCAGGCGCTCAACCTGCCGTTCCTGCGCTGGCTGGATGAAGATATCCTGTGGCCGGTGCTGCTGGTGGTCGCGGGTGTGGTACTGTTGCTCCGCGCGCTGCGCGGAAGGAGTCTGTGATGGCGATTACAAATGGCTCTGGCGAGCCGCAACCGCAAACCGAAGTGCGCGGGTTTGAGCGCCGGCACCGGCGCAGTATCTTCTTCCCGCTGCTGCTGGTGGCGGCGGGCGGGCTGCTGCTGCTCAGCAATATGGGCGTGCTGGGCCCGGAAATCTGGAGCAGCCTCATCCGCCTGTGGCCGCTGCTGATCATCGTTGGTGCGCTGGATGGCATTTACCGCGGCGAAGGATTGGCCGGGCAGATTTTCTGGCTGGGGTTGGGCGTGCTTTTCCTGCTGGCCAGCCTTGGGTATCTTTCGGTCAATATCTGGGACCTGCTGCTGCGCTTCTGGCCGGTGTTCCTCATCGCCATTGGCATCGATATCCTGCTGGGCAGCCGGCGCGAAGCCTGGGCGCGCGCGCTGGCCGTGCTGCTCTCGCTGGCGCTGCTGGCCGGGGTGGTGTGGTTTGCCGGCGCCAATTTCACCGGGCGTGGCGCAACGCTGCAGTCCAGCAGTGTCAGCCAGGCGCTGCCGGATGCAAACGCTGCCAGTTACAACCTGAGCATGGGCGCCGGATTGTTTGAAATCAGCGGCGGCGCGCCGGCCGGTAAGCTGGTAAACGGCGAAGTGCGCTCGGTGCGCCAGCGCGGCGTGCGCGAAAGCGTGACCGAACTGAGTGACCGCGTAGTCTACACACTGAAAGATGAGAGCGTGCCGGTGACGCTGGGCAATAACAACGACCGCCACTGGACCATGCAGCTTTCCAGCCAGCTTCCCGCCGCGCTGGATGTGACTCTGGGCGCCGGCCAGGCGCGTATCGACCTGGGTGGGATGAAGCTCGAGTCGGTGGATGCTACTGTGGCGGTGGGTGAGATGGATGTGGTGCTGCCCGCGCAGGGCGAATACAGCGCTGAATTCACCACCGCGATCGGCAAAACGGTGATTCGCGTGCCGCAGAACGCCGCGGTTGAAATCCGCGTGGATGGCATCTTCCCCATCGACGTGAACGGCGAAGGGCTGACGCTCAACGGCCGCACCGTCACTGCCACGGGCAGCGGCCCGGTGACGCGCGTCATGGTACTCAACATCATTGGCAGCACCACCATCGAGCGCGTGCGCTGATCCAGGAACACTTATGTATGGAGCCTGCCGGCAGTTTGCCGCCGGCAGGCTCTATGCTTTTGCGTTGATAATCTCGATCGCGGCTTTGCCGGTCATATGCTCGATCACGATTTCGGCGGCGCACACCCGGCTCCAGCTCTGCTCAATTTCCGCCCGCCCCTGATCCAGAGAACCCGGCGAGTATTTTTCCGCCAGGCACATCAGTGCATGGCGTTTTTCGCTTTCATCAGTCAGCAGCCTGGCGCGGCCAAAGACAATCGCGCTGCGGAAATGGGTGGTGAAGGTTTCCGGCATCACCTGGTCCTGTTGGATCACGCAGAATGACACTTTTTCGTTGCGCTGGATGCCGTCCAGCTTGTGGCCGGCGATTGCGAAGTGAAAAAATAGTTTGCCATCCTGGTAGGCGTAACTCAATGGCACGGCGTAAGGATAATCGTCGTCGCCGCTGACTGCCAGCACGCCCGACGTGCCCGACTGCAAAATCGCGATGGTTTCCGCTGCGGATAATTCCTGCTTTTTTCTGCGCATATCTCGGAACATAGGGTTTAACCTCTTTTTGATCATGACACCCCCGCATTATACCGGATTTGATGCGCGGGAACTTTTTATGGCCGTTCGCGTCTTAACCACAGATTGATCGTCCGCAACACAGCTTTGAAGGAGACCAAAATGCAAAAGAAGTTTCTTATCCTCATCAGTTTGATCCTCGCCGCCGCGCTGCTGGCGGCGTGCCAGGGAGCACCCATGACCGCCAATGCCAGCCAGCCCATCCAGCGCACCATCAGCGCGACCGCGCAAGGCCAGGTATACCTGACCCCCGACATTGCCCGTATTAACATTGGCGTTCACAGCCAGAACAACAGTGTGAACAGCGCCCTGCAGGAAAACAACACCAAAGCGCAAACCGTGGCAAGCGCGCTCACCAGCCTGGGCGTCGACCCCAAAGACATCCAGACTTCGAACTTTAGCGTGTACCCGCAGCAGCAGTATGGCCCCAATGGCGAGATGACCGGCGAGGTGATC
>JBDHWQ010000049.1:0-7582 GCA_039810245.1 Longilinea sp. | reverse complement strand
ACTACGCGACGCATCGCTCTGCCCACGTACCCTTACCAGCGCAGCCGCTACTGGGTGGAAGCTGGCGCGAGCCAGGCCACACCCGACCAACGCAAAGGCGCGCAAGGCCAGCTAATCGGCCCGGTGCGCATTCCCCCTGGGGCGAGTAAAGGCTTCTCACTGCCGGTGAGCGCTGTATCCCCGGCCTATGTGGCGGACCATCGCATCTATGGAACCACCATTTTCCCGGGCAGCGGTTATATGAATCTGGTACTGGAGGCCGCACAGGCCCTCGGTATGCAGAGTTGTTCCATCACCGACTTTGAAATCCTCGAAGCGCTGGTACTCCCCGAAAACCATTCTGGCAGCATCCAGCTCGTTCTGCACCCACAGAGCGATGGTCAGGCCAGTTTTGAGATCTTCAGCACGGATGAAAACCCGGATGCTCCCCTACTGGCGCAGGCAGAATGGAAAAAACATGCTTCTGGCCTGCTGCGTCCAGGCCGCCAGCCAGGTTCAGCGCAATATGACCTCGCCGCTCTGCAAAACCGCTTTCGCGCCGGCATGGAAGTGTCTGCCTATTACCAGCGATTATCGGCCATTGGTCTGGAGTATGGGAAACGCTTTCAAGCTTTACAAGGCTTATGGCGCGAGGCAGAGAATGGCTCAGCGCTCGGGCAATTGGCTTTACCGTCCGAGATCGTAACTGAACACGCTCAATACCAGGTACATCCAGGGCTTTTGGATGCCTGCTTCCAGATCATCGGCGCCGCGTTGCCCAACACTGGCACGGATGAGTATATTTATATGCCGGTGCGGGTAGATGAGTTCCATTTCTACCGGCCGCCATCCAAAACCTCCTACTGCTACGTGCGGCTGCGTGCCGCCGCTGAAACCGATGCGGAAATGCTCACCGCTGACCTGGCTTTGCTTGACGAGGATGGCCAACCCTGGGCTGCGTTATCCGGGCTTCATGTTCGCCGCACCAACCGCCAGGTTCTGCAACAGTTTATCAACGCACGCATCGATCAGTGGTTGTATCATGTGGAATGGCTGCCGCGTCCATATACGCCTCAGGCCAGTCCTGCCAGTCCTGGGCGATGGGTGATCCTGACGGATAGGGGCGGACTGGGCGCTGCGCTGGCCGAAGAATTGGCTCGACATGGCGCAGTGTGTGACCTGGTGATGCCGGCAAGCAATGAGATTCAAGAGCGTGATGTCACCAGCCTGTTCTTGGAGAATAGCAATATCAGCGGCGTTCTCCACCTGTGTGCACTGGATGCTGATGACCAGCGTCCTTTTGAGGCGCAGCGCCAGGTATGCAAAAGCGCGCTTGTATTGATGAAAGCATTGGAAAACTCGCGCCAAAAACCGCGCGTATGGTTCCTGACACGCTCCGCGCAGCCCGCGGGCGATGGCTTACAGCCGATCTCCATAGCGCAGACAGCCTTGTGGGGCATGGCGCGCAGTATCGCCCTGGAATACCGCGACCTTTGGGGCGGCCTAATCGATCTGGAACCGGCTCCCCACCAGACATCGCTGGAAGACGTGGCCGTTCAACTTCTCGCACCCGATGGTGAAGATCAAATTGCTTTCCGGCATGGACAACGCCTGGCTGCTCGCCTGGCGCGGTTGGTGTTACCCTCAGAGACACACGAAGACACACCCAACCTGGAAGGCGATGCTTACGCCCTGGTTCTTAACGAACAAGGCGTGTTGGAAGGTGTCAACGTTGAACCGGTAGAACGACCTGCCCCTGGCCCGGGGCAGGTGGAGGTGCAGGTATTTGCCAGCGGCGTCAACTTCCGCGATGTACTCAATGTGCTTGGGATGTATCCCGACAAGATTCCGCTGGGAAACGAGTGCTCCGGGGTCGTAACCCGCATTGGCAAAGGGGTAAAGGGCATCCTTCCCGGCGATTTCGTCATTGCGCTGGCGGCTGGAACCTTCCGTTCGCACGTCATCACCAGCGCAGACCTTGTGTTCGAGAAGCCACAATCGTTGACCTTTACCGAAGCCGCTACCGTGCCCACTGCCTTCCTGACGGCATGGTATGGCATCCATTACCTGGCAAACTTGCAGCCCGGACAGAGCATTTTGATCCATGCGGCCACCGGGGGTGTGGGGCTTGCAGCAGTGCGTTTGGCGCAGCGCCTCGGAGCGCAAATATTTGCCACAGCCGGCAGCGCGATGAAACGAAGATACCTGCACTCGATCGGTGTCGAGCACGTGTTTGACTCGCGTAATGCAAACTTTGACGGTGAAATCCTTCGCATTACCAGCGGTAAAGGTGTTGATGCGGTGCTCAACTCCCTTAGTGGTGATTTCATTTCACAAAGCCTGGCGGTGCTTAAATCCGGTGGGCATTTCCTGGAAATCGGCAAGCGCAATATCTGGCCAGCAGACCGCGTAGCGCGCGAATTCCCTCATGTACATTATCATGTTTACGATCTGGCGGTTGAGATGCACAACCACCCCACCCTGATGCAAGACGCCCTGCGTGAAATCCTGCTGGCGTTGCATGAAGGCCATCTCGAAACGCCGCCAAACCAGGCTTTTTCACACAACAATGCTGCCAATGCCTTCCGGCATATTGCTCAGGCGCGCCATATCGGTAAAGTTGCGCTGCACTTCCACCAGCCCTGGGCATTTGACAGAAAAGCCAGTTATCTGATTACCGGTGGCACGCGCGGGCTGGGATTGGAAGTTGCATTGGCAATGGCAAATGGCGGCGCAGGCGCGCTGGCGCTCGTGGGCCGGTCTAAGCTGTCCGATGAGTCGGAAGAGATCGTCGCTCAGATCCGCGCAGCAGGTACGAGCGTAATTTGCTATCAGGCGGATATCGCTGACGCACATTCTGTCAAGGAGTTGCTGAGCAGCATTGAACGCGATCTTCCGCCGTTGCGTGGGATCGTACACGCGGCAGGTGTCGTGGATGATTCCATGCTCACCCATCTGGATTGGAACCGATTTGAGCATGTGCTTGCCCCAAAAGTTGCCGGGGCATGGAACCTCCATGCGCTGACAGGCCATTTGCACCTGGACTTCTTCATATTGTTTGCCGCCGGAGCGGGCATCTTTGGCTCGGCCGGGCAGGCGAATTATGCGGCTGCCAACGCCTTCCTTGATGGGCTGGCCTACTACCGGCGAGCGCATTGTTTACCGGCATTAAGCATTGACTGGGGTGCCTGGAGCGACATTGGCATGGCTGCCCGGATAGGTGATCAGCACGCTCAACGTTGGCAGTCCATGGGCATTCAAACGATCAGTCCCGAGCAAGGTATCAATATCCTGGAACAGCTCGCAACCCAGAATATTATCCAGGCCGCGGTCCTGCCTATTCAATGGAACCTTTTCAGTCGTTCGATTGGTGGAGATATTCCGCCCCTGTTGCAAAACCTGGTGAGGCAACCGGCCACGGAAACACAACCAGTTGGGCCAAGCCAGCTAAGCCGTATACATACTTTACTGGCCGCCAGCCCCGATGAGCAGGTCACTTTGCTGCATAAACTGGTCGCCGAGCAATTGGCTAACGTGCTCGGGCTGAAATCAACGCAAGAGGTGGATGTGCACCAACCTCTAACGGATCTTGGCCTTGATTCTCTGATGGCGGTAGAATTCAGTAACCGCCTGCGCGCCACATTTGCCCATCCGATGCCATCTACGCTGGCGTTTGAATATCGAACCCTTGATGCTATTGTCAGGTATATTCACGACGAAGTGCTTCCCGGCCTGAATGCATCACCAGCACCTGTAACAGAGCCACAAATTTCTGAGCCGAAAGAAGAAAATAACCTGGTAGATTTGCTTGAGAATTTGGATGACCTCTCCGACGAGGAAGTAGCCCGCTATTTACAGTCATTACAGGATGGAAAGGAAGTCACATGAGTGATCGGACAGAAAAGCCAGCAGGTAGCCTCACCCCGGAGCAAAAACGTGCCCTTTTGGGTGAGTTATTGAAAGAAAAAGCTCGCCAGCAAAAGACGGCTGCACCCGCGTCGGATGGCCAGCGCGCTCTGTGGCTTACGCAGCAAGCTTCACCGGATAGTTACGCATACCATGTTTCATTCAGCGCGCGTATTTGTTCCCCGGTCAATGTTGATGGGATGCGAAAAGTAATTCAGGCGATTATTAACCGCCATGCCACTTTGCGTTCTACATATACGCTGCAAGATGACATATTAATGCAGGACATTTACGCTTACCAGGAAGCAGACTTCGTGCAGGTAGACGCATCCACATGGACGGAAGAAGACCTGTACCAGCATGTGCTTGAAGCCGATCACCAGCCTTTTCAACTGGACAGCGGGCCGTTGGTACGTTGGCGACTGTTCTCCCGCGCTGTCGATAACCACGTGTTCCTCATTACCGCGCATCATATCGCAATTGATGCCGGCTCATTGTGGATCGTGTTGGAAGACCTGCGCCTGGGAATGCAGGCAGTGAGTGAAGGCAAGCCTGTGCAACTGCCGCCTGAGCCAGAACCTTATACTGCATGGACGGCGTCCCAGGCCGATATGATGACCAGCATGGAAGGGGAACGGCTTAAAGCATACTGGCAGCGGCAGCTCGCTGGAGATTTACCCGTACTGAACCTTCCATTTGATTTTCCGCGGCGACAATTGCCTGACCTACGAGGAGACACCATCGCTTTCTCGCTTACCAGCGAGCAGACTCATCAGTTAAAGGCTCTGGCTGCCCGTCAGGGTGTGACGCTATATACGCTGATGCTCTCTATTTTCCAGGTACTCCTGCATCGCTATACGGGACAGGATGATATTCTGGTGGGTACACCTACTTCCCTACGAGACTACGAGCGCTTTCAGCATACCGTGGGTTATTTCATTAACCCGGTAGTCATGCGATCGCGGATTGAAGGGGAACCTACTTTCCTGGAAGTACTTCAACAAAACCGCGAGACGGTATTGAACGCTCTTAAGCACCAGGCGTACCCATTTGTTCAACTGGTAAACGATCTTCCCACGAAACGAGATCCCAGCCGGTCACAGGTATTCCAGTGTGTTTTCAACCTGCATTCCCTCTCCAAAGCTCGTGAAGTATCCGGTCTTATTAATGCGCAGACCGGCGACCAAAAAATCGATTTTGGGGGATTGCAATTGAAACGGTACTTCTTCCCCCAGGAAGAAGGTCAATTCGAGCTGGTTTTGGAAATTATCGATACTGGCGAATTACTTTCCTGCAGCCTGCGTTACCAGACAGATATATTTCTTCGCGAAACGATTGAAAGGATACAGCAGTCATTTTGTGTCCTTGTGGAGCAAATCCTGGCAGCGCCTGAAACATCAATTTCGCTGCTCCATATTCTTACGGAAGATGAGCGCCACAAAATGCTGGTGGAATGGAACGCCACCGATATGCCCTTCCCGCGTGATATGTTCCTGCACCAGTTGTTTGAAGCGCAGGCGGCGCGCACACCGGCTGCTACGGCGGTTATCTTCGGCGATGACACCCTCACCTATGCGCAACTAAATGCGCGCGCCAACCAGCTTGCCAATCACCTGCGCCGGCGCGGCGCGGGACCCGGGGCGCTGGTAGGCATCTGCATGGACCGATCGCTGGAGATGATCATTTCCATTTTCGGCGTGCTCAAGAGCGGCGCTGCCTACGTGCCGGTCGACCCGGCCTACCCACCCGACCGCATCGCCTGGATGGTGACCGATTCGGGTATTGGGTTGATCCTGGTGCACGCTGCCACGCGCGACCGGCTGCCCGAAACAAGCGCGCAGACCGTGGTGGTGGATGAAGACTGGAGCGCCATCACCGCCGAAAGCATGGAGAATCTGCCGCACGGCGATTCGACCGAATCGCTCGCCTATGTCATTTACACATCCGGCTCCACCGGCAAGCCGAAAGGATCGATGATCCCGCACCGCGCGATTGTCAGCCAGGTCACCTGGATGCAGCAAGCCTTCCCAACCGGCCCGGATGATGTGGTGATGCAGAAGGCCTCTTTCAGCTTTGATGCATCGGTATGGGAAGCGCACGTCCCCCTGGCCAACGGCGGAACGCTGCTGCTGGCCGATCCGGGCGGCGAGCAGGATGGCATGTACATGGTGGCTGCGATCCAGCAGCACCGTGTAACGAAGATGCTGATGGTTCCTTCCGTGCTGCAACTGCTGGTGGAAACACCGGGGTTTGAAAAATGCACCAGCCTGCGCTACCTGTTCGTGGGCGGCGAAGCGCTGACCATGGCCCTGGTTCGCGATCTGCGCGCCGTCAACCCGGTGCAATTGGTCAACCTGTATGGCCCCACCGAAACCACCATCGACACCATCTACTGGGTTTGTGACCCGGAATACTCTGGGAAAATGGCCATCCTCGGCCAGCCGGTGGGCAACACCCGCGTATACACGCTGGATGCACACCTGCAGCCTGTCCCGGTGGGTGTGACGGGTGAACTGCACACCGGCGGAGCACAGGTTGGAAAGGGCTACCTTGGCCGGCCCGAGCTGACCGCCGAACGTTTTATCAATGACCCGTTTGATCCAGATCCGGATGCGCGTCTGTACAAGACCGGCGACCTGGTTCGCTACCGGCCAGATGGCTTGCTGGAATACCTGGGGCGCAATGATTCGCAGGTGAAAATCCGCGGTTTTCGCATCGAGCTGGGTGAAATTGAAGCCGTTCTGAGCCAGCACCCGGGGGTGCAGGGCGCGGTAGTGACCGTGCGCGAAGATAGCGGGGGAGAAAAGCGCCTGGCCGCGTATATCGTGCCGCGCGAAGGCCCGGCGCCATCCGTGCGCGATCTGCGCGCCTACCTGAAAGACCGGCTGCCGGCCTATATGATCCCCAGTTACTTCGTAACGCTGGATGAATTCCCCATCACAGCCAGCGGCAAAGTGGACCGCCGCGCGCTGCCCGCGCCAGAACGCAGCGGCGCTGAAGCCCAGCGCGAGCTGCAGCCACCGGTAACTGAAATCGAACAGCGACTGGCGCAGATCTGGCGCGACCTGCTCAAGGTGGAGCAAATCAACCTGTTCGATAACTTCTTCGATCTGGGCGGGCACTCGCTGCTGGCGATGCGCCTGGTAGCGCGCGTGCAGGCCGAGTTCGCCCACCGGATCGACCCGGCATTCTTGCGCTTTGAGAACCTGGGCCAGCTTGCCGCACGGCTGGAGATGCTGCAATCCCAGGGTGTGCAATGAGCAGCACAGAAAACACAATCCAGTTACGCGTCACCCCGCTGACATTTGGCCCGCCTGGAAAGCAGCTTTATGGCGTCTATCATGCCCCGCTGCCCGGCCAGGAGCTGGAAAGCGGTGTGTTGCTGTGCAACCCCTGGGGCCAGGAGTACGTGCGCGCGCACCGCGCCATGCTGCAGCTTGCCGCGCGCCTGGCGCGCCAGGGCTTTCCGGTGCTGCGTTTTGATTACTTTGGCTCCGGAGATTCTGCTGGTGCGGACGAAGGCGGAACGCTGGCCCAATGGCAGGCCGATGTGCGCGCCGCCATCCAGGAGCTCAAGCGCCGCGCGCGCGTGGAAAGCGTTTACCTGGCCGGGCTGCGGTTGGGAGCAACGCTGGCCGCCCAGGTGGCCAGCACGCGCGATGACGTCGATGGCCTGGTACTTTGGGAGCCGGCCGTG
>JBDHWQ010000048.1:0-7865 GCA_039810245.1 Longilinea sp. | reverse complement strand
AGCGGTGGCACTTCCACGCGCCGCGTAGTCCAGCCGCCCGCGGCCGGAGCCAGGATCACCAGCCCGCCTTCCAGCGCAGCGGCCGCGTTATCCGCGTGGCCCTCGATCTCCACCGCCAGCCGCAGGATCTCCGCGCGGTCGAACGGCTCGCCCAATAAGGCATTCGCGCCCAGCAGCCCCGCCAGCGCCGCCGCCGCGGACGAGCCCATGCCCGAGCCTAACGGGATGCTGTTGTCACATTCGATCTCCAGCCCGGTGGGCAGATCAGCGCGCGCACGCCGGAACAGCGCCAGCGCGGCGTGCGCCACCAGGTTCTCCGCGCCGCCCGGCAGCCGCCCGGCGCCCTCGCCGCGCACTGTCACGTGCACGCCATTCCCAGCCAGCCGCAGGGTGGCCGTGTTCCACAGGTCGAGCGCCAGCCCCAGGCAATCAAAGCCGGGGCCCAGGTTGGCGGTGGTGGCCGGCACGCGAACGCGAACCAGGCGCGGAACGCGGTTCATCGCTGTTCTTCCGCCAGCAGCCGCTCAAGCGCGCCATACTCGGCCGGGATCAGCCGCGGCGCGCCCATCCCGCGCGCAATGATATCCGGGTCCTTCAGGCCATGGCCGGTACACACCGCTACCACGCGCTGGCCGCGTACGTCCACCTGCCCGCGCTCGATCTGCTGGCGCAGCCCGGCCAGCCCGGCCGCCGAGGCCGGCTCGACCCATACACCGCTGGCGGCCAGCCGCTTTTGCATGCTCAGGATGGCCTCATCGCTGACAGCGATGATCGCCCCGTTCGATTCCTCGGCCGCCTGCAGGGCCTGTTCGCCGCGCGCCGGCCGGCCAATGCGGATGGCGGTCGCCACCGTTTCGGGATGCTCCACCGGATGTCCCAGCACCAGCGGTGCGGAGCCTTGGGCCTGCACGCCCAGCACGCGGGGCAGCCCGGTCTGCTTCAGGCGCTGGTATTGGGTGAAGCCCATCCAGTAGGCGCTGATGTTGCCGGCGTTGCCCACCGGCAGGCACAGCCAGTCCGGCGCGCTGCCCAGGGCGTCACAGATTTCAAAAGCGGCGGTCTTCTGGCCTTCCAGCCGGTACGGGTTGAGCGAATTGACCAGCGCAATAGGCGTCTGCTCGGAAAGACGCACCACCAGGTCCAGCGCATCGTCAAACGAGCCGTCCACCTGGATCACTTCCGCGCCATAGGCCACCGCGCCGGCCAGCTTGCCCGCCGCCACCTTGCCCTGCGGGATGAGCACCAGCGCGCGCATGCCACAGCGCGCGGCATACGCCGCGGCCGAAGCAGCAGTGTTGCCGGTCGACGCGCACACCACGGCCGTCACCCCACGCCCGGCGGCTTCGCTGATGGCCACTGTCATGCCGCGGTCCTTAAACGAACCGGTCGGGTTCATGCCCTCAAACTTGACCCATAAATCAAAGCCGCCACCCAGCTCTTCCGCCAGCCGCGGCATGGGGATCAGCGGTGTGTCGCCTTCCAGCAGGGTCACCGGGGTAGTGTAGGCGGGAATATCGAGTAGATCGCCGTAGCGCGCGAGTACGCCGGAATGGAGCATGAGGGATCTCCTTAAATGAGCATTGGGACGCTGCGCTGATTATAATCGCGTTTCGTCCCAATGCTCTCCCACCCCAAAAATCGCGCTTCCTCGAGATTTCACATGCTACAAACTTCCCCTCAAATCGCCGAAAAGCGCGATTTGGGGGGACTGAGGGGGGTCATTCCGGCTGGATTTCGTACGAAAAAGTAATCTCGGCCTTGCCACGTACGGTGGCGGCCACCGAGCAATAGCGTTCCTCGGAAAGCTGGATGGCCTGCTGGACGGCCTTCTCGGTCAGGTCTTTGCCGCGCAGGCAGTAGTTGAGATGGATCTTGCGGTAGGTCCACGGCGGGTCGCTGTCCTGCTCGCCGCTGGCGCTGATTTCCATCGAGGTAATGGCCATACGCTTCTTTTGCAAAATTTCCACCACGTCCACCGCCGAGCAGGAGGCCAGCGAAACCAGCAGCAGTTCCGATGGCTTCATGCCGATGCCTTCATCCGCGGTGGAAATGACGACGGAATGGTTGGTGGAATCGGTGCCGACAAATTTCTTTCCGCCAATCCAGCGGACGGTAGCAGTTCCCATGTGTTTCTCTCCAATCAAGTACGGTTATTGCGCCTTGTTGACCAGCGCCAGCAGGTTTTCGACCAGCTCTTTGCGGCTGGTGGTATCGTCATTTTCGGGGTTGAGCAGGCAGTCGGTGGCAAATTCTTCCAGGAAGCTGACCGAAGCGCTCTGTACCGCGGCGCGGATGGCCACAAGCTGCTGCATCACTTCGCGGCAGTCACGCTCGTCCTGGATCATGGTCTGCACGCCGCGCACCTGGCCTTCAATGCGGCGCAGGCGAGCCTGCAGGCCGGCTTTGGCGGTCTCATTTTTCAGTTTCATCACGCACACTCCATAGCGGGCGGCACGCGCCCGCGGGTTCAGCCGGCTCAGGTAAAGCGGCCAGCGCCACCCGAGCAGTTGGAAGCCGAGGCGCTCTCGCCGCCGGAATAGCCACGGCCGGGCGCGGCGATGGCCGAAATGCGCCGGTGAGTGTTGGTTTCACCGCAGCACGGGCAGGCCTGCGGCTTTTCAGCATCCAGGAAGCGCACCACGCGCTCAAAATCCTGCTCACAATCGGGGCAGTGGTACTCGTATAATGGCATGCGTTCCTTTCCATCCACTGGACAATACTGTACCCTAGTATACTATATGGCGGCATATTTGACAAGGTCCATGTTTATCCACAGCCCTTCCCAGGCTTTCCCACGGATTTATCCACAGAAATCAGCCGTTTATCCACATTTCGAGAAACTGATGCTTGACATAGAAAGCTTGTTCTGCTAGAATGTTTGTGTATAGCACATTTGAACGATATACCTGCCAAAGGAGCCTGACATGGCCAGACGTAGCGAGGGTCTTAGCGATCGGTTGAAGCGGATCATGTATTTCCTGACCGCCTTCACGCAAAAAAACGGGTACGCCCCGAATATCCGTGAGATTGGTGATAATATTTCCGTGCGCTCCACATCCCTGATTGATTACTACCTTAACCAGTTGGAGCAGGAAGGTTACATCTCGCGTGACAAGCACATCGCCCGCAGCATCCGCGTGGTGAAGCCGCTGGTAGAAGGCCAGAACATCGTCGAAAACCTGAAAGACATGCTGCGCATCCCAGTGCTGGGCCGTATTGTTGCCAGCGAGCCGCTGCCCATGCCCACCACCGACCTGGGGTACTTTGACCCCGAAAGCAGCGTGGAAATTGCCCGCAGCCTGCTGCCCGTACGTGACCGCACCAACGAGCTGTTCGCCCTGGAAGTCAACGGCGACTCGATGATCGACGCTATGGTTAACGACGGTGACATCGTCATTATGCGGCGCTCGGACGAGGCCAACAACGGAGAAATGGTGGCCGTGTGGCTGGATGACGAGAACTCCACCACGCTTAAGTACTTCTACAAAGAGAATGGCGGCGTGCGCTTGCAGCCTGCCAACCCCACCATGGGCCCCATCATGGTCAAGAACCCGGATAAGCTGCGCATCATGGGCAAGGTAGTGATGGTTATCCGCCAGTTCAAGACCGTCTAGCGCGCAGCACGCAATTCTCGATCGCAGACCCCGAAAACGGCCCACGCCCCTGGGCCGTTTTCGCATGATAATATCAGTCTGCCTTTTAGGGCAACTTGCTGCCCTAAAAGGCAGACAATTTTTCTGTAGAGTATGAATCAAAAAGAGAAAGCTTTGCAGCTTTCTCTTTTTGTTGTCTACGCAGCGTTGAGACTAGGCAATGTCGACGGCGGCGCCGGCAGCCTCGAGCTTGCTCTTGGCATCGTCGGCAACCTGCTTGCTCACAGCGCTCAGCACCTTGGCGCCGGCGGTCTCAGCCATGGTCTTGGCTTCGACGAGGCCCAGGCTGGTGAGCTGGCGGATGACCTTAATGGTCTCGATCTTCTTGGGGCCGGCGTCCTTCAGCACAACGTCGAACTCGGTCTTTTCTTCCACGGGTTCAGCGGCGGCGGCGGGGGCAGCGCCACCCGCGGCGGCGACGGCGACAGGAGCGGCGGCGGAAACGCCCCACTTCTCTTCCAGCATTTTCACCAGTTCGGCCGCTTCGAGGACCGACAGGGTGCTCAACTGATCAACAAGGGTATTCAGGTCAGCCATTTCAAAAACTCCTTCACATGCTTACAAAGTGGTGGTTATCAAAGATGATTGGTTCAAACGTGCCAGTCCGGTTGTGCCGGGCTGGCCGGGGATGGATCAGGCGGCCGTGGCCTGCTGGTCCTTCTCGGAGTAGGCGCGGAAGACCGAAGCCAGGCCGCGCGCGGGTTCGGCGATGGTGCGGGCCAACTGCGCAGCCGGCGCCTGCAGCACACCCAACAGGCGGGCGCGCATGATTGGCAGCGGCGGTAGTTCAGCAAGAGCCTTCACCTGGCTGGCGCTGATGCTCTGCTTGCCCAGGTAACCGCCCTTCAGCTTAAACATTTCCGCGTTGCGGGTCGCATCGCCAAAAATCTTTGCGATCGCGGGAGCGTCGCTAATGGCGAAACCGGCCACAGACGGACCATCGAAAATCTTGCTCTGCTCTACGCCCTGGCGCTCTAGCGCAACGTTCATCAGGGTGTTCTTCACCATGTGAAACTCGCCGCCCGCTTCGCGGATGCGCGCGCGCAACGAGTCAATTTCTTTCTGGGTCATCTTCTTATATTCCAGAACGAAGATGGCCTGGCTCTTGTTGAGCAGTTCTTCATACTGGGCGACCATTTCACCCTTTTGTTCTTTCGAAAAAGCCAATGAAATTCACCTCCTCCCGGCTCAGAATGACATACAAAAAAGTCTTTGCCCTGTTCCTGCCAGGCAAAGACCGCTATCCACGCACGCGTGGTGGAACGTTTTGCGTTCCGTGTCTTCCCCTCGGCAGGATATTAAGCCGCTTGCGCGTCACCGGCTATCATCGGTGGAAAAGCTATTCTGTTTTTCCAACAGTTTTCCGCTGGCGGGTATTTTAACCCACCAACGGAAAACTGTCAACGATCGAATTTACTCTTTGGCGTTCATTGCCTGCGCACCGAGGATGTCCACCTTGACGCCAGGGCCCATGGTAGAAGTTACGGTGACGCGGCGGATGTACGAGCCCTTGGCAGCCGAAGGCTTGGCCTTCTTGATGGCTTCCATCAGCGCGGCCATGTTTTCGTACAGCTTGTCCAGCGTGAACGAAGTCTTGCCAATCGGCACGTGCAGGTTGGCAGTCTTATCCAGGCGGAACTCGACACGGCCGGCTTTGGCTTCGTTAATCACACGCGGCAGATCTTCGGCGGGAACGACGGTTCCGGCCTTGGGGTTCGGCATCAAACCACGCGGGCCGAGGACGCGGCCCAGGCGGCCGGCCTTGCCCATCATATCCGGCGTGGCAATGGCCACGTCGAAATCGGTGAAGCCGCCCTGGATGCGGGAGATCCATTCGTCGGTATCGGCCACGTAATCGGCGCCGGCATCCTGCGCGCGGGTGGCGGCTTCGCCCTGGGCGAAGACCAGCACGCGCACGGTTTTGCCGAGACCGTTAGGCAGAACGACGACATCGCGCACCATCTGGTCAGCCTGGCGCGGGTCGAGACCCATGCGCAGGTGGACTTCGACGGTGGCGTCAAAGCTGACAAACGAGGTTTCCTTCACCAGTTCGAGCGCCTGGCGAGGATCATAGGTCACCGCGGGATCAATCTTCGCGCTGGCGGCCAGAAATTTCTTACCGTGCTTTGCCATGAAAACTCCTTTGTGGTAGTAACGGGCTTGCGCCCTCCCACTGGCGATTAGTCAACGACTGTGATGCCCATGTTACGGGCAGTGCCTTCCAACTGGCGCATGGCGCCTTCCACATCGATCGAGTTCATATCCTTGATCTTAATTTCCGCAATTTCGCGCAGTTGGGCGCGAGTGACCTTGCCCACCTTTTCGCGGTTGGGGACAGCGGAACCCTTGTCGACGCCGGCGGCTTTGCGCAGCAGCACCGCGGCGGGCGGCGACTTGAGGATGAAGGTAAACGAACCATCCGTATAGATGCTGATCTCCGCGGGAATGATCTCGCCGGCGCGCGCAGAGGTGCGGGCGTTGTATTCCTTGCAGAAGGCCATGATATTGAGACCATGCCCGGCCAGCGCCGGCCCGATCGGGGGCGCGGGGTTGGCTTTGCCGGCAGTGATCTGCAGACGAACGATTGTCTTGAGTTTCTTTGCCACAGCTTTACTCCTTGGTGGTTATAGCGGGTGAATAAGGGGAGCACCCTCCCACAAAATAAAGGCTCCTCAACGCGAGTGAGCCGGACTGCTTATGCCTTCTCGACCTGTAAAAAGTCGAGCTCGACCGGGGTTTCCCGGCCAAAGAAATTAACCATCACGCGCACTTTGGAGCGTTCCATGTCAATTTCTGAAACAGTGCCGCGGAAATCATTGAATGGGCCATCAACAATGCGCACGCGCTCGCCGGTCTTGAACGTGACCTTGATCATCGGCGCTTCGGCTTCCATGCGCCGCAAGATCTGCGAAACTTCCTCGGGGCGCAGCGCGGTGGGCTGGTTGCCCATGCCCACAAAGCCGGTGACGCCCGGCGTATTGCGCACCACGTACCAGGACTCTTCGCTCAGGATCATGTTGACCAACACGTACCCGGGGAATACATGGCGCTCCACCGTGCGGCGCTTGCCATCCTTCACTTCGATCTCTTCCTGGGTGGGAATGACAACGTCGAAGATCTTATCTTTCATCCCCATCGTGTCGATGCGCTGCTCCAGGTTATGGCGAACTTTATTTTCGTAACCCGAATAACAATGCACCACGTACCAGGCGCGCTGATCGCTGGGCTCAACCAGTTGTTCCATTTCCGCCGGAGTGATGGCAGGCGCGGCCTTGGGGCGCGAGGAATGGGCAGCGCGCTTGCGCGGCTGCTCCGCCTGCTCGGCTTTTTCTTCTTCGTCACCCATTAAGATGTCGTCATCTTGCGCGCTCATCAGCTCTCCTCATCCTTCTGTTCCCGGCCTTAAGCCAGGATCAGAGTGATCAGCGTGGAAAATACCCAGTCCAGAATGCCAAGCACAAAGCTCATGGCGAACATCACCAGGAGAACGATCTTGGTCAGCCGCCAGGCTTCCTGGGGCGTGGGCCAGCTCACTTTGCGCAGCTCACCAACGGTTTCCCGCCACATGCGCTGCAAGCGATTTTCTTTCTTGATCCGTTCTGCTTTTTCTGCCACGCGTCACTCCTTGTTTGAAAACTTGTTTTTCACGCCATGCCGCACACCCATTTGGGGAGCGTGCTTCTTTTTTTGCGTGGCCCGCATGGCGCGACGGGCTGGTTTTTACGGCACAAACGCCGCCTCAGAGGACGGCGTTGCCAGAATCGAGGCAGGCGAGGCAGGAATTGAACCCACAACCCCCTGTTTTGGAGACAGGTGCTCTGCCAATTGAGCTACTCGCCTAAATGGAAGGCTGTAGACTGCGGCCCTCTTTGAAACCCAAAGATACCACAATCTACAGCCCTCGTCAATGTTGGTTACTTGGTCTCCCGGTGCGCAGTGTGCTTGCGGCACCGTGGGCAGTACTTCTGCAGCTCCATGCGCGTGGGATCGTTGCGACGGTTTTTCTCGCTGGTGTAATTGCGCTCCTTGCATTCCATGCAGGCGAACGTGATTACGGGGCGAATGTCTTTCTTTTTGGATGCCATGACCGTATTACCGCAGCCCAGGTGTTACCGCATGGGCTGACTTTCCTTTCAGCTGATGATCTTGGTGATCACACCGGCGCCAACCGTCAGACCACCCTCGCGGATAGCAAATTTCGAACCCTGTTCC
>JBDHWQ010000047.1:0-8679 GCA_039810245.1 Longilinea sp. | reverse complement strand
CCTTCTTCCAGCGCCAAAAGCTGGCTTTCGAGGCGGGGTTGGTGGATGATGATTTCGCTCTGGCATTGCTCCGGCGCTTCTGTCGGGGTGGATGTTTCGACAGGGGCAGGCGTGCTGGAAGGCTCCGCCGTGGCGGTCGGCGCTTCGGGCAGGGCGGTTTCCGTTACCTCAGGCGCGGGCGTTTCGGATGGCAGCGGGGTGGCCTCGGGCGTGGGGGGCTGGGTTTCTTCGGGCGCGGCGGTGGCCGCCGGCTCGGTGGGGATGCTGGTGGGGGAGATGGTTTCTTCGGGGACAGGCGTTTCGGATATCTGGCTATTGGAGGTGGGGATATGCTGTCGGCTGATGGAGATAGGGCCAATGTTTTGCGCAAATAATACGAACACCATCAGTGCGTTGCACACTGCTCGTAGCATTTCCCCTCCGCTGGGTTGTGTATATCGTTGGGTAATTAATCGTAGAAGGTAGTAAGATACAAATTGGAATAGCAGAATCAGTATAGATTTGTCCACCTCTGATTACAAGACTTCTTTTCGGTGCTATGACGAAATACTTTCAAACGTATGACAGACTATATGCTCTTGACCAATCCCCCGATTTTTGGCATAATACCCATATCAACAGCACGCCAACGGCTGTGACAGAGGAAAGTACGCTGGGGGAAGCCGCCAGGGAAGCGGGTGCGCAGACTGAAACGCCCGCCCGGTGCAAGCCAGCCGAAGTTCCCTCTCGAGCCGCCTGGGGGAACGCCCGCCAGGGCCAGTAGTCCAGGACGCTTTGCCCGCGTTACCCGGCACGCCAATCACCCCGCCACATGGGGCCGTTGGGTCGAGTGGGCCGCCGCCTGGCGGCCAATGCGGGTGGTACCGCGGTGACTTCCTGTCCCGTCCCGGCTTGGGGATGGGATTTTTTATTAATCTTTGAGGCGCAGGAGCAGGAATGAACGAAGAAACCGATGTTTTGGCGCAGTTAGAGGAGATCCAGGCGCAGGGGATGCAGGCGCTGGAGAGCGCGCAGGATGAGAAAGCGCTGCAAGCCTGGCGCGTGGCGCACCTGGGCCGCAGCGCGCCGGTGATGCAGGTCTTTTCCATCATGGGCCGGCTGCCCAAAGAGCTGCGCGCGCAGGTGGGCCAGCGCGCCAACGCCGCCAAGACCGCGCTGGAAGGCGCGGCGCAGCAGCGCGAGGCCGCGCTGCGCGAAGCGGCCCTGGCGCAGTCGCTGCAGTCCGAGCGGCTGGACGTGACCCTGCCCGGCCGGCGCTTTTCACGCGGGCGGCTGCACATCGTCACCCAGACCATGCGCGAAGTGGTGCGCATCCTGGGCAACCTGGGCTTCCAGGTCTACCGCTCGCCGGAAGTGGAAAGCGACGAATACAACTTCCAACTGCTCAACATCCCGCCCTACCACCCGGCGCGCGATATGCAGGACACCTTCCACACCACCACGCCGGGGGTGCTGCTGCGCACGCACACCTCGCCCGGGCAGATCCACGCCATGCGCGAGTATGCGCCCGAGCCGGTGCGCGTGATCCTGCCGGGGATGGTGTTCCGCTACGAGCAGGTCAGCGCGCGCTCCGAAACGCAGTTCAATCAGGTGGAGCTGCTGGCGGTGGGCAAGAACATCACCCTGGGTGATATGAAAGGCACGCTGACCGAGTTCGCGCGCCAGCTCTACGGCGGCAGCGCGCGCACGCGGCTGCGCCCGTCGTACTTTCCCTTCACCGAGCCGAGCGGCGAGATGGACGTGGAGTGCTTCATGTGCGGCGGCAGGGGCTGCAACATCTGCAAGCAGAGCGGCTGGCTGGAGATCGGCGGGTGCGGCATGGTGCACCCGGTGGTGCTGCAAAACGGCGGCTACGATCCGCGCGTTTATTCCGGCTTCGCGGCCGGCATGGGCATCGAGCGCATCGCGCTGCTGCGCCACCGCATTGAAGATATCCGCAACTTCTGGGCGGATGACGTGCGCTTCCTGGATCAGTTCTAAGCGAGGGCTGCAAAATGAATATTCCGCTTTCATGGTTGAAAGAATACGTAGACGTAGATATGCCCCTCGAAGAGCTGGCCGGCGTGCTGACCATGCTGGGACTGGAAGTGGACGGGGTGCGGCTGGTGGGCCTGCCCGGCCCGCAGAACGAGGAGCACGGTTTCAAGTTCACCGGGCTGAGCTGGGACCCGGAGAAGATCGTGGTGGCGCAGATTGACGAGGTGATGCCCCACCCCAACGCCGACCGGCTGACGCTTTGCAAGCTGCAGGACGGCACGCGCGAGCATATCGTGCTCACCGGCGCGCCCAACCTGTACGAGTTCAAGGGCCAGGGCCCGCTGCCCAGGCCGCTCAAGGTGGCGTACGCCAAAGAAGGCGCGCAGATCTATGACGGTCACCAGCCCGGCCAGGCGCTGACCACGCTTAAGCGTGCCAAAATCCGCGGCGTGGAGTCGTATTCGATGGTGGCCTCGGAGAAAGAGCTGGGCATTTCCGACGAGCACGAGGGCATCATTATCCTTCCCGACGATGCCCCCACCGGCATGCCGCTGGCGGAGTACATGGGCGACGCGGTGTTCGAAGTTTCGATTCTGCCCAACATGATCCGCAACGCCAGCGTGGTGGGCGTGGCGCGCGAGGTGGCGGCCGCCACCGGCAAGCCGCTGCGCGAGCCGCGCGCCGGCATGCCCACCGCCGGCCAACCCGTCGACGGGCTGGCGAAGATTGAGATCCGCGAGCCGGAGCTCAACCCGCGCTTCGTGCTGGGCATGGCGCGCGGCCTGCAGGCGCGCTCCAGCCCCTACAGAGTGCAGATGCGGCTGCGGCTGGCGGGCATGCGCCCCATCAACAGTATCGTGGATGCCACCAATTACGTCATGCTCGAGCTGGGCCAGCCGCTGCACGCCTTCGATTACGACCTGCTGGTGCAGCGCGCCGGCGGCGCCGCGCCCACCATCATCACGCGCACCGCCGCGCCGGGCGAAACGCTGACCACGCTGGATGGCGTCGAGCGCAAGCTGGACGACTTCACCGTGGTGGTAGCCGATACCGCCGGGGCGCTGTCGATCGCGGGGGTGATGGGCGGACAGGAGAGCGAGGTCACGACCGCCACCACCACCGTGCTGCTCGAAGGTGCGAGCTGGAACTTCATCAACATCCGCAAGACGGCCGCGGCGCAAAAGCTCAACAGCGAGGCGGGTTACCGCTTCAGCCGCGGGGTGCATCCCGCGCTGGCCGAGCCGGCGGTGCGGCTGTGCCTGGAACGCATGGCGGCCTGGAGTGGCGGCGAGATCGCCCCCGGGCTGGTGGATAATTACCCCCTGCCCCCGCGCGATCCGGTGGTGACGATCAGCGAGGGCGACGTGCGCCGCGCGCTGGGGGTCGCCATCCCCGCGGCGCAGATGGCCGCGCTGCTGGAGCGGTTGGGCTTCACCTGCCGCGTGCAAGGCGAAGAAGTGACCGCGCAGACGCCCCCCACCCGCCTGGACATCGGTGAAGGCCAGACCGGCAAAGCCGACCTGATCGAAGAGGTGGCGCGGCTGTACGGTTACAACAACATCCCCGCCACGCTGATGGACGATGCGCTGCCGCCGCAGCACCGCAACCGCATCGTCGATGCCGAAGAAACGCTGCGCGACGTGCTGGCGCAGCTTGGGCTGGTGGAAGCCATCACCCACCGCCAGACCTCGCCCGAGCGCGAGGCGCGCGCGCTGCCGCTCAGCCTGCCGCCGCAGGACGTGCCCTACGTGCGCCTGCTCAACCCCATCAGCTCCGACCGCACGGTGATGCGCCGCAGCCTGCTGGTCTCGATCCTGGAGGTGCTGGAGCGCAACGCGCGATTGAAAGAACGGCTGGCGTTCTTCGAAATCGGCCCGGTGTTCCTGCCCGACCCGCAGCGCGAGCTGCCGGCCGAGCCGCAGCACCTGGCGATTGCCCTGACCGGTCTGCGGCTGGAAAGCCACTGGGACCGCCCGGTGAAGGAAAACTTCGATTTCTTCGACCTGAAGGGCATCCTGGAAGAAGCCATGGACGGGCTGCACCTGTCGGATGCGCGCGTGACGCCGGCCGAGCATCCCAGCTTCCACCCCGGCAAGTGCGCGCTGCTCAGCGTGGGTGGGCGCGCGGCGGGCGTGTTTGGCGAGCTGCACCCGCTGGTGAAAGAGCGCTTTGACTTCGGTCCCGCGCCGGTGCTGGCCGCCGAGCTGGACCTGGAGCTGGTGCTGCCGCTGGTGGAAGAGCGCTATCAAGTGCGCCCGGTGCCGGCCTTCCCGCCGGTGCTGGAAGACATCGCCGTGATCGTAGACGAAGACCTGCCCGCCGCGCGGCTGGAAGAGGTCATCCGCCAGGCGGGCGGCAAGATGCTGGCCGGGCTGCGACTTTTCGACGTGTTCCGCGGCGCGCAGATCGGCGAAGGCAAAAAGAGCATGGCCTACGGGCTGACCTACCAGTCGCCCGAGCGCACGCTCACCGACGCCGACGCCGCGCAGATCCGCCAGCGCATCATCCGCCGCCTGGAGCAGGACCTGGGCGCAAAGTTAAGAAGTTGACCCACCTCTATCTCGAACGTATCTCGCTCCCACGGTTTCCCGTGGGAGCGTCTGTTCCCCGCTCCGCGGGCGCATGTTGAGCTGCTGGCCTTCCCGTCGTTCAATAAAAAGCGAGGGCTTTCGCTCTGCGAAAGCCCTCGCTTTTTACATTTAATCTTATGGCACAGCCTGGATCGCGGTGATCTGCGCCTGGCGCGCCAGGTCAGTGGATGCGGCCAGGATGCGCAGCGCCTCTTCGGGGTTGTGGAAGCCCATGCTGTTCTCGGCGGCGATGAAGTCCCAGCGCATCTGCGCGGCGCGGTGCAGCTTGCGCGCCTCGTCCAGCTTCTTGGCGTCCACCTTGGGGTCGGCCGCGGCGGTCTTGATCGCGTCAATTGCTACGATCAGCGCGTCTTCGGTGGCGCTCATCGTATCCGCCACGCTCTTCTGGATGATCGCCACGCGCCCGGTCACGTAATCCACGTCGGTGTGGCAGGTGCCGCAAGCGTTGGCCGGGTTGAACAGCGGCGAGTGCGTGTCGTGGGTCGAGAACTTCACCGCGCCGTCGCGCTGGTAGGGCATATGGCAGTCGGCGCAGGCCACGCCGGCGTTATAATGCGTGCTGCCGGCGGTGTAGGTCTCGTACTCGGGGTGCTGCATCTTCAGCATCGGCGCGCCGTCTTCCTTGTGCGTCCAGTCGCTGAAGTTGGCTTCGGTGTAGTAGGCCTCGATGTCTTCAATCTTCGTGCCCTTGGCCCACGGGAAGGTCAGGTACTTGCCGTCGCCCTTGAAGTAATACTCCACGTGGCAGTTGGCGCACACCACGGTGCGCATTTCCTGGCGGGTGAAGGTGCGCCAGTCTTTGCCCTGGGCTTTGAGCGCCTCATCCAGCGCCGGGTTGGTGACCACCAGGCGCATCGTCCCGGCCTCGTGGCAGTTGGCGCACCCAATCGGCTCGAGGATGCTGGGGGTCATCTCGCTGAACTTCATCGCGTCGTACTTGGCCATGCCCATATCGGCCCACAGCATGGGGTTGTTGGAAGACTTGCACGAGTAGCAGGTGGCGGGCGTCTTTTCACTGATACGCTTGGTGGCGCGCACATCTACCAGCGCCATGCGGTGGCCGCGTTCCTCGTTATAGTCCTCGCTGAACGGGTACCCGGCGAAGAGCGTCACAATGCGCGGGTCCAGCTCGACACGCGAGAATGGGTCCGAGCCGCCGTAGGCGGTGCGCACGTTGTTGGTCTCGGTCAGGCGCAGGGTGCTCCACTGGTTGGGGAAATTCTGGCCCCAGATCGAGCTATCCGGCTCCAGCGCCTTCACTTCCACCAGCGGCTGCACGCCGCGCACCTGCAGCGGCTGGTTCTTCATAAAGACCAGCAGCGCCACGATGACAGCGGCCAGGATGATGATGATCGCAGACAGCAGAGCGGGGATGAACCAGGGTTTTCGCAACATTTTCAGTCCTCCTTACGATCCTGGGGGGCCACGTAAATGCCCTTATCCTGATATGGCAGAATGCTGATACCGCGCTGGCCGTGGGCCACATCGGTATGGCAGTCGAAGCAGTAGCGCCCGCCGTTGTGCGGCGCGTCGGTGGTTCCGTCCGCGATCATCGAGACGGCCGTCTCGTGGCAGCGGATGCAGTTGGCCTGGATAATGTTATCGGTGGATTGTTTGGCGCGCAGCGGCTCGGGAATGTGCCCCAGGGTAAACATGGTCACGTGGTTCATGCCCGAGCGCGCCTTGACGAAATACTTGGGGATGAAGGCGTGCGGTGTATGGCAGTCGTTGCAGGTGGCAAACGGCTGGTGCCCGGCGTGAAACCAGCCTTCATACACCGCGTCCATTACGTGACAGTTATTGCAAGTGGTTGGGTCGTCTCCCAGGTACACGGTGAAATTCGTGGCCCACATCCCCACTCCGACCACCACCGCCAGTGCGATCAACCCTACCAGGACCACATATTTCATAGAAGGTTCCTTTCTGTGGTTCGTTCCGGTTATTGCATTGGCATACCCGATAATGCATCTATTATAGGCGATTCTCAGATGAATTTAATCTTCCCGGCGGTAGGGATTTGTCATCAACTTTCTGAAAAATGTCACTTCGACGCGGTTGGAAAGCCGTATAATGGATGCAGCGCTCCTTTTTGGTTCAGGAGAATTCCCCATGACGACGTTTGTAAATACGTTTGCGCGCTCGCTGGAATGGCTGCTGGCGAGCGATGAACCGTCGGTGCGCCACCTGGTGCTGCGCGACCTGCTCGACCGGCCGGCGGACGACCCGGATCTGCTGGCGGCATGCGCCGAAGCCCACCAGCGCGGCGCCATCCCGCTGGTGCTGGATGCCATGCAGCCCGAAGGCTACTGGGAAAAACCTGGCCCGGGCTACAGCCCCAAGTACAAATCGATCGTGTGGTCGCTGCAGCTTCTGGCCCAGCTTGGCGCACAGGTGGATGGCGATGCGCGCGTGCGCACGGCCTGCGTGTATTACCTGGATCATGCTTTCACCCCCGGTGGGCGTATCGGCTACAACGGCGCGCCCGGCGGCACATTCGACTGCCTGCAGGGCAACATGCTGTGGGCGCTCACCCGGCTGGGGTATGACGACCCGCGCATGGATGCGGCCGTGGCCTGGATGGCGCGCAGCAACCTGGGAGAGGGCGTTGCCTCCAAAACCGAAAAGGATAACCCGGACCGTTATTATACGCACAAATCCGGCCCGGAGTTCCGGTGCGGCGAAAACTACGATCAGCCCTGCTCGTGGGGCGCGGCCAAGGTGCTGCTGGCCTTCTCCGCCCTGCCCGCCGCGCAGCGCACGCCGCTGGTGGAGCGCGCCATCACCCAGGCGGTGGAGTACTTCTTCAGTGCCCCACCCGAGACAGCGCTGTGGCCGTCACATGCCGCAGGGCATCCCAGCCGTAACTGGTGGAAGCTGGGTTTCCCGCTGTATTACATCAGCGACCTTTTGCAGGTGGCCGAGGGGCTGGCCGGCGTGGGCCGCATCAATGATCCGCGCGCGGCCGGGCTGGTGAACTGGCTGCGCGGCAAGGCAGACGCGGACGGCCGCTGGCCGCTGGAGTATCACTACGGCAGTAAGACCTGGGGCCGCTACGGCCGCGGCGGCCAGCCGAACCCGTGGGTCACCATCCGCGCCCTGCGGGTGTTGAAGGCCGTGGAATCGTAGGGTGCGCCGAGGGCACCAATCCAGGGCGATGAATTCTAACGTTTATTGATAGGCACAACGAGCGATCAATATCTTTTTGTGCCTGAGAAGGCCTTTCTTGAAGGAATCGATTTCTATGCAATGGCTCACCCCCTCCCGCTCCGCCTCCCTTTCTGCGGAAGGCTTGAAGAAACAAAGTACGCTTTTGGGGGAGTTAGAGGGGGGTGCGCCTCTGCATGCAAAGCGACAATTCCCTGTAAATCGTTGGAAGCCTCGCCCCGGGTCATAAGCGCGTATTTACGTCGCGTCCCGGGCAACGCTTCGCGAGCGGACCCACCTACTCCTCGGGCGTGTTGCCCATGATTTGCTCGATGCGCTCGAGCACATCATCCGTCAACAGCGGCACAGCCTCGGCCGCCGACAGATTCTCATCGAGCTGCTCCAACCGCGTCGCCCCGGTGATCACGCTGCTCACGTCCTTGCGCCGCAAAATCCACGCGATAGCGAGCTGCGCGGTGGTCAGGTCGAGGTCATCGGCCAGCGCGGTGAGCTGGCGCACCGTGTCCAGGCTTTCCTCGGTCAGCCGGTCGCGGATCCAGCCCATATTGTCGAGCGAAGCGCGGCTGCCCTCCGGGATGCCCTGGTTGTACTTACCCGACAGCACCCCCGAGTACAGCGGGCTCCACGTCACCAGCCCGATGCCATACTCCTTGCACAGCGCGTCCAGCTCGGACTCCACGCGGCGGCGGTGAAACAGGTTGTACTGCGGCTGCTCCACGGCCGGCGGGATCAGCCCGTACTGGCGCGCGGTGCCGATCGCAGTTGCGATCTGCGCCGCTTCCCACTCCGACGTGCCCCAGTATAGGATTTTTCCCTGCTGGATCAGGTCGTTCATGGTGCGCACCACCTCTTCCACCGGCGTGTCGGGGTCGTAGCGGTGGCAGAAATAAATGTCGACGTAATCGGTGCCCAGCCGGCGCAGCGAGGCGTTGATCGACTCGTGGAT
>JBDHWQ010000046.1:0-9760 GCA_039810245.1 Longilinea sp. | reverse complement strand
GGCCGACCGGCTGACCGGGGCGCTGTACGGGAGCGCGCAGACCACGATCACCTACGACCTGGGCGGGCGCAAGACCGGGATGACCGACGCCGACATGGGGCCGTGGCAGTACGCGTACGACGCGCCGGGCAACCTGATCCGGCAGACGGACGCCAACGGCTGCGAGACCGGGATGAGCTACGACGCTCTGGGGCGGCTGAGTGAAAAAAGCTTTGCGGGTACGTGCGTTTCCACGCCCGCTATCCACTACGCCTGGGATGGAGTGCAGTACGACGCGGGCGGCCAGCCCACCGCGCCGCTGGCGGGGCAGAAGGGCTACCGCACGGGGATGCTGGACGGATCGGGCTACACCAACTGGACGTATGATTCGCGCGGGCGGCTGGCGGCGGAAACCAAAACGATTGGCGAGCGCGCGTTCCAGACCGGCTGGAGCTACAACTCCGCCGACCTGCCAGAGAGCATGACCTACCCGGCGGACGAGAACGGGCAGCGCGAGGTGGTGACGTATGCTTACACCCCGCAGAAGCTGCTCTACCGGCTGAAGGGGGACGCGGCCTACGTGGAAGCCACGCAGTACGACGCGGCCGGGCGGGTGACGCGGCGCAACCTGGGCGCGCGCGCAGCGGATGGCGAGGCGCTTTTCAGCCAGTACACGTATGCCGATTGGGGCGTGAGCGCGCTGCAGGGCTGGCCCTACGACGGGCAGGGACGGCTGTTGAAGGCTATGAGCGGCAAGGCAAGCGCCTCAGGCGAACTGATGGATCTGACGTACCACTACGACGTGCAGGGCAACATCACCCGGATCAAAGACGCCAATATGGCCGGGCAGGAGCAGGCCTTCACCTACGACCTGCTGGATCGCATCACCTCAACGGAGGCGGTGGGCGGCGGATCGGGCCTCTACGACGAGAGCTACAGCTACGACAGCGAGGGGCGGCTGGCGAGCAAAGGCGGGGTAAACTACACCTATGACGCGGCGCACGCCCACGCGGTGAGCGCGCTTTCCAACGGCAACCGCTACGCCTACGACGCCAACGGCAGCATGACCACGCGCGATTTTGGCCCCGATGAGGTCTACACGCTGCTGTACGACGGCGAGCTGCGCCTGACCGAAGCCAGGAAAAACGGGGTGGACGTAGCCGCGTTCCGCTACGACGGCGATGGGCAGATGGTAAGTGCGAGCGTGGGCGGGGTGACCACCCGCTACGTCGGCGGCTACTTCGAATGGCGCACCGAGGGCGCGCTTTCAGCGTCGACGAAATACTACAGCGCGGGTAGCGCGCGGGTTGCCATGCGCCAGATGGGGGTTGTGACGTATCTCTTCGGTGACCACCTGGGTTCGACCAGTGTGGCTTACAACGATGCGGAGAACACCGAGAGCCGGCAGGGGTATACCGCCTTCGGGTCAGAGCGCTACAGCCTGGGCGGGGACATGCCCACGCGCTACCAGTTCACCGGGCAAAGGGGCTTCGAGGAGATCGGGCTGCAATACTACGGGGCAAGGTGGTACGACGGCGCGCTGGGACGGTTCAGCCAGGCCGATACGCTCATCCCCGAGCCGGGGAGTCCGATGGCGTAGGACCGGTTTTCCTATACATTGAATAACCCAGTACGTTTTTCTGATCCGTCCGGGCACAAGGCGTGCGAAGAAGGTGAGGATGGGAAATGCGAGAATGGGAAAAGTGATCCTCTCTCGACTCTGCCTAACAGGCCAAAGAGCCCCTCTTCTCCCTTTGTACAATGGATTTGGAACACATTTCCAAGCGCAGTTGGTACACATATCGGACTTACTGTACAGGGAGGCTCTGGAGCCGAAGTGGGTCTTACATTTATTGAATTGTTGATACTATTTAACTTGAGTTCTGGAGAAATAAGTATTTTCTCATCCCAAGAAGGGTATGGCTATCTTGGTACACCTAATTTCATGAGCGTGTCAGTATATGTTGGTAGCACCAATGTATACGGCTTAAGTGAAAATGAAAACTATGCAGGGCCTTCCGTGTTTGCGGGACTTGTTGGTTCTGCAGATGTAGCTTTACAGGGAGGATATAGCTTAATAGGGGGTAGAGCTATTGAAGCAGATAGCGCTGCAGATATACCGTTCAGTTTCTTCATTGATAACGGTTCTGGCAGGACTGTTGAGTATCACCAGGTCAGTTTGGTTTTTGGAGGAAATATTGGAATGAATGGAGTGGATGTGGGTGGTTTAGTTGGACAAGCAATGACAAGATTATTAGTGAACGTAGATTTACCGTTTTGGCCCTTTGGAAAATAAAATGACTACAACAAAAAGATATATATTCTGGATTATAGCTTTTGTCTTGCTTGTGCTGGCTTTTGTTTTAACAGTTCTATATAGAGACGATGATCCAACAGGTGCTGGAATATTATCGGTAAGTAATATTCGTGTTTGTGAGAAGGATATTTACCAGCAAGGCCCTAATACTAATCAGAATTGTGGAAACGTATTCCCTGATGACAAATTTTTGTATTTATGTGGAGAATTCCGCTATGCCCGCAAAGGGTTTAACCCAAACGTATATGTATTTATGGAGAACAAGAAGTATCCAATATATTATGATTCCTTACCTTTGAAAGATAGTAAGAGCTATTGTCAAAAAATATTGCTACCATCCGAAGACAGAACAGGAAACTACCTGGTAAAACTCTTTTACATGAGGAATCTTATTGCTTCTTTTCGTTTTTCAATTCAATAGAAGCCATGCCCTTGCAAGTCTGTTGCAGAATCAACAACCTGCCTTTACGATTATAAGCGTAAAGGCAGGTTGTACTAATAGATCCCTTGAGCCTATCCCTGCCCGCCGCGGAGCTGGGCTTCCAGCTCGGCCAGGCGCTGAATGCGTTCCCAGCGCAGGCGCGCGTCTTCGTTGGCTTCGCTCATCAGCATTTCGGCGCGCTGCTCGTCTTTGTTGACCAGCATCTGGTAGCGCGTTTCGTTGTAAGCATATTCCGATACCGGGATGCTGGGCGCTTTGGAGTCGACCGTCAGCGGGTTCTTGCCTTCCGCGATCAGCGCCGGGTTGTAGCGGTACAGCGACCACGCGCCGGACTGGATGGCCAGCTTTTGCTGCTCCAGGCCCTTTTCCATGCTGATGCCGTGCGCGATGCAGTGGCTGTAGGCGATGATCAGCGAGGGGCCATCGTAGGCGTCGGCTTCCAGGAAGGCGCGCAGGGTCTGCGCGTCTGAGTAGCCCATCGCCACGCGCGCCACGTACACGTTGCCGTACGACATGGCGATCAGCCCCAGGTCTTTCTTGGCCAGGCCCTTGCCGTTGGCGGCAAACTTGGCCACCGCCGCGCGCGGGGTGGCTTTGGAAGCCTGCCCACCGGTGTTGGAATACACTTCGGTGTCCAGCACCAGCACGTTGACGTTCTTGCCGCTGGCCAGCACGTGGTCCAGCCCGCCGTAGCCAATGTCGTAAGCCCAGCCGTCGCCGCCCATGATCCACACGCTCTTGCGCACCAGCTCATTGGCCAGGCTGTACAGGTTGCGCGCGTCCAGGTCGGGGTCGTCGCGCAGCAGGTCTTTGAGCGCGGCCACGCGCTCGCGCTGCTCGCGGATGCCGGCTTCGCTGCTCTGGTCGGCGTCCAGCAGGCCGCCGGCCAGCACGTCGCCCAGCTTACCGGCCAGCTTGCGCACCAGCTCGCGCGCGTATTCGTTCTTCTTCTCGGTCGCCAGGCGCATCCCCAGGCCAAACTCGGCGTTATCTTCGAACAGCGAGTTGGACCAGGCCGGGCCGCGCCCGTCTTTGTTCACCGACCAGGGTGTGGTGGGCAGGCTGCCGCCGTACACCGAGGAGCACCCGGTGGCGTTGGCTACCGCCATGCGGTCGCCGAAGAGCTGCGAGGCCAGCTTGACGTACGGCGTCTCGCCGCAGCCCGAGCACGCGCCGGAGAACTCAAACAGCGGTTGCAGCAATTGTGAATTCTTGATCGTCGAGGGCGCGAACTTCGTGCGGTCGGCGTCGGGCAGGTCGAGGAAGAATTCCCAGTTGGCTTTTTCCTGCTCGCGCAGCGGGGGCTGCGCGGCCATGTTGATGGCCTTCACGTTGGCCTGGGTCTTGCTCTTGGCCGGGCAGAACGACACGCACAGCGAGCAGCCGGTGCAGTCTTCCGGGGCCACCTGCAGCGAGAACAGCGTGTTGGGGAACTCGGTGAATTTGGCCGGCATGGATTTGAACGTGTCCGGCGCGCCTTGCAGCTCGGCCGGGTCGTAGACCTTCATGCGGATGGCCGCGTGCGGGCATACCAGCACGCACTTGCCGCACTGGATGCACAGCGACTGCTCCCACACCGGGATCTCCAGGGCGATGTTGCGCTTTTCCCATTTGGCCGTGCCGGATGGGTAGGTTCCATCCACCGGCAGGGCGCTCACCGGCAGGCAGTCGCCTTCGAAGGCCAAAATCGGGTCCACCACTTTGCGCACGTACTCGGGCGCGTCGGCGGGCATGCCGTGGCGCATTTGCACCGCGCCGCCCACCGTCTCCGGTACGGTAACTTCAAACAGGTTGGCCAGGGTTTCGTCCACGGCCTCAAAGTTCTTGCGCACCACGCTCTCGCCGCGCTTACCGTATGTCTTTTGGATCGATTTTTTGATCTGCGCGATGGCTTCGTCTTTCGGCAGGATGCCGCTGATGGCGAAGAAGCAGGTCTGCATGATGGTGTTGATGCGGCTGCCCATGCCGGCCTTCTTGGCCACTTCGTAGGCGTCGATCACGTAGAAGCGCAGCTTCTTGGCAATGATTTGTGCCTGCACTTCCACCGGGATCATGCTCCACACTTCCTGCGGCCCATACAGGCTGTTGAGCAGGAACACGCCGCCCGGGCGGGCGAACTTGAGCATGTCCAGCCGCTCCAGGAAGGAGAACTGGTGGCAGGCCACAAAGCTGGCGCTGTTCTCGCCGATCAGATACGGCGCGCGCACCGGGCGCGGGCCAAAACGCAGATGCGAGATGGTCACCGAGCCGGACTTCTTCGAGTCGTACACGAAGTAGCCCTGCGCGTGGTTGTCGGTGTCTTCCCCGATGATCTTGATCGAGTTTTTGTTGGCGCCCACCGTGCCGTCCGCGCCCAGGCCAAAGAACATGCACTCGGCGGTGTCGGCAGAGAGGATGCCAAAGCTGGGGTCAAAGACCAGGCTGTTGTGGCACACATCGTCTTCGATGCCCACCGCGAAGTGGTTGAGCGGGTTGGCCTTGGCCAGCTCATCAAATACGCCTTTGACCATCGCCGGGGTAAATTCTTTCGAAGCCAGGCCGTAGCGCCCGGCGATGATGCGCGGCGCGGCCGCATAGCGCGCCAGGCCCATGCTCAGGCCTTCGTGCACGCCGGCCACCACGTCCAGGTACAGCGGCTCGCCCATCGCGCCGGATTCCTTGGTGCGGTCCAGCACGGCGATGGACTTAACTGTGGCGGGCAGGGCTTGCATCAGGTGCTGCACCGAGAACGGGCGGTACAGGCGCACGGTAATCGTAGCCACCTTCTCGCCGCTCGCGGCCAGGTACTCGGCCGTTTCGGCCGCGGTCTGCGCGCCCGAGCCCATCAGGATGATCACGCGCTCGGCGTCCGGCGCGCCGGCGTAATCGAACAGCTGGTAGCTGCGGCCGGTCACCTCGGCAAAGCGCTGCATGGCGCGTTCCACCACGCCCGGGCAGGCCTGGTAGAACGGGTTGACCGCTTCGCGCGCCTGGAAGTACACGTCCCAGTTCTGCAGCGTGCCGCGAATGAAGGGATTCTCCGGCGAGAGGCCGCGCGCGCGGTGCGCCTGCACCAGCGCGTCGGGGATCATGGCGTGGAGCTGTTCATCACTCAGGTATGCGATCTTGCTCACCTCGTGCGAGGTGCGGAAGCCGTCAAAGAAATGCAGAAAGGGAATGCGCGCTTCCAGCGTGGCGGCCTGGGCAATCACGGCCATATCGTGCGCTTCCTGCACCGAGCAGGAGGGCATCAGCGCGAAGCCGGTGGCGCGGGTGGCCATCACATCCGAGTGGTCGCCATAGATGGAAATAGACTGGTACGAGAGCGCGCGCGCCGCCACGTGGAACACGGTGGAAGTCAGTTCGCCGGCGATCTTGTACATATTGGGGATCATCAGCAATAGCCCCTGCGAGGCGGTGAACGTGGTGGTCAGCGCGCCGGTTTGCAGCGCGCCGTGCACCGCGCCAGCCGCTCCACCTTCAGACTGCATTTCCGCCACCAGCGGAATGGTGCCCCAGATATTGGTCTTGTTATAAGAAGCCCATTCATCCGAAAGCTCGCCCATGCCGGAGGAAGGGGTAATTGGGTAGATGGCAATCACTTCATTCGTGCGAAATGCCGCGTTCGCGGCAGCTTCGTTGCCATCCACAGTGATCGGGATTTCTTTCATCATTACCATCCTTTATATTTTGCTTATTGAAAAAACGCAGGGGTGTTGTATAATATATATATTATATATTATAACTTCGCATCTTTCAACAGGCAATTCGGAGGATTATGAGTACCCTTGGCCCCCTGATGGACACGCCTTCCTTAGACAAGCTGGCGTACGAAAGAATCAAACAGGCCATCCTGACGTTTGAATTTTTGCCCAACCAGAACCTGGTGGAGGGTGAGCTGGCCGCGCAGCTGCGCATCAGTAAGACCCCCGTGCGCGATGCATTGATGCGACTCGAGCGCGAGGGACTGGTAACGCGCCAGCCGTATAAGGGCACCTTTGTCACCGACGTCAATAAGCAGGACATGACCAACATCTTCGAGATCCGCATCTGCCTCGAAGGGCTGGCGGTGCGGCTGGCGGCCAGGGCATTGACGCAGGATGATTTCGCCACGCTGCAAAAACTGATAAACGAACATGAAAAAGCACTCCAGGCGCAGAATTATAGTAAAGCCTCGGAGATTAACGGCAAATTCCACCACGTCATTTACCAACGCTGCTCTAACCAGCGGTTGCAGGATATGCTGCGCAACCTGGAGGATCATCTCACCCGCTACCGGCTGCTGTCGGTATCGCAAGGCATGCGCAGCGATAAATCGGTGGCCGAGCACCAGGCTATTCTGGATGCGCTGCTCGCTGGCGATGTGGAAGCTGCCGTGAGCAGTATGGAACAGCACCTTAGCAGCGCCATGAATGACCTGTATGTGCAGGATTTTGAGGAGCTGGAGCAGGCCATCCACCGCGTGCGTATCGATACCGAGTAACCTGCATTGACCTTACAAAACTGCAAACACCCCATGCCTACGATCAGCATACCGCCGGTCCGCATGGGGTGTTTTCCTATATATGGCAGGTCGGTTTGGTATACACATGCACAAATGGATCAAGAAATGGCCTGATTTCCTCTTGACAAACCCGGAACTTGTGTATATTATATATCTTATAAGATATACATCGCTTGCAGACTGTCCCCCACTGTCGAAGTGATGCATCTTATTTTTCCTCACCGCCACAAATGAATCACCATTCTTGAAGAGCATCCGCAAAATGTGGCGGGTACGTATACCCCTTGCTCGGTTACACCACTCTTTTCATCCCGTTTCTCAATTGAATACCTTACCCACTGGATTTGACATGAGGAGGAACTATGCCTAGGATCGTTGTTATTGGCGGAGGTTGGGCTGGCTGCGCTGCTGCGCTCACTGCAAAAGCGGCCGGAGCCGAGGTAATTTTGTTGGAACGCACGGACTGTCTGCTGGGCACCGGCCTGGTGGGTGGTATTTTCCGCAATAATGGTCGTTACACCGCTGCCGAAGAAGCAATTGCCATGGGCGGCGGTGATTTATTTCAGATTATGGACCAGGTTTCCCGCCATGCCAATGTGGAATTCCCCGGTCACAAGCACGCCAGCCTGTACGACGTCAGCCTGATCGAGCCGGCCGTCAAGAAGTACCTGCTCGCAAAAGGCATCGATGTGCGCATGCAATGGCGCGCCACCGACGTGCTCGCCTCTTGCCAGACCATCCGCGCCATCAGCGTGGAAAACCGCGAGCCCGTCGAAGGTGATATCTTCATCGAGACCACCGGCACCGCCGGCCCGCAGGGCAACTGCCTCAAATACGGCAACGGCTGCGCGATGTGCGTCCTGCGCTGCCCCAGCTTCGGCGGGCGCGTCAGCATTGCCGGGCGCGCGGGTGTGCCCGAAAAGATTGGCCGCAAGCCCGATGGCACCTTTGGCGCTATGTCCGGCTCGTGCAAGCTGCATTTCGACTCGGTCTCCAAAGAAATTGCCGACCGGCTGCACGCAACCGGCGTCGCCGTCGTGCCGATCCCGGCCGAGATGGTCCACACCGAAAAACTGGCCACCAAGGCCTGCCAGCAGTACGCGCTGCCCGAGTTCGCCGAAAACGTGGTCCTGCTCGATACCGGCCATGTAAAGCTGATGACCCCGTTCTTCCCCCTGGAAGAGCTGCGCCAGGTCCCCGGCCTCGAGAACGCGCGCTATGAAGATCCGTACGCGGGCGGCAAGGGCAACTCCATGCGCTACCTGGCCCTCTCCCCGCGCGACGATCATTTGCAGGTGGAAGGCCTGAACAACCTGTTCTGCGCCGGTGAAAAAGCCGGGTTGCTGGTAGGTCATACCGAAGCCGTTGTCACCGGCATGCTTGCCGGGCGCAACGCTGTGCTGCACGCCTGCAACGCCCCCCTGCTCACGATCCCGACATCTACCGCCATTGGCGATGCAATCAACTACGTCCGCGTACAGATGGAAACTGAAGAGGGCATGTCGCAGAAGTACACCTTCTCCGGCGCCACGTACTTCAAGCGGATGAAAGAACTCGGCCTGTACGAAACCAATGTCGCGGCAGTCCAGCAGCGCGTGGAAGCTGCTGGGATGAAAGATGTGTTTGCCCAACCGGCCTTCTAGTTCGTTATTCTGTCCGGCCTGAGCGCGGAGGTGAAGCCACCAGCTATACAACCTACGGCCACGTAACGCTTTTTCACTCGCAATCCAGTACCAGAACGACGTCCTTTTTGGAGGAATGCTTTCATGGAAACAGTTACGCTCACCGCAGCCCATTGGGTATATGCTGCCTTCGTTATTCTGATTTTTGTCTTCCTGGCGATGAAACGGGACACCGGTATGGTCGCCATCATTGGCATGTTCATCCTTGGATGGATCATCCTGGGAACACCGATCGGCGGGTTGCAGACGATTTTCAACGGCATGGTCCGCGCCGGTATCGTCTTGCTCGACGTGGTCTTCATCATTTCTGTGGTGGTTTCGCTGGCCAAAGCGCTGGAAAAAATCGGCGCCATCGAGCTGATGGTCACGCCATTCAGCCGGCTGATGCGCGGCCCCAAGGTAGCCTGGTGGGTCACCGGCGTGGTGATGCTGGTCTTTGCCCTGTTCATCTGGCCCTCGCCCGCCAATGCCCTGGTTGGCACGGTGGTCTTCCCCGCCGCGCGCGCGGTTGGCCTGCCCGCCATCTCCACCGCTATGGCCATGAACCTGTTCGGCCACGGTGTGGGCCTCTCGGGTGACTTTGTTATCCAGGCTGCCCCCAAGCTGACCGCGGAAGCCGCCGGCCTGAGCGTTGCTGAAATCAACTCGGCTGCCCTGGTGCTCGACGCAGTTGCCTCGGTGGTTGCCCTGGCAGTGGCATGGTTCTTCGTGGTGCGCAAGGATATCGCCGCGGGAACCACCTCGGATACCGAATACCTCAAGTTCAAGGCGGATGCCGAAGCGGCGAAGGGTGTGAAGAAGGAATACTGCCGCACCGCTAAGCTGGCTGCCTGGCTGGTTCCGCTGTCCTTCCTGGT
>JBDHWQ010000045.1:0-9774 GCA_039810245.1 Longilinea sp. | reverse complement strand
GTGCGCATGTCCGCCGGTGAAGCCGTGGCCCGCCTGCAGGCCGAAAAAGACAATCCCACCTTCGATATCTGGTGGGGTGGCCCGATCGACAGCTTTGTGGCTGCCAAGGAAGAAGGCCTGCTGGAGCCTTACGACTCACCGAACATGGCCAATATCATCGACCCCGCCAAGATGAAAGACGCCGAAAACTACTGGGCGGGTGTCTATGTTGGCACACTGGGCTTCGCCACCAACAAGGATTGGCTGGCGGCGCATCCGGATTCCAAGGCCCCCACTTCGTGGGATGACCTGCTCAAGCCCGAATTCAAGGGCCAGATCATGGTCGCTCACCCGTCCACCTCGGGCACTTCCTACACCGCGCTGGCCACCATCCTGCAGCTGCGCGGTGAAGAAGCTGGCTGGGAATACATCAAGAAATACGCCGGCCAGATTGCGCAATTCACCAAATCCGGCGCTGCTCCTGCCAAGTTCGTTGGCCAGGGTGAAGCCGCTGTTGCGATCGTCTTCTCGCATGACATCGTCAACGAGATCGACAACAACAAGATGCCGCTCGAGCTGACCTTCCCTGAAGAAGGCACCGGCTACGAAATCGGTGGCATGGCCATCATCAAAGGCGCCAAGAACATCCAGGCCGCCAAGCTGTGGTTCGATTGGGCGCTGACCCCCGAAGCCCAGGCTCTCGGCCCCAAGTACGCCGCCTACCAGGCCCCCACCGTCAAGGGTGTAGAGCTCTCGCACCCCGAGTTGATGCAGGTCAACCTGATCAACTATGACTTCATCTGGGCCGGACAGAACAAGAAGGCGTTCGTCGAGAAGTTCACCAACGAAATCGCCAACGCGGAAAACCTCAAGCAGTAAGTTCGCAGTGTGCAAACTCTGGGCGGCCGTGACGGCCGCCCAGAGACTTTTCTAGGGAGGCCGGTTTCATGTCAGCAATCGAGGCATATTCCCCCCGCAAGATTTTCCCAGAGATCCGGCGTCGCGCGCGCGAGTTTTCCCTCATTTCCCGGGACCCGGTTTTGTTCCTGGGGCTGCTGGTCGCCGGGCTGATCATCTTCATCTTCGTCATTCTGCCCATTTTTCGCACCATTTCCGGCGGCTTTTTCAACGAAGAAGGCGCCTGGGACTTTACCTACTTCCAGCGCTATTTTGACAATTATTATGGCCCCGCACTTCGCCGCTCGTTTTACGACACTATGACTATGGGCCTGCTGACGGCCATCTTCGGAAGCATCGTCGGGTTCATCTTTGCCTACGCGACGGTACGCTGCAACCCACCCGGGAAAAAGATCATTCATTGGCTGGCGCTGCTGCCTACCGTTTCGCCGCCGTTTGCGCTGGCCCTCAGCCTGATCCTGCTGTTTGGACGCAACGGACTGATCACTAAAAAGCTGCTCGGCATCAGTTTTGTGCCGGGAATGAACGATATTTATGGCATGGATGGCCTGGTGCTGGTTCAAACCATCACTTTCTTTTCCGTGGCCTATCTGATCCTGCGCGCTATGCTGGAGCGACTTAACCCGGCCATGGAAGAGGCCGCCGCCAGCCTGGGCGCCAGCCGCATGCATATTTTCCGCACCGTCACCCTACCGCTGCTGATCCCTGGAATCGCCGGCTCGTTTCTGCTGTTGTTTGTCGAATCGCTGGCCGACCTGGGCAACCCGCTGTTTATCGCCGGGAACAAAACTGTGCTCTCTGCGCAAATTTTCCTGGCAGTGATTGGCGAGTACGACTACCAGAAGGCATCTGCCCTATCGTTTGTGCTGATCATTCCCACCCTGCTGCTGTTCCTGGTGCAGCGCTATTACGTCAACCGGCGCTCGTATATTTCGATCACCGGCAAACCAGCGACTTCGCAGCTTACTGAAAAAGATCCGCTCATCCGTTGGGGCTTTAATGGGCTGGCGTATTTCATCTGTGCCTTCGTGGTGCTGCTGTACGCCACGATCGTCTACGGTTCTTTCAGTTTCAGCTGGGGCGTCGATTTCACTCCCACCCTGCGCCACTGGAATATGACCCTTACCCGCGGCGTGGAAGCCATTCTCGATACCACCTTCCTCAGCGCGCTGGCCACGCCATTCGCGGCGCTGCTGGGTATGGTCATTGCCTGGCTGGTGGTGCGCAAGAACTTTAGCGGCAAAGAAGTTCTGGACTTCAGTTCCAACCTGGGCGGCGCCATCCCCGGCACCATCTTGGGCATTGGGTTTATCCTGGCATTCAATAAGCCACCGCTCGCCCTGGCGGTGGTGATATATGCCCTGCTGGCACTGTTCTTCGTGCAGGTGGTAGGCGGTAACGCCTGGGAGCGCATCCTGATCCTGATCGCCGGTACGCTGGCGGGGGTGCTGATTGCCAGGCTGGAACCGCGCATTATGTATTTCATCCTGGGCGGGCTGTTCATTCTGCTGGGCGGAGTATTGCTGGTTGCGCGGCGGAAAGTTGGCCCTGCCATCTTTGTAGCGCTCACCGGCGTGTATGTGATGAGCTATAACTGGGCTGTGCAGATATCCAAGCCCATCGGGGACATGACCCGCACCATGGAGCGCGGCTTCTGGAGCAATGCCCTGTTTCAAATCGCCGATTACATCAAGACGCTCCTGCAGCCGCCGCCATCCTTGCTGGCGATTGGGTTATTCGTGGTGGCGGTGGTAGTGCTAAACGGGCTGAAAGGCCGCGAATGGCGCGTGCTGAGTGGCACGCTGGCGCTGGCGGTGTCTTGCGCGCTGTCCTTCACCGGCATCCCCTTCGCGCTGGTAGGCGGAGCTTACATCATTATGGCGGCCTATATTGTGCGCAGCCTGCCGGCCTCGGTACGCGCCGGGGTGGCCTCTCTGCAGCAGATTGACCCGTCCATCGAAGAAGCGTCGAACAGCCTGGGGGCCGATGCGCAGTATACCTTCCGCAAGGTGACCCTGCCGCTGATTTTACCGGCGCTGCTGGCCGGCCTGATCTTCAGCTTTACCCGTCACATGACCAGCCTGTCGGCTATCATCTTCCTGGTCAATGCCAAGTGGCGCATCGTCACAGCTTCAATTATGAGCGAGTGGGAGCAAGGCGGCGTGAGCATCGCCGCGGCTTACTCCACCGTGATCATCGCGTTGGTGCTGCTGGCGATCGCGGTGTTAAATCTGATCACCAGCCGTATGTTCCGCGGGCGCGGCAGCGTGGATATCAGCCAGAACCTGTAACGCAGCATACCCGAACGAGGAGAAAGCCATGTACCTGACGTTAGAGAACATCACCAAAACCTTTCCGCCCCGTGGGGGCGTTGGCGAAGTCAATGCGGTGAAAGACGTCAATCTGCAGATCGAGAAAGGCGAGCTGGTGACCCTGCTCGGCCCGTCCGGCTGCGGTAAGACCACCACGCTGCGCATGATCGCCGGGTTTGAATTTCCCACTTCGGGTGAGATTGTGCTGGATGGCAAGAAGATCAACGACTTGCCCCCCCACAAGCGCGATATGAGCATGGTGTTCCAGAGCTATGCCATTTTCCCACACTTGACGGTGTTCGAGAACGTGGCCTATGGGCTCAATGTCCAGCGCCTGGCGCGCGATGTGATCAAAAAACGCGTCGACCGCGTGCTCGACCTGGTGCATTTGGAAGGCTATGGCGACCGCGCCCCTAACCAGCTCTCCGGTGGGCAGCAGCAGCGCGTAGCCCTGGCGCGCGCCCTGGTGATGGAGCCCAAAGTGCTGTTGATGGACGAGCCGCTCTCCAACCTGGACGCGAAGCTGCGCGAAGAGATGCGCACCGAGATCCGCCGCATCCAGCAGGAATTGAATATTACCAGCGTGTACGTGACTCACGACCAGATCGAAGCCATGACGCTCTCCGACCGCATCGTGATTATGAACAATGGCCTGATTGAGCAAATCGGCACGCCGGTAGAAGTGTACCGTTTCCCGAGCAGCCGGTTTGTGGCGAACTTTATTGGCCGGGCGAACTTTCTCCCCGGCACGGTGGAAAGCAAGACCGAAAAAAGCATTGCGATCAATATGCTGGGCAAGCCATTGTGGGTAGGCAGCCGTGAGCGCAACTTTACCCCCGGCGAGCAGGTGACGCTGATCGTGCGCCCCGAAATGGTGCGCGTGCAGCAGTCCAGCGGTACGTATGAAGGCATGGTCAAGCGCGCGGTGTACCTGGGCGATATGGTGGAATACGACGTCACCGTGGACGGGCAGACGATCACCGGCGTGGAAACCGACCCCCGTCAGATGGAAGTGATCCCCGCGGGCTCGAAGGTGTACGTGAGTTTTGCTGAAGACTTCATCCAGGTGCTGCCTGCGGAGACGGTGCATGCCTGAGCTCGACATTTTGATGATCGGCAATTTTGCCAAAGACAAACTGATCGTCGATGGTGTCGAGGAGATCGCCTCGGGGGGTGGCGTGTATTATGGCAGCGTGGTGGTACACCGCCTGGGCTACCGCGTTGCCGTGGTCACCCGCCTGCACCCGGATGACTTCCCACGCCTCGATGAGCTGAAAGCCGAGGGCATCCCGATCTATCCAACAGCGGCCGATGGCACCTCGGGCATCGCCAATTTCTACCAGTCCAGCGATATGGAACGGCGTATCACCAAGCCGATTGGTTTTGGTGGCGCGTACCGCCTGGAAGAAATCCCCGATCTTCCTACGCGGCGTATCATGCTCACACCGCTGTATGCCGGCGAGGTGGACCTGCCGCTGCTGGCGTCTTTGTCGCAGCGCGCCCCGCTGGCGATGGACATCCAGGGTTTCATCCGCGTGCCGGTGGGTGATGGGCTGGAGTTTCGCCCCTGGGAGCAGATGCACGAAGGCCTGCGGCACGTTACCTACCTCAAAGTCGACCGGGCCGAAGCCGAGTTCATCACCGGCGCGGATACCCTGGCCGAGGCAGCGCGCATCATCCATGCCATGGGCCCGCGCGAAATTGTGATGACCGAATCGTCCGGCGTGACTGCCTCGGTGGAAGGCGAAACCTTCTGGGCGCCCTTCAACCCGCGCTCGTTCGCCGGCCGCACCGGCCGCGGCGATACCTGCTTCTCAACCTACATCGCCAAACGGCTGGACAGCGCACCGCAGGAAGCCTGCCGCTGGGCGGCCGAGATTACCTCGCGCAAGCAGGAAGTACCCGGCCCGTGGAAGGGCAGCATTGAGGAAGTGCGTGCCAATCTGGAGCGTTAGGATAGGAAGCAGCCATGCAAAACGAGCAGGAATATTATGCCTGTCAGGGGCCGATCAGTGACCCGGGCGCATACGCGCACCTGTACCGTGACCTTCGCAATGATGTTGAATCCCTGGTGCGCGTAGTGCAGGGGCTGAACGTACACATCTTTTGGGCCGCGCGCTACGGGCTAGAGCTTACCCCGGAGCGCCAGGCTGAGGTGCAGTTGCGCACCATCCCGCGCCGGCTGGAGCGCGCACTCCAATTGGATTCTCATCCGCTGGCCGAACCACGCGCGCTGGAGAAGAAGCTGGCGGGCAACTGCCGCGACTTTTCCACCCTGCTGGTATCCATGCTGCGCGCGCGGGGCATTCCGGCGCGCGCGCGTTGTGGCTTTGGCGCCTACTTCATGCCTGAGCATTATGAAGACCACTGGGTGGCCGAATATTGGAACATACAGCAGGGGCGCTGGGTGCTGGTGGACGCGCAGTTGGACACATTCCAGAGCGAAAAATTGGGCCTCACCTTTGATCCGCTGGACGTGCCGCGCGACCAGTTCATCGTGGGCGGAAAAGCCTGGCACATGGCGCGCAGCGGCGCGGCCGATCCCAACACTTTCGGTATCTTCGACATGGCCGGCCTGGGCTTCATCCGCGGTAACCTGGTGCGTGACCTGGCCGCCCTCAACCGCGTGGAGCTGCTGCCGTGGGACTGCTGGGGCATAATCCTGTCGGAAACTTTGGACGATGTGGATGAGCTGGCGCTGCTGGACGAGGTCTCTGCGCTCACTGCGGTGGACGCGCCCGATTATGACCGGGTACGCGCATGCTACCAAAACAACCCGCCGCTGCGAATGGACGGCAGCCTGCTCAGCTTCGTCAACGGAAACATGACGCCGGTGCAGATCGCTTTGTGATCCTTCGTGCTGGCTGATCCGGCAGGCGTTCCTGCTTCAGCCTGTTGGATGATACCTGTGCTACTTGTGCCATAAAAAAACCGGCAGGCGAGGTTTCTCGTCCGCCGGTTTTAGCTTTCGTTCCCGCGTTAGTTGCTTTTCTTGAAATAAACGTCAATGACCACCGCCAGCACCAGCACTGCGCCGCGTAGCACATATTGCCAGGCCGGGGCCACGTTCATCATTTGGAGACCCGTATTCAGGCTGGTCATGATCAGCGCGCCAACCATAGCCCCAAATATAGTGCCCGAACCGCCCAGGGTAGAGGTTCCGCCCAGCACGCAACTGGCAATGGCATCCAATTCGTACCCGGCTCCGGCCGCGATTGTGCCATAACCAACGTACGAGGCCAGCACCACGCCGGCCAGACCGCACAGCACGCCCATGAGCACAAAGATCAGGAAGGTCTGCTTCTTGATATTGATGCCCGACAGGCGCGCGGCTTCGCGGTTACCGCCCAGTGCATAAGCATAGCGGCCGAAGCGCGTGTTGGTAGAAATGTACGACATAACGATCACAGTCATGCCCAAGATCAACACCGGGATCTGCACGCCTTTGTACTGGTTGACAATGAACACGTACAGTAGAACCAGTACCGAGAAAAAAACGGTCCGGGAAATGCCCTGGTAAATGGGTTTTGGCGCAAAACCAAAGCGCGCTTTCGCGCGGCGATCCTGGAACATCAACACGAAAAGCGCCGCGATCACTACCGCCGCCAGTACCCAGCCGGCGGATTTAGGCAGGTACCCCTGGGCAATGTCGCTAAAACCGGGCTGGTTGGCGGCAATCGTCTTGCCAGCCGTGACGAGCAGAATACCGCCGTTCAGAATAAACTGGCCGCCCAGCGTCACGATAAACGCCGGAACGCGCAGGTATGCAATGATGTAGGCCTGGAAGATCCCAAACAGTGCCCCCACAAACAACCCAACCACAACCGAAAGGGCTGCGGCCAGGATAGGCTGGTTGGGAATGATCTGGATCCAAATGTCCCGCTGGAAGAGCGCAACCACCACCGAAACAAAACCAGCCAGCTTGCCGACCGACAGGTCGATGCCGCCGATTACCATGACCAACACCATGCCGGCAGCCAGCAGGGATGTAACCGTCATTTGCCGGAACAGGTTGGATATGTTCTGCGAGGAAAGATAACCGCCTTTGGTGGCAATGGCAAAGATACCCCAAATGGCAATCAACAGAATGATAATGATGTACGTCTGAATATTGCGGCGTTGTTGGCTCAACGCGGTGGTTTTATGCGAATCGCCGTCTTTGCGAGCCTTTTGGCCGAATGTTGAGATATCCATGGATCCACCTCTTGAAAAGGATAATTTCTCGATCAGGCAATGCCGGTTGCCAGTGCCATAATCCGTTCTTGCGTTGCTTCGGCGATATCCAGCGTCCCGTTGGAACTGCCTTTGCACATCACCATAACCCGATCACTCATCCCGAGCACTTCTTGCAGATCACTCGAAATCATGATAATGGAAATGCCTCTTTCCGCCAGTTCGTTCATGAGCTTATAGATTTCATACTTTGCGCCAACGTCAACGCCCCGGGTAGGATCGTCCATGATGAGAATCTGGGGTTTCGACATCAACCATTTGGCAATTACCACTTTCTGCTGGTTACCGCCCGAGAGCGATTCAACGGGAACAAACAGGTTAGGCGCTTTGATGGCCAGGTCTTTGGCAAACGCCATGCTTTCAGACAGCTCGAGGTCCTGATTCACGCGCATAAAGGACGAAAAACGATCCAGGTTCGGAAGAGTAATGTTCTTTAAGATCGAGGATATCAACACCAGACCGTGCTGTTTGCGATCTTCTGGCACAAGGCTGATGCCATACTGCATGGCTTCGTGGCCGTTATGTATGATGATCTCGCGACCCGAGAGCTTGAGCGTTCCCCGCGTAATTTTGCCGTACTCGCCAAAAATGGTCATCACCAGTTCCGTCCGGCCAGAGCCCATCAAACCTGCAATGCCCAGGATTTCACCTTTACGCACGTCAAACGAAACGCCTTTGAGTACTTCACGTCCCTTATCAGGGTCCAGAGCGTGTAAGTCATTTACTTCGAAAATCACTTCGCCCGGCTGCCTGTTACCTTTCGGGAAGCGCTCTTTCATCTCCCGGCCGACCATATAGTGGACCAGCTTCTCAGAAGTGAGATTACTGGTCTCCTGCGTGGTGACAACTTTCCCATCCCGCAAGACGGTAACCCGGTCGGTAATACGGAAGAACTCTTCCAACTTATGGGTAATGTATATGCAGGTTACGCCATGCGACTTCAGGGTTTCGAGGATTTCCATTAGTTGGCTTACCTCGGCCTCAGAAAGGGCGCTGGTGGGTTCATCCAGGATCAATACTTTGGCATTCTCCGAAAGCGCTTTGGCGATCTCGGTCATTTGCATTTTGCCAACCCCCAGGTTCCTGACAATCTCCTGAGGGTGAACGTTCATCTTATATTCGTTCAGGATCTTTTGCGTATCCGCATAAACCCGGTCCCAGAGGATCGCCCCATACTCAACCGGCTCTCGACCCAGAAAGATATTTTCCCCCACCGTCATCCCGGGTACCAATGTCAGTTCCTGGTAAACAATGGCAATCCCTTCTTGCGCTGCCTGGTGGATGGCGCTGCCTTCCAGCTTCAGCTCCTGCCCATCGTAGATTATGTTTCCTTCGTAATCGCCATAAGGATAGACGCCCGACAGGATTTTCATCAGGGTAGATTTTCCGGCCCCATTCTCACCGCACAGGCCGTGGATCTCACCTCGCCGGACCTGAAAGCTGACGTCGTCGAGGGCCACGATGCCGGGAAACCGCTTGGTTATATGCTGAAAATCGAGAATGATGTCTTCATCCATCGGCATAATCCTGTATTGTTTTTAAGAACTTCGAGAAGGGGATGTACCGTTTCTACTGGTTATTATATAGCTTTCTTTTGCCTTCCGCGCCCGAGGTTTTCCCTCGAGCGCGGAAGAATATCCAACAGGAAAGCTATGGATTAGGGTTTGGCGGGCCGTTCGCCTTCGGGGATATCGCGATAGACAGCGTCGTATGGCTGGAAACCGCTGACGACGATCTGATCGTACACGTTATCCTTGGTCACCTGAACAACGGGCAGGAACACAGCCTGGATGTCACCGGGCAGGTCTTTGCCGGTCAGGAGCTTCAGCGAATACGCCTTTACGCCTGTGATGGGCTTGCCGTTGATCAGGGCATCCATCATCTCCACTGCCTTCGGGGCCAGCAGGCGGATGTCTTTGTACACCGTCACGGTCTGCTCGCCCTTCACGATGCTGTTGCAGCCATCGGCGGTTGCGTCCTGGCCCGAGATCGGAACTTTTCCGGCCAGGCCCTGCGCCTTGAGGGCCTGCAGCTCACCCAGAGCCGTCCCGTCGTTTGAGGCGACTACGGCATCGATCTGGTTGTTGTTGGCAGTCAGGATGTTCTCCATCATCTTGAGGGCGTTGGCGGCATCCCAGTTGTCCACCCACTGGTCGGCTACAATCTTGATCACGCCTTGATCGATGAAGGGCTGGAGTACTTCCATCTGGCCCTGGCGAACGAGCACAGCGTTGTTGTCAGTGGGAGAGCCGCCAGAGAGCACCACCTTGGCCGGGTTGTCTTTGGTCCATTTGTCGCCCGGGATGCCCAGCGCGGTGAGAATGCCCTTGGC
>JBDHWQ010000044.1:0-10113 GCA_039810245.1 Longilinea sp. | reverse complement strand
GCGCCGATGGTACTTGGAGGGCGACTTCCTGGGAGAGTAGGTCATTGCCAAGAGACTTTTTTTGTTTTAACCCGCTCAGCCCGCCCAGAATTTCCTCTGGCCGGCTGAGTGGGTTAAATGCAATCGATGCGCAGCGTTTAAGCGTTCGACTTCACCATATCTTCCAGCATCCCCAATGTCAGCGATTTGGGCCGCTCGATGGGCTTGCCCAGCGCGCGCGACCATACCGCATGCGCGCACAGCCCCATGCAGCGGCTGACGCCGAACAGCACGGTGTAAAACTCGTACTGCGTCACGCCATAGTGATACTGCATCACGCCGCTGATCGCGTCTACATTGGGCCACGGGTTCTTGACCTTGCCGGTGCGCTTGAGCACTTCCGGCACCACCTCGTAGATCAGGTGTACCAGGCGGAACAGCTCGTCATTGCCCAGGTGCTTCTTGCCGAACTCGTCCAGCGCGGTAAAGCGCGGGTCAGTGAGACGCAGTACGGCGTGGCCATAACCCGGGATCACGCGCCCTGCGGCCAGGGTATCTTCGGCAAACTGCTCGATTTCTTTCGCGCTGGGGAAGTGGTCAAAGGACTCGCGCACTTTCATCAGCCACACCAGGCATTCCTGGTTTGCCAGGCCATGCAGCGGGCCGGCCAGCCCATCCATACCCGCCGAGCACGCGTAATAAACATCGGAAAGCGCGGATGCCACCAGGTTGGCGGTATGCGCGCTGACGTTGCCACCCTCGTGGTCACAATGCAGCATAAAGTAGAGATTGCATAATTCCTGGTAATCTTTGTCGTCACCCTTACCGATCATATGCGCGAAGTTTGCGCCCCAGAACAGGTCGGGCCGCGGCTCAATAAACTGGCCGTCACCATATTTCCAGTTATAAATGAAGGCGGCGATGGACGGCAGCTTGGCGACCAGGTTTAGCGTGTCTTCCACGTATGCCTGCCAGTAATCCGGCTTCTGGATGCCTTCCTGATACTCGCGCGCAAATACCGACTGGTTTTGCAGCGCCAGGATAGCCTGCGAGAACAGCGTCATCGGATGCGTATCTTTTGGCATCGCGCGGATCAAATCGAAAACATACTGTGGCACTTCCTGGCGGCGCTTGAATTCAAATTCCATCATCAACGCCGTCTCTTCCGTGGGCAGCTCGCTGGCCATCAGGAGATAGAAGATGCCGCCTACCAGCGGGGTGTCATAGCCTTCTTCACGCGGCAGCTTTTCCAGCAGCTCCGGGATGGAATAGCCGCGGATGCGCAGTCCTTCTTTGGGGTCTACGTATGAAACGTCACTGGTGGCAACATGCACGCCGCGAATGCCGGCGTATAACTGCTCGATGGTGACTTCGGACACGACGAAGTCGCCATGTTCTTTGAGCAGCTTGCCCACGCGTTCGCGCCAGTTCGGGATTTTGGCGTCGATCTTTTCACAGATAAAGGTCCCGCAATCGCGGTTGGGGCGTACTGCGGGGCTGGTGGTGTTGTTATCCGTACTCATCCGGGCGTCTCCTTATTTCGGGAATGAAATATAGGGCGATCAGTTCTCTCACAGGCGAGCTTTTTTCCTATATTTATGATATTAATTGTATTCGATGCATGCGTCGGCGTCAAACCTGCGTACAAATAATATTGTATACGCGGCAGAGAGAATGCGCAAATCTTTATAAATTCGATCAAAAGGCGTTGCATGGCGTTTGCTTTTAAAGGAAAATAAGACAGAATATTCTGGTGGAAGGGGTAACGATATGGCGAGTGGATTGGCGCAGGTACCTGTTGGGGAGAAGATTCGCCTGGAGAGTGGCCGTCTGATCGTACCAGACCGCCCGGTGATTCCGTTTATCGAGGGCGATGGAACCGGGCCAGATATCTGGCATGCCTCGGTGCGCGTGCTGGATGCGGCTGTGGAAAAGGCTTATGGTGGCCGGCGCAAGCTGGAATGGTTGGAAGTGCTGGCCGGCGAAAAGGCCTTCACGCAGACCGGAAGCTGGCTGCCGGATGACACGCTGCGCCTGTTCCGCGAGTACCTGGTTGGCATTAAAGGCCCGCTGACCACACCGATCGGCGGCGGCTTCCGCTCGCTCAATGTGGCCCTGCGCAAAGATCTGGACCTGTACGTTTGCCTGCGCCCGGTGCGTTATTTCCCCGGGGTGCCGTCGCCATTTAAGAACCCCGAGCTGGTGGACATGGTAATCTTCCGCGAAAATACCGAAGATATCTACACTGGCATTGAGTTTGAGCAGGGCAGCGCCGATGAAGAGCGTTTCCTGGCGCTGTTGCGCGAGAATTTCCCCAAAGAGTATGCCAAGATCCGCTTCCCGGATACTTCCGGTTTCAGCATCAAGCCCATTTCTATCGAAGGCACCGAGCGCCTGGTGCGCGCCGCCATCCACTATGCGCTGGAGAACCGGCGTCGCAATGTCACCCTGGTACACAAGGGCAATATCATGAAATATACCGAGGGAGCGTTCCTCAAGTGGGGCTACGCGCTGGCCGAGCGCGAATTTGGCGACCAGGTGTACACCTGGGGCCAGTGGGAGCGCGCTAAAGCTGCTATGGGTGAAGAAGCTGCCAACAATGAGATGAACGAAGCGCTGCGTTCTGGGCGCATGCTGATCAAAGACTCGATTGCCGATATCGTCTTTCAGAACACAATGATCCGCCCGCGCGATTTTGACGTGCTGGCTACCATGAACCTGAATGGCGATTATCTTTCCGATGCGCTGGCGGCGCAGGTGGGTGGCATTGGCATCGCACCTGGCGCCAACATTAACTATGACACCGGCGTGGCCGTGTTTGAAGCTACACACGGAACCGCGCCCAAGTACGCCAACCTCAACGTGGTCAACCCCGGCTCGGTGATCCTGTCGGGCGAGATGATGCTGCGCTACCTGGGTTGGCAGGAAGCCGCCGACCTGGTGATCCGCGGCATCTCCGGCGCGATCCAATCGAAAACCGTGACTTACGATTTTCACCGCCTGATGGACAATGCCATCCGTGTGAGCACATCCGAATTTGGCGAAGCCATCGTGCGCCACATGGACGACGCTCAGGCCCGATAACCGATTCTCGAGGGAGAGATGAATAAAGATTATTTTCATACGCGATCAACGCTAAAAACTGCCTTTGGTGAGTATGTCTACTACCGGCTGGATGCGCTAGAACTGCTTCCGCCCGGCCGGCTGGAGAAACTGCCATTTACCGTGCGTATTTTGCTGGAAAATGCGCTGCGCAAGCATAATGAGCGCGAAGTGACCGTGCAGGACGTGCGCAACCTGGCGCGCTGGCAGCCGGTTGATGAAGACCGCGCTGCCATGCCGTTCAGTCCGGGACGCATTGTGCTGCAGGACTTCACCGGTGTGGCAGTGGTCAACGACCTGGCCGCCATGCGTTCGGCCATTGCGCGCATGCATGCCGACCCCGACCTGATTAACCCGAACATCCCGGTAGACCTGGTGATCGACCACTCGGTGCAGGTGGATTATTATGGCGCGCCGGATGCGTTGGAGCGCAATACCCGCCTGGAATTCGAGCGCAACCGCGAGCGGTATGAGCTGCTCCACTGGGCTCAGAACGCGATCAAAAATTTTAGCGTTGTGCCGCCGTCCATCGGCATCGTACACCAGGTCAATATCGAATACCTTTCCGACGTGGTGCTGCGCTCGCAAGAAGATGACCGACTGGTGCTCTACCCCGACACACTGGTTGGCACTGACTCGCACACCACCATGGCCAACGGCCTGGGCGTGGTGGGCTGGGGCGTGGGCGGCATCGAAGCCGTGGCAGCCATGCTTGGCCAGCCGATTGATATGCTTATACCGGATGTAATCGGTTTCAAGCTGACCGGCAAGATCCGCGAAGGCGTCACCCCCACGGATGTGACCCTCACCATCACGCAAATACTGCGCAAGAAGGGCGTGGTAGAGAAGTTCGTCGAGTTCTTTGGCCCGGGGCTGACTAACATGCCCGTCACCGACCGCACCATGATTGCCAACATGTCGCCGGAGAATGGCGCAACGGTCACCTGGTTCCCCGTAGATGACCAGACGCTGCAGTATCTGCGCATGACCGGCCACAGCGAAGAACTGCTGGCGCGGGTGGAAGCCTACTGTAAAGCGCAGCACCTGTTCCGCACCGATGAAACCCCCGACCCCGAGTACACTGACGTGCTCGAGCTCGACCTGGGCAGCGTGGAGCCCAGCGTGGCCGGCCCTCGCCGCCCGCAAGACCGGGTTCCGTTAACCAGGCTCAAACAGACCTTCCAGCAGGCGCTGGCCGCCCCCAAGACGATGGGTGGTTTTGCGGTGGCTCAGGAAGATCTGGACCGCACGGTGCTGGTCGAAACCGGTGGACGCGAAGGTCGCATGGAGCAGGGCGCGGTTGTGATAGCCGCAATCACCTCGTGCACCAATACCTCCAACCCGTATGTGATGGTTGGCGCGGGGCTACTGGCGAAAAAAGCCGTGGAAAAAGGCTTGCGCACGCACCCGTACGTCAAAACCAGCCTGGCTCCCGGCTCGCGCGTGGTTACCGAGTACTTGAAGAAGGCCGGCTTGCTGCAGCCGCTGTCCGAATTGGGCTTTGACCTGGTGGGCTATGGCTGCACTACCTGTATCGGAAACTCTGGCCCGCTCAACGAGGAAGTGGTGCAGGCCATTCAGGAAGGCCACCTGGTGGCGGCCGCGGTGCTTTCCGGCAACCGCAACTTCGAAGGCCGTGTTAACCCGCACACGCTGGCCAACTACCTGGCGTCACCGCCGCTGGTGGTGGCATTCGCCCTGGCCGGCACGGTCAACATTGACATGAGTGACGAGCCGTTGGGAACCGGCGCGGATGGGCAGCCAGTCTACCTGCGCGATATCTGGCCGACTTCGCAGGAGATTGTGGATACGATTAACCAGAATATCTCCCCCGAGCTGTTCCTGGAGAATTACCACGATGTGCGCCACATGAATGAAGAGTGGAACCAGATCGAAGGGGATGCCGGCCTGCTCTACCAGTGGAAAGAAGAATCGACCTACCTGCAGGAGCCTCCGTTCTTCGAAGGCCTGAGCGATGAGATCCAGCCTGTGCGCGACATTGTGGGCGCGCGAGCGCTGGCAGTGCTGGGCGATTCGGTTACCACCGATCACATCTCACCGGCCGGTGCCATCCCGGCCAATGGCGCGGCAGGCAAATACCTGCGCGGATTGGGTGTAGAACCTGCGGACTTTAACTCATTTGGCTCACGGCGCGGCAACGATCGCGTAATGACGCGCGGCACGTTTGGCAATATCCGCCTTAAAAACCAGCTCGTGCAAGGCGTGGAAGGCAGCTACACCCAGTACCTGCCGGGTGGTGATCAGATGAGTATCTACGACGCGGCGATGAAATATCGCGAAGAAGGCGTGCCGCTGGTAGTACTGGCCGGCAAGGAGTACGGCACCGGCTCCAGCCGCGACTGGGCGGCGAAGGGCGTGCTGCTGTTGGGCGTCAAAGTGATCATTGCCGAGTCGTACGAGCGCATCCATCGCTCCAACCTGGTGGGCATGGGCGTGCTGCCGCTGCAGTTCCAACCTGGCCAGGGCTGGAAAATACTGGGTCTCACCGGGCGCGAAGTCTTCACCTTTGAGCACCTGGCAGAAAACCTGGTGCCGGGTGGAACGGTGCGCGTGCGCGCGCAGCGCGAGGATGGCAGCGAAGTCACCTTTGACACGATCGTGCGCATCAATTCCAGCATGGAGTTGGAATACTACCGCTATGGTGGGATCATGAACTATATCCTGAACAACCTGGCGCGCTCCAGCGTGATGCTGGAACATTGATCGAACAGGAGAGAAGCTCCAGCGGACAGGCGCTACCGCCTGCCCGCTGTGTTTTCCGGGTAAATCGTCGCGGCCTGCTGCGCATAGTCTGCCACGCTGCGGCGCAGCGCTTCTGGCGCGAGCACCTCAACTGCTCCACCGTAGCTAAGAAGGCGCGAGCGCGCAGCTTCCAATGATTCAAAGGCCAGGCGCAGTATGCACCAGCCGTCAGCGTCCGGCGGGGCGGGAGGCGTTTCCGCGCTCGGGCGCAAGTATGGCAGCACGCGCGGGCTGGCGCGCAATGTCACCGCAAAGTGCTGCTGCCGCTGCTCTATTCGCGCGCAGTACACCGCCCAAAAACCAGGCAGGTCAAAATTCGTGTCGCGCTCGAAACGCCTGCCTACCGCCTCAATCTCCAGCACGCTGCTCACCGCGTAAACGCGCGCCGCGCCGCTAACCATTCCCACCAGGTACCACGCGCCGGCTTTGGCCACCAACCCGTATGGTTCAATTTCAATCTCGATATCTACCGGCAGCATTCCCTGGATGCGCAGGGCAAGGCAGTGGTCATCCCAAACTGCGCGCTGCAGCGCCACCAGGTGCGGCGCAGCATCCTGCGCGTGCCGCCAGCCAGATCCATCCAGAAGGAAACGCTGGCGCACCTTCTCTTCCTCTTCGCGCTGGCCGGTGTTCAGCGCCGCCGACAGCTTGCGCATGGCCGAGCGCAGGCTTTGCCCGGCGCCCAATGGTTCGAGTGGGTTGGCCGGCCCAAAGGCCATGAACAACGCCCGCAATTCATCTTCGTTCATCCCGGTCAGGTTGGTACGGTAGCGTCCCAGCAGCGAAAGCCCTCCGCCCGGGCCGCTTTGCGTCACCAGCGGCACGCCTGACGCGCACAGTGCTTCGATATCGCGATAAATCGTGCGCTCTGACACTTCCAGTTCGCGCGCCAGCTCGGCAGCAGTTCGCCGTTCAGCGTTTTGCAGCAGCAGCAGGATTGAGATTAAACGGTCAGCGCGCATGTTTTATCGACCTGGGAAAAATTCCTGACAGTAGATGTCAGTGATGCCAGTATATCATAATGCTGTAACAGCGCGCTGAAAATCTGCTAAGGAGCATAAGGATGGATGCATTTGATGTTCGTATCGTGCGGCTGGAGCCGCAGACGGTGGCAGTGGGGTACGGGTACGGTTCAGGGCCTGAGCTAATGGCGTGGGAGCAGGTATCGGCTTTCCTGCGCGAACGCGGGCTGGACCGGGATGGCAAGCCGCACCGCTTCTTCGGGTTCAATAACCCGAACCCTTCGGCCGGCAGCCCGAATTACGGCTATGAGCAGTGGGTGACAGTGGAACCCGGCACAGCGCCTGCACCACAGGTGCCGGTGCGGCAGTTCTCCGGCGGGTTGTACGCGGTGCGATCCACCACGTTGAAAACCATCACGCATGACTGGCATCAGCTGGTGGTGTGGTGCGAGAGCCACGGGCACAGCCTGAGCGACGATCAGTGCCTGGAAGAATGCCTGATATCACCGGGCGCGCCACTGGAAATTACCGAGGACACTCCGTTCGACCTGTACCTGCCGATCGTTGCTTAAATATCGCTCCATCATGCCGCCCGCGGATAGATGACCGCGGGCGGCCGTCATTATTTATGGATCAATTGAAACAGACCTGTGCCGCCGTAGGCGAATATTGCCGCGCCAATGAAGGTGGGGATGGCGGCTGTCCACAGGTAGCGCCAGATGGGCACGCGGTAAACCCCACCAATCAGGCTGACCAACTTTGGCCCATAACCAGGCATCATGCGCGCGCCCAATAGGAACAGTGGTGAATCCACGGGCAGGCGGCCCAACCCCAGCGGCAGGTGTTGCTTGCGCGCCTGGAAATCTGCTACCGCGCCGAGATGCGTACCCAGGTAATATTCCACCAGCGCGGCCAACAGGTTGCCGAAGCCGGCGGCCAGGGTTGCATTCAGCGGGCCAAAGATGGTGCCTAGTAGAACCGTCAGCGGTTCGGATGGGATTGGAGAAAGACCCAGCAGTCCATACAGCAGCACAGCCACCAGCAGACCCCACCAGCCGCTTGCAGCGATAAATGTGCGGATGGCGTTCATTTCGCGTGATACCAGGAAAACCAGCGCAGCCAGCAGCAGTACGGAAAGGACCAGCGTGGCCCACGGCTTGCTCTTCTTCGGTTTTACAATTTCTTCGGCGATTTCTTCGGTGATATCATCCATGCCTGGCATTATAACGGCTTTTCACGGGTTGGGGAAAGCCCTATCCAATGCTTATGACCATCCCCCATTGCCTGGCATTTTGGGGTGCATTATAGTAAATGCAAGGTAACGAACATTGCAGATCGGTAGTGTCAGGAGCGTATGGGCATTTTGAGTTGGATTATTGGTGGGTTGTTTGCCGGGTGGATCGCCGGCGGCGCCATACGCAAAGGAAAGCCGGATCTGTTTGCAGATGCTCTGCTTGGCGCCTTTGGCGCGATGATTGGTGGTTACGTATCCGGCGTAGCTTTTGGAATGGTAGACCCGATCAGCGTGTTCAACCTGTCGACATTAATGGTAGCTTTTTGGGTTTCTGTTGTCATGGTGGCCGTTGTACGGGTTTACCACCCGGGTCACTCTCCTGCGTAAGGTGATGGGTGGTTGGTTGTAGAACGGAGAGGGAGCAGTGCCTCGATGGGCTGCTCCCTTTCCTATACACCAATGTTTTATCAGCAATAAAAAGGTGGAGGAACAATGTACGGACGTAGAACGCAAGGTGGTGGTGGACGTTTTTCGGGGGGCCGGTTGCTGATCGCGGCAGTGATTGCCATTTTTTCGCTCATTTCTTACTTTTCGATGAACGCGGAAAACCCGATTACCGGGGAAAACCAGCATATCAATATCACTCCGGAACAGGAAATCGCGCTGGGTATAGAAGCCGCGCCGCAAATGGCGCAGCAGTTCGGTGGGCTGGACCCGGATGAGCAAAAGCAGGCCATCGTGCGTGAGATTGGCAACCGCGTGGTTCAGGGTTCTGCGGCAAAACGCTCGCCGTATGAATACAACTTCTACGTACTCAATGATGATCAGACGATCAACGCTTTCGCGCTGCCTGGCGGACAGATCTTTATCACCGACGCGCTGCTTTCGAGGCTGCAAACCGAAGGCCAGCTTGCTGGCGTGCTGGGACACGAGGTTGGACACGTGGTAGGTCGCCATTCCGCCGAGCAGATTGCCCAGCAGCAGCTTACCCAGGGTCTCACCGGCGCGGCAGTGATTGCCGCGTATGATCCGAACGACCCAAGCAGCGCCGGCACGGCGCAAATGGCGATGCTCATCGGCCAGTTGATCAACCTGAAATACGGGCGTAGCGATGAGCTGGAATCGGACGGACTGGGCGTGTGTTTTATGCGTGAGGCCGGCTATGACCCGCATGAAATGCTGGACGTTATGCAGATCCTGGCCGAATCCTCGCAGGGTGGGCAGCCGCCTGAGTTCTTCAGCACCCATCCCAACCCCGATTCGCGCATGGAGCGAATCCAGGCCGCGATCAATAATATCGACGCCTGTCCGCAATAAGAAAGCCTAAAAACCTGGAATGAGGCTGCGCGCGCAGCCTCATTCGAATTTAATCCGGGTATTTTGCTGTTCAAAGCACGAAAATCGCCTATGATCATTTAGGAATCGTCATTTCATCTACCCATAGGGAGCGTGCATCATGATTGTCGTCGCCAGCCAGAACGGTATCGCCGGTATTCGCCAGGCAATGAACGTGCTGCGTGCGGGTGGCTCCGCCTTGGATGCCATCGAAATTGGCATCCACGCCGTGGAAGACAACCCCGAAGATCACTCGGTAGGCTACAGCGGCTTCCCATCCATCCTGGGTGAGGTCGAGCTGGATGCCAGCATCATGAACGGGCGCGACCTGATGGCCGGCGCAGTGGGTTGTCTCAAGGGCTACCGCCATCCTATCTCGGTGGCGCGCAAGGTGATGGAAACCCTGCCCCACGTCTTTCTGGTGGGCGAGGGCGCTGACCGCTTTGCACGTGAGATGGGAATGGAGCCGCGCGATATGCTCTCCGAATGGGCCAAAAACGCCTGGCGGCGCACTGTGCGCGGCGTGCTGCCGGAAGATGCTATGGCAGACTTGCGCGAGCGTACGGACCTGGCCAAATTGGTGCGCGATCTGAGCAACCCGCGCCGCACAGTGGGTACTACCAACTTCCTGGCGATGGATTCTCGCGGCGATATTTGCGGCGGGGTCAGCACCAGCGGCTGGTTTCCGGTAAGCGCGACGAGGACCGCGTTCAGCTCGATCGTGACGGCATCGGAGAT
>JBDHWQ010000043.1:0-10509 GCA_039810245.1 Longilinea sp. | reverse complement strand
GCGCTGGAAGGCGGGCTGGTGATCCTGGCTCCGGCCGCGGGCGGCTGGACTACGCGGCGCGTGGAAGTGCCACCGCTGCCGGTGACGCTCGTTTTGCCGGCAGTGGACCTGCCCACCCGCGCGGCGCGCGCCGCGCTGCCGGCGCAGGTGTCGCTGGCCGACGCGGTATTCAACCTGGGGCGCACCGCGCTGGTGGTGGAAGCCCTGCGCTCTAGCGACTTGGCGCTGCTATCGCAGGTGATGGACGACCGCCTGCACCAGCCCTACCGTTACGCCCTGATCCCTGGCGCGCAGGCCGCGCGGGATGCGGCGCTGCAGGCCGGAGCAGCGGCGGCGTGCCTCTCTGGCGCAGGCCCCAGCCTGGCGGCCTTCGGCGGTGACCCGGCCCAGGTGGCCGCGGCGATGCAGTCCGTATTCCAATCCGCGGGCATCGCCAGCCGCTCATTCCTGCTCGGAAGCAGCCCAATCGGGTCGTACTGGATGACTGAGTAAGAAACAGCTTCGCGGTTCAGCCTGTTATTTATTCAGGTATCGCACGACGATGTTCAGGATGATCGTCAGCAGGATGCTGAGCACGATCGAGCCGAGGATGGGGAACAGGCAGGTGAAGCCGCTGCCTTCGATTTTAATCGTGCCGGGCAGGTTATTCAGCCCGCTGAAACGCGCTAGCAGCCACACCAGCCCGCCCACCACGGCGATGCCAATGCCCAGCAGCACCAGCAGCCGTCCCATATTCGCAAAATTATCCATCGCTGTTTACTCCGGTCCGCGGTAATAGTCCAATAAGGGGGCGGGGAAGGGGCGCTGCGGGCGCGGCATGTCGCAGCGCAGCACGCAGGCGCTTTCCGGCGCAGCCATACGCCCGCCGTGCACGCGCACCACCGGCCCACCCAGCAGGTCTTCATAATCACCGTCCGGGGCGGGCACGTCCACCGCGCCTGCGCTTTCCGCGCTCAAGCGGAACACGCCCAAGAGCGACCCGCCGGGGTGAACCCAGGTCGCCTGTGCCAGCGGCTCGGCCGCCAGCAGGAAGAACTGGCCTTCCCGCACTGCCAGGTGCTTTTTTAGCCGCGCCACGCGGGTGAGGAAGTCCTGCAGGGGGTAATCGCCCCATGCGACCGGGTCGCGGTCGAACAGATTGGGCGTGCGCCGCGCCGCAGATTCCTGCCCGGCGTAGATCAGGAACGGGCCTTTGTTGAATCCCTCGAACGCCGTCCACGCGCGCGCCAGGGTAGGGTTGGCCGTCACGGCCTGGATGCGCGCCTGGTCATGGTTCTCCACGAAGCGCAGCTTGGCGTAGTTGGCCGGGTAGATTGCATCCTGAAAGCGCAGCATTTCCAGGTAGCGGCTCACCGGGGCCAGCCCCTGCGCCGCAAGCTGCCAGATGGGGTGGATGTCGTAGATGTAGGTGATATCAAAGGCGTTGAACAGCTCGCCGTCCGACCAGCCGGAGAGACCCGCCGCGCGCCGTGCTTCGAGAAAGCCGGCGTGGACGCTCTCCGCCAGCCAGATCACATCCGGGTTGACCGCTGCCACCGCCGCGCGCGCCGCCAGCCAGAACGGCAGCGGCACCACCGAGGCCACGTCGCAGCGGAAGCCGTCTACGCCCTGCTCGGCCCAGTAGACCAGGCTGCCGGCCAGGTACTCCTCCAGCGCCGGGTTGGGGAAACGCAGGTCGATGATATCCGACCAGTCTGGCACGGTGGCGAAAGGTTTGCCCTGCGCGTCCTGGTGATACCAGTCGGGGTGGTTACGCGCCAGCAGCGAATCGTGCGCGGTGTGGTTGAACACCACGTCGATCATCACCTTCAGACCCAGCGCGTGGGCGCGCTCTACCAGGCGGTGGAAATCGTCCAGCGTGCCGTATTCCGGGTTGACGTCGCGGTAGTCGGCGATGGAATACGGCGAGCCCAGCGTTCCCTTGCGCGCCAGCGCGCCGATCGGATGGATCGGCATCAGCCAGACCACGTCCACACCCAGACCGCGAATGCGTTCCAGGTCGGCAGTCACGCCGGCAAAGTCACCGCGCGGAGAGTGGTTGCGCGGAAATACCTCGTAAATCACAAGTGAACGATAAGAAAGGGGAGTATCGTAAGCCATGCCATGAATTGTATATCATTGCATTCAATCCCAATGATACGGTGGGCGCAGGGGGCCTTTGCCTTCGGGGGCGGTTTCGACCGCCAGCGGGTACACCAGCCAGTGATAATCGTAGGCGTAGGCCCAATCGGCGGGGTACGCGCCTACCACCACGGCATAGCTGCCGGGGGCCAGGTCCAGCCGTTCCAGCGTAGCCTGTACCTGGCCGGACGGTTCGCGCAGCGTGGTGGGCGGAGAAAATACCTCGCTGAGCAGCGCGCCATCCGCGCTGTGGACCGCCACGCTGAAGATCACCTCACCACGCGGCGGCTGCGCGGCGACCCAATCCATGCACACACGCAGCCCGAGCTCGGGGGGCAGCGTGGTCACCGGCTGGCCGGCGAGTGAAAGCAGGCGCACGTTGGAAAGCGCCACTTCCTGCGAGCCGAAGCGATTGACGTTGAGCTCCAGTATACCGGCATCATCCACCGCGGCCGCGGTAGGGGTATTCTGCTGCGTGCTGTGGTGGATGGCGCTGCGGTAGCTCTCCACCACCCCGGCCGGCTGCCCGCTGGCCGCCACGCGGCCCTTGTTGAGCCAGATCAGCCGGTCGCACGAGCGCTGCGCCTGTTCCAGGTCATGGGTCACATACAAAATCGCCACGCCATCTTCGCGCAGGCTCTGGATGCGCTCCAGGCATTTGCGCTGGAAGCCCAGGTCGCCCACCGCCAGCACTTCGTCCACCAGCAGCACCTGCGGGCGCACGTTTACCGCCACGGCGAACGCCAGCCGCAGCTGCATGCCGCTGCTGTAGGTGCGCAACGGGCTGTCGATGAAATCTTCCAGCTCGGCAAAGGCAACGATCTCGTCCAGCACGCCACGCGTTTCGCGGCGGGTAAGCCCGGAGATCACCGCGTTGAGATAGATATTCTCGCGGCCGGTCAGCTCGGGGTGATAGCCCGCGCCCAGGTCGATCAGCGCGCCCAGGCGGCCATCGACGCGGATGTTGCCACGATCCGGCAGGCCGATGCCGCCCACCAGCCGCAGCAGGGTGGTCTTGCCCGCGCCATTGCGCCCGATGACCCCCAGCATTTCGCCGCCGGTAACCTGCAGTGAAACATCCCGCAGCGCCCAGAATGCATCCTGGGGTGCCAGGCCGCGGAAACCGCGCAGAGCCGCCTCTTGCAGCGTGAACGGGCGGTTACGGTCGTAACGCCGGAAGGATTTGCTCACCTGCTGGACGTGGATGGCGGCCATCTACAGCTCCTCGGCAAAATGCACGCTCATGCGCTGGAACATGCGCACGGTCAGCAGCAGCACGGCCGCGCCAATGCCGGCCCAGATCAGCAGCGGCCCTGGTGCGGGGAGCTGGCCGTGCAGCAGAAGCGCGCGGTACGCCTCGATCAGGCTGACCATCGGGTTAAGACGGTAGACAGCCTGGTACGCGGCCGGGATGGCGGCCGGATCGTAAAACACCGGCGACAGGTAGAAACCCAAAAGCAAAGCAATCCCCAGCAGGTAGCGCGTATCGCGGAAGCGCACGTGCAGGGCAGCCGCGCCATACGCCAGGCTAAGGGTAACCAGAAACTGTACCGCCAGCACCGCCGGCAATGCCAGCAGCGCCAGGCGCAGCGGGATACCGCTGGCAACCACAAAAACCAGCAGTACCGGAAGTGCCAGCAGCAGGTGCAGCAGGTTGGTAGTTACCGGCACCAGCGGCAGCACCACGGTGGGGAACCCCGGACGGCGGATCAGCTCGCGGTTATCCACGATGGCCCCGGTGGCTTCCACCAGCGAGGTTTGGAACCAGTTCCACGCCAGCAGCCCGGTAAACAGGAACACGGGGAAATGCGGGATGTTGAGCGGCAGCACCAGACCAAAGATGAGCGAGAACACCGCCAGCTGCAGCAGCGGGTTGAGCAGCGACCACAGCACGCCCAGCAGCGAGCGCTTATAGCGCAGGCGCATATCGCGCTGCACCAGCTCAATAAGTAGATCGCGGTAGTGGATCAGGGTGGCAGTTGTCATGACATGTTTTTCACGCGGCGGTGGGCGCGCCAGTAGGCCAGCGGGCTGAGGATCGCGCCCAAAATTTCTGCCAGCACCAGGCTGCGCGGCAGCTTGCCAGGAATCAGCAGCCGGCGCAGCAGCCAGCCGCCGGCCCAATCGAACAGGGCAAACGCGGCGATACTTCCCAGGGGCACGCTGCGGCGCGCGGCGCAGGTGAGCAGGTAGGCGCCAAAGGAACGGCCGTTGTTGAATAGCTGCCGGCGCAGCGCGGCAAGATCTCGCCGGTGGGTGTGCCACACCAGCGCGGCCGGCTCGTAACGCAGGGCGTGACCCGCGGCCACCAGGCGGTGGAACATTTCCACGTCGCCGCCGCCGCCGGCCGGCCCGCCCACGTCCAGCGCCGGGTCGAACCCACCTGATTGTAGCAGAACTGCGCGGCGGAAGGCCATGTTCGTCCCAACCCCAAACCCGCTGGCCCACAGCAGCCCGGCCTGTTCCATCAGGTCGCGGCGGTGCAGGTGGGAAACAAAGCCGTGGCCCATGCCGCCATACTCCCACTCAAACAGGCACTGGGCGGGTGTGTCCAGCTCGGCCGGGGCCACAAAGCCAGTTACGGCCATACTATCGGGGTTGTCAAAGGCGCGCGCCAGCGCTGCGATCCAATCCGCGGCCGGGCACGCATCGTCATCCACGTAGGCCACGATGCTGCCGGTCGCCGCCTGCGCGCCGCGGTTGCGAGCGAAATCCAGTCCGGGGCGCTCTTCCGTCCGGTAGCGCACGCCCAGCTCGCCTGCCAGCCGCCGGGCGCGGTCATCCAGCGGGGCGTTATCTACCACGATGATCTCGCGCGCAGGCATGCTCTGATTTTGCAGCGCGCGCAGGCAGTTATGCAGCATGTCAACGCGCCCGCGCGTGCACACCACAACGCTGATATCGGCCGTGGGGTTGGAAAGCGGCGCGGGCGGCGCGCCCAGCAGCGCAGCATGGCAAGCCTGCGTGAGGATGGCGTGGATCAGCTCTTCCGGGCGGTGCGGGGCAGCAGCGCCGGTCAGGTGCACCCACGCCACCGGCGCGCCGTGCCTGCGCAGCAGGACGCGCAGCGGCAGGGCAGGCTGCGCGCGGGAAATAGCAGCCTGCAAAGCAGGCAATCCATCCGCCAGGTCAAGATCGGTCACGACAGCGGGCATCAGCAGGCTGGCGGGTTTGTGATTTTTGAGCTGCGCGTCAAAATCTACCCAGTCGCCGGCTTCTGGCGCGGTATACGATGCAAAATCGAACGCTTCGTCATCTTCAACGCCCAACGCGGCGAATGCTGCCTGCGCTCGTGCAGTGGGCAGCGCCCCGGGGCCGGCCAGCCAGGCACGCAGGTGCTCCGCGCGCAGCGGCTCAGCCCCGGCGCGAGCGGGGATGCAACCCAGCGGGTACCCGTGCCAGGTAAGGCGCGTGCCGGTGAAACAACCCTGCTCCAGCGCCGCTTCCGCTGCCTGGATGCCGCGCGACAGATCGAGCGCGGGAAGGGGCGAGGTGGGCGGCCCACCGGCAAGTTCGCGGATCTCGGCCCAATTGCGCGTTTCGCGAAAAATGCCATCCCAATAGGCCACGGTCAGCAGCCCGGCCGACGCCTGGCGCCACAGGCCGCGCAGGTCGAACGCCTCAGCAATGGCGGCCAGCGTCAAGCCCAAACGCTGCAGCGCGCGCCCCAACCCGGGCCAACGCCGGATGATTTCGCGCAGGGCGCGCACCGGCCGAGCCTGGCCATCCACCTGGGGCGTAAAGGGAAGCTCGGGGGCAAGTTCGGGGTAGCGCCGCGCAAGCTGCATATCCACCTGGCCTTCAGCGCGCTTGCGCTCCAGGCTGCGTGGAAAAGTGGTGGCATCGAGGTGCAGGCTGCGCGCCGCCGGACAAAATTTGAAGCGCGCTCCGGCCTGCAGCAGCCGGTAACCCAGCTCAAAATCATCGCGGCAGGGGTAGGTGGGGTCGAACCCGCCTGCCTGCGCAAACAGCACCGCCGGCAGCGAGAAATTGCCCGCGAACAGGTCTGTGAAGGCAAACCGGTGGCCGGGCTGTGCCATTTCCGCGAAGGCGTCTTCCCACCAGTCGCGCAGGTCGAGCGCGTGCCACGCAAGTGCTCCACCACCGGCGCGCGGATGAAAGACTGAGTTCAGGCTGCCGATCACCACGCTGCGCGGGTCGGCATTCTGGTGCGCCAGTGTGTGCGCTTCCAAAAAGCCCGGGCTGGCCTGCATGTCGTCATCCAGAAATACCAGCAGCGCTCCCCGCGCAGCGGCCGCGCCGGCGTTGCGGCGCACGCCGGCGGTGTCGCCCGGCTGGTGCAGCACGCGCAGCGCAGCCGGGAAACCAGCGGGCACGCGCCGTAGTGCTTCCTCGGGCGCGGCGCCGCTCACAATCAGGATTTCATATTCCGCGGCAGGCAGCGTCTGCCGCGCCAGGCTGGCGAGCGTCTGTTCCAGCACGGGCGGGGCAGCGCGCGTGGCGATGATCACGCTGAGGCGGGGTAGCGGGTTCACGCGGTCACCTTGCTCGCCGCGCGCCGCGCGCGCAGGTACGCGCCCGGGCCGGCCAGGCAGCCGCGCAGCGCGTCCAGCGGCAGCGGCCAGGGCGGCGCGCCAGGGCGGCGCAGCAGCGAGCGCAGCATGCCGGGGAACTGGTCGCGCCAGAACCAGATGGCGGCTAGCAGCGGCACGGCCAGTTCCCCCGCTAACAGGCGCGAGAACCAGAAGGCGTAGATACCGACCCCGTAGCCATACACCGCGCGGCGCAGCTCGGCGGGCGTGCGGCGGTGGCAGTGCCAGTTGAGCGCATCTGGCGTGTAGGAAATTCGATACCCGGCGCGGATGATACGCGCGAAATACTCGCTTTCCCCGCCCGAACAGGTGGGCGTACCCGCATCCAGGGCTATGTCAAAATCGCCCACGCGCAGCAGCGCTTCGCGCCGCACGGCCATGTTGACCCCGGCTCCGGCTTTGCCGGCTGCCAGCGGGTGGATGTTGCCGCGCGTGTACGTGCGCGGGGTGAACCCGCGATTGAACGGGGTGAAGGCTTCGAAAGCTTCCTGCGCCGGGGTTTCGAGCTCCAGCGGCAGCGTCAGGCCGGTGGCGGCCAGTACCAGGGGGTTGGCAAAGGCGCCCACCAGCGCGCGCAGCCAGCCCGTATCGGCCACGGCATCATCGTCGATAAACGCCACGATATCGCCGGTGGCACTGTGCAGCGCGGCATTGCGCGCTACGTTGAGGCCCGGGCGCTCCACGCGCAGGTAGCGCACGGTGGCAAACTCGGCAACCACGCTGCGTGTTTCCCCGGTGTTCGAGGCGCTGTCTATTATCAGGATTTCCTGCCCATCATCCGGCAGGCGCATAAGGCTTTCCAGGCAGCGACGCAGGTCAGCCGGGCGGTCGCGGGTGCATACGGCTACCGTCGCCCGCGGCCAGCCAGCAGGTGATTGCGGCTGAGATTCCGCGACGCCCATCCGCCGGCGCGCCAACGCCGCCCAAAAAGCCGGCTCGGCCTGGGCGCGCACGGCATTGATGACCGCCGCGGCAGTGACCGCGCCACCGGTCACCGGAACGCGCACCCACGCTGCCGGCCGCCCGCCGATGCGCACCAGCGCGCTCGCCTGGTGGTACTGCTCCGGCAGCACCGTTCGGTCCGGCAGGGTTTCGAAATCGAGGTCGAGGATGGTGGCAGTCATGCGGCCTTAGCGGGCAGAAGATGGCCTGTGTTTGGGCGCCCGCGCCAGCAGGTCAGCCTGCACCCAGCGCAGCAGCAGCACAAACTGCAGCAGCGCCTGACCGGCGGCGAACGCCAGCAGCGCGGACAGTGGGTGGCCTAACACCAGGGTGGTATGCAGCACGCCGGCCAGCAGCAGCAACAGCGAGACGAACTGGGGCAGCAGCCACAGGAAGCTGAGCCGCTGGCTCGCATTTTTGGGCGTGGGCATAAAGCGCAGGGGGGTTCGCAGCACTGCCAGCGTCCAGGCCAGCAGGTAAACCGGCCAACTGGCATAGATCAATACCACCGCGCCCAGCAGGCTGGTGGGTGGCAGCTCGGCGTGACGGTTGCAACGCAGCGTGTAGCCGCGGATGAGCATATCCACCGCCAGGAGTGGCCCGATGTGCAGCAGGTAGCTATGGAAGGCAGCGCGTGTGGGGGCATCCCCCAAAAACAGCGCCACGATGGTGGCAGCCAGGTGCACGAACACCGCCGGGCCGATCCAGTACTTGGTCATGCGCACGGCGTACGAAAGACGCTGGCCAGGGGCAAGCCGCCAGAACTTGCGCGGGTAGGCGGTGATCAGCAGCTCGAACACGCCGCGCGCCCACTTGAGCTGCTGGATCGACCAGGCTGCCAGGCTGCTGGGGCTCAACCCCGGCGCCAGCGGCTCGGGCACGTAGGCGCTGCGCCAGCCGGCCGCGTGCAGCGCCACCGAGGTAGCCAGGTCTTCGGCCAGTCCGGGGCGGTAGCCGCCGATGGATGCCAGCGCCGTGCGGCGGATGAGCGCGTTGCTGCCCATCAGCGTGGCCGCGCCCAGGCGGTTGGCGCCCAGATAGGTGGGGTTATAGAATTCCAGGCTGCTCTCCATGGCCGCGCGCGCCACCCAGCTTTCCTCAAAGTTACGGAAAGTGAGCATGACCTGCACGAAGCCCATGCGCGGATCGTTGAAATACCCCAGGCTGCGGTCAAGGAAATCCGGCTGGGGCACGTGGTCGATGTCGAAGATGGCGATGATGTCACTATGGGTGCGGCGCAGCGCCGCGTTCACGTTACCAGCTTTGGCGTCGGCATTGTTTTCGCGGGTGAGATATCCGCAGTCCATCTGCGCCGCCAGGACCTGCAGCTCGTGGTTATTGCCGTCATCCAGCAGGTAAATCTTATGATCGCCGTGCAGCCGGCGCGCGGCGGACAGCGCAAAACGCACCATTTCCACCGGTTCATCATAAGCGGTGATGAACACGTCGACGGTGAAGCCATTGCGTTCCGGGCTGGGCAGCGGGGCCTGGACGGCCAGCAGGTTGAGCACCCAGTTGGCGGCAAGCTGCATGGTGATGTACACCAGCGCGGCGGCCAGCACCAGCAAGAGCAGTGGTGAGCGATAACGCCCATCCACCGCCCACCAGCTCACATAATAGCCGATGGATACAACGCCGGCCACAGCCAGCGCCACCAGAACAGGCGTTTTGGTGTGACGTGCTTTCATGGGGCTGCCTCAAAATACACGCGCATTCGGTAGGTGCGGGCCGGCAGGCGCACGTCAAATTCCGCCATGGGTCGCGCTTCCTGCATCACGCGCGACAGCCGGGCGGGAAACTGCTCGGCCACAATCATATCTTCCACATACCATACCCGCTGCGCGCCGGGCGGCGGCTCCAGGTCCCAGGTGAGGATATCGTAGCGTTCTTCGTCCAGATAATACTGGGCGATGTCGAGATCGCGCGCGAAGACAGTATCGCCCGGCTGCGCGTTGGCATCGATGTACTGCAGCGCGGCGCGCCAGTCGTCGCGGTTTCCTTTTTGCACCGTGAAATACAGGAAATTCTCGCCGGCGTAGGCCGCCAGCAGCGCCAGCGCCACCAGCAGCCCGGCGCGCTGACTGGGGCGTGGCAGGGCCGCGAGCAGCGACTCAAACCCCAGGCCGGCCAGCGCCACCCAGCTAAACAGCGAGAAGAAGATGTAGCGGTTAGCCGCGTACTGTGCCAGCGAGAGCAGCATAATCTCCACCAGCGGCAGCACGGCGCTGAACAGCAGCAGCACCGCCAGCCGGCTGCCGCGCCGCAGCGCCAGCAGCGCTCCCCCCGCAGCAAACGCCGCCAGCGGCAGACCGACATAATACAGCGTGCCGGCCAGGAGGAAGAAGGGCGAATTATTGCGCCAGCCAAACCCGGCCATCCAGCCGCTGAGGTTGCGCAATAAGGGCAGCAGCATCCACAGCGTGGCCAGCGCCGCCGGGCCGAAGAACAGCAACAGGTTGCGCGCGTTCAGCCCGCGTGGGCGCTCCAGCCGCAGCAGCGGCAGGGCCAGCAGGTAAACCACCAGCGCGGGCATGCCCATCAGCGCCGCCAGCCGCTCGCGTGCTGCCAGCCCGAAGAGCAGCAGCGAAGCCAGCATCAGCCATGGCCGGTCAAGCTCCAGCCCCAGGTAGAAGAATAGCAGACCGGCGTTGAAAAACAGGAACAGCAGCGTGTAAAAGCGCGCGTTCTGCGACCAGTACAGGTGCCAGGGGGAGAGCGCCAACAGCAGCCCGGCCATCAACGCACCGGGGCGATCCAGGCAGCGCCGCAGCAGCAGGTACAGAAGCGGCACGCTCAGCGCGCCAATCAGCGCCGGGATGATGCGCGCGTTCCACTCGCCGGGGCCCAGCACGCGCACCGCCAGCCGGATCAGGTCGGTGGCCAGCGAGCGCAT
>JBDHWQ010000042.1:0-10856 GCA_039810245.1 Longilinea sp. | reverse complement strand
GTAAGCTCGATCAGGTTACTGTCGGGGTCGAGGATGTAGCAGGAGCGCATGCCCCAGGGCTCATCGCGCGGGGGATAGAGAGCGCGCGCGCCGGCGGCGGTGATGCGCGCAAACCCGGCGTCCAGCGCGGCCGAGGTGGGATAGTCGAAGGCAATCTCAAACGTGCCATTGACGCCCGCGGGGTAGCCCGGCGCCACGCCCAGCAGCCCGGGAAGCTGGCCGCGCTCGTAAAAGCTCAGCCGCGTGCCATCCACCTTGCACTCGGCATATGGGCTCTGCCCGTCCCACTCCACTTCCACACCCAGCACGTCGCGGTAAAAAGCCACGGTGGCGCGCATGTCCGCCACAAACACGCCGATCATATCCACGCGCATGGTCATGGCCCTGCTCCTAAAAGTCGATGATCCGCAGCACTTCGGTCAGGCGCATGCGGTCGAAATCGCGGATGATGGTGCCGTCGATATCGAAAGTGGGGGTGATCATCTTGCCGCCGCACCATGCGCGCACCTGCTCTTCTGCGCCGGGGGTGTCGTAAATATCGACTTCGATAAAGGATATTTTCTTTTCCGCCAGCCAGATGCGCGCCTTTTTGCAGTCGGGGCACCACTTGGTGCAGTACATCACCACCCCGCCGCTCGGCAGCGCGGTGCGCGGGCGATTATCAGCCGGCTCCTTCGCCGCGGCGGCCGGGTCCACCTGGCGGATGACCTTGCGCAGTTCTTCGTTGTTGGGCAGTTCGTCAAACGGCAGGATTTCGATGTGGCGCAGCATGCCTTGCGCGTCGATCACCGCCAGGGCGCGCTCGGTGAAACCGTCTTTGCGGCGCAGCACGCCGTACAGCTCGGACACCCGCCCGTGCGGCCAGAAGTCGCTGAGCAGCGGGTAGTTGATGCCGCCCAGGCTTTCGGCCCAGGCCGCCAGCGAAGGAACCGGATCGGTGCTGATACCCAGGACCTGGGTATTTAACCCTTCGAAACGATCCTTTTCGGCCTCGTACGAAGGGATTTGCACCGTTCAGGTGGGGGTGAAAGCCTGGGGGAAGAAGGCCAGCACCACATTCTTTCCGCGGTAATCGCTCAGGCTGATGTCTTTCCCCAGGTGAGACGGCAGCGTAAACTCCGGGGCGGGGCGCCCGGTGAAAATGGTCATGGCTACTGCTCCTTAATCATTTGCGACTGCTTGGATGCGTGCTTCTGCGCTCTATTGTACGAAGATTTTATCATTCTGACCATCCGATTTTCGTTACGGTTTTTGGCGGGCTACCAGCACTACGGCAGCCAGCAGCAGCAGCAGCCCGGCGGCATCAAAGACCACGAAGCGCAGCACGCTGGCGCGCAGGAGATTTTCGCTCGCGGGCAGCCCGGCCAGCAGCAGGCTTTCGCCCAGCAGCCCGATGGCCTGCATGGCCGCGGCTTCGTGCAGCGACACGCGCCAACGCAGCGGGTTCCACGCGGCCACCGCGTAGGGCACATTCCACATCAGGAACAGGATGCCCATGCCGCGCACCGCCGCCGCGCCGGGCACGCCCGCCAGCCCAAAACCGGGGGCATAGGCTTCCGGCCACAGCAGGAATGCCGCGGCGCACTGGACGTTCCAGGCCAGCACGGGCAGGATCAGCAGGCGGGCGAGCAGGGCAGGGCGCATAACTGGATTATAGCCGCTCATGCTCTGGTATACTTAGCGCGGCGCGGGCGCGCGCACTCCTGGCACGGATGGAATCCTGTGACCCCTACCGCGGTGGATATCGTCATCCCGATCTATAACGAGCAGGACTGCCTGCTTGATTTCCACGCGCAGCTTTGCGCGGCGGTGGACGCGCTGCCCTACGCCTTCACCTTCCTGTACGTCAACGACGGCTCGACGGATGCCAGCGGTGCGCTGTTGGCCCGGCTGGCAGCCGAGGACAGCCGCGTGGCGGTGCTGGAGCTCAGCCGCAACTTTGGTCACCAGGCGGCGCTGACCGCCGGGCTGGACGCCGCGACCGGCGATTACGTGATCAGCATGGACGGCGACGGGCAGCACCCGCCCGCGCTGCTGGCCGAGATGCTGCGGCTGGCCGAGGCCGGCTACGAGGTGGTGCTCACCCAGCGCGCGGATGAGGCCAGCGCAGGGTCATTCAAGCACGCCACCTCGGCGCTGTTTTACCGGCTGCTCAACCGCATCGGTAACACGCGCATCCTGCCCGGATCGGCCGATTTCCGCCTGCTGGCGCGCCCGGTGGTGGACGCGCTGCGCCAGATGCGCGAGTACCACCGCTTTTTGCGCGGCATGGTGGCGTGGAGCGGCTACCGCGCGGTGATCTTGCCCTACCGCCAGCCCGAGCGCATGGGCGGTCGCTCTAAATATTCGCTGGGCAAGATGATGCGCCTGGCCGGCGACGCGGTGTTCTCGTTCTCGCTGGTACCGCTGTATATCGGCATTTCGCTGGGCGTGCTGCTGCTCCTGCTGGCGCTGGCTGAGATGGTGTACGTGCTGTCGTTCTGGGTGCGGGGCGACGTCAGCGGGCTGGCCCCGGGCTGGTCGTCGCTGATGTTTGTGCTGCTGGTGATCGGCGGCACGCTGATGATCACCCTGGGCTTTATCGGCGTGTACGTGGGCTTCATCTTCCAGGAAGTCAAAGGCCGGCCGATTTACCTGGTGCGGCGCGTGCTGGGCCGCCCGCGCATGCCTGAAGCCGGGCCGCGCGAAACCGCCGCCGAACCCAAAACGCCATGATCGCCCGCGCGCGCCGCCTGCTGGATCATCCCGCTGCGCCGCCATTGCTGCTGGCCGGCGTGGCCGTGCTGGCCTATGGGCTCCTGTTCCCGTTCCTGGGCCTGTACTGGGATGAGTGGCCCATGACCTGGATTGCGCACCGCCTGGGCCCGGATGGGCTGGCGCGCTATTTTTCCACCAACCGCCCCTACTGGGGCATGATCTACCGCCTGACGACGCCGCTTCTGGGCTTTGTGCCCTGGCACTGGCAGCTTTTCGGACTGTTCTGGCGCTGGATGACGGCCTTCGCGGCGTGGGGCGCGCTGCGCCAGGTGTGGCCGCGCAGCCCGGCCCCGGCGCTGTGGGCTGCGCTGCTGTTCCTGGTTTATCCGGGCTTCACCCAGCAGCCGGCCGGGATGCTATACGGGCATTTCTTCGTGGTGCTCAGTGCGTTCCTGCTCTCGCTGTGGGCCTGCCTGAAGGCGGTGCGGATTCTCCAAAACCGCCAAACAAACCCAGGCGGCAGCCTGCGCCTGTCGAAGGCTGTGGTGCAGGAAGAGGGCATTGCTTTCCAAAGCGCAAAACCGGCCCCGATGGTCGCGGTGGTTCTCACCATCCTGGCGCTGGTGCTCTCGCTGGTCAACCTGATGGCGATGGAATACTTCTTCACCCTCGAGCTGCTGCGCGCTGCGCTGATCGGCGCGGTGGTTTGGGAAGCGCCGGATGCTCCCCGGCGCGGCGCGCTGGTGCGGCGCGCGCTGCGGCACAGCCTGCCCTACCTGGCGCTGTTCATGGGGGTGGCGCTGTGGCGCGCATTTTTCTTCCGTTACCAGACGCAAAACTACGACATCGGCCTGATGGACCAGGTGCGCGCCGCGCCGCTGGCGGCGCTGGGGTCTTTGATCGGCGGGGCGCTGCGCGACCTGTTTCAGGTGACGCTGGCAGCCTGGGCGCGGCCGTTTTTCCCGGCCAACTTTGCCGGGCTGGGCGCTCGCTCGCTGGCCGCCTGGGCCGCGGTGACGCTGGCCGCGCTGGCGCTGGTGGGGCTGTTCCTGCTGCTACGTGCATCGCGCAGCGACAGCGATGAACGCCGCTGGCCACGCACCGCGTTGGGGCTGGGGCTGCTGGGGCTGCTGCTGGCCGGGCCGCCCTTCTGGCTCACCCGGCTGGTCATCCACCTGGATTACCCCAATAACCGCTTTACGCTGCCTTTTCTGCTGGGCGCCAGCCTGACCGTCACCGGGCTGATCGGGCTGATCCCGGGGCGCAGGCTGTATCGCGCCGGGCTGGTGGCGCTGCTGGCCGCCGCGGCGGTGGGCTACCAGTTCCAGCAGGGCGTCTCGTACCAGCGGGACTGGAAGATGCACAATACGCTTTTCTGGCAGATGCAGTGGCGCATGCCCGCGCTGCAGCCGGGAACCACGCTGCTTTCCAGCAACCTGCCGCTGCGCTATTACAGCGATAACTCGCTGGCCGGGCCGCTCAACTGGGTCTACGGGGCGGACGCGCCGGCCGGAACGATGCCCTACATGTTCTACTTCGCTTCAGTGCGTTCCGAGCGCCGGCCGCTGTTCCAGCCCGGCCAGCCGATCGAGCAGGATTATCTGGCGGCGACCTTCCGCGGCTCCACCGACCAGATGGTGGCGATCACTTTCAGCCCGCCGGGCTGCCTGCGCGTGCTCGAGCCGGACCTGGACGCGGCCAACCCGATGCTGCCCGAGCTGATGCGCCAGGCCGCGCCGCTTTCCAACCCCGGGTGGATTTTGCCCGCCGGCAGCCCGGCGGCGCTGACGCCGGAAATCTTTGGCCCGGAGCCGGCGCGCGGCTGGTGCTATTTCTTCGAGCAGGCCGACCTGGCGCGCCAGCAGGGCGACTGGGCAGCCGTGGCGCGGCTGGGCGACCAGGCTTTTGCAGGCAGCGATTACCCCAATGACCCGATGGAGCGCCTGCCGTTCATCGAGGGCTACGCTCACGTGGGCAACTGGGGGCGCGCCGGCGAGCTGACGCGCGAATCGGATGCCATCACCCCGCTGATGCGGCCGATCCTGTGCAAGCTGTGGGGCCGCATCGCCGCGCACACCGCCGCACCTGAGGCTGCCGCGACGCTGAGCGATCTGGCCTGCGCGCCATAGGGATTGTCCCACAAAGATGTGACAATCGATTGCATCGTGATGGAAATGTGGCTATAACGACATCAATCCACTGCAAACCATCGCGCGGGTCGCCAGCCACGGTCGATTCAACCTCGCAGCCCGATATTGCATTTACCCTGCCTGTTGCATTCGAGGGGTTCGACCGATGAGCCATATCGAGCAAGCTCAACCTGTTTCCGGCGTCGTCCGGGTCTTCCCGCCCAGTTATATTGACCGTTTCCTGCGCTTTGTAGAGCGCCAACCGCTGCCCTACTGGCTGATATACCTGGCGCTTTTTTTGCTGCAAAGCGCGATCAACCACGCCATCTTCTGGGCCGAAAGCGGGATGATAGCGCCGGCCTTTACCGGCATTCTGTTCATCTTTCCGTTCTGGCAGTGGATGACGATGGCGATCATGACCTACCTCAACCACACCTCGCGCACCGTGCTGACCGCTTTCCGGCCGCTGCTGCAACTGGACGATGAGGCGTTTGCCCGGCTAAAAGCCGAGTTCACCACCATGCCACCGCGCGGAGCGATTGCTACCGGCCTGCTATGGGCAGCGGTGGCCCTGATGGGTACCTACCTGTACTGGGACAGCCTGTTTCAGGCCGGGCTTACTCCGGCCTCATTGCTGGCCAATATGATCGAATGCGTGATCTGTTATTCCACCGGCGGGGTAGTGTACTACCACTCGCTGCGCCAATTGTCGCTCATCCACCGCACGGTTAAGCAGGTAAAGCGCTTCGATCTGTTCGCTCTCGACCCGGCTTACGCTTTCTCACGCCTGACCGCGCAGACCGGCATCGCCTGGATCGTCCTGATGGGCGTGACGTTTCTGTTGTTCCCGTTCCGGCTGGCGCCCGGGATGATGCTGGTCTTTGCCGTGCTGATGCTGCTGTTTGCGCTGGCGGCGTTCGCCCTGCCGCTGCGGGCGATCAACCGCCACCTGGTGCTGGAAAAGCGCGCTTTGCTGGCGCAGCACCAGCGCCGCGTGGAAGCTGCGCTGGCGCGCCTGCACCAGCAGTTAGATGAGGGCGACCTGGCGCAGATGGACGCGCTCAATAAGGCGCTGGCTAGCCTGGATCTTGAGCGCAAGCGGCTGGATGATATCCCCACGCTGCCCTGGCGCACCGCCACGCTCACCGGGTTCATATCCGCCGCCGTTCTGCCGGTGGTGCTGCTGCTGGTCCAGATTGTGCTGCAGCGCTGGCTGTCGCGCTAAGGGAAGTTGATAGCGTGACCACCCGGAGTCTCGGGTGGTCACGATTATGATGACGGAAGCGCCGCGGGCGGGATTGCGCCGGGGTTATAATTCCTTCGTGGACTGGTAACCTTGAATTGGGAGATACTTCGCATGCCTGAAACGCAATCTCACCGCACATCTAGGCTGTTGTGGTTGGGCTTGGGCGCGGGGCTGATGGCCCTGTGGAGCCAGCGCTACCGTTTGCGCGAGGGGCGTTACCTGCAGCGCTCGGGCAGGGCGTTGATCACCGGCGCATCCAGCGGCATCGGTGCGGCGTTTGCTCGCCAGCTTGCCGCGCGCGGCTACGAGCTGACGCTGGTGGCGCGGCGCGCCGAACTGCTGGAAAGCCTGGCGGCTGAGCTGCACGAGCGCTACGGACTGCCGGTTTATACCCTTCCAGCCGACCTCGCGGCGGACGCGGACCGGCGGCTGGTGGAGCGTGCCATCCAGGCCGGGCAGTTCGACTTGCTGGTCAACAACGCCGGGTTTGGGCTGGTGGGCCGCTTTGACCAGGTGGACGCCGACCGGCTGGCAGCCCTGGTGCGGCTGCACGACGAGGCCAGCGTCGCGCTCACCCGCGCCGCGCTGCCCGGCATGGTGGCCCGCGGGCGCGGCGGCGTGATCTTCACTTCGTCGCTGACCGCTTTCCTGCCCATCCATGCCAATGCCATTTACGCCGCATCCAAGGTGTTCCTCAACAACCTGGCCGAATCGCTGGCGGCCGAACTGCAGGGGACCGGCGTGCAGGTGCAGGCGCTGTGCCCGGGCTTCACCGTCACCGAGTTCCATAACACCCTGCCGGAAGTGCGCCGCGCCAACCTGCCGGCTTTTCTATGGATGCAGGCGGATGCGGTGGTGGAGCAGTCGCTGCGCGCGCTGGGCAGCGGCGAGGTGGTGTTCGTGCCTGGCGCGGTCAACCGCGCCATTGTGCTGCTGCTGCGCCTGCCGTTCGCGCGCGCCATCGTGCTGCGGGTTTCGCGCTTTATCATGACACGGTAAGGGAGTGCTTTTCGATGGACCTGTTTTCGATGGCGCTGCTGTTCCTGATCTTTCTGATCGCCATACCGCTGGTGCTGGCGGTGGTGCTGCGCATCATCCAGGTGCGCGCCTACCACAAGGCACTGGACGAGCGCGAGGCGCTAGAAGCGCGTATGCAGGGCGCGGCGCCGGCCGCGGCCACCATCGTCAGCGCGCGACAGGTGAACGATAGCCCTGCCGGGGAGCGCTTGCACGTGCGCCTGACGCTCAAGGTGGAACCGCCGGGAGCTGAACCGTTTACCAGCGTGGTGGAATGGTTCGTCGACCCGGTGATGCAGACCTATCTCCAGCCCGGCAGCGCCGTCTCGGTCAAGGTGGACGCTCGTGACGGGCGCACGGTTTACCCCAACCTGGATTGGGCGCGCCCGGTCCCGTTCGCCGGCGAATAGCGTTCCCATCCGATGCAGCCCAAGCGAGTGCCCTCCATGCTCTATGCCTTCTCGATGGCGCTGGCCATCTTTTCCTCGGTCGTCTATCATCTTGTCACGCGTTCGGTGGCCCCGGCCGCGCATCCGCTGATCAGCATCACCGTCACCTACATCACCGCCATGATCCTGGCGCTGGCGCTGCTGCCGTTTTTCCCGCTCAAGGTCGGCCTGGGTGAAGCGCTGCGCCAGCTCAACTGGGCCAGCGTGGGCATGGGCGTGGCCATCCTGGGCATCGAAATGGCGTTCCTGCTGGCCTACCGCGCCGGGTGGAATATCAGCCTGGCGGCGCTGGTAACCAACGCCGCGGTGACGGTGGTGCTGCTGCCGGTGGGCGTGCTGGCGTTCAAAGAGCGCCTGTCGCTGGCGCAGGTGGCCGGGCTGGTGCTGTGCGTCATCGGGCTGGTGCTGATTAACCGGAAGTAAAGAGCGTTATCATGGATGGTACGAATTTAGCCACCTGACAGTTTCATCACAAATCCCTCCCGTAAGGACATCGGGACGATGCGGGCAAAACACCGGGGACTTTGTTTTCACGAATAGGGCGAATTACACGAATTATTCTTAAATTTTTAAGCTCAATTCGTGCAATTCGTTCCATTCGCGTCATTCGTGATAAAAATGCTTTCCTTTACCCATACCCTGGCAGGCGAATTGGATCAAAGCTCCATGCGTGTGACCCCTTTTCCGGTAAAATGACAGCATGAAACCCAAGTACTATGCCGTGCGCCGCGGGCGGAAACCGGGCATCTACACCACCTGGGACCAGGCGTCCGCGCAGGTGGCGAGCTTTGCGGGCGCGGAGTACCGCGGCTTTGCGACTCGCGCCGAGGCCGAGGACTTCCTGGCCGGCAAACAGCCCGCGCCCAAGAACGAGCAATTGGGGCTGTTTGCGCCTCCGCTGCCATCCGCGCATGGCGCGGAAAGCGCCGGCTGGCCGCAGGTCACTGCCTACACCGACGGCGGCTGCATTGGAAACCCGGGGCCAGGCGGGTGGGGCGCGGTGCTGGTGACGAGTGGCGGGCGCAAGGAGCTGTCGGGCGGCTTCCGGCGCACCACCAACAACCGCATGGAACTGATGGCCTGTATCGCCGCGCTGGAAGCGCTGAACGAGCCGTGCCGCGTGACCCTGGTGGCCGATTCGCGTTATCTGCTCAACGGGCTGGGCAGCGGCGCGGCGCGCCGCTGGCAGCAGCGCGGCTGGGTTAACCGCGGCCAGCCGGTGCCTAATGCCGACCTGTGGGGCTGGCTGCTGGCCGCCGCCGCGCGCCACGATGTGCGCTTCGAATGGGTGCGCGGCCACACCGGCCATCCCGAAAATGAGCGCTGCGACCAGCTCGCCACGCAGTCCGCGCAGCAGCCCAACCTGCCACCCGATAAGGGCTACGAGGCCGCGGCGGGGGAATAGGAAAAAGTCTTGCGAACCTTTGGATGGTATAGCGGATCATATACATAGAGGCTACGCCATCGGAAAGGATGCGCATGGAAGAACGACAGGCGATTACGCTCCTGCGGCAGGGGGACCTGCGGGGGCTGGAATTCCTGGTACATCGCTACCACCTGCAGGCAACTCGCGCCGCGTTCCTGGTGCTGGGCGACCCGGGCCAGGCGGAGGATATCGTTCAGACCGCTTTTCTGCGCGCCGCGCAGCGCATCGACCAGCTTCGCGGTGAGCGCTTTGGCCCGTGGTTCCTGCGCAGTGTGGTCAACGACGCGGTGAAGGCAGCCGGAAAGCAAAAACGTTTTGTTACGCTGGCTGAGGACGACAGCGATGCCGCCACGCTGGCGCGCTGGCTGGTTGACCCCGGCGCGGGACCCGAAGAGCTGGTTCTGCGCGGCGAGGAACGCGGCGCGGTGCGTGCTGCGCTGCTGCGGCTGCCGCCCGATCAGCGCGCCGCGCTGGTGCTGCGCTATTACCTGGAGATGAGCGAAGCCGAAATGACCGGCGCGCTGGGGCTGCCGCTTTCGACGGTGAAGGGGCGGCTGTTCCGCGCGCGGGAACGGCTGCGCGCCTGGCTGGGCGGGCCGCGCAAAGAGGAGAAACGCGATGGACAGTGAAGAACGCAAACGCGATATGCTCCGCAGGCTTGCCGAAGACGGCATGCCGGCCAAAAATGACCCCTGGCCGGCGCTGGAGAGCCGCATGCGGCGCCAGCGCGCGCGGCGCGCGCTGACCGGTGAGCTGGCGCTGCTGGCCGGGCTGCTGGCGCTGGTGTTCCTGCTGACACCGCCCGGGCAGGCGGCGGCGCAGGGCGTGCTGCGCTTTTTCCAGCGCGCCGGCGGCGAGACGCTGCCGCTGCCGGCGGGGCAGCCGACTGAAGCCATCCCGCCAACCAGCACGACCGCGCCGACGCGCTACGTGGGGCTGGAAGCGGCCGGCACGCCCGTGGTCACGGTCACTACAACCCCCTTGCCGACCATTGCTCCTCAGGGGCCGGACGCGAGCGTGTGGACCGCCGATATTGCGGCCGTACAGCCGCAGGTGGCCTACCCCATCCGCGCACTGCCCGCCGCGCCCCCCGGCTATGCCCTGGAAAATGTGGTCTACCTGCCGGGCGAGCAGTTGGTGCAGCAAATATACAAGTACCGCCCGTACCAATCGGGCGAGATGTTCATCTTTTCACAGCAGCCCACCCCGCCGGGCGAGGTGATCGGCCAGAGCGCGGCAGTAGCGCAGGTGGAAATTGATGGCGTGGCGGTGGAAGTGGTGGACGGATCCTGGTTCACCGCGGCGGGCGCGGACCGGCAGCAGTGGCAAGCCGGCGCGCCGGTACACAGCTTCCGCTGGCAGCAGGACGGCTTCTACTTCGAGCTGGAATTCTGGGTCAACGAAACCTTCAGCCCGGCCTACCTGGAACCGGACGACATGCAGGCCATGGTGGAAGTGGCGATGGGTAAACGCGATGCTTTCCCGGACTATCCCTTGCGGCTGGACCTGCAAAATCTGAGCATCGCTCAGGCCGAGGAGCAGGCCGGCTTCGATGTGCTCGCGCCGGCCATCCTGCCAGAGGGATTCGCCTTTATCCACGCCGCCTACGACCCATCCATGCGCCTGGTGGTGCTGTATTACGAGCCGAGGGACGGCACGCGCGCCACGAAAGGCACCAGCCTGATCGTCATCCAAACCGACCGCGACCCGCGCACGGTGTGGGACGGCTACCCGCCCGAAGCGATGGAAATGGTGAAGGTCGGTGATGCCGGCGGCCTGCTGGTGACCGGCTCGATGATCAACGAGCGCTACGAAGCGGATGGGGCCATGTTCCTGGAGTGGCACACCCCACAGCGCACCTTCACCCTGCGCTTCTTCAGCCCGGACAGCAA
>JBDHWQ010000041.1:0-12226 GCA_039810245.1 Longilinea sp. | reverse complement strand
GACTTAACCCGCGTATCATTGGCGCCATCTTCGGCACCTGCGGCCGCACCTTTCGCCTTGGCCGGCAATTTCGGCCGGCACCTGCGGCCGGCTGAGGATCGAAGGTGAGACTTAACCCGCGTATCCATTGGCGCCATCTTCGGCACCTGCGGCCGCACCTTTCGCCTTGGCCGGCAATTTCGGCCGGCACCTGCGGTCGGCTGAGGATCGAAGGTGAGACTTAACCCGCGTATCATTGGCGCCATCTTCGGCACCTGCGGCCGCACCTTTCGCCTTGGCCGGCAATTTCGGCCGCCACCTGCGGTCGGCTGAGGATCGAAGGTGAGACTTAACCCGCGTATCATTGGCGCTGTGTCCGGCGCTCAGGACTTGCTAACCATTCAGGGCAAGCGCTGATCAGAACAGGAACACCCCGCGTTCCGGCAGCACCATCCCGGTGCCAATGATCTCAATGCGGCCTACATCATTCTGGCCCAGGTAATACAGGCGCACGCTGTCTTGCCTGCCGGCCAGCTTTTTCAGCTTGCGGCGCAAGGTATCCAGATCGCCCGGCTCCAGCCGGCATTCGAACACGCTGAACTGCACGTGATCCCCGTAGCCTTCCAGCAGCTTCATCACCTTCAACCGCCTCCGGTCGCTGGAAATGTCATAGCTTACCAGCACAAACTGCTTCACCCCGTCCGCTCCACATCCATTAGCGCACCATTAACGCAGTATAGTTGCCGGCCTCACCCAACACCAGCCGCGCCATAGCTTCGGCCTGCAATCCAAACATGCGCCGGTAGGTGGTGCGCCCACCGGGGGCGTAGGCCGTCTCTTCGCTCACCCGCTCCTCATACCACTGCAGCCACCTGCGCCGTGATTCTTTGCGCAGGTATACCCCCTTGCGCGGCGCGGCCGGTTCGGTGGCAACCTGGCCTTCGTCTTCATCCTCTTCGTCTTGCGCCAGCGTGTCGGTGAAATCATTCGGGCTGATCATGCGCCGGTTGACTACCTGCAGGACCAGCGAATCGACGATCACCGGGCGGAACTCTTCCACCAGGTCCAGCGCCATGGAAGGCCGGCCGTAATCAATCGCATGGAAGCATCCCAGGTACGGGTCCAGGCCAATCGTCTGGCACGCGGCGATCATATCGTTGAGCAGCAGGGTATAGCCAAACGACAGCAGCGCATTGATCGGGTCGGTGGGCGGGTAATATGCGCGCCGGTCGAAGCCCCATGCTCCACCACCGGGCGGCGGAGCCAGCAGCCGCCGGAAAATGGCAAAGTATTCGCGCGCCGCCTGGCCTTCCATGCCGCGCAGTTCTTCAGCATTTTGCGCCGCGCCCAGGCGGGCGCGCATGGCGTCCATGCCGGCCAGACCGGTCGCGGCCCACGCCTCGCCGTGTGCGTTGCGCCGTACCAGCGCATGCTGGTTGTTAATCTTGCCCAGCACCACCGCCCGCGCGGCTTCCAGCGCTTTGCCAGCATTGGCGGTAAACAGCGCCTGGGCAAAGCGCAGCCGGCTGTGACTGTGTTCCGCGCCACTGGCGCGCAGAACATAGCGACCTGAGCCGGTCAGGTAGATCACATCCGCCCCTTTGCGCGCCAGGGCGTACATCGCTGCGGTGGTAAGGCCCACCCCACGCCCCACCACCACCACCCGGTCAACGTGCACCAGTGGGATCTCTTCCAGAACATCCTGCCCCTGCGTGAGCACCAGGCGCTCGCCGTTCTTGCGCACCTGCGTGCCGGCTTCGGTCACGTATAATGTTGGCACGGTCTATACTCCTTTCCCTCACATACGCCGCCGGCCGGTGGCCGGAATGCTCCCACCCAGCCAGCGCACGTCCTCATCCGGAGCGTACACGCGGGTCTTTTGCGGGTTCAATTCGAGACGGATCTTCTTCAAGGTGATAAACGCCTGGTTGTAGGCGCGGTCAGCCGCCACCTGGGTAGGGCTGAGCACCACCCAATCATCGGCAAAGCGCACCAGCTCCAGCCCGGAGCGGCTCATCGCCATGTCGAATGCGTGCAGGTAAATATTCGCCAGCAGCGGCGAGAGCGGGCTGCCCTGCAGTACGCCATGCGTGGTTGGCGCAGCCTTGCGATACAGCAGGTACGCGGCTGCGCCAACGCCGACAACCGCGCCCACAAATCCGCCTCCGGCCAGCGCGCCGCGCCGCAGCAGCTCGCGACCGGCCGTCGTTTGCAGCGTGCTCAATACGCCGGAACCCAGTCGCGCAAGCGCCGGGCGTACCCAGCCTGCCCCTAACGCCGCCCCGGATGCCAGCAGCCCGTGCAGCGCCGATTGACGCAAATCATCTCCGGCGCGAGCATCCCCCCAATCGTGGTTGCGGCCATAATCATCCAGTGGGTCAAAACGTTCCGGAGTAATGCTGTCACTTCCCGGCCAGGGATCATCAGGCGGCTGCCAGCGATCACGTTCACGCGGGTCACCCGCCAGGTCGACGACGCGGCGAGCCTGTTGCCCGGCCTGCCGCGCGCGTTCCGCCAGCGCCCGCCGCGGAAGGCGTGGCGGGCAGTTTTCAATGATCCCGACGCTCACCCACTGCTGCAGCAGCGCTAGAACGGCTGTATCTTTCACGCGCAGTTCAATCCGCCGCAGCAGGAAGGTATGGTCGAGCGAGTCGAAGCAGGCGTTGATATCTCCATCCACCACCCAACCATTACCGGCCAGGCGTGCCTGGCGCGCGCGCTCCAGCGCGTGTCCGGTAGAAAGCCCGGGCCGGAAGCCAAATGAGCAGGGCAAGAACAGCGGCTCAAAAATTGGCTCGAGCACCTGCTGTACGGCACGCTGCGCCACCCGGTCAGATACGTTGAGCACGGCAATCTTACGCGCGCCGCCGTCTTTTTTGGGAAGGCTGGCAATGGCCGGTGGCTGCGCGCGGTACGATCCTCGCAGCAGTGCATGCCGCAGCGCCGATAGCTGCGCCGGCAGCTCACGCTCAAAATCAATCAGTGTCACCCCATCCGGCCCGGCAGAGCGCTCACGGCGCACGCGCGGGATGTTTCCACGCACCGCATGCCATGCCGCAAGCAAGTTTTCCGGCGCGGCAACCCGCTGCATTAGCGCCTCGCTGCCGCCAGCGCGCGGCCTCATCGCCAGCCGGCGACCGCTGTCCAGGTCTACGATGTCTGGTTCGTGATCATTCACCTTCACGTCAACCCCCTTATGCTTGTCACACCCGGTGCCTTTACGTCGGGCTCTGCGCTGAGCCATGATAAATCTGCGCTAATGACCATCTGGCCTGTATCCAGAAAGAGCACCCAACGACAGGCATATCCGAACGTCAGGTCAATCAGCCGGTCGTTCTCTTTCGCCCGGCGAACTGCCCGGCGCAGGGGAGCGGAGTCATAGCGTCCCACCGCCACGATCCGCTCCCGCGCCACCATCCCCCCGCCGCCAACCGGCCATAGCCCGCGCGGGTTAGCGCGGTCCATCCACCCACTCCCGCGCCATGCTTCCGCGCACAGCCTTCAACCGTAGAATAGCGGTTACCGCCAGCGCGTCGGCCACGCGGTTGACCTCGCGCGGCACGTACTCGAAGCGCACTTCGCCAAAACGCCGCGCCTGCTCGCTCAACATCTGCTGCATGCGGCGCAGATCCGGCGCGTGGGTCTGCGCGTCGCCGCGCATCTGATTCACCAGCACCTGGCTATCACTGCACAGCGTCAGCCGCAGCGGCCGGAAGGCTTCCAGCCGTTTGAGCGCGAACAGCGCCGCGGCATACTCTGCCTCGTTGCAGGTCATGCTACCTGCCACCGCCTGCCACCAGCGCACCATCTTGCCGGTCTCGTCACACACCACCACGCCCAGGCCGCTCATCGCGTATAGCGGCTGGATGGCCCCATCTGTGTACACTCGCCACACCTTCGCTTCCGAACTTCTGTTCAGCAACCGGATTTTCATGGCTCACCCCCTTGCCATCAGCATACCTGCCGCCCACCCGCGCAGGGTGAGAGAATCCAACCTCCGCAAACCCACGCTATACAATCCCTTTCAATTTGGAGCGCCCGGGTTAGAATTTTCTTAGAGAACCTATTCGTATGTACACGCTGCCCCTCTTCCCTCTCGATACGGTGCTGTTCCCCGGTATGCCGCTCTATCTGCACATCTTTGAGCCGCGCTACCGCGAGATGCTGCGCGCCTGCATCGACCGCAAGCAGCCGTTTGGCGTGGTGCTCATCCGCCAGGGCGTCGAAGCCCTGGGGCCGCTGGCCACCCCGCACAGCGTGGGCTGCTCGGCGCGCATCATGGAAGTCGATCGCATGGAAGATGGCCGCTCCAACGTCACCGTGCTGGGCGACGAGCGCTTCACCATCCTCGAAGTCGACCGCGCGGCGCAGCCCTACCTGGTGGGCACCGTCAGCCCGCTGCCGCTGGAAAACCCGCGCCCGCTGGACGTGCTGCGCGGCCTGCGCGGCCTGCGCTGCCTGGTGCGCGCCTATCTCAAGCAGCTCGCGTCCACCAGCACCGAAGGCCTCGACCTGACCGGCCTCGAGCTGCCCGACGATCCGCTCAACACGCTGCACATGGCCGCCGCGCTGCTGCAGATCCCCACCGTGGAGAAGCAGCCGCTCCTGGCCGCCTCTACCGCCATGCACATGCTGGCCCAGCTCGAGCGCCTCTACCGCCGCGAGATGGCCATCCTCACCCCGCAGCTCGCCATCGCCGAGGAAGACGCCCGCCGCCAATCCTGGCTTAATTAACGAAAGGATTACCGGTATGTCGTTTCAGGCCTATTTAGACGCCGTCGAGAAAAAGACGGGCAAAACCCCGCGCCAGTTGATCGAAGAAGCGCGCCAGAAAAACCTCACCGAGCACAAAGACATCCTCGCCTGGCTGAAAACCGACTACGCCCTCGGCACCGGCCATGCCCGCGCCGTGGCCTACGTTATCCAGCACGGCCCCGAATTTGAAGTGCGCCAGACCAGCGGCCCGCACCGCGATGATTCCGGCACCCTCTTCCTCGACGGCATCGACAACCGCCCCTGACCGCTGGCAAAGTTAGGTTTCCCATGTCACAGCCTGTCACCACCGCCGTGCTGAAAGCCTTCCTCGATGCCTTCAACCGCCACGATCTGGACGCCATCATGGACTTTTTTGCCGAGGACTGCGTCTTTTACATGCCCCGCGGCGCCGCCCCGCGCGGTGACCGCTACCAGGGCAAGGAGCAGGTGCGCGCCGGTCTGGCCAGGCGCTTTGAGGGCATCCCCGACGTGCATTACGGCGAGGACCGCCACTGGGCCGGCGAGAATTTTGGCGTCTCCGAATGGACCCTCACCGGCACCACCCTGGCCAGCAAGCACATCGAGGTGCGCGGGGTCGACCTGCTGGAATTCTCCGCCGGCAAGATCACGCGCAAAGATTCGTTCTGGAAAATTCTCGAGTAGCCCCCCGCCCTGCTCCGCCAGCCGCCTGAGCCCGCTTTTCCCCTACTCCTCGTCTTCCTCGCCGTCGAACATCGGCGGGTACCAGTGCTCGTCCTCTTTCAGGTTGTGCGCCGCCTGGTCTTCGGGGGTCAGCGGGTCATCCATGCGCACCGCCAGGGTGATGCCCGCGGTGCGCACGCCATTGGGCGTCATGTGCCGCCGCACCACGTAGCGGATGAAGTAGCGCTTCACCAGCTCGCTGGCCAGCACGTCTTTCACCGTGCGCACGCTCACCGAGGCGCGCTGCGCCAGCTCGGCCATGTCTGTCTCGTACACGTTGCGCGTCTCGTTATTGGCCGGGTTCCAGTAGCAGGATGAGCGCGCCGCCAGCACCACCGCCAGCCCCGAATGCCCCAGCAGCGGCAGCCACTTGAGGAACAGGTAGTGCGTCAGGTACATGGTTCGTTCCGGCTGGATCAGCGCGGCGCGCTCCGAGCCATACGCACGCTCCAGAATCACCTTGCGCGGGCTGTCTTCGCGCTTCTTGCGCTCCGCGGGTTTTTGCGTCGCCGGCGCATCCGGCGCGGGGATGGCTTCCACGGCCGCCGGCGCCGCAGCCGCGGCTTCGACCCCCGGCGCGTTGAGGAAGCTGTTGACCACCACCACCTTCAGCGCCAGGCGCTCTTTGTAGGCTCCGCTCAACAGCCGCGTGATGCTCGCCCCCAGCCGGTTCTCCACCCAGTCCCGCGCGTACGAGTTGTACGTGCCCAGCGTGAACACGCCGTCCTGGCAGCTCACCGGGAACAGCGGCTTGATCCAGGTGTCAAAGTCCGCGCGGCTGGTTTCCGCCCGCAGTTGCGCCAGCACAAACTCCCACGCCTGCTGCATGGGGTTCAGGCTGTACGAAACGGGGCTGCTCTGCGCGGTTTGCTGGATCATGGTGGCGTCTTGGGCCTATTCCTGCCCGGCTTTGGGCGGCTGCGCCTTGGCCAGCGCGCGCACCTGCCGGTCGAGAAACTCGATCACTTCAGGAAAATCTTCCTGGCGGATGTCTTCCGAGCGGCTGACCCCGGTCAGGCGGGTGATGTCCATGTAAATTCCAGGGTAAGGTTTGGCCACGCCCTGCTCCTGCAGCAGCGCGCCCAGCGTGGCAACCGTTTCGCGGAGCTGGCCAAGCTGTTCCGGGTTCAGCCGCGCGCGCGGTCCGCTCACGGCTTCCAGCCGCGTCACCTGATCGCGCAGCGCGCTGAACGCCGCGCGGATCTGGTTGAGCTTTTCCTCATGCGCCCGCCGGATTTCCGCCAGCTCCGCGTCTACTTTTTTTTCAAGGTTCTCCTCAAACTCTTCCTGCTGTACCACCATGCGCGCCAGGGCGCGCGCGTTGGCCTGCATCTCGCCCCGCTCCGAAATGCCAAAGTGCTCGGCCAGCACGATATGTGCTTCTTCCTGGAAAATGCGCATCGTCTCGCGCGCGTCTTCGTCCGCGATGCGCGCAATGTCCACCCCGGCCAGAAAGAACGTTATGGAAGTGGCTTCCAGGCACAGCGTGGGCTGCGGCCCGCCCGGGGTGCTCAGCAGGATGGTGGCGGTGTAGGGCGCAAAGTAGCCCTGGCGGCGCGCCAGCCGCTTGCGCTGCGGCCGCGGGTCCAGCCCAAAGGCTTCACACAGCGAGCGCAGCGAGATGTAGCCGCGGCCGTCGCGCAGGTCTGCTGTGACCAGTTCTTTGCCCCGGAACTGCAGCACGCGCTGGCGCTGCGGGCGAAATACGGGGAGTTCATCAGTCATCTTGGCGGTTCTCCCAAGGGAGGTCCATCATGGACCTGCCCCGTGCTCGTTTCTCTGGCTTTTTTCTTCCGATAATCCATAGTATTTTCGGAAGAAATAATTAAGGTTCTCAGGCGTTCCCCACCAGCCGGTCCACCAGCTCGGCCAGGTTGGCCAGGTTGGCTTCGTCCTGCTCGCCCACGCGGTTGAGCCGCGCGCTGGCGATGCGCGCAAGGATGCCGATCGTCTCCCCGGTGGACACCTTGCGGCCGATCAGGCGCGAGAAGCGCTCCTGCCACACTTCCAGCTCGCTGATCTCGCCCTGCGATAGTGTCAGCCCCACCTTGCGCCGCGGCACAGGGGCGGGCGGGCGGCCCGGGGGGCGCGCATCCGGGTTGGAGGGCACGTTGCGTGCTTCATATAATTGCACCCAGGCGGGTTTGCTGCCGGAATTGTAGCCGCTCATCCGTGAATTACCTCGCGCACAATATCCAGGTTGATCGTGGTATCATCACTCTGCAGCAGATAATCGGTCGAGAGGGCGCACAGGCGGATGATCTCGCGCGGGATGCCCTGCGAGCGTTCGTACAGCAGTTCAAAGGCGTTGTCATCAATCAGCGATTCGTTGCGACCGGCCACGCGCAGGCGGAACAGCACCATCTGCAGCGCCGAAGCCAGCGTCAGCGGCGGGAGGATCAGCCGCACAAAGACGCGCGCATTGACCGCCTTGTTGGTGGCAAACAGCGCCGACATTTCGCTCTGCCCAAAGGCCAGAATCTGCACCACTTTGGCGTCGTAATCGAAGTTATACAGGCGATGAAGAACTTCCAGGGCTTCCGGTTCCATCAGTTGCGCGTCGTCCAGCAAGATCACCACGTTGCGCCCGGCGGTGTAGGCGTCGGCCATCATCTGTTCCAGCGAGTCCATCTGCCGCTGGAACGAGCGCTGCAGCACGCGCTGCGGCTCCTTGCGCTGAGCATAGATGGTGGGTTGCAGCGCCACGCTGATCTGCCGCGCCGCGTCCATCGCCGACTTGAACGCCGCGGTATGGATGTAGCAGATCGCCAGCGCCTGGTTTTCGGCATACACATCGTACAACCGCCGCGCCAGCGTAGATTTGCCCATGCCCATGTCGCCCGCGATCAGCGCCAGCCCGCGCCGGCGCGATACCACGCCCTGCGCCTGGCGGTAAACGGCCAGGTGCTCCGATCCCAGGTACAGGTAGCGCGGGTCCGCCGAGAGCTTGAACGGATCTTCTTTCAGTCCCAGCCGGTCCAACCGCGCCAGCCGCCATTCTTCATCGTTGAAAGAATACTGCATTTATCTATGATCCTCCCGATTTTGTCCATTATTACACGGATTTTCCAGAAATACAATAGAGTTAAGCTAATTCCACTCCGGCAACACCGTAATTACGCCAATTTGGTTGAACCTGACCCAACTTTATGCTAATATAACATCAGATAAGGTGATTTTATGTATTTCAACCCGAAAAACGGCCGGAACTTGAGAATTCGCAGAAAAGAGCAGGCATGACGATCACGATCACCATTGCGAATGAAAAAGGTGGGGTGGGCAAAACCACAACCGCGGTAAACCTGGCGGCGGGGCTGGCGCTGCGCCTCTCCGACCGCCCGGGCCCTGCCGGCCGCGTGCTGCTGGTCGACATGGACCCCCAGGGCCACGCGCTGCTGGCCACTGCCTATGAAACCTACCAGGCCGGCGCGGACCAGTCGCTGGCCGCCCTGCTGACCGAAACACCCCCACCCTCCATCCAGCGCCTGGTGCAGCGTAGCGAGCACCACGAAAATTTGTTCGTCATCCCTTCCAACCGCGCCGCCATGGTCGAGGCCGCGCGCATCCTTCCCAGCCTGATGGCCAACGAGACCCGCCTGGCGCGCGCCCTGGCTGCGATGCGCGGGCAGTTCGCTTACGTCATCATCGACACCCCGCCCACCACCGGCGATCTGCTGATCAACGCCCTGGTCGCCGCCGACCGCGTGCTCGTCCCGGTCGAGACCTCCTACCTGGGCGTCTCCGGCCTGCGCGAGCTGCAGCGCACCATCGAGTTGGTGCGGACCCATTTCCGCCCCGAGCTGGAAGTGTACGGTTACCTGCCCACCCTGTGCGAAGAGCAGCGCAGCGAGGCCCAGGAGATCCTGGCCGAGCTGGAACGGCGCTACCCTGGCCGCGTGCTGCCTCCCATCCACAAGTCCTCCGACCTGGCGTACGCCCATTCCAGCCACATGGATGTCTTCACCTACCGCCCGCCGCGCCAGCGCCGCCCCACTGCCATCGCTTCTTCCTCGCGCCCCACCCAGGAGTACGCCGGCCTGGTGGAAACCATTCTGAACACTACTTCGCGTCCATGAGCGCAGGGTGCGCCCTGAGCCGGTCGAAGGGCGCAATCAGCACTCGCTAGAAAGGCAACCCATGGCCAAGAGCCCCCGCAAGCGTTTCAATGCCTTCGATGACTTCCCGGCCGCCGGTGAGGCGCCTTCCGCGCCTGCCTCCACGCAAGGGCCACGCAGTGTGCAGGAAAGTGTAACCGCGGTTACACCTGTGCCCGCGTCGCAGGTAGAGCGCATCGAGCGCCTTGCCCCCAGCCAGATGCTGCCCGACCGTTTCCAGCCGCGCCGCCTGCTGCCGGTCAGCCTGCGCGAGCCGTTCTTCTCGGGCAAGATCGATTGCTATCAGGCCGCCGCGCAGTGGCTCAGCCTGGCGCAGCACGACCCCTCGTACCGCGCCGAGGTCGAGCGCCTGCTGGCCATGGGCCTGTCATTCGAGGAGCATGGCCAGATCAAGCCCATCACTGGCGCCTGGATCCCGGCGCGCGATGGCAGCTTCATCTTCCAGATTGAAACCGGCGAGCGCCGCTTCTGGGCTGCCTGCCTGCAGGCAGCCCAGAAGCGCCTCGAAACCGAGCCGCTGCTGCGCGTCGAGGTGGTGTCGCAGCCCACGCGCCAGCGCCAGGTGCTCGAGAATCGCCACGCCGAAACGCCTTCCGCGGTGGGGCAGGCCTGCGAAGTCGCCGCCCTGATCCTGGCCGAGATGAACATCCCGCCCGAGGGTCCGTACCGCGATGAGTACGATTATTTCCGCCAGGCGCGCGCCCAGCGCATGCCCGCCGGCCTGTGGGAAAAGCTGATGCCCGTGATGCAGCTCACCCGCCCGCGCATGGTGCAGTTGCTCAACATCCTCCAGCTCCCCACGCCGCTGCTCGACCTGGCCGACCGCTATCGCCTGCCCGAGCGCGTCCTGCGGGAAGTGCTGGCCCTCCCGCGCGAGCAGTGGGACAGCATCCTGCGCGCCAGCATTCAGAACAACCTTACCTCCGACGAAATCGCCGAAGCCGCCGAGCGCGAAACTCGCGGCGAGCCGGCGCACCCGCGCGAGCAGCCGCGCTACGAGCCTTCCCGCGTCGCCGCCAGCGCCCTGCGCAAGTTCGCCTACACCCTCGCCAACCTGGACGAATTCGCCCAGGCCCAGGCCCTCGATGATATCGCCAACACTCTGGTCGTTACCCGCACCGCCGAAGGCGTCATGGGCCTGCTGGATGAGCTGGCCGTCCTCGTCCGCGCCCGGCTGGATCGCAAATCGTAACCGTGGTTACACTTTTTTGAAACCATCACGCCCCCGGTCCTTGACCGGGGGCGTGATGGTTTCAGGCATATTTTTTTCGCATGCGTATCAATATCCATCTTTTTGTACTACGCGCGTCCTTCGGCGCTCCTGACCTTTCAAGGGGCGACCCTCTTATGATCTCAGGGTCGCCCCTAAGGGTCACCCCTTGACTTTTCCAGGGTCGCCCTTATAATATTCCTAGGGGCGACCCTGGTTCTTGCGTGGATCGTTTTTCTTCGTGGCTTTCGTGCCACGCGGGCATTTGCTCAGTCTGGGAGTTCTATGAAGGCAATCGCCTTTGCCAATCAAAAGGGTGGGGTGGGCAAAACCACTACCGCGGTAACACTCGCTGACGGCCTGGCCCGCGCCGGCCGCCGCACCCTCCTCGTTGATCTCGATCCGCAGGGTCACGTCGCCTTTTCCTTTGGCCTCGACAAAGCCCCCGGCCTGTACCGCGTCGTCTGCCTCGAAGAACCCCTGTCTGCTGCCGTGCTCCACGCCCGGCCCAACCTCGATATCCTCCCCGGCGATAAGCGCACCGAGACCGTCAAGCGCCAGGTCACCCTGTCCGACTTCCGCGAAGGCATCCTCTCCGGCCTGCTCGACGCCGCCCCCTACGACGTGGTGCTCTTCGACCTCGCTCCCTCGCTCGATGTGCTGCATATCAACGGCCTCTACGCCTCAGACTGGGTCGTCATCCCCACCCGTCTCGACGCCATGGCCGTCGATGGCGTCAAAGAGATCCTGCGCACCATGGGCGAGGTCAGCCAGCGCGGGCATCCCTTTCTCGGATTTTCCATCCTGCCCACCTTCTTCGACCGCACCACGCGCGAAACCCTGGTGCAGCTCAAAGAAGTCACCCGCGCCTTCGGCAGCCAGGTTTGGCCCCCGGTACCGCAGGACACGCGCGCCCGCGAAGCCGCCGCCTACGGCAAGACCCTGTATGAATACGCCCCCGACTGCGCCGCCCTGCGCGGCTACCGCGACGGCCGCGCCCGCCTGGGCGGTTATTTGCAGGTGCTCACGCGCCTGATGGAGATCATTGATGGCTGAAAAACCCTTCACCCGCCGTCCCGTCCTCGACCCCGCCGTGGCCGACCTGTTAGCCGGCATGGAGCAGCGCCAGTCCGAGGCCGCCCTGCCGCGCCGCGCCCGCGAAAAGCGCGCCCGCGAGCGCGCCAAGATCGAAGCCCGCCGCGACCAGCGCGCCACCTACGACCTGCCCCCCGCCATCCGCCAGCAGATCAAAGACCTGGCCGAGGAGCACCGCGTCCCCGCCAGCCAGATCGTCGCCCTGGCCCTCGGCCGCTTCCTGCGCGACCACGCCGCCGGGCAGATCGACCTCGAAGCCCTCAAGCGTCCCTCGCGCAGCCCGCGCTACGACTGGAACCTCGAGCTGCCCACCGATCTGCTCCCCGCGCGCCGCAAAAAACCCCCACGCTCCCCCTGACCTGCATCCATC
>JBDHWQ010000040.1:0-16191 GCA_039810245.1 Longilinea sp. | reverse complement strand
ACGAGCCGTCCGCGGCGGTGATCTGGTAACCGCGCAGGGTGTAACCGGCGTTATCGTACTGGCCGGCGCTGTCGGCCTGCCAGAAGTCTACCCGCGCGCCGGCCACCGGCTGGCAGTTCGTGTCCAGCACGTAGCCGCTGAGCAGCAGGCGCTGCCCCGGCAGATCGCCGGCCAGGTTGCTGTTCTCGGGCGGGTTGGGGCTGTAATATGGGCCCTCGGTAGAAGGTGGCGTCAGGCTGGCCGGGGCGGTGCAGGCCGGCGTGCCGGAGACGGGCACGCTGCCCGCGTCTGACACCGGCGTGGCAGCCGCGGCGCTGGGAGCGGCCGGGCCTACCTGGGTAGGCGTGACCTGGGGCGATGGCGTGGTATCACACGGCACAGCCACCGAGCAGGCGCCCTGGCTGCCGGTGGGCGTGGGTTGGGCGGAGCCGCCACCGCCGCCACAGGCAGCGAGTGCCAGCAGCAGAAAAAGCAGGCCGCACAGCGGCAGCCCGCGGAAAAAGCGAGGGAGCAGAGTTGGTCGTTTCATGCTCCCATTTGTACCGCATTCTGCCGGAAAGTCCAGAGGCGTGTAGAACACGCGTCAGGGCGGGCCGCCAAAAATTGCACGGCCCGCCCTGCTTGCAGCTTTCCAGAAAATCTAATCTCCCGGGCTGCCCATGGGGGCAGGCACAGGCATCTGTTCTTCAGCTTCCAGCTCTTCCTCTTCGTCCTTGCGCAGCCTGCGCAGCGCATCCCACAGCGGTAGCCAGCCAACGTTATTCTTGAAGTTCGACACCAGCGGCTTGCCGTAGTAATCGGTGATCGGCTTAGGTATGCTCACCTTCTGCGTGGCCAGCGAAACCACGATCATCAGGATCAGCGAAGAGGCGAAGGCCACGAACGAGCCGATGTAGACCGCATCCCAGAAGGCGCAGTCGGCATCCCCCTCGCACACGATCGAGGTCGAAGGCCCGCCGATGCCGTTGTTCATGAAGAACCAGACCGAGAGGGCCCAGATGGTGAAACCGCCGATGAAGGCTGCCATCGCGCCATAGGAATTGGCCTTCTTCCAGTACATGCCGAACGCGAATGGCACGAACAGGCCTACCAGCAGCAGCGACCATGCCAGCACTGCCAGGTCATAGATCGTTGTGGCGGCCAGGGCAATGACGATGCCGATCGCCGCGTTGACCACCACCATGATGCGCGTGCCGCGCAGCGACTCCTTATCGTTCAGCTTACGGCCGATGATGACCGGGATCAGGTTTTCGGTGACAATGGAAGCGCCGGCCAGCAGCGAGCTGTCGGAAGTGCTCATCAGCGCCGCGGTCAGCGCGGCCAGGAACAGCGCGGTGAACACCGGCGCCAGGTGCTGTAGCGCAGCCGTCACCAGAAGAAACTCGGTCTGGTCAGGCGCGATGTTGGGGTTGAGCTTGAACATCATAATGCCGATCAGGGGCGACATGATGCCAAAGAACAGGTACAGGAACCCGGCGAAGTACGAGCCGTAGACCGAGGTGGCCTGGTTGCGCGCCGACATCGAGCGCTGCATCAGGTCTTGCGTGGCCACGCTGCCCAGCCCCACCGCCATCCACGCCGCCAGCCAGTACATCCAGCCCATCGGCCCCTGGTAGCCCAGGTAGCCCTCGTTGGCAATAGGCATCAGCGTGAAGGGGTCCGAGACATACAGCGAGCCCGCCCCATTCACCAGCCCGGACCAGCCGCCCACATCGCGCAGCACGCTGGCGAAGATCAGGGTAATACCGCCGGCGGTAAAGAACATCTGCATAAAGTCAAGGATCGTATCGGCCAGCATGCCGCCCAGCGTGGTGTAAGCGGCCACGATGACGATGATGCCGATCATGCCGATCTCCACCGGCCAGCCGAAGAGCGCGTGGGCGATGTTGCCGCCCGCCACGATCTGCGCGCCGGTCCAGGCGAAGTAGGTGAGAATCTGCGCGATACAGGCGAACACCACCATCGGCTTGTTGAAGCGCCGTTCGAAGAAGTCCACCAGGGTCAGGTACTTGGCGCGGCGCATCATGCGGATGAAGAACAGGCCCGAGAGGAACAGGCACGCCGCCGCGCCAAACGGGTCGAACACCACGCCCTGAAAGCCGTATTGATACGCGGTGGACGACGCCCCCATGAGCGTTTCGGCCGCGAACCAGGTAGCCATGATTGACGCGGCGGCCATGTAAACCGGCAGCCGCCGCCCGGCGACCACGTAATCCGCCGTGTTGCTCACCTTGCGGCTGGCCCACCAGCCGACAAACATGCGCACGGCGAAGAACGCGACCATAAAAATCACCACCAACCAGACATACGGGTAGCTTCCGAGAACCATCTTTTTCCTCCGTGGAAACAACCGGCGATGCAATTGTCCAGTTAGCTGGCTGTCATGCGGTCAAGGATTAATCTGCGGGGAGCATGGCCGACAGCGTCTGTGATTCGGTTTGAATTTCTTTGAATGTTTCCTCCAGGCGGTCTAGCACCTGGTCGAGCTGTTCATAGGTGATGACCAGCGGCGGCTCGATGCGGATGGTGGTGGCGCTGATCAGTGTGCCCGCCACCAGCACGCCGCGCTTGAACAGCCCCGAAGCGGTCTTGTAACCCAGCTCGCCGCTGCGGAAGTGCATACCAATCAGCAGGCCCTTTCCGGTGATCCTGGCCAGGATATCCGGATAGCGCTCGCGCAGGGCTTCCAGGTGGCTGAGCATGTACGCGCCTTTTTCCGCCGCCACCTCCCACAACCGGTCGCGCAGGGTCACGTTGATGGCCGCAATGGCTGCCGAGCACGCCAGCGCGCCGCCGCCGGTGGTGGTGGTGTGGATGAACGGGTTGGGGTCCATCATGCACTGCCAGATTTCTTCGTTGGAGCAGAAGGCGCTGATGGGCATAACCCCGCCGCCCAGCGACTTGGCTACTGCAAGGATATCCGGCTGCACGTTCCAGTGCTCCAGGCCCCACATCTTGCCGGTGCGGCCCATGCCGGTCTGCACTTCGTCAGCGATGAGCAGCACGCCGTAGTGTTTGGTCAGCTCGTGCGCCGTGGGCCAGAAATCGTCGGGCGGCACAATCGCTCCGGCCTCGCCCTGGATCGGCTCCATCAGCACACCGGCGATGTCTACGCCGACTTTGTCGCAAATATCAAGCTGCTGTTCCAGCGCTTTGGCGTCGCCGTAAGGCACGTGGTACACCGGCCCGCCGTAGAGCATGCCTGGCGGTTGGCGGTAATCCTTCTTGCCCATCATGCTCAGCGAGCCCATCGTCTTGCCGTGAAACGCCTTCAACGCCACGATAAAGCCATTTTTGCGCGTGTGCATCTTGGCCAGCTTGATTGCGCCTTCGATTGACTCGGTGCCGCTGGCGCAGAAAAAGCTGTACTTGATATCACCGGGGGTGATCTCGGCCATCAGCCGCGCCAGTACGCCGCGCAGCGGGTCGATCAACTCCTGGCTGGGCATGGGGGTGCGTTTGAGCTGCGCCGCCACTGCCTCGATCACATCCGGGTGGCTCCAGCCCAGGTCCATCATGCCATAACCGCCCAGGCAGTCGATGAATTCACGCCCGAGCACATCACGGAAGATTGCCCCGTGGCCGGTCCATTCGGTGGCGGCGTAGTCGCCCGCCTCGGTCACCGATTTGCGATACTCCAGCCAGCCCCGGTTGAAGTGCTCGGCAAAGTTGTACAGGCTTTCCTCGATGATGTCTTTGCCTTCTTCTTGCGTGACGTGGGGGGACTTGATGATTTCCAGCCAGCGGCTGGAATAGCTTAATGCGGAATCAAAATCCTGCGGCATCTCGCCTCCATATCTGTCTTACCACGCAATGAGGATGAATACATGCGCCAGGCCGCGAACCTGGGGGATTTCTCGCTTGCGGACCTCCAGCATGCGGTATGGCGGTGGATCAACCGATGACTTCGCGCAGGCTCTGGGCGAAGATATCCAGCGCTTCGTCCACCTGGCTTTCCGTCACGATCAACGGTGGGATCCAGCGAATGACGTTGTCCCACGGGCCGCAGGACAGCAGCATCAGCCCGCGCTGAAGGCAGGCTTTCACCACAGCCTTGGCGGTAGGCTTGTCCGGCGTGCGGTCCGGCGTGCGGAATTCGACGCCGATCATCAGCCCCAGCCCGCGCACATCACCAATCGCCGGATACTGCTGCTGGAGCGCGCGCAGCCCGTCCATCAGCTCTGCGCCACGCACCTGTGCATTGTGCAGCATGTTTTCCTCTTGTATCGCCTGGATCGTAGCCACTGCGCCGGCGCAGGCCACGGCGTTACCACCGTAGGTGCCGCCATGCGAGCCGGGAGCCCACTTCTGCATGAATTCCAGGCGGCTGAACACGCCGGAAATGGGCAATCCGGAACCCAGGCCCTTGGCCACGGTCATAATATCCGGCTGCAAGTCGAAGTGTTCCACCGAGAACCAGCGCCCGGTGCGCCCAAACCCGGATTGAATTTCATCCGCGATGAGCAGGATACCGTGCCGGTCGCAGATCTGGCGCAGGCCGGCCAGAAAGCCCTCTGATGGCACCACGTAGCCACCCTCGCCCAGCACCGGCTCGATCATGATCGCCGCGGTTTCCTGCGGCGCGGTCTGTGAGATGAGCAGGAACTCCAGCTCATCCAGACACCATTTGGTGGTCTGCGCGTCGCTCCAGCCGTAGCGGTAGGCGTAGGGATACGGGGCCACAAAGACGCCTGGCGGCAGCGGCTGGTAACCGGCGCGGTATATGGTCTTGGAAGTGGTCAGCGCCATGGTCGAGGCAGTGCGGCCGTGGAAGCTGCCCTGGAAGACGATGATGTTGGTGCGCCCGGTGGCGTGGCGCGCCAGCTTTACCGCGCCTTCCACCGCCTCGGCGCCCGAATTGGAGAAGAAAAAGCTGTCGATGCTGGGTGGGACGATGGGCAGCAGCGCCCGCACCAGCTCCAGCATGGGCTGGTGCATGACGATATTTGCCTGGCCGTGCAGCAGCAGCCCGGCCTGCTCGCGGATGGCGGCCACCACGCGCGGGTGGCAGTGCCCGGTGTTGGTCACGCCAATGCCGCAGGTGAAATCCAGGTAGGCGCGGCCGGCCTGGTCGTACAGGTACGCGCCCTCGGCGCGGCTGGCGATAATATCCGTGCCGTGCGTCCAGACCGGCGAGAGATGCTGCACAAGCTCCTGGTAATCCGAAACCGACTCGATCATAACGCCTCCTCAGACTGGAAAAGGGTGAAAGAATCCGGCGCGCTTAATGGTGCGCGCCGGAATTTTTGTCAATCACGGATTCGGGAATGGACCAGTGATGGTCGTCCTTGACGATCACCGGGACGATGCTGGTGGACGTGCGCCGCACGCCGGGCAGCTGGCCGATGACCTGGGTGACGAAGTCGTACAGCGAGCGGTTGTCGCGCGCCACGATCTGCACGCTGATATCCCGGTCGCCGGTGGAACATCCCACGTAGGTGACGCATTCATACTTTGCCAGCGCGGCGGCCAGCACCATCACCTGCGAAGGCTCCACTTCCATGAACACGTCGGCAATGACGGGAAAGCCCACCGCCAGCGGGTTGACCTTGGCGCTGACGGTAATCACGCCGGTGTCGACCATGCGCTTGATACGGTAGCGCACAATGCGCTCGGTGGCGCCCTCGATGCAGCGCGCGATCTGCTTGCTGCTCATGCGCCCATCCTGCGCCAGCAAGTCGACAATCTGCTTATCCATGCGGTCGAGTTTAATAGTCATGGGGGGATTTTTCCGGTAGCTTTATTGTACGGGGCAGGGTGTTGCATTACAACACCGAATTTGTGAAATATGTCACTTAACGACAAAGTGAAGGAAATTTTAAGATAAGAAGGGAAATTCTTTCTTCCTATAAAGTTCTTAGGCTCAATCCAACCTGTAGAACCGGAAACTCCCATACAAAGGCCCATTGACATTGCCTGATAAATGCTGTACAGTACTCCTGTACAGGAGTATGATGAAATGACCATCCACACGACCTACACCCAGGCCCGCGAGGGCCTTGCCAAACTGCTGGACCGCGTGACGCACGACCGCGAAGTGGTGGTGATCCAGCGGCGCGGCGAGGAAGAAGTGGCCATGATCGCTGCCGCCGACCTGGCAAGCCTGATGGAAACGGCGTACCTGCTGCGCTCGCCAGCGAACGCCCAGCGGCTGCTGACAGCATTGGGACGCGCCCTGAAAAACGAGATCGAGCCGCAAAGCATCGAAGACCTGCGCCGCGAGGTAGGGCTTGACGAAAACTGAATTTGTTGCGGTATTCCATCCTGAGTTTATTGAAGACTTGCGCTATTGGATCGAGACTGACCGCAAATTGGCGCTGCGCGCTTTCGATCTGATCACGCTGATCCTGCGAGATCCATTCCATGGCATCGGAAAACCGGAGCCGTTAAAATATATGGCGCCCGGCGCATGGTCGCGCCGGCTGACCCAGGAACATCGCATGGTTTACCTGGTGCGCGACCGTCAGATCGACTTTTTGCAGGCGCGCTACCACTACGCTTAGCTCGACGCACTGCTGTAAAACCGCATCCCGCGCTGGAACAGCCAAGACGCGCCCGCCAGCAGCGCGGCGGCGAACAGCGCGCTGCCCAGCAGCAGACCCGGCCCGGCGCGGCCGGTGAGCGCCTGCGCCGGCAGGGTGGTCATCAACCCAACCGGTATGACCCAGGTGAGCACCACGCGCAGCACGCCGGGGTAGATGCTTACCGGGTAGCGCGCGAGCTGAAACACAGCATCAAACACCCAGGTGAGCAGCAACCCCGGGCTGCGGAACACCAGCGCGCTGAGCGCCAGCAGCACGGCATATAACACCACTACCGCGGCCAGCAGCGCCACGCCAAACGCCATCAGTTGCATTGCGGATGGCGGCGCGGGGGCGCGCAGCAGCGCGTACACAATCACCCCACTGCCCAGCGCCAGGTCCAGCAGCGACAGCAGCCGCCACTTGCGAAACGTGATTAGGAACTGCGTGTTCACCGGCCGCAGCAGCACAAAGTCGAAGCTGCCGGTGACAATCTCCTGCCCCAGCCCGGCCAGCATCTCCAGCCCGGGGGCGATGAACAGGTTGCGCAGCGCGTCTACCACCAGGTACACGCCCACCAGCGCCAGCGCGGACGGGAAATCCCAGCCGCGCAAGTTGCTGACCTGCCCGAACAACACGCTTAGCCCCAACACGCCGGTAGCCAGCCCCAACAGCGAATGCAGCAGGCTGATCCAGGCGTTGGCCGGGTACGCCAGGTCGGTTTGTAATGAAGTCTTGATAAATACGGCAATCAGGCGCAGGTATCGCAGCATGTCAACCCCCCACGGCGGCGTAATGCCGCAGCCCGGCGCGCCACAGGATGGCGGTCAACACGGCGGCCACGGCCAGCCAGCCTGCCTGCATGGCCAGACCAAAGGCGATCTCCCCGGCAGGCAATTTCTGCACCAGGATCTCGACCGGGAAACCGACCATGTACCGGAACGGCAGCAGCCGCGCCAGGGTTTGCAGCGCGCCGGGCAGCAGCATCACCGGGGCGGCGATGCCCGAGAGCAGGAAGACCAGCGAGTCCTGCACCGCCAGCAGCGCGTCGGCGCGGGTGGACCAGAACGCCAGCAGCGCCAGCCAGCAGCCCCACAGAAAGCGCAGCGCCCACGCCAGCACAAGGGCCAGCAGCGCCAGCCCAACCTGCCAGGGGGTAGCGTCCAGCGCGGGGCGCAGGATGAGCGCCAGCAGCGCCGCCACCGGCACGACGAACACCAGGTAGACCACCTTGCCGGCCACTTCGCTGGCCAGCACGTTGTACAGCGCGGGCAGCGGGCGCGCCAGCCAGAAATTCAGGTCGCCGATACGGATGACGTCACCCAGCGTCCAGTTGGTCTGGGCATAGGTCAGCTGGTTAGCCAGCACCAGCGCCAGGTAATAGGCGGCGAAGGCGGCGCGGTCCATCCCGCCCAGGCTGCCTTCGCCGGCGGCCGCCATCCAGGCGAATAACGCCACAAGCGGCGGAACCATCCAGCCAAAGGCCAGCACAAAGAAGAAGCTGCGGTACTGCATCCACGATGCCCAGGTGCTTTGGATCAGGGCCAGCCCTGCGCGGTGGTTCATACGGCGCCTTCCTGATAAATCTTGTCGATCACAGCTTCCAGGGGCGGGTCTTCCACCACCAGGTCGGCGACCGGCAGGCGGTTGAGCAGACCGGCGGTGATGGCCGGAGCATCGTCGCGGCCCACGCGCAGCGTGACGGTCTGGTCTTCGCGGCTGATGACCTCAGCGCCGCGCGGCAGGTCTTCCAGCCCGGCGCCATTTTCCGGGCGCAGCGTCACGCGCAGCAGCTTGTAGGGCGCCAGGCGGCGCGCCAGCTCGTTCAGCTCGCCATCGTACAGGATGCGTCCGTCGTGGATCAGGATCACGCGCGGGCAAAGCGCCAGCACGTCGGCCATGTAATGGCTGGTAAGGATCACCGTGGCCCCGTGCAGGTGGTTGTACTCGGCCACGAAACGCCGCACGCGCGCCTGTATGGAAACATCCAGCCCCAGGGTGGGCTCGTCGAGGAACAGCACCGATGGGCGGTGCAGCAGCCCGGCGGCCAGCTCGCACTTCATGCGCTCCCCCAGCGACAGGTTGCGCACCGGGCGGGTGAGCAGATCGCCCAGGTCGAGCAGCGCGACCAGCTCGTCCAGCCGGCGGCGAAACTCATCCGCAGGCACGCGGTAAATTTCGGCCAGCACGCGCAGCGTGTCCAGCGGCGGGATGTCCCAGATCATCTGGCTCTTGTTGCCCAGCACCATGCTGATCTGGCTGAGGAACTCGTTTTTGCGTTCCCAGGGCGTAAAGCCGGCCACGCGCGCGCTGCCAGACGTGGGGTAGAGCAGCCCGGACAGCATTTTGAGCGTGGTGGTCTTACCGGCCCCATTCTGGCCGATCAGCCCCACCACCTCGCCGGCGCGGATGGTGAAGGTCAGGTCGGTGACGGCCGGCACCGGGCGGTAGTCCGGGCGCACCAGCGCGCGCAGCGAGGCCTTCAGCCCGGACTCGCGCTCCGGCACACGGTACACTTTGGTAAGAGCCTGCACGACGATCGTATCCATTTTGCTCCTGTGGAGGAAAGATTGAACCGCGAAGGCGCGAAGAAAAAGATAACGTTTCCAAAACTCCTTGCTTCTCTTCCCTTCGCGGTTTGCTCTTCTTTTCTATCGTACAACATTGGTGCAATAATGGATAGTTTCAGCGTTCGTCGAGCAGGCGGATGAGTTTGTACGCCAGGTCTTCCTGGAAGCGCAGGCTGGTCAGCCAGCGGTCGGCGGCGAAGTGCGCGTCTTCGTCCTCGCGCGGGGTGTCCAGTGCGGCGCGCAGATCGGCGGACTGGCCCTGGTCCAGGCGCAGGAGCATGCGCAATACGGCCATGCTGCTGTACCCGGCACTGCGCAGCAGGCGTATGACGCGCAGGCGCGCCAACTCGGGCGAGCCGTACTGGCGATAGCGGTTGCGCGGGTCGCGCGGCACGTCCAGCATACCATCGCGCTCCCAGCCGCGCAGCATGTCCACCGTGGCTCCCACGGCACGCGCCGCGTCACGAATGCGCAGCGCCGGAGCATCCTCTCCGGCAGGCGGGCTGGCGGCCCAGTATTCCAGCGCGCGCGCCGCATCTTCGGCCAGCGCCTGTTCACGATGCACCAGCCGCAGGTGCTCCGCGGCTGCGGCACGCGCGGTGGGCAGGCCGGCGCGCGCGGCAGTCTGCACCAGTGCCACGATTGAGCGGCGGATGGCGCGCCCCGGCCAGGGCGAGTTGAGCGCGGTGCGCGCGAAGATCATCTGCGCCAGGTGCGCGGGGGTGTACAGCCGGTAACCATTGGGGGCGCGCTCCACTGGCGGCAGAAAGCCCCACTGCTCGTACATGCGCACCGTGTTCGGGTGGCAGCCGGCAGCACGGGCGATCTTCAGCGTGCTCAAACGATGATAGGGCATGGCCTGATTCTACATCAGCGCGGCAGGCGCGCGGCGCATGACATTCATCCGTGAGTAATGTCACTATCTGTTGCAGGCTATAACTTGTTATGATATTCACAATACGGTTGATATAACAACTTATAACAAACACATGGACACTTTACTCACCACCCGCCAGGTACAGGAAATGCTCAGCGTAGACCGCATCACCGTCTACCGCATGCTCAACGACGGGCGACTGAAGGGCGTCAAGATCGGCCAGCAGTGGCGCTTCCCGCGCCTGGAAGTAGAGCGCTTCCTGGGGCACGACGCCGCTGCCGCACCCGCCGCACCCGCACCCGCGGCCGCCCCGGCGGATAGCAGCTTTCCCACCCACTGCGTGCAAACCATCCAGAACCTGTTTGCCGAGATCGGCCAGGTGAGCGCGCTGGTGGTAGACATGCAGGGCCGCCCGCTGACCAAAGCCAGCGGCCCGTGCGCGTTGTGCCAGATGCTGCAATCCAGCCCCAACGGCGCGGCCGCCTGCCGCGCGTCGTGGGGCGAGTTCGCGCGCCAGAGCGCCGCGGGGGCCCGCTATTTCACCTGCCACGCAGGCCTGCAGTACACCGGCATGCCCATCTACGACCGCGATGAGCAGATTGGCCTGTTCCTGGCCGGCGAGTTCTACTGGCAGGCGCAGGACGCGGCCGGTGAGACCGCGCGCATGCAGCAGCTTGCCGCCGCGCATAACCTGCCGGCCGGCGCCCTGCTCGAAGCCGCGCGCTCCGTGCCGGTCATTGCCCCCGAACAACACGCGCGCGTGCAGTCCTGGCCGGCCACAGCCGCGCGCGCCATCCACAGCATTTTGCAGGAGCGCACCGGCTTCCTCACGCGCCTGCAGCAGATCGCTTCGCTTACTCAGATCGTTTAAGGAGAGGCATATGAAGAAACTGGTCATTTTGGGCGCCGGCACCGCCGGGACGATGGTGGCGAACCGCCTGGTGCGTACGCTGAAGATGGACGAGTGGCAGATCACCCTGGTTGATAAAGATACGGTGCATTATTACCAGCCGGGCTGGTTGTTCGTGCCCTTTGGCATTTATCAGAAGAAGGACTGCTTCCAGCCTAAGAGCAAGTACATCCCCCGCCAGGTGAAGATGATCCAAGCCGACATCCAATGCGTGGACGCGGATAACAACCGCGTGGTGCTGGCAGATAAGACGGTGCTGGATTACGACTACCTGCTGATCGCCACCGGCGCCGATATTTATCCCGAAGAGACGCCGGGGATGAAAGAGCACGAGTGGGGCCGCTCGGTACACACCTTCTACTCGATGGAAGGCTCGCTGGCGCTGGCCGAAAAGCTGCGCGCCTGGAAGGGCGGCCGGCTGGTAGTCAACGTGGTGGAAAACCCGATCAAATGCCCGGTAGCGCCGCTGGAGTTCCTGCTGCTGGCCGACTGGTACTTCCACAAGCGCGGCATCCGCGACCGCGTGGAGCTCGTGTACGCCACGCCGCTGCCTGGCGCATTTACCAAGCCCATCGCCAATGAGAAGCTTTCGTACCTGCTACAGAAGAAAAATATCCAGGTCGAACCGGAGTTTATGATCGAGCGCGTGGAGCCGGACGCGAAGAAGATTGTGTCGTACGACGAGCGCGAAGTGGAGTACGACCTGCTGGTAGAAGTGCCGCTTAACAAAGGCGCGGATTATATCGGTCGCTCGGGCATGGGCGATGCCCTCAATTATGTACCGGTCAATAAGCACACCCTGCTTTCCAACAAGCATCAGAACATCTTCGTGCTGGGCGATGCGTCCAACATTCCTGCCTCAAAGGCCGGCTCGGTGGCGCACTACGCCATCGACCTGTTCGGCGAGAACTTCGAGCGATACCTGGAAGGTAAGCCGATGCACGAAGACTTCGACGGCCACGCCAACTGCTTTGTCGAATCGGGCTTCGGCAAGGGCCTGCTGATTGACTTCAACTACACTCAGGAACCGCTGCCGGGGCGCTTCCCCATCCCGGTGCTTGGCCCGATGAAACTACTGGAAGAGTCGCGCCTCAACCATTTGGGCAAGCTGGGCTTCCGCTGGATGTATTGGAATATCCTGATGCGCGGCCTGACGCTGCCGCTGGCGCCGACCATGAGCATGGCCGGCAAGTGGAAAAACTGATCCGCCGACCTGTAACCAACCACCTGTTCGCTTAATTTTTCTGGAGGATTTTGAAATGGCAATCCGCACGATCGCTGGACAAACTATCACCGTCAATGATGAAGGCTTTCTGACCAATCCGTCCGAATGGACCAAAGAGGTCGCTGAAGCACTGGCCAAAGAAGAAGGCATCGACTGCCTGACCGACGCGCACTGGAAGGTGATCAACTTCTGCCGCGAAAGCGCCAAAGACTCGGGCAAGGCGCCCACCCTGCGCACAATCACCACCGAAGCTGGCGTGCCTACCAAAGAGCTGTTCCAGCTCTTTCCCAAGGGCCCGGCCAAGAAGGTCGCGCGCATCGCCGGCCTGGGCAAGCCCGAAGGCTGCGTGTAATCCACCAAATCTGGCGTCTGAACCTGGGCAGTGACCCGGGTGTGCCAACAGCGGGCGGGTCGGGGACGCCGCCCCTACGAAGAACGGCCAAGCAACATAGGAGAAACGGCAATGGCTGACGAGAACCGCAAGATCGCATTTATCTGCTCGAAGGGCAACCTGGATATGGCCTACCCGGCGTTGATCATGGGCTGGGCCGCATTGGGCAACGGCATCGACGTGACTATCTTCTTCACCTTCTGGGGCCTGGACATGATCAACAAGGCGCGCGTGGATCACCTGGAGCTCGCCCCGGTGGCCAACACCAGCATGAAGATGAGCATGATGGGCGTGCCCGGCAATCTGGGCATCCCCAACCTGGTGGGCGTGCTGCCCGGCATGACCGCGCTTTCGACCAAGCTGATGAATGATAAGATGAAGACGCTGGGCGTGCCCTGCGTGCGCGAGTACATTCAAATGCTGGCCGATGCCGGCGCGAACATGTACGCCTGCAAGATGTCAGTGGATATGATGGACCTGAGCATGGACGACTTCGTCCCCGGGATCAAGGCCATCGTCACCGCCGGTGACTTTATGGACATGACCGACGGCGCGCAGATCATATTTATCTAAACCAGACGGACAACCAGCAGTGGGCTGCTCTCATGAGAGCAGCCCGCTGCTGGTTAATCTTATTTCGCCAACGACAGGTCGCAGTGCGCAGGGGGCTGGGTGAGGAACGGCTCGAACGCAATCATCTTGCCCACCATATCGCCCGTGCCAGGGCCCATGCCGCCCGGGCCGCTGGGGTCGCCGTAGTAATTATTCTCGGCCGACGAGCGGCCGTTGATGGCGCTGGTCCAGTTCGGGTCGCCGGGGAAATGGGTTATATTGCCGGCGAAGCATGAGTCGTGGATCTGGATATCCAGCTTGATGGCCTGGAAACCGCCGCTCGGGCTGGCCTGCAGCGTCTCGCGGAAACCGGGGATCTGGGTGGAATACTGCTGGAAGAACTCGCTTTGCGACAGCAGATCCAGCGGGTCCTGTTCAGCCTCGGCAATATCTTCTTCGTAGATGAGGTTGCGGAAACCCGCCCCGCCGCCAACGTTCCCTACCTCGTTGCGGTAAAACTGCGTGCGCAGGATGGTCGCCTGGGCCGTTTCGATGCTCAGCCCGCCGCCCCACGTGCCGTGGTTGACGTTGCGCAGGAAGAGCGAATCGGTAAGCGTAAGCGTGATACGGTCGGCGTACATCCCGCCGCCGAACCCGTCGGCGATGTTTTCCACAAAGCGCGTGTTCGAGATATTCGCCTTTGTGGTGTCGGCGTATAGCCCGCCGCCGGAGAACCCGGCTTCGTTACCTTCAAACAGGCTGTCGCGGATGGTCAGCCCGCCGTCGGTGAGGTAGACCCCACCGCCATTCTGGGCTTTGCTGCGCAGCACCTGCACGTTGTCCAGCGCCAGCGAGGCATGCTGCACCCAGACCGCCCCGCCCCAGTCGTCCATGCCCACGTCGCCGCCCTGCAGGGTGATATTTTCCAGCGCCAGCGCGCCGTACAGCACTTCGAGGATGCGAAACGGCTCGGCCGCGCCTTCGCGCGAGAGCACCGCGCCATTGCCATGGATGGTCAGCGGCCGCGCGATGGCCGGCAGCGCGTTACCGTGTTCGGCCACGTGCACCGCCCATTCCGCCTGTTGCGGGGTGTTATCCAGCCGGCTGAGCACATACACGCCGGGCATCAGCTCGATGGTGGTGGCGTTCTCCACCCCGGCCGCGCAGCCATCCACCGGGCGCAGCAGGTTGGCGGCCGAGATGGCTTCGGCCAGCGAGCAGTTGCCATTCTCGGGAAAGGGGTAGGTCTCCTGCTCCAGGGTGTCCACGTGGATGACGCCCGCTGGCTGCGGGGTGGGCGTGGCGCTGGGACGCAAGGTAGCCGTAGCGACAGCCGTCGCGCTGGGCGCAGGCGTCACCGTGGCCGCCGGGCGCGTGGCGGTGGCGGAAACGGGGGTGAATACTTCTACGCGCGCAGTGGGCGGCACGCCGCTACCGGTGATGGGAACCGCCGGCGGCGCGCAGGCCGCAAGCACAGCGGAAAAAATAGTCAACAACATAACGACGCGGCGCATGGTTTCTCCTGTAGCCGTAGGTTTCTTGTTGGCAGTATAAGGGCCGCGCGTCGGGAAAACGTTACGGAATCAAAAGCGCGGGGTTTCCGGCATCGGAAGCCCCGCGCGTGTAAAGGGTGGATGCGCGGCTACAGCGCCAGCACCGGTGCGCGGTTGCGCAGCAGGCGGTACAGATTCTTGCCTGCTTCGATCAGCGCCACGCCCATGATGATGCCCAGCGTAATGCGCACCGAGATGTACAGCCCATCGGTCAGCGAGCGCGCGGTGGCGGGGTTGATGGCGCCCATCCCCAGCCGGTTGAAGGCAGCCTGGTCGAGGCTGATGATCGACGGGCCGGTCAGCATCACCGCCATCAACACCGCGGTGAACAGGTTGATCATCACGTCCGCCCAGCGGATGCCGTTAAACCAGCGCCCGCGCGCCATCAGCACGATCTGCTTGATGATCTCCGCTGCCCACAGCAGCAGGAAGAACGGCAGGTAGCGGGTGAAGAACACATCGTTCAGCACCGGCGCGTGCAGCCACTCGCCATCCACGTAGTTCGAGATGCCGATCCACTGCGGGTAGTAGAGGAATACCAGGGCCACGATTAGCGTGAACAGGATGCTCAATGCGCTGCCCACCAGACTGACGCGCTCGTCGTCGGCCTGCGGCTTCATCGCCAGTGGGTCCCACTTTTCTTCGTCCAGCTTGATATCCGGCTGGAAGTACTCCATCACCGCGAACACCAGGGTGACGATGGCCGCGGCCTGGAACACGGTCTGCAGAAGTCCGCCCACCACCTGACCCAGCATTTCGGCAAAGCTCACGCCGCTACGCGTGCTCAGCCCGGCGGTGACGGCGAAACCGGTGACCGCCAGCACAGCGACGATCGCAAGAACGATGCGCAGCGTGGTGACGTAGTGCGGGAATAGCCGCGGGCCGATCAGGTAGCGCTCGGGGCGGTAGCGCGCGGCCATCTTTTCCGGCGAGCCCAGCCGCTTGAGCACTTCGGCGGTCATGTCCGCGTCCACCGCGCGTCCCTGGGCGCGGGCTTCATCTTCAAGGGTATCGTCAATCAGCGTGCGGATTTCTTTCTCGATATCCTCGCGCGCGGCAGCTGGCAGGCGCTGCCCAACTTCGTGAACATACAAATCAATGAGTTTCATCTTTCCCACTCCCGCCCTCGTCGGTCAACAAGGGCTGCATCGTTTGAACCAGTTTTAACCATTCTTCCCGCAGCCGCGGGAGAACCTTCCGCCCGGCGTCACTGATGATGTAGTAACGCCGCGGGCGGGCATCTTCGAGACGCCAGCGCGATTCGAGCAAACCCTGGGTTTCGAGCCGGCGCAGCAGGGGGTAGAGCGTGCCCTGGTCGATCTCCAGGCCCTTCTCCGCGAGCAGCTTCATGGCTGAATAGCCATACTGCTCATCCTGGAGCTGGCCCAGCACCGCCAGGGTGATCACCCCGCGCCGCAGTTCCTGTACAAGATTGTCTACCAGCGGTTCCTGTTCCATATTCTGTATCCTTAGTTGCATTATACTGTGTGTAATACAGTATGTCAAGTAGCAAGTAATAATTTTCCATAATATTCATTTTTCCAATATCGCAATGGAAGCGAGGGGCCGGCGGGAAAGTACTCTACGCTCTC
>JBDHWQ010000039.1:0-17078 GCA_039810245.1 Longilinea sp. | reverse complement strand
TATGGCGTGCTGCAGATCACCTCGGATCGCCCGCTCGACCAATACGACAGCCTGGGCGTTACCCTGGAACCGGCCGGCGGCAGCCCTGGCCCCACCGGGATGCGCATTCTGGGTGGCGATTTATAGGCCTTCCGCAGGGACTGCGCAGCGTCGATCCATTTGTAGAACCTTCCCGAGCAATACTTGACATTTTGCAAGAATGGCCTATAATAGCCGCAGGAATATATATGATTATGTTGACAAAAATTGGCTTAATTGGGAACCACAAGTGCATGTGTACCCGGCGGGGTGTGTGATCCTCGCTGAACCTGCATTTGCACGTCAACTGATCAAAAAGTAAACAGACGGTCACAGGTCCAAGCGGTGGAGAGCACCCCGCAGCCTATTTCGGGCAAGGCTCCCCACTTTTTTGTTGCCTGTTGGCCGTTTTTTCATACCCGTATACACCTTTCGAGGAGAGACAGATGAACGTAACCAGCCAGATGAAAATCGCCAGTGACGTAACCGAGCTGATCGGCAATACCCCGCTGGTTTATCTAAACCGCATCACCGAAGGCAGCGCCGCCCGCCTGGCGGCCAAGCTGGAATTCTACAACCCGGCGCACAGCGTCAAAGACCGCATCGGCGTTTCGATGATCGAAGCCGCCGAACGCGCGGGCAAGATCGGCCCCGATACAATTGTGCTCGAGGCCACCAGCGGTAACACCGGCATCGCCCTGGCGATGGTATGCGCCGCGAAAGGCTACAAGTGCGCGCTGATGATGCCCGAAACCATGAGTCGCGAACGGCGCATGTTGCTGCGCGCCTACGGCGCCGAGCTGATCCTCACGCCCGGCTCCGAAGGTATGCCCGGCGCCATTCGCCGCGCCGAAGAGCTGGCCGCCTCGGACCCACGTTACTTTATCCCGCGCCAGTTCGATAACCCTGCCAACCCCGAAATCCATCGCAAAACCACGGCCGAAGAAATCTGGCGCGATACGGGCGGCGCGGTAGACTTCGTGGTAGCTGGCGTGGGCACTGGCGGAACCATCACCGGTGTAGGCGAGGTACTCAAGTCGCGCAAGCCCGAAGTGAAGATTTACGCGGTCGAGCCGGATACCTCGCCGGTGCTTTCGGGTGGCGAGAAGGGGCCGCACGGCTTGCAAGGCCTGGGCGCCGGCTTTATTCCCGGCGTGTTGAATACCGGCATTTATGATGAAGTCATCCGCGTGTCAAAAGACGACGCATATGACAGCGCGCGCAAGATGGGCCGCATGGAAGGGCTGCTGGTGGGCATCTCGTCCGGCGCGGCGGTTTGGGCCGCCCTGCAGGTTGCGCACCGCCCCGAAAACGCCGGCAAGCTGGGCGTGGTCATCATCCCGTCGTTTGGCGAGCGCTATTTGAGCACGCCGCTGTACGCCGACCTGGCGGACTGAGCGTGCCGGGAAAGAGGAAAGCATGATTACCCTGTTCAAAATGATGAAAGAAGACATCGAATCCGTGTTTGAGCGCGACCCGGCCGCGCGCAACACCTTCGAGATTTTGATCAGCTATGCCGGGCTGCACGCCATCTGGGGCCACCGCATCAACCACTGGCTGTGGAAGCATAACTACAAGACCCTGGCGCGCTTTGGCTCGCATGTGGCGCGCTTTTTGACCGGCATCGAGATCCATCCCGGCGCGCAGCTTGGGCGGCGCTTCTTCATCGACCACGGCATGGGTGTGGTGATTGGCGAGACCGCTGAAGTGGGCGATGACGTGACCCTGTACCACGGCGTAACGCTGGGTGGGGTCAGCCTGGAAAAAGGTAAGCGCCACCCCACCCTGGGCGACCGCGTGGTAGTGGGTTCCGGCGCCAAGGTACTGGGCAATATCACTATTGGCGAGGGCAGCCGCATCGGCTCCAACGCGGTGGTGGTCAAGTCGGTGCCCGCCAACTCGGTGGTGGTGGGCGTGCCGGGGCAGGTGGTGGTGCGCAGTAAGCCGCGCCCGCATACCCCCGACCTCAACCACAATGAGCTGCCGGACGCCATCGGCGCGGCGCTGGCCAGTGTTATGGAGCGCGTGGAAGCCATCGAGCGCAGCCTAAACACGCACGTAGAAGAACACCCCGCGCTTGCGCTGGAGGAGAGCTACGCCGGCAATGCGCTGCAGTTCTCCATCCCGGTTAGCAGCAGCGGGAATGGCAACGGCAATGGTGGCAACGGCCATAATGCGCAGCACACAGGCCCGCACGCGCCGGATCACGGCGTGTGGCGCGGCGAGGATTTCAGCATCTAAACCAAACAGGGCCGGTCGCGTTGACCGGCCCTGTGCTTTTCCATCCGTTCATCTTCCGCGGCGGAAGATGGCGCTGGCGGCAATGGCCAGCAGCCCCAGCCCGCTGACCACCACCAGGCCAATGCCCAGGTTGCGCCGGCTGGCGCCCTCGAGCGTGGGCAGCGCGTTGATCAGTGAGAAAGGCGTGCTTGTGGGAATGGGCGTCTCGCTGGGAATAGCGGTGGGCGGGCGCGGGGTGCGCGTGGGCGCCGGCGTGCGCGTTGGCGGCCGGGCGGTGTTGGTGACGGTGGGCGTGACTGTGGGCGAAGCCGCCTGGCGCACGGTCAGCGTCTGGCCGGGGAACAGCGCCGGGTCGGGCGATAGGCCGTTCATGGCCGAAAGCTGCTGCACGGTGATGCCATACAGGCTGGCTACCGTCCACGCCGATTCGCCTTCCTGCACGGTGTGGATGATCGAGCCATCCGGCTGAGGAGTGGCGGTCACCTGCTGCAAAGGGGCAGCCGGCGGGTTGGCGCGCGCGGTCAGCGCCGGCGCAGACAGCAGCGTCACCAGGCAGCCGGCCAGGAAAAGCAGCGCGGGGAAATGCGGATAAGTACGTCGCAAAATGCACTCCTCAAAACGAGAATCAATCCGGTGCGATGCGGGGATTATACTCGATGTAGGCTGCAGCGCGAAAAAAACTCGCCGGGGTTTCACTCCCCCGGCGAGTTTGCGCGCAGCAAAATTCCGGCGCGTCAGACGATGCGTTCGCCGGGCTTGGCGGCCATAGCCTCGGCGGCTACCAGGAAATCCTGCGCGGCGATCATGCCCAGGATCGTGCCATTCCCGTCCACAACCGGCAGGTGATGAATGTGGTGCTCGCGCATTACCCGCGAGCAGTCCTTCAAAGACATATCCTGCGGCACAGTGATCAGCGGCGATGTCATAATTTCACGCACTTTCAGCTCGCTGGGGTTGCGCTCCTGCGCCACGATCTTATCGCTCACGTCAATTGAGGTGACGATGCCGTACTCGGGGTTCGTGTCCGTGCGGTTTACGATCAGGCTGTTGATATAGCGGCGGCGCATTAATGCCAGCGCCTCGGTAACGGTCGCATCGGGGTCAACAAAGACCACCAGGTCCATCATCCAGTCACGCACGCGAAGGGACTGCATACAAAAACCTCCTGTTTTCGTTCGGTAGTGGTTCGCTGGTGCAATGGCTCAGAAAGCGATGAGCGCGGTATGCATCCAGTATAGCAAAAGTGGCACAAAAGGCAACGTTAATCGGCGCCCCACTGCCAGTCGCGCATCGGGTCGAGCAGGCTGTGGGCGGTCATATCGAGATGCATAGGCGTGATCGAGACGTAGCCGGCAGCCAGCGCGCCAATATCCGTGCCTTCATCCGGTACGCCGGTGGGCATTTCGCCTCCGATCCAGTAATATGGGCGGCCGCGCGGGTCCAGGCGCCTGACCAGCGCATCGCGATAAATGCGCAGCCCCATGCGCGTGATCATGTAGCCCTTGATTTCCGCCATGGGCAGGTAAGGCACGTTGACGTTGAGGAACACGTCGCGCGGCAGGCCGTGGCGCTGCACCAGATCTACCACGCGGCGCGTCACCCCGGCGGCGGTGCTGTAATCCAGCGGGCCTTCGGTACCTTCGGGCGGCTCGAGCGATACGGCGATGCCCGGCAGCCCGGCGATGGCGGCTTCCATGGCGGCGGTGACCGTGCCGGAATAGGTTACATCGTGGCCCAGGTTGCCGTTGGGGTTAATGCCCGAAACCACCAGGTCGACCTTTTCTTCCAGCAGGCCCATCATTACCAGCGCCACACAGTCGGATGGCGCGCCATCGCTGGCCAGCGCCGGCGTGCCATCCGCCAGCCGCATTTCTTTGACGCGCAGCGGACGGTGCATGGTTTTCACATGGCCGGATGCCGACCAGTTATGGTCGGGGGCCAACACGGTAAAGCGCCCCAGCGGGGCCAATGCCTGGGCCAGCGCCAGCAGGCCGGGAGCGGTAACGCCGTCATCGTTGGTGATCAGGATGTGCATACAGCGCAGTCCTTTCGGAGCGATGGTATGCAGACAGTATAGCCGATTTTCGCGTTGGAGACGGCTTACCAGGTTATAGCCAGGGCCGACAGGCCGCGGCGCAGCCGTTCCGCCAGAGCGGCGCGCTCGGCTGGCGACAGAAAGGCAGCGGATGCGGCGGCCAGGATGCGCTCGGCCAGGATGGCGTGCGGCAGGCCCAACCGCTCGCTGGCCAGCCAGTACTCGTCGCTGAGGGTAATTCCCGAAATCGAGGGATCGTCGGTGTTGAGGGTTACGTTCAGCCCGGCCAGCAGCATGGCCAGCAGTGGGTGCTGCTCCAGGCAGGCAACCACGCCGGTCTGCGCATTGCTGGTGAGGCACACGGCAAAGGGCACGCCGCGCTCGCGCGCCATCGCTACCACCGCCGGGTCGTCCAATGCGCGCACGCCGTGAATGATGCGATCGGCGCGCATTTCCTCCAGCGCCATGCGCACATTCTCCGGCCCACCCCACTCGCCGGCGTGCACCGTCAGCGCCAGCCCGGCGGAACGCGCCTCGCGGAACAGCGCGGTAAACTGCCGCCCGGGTACGTGCGTTTCGTCGCCCGCCAGGTCCAGCGCCACGATACCCGCCTTGCGGCGCTCGGCAGCCAGGTGCGCCACCTGCTCGGCCAGTTGGATGCTCTCGTGACGGTTGACGCTGGCGATCAGCCGCACAGTGACGGCATGCCGGCGCGCGGCTTCCGCCGCGGCGCACGCGACCCAATCCATCACATCGGATAGCAAAAACCCCTGGTGGCGGCTGAGCGCCACGGGGGTGAAATGCAGGTCGAGGTAATACACCCCATCCGACGCAGCGTCCTCGATCGCCTCGGCAGTGATGCGGGCGATGATTTCCGGAGAGCGATAGAACTGGCGCAGCACCTGAAACTTTGACAGGAACACGCCGGCGGTCAGCGCATCGCCGGGCTGCATCGATACCAGCGAGGAAAGGTCGGGGCGGATGGGCAGCGTGATGCTGTACACGCGCGCAATTTCCATCATCGTGGCCAGGCGGATCGAGCCTTCCAGGTGGCGGTGCAGGTCAACTTTGGGCAGCAGCCGGTACAGGGGTGCCTGCGCGGCTTCGGGATACCAGCTCATCCGTTCCTCGGTGGTGGTGCGGCGGTGTTGGATCGTGCTTCTATTATAGAAGCTCGCGCGGATAGTTGGTTTTTCAAATTTGCAAACAACGCCAAGCTTCTGCGCCGGTTTGTAAATTTAACCGAGTGGCTATACAATCTCTGTACCACAGAGGACGGCCAACGGAGAGCAGCCGGCCGGATCATATCGGTTTTTGAAATTGAGAGCAGGAGTTTGGCTATGACAATGACGGTAAAATCCATCTTGCAGCGCAAAGGGTCACAGGTATGGTCGGTGACCCCCGATACGACCTTACTGGAAGCCCTAAAACAAATGGCAGAGAAAAATGTGGGCGCGCTGGTGGTGCTGGATGGCGAGCGCCTGGTCGGCATCTTCTCCGAGCGCGACTACGCCCGGCGCGGCATTTTGCAGGGCCACGGCCCGGAAACCCCGGTGCGCGATATTATGACCACCCAGGTGTATTACATCACCCAGGAACAGACCATTGACGACTGCATGGGTGTGATGACCGATCGCAAGATCCGCCACCTGCCGGTAGTAGAAAACGAGCGCGTGGTGGGCATGGTTTCGATTGGCGATGTGGTCAACAGCATCATTGATGACCAGCAGCACATGATCCGCGGGTTAGAGAACTACATTACCGGCACGCGCGCCTGAAGCGCGCAACGGGCAGCAAAAATCCCCTCGTTTGCGCGAGGGGATTTTTTTGATAGGTTGGCCTGTTTACGCCGGCTGGCGCAGCTCTACCAGCTCCTGCTCCACCGAGACGATCTCGGCGCGAAGCTGAGCCAGGTATTCTTCCAGGCGGGCGATGTATTGCTCTTTGGTCAGGTACACCTGGGTCGATTGTTCGTGGCCGCCGCAGCCACAGCTGCCACCGCAGGCACAGGCATGTTCTTCAGGCTGATTCATAGGCAGATCTCCTTCCACGGTTGAGGGCAAAAATGTCACATACCCACTAATTATACATAATTTATCCGATTTTCAAGGGGCAATATAGGCATGCGGGCCTGGGAATATACATCGCGTTACCGCGTAGAAGTGAGGCGAAAGAAACCAACCCGACCATAAATCGCCCTGAATTCTCGCCCCGGCGATTTTTCACGCCCGCCTTCACCCCCTCCCGCTCCCCCAAAAGGGGGAGCACTTTTGGGAGAGTAAGAGAGCGTCGGGCTCGCTCAGAAAGAACGTATTCTCTGCATTTTCGAGGTTCGTCAGGACGATGCTACCAATCGCTCGATCTCGCTTACCACGCGCTCCAGCTCAGCGGTGAGGACAGGGTGGCCGCGGCGGGCGAAGATATCCGCCAGGGCGCGGAAGTACCACAACGTGCCGGCGCGCCCACCCTTGAACCGCTCCCACACAGCTTCCCCCTGCTCGCGGTAATCATCCAGCACCGAGCGCGCGTTGTGCAGCTTATCGGACAGGGAAATCAACAGCACTTCGGGGTCGGCGTGCTCCAGGTGCGCCAGATAATCATCTTTGCGCTGCTGCCACGGCGGTTTGGGCATCTGGTCGGTATCGGTGCAGCCGTCCACCAGGCAGGCCACGTGCTCGCCAAAGCGCGCGGCGATCTCGGCACGCGTGGCCGCCCCACCCTGGTCTTCCACCGAATCGTGCAGCAGCGCGGCGATGGCCTGGTCTTCGCTGCCGCCGTGCTCCAGCACCAGCTCGCTGACCGAAAGCAGGTGGGCGAGGTAGGGCACGCCTGAGCCTTTGCGCACCTGGCTGCGGTGCAGCCGCGCGGCGTAGGCCAGCGCATCGACGTAACGTTCGGTGAGGAGAGTGGTTGCGTTCATGGTTCTATCCTGCGTTTGAGGAAAAAGGCGACTTCGCCTCCGGGGTCGAGGTCGTGGTTGGTGTAGTGAGAGATGTCGATGCCCTCCAGGCGGAAACCGGCGCGACGGTAAAAGGCGATAGCCGCGGCGTTGGTGTTGGCCGTCTCCACCAGCATGGTACGCAGACCAAGCGCGCGCGCCAGCCCGGCGTTGGCGTCCATCAGCGCCAGTCCGATGCCCTGGCGGCGCTGCTCACGGGCGACGTGAAATTCCCAGATCCACAGGCTGCGGTTCCAATGGTTCACCTCGTTGATCGACAGGCCGGCCAGCGCGCCGTCGACAAACGCTCCCAGCGAATGTCCCCCGGCGATCAACTCGCGGTAGCGCTCGAAGTCCTCTTCCTGCAAGCCCCAATCTTTGTGGATGGGCGTTTCCAGCGCTTCGTAGGTGGTGCGGAATATGGTTTCCTCCGCGCCGTCCTCCCAGGTGACGTGGTAACGGCCGCTGCTGTCATAGCCGCGGATCAGCCGCTCCAGGTCGGGGCGGTGGTAGCTGGTGAGGGGGAGGATGGTGAACATAGGCATTGGCCTTTTGAAAATTAATTGTAGCACTGCATGGGATGCGGAAACAGCTAATCAGGTTTTTGTGCGGCGCGCCTGGCGCGCCGCACAAAAACCTCTCTTCTCCCATTTCTCCGGCTTCTATGTTATAATCCTGCCCGCTCCGGGGCTGCCCGGAAGACCATCTGTTTTTCTTATCTCGCACGCTGTCTGATCCGCCTTGCGTGCCCTCCAACGGAGGGTGAGGGGTGGAAGTGAGGGCAGCGGAGGAGTAAAACGCAAAGGAGCGTTTCCGTATGGCTACTGTGATTTCCATGAAAGCCCTGCTGGAAAGCGGCGTGCACTTTGGACACCGCACCAACAAGTGGCACCCCCATATGCGCCCGTATATCTTCACCGAGCGCAATGGCATCCACATCATTGACTTACAACAGACCGTAAAATCCATCAACGCGGCCTACTCGGTCGTGCGCGACGCTGTTGCCGAAGGCGGCACGGTGCTGTTTGTGGGCACCAAGCGCCAGGCGCAGGAGACCATCCTCGAAGAAGCTACGCGCTGCGGCATGCCCTACGTGACCGAGCGCTGGCTGGGTGGCATGCTCACCAACTGGAACACCATCTACGCCCGTATTCAGGAACTGGAACGGCTGGAGCGCATGCGCGACACCGGCGACATCAACCGGCTGACCAAGAAGGAAGGCCTGCTGATCAACCGCGAAATCAACCGCCTGCTCATCCGCCTGTCTGGCGTGCGCAACATGAAAAATCTGCCCAGCCTGGTGTTTGTGGTGGACGTGATGCGCGAAGAGACCGCGGTGCACGAAGCCAACCTGAAGGAAATTCCGGTCATCGCCCTGGTCGACACCAACTGCGACCCGCGCGGCGTGGATTACGTGATCCCCTCGAACGATGACGCCATCCGCGCGATCAAGCTGCTGGTGGGCAAGGTTGCCGACGCGGTGCTGGAAGGCAAAGCTATGCGCAAGGACGAGGACATGGACCAGGCCGAACAGGCCGCCGTGGCCTTTGAAGCGCGCCCGGCCGCCCCGCGCCCACGCATGGAGCTGGAGACCGAGCTGGAAGACAAAGACCTGCTGGGCGAGGCCACCCTGGCCAAGATGAGCGCCACGCATGAAGCGGAAGCGGCCCCCGTGGCCCCGGTAACCCCCGAAGTTCCCGTGACCCCCGAAGCGCCCGCGGCCCCCGCGACCGAAGAAGCGCCTGCCGCCACTGACCTGGAAGAGACCGCAGAGTAATCCGGCCTTCCGCGCTGCACGAACCCAATAACCAGACTGAAGGAACGTTTTCGATGGCAATTACGACTGAACAGATTAAAGAACTGCGCGAAATGACCGGCGCCGGGATCCTCGACTGCCGCAAGGCGCTGGAAAGCGCCAACGGCGATATGAAGAAGGCCGTGGACTTCCTGCGCGAGAAGGGCCTGGCCACCGCGGCCAAGCGCTCGGAACGCAACGCCTCGGAAGGCGTGCTGGAGCTCTACACTCACGGTGGTGGGCGCGTGGGCGTGATGGTGGAAGTCAACTGCGAGACCGACTTCGTCGGCCGCTCGGAAGCCTTCCGCAACTTTGCCCATGAAGTGGCGCTGCAGATCGCGGCCGCCGCTCCGCTGTACGTCAGCGAGAAGGAAATCCCCGAAGACGTGCTCCAGCACGAAAGCGACATCGCCGCCGCCAAGGCGCGCCAGGATGGCAAGCCCGAGGCTGTGCTGCCCCGCATCGTCGAAGGCTCGCTGAAGAAGTACAAGGATGAGACCGTCCTGCTGCGCCAGGCGTACATCCGCGACGACAGCACCACCATCCAGGACCTGCTGAACTCGATTGTGGTCAGCACGGGCGAGAACATCGTTATCCGGCGCTTTGTGCGCTGGGAGCGCGGCGAAAAGACCGGCGAATAAATGAATCAGGCCAACCGAAAGGTTGGCCTTTTTTTACGCTGCGCCCCGAACGTGCTATGATGGAACGCATTCTTACTCGAACAAGGAGTAGTCTATGGAGACATTGAAATACCGGCGCATTTTGCTCAAACTGGGCGGCGAATCCCTCTCTGGGCCATCCGGCAACGGGATTGACCCGCAGCGCGCGTCATCCATCGCGCAGCGCGTGCGCGAAGTGCGCGAGCTGGGCGTAGACGTGGCCATCGTCATTGGCGCGGGCAACCTGTGGCGCGGCAAGAACGGCATCGACCTGGGCATGGACCGCGCCACCGCCGACTACATGGGCATGCTGGCCACGGTGATGAACGCCTTGGCGCTGATGGACTCGCTGGAAAGCCTGGGCGTGGTCACCCGCGTGCAGTCCGCCATTGAAATGCGCTCGGTGGCCGAGCCGTACATCCGCCGGCGCGCCATCCGCCACCTGGAAAAGGGGCGCGTTGTGATCTTCGGCGGCGGCACCGGCAACCCGTACTTCTCCACCGACACGGCCGGCGCGCTGCGCGCCATGGAGATCGATGCCGACGTACTGATCAAGGCTACCAAGGTGGATGGGGTGTACGACAGCGACCCGCACACCAACCCCAACGCGGTGCGCTTCGACAGCCTGACCTACATCGAAACCCTCAACCGCCGCCTGGAAGTGATGGACAGCACCGCCATCTCGCTGTGCATGGAAAACAAGCTGCCCATCCTGGTGCTCAACCTGTTCGACCCCACCGCCCTGCGCTCCGCCCTGCTGGGCGGCAAAGTCGGCACCCTGGTGCATGCTTAACCCCCCTCCCGCTCCCTCCAAATGCTGAAAAGCGCATTTGGAGGGAGAGAAAACGTCCTCCCTGCATTTTGGTTCTTTGAAAATAAGGGGAGTTAGAGGGGGTTCACGGTTCCTTCTTTTTCTGGAGCACATGATGCACATTTTAATCGCCGTAGATATGGAAGGCATCACCGGGGTGGTCAACTGGGACCAGGTGACGCCGTCGCACGCCGAGTATGCGCGCTTCCGACGCCTGATGACCGCCGACGTCAACGCCGCGGTGCGCGGCGCGTTTGAAGGCGGCGCGGACGCGGTGACCGTCACCGACGGCCACCACAACGGCAGCAACATCCTCATTGAAGAGCTGGACGGCCGCGCGCGGCTCAACAGCGGCTCGCCTTCAGCCTTCTCGATGGTGGAAGGCGTGCAGAACGCCGATGCGCTGCTGTTCGTGGGCTACCACGCGCGCGCCGGCACGCCGGATGCCATCCTGTGCCACACCTGGACCGACCAGATCACCAACGTGTGGCTCAACGGCCGCCCCACCGGCGAGATTGGGGTGAACGCCTCGGTGGCGGGTGCGTTTGGCGCGCCGCTGCTGATGATCAGCGGCGACCGCGCGGCGTGCGCCGAAGCGACCAAATGGGTGACGGATGTGCGCGAGGTGGTGGTCAAGACCGCCAGCAGCCGCTACGCGGCCGAATGCCTGCCGCCCGAGCAGAGTCACGCCGCCATCCAGGCCGCTGCGCGCGAGGCAGTGCAGGCCTTTGCCGCCGGCCAGGGGCCGCGGCCGCTGGAGACGCCCGCCCCGGTGACGGTGCGGGTGGAGTTCGCCAACGCCGCCCAGGCGGATGGCGCGGGGCGCGTGCCAGGCGCAACGCGGGTGGACGGCCGCGCGGTGGAAATGCAGGCCGCGGATATGCCCGCCGCCTACCGCGCCTTCCGCGTGCTCGCCACGCTGGGCAAGGGATAAGCCGGCTTAAGCGGAAATAACCTCAAAGCCCATAAAGGTCACCGGCGTGCCAACCCGCAAGGTGTTGTGGATTTCGGCCACCCGGTCGGTGTGCTCCAATAACTGCTGGATCTGCTCGCGGCTGGCCGCCGGCGCGGCGACCCTGGCGCGATAGGTGATATTGCGGCCCGGCTCGCCCGGGCCGCCAAACTCGCCTTCCACTTCTACCACCACGCGCTGCACGGCAATGCCCATTTTGGCCGCCTCGCGGTAAATATCGTTGCAGTAGCAGGTGGCCAGCGCCAGGAACAGCAGCTCCCCGCCGTTGACGCTGGAGCCCAGCCCGGTGGACTTGGCGGAAATCGAAACCGCCTGCGTAGTATCGTTGGTGCGCACCGTGGCAGTGTGCCGCCCGGCGCTGTTATGAACCCTGGCGCTGATTTTCATCCGGCATTCTCCTCGTCGATTACCAGTATTGATAAGCTGCGCCGGCCGGTAGGCCCATCCGGCGCGCTGGCTCTATTGTACCGGAGAGACCAAAGCCTGAGGTGGAAAATGCGCCAGCGGTGCAAGGCTATCTTGTGGTTGGGTAAGTTGCCTTATGGAAAATCACGCACCCGGTTCGCTGATTACGATTTTTGTATCATGTTTCGCATCCTTTGCTTGACAAACAGCGACAGGATGAGTATAGTATACGTAGTTGTTATTACAACTACTAAGGAGCGCAAATGGAAGTGATCGAGCAGTTACAGCAGTTAGGGTTCAGCCAGTACGAAGCGCAGGCCTATGTAACCTTGCTGCGGGAAAACCCCCTCAACGGCTATGAGCTGGCAAGAGCTTCTGGGATTCCACGCGCCAATATCTACACCGTCTTGCAAAAGCTGGAAGATGCCGGCGCCGTGATGCGCCTCACCATGCCCGAGGGCAACCGTTATACCCCAGTTTCATCTGACGAGCTGATCGCCAAACTGAGCTGGCGCTACCAGAAGACGTTAGAAGCGGCCTCCGCCAGCCTGCAACAGATCGCTTCCCCTGCACAGATGGAAGCCGTGCTCAACATCCGCGGATACCCGGAGCTGCTCGACCAGGCACGGGCGCTGATCGAGCGCACGCAACAGCACTTGCTGCTAAGCCTGTGGCCGCATGAGGCGGTGGCGCTGGCTGAGCCGGTCCGTTTGGCGCAGGAGCGCGGCGTTCAGATCACCACGCTGTGCCTGCGCGGCTGCCCGGATCCCTGCCCCGCCTGCCGCGGCGCTGTGTACCGCTATGCCCTGGCCCCCGAAGATAACACCCGCTGGCTGGTGATTGTTTCCGATCAGAACGAGCTGCTCGCGGGGGAAATACAGCCCTCCCGGGAACGGGAAATGCCACCCGGTGACAGTTCCGCGGTGCGTACCCGCCAGCCCATGCTCGTCCATCTGACGGGGAGTTACATCCAAAACAGTATCGCGCTGGCCAACCTGATCACCCATTTCGGGACCCGGCTGCTTTCCGAGCTGGATCCGCAAAGCATCGCTGCCCTCAACCAGCTACGCCCGTTCCACGACCAGGGGCTGTGGCTGGAAGTGATGCAGCACAGGCTGCACGTGAACGAACGCGCGGCGTAGCCGCTTGCACGAATAACGATACTGGTATCACATCATCATCCGTTTATCGTTAAGGAGCATTTGCAATGGAAACGACCCAATCCATCAAACTGTTTGAAACATCGCCCACCAACCGCCCGGTTGATCTCCCGGTTTCTACCCCAACAGAAGCCATTGCCCCGCTGGTGCACGACCTGTTACTCAACCTGGGCGAAGACCCGGGCCGCGAGGGCTTGCAGCGCACGCCCGAGCGGGTGGCGCGCATGTATCAAGAAATCCTGTCCGGCTACCAGACGGATCTCCCCAGCCTGGTGAACGAGGCGATTTTTGAAACTGAATACCAGGACATGGTGCTGGTGCGCGACATAAAGTTTTACAGCCTGTGCGAGCACCACATGCTGCCGTTTTACGGGCTGGCGCACGTTGCTTATATCCCGGATGGCAGGATTATTGGCCTTTCAAAAATCCCTCGCCTGGTGGAGATGTTTGCCCGCCGCTTGCAGGTGCAGGAACGCCTCACGCAGCAGATCGCTGACACGCTGCAAGATATCCTGCATCCCAAAGGTGTGGCGGTGATGGTCGAAGGCGCGCATATGTGCGCGATGATGCGCGGGGTCAAGAAGAGCGACACGCGCATGGTCACCACCAGCATGCTGGGCGCTTTCCACGCGGATGACCGGCTGCGCCAGGACTTCTTCGCGCAATTGCAAATCCCGGCCCGCTCCACCGGCTCCGCGAGCGATGCCGAGTTGTTTTAGTCTTACTGGTTTCAGGATCAAATTTGGAGGTTGAAATGGCTGGTTATGATTACCTGGTGATCGGCGGCGGAATGACCGCCGCGGCCGCCGTAAAAGCGATCCGCGAGGTGGATGCGACCGGAAGCATTGGCGTCATCAGCAGCGAGCATCACCGGCCGTACAACCGCCCGCCGCTGACCAAAAAACTGTGGCAGGGAAAGCCAGAGGACAGCATCTGGAGCAAAATCCCGGGCGATGCGGTCGAATTCATTCTGGACCGCCAGGTGACCGCGCTCGATCCCGGGGCCAAACAGGTGCAGGACGATGCCGGGAATACGTACCGGTACGGCAAGCTGCTGCTTGCCACCGGCGGAACCCCGCGATTGCTTCCGTTTACCCCGCCGGAAACCGTCTACTTCCGCACGCTGGATGATTACCATACCGTCCGCAGCTGGATGGGCAAAGGCGCGCGCATTGGCATTATCGGCGGTGGTTTTATTGGCTCCGAGATGGCCGCGGCGCTGGCGTCCAACGGTGAAAAGGTCGTGATGGCCTTTCCAGAGGCCGGCCTGGGCGCGCGCGTCTACCCGGAAGATGTGTCGCAATTTGTGACCCGCTACTATCAGGATAAAGGCGTGGAAATTCACACGGGCATGGAGATCCAGTCCGTCGACCGCCAGGGAGAGGGCTTTGTTTTGCGCAGCAAGGATGGCGAGACCATCCCGGTGGACCATATCATCGCGGGCATCGGCATCCAGCCCAACACGGCCCTGGCGCAGGCGGCGGGCATTACCCTGGGTGACGCGCAGGCCGGCAAAGGCATCCTGGTGGATGCTTACCTGCGTACCAACATGCCGGATATCTACGCCGCCGGCGACGTTGCTTCTTTCTTCAACCCCTTCCTGGGTCGCACCATGCGCGTGGAGCACGAAGATAACGCCAACAGCATGGGCCGCGCCGCCGGCTTGAATATGGCAGGGTGCCAGGTGCGCTACGATCACCAGCCCTACTTTTACTCCGACCTATTTGACCTGGGTTATGAAGCCGTGGGCGAGCTGGACCCGCGCCTGACCACCCTCGCCGATTGGAAAGATCCCTTCCGCCAGGGCGTGATCTACTACCTGAAGGATGGCCGCATCCGCGGCGTGCTGCTCTGGAACACCTGGGACCAGGTGGAACCCGCGCGCAAGCTGATTGCGGAAGGAAAAACCTATGCGCCGCAGGCGCTGGAAGGCCTGCTGCCGGCGGTATCACAATAAGTCTTCTTCCGCGCTCCCGGTATGGTCATAGCGCAGGAAGAACTGCGCCATGGCTATGCCATCTTCGGCGATAACATCCTCCTGAACGAACTGGTGCGCCAGGCGGAAAGATTCCAGCTCCCCAACCTTTTTGCCGCCGGGCAGCAACGTCCGGCCGGTCGAAGGGTCTTGCAACGCAATGCTGCGCTGTGCCTCGGTGACATAGAAATAATCCAGGCGCTGCGCCCGCAGCAAAAGCTGCAGGATGCCCGGCCCGGCAGTCAGCATGATGACGCCATATCCCCGTTCGGCGCCGAGCCAATCGATCATCCGGCGCGCGTCAATGCCGTCCTCGCCGCACGCGATCACGGAAACGCCCGCGCCATGGAATGCACTCGCCTCGGGGCTGTTAGCCGCGGCGTTCGTCGTGAAAATGATCTTTCTACGGTCGCTGCGCAGCACGCCCTCCGGGATGCGGAAATCAAGCCCGCGCGACACCACGGCCAGGTCCGGGCTTCTGCGCGCATAACCGTTGGCGAGCCGCCATTCCCCCAACGCGGCATACGCCTCGCCCGGCTCGAACTGCGAAAGCACGTTTTGCGCGCGGCTGTTGCCGGCGGAAACCCGGCGGAAATACGAAGACGAGCTGATCATCACGTCCGCCTGGGCCAGCAGTTCCTGAAACAGCCGCCAGTCAGAGCCGTTTTTGATTTCGGCAGGCACGTGGGAATGTTCTTCGCCATCCCCTTTGGCGATCACGCCGTTCTGATCGGTGATGAAATTGGTGAGCACCAGGCTGCGGCCCATTTTTTCTGCCGTCGCGGCCAGGCGCTGCGTCAGGTACAGGCCCTCCAGCGGCGCCCGCCGGCGTTGGGGGAATATTTGCGTCACGTGCTGCGCACCCGCCGGCTTTCGAGCCATCAGCGCGCATCCCCATCCGGCCACTCAGCTTCGCGTGGCGCGGCTGGAACGGGGCCTATCGTCACATCGGTTCTGAGCCGGATGCGCATCGAGCGGGCCAGAATATCAGCCGCATCTTTCAACAGCGCCCCCGTTTCTGACCGGTACTCTGGCAGGAGTTCCGCGACGGGCAGCGCCCGGTAAGCATACTGCCACAGCATTGCGTCAACCTGTTGGCCGTCAAAAAGGATCAGGTCAATATCGATGGTGCGCGGCGAATTCTTGTCCACGGTGCGCACCCGGCCCAACTGCGCCTCTAACGGGTGGATAACCTGCTCTTTGAGCGCGGCGGCATCCAGGCCGGTGTATGCCAGCAAGGCAGCGTTGAGGAAGTCGGGGCCGTCCGAACCAACCGCCGGCGATTCCCATACCGACGAAACCCGGGTCACGTCTAAAAGGGTGCTCAAAAGGCGCGTGCAAAGCGGCAGATTCTTGTCGGGCGCAATATTTGAGCCTAACAGCAGGCAAACCTGGTGCTGCGCCGGTTTCATAACAGGTCTTCTTTAGCCCGTTCGATCTCTACCCCAATCGAGCTGGAAAACCGCACCGCTCCCGGCTTCTCCACCCGGATGCGAACTTTTTGCGCGCCTGGCTCTTCCAGGCAGATCCGCGCCAGGTCCGCGGCCAGGGCTTCGACCGTTTGCCGCTGCGCGGTTTCCGCGTGCGCCAGCACCTTTTTGGCCACGCTGCGGTAGTTGACGCTATCCTCGACCGCATCACTCTGGCCGGCTTTGCGCAGATCGGCAAAGATCACGATATTCATAAGGATCTCCTGCGGTTTTTCTCGCTCCCACGCATTAAGCCCGATGATGCCCCGCGCAACCAGGTTGCTGATAAAAATCTGGTCCATGCCGCCTCCTCACCCGTTTTTCGCCACACCAATATTTCTGATGCTCATTATACCGGCAGGAGAAGCCCCGGGGATCACCCGAAAGGATGTTCTTCGGCGGCCGTTCCACCAGGTCGGCTGTCAAGAGGGCAAAGATTTTGCGAGTATGGCGCAATGCTCCCGGCGTATCTATCTACTGGCAGAAAAAGTTCGAAAAAGGCAACCTCGAAACCCGCGCTGCCCGGTGAACTGGTAGCGCGTGGGCAGGCCCCCGCCCAGGCTGTAGCGCTCTGACCCGAAGGCGGTATAGCCCTGCCG
>JBDHWQ010000038.1:0-17744 GCA_039810245.1 Longilinea sp. | reverse complement strand
ACGATAAAATCAGAGGAATAAGCGCGTTTAAGTGACCCCCGTCACTACGCTTAGCTAATTTTTGTCACCTTGAAAGCCTGGGGCTTAAGTTGTACCCTTAATAGGCAAGTCCAAGCCTACGCGGAGTGAAGTGTGAGAAGCCGCTGTTGTGCTTTCTCGCAACCCGCGCCAGTTTGAGTCCGAGCGAACCTCGAATCCATAACACAGGAGAATAAGGAATGGCAGGAACAACCAATGCGTTCGAAATGGCGCAGCGGCAGTTTGACCACGTGGCCGAGCTGCTCAAGTTGGACCCGCAGGTATGCGAGATGCTGCGCTGGCCTATGCGCGAATTCCATTTTCGCATCCCGGTGCGCATGGACGACGGCACCATCCGCGTCTTCCAGGGCTTCCGCGTGCAGCACAATGATGCCCGCGGCCCGAACAAGGGCGGCATCCGCTTCCACCCGGCCGAGACGGTTGATACCGTGCGCGCGCTGGCCACGTGGATGACCTGGAAATGCGCCGTGGCCGATATCCCCCTGGGCGGCGGCAAGGGCGGCGTCATCGTCGACCCGGCTACCCTCTCGGTGGGCGAGAAGGAACGCCTGGTGCGCGGCTTTGTAAACGTGGTCTGGCGCAATATTGGCCCGCGCCAGGATGTGCCAGCCCCCGATGTTGGCACCACCCCGCAGATGATGGGCTGGATGATGGACGAATACAGCCGCCTGTCCGGGCAGTACACCCCGGGCGTCATCACCGGCAAGCCGGTGGGCGGCGGCGGCTCGCTGGGCCGCACCGAAGCGACCGGCTTCGGCGTGATCTACACCGTGCGCGAAGCCATGAAGCACCTGGGCATGGATTCCAAGCAGTGCACCGCGGCCATCCAGGGCTTTGGCAACGTGGCGCAGTACGCCGCGATCGGCTTCACCGAGCTGCTGGGCGGCAAGGTGATTTGCGTGTCCTACTGGGACCGCGAAGACCGCGCTTCCTACACCGTCAGCAAGGCGGATGGCATTGACCCGCGCTTCCTGATGTCGATCACCGACCAGTACGGCTCGATCAACAAGGCCAAGGCGCGCGAAGCCGGCTACGTTCTGGAAGATGGCGGCGCGTGGATCACCAAGGACGTGGATGTGCTCATCCCGGCCGCGCTGGAAGGCCAGGTGAACGCCGAGACCGTGCAGCAGATTGGCCCGCGCGTGCGCATCGTCGCCGAAGGCGCCAACGGCCCCACCACCCCCGAGGCGGATGAGGTCTTCAAGGCACGCAACATTTTCGTCATCCCCGACTTCCTGTGCAACGCCGGCGGCGTGACCGTCTCCTACTTCGAAGGCGTCCAGAACGACATGAACTTCTACTGGACCAAGGAAGAAGTGCTGGAGAAGCTGGACACCAAGATGTCGGTGGCGTTCGACAGCGTGCTGAAGATGGCGCTGAAGGAAAACGTCTACACCCGCGACGCGGCCTATATGGTGGCGATTGACCGCGTGGTGAAGGCCATGCAGTTGCGCGGCTGGATCTAAGCCGTTCTCTGTGCTCTGAACGCGATTCGAGTGATCCGGGTGCGCCCCATACGGCGCACCCGGTTTTTATTTGTGATTGACTTTCCCGTTTGCGCGACATATTATTGACTTTATCGGTAAATATTATTGTGTTGGTAATGGAGGGAAGGATGGCGATTCCTGTTTCCGACCGTACGCGCCGGGTGGCGGCTGCCGCGGATTTGTTTTTGCGCCAGTTTAATGACCCGGTGTTCGCGCAGCGCGACCAGGATCCCCTGGGCTGCGATTTTGCGCTGGGCAACCCGCAAGAGATGCCGCTGGCGGGGTTTGTGAGCGCGCTGCGCGGCGCGCTGGAGCCGCAGGACAAAAACTGGTTTGCGTATAAGATGAGCGAGGCGCCGGCGCGCCAGGCGGTGGTGGAGCATCTGCGCGCGTGGCGCGGCGCGGAGTACGCCCCGGAAGACATCGCGCTGACCAACGGGGCGTTTGCCGGGCTGGCAGTGTGCCTCAATGCGCTGGTGGACCCCGGTGAAGAAGTGATTTTCCTCTCACCACCGTGGTTTTTCTATGAAGCGCTGATTGTTGCCGCCGGCGGCGTGCCGGTGCGCGTCAGGGTCGATCCGGTGACCTTTGACCCCGACCTGGAAGCCATCCGCGCGGCGATTACAGCGCGCACGCGCGCCATCATCGTCAATTCGCCCAACAATCCCACCGGGCGTATCTACCCGCGCGAGGTGCTGGCCGAGCTGGCTACCCTGCTGCGCGATGCCAGCCAGGGGCGTGAGCGGCCGGTATACCTGATCTCGGATGAGGCTTACAGCCGCATCATATACGATGGGGCGGCGTTCACCAGCCCAACCACGCTTTACCCGCATGCGCTGCTGGTGTACACCTACGGGAAAACGCTGCTCACCCCTGGCCAGCGCATGGGCTTTATCGCCCTGCCACCGGAGATGCCTGAGCGCGAGAGCATGCGTGATGCACTGCTGCTGGCGCAGGTGACCACCGGTTTTGCGTTTCCCAACGCGCTGCTCCAGCACGCTATGCCCGACCTGAACCAGCTCTCCATTTCCATTGAGCGCTTGCAGCAGCGCCGCGACCACATGGTGCAGGCGCTGTCGCGCATGGGCTACCAGGTGCATTCTCCGCAGGGCACATTCTACCTGCTGCCGCGCTCGCCCATCGAGGATGACAAGGCATTTCTGCGCCTGCTGGCCGAGGAGCATATCTACTGCCTGCCGGGCTCGGCAACCGAGATGCCTGGCTATTTCCGCATTTCGCTCACCGCCAGCGAAGAAATGATCGAGCGCGCGCTGCCCGGCTTCCAGCGCGCCCTGGAGCGCGCCCGCAGCCTGGCGCCGGCTCCCCTGGATTAGGCGCATCTCTGCGTGGGGAAAGTCGCAATCTTCCCTCCAAATCGCGATTTTCAGCGATTTGGAGGGACAAAGGGTGGGTCTTAACGCGTCGTTATCCTCGCTCAACGTGAACAGCCGGGCCAATCAACAAAAGCGCAAAAAGCCTGTTGGCAGGTTTTGCCTCCTTGAAAATCGCAAAAATTTTCTATACAATGAAGCGGGAAAACCTTTGCTAAGGGTGTGCTATGACCACTTCGATCCTACGCGGGCTGCTGATTGCGGATATCGTTCTGATGGCACTGCTGGCTCTGCTGTACCTGGGGCAGCGCCGGCTGGAATGGCGGCATTATTGCTTCTGGGGCATTCTGGCCTTGCTGGTGCCCATCCTGGGGCCGTTTCTGGTGATCCATAACCGGCCCGGCCGCTGGCGCATCCCGCCGGTCAACGTGCCACCCTTCAGCCGGCAGGGGCTGCGCATCCTTTCCGGACGCATCTATGCCAACGTCGATGCCGGCTGCCGCCGGCTGGCAAAACAGTACCTGGAACGCGAATGAAACAGGATAAATTCTTATGGGGTATTATCGCCGGGATCGTGATCGTGGCAATCCTGGCGATTGTTTTCTATTTTGTCCGGCGCGCTGATGCCGCCTTGCTGCCGCCCACCGACACGCCCGAGGGCGTGGTCAGCGCCTACGTGCAGGCCGTGCAGGAGCAGGATTGGGAGCGAGCTTACCCTTTCCTGGCGGATGCGCCCAACCGGCCTGACCTGTCGCGCTTCCGCCGCGCGGGCATTGAGGAGCTTTCCAGCCAGCGCAACGCCGGCCTGGAAATTACCGGCAGCCGCGTGACCGGCGACCAGGCCGAGGTGGACGTGGTGGTGGTCAACGTCAACGGCGGGCTGTTCGCCGACGTGTACCGCAACCCGGGCGTGGCCATCCTGGAACGCCAGGGGGGCGAATGGAAAATCCGCGAGATGCCCTACCCGTTCTGGTCGTACAACTGGTACCCGCCGGACAATCTGCCGACGAAGCCGTAAGCCCAATTTGTTTTCCCGTAGGAGCGAGGCAAGAGGAACCGCGTGCGCAATCCATAGACCTGAAGCCTCGCCCTGGCATCCACGTTAGCTGAAGCGGGTTGGCACGCAGCCAGCAGGGTTAACACAAACAGGGACAGGCGCAAACGGATTTTCATAGGCGCACCGCAAGGCGGAAGATTTTCTCGCATTGCACAACCGGCCGGCTGTCGAATCGGGTTTCGATTGCAGTTCTGCAAAGGCGTCTGCCCCGCGTGGGGCGGGCCGCGCATGTAGAGGCCCTGGATTTGCCCTGCGGGTTAGAAAATCGGTATACTTTACTGGAAGTCCATTATGGCAATGTGGGAGCATCTATGCGAACTGTGCGGCGCATGTACCTGTACGCGGTATCCCTGGTCAGCCTGGAGATCGCCCTGTGGGGTGTGATCAACCTGGCGCGCAACATCCTCAGCCCGGCGGCGCGATTGCAGGGTACCGACCTGCTGGCCAGCGGGCTGGCGCTGGTGCTGGTGGGGCTGCCGATCTTCGTGCTGCACTGGTGGATGGCGCAGCGCGATGCGGCGCGCGACGACGATGAACGCGCCAGCCGCGTGCGTGGCGTGTTCCTGTATGCCACGCTGCTGGCGACCATGATCCCGGTAGTGCAGTCGCTGCTCGCGATTGTTTCGCGGCTGCTGCTGGGCTGGTTCGATGGTGCGTTCACGCAGGCCGTGGTCGGCGGCCAACAAACCACGCTGGATAACCTGATCTCCATCGTCGCCAACGGGGTGGTGTACCTGTATTTCCTGCGCGTGCTGCGCGATGACTGGCGCGCGAACCTGCCGGGCAGCACACTGGACGAGGAACGCCGGTTATACCGCGCCATCTGGATCGTCTATGGCCTGCTGATGTTGACTGCCGGCGTGCGCCTGCTGCTGTACTATATTTTGGGCGGCCAGAGCAGCGCCATGCTGCCCAACGGGCTGGCGCTGGCGCTGGTGGGCGGGCCGGTGTGGGCGTGGAACTGGCGCGCCTGGCAGCAAGGCGCGGATCAGCCGGCAGAGCGCCGCTCGCTGCTGCGGCTGGCGCTGCTGTACCTGCTGGCGCTTTCGGGTGTACTGGTATCGCTGGCATCTGGGGCCAGCGTGCTGCGCCAGGGCATCGAAATTCTGTTGGGGCTGGAAGGCTGGAGCGGCTTCCTGTACCGGATTGCCGGGGCGTTGTCCACCCTGATCCCTGCGGCGATGGTGTGGGCCTATTACAGCCGTGAGCTGGCGCGTGCCCTGGCCGCCGTGCCCGATGAGACGCGCCGCGCGGCCTTTCAACGCGGATATACCTACTTCCTGGCGCTGGTAGGCAATGTGGTCACCTTCATCGGCGTGCTGGGCATCCTGCAATACATCATTCGCGTGCAGTTCGACCTGTACACCAACCTGCGCGTCCTGCAGTCCGGCCTGGCCAGTGAGCTGACCGCCATCTTGATTGGCGTACCACTGTGGCTGTGGCACTGGCGCAAGGCGCAGGCCGAGGCCGCCCGTGATGATGACCCCGGCGACCACGCGCGGCGCTCGACGCTGCGCAAGGGTTACCTGTACCTGGTGATGTTTGCCACCGTGGTGGGCAGCATGGTTACCGCGGGCTGGCTGCTGTACCTGCTGTTCCAGCGCCTGCTGGGCAATACCCCGGCCAACTTCACCCGCAGCGCGCTCGACTGGCTGGCGGCGCTGGTGTTATTCGTGATCTGGCTGGCCTACCACCTCAACGCCCTGCGCGCCGATGGGCGCGCGGCGCAGCGCTCACTGACCCAGCGCCACGCGCAGTTCCCGGTGCTGATCGTGCAGGGCGCGGACGAGCGTTTCGCGGTAGAGCTGGTGCAGGCCTTGCAGCGCAGCGCGCCACGCATGCCCATCGTGGTGCACCGCGCGGCCAGCGGTCCGCCGGCTGACGAGCTGCTTAAGAGCAGGGCGGTGGTGCTGACCGGCGAAGAAGCGCTGCGCCCCAGCCCGGCGCTGCGCTCGTGGCTGGACGAGTTTGAAGGCCGGCGGCTGGTGGTGCCACAGCCGGTGGAAGGCTGGGTGTGGTTGGGCGCGGTGCCGCGCAGCCTGCGCGAGCTGGCGCAGGACAGCGCCCGCGCGCTGCGCGAGCTGGCCGAGGGTCAGGAAGTGCGCCCGCAGCAGACCACCAACCCCTGGGCGGTGACCGGCGCGGTGTTGGGCGGCATCTTCGGGCTGATCGTGCTGGCTATGACCCTGCTGGGGGTGATTGCCTCGTTTGGGTAAGGCGGAAATACTGCTATAATTTCGCGCATGAGCCTCACACGCGAAGAAGTGGAGCATATCGCCGCCCTGGCGCGGCTGGATCTGAGCGCCGAAGAAATCGAACGCTACCAGCGCCAGCTTTCGGATATCCTCGAATATGCCGCGCGCCTGCAAGCGCTGGATACCAGCGGCGTGCCGCCTACTGCCAGCGCGCTGGCGCTGGCGCCGGATCTGCGCGCGGATGAAGCCCGGCCCGGGCTGCCACGCGAGCGCCTGCTGGAAAATGCCCCCGCGGTGACGGATGCGCAGTTTCACGTGCCGCCGGCGCTTGGCGCGGCGACGCTGCCGGGCGCGGATGAATGATGGCAGACCTGGCCGATCTTAGCCTGCAAGACTGCCTCACGGGACTGCGTGCCGGGGATTTCTCCAGCCGCGAGCTGACTGCCGCCTGCCTGGAGCAAACCGCGCGCCTGGAGCCACGACTGCACGCCTACATCACTCTGGCCACGGAATGGGCGCTGGAGCAGGCGGACGCCGCCGACCGCCAGTGGGCGGCATGGCGCAAAGATTCGTCGGCGCCACTGCCGGCGCTGCTGGGGCTGCCGCTGGCGGTGAAGGACGTGCTGGCCGTTGAAGGGCTGCCGTGCACCGCCGGCTCGCGCATCCTCGAAGGCTTCCGCCCGCCGTACACCGCAACCACCGTGGCGCGTCTGCGCGCCGCGGGCATGGTGATTACCGGCAAGACCAACACCGACGAATTTGCTATGGGCTCAACCACTGAGAATTCGGCTTATGGGCCAACGCGCAACCCGTGGGATACAGCGCGCGTGCCGGGCGGCTCCTCGGGCGGCAGCGCGGCGGCGGTAGCGGCAGGCATGGTCCCGGCCGCCCTGGGCAGCGATACCGGCGGCAGCGTGCGCCAGCCGGCGGCCTTTTGCGGCATCACCGGGTTGAAACCTACCTACGGGCGCTGCTCGCGGTTCGGCCTGATCGCCTACGGTTCGTCGCTGGACAGCGTGGGCGTCTTTGCGCGCAGCGCTGCCGACCTGACGCCAGTGTTCGCGGTCATGGCCGGATACGATCCGCTGGACGCGACCAGCGCGCAGCGGTCTGTGCCGCAGATTGCTCTGGGGGCTGGAGACCTGCGCGGGCTGCGCATTGGCGTGCCAGATGAATACTTCATCGATGGCATCCAGCCGGAAGTGGAAGCTTCGGTACGCGCGGCGGTAGCGCAGATGCAAGCGCTGGGGGCAAACGTGCGGCGGGTCTCGCTGCCACACACCGGGTATGCTCTGCCGGTGTATTACCTGATCGCCCCGGCTGAAGCGTCTGCCAACCTGGCGCGCTTTGACGGGGTGCGTTATGGCCCGCGCGATAGCAGCGCGAGCGTGGCCGAGATGTTCCGGCGCACGCGTGGCGAGCGCTTTGGAGCCGAGGTGAAGCGGCGCATTATGCTGGGCACGTATGCGCTGTCAGCCGGGTATTATGATGCTTATTACGCCCAGGCGCAGAAGGTACGCACGCTGATCCGCGCCGATTTCGAGGCTGCGTTTGTGGATGTGGATGTGATCGCCGCGCCGGTAGCGCCCAGTACCGCCTTCCGCTTCGGCGAGCACAGCGAAGATCCGCTGGCCATGTACCTGGAAGACGTGTTCACGCTGCCGGCCAACCTGGCCGGCGTGCCCGGGCTGGCCTTTCCGGTGGGGCAGGATGCGGCCGGGCTGCCGGTGGGGATGCAGCTCATGGCCGCGCCGTTTGCCGAGGAGACGCTGCTGCGCGCCGCGCACGCCTACCAGCAGACCACGGATTGGCATTTGAGAAGGCCGCCCGCCCAATAATTTCGGCCAGAACCAGGGCATATTGTAGGGTGCTTTTCGAGCAGGCGCGCCCCCCTCTAACTCCCCCCAAAAGGAAGTACGCTTTTGGGGGGAGGGTTGCCAGCTTTCTCTCCCCCAAAACTGTTTTTCGTTTTGGGGGAGGGGGAGGGGATGAGCACTGATCATGAAAAAGCCACTCCGCGCCCTGTATGCCTGACTGGATGTCACCTTCGACCCGCCTGGACGCGGAGCGTCCAACCAATTGCGTTCCCACGCAGAGCGTGGGAACGAGTATAAAAATTTCCAAACTCCCCCGCGATCGCTCGGAATTTCGTACATATTTGCAACCCTGGATTCACCCGGTATAATAAGCAGCGTGAGCCAAAAACATTTCCCCCGCTGGCTGATGATCCTGATCGCCCTGGCGGCGCTGCTGCGGCCCACCGCGGCGGGCACGGCTGCCCCGCAGGCTGAAGTCACCGCCTACGACCTGATCATCGCCATGAACACCCTGCGCACGTCCTACGGGCTGCCGGCGCTGATCGAGGACCCGATTATCGACGCGGTAGCGCAGAACACGGCCCAGATTATGGCCGACAACCAGATGTCGTGGCATATTGGCGATGTTTCCGGGCGCCTGCAGTCCGCCGGATACGGCGGCGGCGCGAAGGTCTGGGGGACGGAGAACTTCGCCGCCGGCAATATGAGTATCGACGAAATCATGGTGGTGTGGGCCGACGATTCGCATATGATCCCGGCGGTCAACCCGGCTTACTGTCACGTGGGCGCGGGCATCGCGCGCTCGTCTAATGGTATGACGTACTACGTGCTCCAGGCGGCGTATACCTCGTCGCAGGCCTGCGGCGAGTATCGCTCGCCTTCCAGCTCGCCGTCAAAGCCGGGCAGCAACGCCACGAACCCTGACCGCCCCAGCACCATCTCGCAGCTCATCATGCCGGTCAAGATCGCCACACCCGACGCGGACGGCAAGGTTTTCCACACCGTCGAAGCCGGGCAGTCATTCTGGGCCATCGCCGTGGCCTACCAGGTGACGATCAAAGACATCGAGACCTGGAACAACATCTCCAAAGATAGCAAGCTGCAGATCGGGCAAAAGCTGTTTATCCCCGGCAAGGATACGGTTGGCTTTGCCACGCCCACGCCGATGGGTATGATCCAGCCCGCCACGCCCGACGCCGATGGGCGCATCATCCACACCGTGGCGCTGTATAACACGCTCAGCACCATTGCCGCCGCGTATAAAGTGCCGGTGGAAACGATCCTGGCGCTCAACGGCATCCAACTCGATTGGCCGCTGCAGATCGGTCAAAAGCTGGTGATTTACGCCGGCAATTTCACGCCCACACCCACCCCGCGCCCGCTGACGCCCATTGAGCGCCTGACCCCCGCCGCCGATGGGCGCTATTACCACACCGTGCAGAGCGGGCAGACGCTGTCGTGGATCGCCGACCTGTACCAGGTGCCGCTCAATGAGCTGATGGCGTGGAACAACCTCAACGCCGCCTCGATCATCATGCCCGAGCAGAAGGTCCTGCTGATGGTGACTCCGCCGGCCACCGAAACGCCCACACCCGGCCCGCCAACCGAGACGCCCACCGTCACCGTGACGCCCAACCCGACGAACACGCTGCACCCCACCATCACCGCGGCAGCCGCTACGGCCACGCCGCAGGTAGCGGAGGCCAACCTCAACGCCTACGTGGGGTGGGGAATCGGCGCCAGTATCATCTTTGGGTTGTTCCTGGTCATATTTTTTTCGAGAAAGAAATAAGCAAACCAGGGAAACAACGATCGCGATCTTTGCGCCAGCGCAAGGTTCGCGATTTTTATTTTGCTACAATCAACATGGAGCGCGTATCCCCGCGCCGGTTCAATCTGTTTCACAATTTCATATGCTGCCTGCAATGCGGTGCACCAAGTTCGATCCAACTTCCAATCGCTGAGGAGAGGCCCATGAAACCTGTTCGAATCACGATACTGCTGCTTGTTGTGATCTTGCTGGCCGCTTGCGGCTCGCGCGACGTTCCTGCCGCCACGGTCCCGCCGGCCGCCGGCCCGACCAGCGCGCCGTCCGCGCAAAACACACCCGCCGGCCAGCCGGTCGTGGGGCTGTATAACCGTGAGCTGGCGGTGCAGGCGATGCAGAAAAGCGGCTGCGGCGCGTGCCACGTGATCCCCGGCGTGCCGGGCGCGACCGGCGGAATTGGACCTGATCTGAGCAGCATTGGCGAGGTTGCCGAGCAGCGCGTCGAGAGTGGGGAGTACACCGGCGAGGCGAAGGATGAAAAGGCCTACCTCAGCGAATCGCTCACCCACCCGGATGCCTATCTCGCGCCGGACTGCGGCGGCAAAGCCTGCCAGGCCGGCCTGATGCCCGCCTCGCTGGCCGCGGTGCTGACATCGAATGAGCTGGATGCGGTGGTGGAGTACCTATCCAACCTGCCGGATGATGGCGCGGTCGCCGCGCCGGCTGTTCAGCCCACCGCGGCGGACCAGCCCGCGGCCGCGGCCGGCCCGCACGGCGAGCTTTCCGATGCGGACTTCACATGGGCAAAGCAGACGTACTTTGAACGCTGCGCCGGCTGCCACGGCACGCTGCGCAAAGGCGCAACCGGCCCGGCCCTCACCCCGGACGTGACCGCGCCCAAGGGCACGCTGGGTCTGGCTGCGATTATCTTTAACGGCACCACTGGCGGCATGCCTGACTGGGGCAAGCAGGGCTTCCTGACCCACGAACAGACCGAGACCATGGCCAAATTCCTGCAGGTGGAGCCGCCCACGCCGCCCGAGATGTCGCTGGAGCAGATGAAGGCCACCTGGAAGGTGCTTGTGCCGCCCGATAGCCGCCCGACCGCGCCCGAGACGGCGCGCGATTGGGAGAACTACTTTATCGTCACCCTGCGCGACGCCGGCAAAGTGGCCATCATTGATGGCGACACGCACGAAGTGGTCACCGAAGTGGACAGCGGCTACGCGGTGCATATCACACGCATGTCGGCCACCGGGCGCTACGCGTACGTGATCGGCCGTGATGGCAAACTGGCGCTGATCGACCTGTGGATGGAAACACCCGCGAAAGTGGCCGAGGTGCAGGTATGCTATGATGCGCGCTCGGTGGAAGTGAGCAAGTACAACGGCGAGCAGGGCGACTTTACCGACCGTTACGCCGTGGTGGGCTGCTACTGGCCGCCGCATTTCGTCATCCTGCAGGGCGATACGCTGGAGCCGTTCAAGGTAGTGTCGACGCGCAGCTATACCTACGACAGCGAAGAATATCACCCCGAGCCGCGCGTGGCATCCATCCTGGCGTCGCACTTCAAGCCGGAATGGATCGTCAACATCAAGGAAACCGGCCAGGTGTGGCTGGTGGATTACACCGACCCGGTCAATCCCACGATTAAGATGATCGAGGCCGAGCGCTTCCTGCACGACGGCGGGCTGGATTCGTCCAAGCGCTACTTCATGGTGGCCGCCAACCAGTCCAACAAAATTGCCGTGATCGACCTGGAAGAAGGCAACCTGGCAGCCCTGGTGGACACGCCCGCGATCCCGCACCCCGGGCGTGGCGCCAATTGGGAAGACCCCGAGTTTGGCCCGGTGTGGAGCACGTCGCACCTGGGCGAAGGCGCGGTGGTGTCGATTGGCACCGACCCCGAGGGCCACGCGGCCAATGCCTGGAAGGTAGTGCGCGACACGCCGCTGCCCGGCGCGGGCAGCCTGTTTCTCAAGACGCACCCCAACAGCCCGTGGATCTGGGTGGACATGACCCTCAATCCCGACCCGGCGCTGGCGCGCACGGTGTGCGTGATCGCCAAAGCGGACCCGAGCAAGGTGAACAAGTGCTGGGAAGCGTCGACCTACGGACGCGCAGTGCACTTTGAATACAACAAGCAGGGAACCGAGGTGTGGGTGAGCATCTGGGGCGACGCCAGCAAGCCGGGCGAAGTGGGTGAGATCGTGATCTATGACGACAAGACCCTGGAAGAGCGCACGCGCATCCCCAACCTGATTACCCCTACAGGTAAGTTCAACGTGTACAACACGGTGCGCGATCTGTATTAGAAGTATCTCGCCAGGACGAAACCAGGCGCCAGCGAATAACCTAACCCCCGCGGAGCAGAGACAATTTCGCGTTCAAGTGCTATTACCGCATCCCCCTTCCCGACTCGGGAAGGGGGATTGAGGGGGTTAGGCCGGCTTGTGCTTTTTCGGGTATTTATGGAACTACGCAAAACAATGCATCACAATGCAGCGCTCCCGGTAGCCAGCTGGGAGCGCTTTTTCTGAGGAGACCACTTCCTGATTTGCTTGTTATTCGCTGCAGGTCGGGTTGGGTGAAACGAGACCCGACCTGCGTGTATCATTCCGCCGGAGTGATGTCGAAGGCGTAGCGGAACAGGTTTTCCGGGTCGTAGCAGGCTTTGACGGCGCGCAGCCGGCGCAGCGCTTCCGCGGAATAGCCTTCGGGGGTGCGCTCGCGCGCTTCCTGCCCGCTGACGAAGTTCATGTACACCCCGCCCGTGAGCGCGGGCTGCAACTCTTGGCGCAGTGCCGCGGCGGCCTGGCCCACGCGCGCGTAGGCTTCAGGGGTGGGCGCGGCCCCGAGACAGAAGAATAGCAGCTCGACATCGCGGTGGCTGTACGCGCTTTCCCCATCCGGCACGCGCGACACGGCCCCACCCACGTGGCGTACTTCGGCCATCGTGAATACCGGGGGCGCGCCATCCGGCAGCACGTTGCGGATGATGGCGTCGATAGCATCATCGCTCAGCTCGCGCATCCACGCTGCGGACGTGCGCGACGGCACCGGGTGTTTGGGATCCTGGCTGATGTCTGCCACCTGGCTGAAGGGCATGGGTCCAAATGTGTCCATGGCCGGGGCGCGCCAATCGCGCCAGAAGCGCAGCAGGGTTTCGCCTTCTTCCAGCGGCCCTGCGTAGCAGCCGCGCACCATCACAAACGACTTGCCGCGCAGCGGCTCGGGAACCTGCGGGAAGGGCGGGAAGTTCATCAGCACGATCGAGGTGGTCAGCGCGTCGGGCGCAGAGCGCACCCACTCGCGGTATCGCTGCATCACCTCGCGCGCCATCGCGGCCGGGTAGAGCAGGTTGCCGCCGTAGACCATTTCCACCGGGTAGAGCTGGATTTCCATGGCGGTGATGATGCCAAAGCTGCCACCGCCGCCACGCAGCGCCCAGAACAGGTCGGGGTTGACTTCGCTGGTGGCCAACAATTGCTCGCCCGCCGCGCTGACCAGCTCAAAGGCGATCACGCTGTCGCAGGCCAGGCCGTGCTTGCGCCCCAGCCAGCCCATACCGCCGCCCAGGGTATAACCCACCACGCCCACGTTTGGCGATGAGCCCAACAGCGGAGCCAGGCCGTGCTGCTGCGCGGCTTCCAGCACCTCGCTCCATTCCAGCCCGGCGCCAATGCGCGCTGTGCGGGTTTCAGGCTCGATGCGCAGCTCTTTCAACTGCGCGGTGACCAGCATCAGCGCGCCGTCCGCTTTACGCGGCAGGCCGTGCCCGGTGGCCTGCACGGCAACCGGCATGCCCACCAGGTGGGCAAAGCGCACCGTGGCGGCCACGTCTTCGGCGCTGGCGGCGATGACGATCAGGTCCGGGTGCTGGTCGACAGCGCGGTTGAAGGCCTGGCGGGCTTCGTCGTAACCGGCGTCGAAGGGGGTCAGCACCTGGCCTTCGATCTGTTCCTGCAGCGCCTGGACGCTGGTAATTTGTTGGGGTGCAACTGTAATGGGCATGGTGAGTGTATTCATTCTCGGCTCTCCTGACAATAAACTACCGTTTTTCTGTTACGTCTGTCAGTTTAGGGACGCGGCATCCTGAAAACGTTACGGCAAGCGTTACCACGCGGGTGTATGATAGAAAAAAGCCGTTCATCACGCATTCGCCGAAGAACGCGAATGGCACGAATACATCAGGGAAAGCCATGAAAACGTTAGCTCCACTGCTGTGCGTCTTGTTCCTCATCATTCTATCCGCCTGCGCGGCCCCACCGGCGCAGCCCGAAACGACCACGCTGACGGTGATGGCAGCGGCGTCGCTCAACGCGGCGTTTACCGGGCTGGGCGCGCAGTTTGAGCAGGCGCACCCCGGGGTGAAGGTTGTCTTCAACTTCGCCGGGTCGCAGCAGCTCGCGCAGCAGATCCGCCAGGGCGCTGCGGCGGATGTGTTCGCCAGTGCTGACCACGTGCAGATGGCCAACGCGGTGGCGAGCGGGCGGGTAAAGGAAGATGCAATCTGGTTGTTCGCCGGCAACCGCCTGGTGGTGGTCACCCCGCAGGGCAACCTGGCCGGCGTGCAGGGGCCGGGTGATCTGTCACACGGCGGGCTGAAGGTGGTGCTGGCGGCGCAGGAAGTTCCGGCCGGGCGCTATACGCTGCAGTTCCTCGACCAGGCTGACGCCAGCGGCGCATTTGGCGCCGGCTACCGCGACGCGGTGCTGGCGAATGTAGTGTCGTACGAAGATAACGTGCGCGCAGTGCTGACCAAGGTATCGCTGGGAGAGGCCGACGCGGGGATCGTGTACGCCAGCGACGCGACCGGCCCGGGCGCGCCCGCGGTGGGGGTGATGGATATCCCGGCGGAGATCAATGTAACCGCGCAGTATCCTATCGCCGCGCTGGCCGATTCGTCGCATGCGGAGCTGGCGGACGCGTTCATTCAGTTTATCATTTCGCCCGATGGCCAGGCAGTTTTGAAGAAATACGGCTTCCATCCGCCGCAGTAGGGGAGTATTGTGGCGTGGAAGACCCCCCTCAATCCCTCTAAATCGTGCTTTTCAGCGTTTTGGGGCGAAAAACCACGCCCACCTGCGGGGGGGACAGAGGGGGGCTGCTCATGTCCTAGGCGAAAATCCACCCCTGGGCGGATGCCTGATTGGGACTGGTTTGCTATGATCGAATGCGTGGCCGTCGCCAGACGGCTGCCAACATCACGCATTGCGAGGCAATCATGCAAACCACACCTTTGATCCAGGTCACGGACCTGCACCGCAGCCTGCCCAGCGGCGGGCGCGAGCTGGCCGTGCTGCGCGGTATCAATTTTCGTATCGAACCCGGCGAGTGGGTCGCGCTCAGCGGACCATCCGGCTCTGGAAAATCCACCCTACTGGGACTGCTGGCCGGTATCGACCGGCCCACGCGAGGCGCGGTGGCGCTGGAGGGCGAGGTGATCAGCACGCTGCCCGAGGGGAAACTGGCGCGGCTGCGCAACCAGAAGATCGGCATCGTCTTCCAGGCCTTTTACCTGATCGCCAGCCTGACCGCGCTGGAAAACGTGGCCGCGCCGCTGTATATTGGCAGCCGGCGGCGGCAGGCGCGTGGGCTGGCCGCGGATATGCTGGCGCGCGTGGGCCTGTCTGACCGCGCGCACCATCTGCCCCACCAGCTTTCGGGCGGCGAGCAGCAGCGCGTGGCGATTGCCCGCGCGCTGGTGGCCGGGCCGCGGCTGCTGCTGGCCGACGAACCCACCGGCAACCTCGACAGCGCCACCAGCGCCCAGGTGCTGGCGCTGATCCATGACCTGCGCGACGAGCTGGGCCTGACGGTGGTGATGGTGACCCACGACGCGCAGGTAGCGGCGCATGCGGGGCGGCAGCTTCACATCCGTGACGGGCGGCTGATGGAAGGAGCGCCAGCATGACCCAGGTAGCCTTTTTTCTGCGCACCGCGCTTAACAACCTGCGCCGCGGCGGCCAGCGCGCCCTGGTGGCGCTGCTGTGCGTGACCTTTGGCGTGATGTCGCTGACGGCGATGATGCTGCTTTCCGGCACGCTGGAAAACCTGCTGGTACTCCAGCCGCACGAAATGGTCGGCGCGGACATCAGCATGGAGCGCGCCGGGGATGGGGCCATCCTGCCCGAGCACCAGCGCGCGCTGGACGCGCTGCGCGCCGAGGGCGTGCTAACGCACTATACCCTGGTGGGCTATACCTCGTCGCTGGCAGTGCGGCTGCCCGGCTCGGGTGAGCTGCGCTTCCCCGGCGCGGGCATCGGCATAGACCCGGCCGCGTATCCGCCGATCGGTACGATCACGGTGAGCGGGGCGGGTAGCGCCGGGCTGCCCACGCTGCTGGCCGGCGCGGGCGATGTGCTGATCAGCAACGACCTGGCGCTGACCTACGACCTCGCGGTGGGTGACCGGCTGGTGCTCTCCGACTTGAGCGTAGGCGCGGCGCTGGACGCTACCGTGCGCGGGATTGTCACCGATACGCCTAACCACAGGGGCAGCAAGCTGTATTACAACCTGGACACCGCTCAGGCACTGGCGGGCGGCGCGCACGCGCTGAACACCGCGCTGGTGACCAGCGCGGACCCGGCCGCCGCTGCTGTAAAACTGGAAGCCGACGGCTGGCGCGTGTTCCTGGCCACCGATCTGGCCTACCAGGACAGCCAGACGCAGTCTTTTATGACTGCCATGCTTAACGGGGCCGGGGTGCTGGGCCTGTTGGTGGGCGGGGTGGGCATCGCCAACACCATGCAGGTGCTCATGCGCCGCCGCCAGCGCGAAATCTCCATCTGGAAGAGCCTGGGCTATCGCGGCGGGCACATGCTGGTGCTGTTTGGCTTGGAAGCCGGACTGCTGGGGCTGGCGGGCAGCCTGCTGGGGGCGGGGCTGGGCGTGGCGCTGTCGCTGCGCCTGCTCGACCTGTTTACGCGGACTTCCACCATGCTGGTGCGCTGGACGGTGCGCTATGATGCGCTGCTGCTGGCGGCGCTGGCGGGCACGGCCACCACGCTGATTTTCGCGCTGTGGGCCATCGTGCGCAGCAGCCGCGCCCGGCCGCTGGCGCTGCTGCGCGGTGAAGACCAGCCGGCTTCGGAGCTGCCCTGGATGGCCGTGCTGGCGCTGCTGCTGGCACTGGCCCTGCCCTTCCTGGCGGTCATCAGCCTGATTATGAAATCATGGCAGCAGGCCGTGCTGGTGCTGCTGCTGGCGCTGGCCGGGCTGGTGGGGCTGGGCGGCGGGCTGGCACTGCTGCTCAAAGTGGTGCTGTGGCTGCTGCCGCTGCGCGCGCTGCCGCTGTTCCACATGGCGCGCGGCAGCCTGCGCCGGCGCGGGCTGACCCCGGTATTTGCGCTGGTGGCGCTGTTTGTCGGAGTGGTGACCCTGTCGCTTTCGGCGGTGGTGACACAGAATGCCAGCGCCATTGATGAAGCCGCGGCGCTGGACGTGCAGGGCCCCAATCTGAGCGTGCTGTCTCCGGCCGCCGAGGAGAGCGCCGCGCTGCGCGCCGTGCAGGCGCGCCAGCCGGAGAGCGTTTCGGTAGGCTACGACATCCCCGTGCGCTCGATCGTGGTCGAGGGCGCGGAAGACGAGGTATTTGCGCCGCTGCTGGTGGCCCGCAGCGACCCAGGCGAGTTCATGCTGCGCGGCGCAGCGTGGGGCAGCCGCCCAGATGGGGTGTATGTTGCGAACCTGGCCGGCCTGCCGGAAGGCGGCCGCCTGGTGGTGACGCTGTGGGATGGCACGCGGCGCAGCCTCCCGGTGGTGGGCAGCTACACGGCGGATTTTAGCACCCTGTTCCGACCCGAGCTGGGCGTGCTGCTGCCGGTCGAGCTGGGACGTTCGCTGCGCGCGCTGGACACGCCGGGCAGCGGGCAGGTGCGCGTGATGGCGCGCTTTGCCCCCGCCCGGCTGAGCGCGGCCGCCGCCAGCCTGGGCGCAGACCTGCCAGGGATGACGGTGGTCAACCACGTGGCGTACGCGGCGCGCTTTACCCGTGCCTACCATGATCTTTTTCTGCTGGCGGTGAGCATGGCGGGGCTGGCACTGC
>JBDHWQ010000037.1:0-18193 GCA_039810245.1 Longilinea sp. | reverse complement strand
CGCTTGCGATTCCTCTCCCTTCATCCTATAATCAGCATCTATTCTCCCAACCGCCCACGAACTGGAGTGGTATGACTGCGATTGATGAGATCAAGGCGCGCCTGAACATTGTCGATCTCGTCTCCGAATCGGTGAAGCTGCGCCGCAGCGGCAAAAACTATACCGGCTTCTGCCCCTTCCATGGCAACTCGCGCACCCCTGCCTTTGCCGTCTTCCCCGATTCCGGCACCTGGCGCTGCTTTGGCGAGTGCAACGAGGGCGGCGATATCTTCAAGTTCTATATGAAGAAAGAGGGCTGGGACTTCCCCGAGACGCTGCGCTACCTGGCCGACCGCGCCGGGGTGCAGCTCGAGCCCCTGACCCCCGAGCGCCAGGCCGCCGGCGAGGAGCACGAGCGCCTGCGCGCCCTGCTGGAAGAGGCGGTGACGTTCTTCCGCCACCAGCTCAGCACCCCCGCCGGCGCGGATGCGCTGGCTTACCTCAAAAAGCGCGGCCTGACCCCCGAGACGATCGAGGCGTTTGGCCTGGGCTATGCCCCCGACCGCTGGGACGCGGCGCTGGGCTATTTCACCGGCAAAGGCTACAACGCCGAGGAAATGCTGGCGGTGGGCCTGGTGACCGAGCGCCAGGGCGGCGGCGGGGTTTACGACCGCTTCCGCAACCGCATTATGTTCCCGATTCGCGACGGCGTGGGCAAGATGGCCGGCTTTGGCGCGCGCATCCTCAACCCGGATGACGTGCCCAAGTTTCTCAACTCGCCGCAGACCGTTCTGTTCGATAAGGGCCACCTGCTCTACGGGCTGGACGCTGCGCGCAAGGCCATCCGCACCCAGGACCAGGTGGTCATCGTCGAGGGCTACCTGGATGTGATCGCCCTGCACCAGGGTGGCTTCCCCAACACCGTCTCGCCGATGGGCACCGCGCTGACCGAAGACCAGTTGCGGCTGCTCAAGCGCTTCACGCGGCGCATGGTGCTGGCGCTGGACGCCGACGCCGCCGGCGAGAAGGCCACCCTGCGCGGCCTGGAAGTGGCGCGCCAGTCACTCGACCGCGAGGATGAGCTGGTGTTTGACGCGCGCGGCCTGCTGCGCCATGAGGCGCGGCTGCAGGCCGATGTGCGCGTCACCACCCTGCCCGAGGGCATGGATCCAGACGAGGTGGTGCTGCGCGACCCGGCCGAGTGGCAGACCATCCTGGAACAGGCGCGTCCGGTGGTGATCCACGTGATGGAAACCCTGGCCGCGCGCGCCAACGTGGACGACCCCAAGGTCAAGGCCGAGATTGCCGCGCAGATCTTCCCGCTGATCGAGGACGTGCCCAGCCCCATCGAGCGCGACGCTTACCGCCAGCGCCTGGCGCGGCTGTTGAAGGTGGACGAGCGCGCGCTGCTCGAAACCGCCCCCGCCCCGGCACGCCCGGCGCGCCGCCCGGGCATGCGCCCGCCCGCGCGCCAGAAACCCGCGCGCACCTTCGCCGATGCTGCCGGGTTAATCCATGCGCTGGAAGCGCACGCGCTGCAATTGCTGCTGCGCCAGCCGGATGCCGTGTACCTGGTGGACCGCGCGCTGCAGGCTGCCGGGTTGAGCCGCTTTTCGCCGGACGACTTCGAGCACATGGATCACCAGCTCCTGGCGCGCACCATCCTGGCTGCCCTGGCCCAGGAAGACCTGGAGCCGCAGGCCTATATCCACGAGCACACGCCTGAAAACCTTGCCCCGCTGCTGGCCGGGCTGACGGAGCCAATGAAAATGGGGGAGCCCAACGACGAAAAACGCACCGAAGACCTGATCGACACCGTGATGCGCCTGCGTGACACGCGGCTGCACGAAAACGTCAACCAGCTGCGCTACCTGCAGGAGGAAGTGCAGCAGCAGGGCGAGATGCGCTTTGACGCTTACCAGAAATTGATCTCCGAATATTCGCTGGCCATCCAGCGCCTCAACCGGGCGCGCAAGTCGCCCGTCCAACTTGACGAATAAAATCTTATGGTATAGTTAACCCATGCCGCGCAAACCGAAGAAAACAAACCCATCGTCTGAAGAGACACCCGAAAAGCTGCCCACCAACGGCGCAGAACGCCCCGCCGGTGTTGCGCCGTCGCGTGCTCGTACCGCGCTGCCCCTTCCCGACGATATTCAGGTTCCCCTGCCGGACGAGGATTTACTGGTTAAAGACGAGCCGGAAGAACCCACCCTCACCCAGGGCGGCGAAAACTGGACCGAGATCGCGCTGGAAGACCCGCTGGAAATCCTGGAAGACCCAAGCATCGCCGTTGAGCTTTCCGAAGACCCGGTGCGCCTGTACCTCAAGGAAATCGGTCAGATCCACCTGCTGGATGCCGACAGTGAATTCCGCCTGGCCGCGCGCATAGACGCCGAGCGCCGCGTGGAAGCCCTGGAAAAAACGCTCATCGTGCCGGAAGGCGAGCATTATCGCGGCCTGTTCCTCGAGATTGCCCGCGACCTGATCGATGCCTGGGCGCGCTTGCAGGATGATAACGAGCGCCTCAGCGATGGCGCCATGCCCGATCTTAGCCTGATCCTCTCCGAGGCGCAAATGCTGCGCCGCCAGTGGCAGGCCGACGAGCCATCCTATCTGCGCAACTTCCTCGATAACGGCCTGTGGGGCAAAGACCCGCGTTGGGACGCGCTGGTGCGCAATGCTTTCAACCTGTTCCTGTGCCTGTACCTGCTGCCCACCGATCTGGCGGTGCAGCTCTTCCAGGCCCTGCGTCGGGAAGGCAGCCTGTCCGACATCGGCTGGTTTCAGAGCCGCCTGCCGGGTGAAGAAGAACTTGCCGGGGAAAAAGAAGGCATCCGCCGCCGCGCCGAAGAAGCCAACCAGACCCTCATTCGCGCCAACCTGCGCCTGGTGGTCAGCATTGCCAAGCGTTATCTGGGGCGCGGCATCTCCTTCCTCGACCTGATCCAGGAAGGCAACCTGGGGCTGCTGCGCGCCGTCACCAAGTTTGACTCGGCGCGCGGGTTCAAGTTCAGCACCTACGCCACCTGGTGGATCCGCCAATCGATCAGCCGCTACATTGCCGAGCAGGCGCGCACCATCCGCATCCCGGTGCACCTGTTCGAGGCTATCACCCGCTTGCTGCGCGTGCAGCGCACGCTGGTGCAGCGGCTGGGCCGCGAGCCAACCCATGAAGAACTGGCCCTCGAAGGCGATATGCTCTCGCCGGAAGATGTAACCGCCATCCAGGAAGCGCGCGCCAACGGCACCACGCTCGACCCCGATGTGCAGCGCCGCTGGATCTGGGCCACCGCCAAGGTGCAGCGCATCCTGCAGTCGGCCGAAGAACCGGTCTCACTGGAGCGCCCGGTGGGCGACGAGGAAAGCAGCCAGTTGGGCGACTTTATCGAGGACGACGATGCCCTCGAGCCAATGGACGCCGCCGCGCGCGAGATGCTGCGCGAGCAGGTACAAAGCGCCCTGGCCGCGCTTTCCGAGCGCGAGCGCCAGGTGCTGGAGCTGCGCTTTGGCCTGATCGATGGCAAAGACCATACCCTCGAAGAGGTGAGCCGCTATTTCAATGTCACCCGCGAGCGCATCCGCCAGATCGAAGCCAAAGCGCTGCGCAAGCTGCGCCATCCCACCCGCAGCCGCCATTTGCGCGAATACTTAAGTTAAGACTATCAAAGCAAAAGACCCGGCGCATCGCGCCGGGTCTTTTGCTTTGATAGTCTTACTGATCTTATCTTTTTCATATTTGATACTACAATTATCCTTATATCAGACTTCACTCTTTTTCACCGTGTACAATGTGAAAAATCCCACGAAGTCTGCGTGCTTGTGATATACTGTACATAATTCAGATAATTAAGGTGGTGTTTGACGTGCTCAACGAATACCTTCCCCTCATCATCATTACCTCATTCGCGGCCATCCTCGCCGTTCTTGTGGTGGTGCTTGGCGCCATCTTCGGGCCAAAGCGTCCCACGGCGCGCAAAGGCGCTCCATACGAATCGGGCATGACGCCTTTTGGCTCCGGGCAGCGGCGTATTACCGTGCGCTACTACCTGGTGGCCATGCTGTTCATCCTCTTTGATGTGGAAACCATCTTTTTTCTGCCCTGGGCGGTAGCCTTCCGCAAGCTCGGCCTGTTTGGGCTGATCGAGATGTTCATCTTTATCGGTGTGCTGGTAGTGGGCTACATTTACGCCTGGAAGAAAGGAGCTCTCGAATGGGAATAGAGCAAAAAACCGGAAACCTGGGCGTGGTGACCACGACCCTTCAGAATGTGGTCAACTGGTCCCGCACCAATTCCATGTGGCCGATGCTCTTCGGTCTGGCCTGCTGCGCGATTGAGATGATGGGCGCGCAGGCTTCCAATTACGATATGAGCCGCTTCGGCATGGAGCTGATGCGCCCCAGCCCGCGCCAGTCGGACCTGATGATCGTGGCCGGGCGCGTGAGCCGCAAGATGGCCCCCGTGCTGCGCCAGCTCTATGATCAGATGCCCGACCCTAAGTGGGTTATCGCCATGGGCGACTGCGCCTCGTGCAGCGGCATCTTCAATAATTACGCCGTGGTGCAGGGAGTGGATGAAATTGTGCCGGTGGATGTGTACATCGCCGGCTGCCCGCCGCGCCCCGAAGGGCTGATCCACGGCATCATCACCCTGCACGAGAAGGTCAAGCAGGAAAACCTGAAGAAATGGAAGTAGCCATGGACGATCAACTGCAATCCGCTGCTACCGCCATGCACGAGCGCTTTGGCGCTGAAATTCACCGCTACGCCGATGACACCAGCCTGATCGCCGCCCACGACCGCAACGTAGAGCTGCTCACCGCGCTGCGCGACGAATTTCGCTTCGAAATGCTGGTGGCCGTCACCGCGGTGGATTACTGGCCGCAGGTTACGCCGCGCTTCCACGTGCTGTACATCCTCTACTCCATGCAGCACAACAGCACCCTGCTGGTGCGCATTCCGCTGGATGGCAATATGCCTCACCTGCGCACCGTTGAGGGCGTGTACCCCAGCGCCAACTGGTATGAGCGCGAAGTGTACGACATGTTTGGCGTGACATTTGTGGGCCACTCCGATCTGCGCCGCATCCTCATGCCAAAAGACTGGCAGGGCCACCCGCTGCGCAAAGATTACCCCCTGGGCTACGAAGAAGTGAGTTTCACCTTCAATTATGACGAAATTGACCTGCGCAAGCCGCTGGCCAAAGAATAGCCCGAGGAGAGCGCCATGACCGATAGTAATCTGGTACGACCCGAAGAACTGGACGGCATGAGCCATCTCGTCTCGGAGCGCGCGCTGCGCGGCGAGACAATGCTGCTCAACATGGGCCCACAGCACCCCAGCACGCACGGTGTGCTGCGCCTGCTGCTCGAGCTGGATGGCGAAATTGTCGTCAACTGCATCCCCGATATTGGCTTTCTACACACCGGCATCGAAAAAACGATGGAATCGAAGATCTATAACAAGGCGCTGGTGTGCACCGACCGCATGGACTACCTCAACCCGCTGGGCAACAACCTGGTGTATTCGCTGGCGGTGGAAAAACTGGTGGGCCTGGATGTACCCCCGCGCGCCCAGGTGCTGCGCGTGCTGCTGGCCGAGCTGACCCGCATCGGCTCGCACCTGCTGTGGCTGGGCACCTCCGCCCTCGACCTGGCGGCCATGTCGGTGTTCCTGTACGGGATGCGCGAACGCGAGATTATCCTCGATATCTTCGAGATGATCTCCGGCCAGCGCATGATGACCAGCTACATCCGCCCCGGCGGCGTGTGGCGCGACGTGCCCGCCGAGTTCGAGGCCGCTGTGCGCAACTTCCTCGAAGTCATGCCGCGCCGCCTGGACGAATACGAATCGCTGCTCACCCACAACGCGCTGTTCCTCGAGCGCACCGTGGATATTGGCAAAATCTGCACCGAAGAATGCATTCGCTGGGGCATCACCGGCCCGGCCATCCGCGCCACCGGCCTGCCCTATGACCTGCGCAAGGCGCGCCCCTACAGTGGCTACGAGACCTATGACTTCGACATTCCCACCGCCGAGGGCTGTGACGTATACGGCCGCTACCTGGTGCGCGTGCAGGAGATCCGCGAATCGCTCAAGATCGTGCGCCAGGCGCTGGATAAGCTGCCCTACGGCCCGGTGCAAAGCAGTAACCGCAAGTTCGTGCCCCCGCCGCGTTCGGAAATCGGCGTGAGCATGGAATCGCTGATCCACCACTTTAAGCTGTGGACGGAAGGTTATCACGCTCCGGCCGAAGGCGTGTATGTGGCCATCGAGTCGCCGCGCGGCGAGCTGGGCTTTTACGTGGAAGGCAACGGTGGCCCCAAGCCGCAGCGCGTGTTTTATCGCGGGCCGTCCTTCGCCAACCTGCAGATCATGCCCATCCTCACCCGCAAGCACTTCGTTGCCGATGTGGTCGGCATCATTGGCAGTATCGATATCGTATTGGGAGATACAGACCGGTGAACGCACTCCTCAGCCAATACCCGGACAAAGTCGCATCCATCCTGGCAAAATACCCTGCCGATCAGAAGCGCGCCGCGGTGATGCCGCTGCTGTACCTGGCCCAGGCCGGCGATAACTACATCACCCGGCAGGACGTGCAGGATATTGCCGAGATCCTCGAAATCTCGGCCACCGACGTGGTCTCGATCATTGGTTTCTACACGCTCTACCATGACGAGCCCGGCGGCAAGTACCGCATCCAGGTCTGCACCGACCTGCCCTGCGCCCTGCGCGGCGCGGAGCAGTTCCTGGCCAACCTGTGCGAGAACATCGGCGTGCGCGTGGGCGAAACCACTCCCGACGGCCTGATAACCATAGAAGCCGTCACCTGCCTGGCCGCCTGCCACCGCGCGCCCATGTTCCAGCTTCAGGGCGATGGGGATATTGCCTACCACGAGAACATGACCGTAGAAAAGACCCTGGCGCTGATTGAAGAGCTGCGCAAGCACGTACGCACCGGAGAGGCTGCCCATGACTGAACAAACAACCATCCTCTTACGCCACCGCGCCGTGCCGGGGCTCGACCAGCTTCAGGTCTATCGCGACAACGGCGGCTTTGAAACCTTCCGCAAGGTGGTGACCAGCATGCAGCCCGCCGACGTGCTGGCCGAGGTCAAAAACTCGGGGCTGCGCGGGCGCGGCGGCGCTGGTTTCCCCACCGGCACCAAGTGGGGCTTCCTGCCCAATAATATCTGGCCGCATTATGTGGTGGCTAACGCTGATGAATCCGAGCCGGGCACGTTCAAAGACCGCGAAATCATGGAAAGCAACCCGTTCCAGTTCCTGGAAGGGCTGGCGATTGCCTCGTACGCGGTAGGCGCGAACCTGTCGTACGTCTACCTGCGCGGCGAATTCTGGCAGATCGCCGAAAGGCTGGATGAAGACATCGCCGCGCTTGAAGCCGCAGGGCTGCTGGGCGACAACCTGTTTGGCACGCAGTACTCGCTGCGCCTGCGCACCCACCTGGGCGCCGGGGCTTACATCTGCGGCGAGGAAACCGCGCTGCTTGAATCGCTGGAAGGCAAGCTGGGCCAGCCGCGCCTCCGCCCGCCCTTCCCGGCGGTTTATGGCCTGTTTGGCAAGCCCACGGTGATCAACAACGTGGAAACGCTCACCAACCTGCCGCCCATTCTCGAAAAGGGCGCCGCCTGGTACCGCACCTTTGGCACCGAAAAAAGCCCGGGGGTCAAGATCTTCTCGCTCTCCGGCTGTATCAACCGCCCGGGCAACTACGAGCTGCCTCTGGGTGTCACCTTCCGCGAGCTCATCTTCGATTACGGTGGTGGCGTACCCGAAGGGCGCACGGTCAAGGCGTTTATGTCCGCCGGCGCGTCATCCACGATCGTGGTTGCCGATGACGCCGCGCTGGATACACCCATGGACTACGAAAGCACGCAAAACACCCTCAATGCCCCGCTCGGCTCGGCCTCGGTCATTATCCTGGATGACAGCGTGGATATGGCCTGGCTGGTGGATAAGACCGTGCACTTCTTCCGCCACGAATCGTGTGGCAAGTGCACACCCTGCCGCGAAGGCACGTACTGGATGAGCCATCTCACCCACCGGATTGCCCACGGCAAGGCCCGTCCGGAAGACATCGAGCTGCTCGACACCGTGGCCGCCCAGATGCAGGGTAAATGCCTGTGCGCCCTGGGAGAGTTTTCGACCATGGCGGTCCGCTCCGGCATTGAAAAGTTCCGCGCCGACTTCGAGGCCAATGTAAGGAGAGCCCCGCATGGCTAAGATGATCAACCTCACCATTGACGGCCACAGCGTCAGCGTGCCCGAAGGCACGCTCGTCGTCAACGCCGCGAAACAGATTGGGATTGATATCCCTGTCTTTTGCTATCACCCCAAGATGGAGCCGGTGGGCATGTGCCGCATGTGCCTGGTGGACATTGGCCGCCCGGTGATTGACCGCGCCACCAACCAGCCGGTGCTCAACCCGGATGGCACGCCCAAGCTCAACTTTGGCCCCAAGCTGGAGACTGCCTGCACCACGCCCGTTTCGGAAGGCATGGTGGTGGACGGGCTGAACGACAAGGTGCGCGCCGGTCGCAAAGACATCATCGAGTTCCTGCTCACCTCGCACCCGCTCGATTGCCCCATCTGCGATAAAGGTGGCGAATGCCCGCTGCAGAACCTGACCCTGGGTTTTGGCCCTGGCAGCAGCCGCTTCCTGCTGGATGAAAAAATGCGCCTGGCCAAGCACCTGCCGCTGGGCGACCTGATCATGCTCGATCGCGAGCGCTGCATCCAGTGCGGGCGGTGCGTGCGCTACCAGCATGAGATCGCCGGCGACCCGGTGATCGCATTCTATAACCGCGGCCGCTATCTGGAGATTATGACCGATAGCGACCCCGGTTTCGATTCGGTTTTCTCCGGCAACACCACCGATATCTGCCCGGTGGGCGCGCTGACTACCAACGATTTCCGCTTTGAGGCCCGCCCGTGGGAGATGAAATCTTCGGCTTCCATCTGCGCGCAGTGCCCGGTGGGCTGCAATACCACGCTCAACGTGCGCCGAGAGGCGCGCGCGAAAGGCAGCACGGTAGTCAAGCGCGTGATGCCGCGTCAGAATGAGCTGGTGAACGAAATCTGGATGTGCGATAAGGGCCGCTTCGCGTACCACTACATGGGCACCGAAGCCCGCCTGACCGCTCCGCTGGTGCGCAAAGACGATGTGCTGGTGGAAGCTACCTGGGAAGAAGCCCTGGCTGCCGCCGCGGACGGACTGCGCGCCGCCGGTAGCAGCCTGGTAACCCTGGCCGGCGGCCGCCTCTCCAACGAAGACCTGTTCAGCCTGCAGCAGCTCACCGCGCTGCAATTCGGCAAGGCCGTGCTGCATAGTTACATGGCCGGCGGCGAGCTGACCGCCGCGCTGGGCATGGCCCCCGGCAGCAACTTCAGCGACATGGGTAAGGAGACCGCCATCGTGGTGGTGTCCAGCGACCTGTACGAAGAAGCGCCCATCTATTACCACCGTATCCGCCAGGCCGCCCTGCGCGGCGCAGCGCTGATCGTGGTCAACGCGCGGCCGACGAAGCTGGATGATGTCGCCGCCCACAGCCTGCGCTGCCGCTACGGCGAAGAGCCGGCTGTGCTGGCAGGGCTGGCTCCGGGCGGCAAGCCGCTGGAGGGCTGGCAGGCCGCTGCTGAGGCGCTGGCCGCAGCCGAAAACCTGGTGCTGCTGTACGGCAGCGACGGGACCGGCCTCGAAGGCTCGCAGGCGCTCTCCGCAGCCTGCGCCAGCCTGCTCACCGCCACCGGCCGCGCCGGTCGCGCGAACAACGGCCTGATCGCCGTTTGGGCGCACGCCAATGATCAGGGCGCGTTCGACATGGGATTCCGCCCCGAACCCGCGCTGGATGTGACGTTGGCGCAGGCCGCCGCGGTGTATGTCGCCGCCGCCGACCCCGCCGGTGACAGCCCCGCCCTGGCCGACGCCCTCGACCGCGCCGGGTTTGTGGTGGTGCAGGAACTGTTCCTCACCGAGACCGCCCGCCGCGCTGACGTGGTTTTCCCCGTCTCTACCTACATCGAGCGCGAAGGCAGCTTCACCAACGCCGAGCGCCGCGTCCAGCGTTTCTACCCCGCGCTGCCGCCCCGCCCCGGCACCCTGCCGGATTTCGTCATCACCGCGCAGATGGGCGCTTGCCTTGGCCATGCCATTGAAGCCCGCTCGGCATCGCAGGTTTTCCTGCGTATCGCCGCCCAGCACCCGGCCTATGCCGGCCAGACCTATACCACGCTGGCGCACACCGAAGAACAGTGGCCCATCGTCGGCCGCCAGGACCTGTATTACGGCGGCACCGGCTATGACAACCACCAGGGCCTGGGCGTGCAACTGCCGCTGGTTCCGCTGGCAGAACAGCCGCCGACCCCAGCGCGAGCGCAGCGCGCGGTGGCCCCGGATGGCACGTTGATGGTTTACCCGGTCACCAGGTTGTACGACCGCGGCACGACAGTGATGCCCACCTTGCTGCTAAAAGACCGTATCGCTCAACGCGTGCTGGCGCTCCACCCGGAGACGGCCGCGCGCTTTGGGCTGGCTGCCGGAGTGGAAACGCAGCTCACCCTCAATGGCGTCACTGCCCCGGTAGGCGTGCGCCTGGATGACACCCTGCCCCTGGATGTGGCCCTGCTGCCGCGCAGCGTGGGCCTGCCCGCCTGGGAGCCGGTGGCCATCCGCGTTAACCAGCCTTCACCGCTCAATGACACGCCGCCCGCCTGAGGCGGGCCTGGAGGATGTTCATGGATGGTTCTCTGATCCTCGAGTACGTGCTGAAGTCGGTTTTCATCTTGCTGTTTATGACCGCCGGCTTTGCTTACCTGACCCTGTTTGAGCGCCGGGTGCTGGCGCGCATGCAGGTGCGCGTGGGCCCCAACCGCGCCGGCCCGTTTGGCGTCCTGCAGCCCGTGGCGGATGGCATCAAGCTGATCTTCAAAGAAGAGCTGATCCCCGCCAACGCGGACAAGATCATTTTCGTCATCGCTCCCATCATCACCGTCATCCCGGCGCTGGTGATCACCGCGGTAGTGCCGTGGGGCGGCACGGTCAACCTGTTTGGCCGGCCGATACCGCTGTACCTCTCGGACGTCAACGTGGGCGTGCTGTTCATCCTGGCGGTCACGTCCATCTCGGTCTATGGCATCACCCTGGCCGGATGGTCGTCTAACAACAAGTACGCGCTGCTGGGCGGGCTGCGCGCCACGGCGCAGATGATTTCCTACGAGCTGGCGCTGGGCATGTCCTTTGTCGGTCCAATCATGCTGGCCGGCTCGATGAGCATGCTGGATATCGTCAACGCACAGGCCAACATGTGGAACATCGTCTACCAGCCGCTGGGCTTTATCATCTACATGTTTGCCAGCCTGGCCGAGGTCAACCGCGCCCCGTTCGATATGCCCGAGGCCGAGCAGGAGCTAGCTGCCGGCTATCACTCCGAATATTCGAGCATGAAGTTCGCGCTGTTCTTTATGGCCGAGTACATCAAAGTCATCGCCATCGCCATGATCGGCTCCTCGCTCTTCCTGGGCGGCTTCCACGGCCCCTTCGTTGACCAGATCCCCTGGCTCGGGCCGGTGTACCTGCTGCTCAAAACTGTCGCGTGGCTGTTCGTGGTGGTATGGATTCGCGCCACCCTGCCGCGCATCCGCTATGACCGCCTGATGGCCCTGGGCTGGAAAGTGATGTTCCCCCTGGCGCTGGTCAACGTGTTTGTGACTGCGATTGTGGTCATTCTGGCCGGAGGTTAAAGAATGTTTCGTGGCTTAATCACCACCCTCAAATCGATGTTTGAAAAGCCGGTGACGATCGAGTACCCGGAAGTTAAGCGCCCGGTGCGCACGCGCTTCCGCGGCCGGCACATCCTGCGCCGCTACGACAATGGTCTGGAACGCTGCATTGGCTGCGCGCTGTGCGCCGCCGCCTGCCCCGCGGATGCCATCTTTGTCGAGGCATCCGAAAATACTGACCAGCAGCGCTACTCGCCTGGCGAGCGCTTTGCCAGCACCTACGAGATCAACATGCTGCGCTGCATCTTCTGCGGCTATTGCGAAGAAGCCTGCCCCACCGAAGCTATTGTGCTGGGTGATAACTACGAGCTTTCCTTCACCAACCGCACCAGCTCCATCTACACCCGTGAGATGCTGCTGGAGCCGGTGCCGGAAGGCGGTAAACCCACTCCGCAAGTCACCGAGCCGGGCGTGTTCACCCGCTCGGTACCCGAGATGAAAGACCCGCAGGACTAGGAGGCGGCGCATGGGCAATACCTTGCTGTTTTTCACCTTTGCGGTAGTGGTGGTTGGCACAGCCCTGGGCATGGTGCTCAGCCGCAATTCTATCTACTCCGCGCTGTTCCTGGTGCTCAACTTTGCCACCGTGGCGCTGCTGTACGTGCAGCTTGGCGCGCCCTTTATCGCCATGGCGCAGGTCACCGTGTATGCCGGCGCGATCATGGTGCTGTTCCTGTTTGTGATCATGCTATTGGGCGCGGAACAGCTCACAGAACAAGAGCCGCTGCCGGGGCAGCGCATCGCCGCGCTGGCCCTGGGCGGAGTGTTCATCACCGCTGCCACCGTATCGATAGTGCTGCGCGCCGGGCCGTTGGCCCCGCTGCCCGCCCCTGCCGCCGGCTTCGCCAGCCCGCTGGACGTGGGCATGACGCTCTTCACCCGCTACACGCTGCCGTTTGAGGCCACGTCGGCCATCCTGCTGGTGGCTATGGTCGGCGCCATCGTGCTCACCCGCGTCGACCGCCCGCGCACGCCCGGCGCCGGGCAGAAGGAGTAACCGCATGGCTCCCCTGTACTATTACATTGGTCTCTCGGTCATCATGTTCACCATCGGCATGCTGGGTGTGTTGCTGCGCCGCAATGCCATCGTGATTTTCATGTCGCTTGAGCTGATGTTCAACGCCGCCAACCTGGCCTTTATCGCCTTCTCGCGCCATTATCAGAACATGAACGGGCAGATGTTCGTGTTTTTTGTGATGACCGTCGCCGCCGCGGAAGTGGCCGTAGGCCTGGCGCTGATGGTCACGATCTTCCGAACCCGCCGCAGCATTGACGTGGACCAGATTAACTCGATGAAAGGCTAGGGAGGAGAAATCATGCTCTTCCAAGAAACGATTGCGAATCCGGCCTTTGGCCTGGTCCCCTGGGTGGTATTTTTCCCGCTGGTTGGTCTGGTGCTGAATCTGCTGTTCGGCCGGCGCCTGGGCGAAGTTTTCACCGGTACGGTGGCGGTGCTGGCATCCGGCGCAGCATTTGTGGTCTCGGTGCTGCTGGCGCTGGGGCTGGCGGCGCACCCCGAGCCGGTGGTGGTGCCATTTCTCGAGTGGCTGCGCATAGGCGATTTTGCCGCCAACTGGGATTTCCGCGTGGACACGCTCTCGGTGACGATGATGCTGGTGGTTTCGGGTGTGGGCACGCTGATCCATATTTACGCCACGCGCTACATGCACGCCGATGTACGCCACAACGGCGACCCCGGGCGCTACCGCCGCTTCTTCGTCTACTTCAGCCTGTTCATCCTGGCGATGATGATTCTGGTGACGGCCAACAACTACCTGATGCTCTTCGTGGGCTGGGAAGGCGTGGGCCTGTGTTCTTACCTGCTGATCGGCTTCTGGTTTGAAAAAGGCGAGGACGGCATCGGTAACGCCAAAGCCGCCAAAAAGGCCTTCGTGGTCAACCGCATCGGCGATTTTGGCCTGCTGGTGGCGATGTTCACCATGTTCTGGGCTTTTGGAAGCCTCGATTTTGACGCTGTGCTGGCCGCCGCGCCCGCCGCGGCCCCCGGTGTGCTATTGGTCATCACCCTGCTGATGCTGCTGGGCGTCACCGGCAAGTCGGCGCAGATCCCGCTGTTCGTGTGGCTGCCGGATGCTATGGCCGGCCCTACGCCGGTTTCGGCGCTGATCCATGCCGCCACGATGGTCACCGCGGGTGTTTACCTGGTAGCGCGCTCGGCGCCTATGTTCAATGCCGTGCCCGCGGCGCAGGCTGCGGTGATGTGGGTGGGGGCGATCACCGCGCTGTTTGCCGCCACCATTGCCCTCGGCCAGAATGACATCAAGAAGGTGCTGGCATATTCCACCATCAGCCAGCTTGGCTTTATGGTGGCCGCGGTGGGCATGGGAGCCTATGTGGCCGGCATGTTCCACCTCATTACTCACGCATTCTTTAAGGCTCTGCTGTTTCTTTCCGCCGGCTCGGTCATTTTGGGCATGGAGCACGGCGAGGAAGCCGGGCACGCCAAAGGACACGGTCACGCGGAGCACGCGGACCAGGGCGATCATGGCGGGCTTGACCCGCAGGATATGCGCAACATGGGCGGGCTGCGCCGGCGCATGCCGGTCACCTTCCTGGTGTACCTGGTGGGCTCGCTGGCGCTGGCCGGCGTGGCCCCGCTTTCAGGCTTCTTCTCCAAGGATGAAATTTTGGTGGCGGCCAGCCGCAGTAACTTTATTGTGCTGGGCGTGCTGCTGCTGGCGGCGTTCTTCACCGCCTTTTACGTCGGCCGCCAGTTGATGCTGGTGTTCTTTGGCCGCGAGCGCACACCTGCCGCGGAGCGCGCTGTCGAAAGCCCGGCGCTGATCACCGTGCCGCTGATTGTGCTGGCGCTGCTGGCAGCGGTGGGTGGGGCGCTAAACCTGCCCGGTTCGCACCTGCTGGAAACCTGGCTGGAGCACACGCTGGGAGCCGGCGAGCCGGCCGAGTTCATCTTGCCGCTGGCCGGGGTGGCCCTGGGCGTGGCGCTGCTGGGGCTATTCCTCGGCTGGCTAATCTACCGCCGTCCGTTCCAGCGCGAGCCGCTCGAGCGCACCGGCCCACTGTTCCGCGCTTTCAACCGTAAATGGTGGGTGGACGAAGCCTACCATGCGCTGGTAGTGCGCCCGTATAACGGCATCTCGCGCTTCCTGGCCGGTGATTTTGACATGGGCTTTATTGACACGGTGGCCAATGGCGCGGGTGTGCTGGTGCGCCGGCTGTCCGGCTGGTGGGGCGTGCTGCAGAATGGGTTTGTGCGTACCTACGCGCTGATGGTCGTGGTCGGCGTGGTGTCCATCATGTTGTACCTGGCGTTGCGCTAGAGCAGAGAGCCAAGATATGAACCTTCTCTTTCATCCTCTTACGCTGGTCACCTTCCTGCCGCTGGTGGGCGTGCTGATCATTGCATTCCTGAGCGAAAGCCAGCGCGGCCTGATCCGCTGGGTGGCGCTGGGCACGTCGCTGGCGACGTTTGGCGTGTCGCTGTGGGTGCTCAGCCTGTTCCCGGCCGGCAGCGCGGATATGCAGCTCGAAGCCGTTGCCCCCTGGCTCAGCCTGGGCACATTCCAGGTCAATTATCACCTGGGCGTGGATGGCATCAGCCTGCTGCTGCTCCTGCTCACCACCTTCCTCACCCCCATTTCCATCCTCTCGAGCTGGACGTCGATCAACGAGCGCGTCAAGAGCTTTATGATCTTCTTCCTGCTGCTCGAAACCGGCATGGTGGGTGTGTTTTTGGCCCTCGACCTCGTGTTGTTTTACGTCTTCTGGGAGTTCACCCTCATCCCCATGTATTTCCTGATCGGCATCTGGGGTGGTGAGCGGCGCGTCTACGCTGCGGTCAAGTTCTTCCTGTTTACCCTCTCTGGCTCGCTGCTGATGCTGCTGGCGATCCTCTACATGGGCATTAGCGCCGGCACGTTTGACTGGAACGCGCTGCTGGCCAACCGCGAAGCCTTCGCCGGCGCCAGCCTGTGGCTGTTCCTGGCGTTTGCCGCCGCCTTTGCCATCAAAGTGCCGATGTGGCCGCTGCACACCTGGCTGCCCGACGCGCACGTAGAAGCTCCCACGCCCGGGTCGGTGATCCTGGCCGGGGTGATGCTCAAGATGGGCGCGTACGGCTTCCTGCGTTTCAATCTGGCGCTCTTCCCCGAGGTCAGCGTGCGCGCCGCGCCGTGGATGGCACTGCTGGCGGTGATCGGTATCCTGTATGGCGCGGCCGTTTCCTACATGCAGCGCGATATGAAGAAGCTGGTGGCCTACTCCTCGGTCTCTCACCTGGGGTTTGTCATCCTTGGCCTGTTCGCGCTCAATGCGCAGGGCGTGGCGGGCAGCGTGCTGCAGATGGTCAACCATGGCCTGAGCACCGGCGCGCTGTTCCTGGTAGTGGGCATGCTCTACGAGCGCACCCACACGCGCGAGATGGCCGCATACGGCGGCGTGTGGAAAGTGGTGCCGGTGCTGGGCGCGCTGATGCTGGTGATTGTGCTCTCTTCAGCCGGGCTGCCCGGTCTGAACGGCTTTGTGGGCGAGTTCACCATTCTGCTTGGCGCGTACGGGTCGCAAATCATCGGCAGCCCGTGGTTTGGGGTAGCTGCCACGCTGGGCGTCATCCTGGCCGCGGTCTACCTGCTGACCCTGTTCGAAAAGGTCTTCCTCGGCCCGCTGCGCAACCCCGAGCGCCGCGCCCTGGCGGAAATTACCCCCCGCGAGCTGGCAACCCTTATCCCGCTGCTGCTGGTGATCTTCTGGATTGGCCTGTATCCTAAATTCTTCTTTGCCCTGTTGAACCCGAGCGTCGAAAAGCTGGTGGCCCTGGTGCAGACCGCCGCCGTGGCGATGCGTTAGCGGAGAGTGACAATGATCAGTCTTGCCGATATCTACGCAATGCTTCCCGTAATCGTGATGCTCGTCTGGGGCATGCTGGTGCTGCTGGTAGACCTGGCCGTGCCGGCCGGGCGCAAGGGCATCACCGCGGTAATCGCCGTGGTGGGGCTGGCCTTCAGCATGGGCCTCACCCTGGCGCAGATGGCTCAGCCGGCGATCGCTTTCAATGGCATGGCCGTGGTGGATGGCTTTGCCGTGTTCCTTAACGTGATCTTCCTGGCCAGCGGCCTGGCCGGCGTGGCGCTGGCTTACGACTACAACCGCCGTATGGGCCTGGACCGCGGCGAGTTCTACGCGCTGCTGCTGTTCAGCATCACCGGCATGATGCTCATGTCGTACGCCAATGACCTGATCGTCATCTTCCTGGCGCTTGAGCTGCTGTCGATCCCGCTGTACATTCTTTCGGCCATCGCGCGCCCCAACCCGCGCTCGGAAGAGGCCGGTCTCAAGTACTTCCTGCTGGGCACGTTCTCTTCTGCCTTCGTGCTCTACGGCACCGCGCTGATCTTCGGCGCCACCGCCCGCACCGACCTGCCCGGCATTGTGGCTTCGCTCAGCGCGCCGGTCAACCTGCCGCTGCTGCTGGTGGGCGCGGCACTGCTGCTGGTAGGCTTTGGCTTCAAGGTGGCGGCTGTGCCTTTCCATATGTGGACCCCCGACGTGTACCAGGGCGCTCCCTCCCCGGTGACCGGGTTTATGTCGGTGGGGGCCAAGGCCGCCGGCTTTGCCGCGCTGATGCGCGTGTTTGCCACCGCGCTGCCCGGCATCGCCGCCGATATCACCCCGGTGCTGTGGGCGCTGGCCGCGCTGACCATGATCGTCGGCAATGTCATCGCCGTGGGGCAGAATAATATCAAGCGCATGCTGGCCTATTCCAGCATTGCCCACGCCGGCTATATGCTCATGGCCTTTGTGCCTTACGGCAACGGCGCAGTCACGCGTGATGCGGTGGCCTCGCTGTTGTTTTACCTGGCCGCCTATGCCTTCACCAGCCTGGGCGCATGGGCCGTGGTTGTGGCGTTGGAAGGTAAAGAAGGCACCGGGCTGCAGATCCCCGAGTACGCCGGTCTGGGGCGCAAATACCCCTGGCTGGCGATCCCCATGGTCATCTTCATGCTTTCCTTCACCGGCATCCCGCCGACGCTGGGGTTCTGGGGCAAGTTCTACCTGTTCCGCACCGCGGTACAGGGCGGCTACAGCAGCCTGGCGCTGATCGGCCTGCTCACCTCGCTGGTTTCGGCCTACTACTACCTGCGCGTGGTGGTGTTCATGTACTTCCGGGCAGGCGAACCGGTATCGGCGCGCAGCCCGTGGGTGGTGTTTACCGCCGTGGTCAGCGCAGCCGCCGTGATCATCCTCAGCCTGCTGCCCACGCCGCTGTTCACCTGGGCGACGCAGGCGCTGCTGCGGCCGCAGTAGGGGAATCAAAGCGTTACCACGAAAATCACGAATAAACCTGTGGTAATCATACGCTCCCACCGCACCGGTGGGAGCGTATTTATCCTGCTAACAAATCGCGTTTTTTAGCGTTTCGGAAAGTTAGAGG
>JBDHWQ010000036.1:0-19255 GCA_039810245.1 Longilinea sp. | reverse complement strand
ATCGTACAGGTACATTTCCCAGGCGCGCAGCGCGGGCAGCACCGGCGTGGTGGCAGTAATGTGAGCGCTGGTAGAAGTGGTTTCCGCAGGCATATTCAGCCCCTCCCAGGTCAATTCATTTGCGCATAGTCTAATCGCGCTTTCAGTTTATCGCATTTCAGAGCCGGTGTCAATTAGAAACCCGCATGCGTGCGCTTTGTGTAGCCTTTGTCACACAGAATGCACGCGTACCCGGGATGATCAGGGCTGGCCTACCGCTTCTTCGATGATTTTGCGGATGCGCTCCAGATTGGGGAAGAGCAGGTTGGCGCCATCGGCGCCAATGAACGGCATGGCTTCTTTGTAGCTCAGCGCATAACGGCGGATATGGCCTTCCTGCGCCAGGCGTGGAGCCACCGTGCCCAGCGAGAGGATGGTGGTCAGGTCGAGGTTGGTTTCCACACTGCCGCTGAACTGGTGGTAGATTTCCGGCGCGCGGCGAATGGCATCCAGGGTGAGCAGGCGCTTGAAAACGCCCATCAGCACTTCCTGCGAGCGGCGCAGGCGCTCCATATCGTCGGTGCTGTACCGCGAGCGCACATACCACAGCGCGAATTGGCCGTCCATGCGCGTTGTGCCTTCCTTTACGGTGCAGCGACCGTGCGCATCGCGACTGGGCAGGTCACACTGGTCGCTCAGCTCTTTGCCCACCGCAACGTCAATCCCGCCCAGGCCGTCGATAATGTTGACGAACCCGGCGAAGTTCGTGACCATGTAATACTGTGGGCGCACGCCAAAGTTCATTTCCAGCGTATCAGCCATAGTGTCGAAGCCAAAGTACTGCACCGTGTTGATACGCTCAAACCGGCCCCACGGCAGGTAGACGTACAGGTCGCGCGGGAACGACAGCACTGTGGCCGTGCCTTCCGCCGGGTTGACGGTAAGCAGCAGGATAATATCGGTGCGGAAGCTGTTATCGGCGCGGATGTCGGAGCCCATGAGCAGGATGCGGATTTGCTGCGTGGGCACCGGGATGGTCGGCGCGGGTGGGGGCGGAGTGAACGTGATGGTAGGGGTGACGGCCGGAGCCGTCACTTCGCTGCGCTCAGGGGCAGCGGGCGTTTCGCTACGCTCAGGCGTGGCCGTCAGGTTGGGTGTGGGCGGTAACGCCGCCGGCGTGGTAGGCGCAGCCTGCCCCGGCGCGCACGCGGATAACAGAAAGCTAAATGCCAGGATGCAGGCCAGCAGCCTTGCACCTGTGTGATCGATAGAATGGTTCATATACCGCTTTCAGGGTGTCGCCGTGGCTCCAGTGGGTAATGTGGACGACGGCGGGATGCTCGTCTCGCCGGATTCTACCACCGGCGACGGCGTAATGGGAGTCTCGGTGAGCGTGGGGACAGCGGTAGTAGCGGTGGGCGTTTCCGGCGTAACGGAAGGGATCTCGGTGGGGATTTGTGTGGTTTCTACCGGCGTGATGGCGGTGGGCGGGAGGGTGACAGCGGTAGGCGGGATGGGGGTGAGTGTATCGGCGGGACGCGGAATGAACGGGACCCACAGTAACTGTCCTACCAGGATCACACTCGAATTGAGACAATTGGCGCTTTGCAGCTGTGGCACGCTGACGCCCAGGGCCAGGCTGAGCTTGAACAGCGTGTCGCCGGGCTGGACGGTGTAGCGCACCCAACCAACGGGCGGGCCGCACGGGACCGGCGTGGCGCTGGGGATCAGCGTAGCGGTGGCGGTGGGCGGGATGGGCGGCAGGTAGAGTATGGTGCCGGGAAGCAGGCTGCGCGCCACCAGGCAGTTCGCCTGGCGCAGTTCTTCGGCCGTGGTTTTATAGCGCGCGGCGAGCGATTCGAGCGTGTCGCCGGTCTGCACCATATAGGGCTGCCAGCCTTGCGGGGCGGGGCAGGTGGTTGCCAGCGGCGCGGTGGCAGTCACCAGCAACCGCTGCGCGGTGGGGCTGGGGCGGGTGGGCAGCGCGGTCTGGCCGGGCAGCGGCGTGGCGCTGGCCTCCAGCGGCGCGGGTGGTGTGGTGGGCACGGCAAAGGTATAGCCCTCGGTGAGCGCCAGCGACAACGCGCCGATCACCACTACCGTGGAACCCAACGCGGTGATCAGCCCGGTGAAGAGGTTGCGCAGCATGTTCATTCGCGGCCCGTGGGGTGCGGCGTACCGGATGGAAGCTGGACGAAGTATGTGGCCGATCTACCCGCATCGCTTTCGAGCCAGATCTTTCCGCCCAATGCTTCGACCAGGGCGCGGGTGATGGACAGCCCGTACCCGCCGCCATTGAGCGCCGCGCCGGGAGCGGCGCGCGCGGTCGTGCCGCTGTCTTTCACTTCCAGCGCCAGGTTGACGCCGCCCGGAATAGGCTCGGTGCGCGCGCGCAGCACCACCCCGCCGCCTTCAGGTACGAAGGACAACGCGTTGCGCAGCAGGTCGACCACCACCTGGCGCAGCGCGCCCGGGTCACTGTAGAAGGGTGAAAATCGTTCGGGCAAATCGGGATAGAAATTAATGTTTTTCTCGGCAAACAAGCTGCTCATCGCGTTGACGGCGTCATCCAGCACAGTGGCCAGGTCAATACGGATAGATGTATCCAGCGGTTCGCCCAGGTGCAGGCTGGCGGCAGCGGTCAGGTCGTCCAGCAGGGTGCGCATGCGGTCCAGCGAGGTCTTGATGCGGTCCAGGTAGCCGATCTGGGTATCATCCAGCGCGCCGGATGTTTCGGAGAGCAGGATATCGGCGTAGCTGGTGAGGAAATTCATCGGCTGGCGCAGCTCCTGCGAAATTCCGGCAATCAGCTCGCTGGAATCGCCGCCAATGCCGGCGCGCGTGGCGCGCTGCAGGGTTTCGATGCGCGCCAGGGCATCGGCCAGGTCTTTGCGCAGGTAGGCGTTATCTTCCAGCGCCAGGCGAAGCTCCATCTCGGCCTGCGGCGCTTCGACGGGCGCGGCCGGTGACGCGGCGGGCAGCCCGCCCAGCTCGCTTTGCAGGCGAGCCACGGTCTGCTGCAGCTCTTGGATTACGTCCTGCTGGCGCAGAATGGTGTCCTGCGACTCTTTTTGGATCGCCATCAGTGCGTCCAGGTCGCTGTCTTCGGCGGGAAGGGTGGCCGGCGTAGCCGCCGGCCGGGAGCGCAGCACGGCCAATTCATCCAGCAGCAGGCGGTTTTCGCGCTGCAGGGTTTCTACCTGGGGCGGTAAGACTGCAGGCGCGGCGGCCGCAGACGCCTTGCGCTGCAGCACCGCCACCACGGCTTCGGCCACGCTCATCAACTGCGACTGCTCGTCACCACTCCAGTCGCGATTTTTGTACGGCGAAAGCAGCACAATACCACCCAGTACCTTCCCGGCGTCGATCAGCGGGGCGGCCAGCAGCGTGCCGGCATCGTCCAGGCTGAAGGCCTGACCCAGCGCTTTGAGATCGATGTTTTCAGGTTGGCCGGGCATGGGCAGGCGTACCGAGCGCCCGCGCTGCAGTGCCGCCGACAGGGTGGGTATTTGCTCAGACTCGAATGTGGCCGCGGGCAGGTCTTGCTCGCTCACCAGGTCATGGCCGCCGGTCAGCGCCCAGCGGCCGTATTCGTCCGGGGCATCCACCAGGAAGCACAGGTCGGCCAGCATGGTCTGTCCGATGGCGCGCGCCAGGGCCGCGCTCAGGCGCGCGGGGGCGGTCTCGGCGGCAGTCTGCAGCCAGGAGAACATCAGGCGCGGGTCATAGGCGCGCGTCGCATCCGGCGCGGGGGCGGGCGGCGGGGCGGGTAGGCGCACCAGGCGGTGGGCCAGCACCGGCAGCAGCGGGTAGGCGCACAACTGCGACAGGCGCACTACGCCCGAGAAATAGCCGTCGGCACGCGCCAGCAGCAGGTTGGCCACGTAGCCGGCCAGGATCAACCCCAGCACGGCCAGGCCGGTGCCCCAGGCAGGTGGGCGGCCGATGAATAGCACCAGCAGGCCCAGCCCGGCCAGCGCCAGGCAGAAGATCTGCCAGCCCATGTCGTACCACGAGCCATTGAACGGCAGCGCCGGGTCTTCCAGCATCCAGCTATTGACCGTGAACAGGCCAAGGATGATCACTACCAGCGAGAGAATGGCGGTGACCGCGTCGGCGGCGCGCGAGGGGGCCGGGAAGCACCACAGCCAGATAATCCACACCAGGCTGAAGGCGGTGATGGCGCGATCGAGGGGCGGCAGGTAGCGCTGCGGGTCGGCCACCTGCTGCCAGGCCAGCCCGCTGCTGAGGAACAGCGCGAGCTGCGCAACGAGCAGGATGCTCAGGCCCAGCACGGCGCGCCCGGGCACGGCGGCCGGGTTGTTGCGGCGGGCGATCATGGCAGCCTGCAGGCCGGCGACGACGGAAAAGGCCAGGATCAGGTGATAGACCAGGTTGCCCGGCTGGGTGACCAGAATCGTGAAAATCTGCTGCGCGAAGTTGTCCATACCCCTGCTTTCGAGGTTTTCATTATAGCATAGCGGCCGGGGTTGGACTTTGCCCAAAAGGTTGACAAAAATGAAAATACGGATAAAATCATTCCTGTAGTTGCCCATGCCGAAGTGGCGGAACTGGCAGACGCGCTACGTTCAGGGCGTAGTGGGCGTACGCTCGTGAGGGTTCAAATCCCTCCTTCGGCACTGAAAGTCCTCGCGCAAGCGAGGACTTTCTGATTTAAGAGCAATTCGGCTATACTATATACCAACATCCATTCCATCCCAGGAGAATCCCCATGAACGCCTCTTCCGCGCAGGTAATCCCTGCGACCGCGTCGCGCGCATCGCAACTGACCGCCATCGCCTGGGGTTTCATGCTGTTGTGCAGCCTGCTGCCGCGCGTGGTGCTACAAGAACTTTTCGGCTGGCAGCCGGCGTGGTTGCCCTACGCGCAGATGGGGCTGCTGGCGGCGGGCTTGCTGCTGTCGTTGGCCTGGCCGGCGCTGCGACCGCTGCGCTGGTTCTTTGCCATCCTGATCGCAATCTTTCTGGCGGAGATGGCGATGGGCTGGATCTCGCGCCAGCCGGTTTGGGCGCGCGTCTTTGGCGCGACGGATGGGCCTTTCCTGACCGGCATGTTCAGCACGCAGATGTCGCGGCTGGGGGTTTCGCTGCTGGTGATCGCCGCGATGCTGGCGCTGGGCTGGAGCCGCCAGCGCTTTTACCTGGTGAAAGGCGACCTGCGCGCACCAATCGAGCCGGTGCGCGCGCTGGGCTTCCCCAAACCCGACCCGTGGCCGCGCTTCGGCGGGCAGTTCGCGGCCTATATCACCCTGGGCACGCTGTTGTTCCTGATCCTGGCGGCGCGGCCGCAGCTTGTCACCCTGGCGCGGGCGCTGCCGCTGCTGCCGGCGGTGCTGTTGTTTGCAACGCTCAACGCCTTCAACGAAGAGGTGACGTATCGCTCCTCGTTGCTGGGCGCGCTGGCGCCGGCTCTTGGCCCGCGCAACGCGGTGTGGGTGGCGGCGCTGTTCTTTGGTATTGGCCATTTTTATGGCGTGCCGTATGGTATCGTCGGGGTGGTCATGGCCAGCTTCCTGGGCTGGATTTTGGGCAAAGCGATGGTGGAGACGCGCGGTTTCACCTGGGCGTGGTTCATCCATTTCCTGCAGGACGTGGCGATCTTCAGCTTTATGGCGATCGGATCGGTGACCCCGGGCGGATGAGGCGTTGGCACGCCCCTTGCACCGTACCTACTTGATTCAGCCCAGATTATCGAGTAAGATGATTCTATGATGGAATTCCTGCGCAACAAAAAACAGATTGTCATCATCGTAGTACTGCTGGTCATGGCGTTTTTGATGATGGACCTCAATAACCGCCTGACCGAGCTGTTCCGCCTGTCGGCCCAGCGCGATACGATGGAGACCGAGGTGGTGGCGCTCAAGCGCACCGAGCAGGCTTTGCAGACGCAACTGGCGTATGCCACCTCGGATGCCGCGGTGCAGGAATGGGCTTACGGAGAAGGGCATAAGATGATGCCAGGGGATAACGTGATCGTGCCGCTGCCGCAGCCCGGGTACACTCCGCCCGCTCCGACCCAGGTGGTTGCCACGCCGGAGAAGGTGGAGAACTGGCAGGTTTGGAAGGCGCTGTTCCTGGGCGATGATTCGTAATTGAAGGCGCACAGGCCAGGGCAAAAACGCACCCTTGGACGGATCTCAGGGTGCTTTTTTGTGCGAACGCCAACGATTACACCGGTTCGCGGTAAATGGCGATCAGGGTGATGTCGTCGGAGAGGGGATTGCCGGCGCGGAAAGTAACCAGCGCCTGGTCCACGGCGTCCAGCGTTTCGCGCGTGCCGCAGTGTCCGGCGCGCGCCAGCACATCTTCCAGGCGTGCCTCGCCGAAGGGCTCATCGGTCGCGGAGAACGCCTCGGTGACCCCGTCGGTGAACAGCACCAGGCAGTCACCGGGCTGGATGGTGATGGTTTCGTCGTGCATGGGCATGTTGGGCATCACGCCCAGCGCCATGCCGCCCTTCGATAGCTGCTGCACGCTGCCGTCCGTGCCGCGCACCAGGCGCGGTAAATTGTGCCCGGCGTTGGCGTAGGTCAGCTCGCCGCTGCGTGTATCGAGGATGGCGAACACAGCGGTTACGAACATGCCGTTCTGCGCGTCGGGAACCAGCAGGTTGTTGACGCGCTCCAGCACGCGCGCCGGGGTGCGCTCCGTCTGCAGGCTGGCGCGGATGAGCGTGCGCGTGACGGTCATGTACAGCGCGGCGGGCATGCCTTTATCGGCCACATCCGCGATGACGATACCAACGCGGTGATCGTCAATGAGAAAAACGTCGTAAAAATCGCCGCCTACGGTGCGCGCGGTCTGCCAGGTGGCGTCTAACTGCCAGCCGGGAATGGTGGGCAGATGGTCGGGCAGGAAGGTGCGTTGGATTTCACGCGCAAGCTGCACTTCGCGCTCGATGCGCTCGCGCAGCACCATGTCGCGCTGCAGGCGGTCGTTCTGGATGGCCAGCGCCACTTCCTGGGCAATGCCGCTGATAATCTCCAGGCGCTGCTCGCGGAACACGGCGGGGGTGTCCGACTCTTTGGCCAGCATCACGCCGTAGAATTCGCCCTTGATCGAAAGCGGCACGCCGATCAGCCAGGAGCCGATGGAAGCCATGCCGGGGGTGGGCAGCGAGCCGGGGGGCAGGCAGGGAAGGCCGGGCCACTCGGCGGGCGGCAGGTCGGGGTTGGCCAGCGGGCTGAGGATATGCGTGTCGGAGCGCTGCACTTCGTCCAGCAGGCGGAAATCCCCAGGGGCGTAGGCGCGCGCCAGGATTTCACGCTCGGCCTGGTGCAGCCCGGCGAACGCCTGGCTGGGCGCGAACACACCTGCATCGCGGTCCCACAGGTAGATAATACAGGCGTCGATGCCGACCAGGATAGGCATCAGATGGGTGATGGTGTCGAGGATGTCGTTCAGGTCGTTGAGCGTGACCACCGCCTGGGCCACCTGCAGCAGCACCGCGGTGACGTAGGCTTCTTCCTGGCGCGCTTCCACCAGGCGAATATTCTCAATGGCAGTGGCCGTCTGGTGCGTTACCCCTTGGAGGATGGCCAGCATGCGATCATTGAGCTCGCCGGTGTTTCTGCCGCGCGCAGTGCCCCGGTATGCCACCAGCAGCGCGCCCTGCAGCTCGTTGCGCGCCAGCAGCGGCATCAGCAGCAGCGCGCCGCCCTGCGGCGGGGCTGCCTGCGGCAGTTTGAGATCAATGGCAGCATCCTGCACATACACCGGCGACCGCGTGGCGGCCAGGGTGGCCAGCGCGGGCGCTTCGCGGATGGGGAAACGCGCGGATCCTTCAGGCAGGTCGATTCCAGAGGCCGCGCTGAGGGAAAATGCATCTTCCAGGGGTTCCCAGACAAAAATCGCGGCTTTCTTGACCCCCACCAGCAGTGGGATAAGCTGGATGGTGTTATTGAGCATGTCTTCCAGCGTGCTGACCGACTGGTTCGCCTCGGCCACCTGCAAGAGCAGGGTGGAAATCCAGGCCTGCTCCTGCGATTCGTGGTACAGGCGCGCATTCTGGATGGCGACCGCGGCGTAGCTGGCAAACGTAGCGGTCATGTCGCGCGCCTCGCTGCCGTAGCGTCGCGCCGTATGGTGCGCCAGAACCAGCACGCCCAGCACCTTGTCGCCTGCGCGCATCGGAGCGACAATGGACGAATAATCGCCGGGGAAATCCAGCGCTACGCCGAGCGGATCGTAACGCTCACCGGGTGCGCGAATGGCAGGGTAGGGCTTTTTGATAGCGGCTTCAAACCAGGCGCGCCAGTTCCCTGTGCGCGGCCGCGTGCGCAAAAGATGCTGAGGAGTCACGCCGCGCGCGGCGGCCAATTGCAGCCGGGGTTTGCCTTTATCATCTTCGGCCAGCAGCCAGATCGCGGATGCGTCGCAGGGCAGGTTTTGCTCCAGCGCTACCAGCACTTTTTCCAGCAGGGCCTCAGGCTCCAGGCTGCTGGGCAGCATTTCTGCCACGTCGCGGAAGCTTTCCGCCACCTGACGCCGCCAGACTTCCGAGCGGTAAAGGGTGGCATTGCGCAACGCCACGGCTACGCTTGTCGATAGGGCTTCGAGCAGCGTGCGGTCATTCTCATCAAATGCACCGGTCTGGTTATGCTGGATATCGAGCACGCCAAGCACTTCGTTATTGACCTTGAGTGGGATGGTCAGCTCGGAGCCGGTTTCGTAGGGGGCCTGGCCGGTTGGCAGGTAATGGGCTTCGAGAGTGACGTCGTTAGCTATCACAGTTTCGCCACTGCGCGCCACCCAGGGGATAATGCCGCGCGGCGCGTCCAGGTCATAGGTCAGGCTCTGTTCGTGGTAAGCCTGAGCGCGCGAGCCGCTGCCGGCGCGGTAAAAGATCAGCCGGCGGCCGGGGTGGACGGTGAACAGGTGCACGTAGGGGTAGCCAAAACGGCGGTGGATGACCTGCACAATCTCTTCCAGCAGCTCATCCAGGTCGAGGATTGAGCTGAGCGCGTGCGAGACTTCCAGTACGGCGCTGATCTGCGCGGTGCGGTGCTGAGCGGTGGAATACAGCCGCGCGCCTTCGATTGCCAGGGCGATGTTATCGGCCAGCGAGCGCAGCACCAGCATATCGACCTCGTGGAAGGCATCCGGCTGGTCACTCTGCACATCCAGCACGCCGAGCACGCGGTTTTCCACCTTGAGCGGCAGCGCCAGCTCGGAGCGCGTGTTGGGCAGTGCATCCACCGCACGGTAGCGCGACTCTTCGCGCACGTCGGGGGCCAGCAGTTCTTCGCCATGCTCGGCCACGTAGCCCACCATGCCTTCGCCCAACGCCACGGGAATATACTGCTGCACCGCGCTGCCGGCACTGGCTGCCACGGCGCTGGCGCGGAAGCGTGGTTCCGCGCCGGGACCTTCGAGGGTGAAGATGGTAACGTAATAGTAGTGGAATGTTTGCTGGATCAGCCGCGTTACCCGCTGGCACAGCTCGTCGATATCTAGCAGGTAGGAGATCTGTGCGGAAACAGAGCGCACCAGGGTGAGCTGCTCATTGCGCCAGTTCTTGATCGTCACCTGGCGGCTGATCTGCATGGCCATCGCGGCGTGCGCGGCCAGACCTTCCAGGTAATTCAGGTCGGCGGGGGTAAAGGCATCCTGTTCCGGGGAGCGCTCGAGGGTGATGATGGCGAGCATGAAGCCCTGGGTGATGACCGGAAAGGCCACCTGGCGCGGTCCATCTTCGCCGCAACTGCAGTTGGGGTCAAACGCGCTGCCATCCGGGCAGCACGGCTCGCGCTGCGCGTAAGCGCGCTGCACCATCGCCGGGGCGTCTGGCGCTGGCAATACGCGCGCGTAGCTTTCGCCGGGCAGGGGGTAGAACGGGTGCACCAGCCAGACTTCCACCTGGCTGCGCGTCAACTGGCCCACAGTGCTGGCGATCAGGCGACACTGGTCGGCGGCAGTGGGCTGGCGCACCAGCTCCTCGCTCAGGTGTAGAAATTGTTTCCACTCCGGGCCGGCGGGTATCCCGGTGACGGGGGAAATCAACAGCTTACTCCTTACGCTTGACCAGGGTCAAGACGTTACCATCGCCGGAGAAGGAGAAGCGGACTTCGTCCATCCATTTGCGGATAAAAAACAACCCCAGGCCGTGGCCGGGCAGGTCTTCCAGGTCCGCTTGCTGGTCGGGGTCGGGGATAGCCTGCGGGTTAAAGGAACGCCCCCAATCCTGGATGATGATTTTCAGCTCGGTGGGCGCGTCCTGGCAGGTGATCTGGATCTTGCCGATATCTTCCCCGCCGTAAGCGTGCTCGATAATATTGGAGCAGGCTTCATCCACCGCGGTTTCCACCATGTACATGGCGAAATCACCAAAGCCAACCTCGGATGCAGCCTGGCGGACAAATGCCGCAATATCCGCCAGGCTGGCGTAATTGCCCTCAAAGGTTTGCGTGCGAGGAAATCCGGCGCCGGACAATTTAAAAGTAACCCACGGCCGCGGTAACGTCGTCGAACATTTTGAACAGCGGCACAAAGCCGGCCAGGTCGAGCGAAGCGCAGATGTTGGCAGGCACAGAAGCCAGCACCACCTCGCCGCGGTTAAAGCGTTTGCAGGTTTTCTGGGTGTTCACCAGCACGCGCAGGCCAGCGCTGGACATAAAATCCACCTGGCTCAGATCGATGACAATCTTGAAGCGCCCGGCTTCGGTGATCAGATTCAAGGCTTCCTGCACCCGGGGGGCCGTGCCGCTATCGATACGTCCGACAATCTTGACCAGGTCACAACGCTTATACGGGGTACTGGTGATCTCCATCGAAACTCCTCCGAGACATGCGATTGGGTAGATTGGGAAAGAATGCCGCGGGCGGCCTTGCCAATAATTATATCATGGAAGGCTGGGCGGGTTTTCGTCTTCGGACAGGATCAGGTTATCGATCAGGCGCGTGGCGCCGACGTGGGCGGCGGTGGATAGCAGCGCGCGCTGCCCGGGAGCGAGGGTTTGCAGCGCTTCCAGGGTGTCGGCATCGGCCACATCCACGTACTGCACGCATGCCAGCGGCTCGCCGGCGAAGACCTGCAGGGCAATTTCGCGCAGTCGCGCCGCATCGCGTTCGCCGGCCTGATACGCGGCCTGCGCGGCGCGCAGCGCTCGCGAAAGCACTGTGGCGGCCTGACGCTCATCCGGGTTGAGGTACACGTTGCGGCTGGACATCGCCAGTCCGTCGGGCTCGCGCACGATGGGGTTGACTACGATCTGCACCGGCATGTCCAGGTCGCGCACCATGCGGCGGATGACGGCTACCTGCTGGGCATCCTTCTGGCCGAAATAAGCCCGGTCGGGCTGGACGGCGTTGAACAGCTTGGCCACCACGGTGGCCACGCCGCGAAAGTGCCCGGGGCGCAGCGCGCCTTCCAGCCGCTCGGCCACGTTTTCGACCGTGATCCAGGTTTGAAATCCAGGCGGATACATGTCATCGCCGCGCGGCGTCCACACCAAATCAGCGCCGGCGGAGCGCAGCAGCTCCAGGTCTCGCGTTAGATCGCGCGGGTATTTGTCGAGGTCTTCGCCCGGGCCAAACTGAGCCGGGTTGACGAAAATGCTGACCGCCACGCTGGGGTTCTGGGCGCGGGCGGCGCGCACCAACGAAAGATGGCCCTCGTGCAGGTAGCCCATGGTGGGCACAAAACCCAGCGATCCCTGCAGCGAGGAGCGCATGATGCGCAGCTCGGAAAATGAGGTCACAACTTGCATATTCTACTCCGCATGGAATGATCTACAGCAAATTGTAATCCCGCCCGCCGCGGAGAGGGTAGGGAATCAGCCAGCGGCTTGCACGGCGGTTTTCACCAGGCGCGTAACGGCAGCGTTCGCCGGAGCCGGTACGCCCAACCGGGCAGCATGGCGCAGCAGCGCGCCGTTGATGGCTTCGATCTCGGTTGGCGCGCCGCGCAGAATGTCCTGCAGCATGGATGAGCGATTATCCGCCGTCTGGCGCAGTACGCGCTCCACCTCGGCCGGGGCATCGGGGTAAGGCAGGGCTACACCGGCGGCGCGAGCCACGGCCTCACCTTCGCGCGCCAGGGCAGTGTAGAGCAGGCGCGCCTGAGGCAGGCGCAGCAGCGCGCCATTCTTCACGCGCAGCAGCGCGGTGAGCGGGTTGATGGCGGCGTTGACTACCAGCTTACCCCACAGCAGCCGGTCGAGATCGCTTTCGATGCTCACCAGGATACCGGCATGGCGCAGCAGCGCTTCCAGCTCGCCCAGCCGCGGGTGCGCCTGCAGATTCACCTCGCCGGTGGGGGTGGGGCGCGCCAGGCCGGGGGCCAGCAATGTAGCGCCCAGCGTGGTCACCCCGGCGGCAACGCGCTCCGCGCCCAGGGCGGCAGACAGCGTTTCGCGCGCGCCCAGGCCATTCTGCAGGGTCAGCGCCACGCCATCCTCGGCCAGTACCGCGGACAGCTGCCGCGCTGCCTGCCCGGTTTGCCAGCTCTTGACCAGCACCAGCGCGGTATGCGCACCCCGGCAGGCTGCCAGATCATCGACAACCTCCACCGGGTAACAGCGTGTGCCGTCCAGTTCTTCCAGGCAGGCGCCGCGCTCGCGCAGGGCCTGCAATCCGGCAGGCCAATCGGCCAGCACACGCACGCCCGCGCCGGCCGCCGACAGGCGCGCCGCGAACAGGCAGGCCATCGCCCCACTGCCCACGATCAGCAGCGGCGCAGCCACCGGCCTACCCCCCCAGCAGCCCGTTCAACGCGTCCCACTCTTCGTCGGGCATCTCGAAGGTATGCTCGGCGGCGGGGAAGGCGCGCGACTCGACATCTTGCCGGTACTCGATGAGGGCCTGAAGGGCGGCCTCGTGCAGATTGGCGTAGGTTTTTACAAAGCGCGGCTTGAAGCGCTCGAACATGCCCAATAGATCGTGAAACACCAGCACCTGGCCGTCAGTCTGGTTACCGGCGCCAATGCCGATGGTGGGGATGCTCAACCGGGAGGTGATCATGGCGGCCAGCCGCGCCGGCATTGATTCGAGCACCATGCTGAAGCAGCCCACCTCTTCGAGCAGCAGCGCGTCTTCCACCAGGCGCTGCGCAGCCGTGGCCCTGCCGCCCTGCATGCGGAAGCCGCCCAACTGGTGCACGCTCTGCGGGGTGAGGCCCAGGTGACCCATCACCGGGATGCCGGCATCCAGGATGGCGCAGATGGTGTCGCGGCGCTCGCGCCCGCCTTCCAGCTTCACCGCGTCCATGCCGGCCTCTTTGAGAAAACGCCCGGCATTGGCCACTGCTTCACTGACCGAAACCTGATACGAAAGAAACGGCATATCCGCCACCAGCAGCGCTTTTTTGGCTCCACGCGAAACCGCCTTGCAGTGGTGGAGCATGTCTTCCATGGTGACGGGCAGGGTATTCTCATAGCCCAGCACCACCATCCCCAGCGAATCTCCCACCAGGATACAATCCATGCCGGCTTCGTCCACTATGAGAGCAGTGGGGTAGTCATAAGCCGTCATCATGCTGACCGGCTCGCCGCGCTGCTTTTTCTGGCGCAGCGAGAAGATGGTGTTCTTCTTTCGCTCAGATGGGGTGGTGGTCATGTCTCAAACCGCTGGTTATTCCTCTTCTTCGTCTGGATACAGCTCGCTGCCGCGCTCTTCTGGCGGGTATAGGCCGGCGCCGTTATCGTCTTCCTCGATTTCCTCATCCTCATCGCGCAGCAGGCGCACACTCTGCGCCGAGCCGGCGCGCGATTCTGACGCCGGTTTTTCGATCTCGAACTCTACACGCTCACCTTCAGTCAGGCTGTTAAAGTCCGCGCCCTGCAGGTCGGTGAGGTGGAAGAAGTAGTCCTTGGTGTCGGAGCCGGTGAGAAAGCCAAAGGCTTTTTGCGGGAACAGGCGCTTAATGCTGCCCACCAGCCGCGGGGCAAAGTAGCTGCTCTGGTCGCCGGAGCCGTTTTCGCCTTCCACATCATCCACCGTCTCTTCGACGTATTCCGAGATTGCCTCGCGCTTCTGGCGCTGGAATTCGGCGCGGCATTCGTCGCAGAAGAACTTCTGGCCGCGCTTGGGACGGAAGGTGGTCCACACCATGGCGTTGCCGCGATGGATGGGCGATTCGCAGCGCTGCAGGCGGCGCTCGTAGCGCAGCTCCAGCTTTTCCAACAGTCCGTCGAGCCAGATCAGGTCAAAGTCTTTGACGCGGGACGCATCGCGCGGGTCGGCGATATCCGGCGCGCACGAGTTTTTGATACTGGCGATGGCAACGCGCTTGCCCAGCCGGCGCACGGCCTGCAGCATGGGAATAAAATCGCGGTCTCCGATTACGGCAATGGCGATATCGTAGACGTTGGGGATGGCAGCGTAATACAGCATGGACGCGGCCAGCGAGATATCAACGTACTTCTCTTTGGGCTCGAAGGTATCGCGCGCGTCGCGGTCGGTCTTGCGGATGCGCCGCCCGCGGAAGTTGATCGGGTAAATCTCGACTTCATAATGATGCTCTTCTTTGAGCATGTCAAAGAACTCGCGCCGCCGGTTGACGATTTCCTCGTCGCGGATGTCGAAATTGACCGCGTAGCTTCCGAACAGGCAGGTACGCACCACGTCGACGTCAATATCGCCGAGCTGCATGCTCACTTCCTGCGCCAGCACCTGGGGCAGCTTGCCAAAATCGACGTGAAAGCTTTCGTCGCCGTACACTTCGGAAAGGCGAGATTTGTTGATATACAACCAGGTTCCATCAATGAAAACCATGATTTTTAACATGGAATATGCTCCTCGGGTTTGGAGAATGAAGAATTGTCAGATCGTGGGGCTGGACGGCAGGGAAGTCCAGGAAGCGAAGGGATATATTGTATTGTGCGGAAAAATTTGTTACCCGGTGCCTCTTTCGTTCACCGCTGTTGTGCCAGAGCGACACTTATCTATCATATCTTAACCCGATTTTATCATGAAAGAATAGATATTTTGTAGGAAATATATCCTTAAATCAAAGCTCGCCTGCCGTTTTGACAGGCGAGCTTTGATTTGTAAGCATTTATTCGTGGTAACCGTTGCCGTTGGTGGTGCGGGTGGCGCGGCCAATGCCCATGTAGGTGAAGCCGATTTTGCGCAGGGCTTCGGCGTCCCACAGGTTGCGGCCGTCAATGATGATCGGCTGGCGCATAGATTGGTGAATGCGGTCGAAATCGAGCTGCTTGAACTCGTTCCAATCGGTGGCCAGCACTAAGGCGTCGGCGCCTTCGGCTACAGCGTAGGGGTTCTCGCACAGGTCCACGCGCTTGAGTTGCTGCGCGGCGTTTTCCATGGCCTGCGGATCATATGCCTTGACGTGCGCGCCTTCGTTCTGCAGCAGGTGGATCACTTCGAGGGCCGGGGCGTCGCGGATGTCGTCTGTGTTTGGCTTGAAGCTGATACCCAGCACCCCGATCGTGCGGTCGTCCAGGCTGCCAAGCGCCTTTCGCAGCTTGAGAATCACGCGGCGGCGCTGGTTGCGGTTGATTTCCATGACCGCCTGCAGGAGCTGTGGGTGCGTGCCATGCAGCACCGCCATGTGCGCCAGGGCTTTCACGTCTTTGGGGAAGCAGCTTCCACCCCAACCCAGGCCGGCATCCAGGAAGGCGGGGCCGATGCGCTTATCCATGCCCATGCCCTGGGCCACTTCGCGCACGTCGGCGCCCATCTCTTCGCACATGTTGGCGATCTCATTAATGAAGGAGATGCGCGTTGCGAGGAAGGCGTTGGACGCATACTTGATCATTTCAGCGGTGCGCAGGTCGGTGATGAGAATGGGGCAGCGCAGGGTGAGGTAAAGCTGCCCAACTTTGCTGGCGGCATCGCGGTCGGTGGAACCGAGCACCACGCGGTCAGGCTCCATAAAGTCGTTGATGGCCGAGCCTTCGCGCAGGAATTCAGGGTTGGAAACCACGCTAAAATGCAGGGGTTTGCCGGCGCGGCGGCGCTTGATGATATCGGCAACCCAGTCGCCCGTGCCAACCGGCACGGTGGATTTGTTTACCACAATAATGGGGGTGTCCACCAGGTCGGCGATGGCTTCAGCGGCCTGGCGCACGTACTGCAGGTCCGCCTCGCCATCCACGCCCGAAGGCGTACCTACGGCGATAAAGGCATACTCCGCGCCTTTGAGAGCTTCGATGTAGTCGGTGGTGAAGGTCAGGCGGCCGGCGCGCACGTTCTGCGCCACCACTTGCTCCAATCCGGGCTCGTAGATGGGCATGATACCCTGGTGCAGTTTGCTGATGCGGGTCTCATCTACGTCCAGGCAGGTAACCTGGTTGCCCAGGTCGGCAAAGCAGCTGCCGGTCACCAGGCCAACGTACCCCGTGCCAATCACGCAAAGCTTGCTCATGAAAACATCCTCCTACAGGTGGTAATCCGTGCGGTGCTGCACGTTTTTAAGTGGCTCGTTGCAAATATCACAATGAAACTATGATTTGATAACGTGATAAAGCGGCGTTTGTTTCCCCCACCATGCACGACCCCGGCCGGGAACCTGATGCGGTCAAAAGAGCGCGGTATAATAGAGGGGTCGCCATTGACTGTGTGCCGGCCCGTCCGCCCCGCCTTTTTCGCGGATTATTCTGGCGCTGCACCCGGCACGGCTCGATTATAATGGATTTTTCCCATTCCAGACCATGAAGAAATACGTTAGGGAGATGCCCATGTCTGCACAAATCCTGGATGGCAGCGCGGTTGCCAAACGACTGCGTGAACGTGTAAAAGAAGAAGTGGCGGCGCGCGCCGCGCAAGGAAAATCAATCCCCGGGCTGGCTACCGTTCTGGTGGGTGAGAATCCGGCCTCGCAATCGTACGTGCGCTCCAAGCAGAAAGCCTGCCAGGAAGCCGGAATCCAGTCGTTCGGCTTCGACCTGCCGGCCGACAGCTCGCAGAGCCACGTCGAAGGGCTGGTGAAGGAACTGAACGCCGACCCGCGTGTCAATGGCATCCTGGTGCAGCTCCCGCTGCCGGCCGGGTTGGATGAAGAGCGCGTGCTGAGCGCGATCAGCCTGGAGAAAGATGTGGACGGCTTCCATCCGGTCAACATTGGCCGGCTGGCGCAGAAGGGCCGCGACCCGCTGTTTGTGCCCTGCACCCCGGCGGGTTGCATGGTGCTGCTGGAAGAAGCGCATCCCAGCCTGGAAGGGTTGAACGCGGTGGTGCTGGGGCGCTCGAATATCGTGGGCATGCCGGTGGCGCTGCTGCTGGTGCGCGCCAATGCCACGGTCACTATTTGCCATTCGCGCACCAAGAACCTTCCGGATGTGGTGCGCAGCGCGGATGTACTGGTGGCTGCAATCGGCCGTGCGGAGATGGTGCGCGGGAGCTGGATTAAGCCCGGCGCGACGGTGATCGACGTGGGCATTAACCACGTGGATGATGCTTCGCGGCCGCGCGGCTACCGGCTGGTGGGCGATGTGAACTACGCTGAGGCCAGCGAAGTGGCCGGCGCGATCACGCCCGTGCCGGGCGGGGTGGGGCCGATGACGATCGCCATGCTGCTGCGCAATACCCTCACCGCCGCTGAGCTGGCGGACGCTGCCAGATAGGCGAAGATGATTGCACCAGGGGCCGGGAGTTTTTCCCGGCCCCGATTTTTTTTGTTTCGGCTGGCGGGTGGGGGAATGTCATCCCAAATACCGGATATATGACTTTGTCTGACAATTGACTTTTTGCCAAAAAACTAATACACTAATGCTATCGGTGGTTGTCTAACAACCTGGCCGTGCCAGGCAAAATCCCAAATAACGAGTAAACAGCATAGTATGGCTACCCTTCTGATCCGCAATGCAAGCCTTCTGGTCACCATGGATGCGCAGCGCCGGGAAATCGTCTCGGGCGGCATCTTCGCGCGGGATGGTTTCATCGAGCAGGTGGGGCCGACGGATACGCTGCCCCAAAGCGCCGACGAGGTCATCAACCTGGACGGCCACCTGGTGCTGCCCGGGCTGGTGAACACCCACCATCACTTTTACCAGACATTAACCCGCGCCGTGCCCGCCGCGCAGAACGCCAACCTGTTCAACTGGCTGAAGACGCTTTACCCGGTGTGGGCGCGGATGACACCCGAAGATATTTTTACCTCCACGCAGACCGCGCTGGCGGAGCTGGCGCTATCCGGCTGCACCACGGCCTCGGACCACCTGTACCTGTTTCCCAACGGCTCGCGGCTGGATGACGAGATCGCCGGGGCGCGAGAGGTGGGGCTGCGGCTGCACGCGTCACGCGGCTCGATGAGCCTGGGCGAAAGCCAGGGCGGTTTGCCGCCCGACAGTGTGGTGGACAGCGAAGAGCACATCCTGGCCGACAGCACGCGGCTGATCGAGCAGTATCACGACGCCAAACCCGGCTCGATGCTGCAAATTGTGCTGGCCCCATGCTCGCCGTTCAGCGTGACCGGCGCGCTGATGCGCGAGAGCGCGGCGCTTGCGCGCCAGTACGGCGTGCACCTGCACACCCACCTGGCGGAAACCGAGGATGAACAGCAGTTTTGTATCGACAAATTCGGTCACCGCCCGGTGGCCTACATGCAGTCGCTGGACTGGGTGGGCGAGGATGTGTGGTTTGCGCACTCGGTATGGGCCAACCCGGAAGAGGTGCAGGTATACGCGCGCACCGGCTGCGGCGTGGCGCACTGCCCGTCGTCAAACATGCGGCTGGCCAGCGGGATTGCCCCGCTGTGGGAGATGATGCGCGCGGGTGTCAAGGTGGGGCTGGGCGTAGATGGCTCGGCTTCCAATGACAGCTCGCACCTGCTGGCCGAAGTGCGCCAGGCAATGCTGCTGGCGCGGCTGCGCGCCGGCATTGAAGGGGCGTCACTTTCCGGCAGCGGCGGCGCGCCGTTCCTCACCGCGCGCGAAGCGCTGGAGCTGGCCACGCGCGGCGGCGCATCGGTGCTGGGCCGCGCAGATATCGGCTCGCTGGAGCCGGGCAAATGCGCCGACTTTATCGCCATCAACCTCAACCGGCTGGAGTACGCCGGCGCGCTGCACGACCCGCTGGCCGCGATTGTTTTCTGCCATCCGGGGCGGGTGGACTGGAACTTCGTTCACGGGCAGGCGGTGGTGCGCGAGCAGCAGCTTGTGCGTCTGGACGAGCACGCGCTGGCCGGGCGCCATAATCAGGCCGCGAAACGCCTGCTGCAGGGCTGATCATAACGGCAATAAAGGAATGGCTGCCATGATGGATACGAATCGCTTGAATTCGAAGGCCCTGGTAGATGTGGCGATGGGGCGCGCGCCGGCGGATATGGTCATCCGCAACGGGCGCTGGGTGTGCGT
>JBDHWQ010000035.1:0-20131 GCA_039810245.1 Longilinea sp. | reverse complement strand
GTCGCACCCATCCAAGCAAGCATAGGAGTCAGCCATGAGAAAGATGTGCCTGAATGCACTGGCCATCGCCATTGTCCTGGTGATGGCATTATCATTTAACGCGCCGTCATCGGTAGCTTTTGCCGCGCCTGCGCCGCAAACGGATTTGATAAACATCAGCGGTTATATCACAGACCCGCATGGTCAGCCCTTAAGTGGCGTCACACTGAATTACTCTTCTTGGGGTGTCTGGCTGGGCAGCACTACCACCGGCCCCGATGGTTTCTATTCTATTTCGATCAATCAGGACGAGGTGTATCTCGATATCACTCCTTCCCTGGATGGATATGCCTTCACGCCAGCCTACCGGTATATAGATCTATTGAGCACCTACGAAGATGTCACCGATGCGGACTTTACGGCGGAATACGCGCGTGTGCTCACCGGCACGGTCACCAGCCCGGACATGTTCTGCACCACATCGCCTTCCATTTCCCTCGAGCCGGTAGCGCCGTACATGGGACCGGTAGCCAGCGGGTCAACCAATCCCGGCAGCAATACGTTTCTTTTTACTGGTCTCGCGCCAGTGATCTATACTGTGAGCTTTGACAGCGATGGCTGCGAGCCCTGGTCCGGCACAGTTGACCTGTCTGGTAGCGACCAGAACATAGAAATTCCAACGGAGAGAATCAATTATTCGGTCTCTGGGCGCATCGCGACGCCTGACGGCATTGGCATCGCGGCAACCGTGCGCGCCCTCGGCACCAGCCGGACAGGCGACCCAATCAATATATCCGTTGACGCGGATGCGTCCGGCGACTACCTGTTTGATAAAGCCTTTACCTGGCACGATGATATTACGTTGCAGTTTGAGCCGGATACATATGCATTCACCCCGGCCAGCATTGCATTGGGCCAGATCAGCGGAGATGTCACCGGGCAGAACAGCACCGGCGTGCTGAAGACGTACACCGTGGCCGGTACGGTCATCCGGGCGCTCAACGGCTTGCCGCTGGCGGGCGTGACACTGAGCGCCAATGGGCAAGAGTTCATCACGGGCGACAATGGGCAATTCATATTCGCCAACGTGGTACACGGCACGGAAATCACTATTACACCCAGCCTGGCGGGGTTCACGTTCCTGCCGGCGCAGCGCACCATTACCGTCACCGCCAACTTTGCTGCCGGTGACGCCGCCACGCAGTTCACGGCGGTACCGAACGGCAGCATCAGCGGCCGCGTGACCTATAAGGGCAGCGGACTGGCCGGAGTTACCATCACCTTCGGTACCTATTCCACGACCACCGCAGCCGATGGTGGTTTCAGCCTGCTGTCTATCCCCCCGGGAATGGAAGCTGATCTCGTGCCTACGCTGGCCGGGTACACTTTTACCCCGGCAACGCAGCATATCACCATGCCCGCGGTCGACATTGACCACGCGCCCAACCTGGGGCTGCTGCAGGACTTCACGGCGCTGAAAACCTACTCGATAAAAGGCAAAGTGGTTGCAAAAGACGGCGTGACGCCGCTGCCGGGTGTGTCTTTCGCGTTTGGCATGTACACCGGTATCAGCGGCAGCGATGGTAAATACACCATCTCCGGCATTCCCGAAGGCGCCAGCGCCGATCTTACCCCCTTGCTGCCCGGCTACCGTTTTGAGCCGGCGAAAACCAGCCTCACCGTAACCGGGAATCTGGCGATTTCCCCTGCTGCCAAAGGCATCCGCGTGTACCAGGTCAGCGGCCAGGTGACCGGCTCGGTAGACGTGTCCGGCGTGAAAATCAGCCTGGGCAAACTTAACACGTTGACCGCATATGATGGGGCCTTCCTGTTGTGGGTCGATGAAGGCAGCAGCGGCAACCTGATGGCTGCCAAAACCGGCTATCACTTCACGCCTGAGAAATTTGTCATCAGCGCGCTGAACGCCGACCACGTGGGTATGTCCTTTGCCATCGTGCCCAACCAGTACACGCTTTCCGGTATGATCAAAGTGAGCGGCAAACCTTTGGCGGGGGTTGACCTGCAGATCAGCGGATCAGATGGCAGCAGCGCCATGGTGAAGACCAACAAATCCGGGTACTACAAGTTTCGCGCCGCAGTATATGGAATCAGCTACACGGTGGTCCCGCTAAGCACCAATATTGGTTACAGCATTTTCCCGATATACCACAACTTCCCGGTCAGAGCGGCCAACCAGAAGTTTGACTTTACTGCCTACGTCTACCGGCGCACCATCTTCGGAAGCGCCGCGACGACCACCGGCCCGGACCGCATCCGCGTCTACTACGCCAAGAACAAGTATGTGTACACCAACAGCGATGGGTTCTTCTCCATCCCCAACATGGCGGCAAACCAGGTAGTGGTGCTGCGCCCAGTTTCGAACCGCTACGTATTCCAGCCGGAAAGCTACGAAATCCCGATTGGAAACTTTCCTATCATTGGAGCCGGCTTCACCGGGTTCCCCTCCCGTGTGTTGAGCGGGAAAGTGACCGTGGCAGGCAAACCGGTGGCGGGCGCCACGGTGCAGGTGGAGTGGCTGGCAACCAAAACTGACTCGAATGGCAACTACCGCATGCAGGTTCCACAGTCACTCGCGCCCCTGGGTGTGCTCGTTACGCATCCGTACTTCACCTTTGCGCCGCGGTCAGTGATCACACAAAGCAATGTCGGACTGAACTTCACCAGCGCCACGGTATTGGTCAGCGGCAAGGTGATGGATGCGGATAACGAAGCGGTGACGATCGGGCTGGTGCGGGCCAGCGCGGAACAGTATGCGGCGGTTGCGCCGGATGGCAGCTATATGCTCAACGTGCACGCCGCGCCGGGCATCAACCTGTGGGACTTCACCCTGCGCGTCGACACGCTGCCGGGGTTCCATTCTGCGCCAGGCACCTACCGCATCACCCCGCGAAACAAGAACACGGGTAAGGACTTTGCCATCGTGCTGAACACCTGGAGCGTGCGCGGCAGAGTCACCTACAACGGTAAACCGCTGGCTGGCGTCACCGTGGCCGAAACGAACAGTGGCCTGAGCGCGATGACCGATAGCCTGGGCAACTACCGCATCCGCGGGCTGCCGTTCGGCGAGCTTGTGCAACTATTCGCCAGTAAGAAAGGCTACACCTTCACCACAATGGACGAGTTCCTGATGCTCGACGGCGATGTAAAGGGCAAGAACTTCACCGCCGGCAGATAAGCACGCAATCAGCATCTTCCAGCCCCTTCCCCGTGCCTGGGGAAGGGGCTTTTCACGCCAAAATAATCACGAAAAATGCCAACTCGCCTGTCGTATTATTCGACATATTGGGGTTCAAAATCCCCGTAGGGGGTAGGCAAGAGAAAGAGCACGGGCATCAACGAGCCCTGAAGCCTCACGCCGGGGCGAGGCTGTAAGGTGCTCTCCTGCCTGCGCCTCTTTTCGCCTCTCCCCTACGGGTGAATTGGGGGACCAACACAGGGAAACAGAATCCGTATCCGAAATTGAGCTCGAAAGTACAAAAATGTCATCCCGAATCGGTGACGAAATCCAGTGGCATTTGACGATCATTATGGTAGTATTTATCAATATTACCCGTATTTCTCAGCCGGATCGTTTGCGCACGGGACCCTGCACAGGAGAAACCCTTGGTCAATATCCTTCTTGCCTTCATTACCGGCCTGACCACTGGCGGTCTGAGCTGCCTGGCGGTACAGGGCGGGCTACTGGCCTCCTCGCTGGCCGGTCAAATCGAAAACGACGTGGCTTCCGCCACCGGCAAGGCGCATAAGCGTGGCAAGTTCGCCCGCCAGCAGCCGCAAAACCCGGGCCTGGCGCTGCCAATCCTGGTTTTCCTGACGACCAAACTGCTGGCCTACACCCTGCTGGGCGCGCTGCTGGGGCTGGCCGGGCAGGCCTTCCAGCTTTCGCCGCTTACCCGCGCGGTGCTACAAATTGCTATCGGCATTTTTATGCTGGGCACGGCGCTGCGCATGTTGAACGTGCACCCCGTCTTCCGCTACTTTGCCTTTGAACCACCCGCGTTTATCCGCCGCAAGCTGCGCCGGACCGCAGCCGGGGCAGACGGGCAGTCGCTGGGCGCGCCCGCGTTCCTGGGTCTGATGACCGTGCTCATCCCGTGCGGTGTCACTCAGGCAATGATGGCCGCCGCCATCAGCTCGGCCAACCCGCTGACCGGCGCCGCCCTGATGGCCGCCTTCACGCTGGGCGCCAGCCCGGTGTTCTTTGCCGTGGCGTATTTTGCCACGCGCCTGGGGGCCAGGCTGGAGCGCAACTTCACCCGCTTTGTGGCCGTGGTGGTGCTGATCCTGGCCATCCTGACGATTGACACGGGAATCACCCTGGCCGGCTCGCCGGTTTCGATTACCCGCGCGCTAAGCCGAACCTATGCGGCCCCCGGGACGCAAGCTTCCGAACCGGTTCAGGCCAGCGCCAGTGCCGACGGCAGCACCGATACGATTACGATCAATGTACTTAACACCGCCTACTCGCCCGATGTGGTGCATGCCCGCGCCGGCGCGCCGCTGAAGCTGCGCCTGGTGACGAATAATGTGCGCTCATGCTCGCGTGCGTTTGTCATCCCGGCCATCAACGTGCAAAAATTGCTGGACGCCACCGGTGAGGTAACCATCGAAATCCCAGCCCAGGCCAAAGGCACGCAAATGCCCTTCTCCTGCTCAATGGGCATGTACACCGGCATCATTCTGTTTGATCTGTAACGAGGAGCCATGGCAACCCGACTGACCCTGAACATTACCGGCATGGAATGCCCCAACTGCGCCATGACTCTGGAGCGCATGGAAGACACGCTGCCCGGCGTGCTGCGCGCCGAAGCCAGCTATCGCAAAGCGCAACTGGTGGTAGAGTACGACCCGCAGAAGATCGACGAAGCTCGCATCCGCGCGGAAGTGGAGCGGCTGGGCTACCGGGCGGTCTGATCTGGCCCTATGCAGCAACAAAAACAGGCGACTGGCAAGATGCCATTCGCCTGTTTTTATTCTCAATGAGTTTAATCGCGCCCGTTGGCGTACGGGTCGTCTTCCCACAGGTGCTCGAAATCAATTGCCTCCATCCAACGCAGCCAGGGGATCAACGTGCGCGGGTCCACGCGTACCTGCACGTCATTCTCGCTGGTGGTGGCGGGCACATCCTCATCCCAACTGGGGTCAAAAATTTCCTGCGAGCCCATCTGCAGCCCGCCCTTCGACCCGCTGTGGGCAACATTGACGTCACCTTCTTCCAGCACTACCTTACGGAATGCCGGCGGCCATCCCACCAGGATACGGCGGCCGCATTCGGGGCAAACCCATTCTTCGGCCCCATCGGGATGGGTGTGCTTGAGCACCATCAGGTGTGATTGTTCGTCCATTTTTCTATCCTTTAAAAAATACCGGCCTGTACCAGCAGGCCGGATTCGAAACAGTATCAAATCAACCTCTGTGAATATTTCGCCTGAACGATGCAAAAATAATGTTCACTGCCTGCACCAGGGTGACGGCGGGAGATATCAAACCGTTTATCGTGATACCCGTCTGGCCTGGTAAGGTTCCACTGCTGCGTACTTGCGTTCTTTATCGCAGCGTTGACCGATTATAGCCCATGGTGAGAAGCGGCAATAGTGGGAGATTCCCCCAGGTTTGCCCCGCCGCTTTGCGGATTTTCCACCAGAATGGTAAGGTTTCCCCTACGTAATCCCCGGCAATTCCCTATATATTGGTGATTGAATTTTGACTACGCCGGTTTAGAATGAAATTAGCGTTGGGGTAATTATGCCGCGCACAAACCAAACCAACAATTGCTACGCAATGCATGGCTGCCTGTTTCCCCCGTGTAACCATTGCAGCCTCAAAACGAAGGATGCCAAACCGATATAGCCCAGGAGAACTTTCCGGTGTTGCGCTTTCCCGCGAAGTTTGCCGTTCCTGCCTATCCTGCCGGCGGGTTCATCAGCCCGGTCATCGGACTGGCGCTGCGTAACCATACCACGGTGTTTACCGCGCCTTCCGGCTATCTGGCCACCGGGCAACTGGCCGCCGCGGCCGGCCAGGCCAACCAGCGCGCGCTGTGGCTGCGCGCCGGCGAGGAAGACCGTGACCCGGGCATCCTGCTCGGCTCGCTGATCCAGGCGCTGCAAAAGAGCGCGCCTGGCAGCGGCGCGGATACGCTGGCCGCAATGCGTCGCCAGCCAGGACCGGTGAGCGGATGGGCGCCGCTGTTTGCCACGGCGGCGCGCGAATACGCCGGCGCGCTCCCGGACGGCGGGGTATTGGTGCTGGAGCATGCCGGGGCGCTGGCGCATTCCGGCTGCCTGGAGCTGCTGGGGGCGCACTTTCTTCCCCTGCTGCCGGAGGCCCTGAGCACAGTGATCCTTTCGCACGAACCGCTGCCGCCCGGCTCCATCCCGCTTCAGGCGCAGCAGTTCCGCGAGCGCGACCTGCGCGCCGGAAGCCCGGCGGGCTGGAACGCGCAGCCAGCGGGACCGTTGCCCGAACGCGCGCTCAAGCGCGCGCTGGCGCTATCGGATGGTCGCGCCGGTTTGATGGACGGGTTGGAGCAAGCCTGCCAGATGATCGGCACGGAGACGGTGCGGCGCAGTATCGAGGACGCGCGCAGCCTGGATGACCTGTTGCTGCGCCTGGCGCGCGCGTGGATTGCCACTCTGGAGCCAGGTGCAGCGCGCGCGGCGCAGGTTGCGGTGCAACTGCGCGACTTTCACCCCGAGATGATGCATTCGATCTTTGCCGGCGAAATGCCCGGCGAACCGGCCTGGCTGCAGCCATTGGAAGATGGCTGGCTGCGCGTGCTGTGTGGCTGGTCACCACCCCTGCGCGTGGCGCTGCGCGCGCGGCAAAAAACCCAGCCAAACCTGCTGCTGGCCGCCGCGCGCGAAATGGAGCGCCAGGGCCAAAGCGAGCGCGCCGCGCGCTTGTACCTGGACCTGGGCGATTATCCCCGCGCCGCAGAAGTGATCTCCGGCATGGCCGAGCAGATGCTTAACCTGGGCCAGTGGCAGACGCTACAGGGCTGGCTGGAACAGATTCCGCCCCAGGTGCAGCGCGATTGGCCCTGGCTGATGGTTACCGCCGGCGAGCTGGCCGTCAACCGCAAGGACGGCCCGGCCGCGCAGCGTATTTTTTCACTCTCCACCACGCTCTTCCGCCAGCGAGGCAGCGCCGAGGGTGTGTGCCAGAGCCTGTTGAGCGAGAGCGTATTGGCGGCCTGGCAGAGCGATGAAACCCAGGCGCTTAACCTGGCCCACGCGGCGCGCTCCGAGGCGCGCGAGGCCGGCCAGTTGCTTTATCAGGCCTACGCCAACTGGCAGATCGGCTGCCTGTACGCCGCGAGTGAGCAGTACCAGACCGCCGGGCAGTTCTTCGATGAATGCCGCGTCAACGCGCAGCAGGCCGGCGCGCCGCTGGTGATGCAGCTCGCCGAGCAGGTGAAAGCCATGCTGGCCCAACACCTGGATCTGGCGCAGCAGTCGGAGCATTTCCGCCAGACGCTTGTCAACCTGGACGCCGCGCAGCAGGACGTTGCCCGCGCCATCCAGGCGGTGCTGGATTCGCCGGCCACCAACCTGAACCTGCTGCTGGCCGAGCGCGGCTGGGCGCGCGTCCCGCTCAACCTCAAATCGCAGGCGTTCCGCTTTGCGCCCGCAGTGCGCGCGGAACCGAACCCGCTGGTCGAGCTGTGGCAAAACCTGATGTCGATCTTCCGCTTCCCGAGCCAAGCGAGCGAAAGGAGTGAATCGAGCGACGGGGATAGCGCTGCGTCCCCCGCGCCGGCCATGCCCACCCTCGTCCCCAACACGCACCCGCTCACCGCGCCATTGGATGGCGCGCCCGAACCACCCCAGGCGACCGCGCCGGCTGCCCCCCAGGCCGCCATGGAAAGCGAACCGGGCGAAGAAAAGACCCCGGCCCTGGTAGCCTACCTGTTGGGGCCATTTCAGGTGGTGCTGGAAGACCAACCTCTCACGGCCTGGTCAGGCGGGCGCGGGCGCACGCTGTTCCAGTATTTGCTGGCGCACCACGACCGGCCGCGCACGCGCGAAGAGCTGATGGCGGTGTTCTGGCCGGACGCCCCGGAAAAAGCGGCGCGTAACAATCTCAACGTGGCGGTGCATGCCCTGCGCCAGGCCGCGCGGCGCATCAGTACGCTGGATGTGGTCACCTACCGTGACGGCGCGTACCGCATCAACCCCGTACTGAGCCTGTGGCTGGACGTAGACATTTTTGAACAGGAAATCAACAACGCGCGGCGCCATGAAGCCGCCGGCGACCTGACCGCTACGATCCACGCGCTGGAGACCGCTACCAGCATGTATCAAGATGATTTCCTGAGCAGCGACCCGTATGAGGAGTGGACGCTGCAAACCCGCGAGCGGCTAAGGCTGGTATACATGGAAGCCCTGGACCGGCTGAGCAGCCTGTACTTCGATAACGGCCAGTACGCCACCTCGGCGGCGCTGTGCCAGCGACTGCTGGCGCGCGATGCCTGCCGCGAAGACGCGCACTGCCGGCTGATGCGATGTTACACGCAGATGGGCGAGCGCCACCTGGCACTGCGCCAGTACCAGATCTGCGCCGACGCGCTGCGCGCCGAGCTGAACACCAGCCCATCCCCCGCCACGCTGCTGCTGTTCCAGAAAATCCGCCGCCAGGAAAGTTGACGCTCAGAATATATTGACTATTTAGGTATAAATATGATTAATAAACCCACCCGCGAAAATTAATCAAAAAGAAAGCGCCGGTTAATTCCGCCTGTGTATCATCAGAAGCGTCAAGGGCATTTGCAAGGGCCCGCGCTGCCCGCGACCCGCGACCGCGGTACGGTCACTTCAATAACCAACCAGATAACCCAATACACAGGAGGGTACAATGGCTTTCGAATCTGGAATCTCGGATTACCTCGGTGATGTGAAAGCAGTGATCTTTGAAGGCACCCCGGTGGTTCCTATTCCTCCCAACAACATTGTCCGCACCAATGAGCAGTGGGGCGTGCATATCGAATGGACCATGAGTGGCGCTAACCGCGCGGCGATTGAGGCGATTGCGCCTAACGCCGAGTTTCGCCTGCAGGTGTTCCTCGAGCGCATCGGGCCAGGCGCGGAAATCACCCTGCCCGTCCCCAATGCTACCGAGAACATTCTGGGCGGCGCGGTAGGCCCCGCGGGGCGCACCTATACACGCGATCTGCAGTTCGGCGCAGGCTCGGTTCCCGACGGCACCTACCACCTGACCACCATGGTGCAGTTGTTCAATGCCCCCGCGCCGGCCGGCACCCCGCAGCCGGCAGCCGGGTTTATTGAGCTGCCAATGGTGCTGTTCTACAACCCGTAAACGGCATGCCGTTCATATTCGCTGGCCCCGGCTGTCAGCAACACCACCCGGTCGGGGCCAGCGGAGCGCATGAGCCAGGGAAAGGAGCAGAATTCCATGGCTACCCACAACCCAGCGCGTGAAACCCCCGGCCTGATGGTTGGGGACGATTTTACCCACATCCGTGGCATTGGCCCCGGCATCGCCAGCCGGCTGCACGGAGCGGGCATTTTGCGTTACACCCAGCTCGCCGGCCTGTCGCCCGAAGAAATTGTGGCGGCATGCGGCGGGCTGATCGGCCTGACGGTGGAGCGCGTGGCCCAGCAGGATTGGGCCGGGCAGGCGCAGGAGCTGTCTCGCGCCGCAAACGACGCCCTCACCGACGACCGCGGCGGCCACCTGCACTACGAGACGTATACGGTGGAGCTGCTGCTGGACGAGCAAAACCTCGTGCGCCGCACCCGGCTGGTGGACGTGCGCGCCGGAATGGAAGAAGCCTGGGCCGGCTGGGACGCGGAGCGCCTGGCGCAGTTTATGGTGGCGCAATCCGGGCTGCGCGAAGCCGCCGCGCTGGAAGCCACCCCACCCCAGCCCGAACTTCCGCCGCTGACCGGGCAGGTAGAAATCCGGCAGCTTGCCGCACTGCAGCCGGCTACCGGGATGGAAAAACAGATCCTGCAAAGCCGCCAGCCGTTCGCGCTGCGCCTCAGCCTGGACCTGTCGCAGGTGCAGTTGAGCGACGCCGCGCTGCGCTGCCATACGGTGATCCAGGGTAAAGAGCTTGCCAGCGGCGAGCGCCTGGTGCTGGCCGAATGGGACGCTGAGCAGCCCGCTGCCCCGGCCATCGAGCTGGCACAGGAGCACCCGGGATTGCCGGCGGGTATGTACCGCCTGGAAGCGGCAGCGATGCTGCGCCCGGCCGGCGCGGAAGATACCCCGCAGCAGCAGCTCGCTACCTTCATCGAAGGCCAGTTGCTGCAGATCATCTGAGCAGCGTTTTCTCCTCATACTCCCCCAGGTGGACGATTCCCTCAACCTGGTTCCCTGGTTTTTGCTGGCAAGAACGCAGCCCCGTCGGGTGGACGACCCCCGCCGGGGTTTTTGTTTAGCATGCCACCTCGCGCTGGTGGTTCTCCTCTATAATGAATGCATCCCCAAAATTCACTGCCGGAGAAGCGCATGAAACCGCAATCCAAGCTGCTGCGATTTGCCCTTTTTGGTCTGCTGTACCTGACCCAGGGTGTGGTGCTGGGTTATTTTGCATCGCTAAACGCGCTGTACCTGCTGTCCAACGGCCTGGACATGGCAGACGTGGGCGTGTTTTCGTCCATCGCGCTGATCCCATTTGTGATCAAGATCTTCTTTGGTATGCTCAGCGACCGCTATAACTTCTTCGGCCTGGGGCGGCGGAAGCCCTACATCGCCATGGGCCTGCTGGTGCAGGTGGTTTGCCTGCTGCTGGCGGCCGGCATCCATCCCGGGCAGCAGTACTGGACGTTTGTGGGCGTAGCCTTCCTGCTGCAGTTGGGCATGGCCTTCTACGACACCTGCACCGACGGCCTGGCGTTGGATATCACCCCCGCGGACGAAAAGGGCCTGCTGCAGGGCTTTATGGTTGGCGGGCGTTCGGTAGGAGTGATCGTGGCCGCGTCGGTGGCGGGGGTGATCGCCGAGCGGTCGTGGCCGGGGGTGTTCTACTTCCTGGCCGGGGCCAGCCTGCTGCCGTTTCTGCTGCCGTTTCTGCTGCTGTTCCTGGTGCGCGAAGCGCCGCAGGCTGCCGGCGAGCGCTTCCATTGGGCCGCGTTCCGCGCGTTCCAATCGCGCACGGTGCTGGCGGTTGCCGGCGTGGGGCTGATTGCCTTCCTGGTGATTGTGGGCGCAAACCAGCTTCTCAATCCCTGGTTCGCGCAACGGCTGGGCATCGAGCTTTCCACCGCCGGGTTCCTCACCACCCTGTGGGGCATTGGCTGCGTGGGCGGAGCTTTCCTCGGCGGAGCGGTGATGGACCGTACCGGCGACCGCGCCGCGCTGCTGCTATCGGTGTTCAGCGTGGCCGCCACGTTGGCCATGGTGGCGGTGGTGCCGTCGCTGCCGCTGGCTTACCTGGCGATGGTTCTGTTTGGCGTAGCATACGGCGCCACCCAGGCCGTGTATTTTGCGCTGGCAATGAAGTACACCACCCCCGCCATCGCCGCATCGATGTATTCGATCCTGATGGCGGTCACCAACGTGGGCCAGGGCATTGGGCTGGGTGTGGGAGGGGTGCTGGCAAAGACTGCCGGCTACCCGGCCGCGTTCCTGGCCTTCGCTGCGTTCATTTTTGCCGTGCTGCCCTTCCTGCCGCTCATCTTCCGCCGCCAGGTTCGCGCGGTGGCATGAGTCTGCGCCAATACCGCCGCGGCAGCAACATTATCGAAGTGGAGTAAACCCTGGCTCGTTTTATCTTGCGATAAGAGGTGTGCAGGTTGTACCCATCCCGGTTTCTGCTATCATAATTGCAGGAGGAAACGGGATGGACAGCATCGAAATCCTGCAAATTTTCAACGACGCCTTCAACCGCCACGACGTAGGCGCGATGATGGCCTGGATGACGCCCGACTGCATCTTTGAAAACACCGACCCCGCGCCGGATGGCACGCGCTACACCGGCCAGCAAGCGGTGCGTCGTTTCTGGGAGCGGTTCTTCGCGGATGCGCCGGCTGCGCGCATCGAGATCGAAGAAATCGTCGTTTGCGGCGACCGCGCGCTGCAGCGCTGGACCTATTCCTGGTCCGAGACGGGTCACGTGCGCGGGGTGGATATTTTCTGCCTGCGCGATGGCAAGATCGCAGAGAAACTGTCTTACGTGAAAGGCTGAAACACATGGCGACCCTGAATGCCTATAACCTGGGCCTGGAAATCCGGTTCATCGAGCTGGACAGCAACAACTGGGTGCAGTACGAAATCCGCTTCCTGTATAAAGACGAGCCGATGGTGGTGGACAGCCAGCTCAAGCGCAGCCCGGAGCATTGGGCCAAGCGTTCACCGGGGGCATTCAAGGCCAACCAGTATGGCCAGGATGGCTTTCTGCCCACCCTGTGGCGGGCGCTGGAGACCGACGTACCGCAGTTCTTCACCCCCATTGACCCCGACGTGACGCTCGCGGTTTACCCGCGCCAGGTGTTCCCGCGCGTGGGCCAGGAGTGGGAGCTGATCTACCAGTCGGAAGAAGACGAACAGGAAGAGCAGGACGAAGCCCTGATCCGCAAGGTAGCGGATGCGCTGGATGCGCGACTACCGAACGACCCATTCACCGTGATGCTGAAAGTGGATATGTACAATTACGGCCACACGCCGATGTACATGGGCAGTGGCCCGGCGCTGATCCTGCTGGTGAAGCGCCACGAGCTGCTGTCCTTCGTCGAAGCGCTGCAGCGCGAGTATGATGAATTCTGCGCGCAGTGGGGCATCCAGCAGCCCGATTGACCCGCATCGCGCAGCGGTCAGGCGGGTTATATTCAGCAGATAAATTCACGCGTTTATTCGCTTGACTTCTCCGCGCAGCAATCTATAATCAGATCGTAAGCTTGCTACACTCCCCCGTATCATTCATGAAATAACATTACAACCGCATGCCGAGGATGGTTGCGTTGGACCCTGACCGGAACGCAGTATCAGCGGAAGAAGGATATTCCCGGACGGACAGCCCGCAGGGCAACACCCTGGCGCGTCTTCGCGGCTATCTTGCGTCGCTTTCGCCGGCGGAAAAGAAGGTGGCGCAGTTTGTGCTGGCCAACCCGGAAGAAGTGATCCACATGACCCTGGCCGAGGTGGCCACCCATGCCCAGGTGAGCGACGCCACTGTGGTGCGCTTCTGCCAGACCATCGGACACGATGGCTGGCTGGAGTTTAAAATTGGTCTCACGCGCGCCATCCCGCATTCGCCACAGCTCATCCACAAAGACCTATCCAGCGCCGATACGACCGCCACGATTTTTCGCAAGGTCATCCAGGGCAGCATCCAGGCGCTGGAAAGCACCCAGGCGCTACTGGATGAAAGCGCAGTGCAAAAAGGGGTAGACCTGCTGCTGGGCGCGCGCCGCATCCTGATCGTGGGCGTGGGCACGTCCGGCCCGGTGGCGCACGAGTTCTTCAACCGTCTACTGCGGCTGGGGCTTAATTGCCAGGTGCAGACGGATTCGTACCTGCAGATCATGCAGGGGGCGCTGCTCACCCCGCAAGACGTGCTGGTGGTCATTTCGCAAACCGGCGATTCCTACGATCCGCGCCGCACCGCCGCCGAAGCCCGGCACAGCGGCGTACCGGTGGTGTGCATCAGCGGCAATGCGCTTTCGCCCATCGCGTCTTTTTCCGACGTGGTACTGCTCTCTGCCTCGCAGGAGAGCATGCCCGAGACAATCTCCTCGCGCATCGCGCAGTACGCGCTGATCCACGCGCTGTATATCTGCCTGGCGATGCGCTCGATGGACCAGTCCATCGAAAACGAGCGCCTGATCTGGGAAAATTTGATGCGCAAAGACCCGTTCCAACACGGCGGGTCATAACGCGCCAATACCGTTACAGGAGGATCTTTTGGAACAGGTTGTCATCATTCAAGATCTGAAATATAAGTACCGCGGCCAGAAAGAGCAGGCGCTGGATGGTATCAACCTTAGCCTGCGGCGCGGTGAATTTGTGGTGGTGATGGGGCCCAGCGAAGCTGGCAAGAGCACCATGGCCGCCACCATCAACGGGTTGATCCCGCATTTTCATAAAGGTAAGCTGCAGGGCTCGGTGAACGTACTGGGGCGGGATACGCAGACGAACAGCGTATCGCAGATGGCCGAAGTGGTGGGCATGGTGTTTCAGGATTTTGAGGCGCAGCTTTTTTCCACCAACGTGGAGCTGGAAGTAGCCTTTGGCCCGGAAAACTTCGCCGTCGACCGCGCGGAAATCGGCCGGCGCATCGACGAAAACCTGGATTATGTGGGCCTCAACGCGTACCGCCACCGCCCGCCGTCCACCCTTTCGGGTGGGCAGAAGCAAAAGCTGGCCATCGCTTCGGTGCTGGCGCTCAAGCCCAGCATCCTGGTGATGGACGAGCCCACCACCGACCTCGACCCGATCAGCAAGATGGGCATCTTTGAGATCACCAGCCGGCTGTGCAAGCGCGAAGACCTGACGCTGATGATCATTGAGGCCGAAACCGAAGAGGCGATCACCGCCGACCGCGTGGTGTTGATCGATCACGGCAAGGTGGTGCGTGATGGTCCATCGCGCGAAGTGCTGCAGGATGTAGACTTCATGCAGTCGTTGGGCGTGATGCCGCTGGGCATCCCGCGACTGTTCAAGGCGCTGGGCTGTGCAGACCTGCCGCTGACCCCTGAAGAAGGCAAGCGCGCCTTCCAGGCGCAGGGCTGGAGCATCTCGCAACCCAAATATGAGGCGCTGGTAACGGCGGAAAAGGCCGCGCTGGAAAAGCTGACCGTGCCGTTCATCCAATGCCGCGGTCTGGAGCACGTATATAAGAACGGGCACGTGAAGGCGCTGGACGGGATCGACATGGAAATCTTCCGTGGCGATATGGTGGCGATCGTGGGCCAGAACGGCAGCGGCAAGACCACCCTGGCCAAGCACTTCAACGGCCTGCTGATGCCCACCGCCGGGGAAATCCTGGTGGATGGGAAGCTCACACGCGAGCAGGGCGTGTTCAAGCTCGGCCAAAAGGTGGGCTACGTTTTCCAGAACCCCGATCACCAGATCTTCTCAGAGACAGTGTTCGATGAGGTGTCCTTTACCCCGCGCCTGCGCGGGCTCCCGGAAGAGACGATCAAGCAGTACGTGGCCGAAGCATTGGAAGCCGTGGGGCTGGCCGGCGCGGAACAGGAAGACCCGTTCGGCATGACCAAGAGCGGCCGCCAGCGCGTGGCGGTAGCATCGGTGCTGGCTGCCAAACCCGAGGTGCTGATCCTCGACGAGCCCACCACCGGGCTGGACTATGCCGAGCAGCGCGGCATGATGGACATGGTGCGCAGCCTGAACGAGCATGGCAGCACCATCATTTTCGTCACGCACCATATGTGGGTGGTGGCCGAATACGCCAAACGCGTGTTTGTGATGAAAGACGGCAAGGTGCTGCTGCGCGGCACCACGCGCGAGGTGTTCTCGCATGGCAATGAGCTGCGCGAGGCCTTCCTGCGCCCGCCGCACTTTGTTGAATTCAGCAGCAGCCTGGGCTACACCTTCCTGACCCCGGAAGAAATGGCGCAGTGCCTGGAAGGAGCGCAGGCCTGATGGACTCCGAGATTTATATCGATAACAACTCCGTGATCCACCGGCTGGACCCGCGCACGAAGATCACCACCTTTCTGCTGACCTTTGTCGCGATCCTGCTGTTCGAAAACCCGCTGTGGATGCTGCCGGTAGCATTCCTGATCTTTTTCCAGCTGGTCATCTCCGGCTCGCTGCGCAACCTGCGCCGCATCCGCTATATCCTCATCGTGCTGACCATCTCCAGCCTGGTACTGTGGAACCTGTTCTCCAAGGGCGTCACGCCCTTCTTGGGCTTCCTGGTGTGGGAGCCGTTCCTGTTCTCGCTGGCGCGCACGCTGCTGATGATCCTGATGATCTCGGCCGGCATGATTTTGATCAGCACCACACGCAACGAAGAGCTGGTGCTTGGCATGATCCGCATGGGGCTGCCCTACCGGGTGGGCTTCGCCATTTCCACCGCGCTGCGGCTGGTGCCCACCATCGCGTCCAGCACGCTGACCATCAGCCAGGCGCAGCAGAGCCGCGGGCTCAACCTGCAGTCCGGCGGGCTGATCGAGCGCATCCGCAAGTTCCTGCCGCTGCTGGTGCCGGTGTTTATCTCCACCATTCGCAGTACCAACATCTTTGGCATGGCGCTGGAGTCGAAGGGCTTTGGCGCGCGCGAGAAGCGCACCTCGTACCTCGAAATCCACATGCGCACCATCGATTACGCCGTGCTGGCCTTCGCGGTGCTGTTCGTGCTGGTCTCCGTCTACTTCGCGGTGATGGGTTACGGCAAGATCCCGAACCTGACAAGATTTTAATAAAGGTATCTGAATATGCATCCAAAAGAAATTAACGAACTTCTGCCTTTCATCCTGCGCCGCGAGAACGTAGCCCGTTACGAAGACGGCCGCGTGATGATCGGTGACCGGCGCAAGTACCCGTTTGAAAAGGCCTTCGTTACCTGCCACAGCGTGGAAGAAGTGGCCAAAGCCATCGAAGACATGGTCACCCAGGGTGGCGGGCCGGGCAATGCCGCGCTGTATGGCCTGGTGCTGGCGGCGCGTGCCGTGGCCGGGCAGCCGGTCGAGCAGCAGCGCGCAGCCTTTGAAGCGGCGCGCGCGCGCCTGGTGCGCACCCGCCCAACCAACACCACCCTGGCGCGGCGCATGGAACACGCGCTGCCGGTGATGCTGGTCGCCCTCGAGCGCGGCGAAGACATGGAAGCCTCGCTACTGCGCTGGATCGAAGAGCTGCGCGACGCCAACATCGTCAAATACTTCACCGCCGCGCAGTATGCCGCCGACCTGATCGACGACGGCGATGGCGTACTGACCATGTGCTTCGCCGAGACCTCATTCGTGATGGCGCTGTCGCTGGCGCACCGCGCGGGCAAGAACATCCGCGCCTACACGCCCGAGACGCGGCCCTACCTGCAGGGCGCGCGCCTGACCGCGCCGTGCATCTACGAGCTGGGCATCCCGGTGCAGATTATTGGCGATAACATGCCCGGCTATGTGCTCTCGCAGGGCAAGGTGCAAAAGTACTTCACCGCCGCCGACCTGGTGACGATGGACGGCCACGTGGTCAATAAGATCGGCACGTTCCAGAACGCAGTGGTGGCGGATTACTACCATGTGCCGTTCTTCGCCTTCGTCGGCAGCCCCGACCCGCGCAAACCCGACCGAGCTTCGATTGTGATCGAAGAGCGCGACCCGGCGGAGATGAAAGCCTGCCGCGGCGTGCCCACCACCATCCCCGAAATTGACGCCTACTACCCGGCGTTCGATATCACCCCGCCGCACCTGGTGGCCGGCATTATCACCGACCGCGGCGTGCACAGCCCATACGACCTGTGGCGCGTCTTCGCGCCCGAGCAGGATAAAGGAGATTAGCGCGCATGGAATCGGCCATCATCGGTGGGACCGGGGTGTACAGCATCCCCGGCGCGGCGTTTGAAGAGCAGGTGATCGAAACCGAGTACGGCCCGGCGCTGGTCAACATCGGCGTGGTGAATGGGTTGGAGATCGCCTTCCTGGCGCGCCACGGCCTGCAGCATACCGTGCCGCCGCACAAGATCAACTACCGCGCCAATATCCGCGCGCTGCAAAAGCTGGGCGTCAAGCGCGCGCTGGCCACCTTTGCCATCGGTTCCATCAGCCGCAATGTGCCGCCGGGCAGCGTCGCGCTGGTCACCGACTTTCTCGACTTCACCAGCGGCCGCGAGCATACCTTCTTCGACGGCGGCGAAAGCGGCCTGGCGCACACCAGCATGGATAACGCCTACTGCCCTGCCCTGCGCGTGCGGATGAAAGAACTGGCCCCGCAGTTTGGCCTGACCCTGCCTGAAGCGGTGTACGTGGCCACCAACGGCCCGCGCTTCGAGACTCCGGCGGAAATCCGCATGTACGCCAGGCTGGGCGGTGACGTGGTGGGGATGACCGGCGTGCCGGAAGTCTCGCTGGCGCATGAAGTGGGCATCCATTACGCCGCGCTGGCCTACTCGATCAACTGGGCGGCAGGGCTGGAAGCCAGTGTTTCCATTGTCAGCGAAGGCATTGCCGCCGTGCGCGAGAATATGCTGGCACTCATGGTCCGGACGCTGCAGGAACCCCCCGAGCTGACCTGCGGCTGTGAAAATGCGCGTCTTTAACCGGAGACCTTTTTATCTGTGTACCCATTCATGCCACTCTCAAACGCAAGGAGGTGAGCCAACCGCAAAAACCAGGTTTGAAGCTGTACCAGTAAACCGGACTCAATTGTTTTTTGAACAAGGAGAATTGCGATGAAAGAAGTCATTTCAATGTGGAAGAACACCCGGATGATCATCCTGGTGGCTTTGTCGGCGGCCATTTATGCCGCGTTCCTGATCGTCTTCAAGGGCGGCATCCCGATCGTCCCCGGCATCACCGAAGTGCGCCCCGCCAACGTGTTCCCGTTCGTCTTCAGCCTGCTGTTTGGCCCGGCCGGCGCGTGGGGCTCGGCGATCGGCAACCTGATCGGCGACCTGTTCGGCGGCACGCTGGGCATCGGCTCGATCTTCGGTTTCTTTGGCAACTTCTTCCTCGGTTTTATCCCATACAAGATGTGGGGCGCGATGTTCGGGCTGGTGAAGCGCAATAACATGGCGCAGACCACCAATAGCGGCGCCAAGCTGCTGGCCTTCGAAATCATCATGCTCACCGCCTCGGCCGCGTGCGGCATCATCATCGCCTGGTACCTCGACCTGGCCAGCATCGTGCCGTTCGCTTTCCTGGCTATCACCATCACCATCAACAACTTCGCTGCCGGCGCCGTGCTCGGCCCGATCCTGCTGGCCCTGCTGTACCCGCGCGTCAAGCGCTGGGGCCTGCTGTGGACCGACATCATGGACGTGAACGACGTGGCGAAGGGCGCCGGCAAAGAGCTGGGCTCGATCCTGATGATGGTCGGCTCGCTGGGCGGCCTGCTGTTCGGCATCCTGGCCGCCACCAGCGGCGCCGGGCAGACGGTCTACGGCTTCACCGGCAACCAGGGCCAGCCCATCGTGTGGCTGACGGTGCTGCCGTTCCTGGTGATCATCCTCATCGCCAGCTTCCTGCTCTCCGGCCGCGAGCAGTTCGTCGAAGAAGACTGATCGCAGCAGCGCAGAATGCCATCCGCCGGGGCGGTGCAACACCGCCCCGGCGATTTTACAAGAATCCATCATACAGGTAGCCTTTATGCCCAACCCCACACCGGTTGACCTTCTCCTCGACCACGCCACCATCGTCACCATGGATGGCGAGCGGCGCATATTGCGCGACAGCGCCGTGGCCGTGCAGGGCGGCCGCATCCACTGGCTCGGCGCGCAGGCCGGCGCGGCGGCCTTCGATCCGCGCGAGCGGCTGGACCTGGCCGGCAAAGTGCTGATCCCGGGCATCGTCAACACGCACGGGCATTGGGCCATGACGCTCTACCGCGGGCTGGTGGACGATGCGCCCCTGGAGCGCTGGCTGGATGTGGTGTGGGAAATGGAGCGCAAGTTCAACTCGCCCGAAAACGTGGCCACTGGCGCGCAGCTCGCCATCATCGAAATGCTGCGCGCGGGAACCACCTGCGCCGCCGATATGTACTGGCAGTACCTGGCCACCACGCGCGCGGCGCGCGAGGCCGGATTCCGCATGATTAACGGTCCGTCCTTCACCGAGATTGCCGGGTTTGAAGACGTGCAGAGCGTCACCCGTCAGGGCGCGGCGGAATATATCGAAACCTACCGCGATGACCCGCTGGTGCACGTGTGCGTGCAGGCGCATTCCACCTACACTGCCGGCGCGCAAATGCTGGAGCTGGTGCGCCGGCTGGCCGAAGATTACGGGCTGCTGTTCATCACCCACGCCTCGGAATCGCGCACCGAGGTGGATACGGTGCTGGAAAAATACGGCAAAACGCCAATCCAGGTGCTGGATGAGATCGGGCTGCTGGGGCCGCGCACGCTGCTGGCGCACTGCGTGCACCTGTCAGACGCCGAAATCGCGCGCCTGGCCGAGACCGGCACGTCCGTGGCGCACTGCCCTTCTTCCAACCTCAAGCTGGCTTCGGGCATTGCCCGCGTGGCGGCCATGCTGCGCGCCGGGGTCAA
>JBDHWQ010000034.1:0-21811 GCA_039810245.1 Longilinea sp. | reverse complement strand
GCCCACAGCCGGCCGCAGTTGTTGCAGCGGTACGCCGGCGCGCGGTAGCCCTCGAGGAACAGCAGCGTCTGCACGCGGCCGTCCTGCACGCTGTCGAGCGTGTCCTGCATGCCTGTCACCCCGCCGTCGCCCTTGGCCGCGGCGGTGATCAGCCGCTCCACCAGGCGCGTTTCATGCTCCGCCTGCGCCTGCACGCCGAGCTGCATGGCCCTGGCCAGCACGTCGGCATGGCTGGCAGTCATCGGCATGGCGAAGGTGCCCATTACCAGGCTCTGCCAGGCCTTGGGCAGCCGGCCGCGGAACAGGGCGATATTCTCGTCCGTCCCACCGATCAACACCCGGCGCACATGGTTTTCCTCGAAGAAACGCACGGCAAACTCGACCGCCTCCTTCATATTGCGGTCCACCACTTCATCTTCATAATGCGTCTGGCCGGCCACGCCGCCGCGCGCTCCAGGGCGGCTGGACGCGCCGCCCAGCTTGGTGTGTTTCACCGTTTCGCCCATCACACCTTCCTGCTCGCGTAACTGTCCCAGGTGGAACGAGAACACGCGCGCGCCCTGGCGGTCTACCAGTACCACGCCGTAACCGCCATAGGTATCCAGCAGGTCAGCCAGCGGCTTAACGCTGGGGCGCTCGCCCACGTAGAGCATATCCCGCACAGGGACGCCCAGCGTGAACACGCGGAAGAATTTTTCTGGTGCGCATGAAAAGACTGCCACCCCTTTCCCAGACCAGGTGTACTCGTGGTGAAAGTAGCGCTCAATGGTTTCGACGTCATCCGGCAGGTTCACCGTTTTCAACAGGTTGCGCAGCCGCAGGCGGATCGCATCGGCATTGCCCTGCGCCGGGTCGGTGTTAAGGTATACGCTTACCACGGGCTCTTTTGCGGAAAAATTTAACAGTTCCCGCTGGTCGGTTTCTTTCAACATAGCAGCCTCCTTGGAAATGTTAAAGAACGAAGGTCAAATCGTACTTCGCTACGGGCGTTTGCCTAACGTGACGGTCACCTCCTGTTCCTGTCCATCACGGACAATCGTCACAACCATCTGGTCGCCGGGGCTTTTGTTTTCCAGCATGTAAGCCAGCAGATCGCCGAACACGTTCACCGGCTGGCCGTCCACGGCGATAATCAAGTCACCGCCGCCCTGCAAACCGGTGATTTCCGTCTGGCGTGAGCCGGCACGGATGCCCGCCTGTTGGGCAGGGCCTCCCGGGACCACGCTGGTCACGTAGGCGCCGGTCATGCGGTTGAGTCCCAACGCCTGGCGCGAAACCAGGCTCAGGTCTTCGATGCTGGAAAGCCCCAGGTAGGGGTAATCGTACGTCTTTCCCTGGATCAGGGTGGGTAGAACCCGCTTGACGATATTAATCGAGATGGCAAAGCCGATGCCGGTATTGACCGGCTCGCCAGTGGTAGTGGTGCCGGCGGTGCGAATGGCGCGATTGATGCCGATCACCTCACCATTGAGGTTGAGCAGCGGCCCACCGGAGTTGCCGGGATTGATGGGTGCATCAGTCTGGATGATCGAGCCGGCCGAAAAATTGCCGCCGTCCTGTGACTGGCGCATCGATTCGAGCGTGCGGCCCTTGGCCGAGACGATGCCGGTGGTCATGGTGCTGCTCAGACCGTAGGGGTTACCAATGGCCACTACCGTCATGCCCACGCGCACGGTATTCGAGTCGCCTAGCGCCAGCGGAACGAGCTGCTCCGGCGGAGCGTCGACGCGCACGACAGCGATATCCGAATCCAGGTCAGTGGCAATCACTTTCCCGGGCGCCTTGAAGCCCGAGGGGAAATCGACTTCCACCGAGGTAGCGCCTTCAACAACGTGGTAATTGGTGACAATATTGCCCTGCTTATCGACCACAAAACCGGAGCCCAGCCCGCTGGACTGGTCACCCAGCACCTGAATGAGCACCACGCCGGGGTTAACGCGCTCGAACAATGCCACCAGCAGCTCCTGCTGACTACCTGTGCCACCACCACCCACCTGGGGCAACTCGGGCGTTGGCGCCAGCGTCGGCTGGATGAAATCATCCGGGTTCACCGTAATCTGCAACCCGGGCTGGTCAGGCAGATCGGGCACCGGCGCGCCGGGGATGGTGGGGACGGCTTCGGGGGTAGATTCCCAGGGGAATCCGTCCGGGAGGGGGATATTCTGATCGAAGTTCGGACTAAGCTGGCAGGCCAGCACCGATAAAATCAATACACTGAATGCAAACCAGGCAAATAGCTTCTTCATATTCGGACCTCAATCGTGCAAGTGTCCCTGAAATCACCGTTCGGGCCGTGGGTATGATGGTTCTTTCGTGCGGCCCGGTGGGAGAAGAATATCGCCCGCCAGACCGCTGATCTCAGGATGAACCTCTTTATGTTTCCCGCGCCGCGCGCCGGGAAGGGTTATTGCATTTGGGCAAGCTTTTCGAAAGCCGCGCGTTGTTCCTCACTGAGCTTACGCGGGATCTGCACCTTTACGCGAAAGTACAGGTCACCGTGAGCCCCCGGTTGTCGCAAGACAGGCATGCCACGACCGGCCAGCCGGATGGTTTGACCGGGCTGCGTGCCAGCCGGGATGGTGAGCGTCCCACTTCCGCCGGGCGTTTCCACGTTCACCTTGCCACCCAACACCGCTGTAAACAAATCCACCGGCACCTCGCCGTACAGGTCATTGCCCTTACGCTCGTAGCGCGGGTCGGCGGTTACTTCCAATACCAGGTAAATATCGCTGCGCTGGCCATTAGGCCCGGCCGGGCCGGCCCCCGCCACGCGTACTTTCGTTCCGGTCTTTGCCCCCGCCGGTATCTTCACCTCCAACCTGCGGTCATCGAGCTGCAAAATTCGTTGGCCGCCCTGATACGCTTCCTGAAACGAGATCGTCACCGGCTGCTCATATGCCTGCGGGCGGCGCGGCTCGCGCCGCGTACTGGTGCGCGTGCTGCCCATGCCACCGAAAATGGCGCTGAAGAAATCGGAGAAGCCGCCCGCGCCGAACAGGTCTTCCAGGTCTTCGACGTTGACCGTCTGGCCGCCGGGGCGGCCGCCCTGGCGAGCCGCCTGGCTCATCCACTCGTCCCAGTTAAAGCTGCTGGCATTGCCCCCATGCTGCTGCCACTGGGTATATGACTCGCCCAACTGGTTATAGCGGGCGCGTTTTTCCTTATCGCTCAGCACTTCGTACGCTTCGTTAATCTCCTTAAACGTCTCTTCCGCTTTCTTATCCCCCGCATTCCGATCGGGGTGGTACTTCATCGCCAGTTTGCGGTATGCGCGCTTGATTTCCTGCTCATTTGCGTTGCGCTCAACGCCCAGGATTTTATAGTAATCCTTATATTCCATGTATTCATTTTAGGACAACGCAGCCGCGAAAGTCAAGAGGATATGATGCCATATCATTTTGCGCGGGGCAGGTTCTGCATCAAGACGAAAAAGTCCCCTTGCACACCCTTAACAGACTCGCAAGGTAAGTCACCTGGAAGGCGAAAACGAGGTGTATTCATGCTATCATTTGAAATGCCATGGCGAACCAGCGTGATCGCATCCTCATTGTTGCGAACGATCCAGTCATTTGTGATGTGATCGGTCGGCAGACGCTTGCATCTGCCGGATACGCGCTCAGCGTGGCCACCAACGCGGCCGAAGCCTTGGCCCGCGCCCAGCAAGATTCCCCGGAAGCGATCATCGCCGACATTGACCTGCCGGGGCTGAGCGGCAAAGACCTGCTGGTGGTGCTGAAGGCCAATCAGATCACCATTCCGGTGATTGTACTGGGGCGCAAGGGCCAGGAAGCCGCCATTATCCAGACCTTCCGGTTAGGCGCGGCCGATTACCTGTTGTGGCCGGTGCGCGAGCCGGAAATCATCGCCTCGGTCGAGCGCCTGCTCAAGCAGTCGCAGGAACGCCGCGAGCGCGAGCGCCTGACCCGCCAGGTGCAGCAGGGCAACGCCGAGCTGCAAATGCGCGTGCGCGAGCTGACCACTATTTTCTCGCTGGGCAAGGCCGTCACCACGGTGATGGACCAGGCCGCGCTGTTTGAAAAGATCCTTGATGGCGCGCTCACGATCACCCAGGCCGACCTGGGCTGGTTCCTGGTGGCCGAGGAGAACAGCAAGCGCTACCAGCTTGCTGCGCAGCGCAATCTGCCGCGCTCGGTGCTGGGGCAGGGCGCGCAGCCGCTGGATGACGGCATCAGCAGCCTGGTAAGCATGTCTGGCGAAGCGCTTTCTATCTATGGTGAGCCGCTGCGCCGCTTCCGCGTCTCCAGCCTGGGCCAGTCGGCGCTGATTGCCCCGGTGAAGGTGCAAAAACAAACCATCGGCCTGCTGGTGATGATGCGCAAGCAGTCACAGCCATTCAACACCAGTGAGCAGCACCTGTTGGAAGCAGTGGCCGATTACGCATCGATCTCGCTGGTCAATGCACGCCTGTTCCGCGCGCTGGAAGACCGCGCACGCTCAATGCAATCCCTGATGGAAAAGGCGCAGACCGCTGAGAAGATCGGCGCAGAAACCCTGCAGGTAGTGCGGGGCGAGATGATTACCCCGGTGGAAGAAGCGCGCACGCTGCTGGAGCGTATGATGAAAGACCCGGCCTGGTGGAGCAGCGAACAGCGAAAAATGCTGGTAACGCTGCGCGAGCAGGTAGACCAGCTTGGGCTGATCGCCACATCAATCTGCTCGCCGGCCGCGCCGCTGCGCTCATCCAATATCGTTAACGAGCTGGTGAACCAGTCGATTGACCGCATGGAAAACTTTGCCAGCAACCGCGAGCTAAAGCTGCGCGCTCAGATCCCGGCCGAAACCATCCAGGTGGAAAATAATGCCGCGGACATCCTGGCGCAGGTGCTGGACGGCCTGGTGACCCACGCCATCAAAACCTCAAAGGCGGGCGGGGAAATCACCATACGCCTGGAAAAGACGCGCGCCGCCGAAGCCCACATCAGCGTGACCGACTGCGGCCCGGGGCTCGACCCGCGCCAGGCGGCGCGCGTATTCGAGAAAAAGGCCCAGCCGGATGCCCAGCGGCTACCGTTTGGTGGTCTGGGTATTGGCCTGCCGCTGATTCATGAGCTGGTCAGCGGTCTGCGCGGAAAAGCCTGGGTGGAAAGCAAGCCGGGCCAGGGCGCCAACTACCATATCGTCGTCCCTTTGGGAAAATAACCTTCCCGCATCGAACTCTACCGCCATTCCAGGCCAGTCCATGACCAATCCGCCTTCCAACCAGATTATCGTCGTCACCCCCGATGCGCAGGCCAATGCCCTGCTGGAGCGTGTGCTCCAATCCGTGGGCTATTCCGTCGCCATTTACACCGGGTTTGCCAGCGCCCGAATGGAACTGGACCGCGCCGCGCCGGCCATGCTGATACTGGGCCATCCGTTGAGCGATGGCTCTGGCCTGGACTTCGCTGCGTACGCGCTGCGCCGCAACCCGGCCTTGCCGGTGGTGATATACTTCGCAGAATTGTCCACGCAGGTACTGGGCAGCGCGCTGCGCGCCGGCATCACCGATTACCTGTGCGCGCCGCTCTCGCCGGATGAAATCCTCAAAGCCACGCAGCATGCCATGCAGCTATGCCAGCACCGGCGCGAATGGACGCTACTGGAGACCCGCCGCCACACCACCACGCTCAACCGCCAGGTGACCGAACTGGAAGCCCTGGCTCGTCTGGGACGCTCGGTCACCAGCTCGCTGGATATTGACCAGACCCTTGCCAGCGTGGTAGATGCCGCGGTGCAGATCACCGGCGCGGAAGAAGGCAGCCTGCTGCTGCTGGACGATACCAGCGGTGACCTGTATGTGCGCGCGGCGCGCAATTTTAATGAAGAATTCGTGCGCACCTTTCGCCTGCCGGTGCAAGATTCGCTGGCCGGCTCGGTGATGCGCAGCGGCCAGCCCGTGCGTATTGATGAAAATACCCCGCAGAAAATCAAAACATCTTACCTTGTGCACAGCCTGCTGTATGTGCCGCTGCAGCGTAACGGCAAAGTGTTTGGCGTGCTGGGCGTAGATAACCGCACCCGCCGCCTGACGTTTCAAGACCAGCACGTACACCTGCTTTCGGCCATGGCCGATTACGCGGTGATCGCCCTGGAAAATGCGCGCCTCTTTACCAGCGTGAATGACGAGCGCAGTAAGCTGCAAACCATCATCACCCACATTCAGGATGGCGTGATTGCCGTCGATCCGGAGCTGCGCCTGGTGCTGGTCAACGATATGGCGTGCCAGTTCTTCGCCCTGGAAGCGGGCGAGCTGGCCGGCAAAGCCTTCACCGATGTATTCCCGCAGCCAGAGTTTGTCGATTTGCTAGGCCTGGGCCACAAAAGCGCACCCACCGTGATCGAAATTACCCTGGCAGATGGCCGCGTGCTGGCCGCGCGCGTGGCGCCCATCCCTAACGTGGGTCACGCGATAACGCTGCACGATATCACCTACCTGAAGAAGCTCGACCGCATCAAGAGCGAGTTTGTCAGCACCGTGTCGCATGACCTGCGCTCACCGCTGACTGCCGTACTGGGCTACGTCGAGCTGATCGAGCGCGCCGGCCCGGTGAACGACCTGCAAAAAGAGTTCGTGCGCCGCGTGCAGGGCTCGGTGCATAACATTACCCACCTGGTGGATGACCTGGTAAACCTGGGACGCGTGGAAGCCGGCATGGATGGGCGCAACGAAAATTTGCAGCTCGACCAGGTGATCCGCTACTCGACCGATGGCATCAAAAAGCAAATCGCCGATAAAGGGCTCAAAGTGGCGCTGGAACTGCCGGCGAACCTGCCGCCCGTTACCGGGCACCCGGTGCAGGTGCGCCAGATGGTGGATCACCTGCTGGAAAACGCGGTGCGCTACACCCGTCCGGGCGGCGCCATCAACATATCTACCTGCGTGGAAGAAGACCAGATCATCTTGCGCGTGCAGGATACGGGCATTGGCATTGCCGCCCAAGACCTGCCTTACGTATTCGACAAGTTCTACCGCGCCAGCAACGCCAGCGCCGAAGCCTCGGGCACCGGGCTGGGGCTGGCCATCGTGCGTTCGGTGGTAGAAAATCACCACGGGCGCGTGTGGGTTGATTCGGTCCTGGGCAAAGGAAGCCTGTTCAGCGTGGTGCTGCCCGTCGCGGCGCAGCCCCCCGCATGATTCCGTAGGTTTGGACTGCTTCTTGCAACCGCTGTGCAGTACCTGCCGTCACGCACTTTTCTTGACGCATTCCCCCCTCTATGCTACTATCTATACGATAGAACATAGAGGAAACCCACGCCAGCACGTCGCTTCTTAAGAAGGAGTTCGAAGAGATGAACAAGAAGGTCTTCTCCGTTATCGCGATTTTGGTTGCCATGGCGCTCCTGCTCAGCGCTTGCCGGCTGCCTGCCTCTACCGCACCGCAAGCTACGGCTACCTCGCAAAGCGAGCTGCCGTTCCCCGTGGCCACCAATTCCGACCTGGTGAACCAGTTCCTTTCCATCACCCAGACTGCGGTCGCCCAGAGCATGCAGGCTACGCCTCAGCCGGGTGGGCAGTCGGGTGGCGGTGTAGAAACACCCTCAGCTGACCAGGCCGGCGGCGGCGTGACCACCGGCGGCACCGAAGCCACGGACCAGGCCGGGGGTGGTATGCCCGCAGGGCAGCCTACCGAACAAACCGGCGGCGGCGTGACCACCAACCCGTCCACCGATCAGACTGGCGGTGGCGCTCCGGATGCGCAGCAGTCGGGCGGCGGCGTAACGACCCAGGCCACCCCCGCGCCCAACTATCAGCTCCCCGCTGCGCCCGCGCGCCCGGCCACCTATACCATCCAGCGCGGCGAATACCCTTACTGCATTGCCCGCCGTTATAATATTGATCCCGGCGCTCTGATGCGCGCCAATAATCTGAACACCAGCTCGCAGCTCCCCATCGGCAGCACGATCACCATCCCCGCCACTGGAAACTGGGAAATTGCCAGCTTTGGCAGCCGCGCGCTACGCGCCCACCCCACCACCTACACCGTCACCAGCGGCGAGACAATGAATTCGATCGCCTGCAAGTTTGGCGACGTGTACCCCGAGTTTATCGCCGCGGCGAACGGCCTAGCAGCCAACGCCGCCCTGACCCCCGGCGCGACGATCAACATCCCATAGGCGCCGCTTTTTCCAGCCAATCATCCCCCGCCCGACAAGGCGGGGGATTTGTGTTGCGGATATATAATGAACCGCAGGATAAACACGCATGAAACCCTTTGACCTGTTGAACGCTCAAAACGTATACACCGGCCGCGCCTTCAGCGTAGACCGGGTGGATGTGCGCCTGCCAAACGGCAAGCGCAGCACCTTTGATCTGGTGCGCCACCCTGGCGCGGTGGCGTTGGTGGTACTGGATGACCAGCAGCACGTGTTGATGGTACGCCAGTACCGCCTGGGCGCGGACCGCGACCTGCTGGAACTGCCCGCCGGCACGCTCAACCCCGATGAGAACCCGGACGACTGCGCCGCGCGCGAAGTGCGCGAGGAAACTGGATTTGGCGCGCGCGAGCTGCGCCGCCTGGGAGCGTTTTACATGGCCCCCGGCTATTCCAGCGAGTACCTGCACATTTACCTGGCCACCGGCCTGTTCCCCGACCGGCTGCCCGGCGATGATGATGAATTTATCAACGTTGAAGCAGTGCCCGTAGAAGATCTGACCGGTATGGTGGCGCGCGGCGAGATCCGTGACGGGAAAACCCTGGCCGGCCTGCTGCTGGCACAGGAACACTTGAAGTAATAATGCTCTGCCAGTAAATGGATGCTCCTGCCACGCCCGCGGGCATGGCAGGAGCATCTGTGCTTTAACCTGCCCGTATAATCTTGACCCATTCTATCCAAATATACTTACAACTGTCACCCAATAGGAATGACCTATATAACTTACCCAATTCCCCCTTCCCGGGTACACTCTTTCATTGAATAGAAAGATTTTTCAATCCGATCAACAATAGAACGATTGCGCTGGCTGGAACGGCGCTTCTTCTACCAATTTTCTACGGAGTGACCTCATGTCTCGTGAAAAGGTAACAATTGATGCCAATGAGGCTGTAGCGTATGTGGCGTACCGCCTGAACGAGGTAATCGCGATCTACCCGATTACCCCGTCTTCGGGTATGGGCGAGCTTTCGGATGCATACTCTGCCGCCAATATCCGCAACATCTGGGGGACGGTTCCCCTGGTGGTGGAAATGCAGTCGGAAGGTGGTGCCGCCGGCGCAGTGCATGGCGCGCTGCAAACCGGCTCGCTGACCACTACGTTCACCGCCTCGCAGGGCTTGCTCCTGATGATCCCCAACATGTTCAAGATCGCCGGCGAGCTTACGTCCACTGTCTTCCATGTTACCGCCCGCTCACTGGCCGCTTCGGCGCTGTCGATCTTCGGGGATCACTCTGACGTGATGGCCACCCGCTCCACCGGCTTTGCCCTGCTGTCTTCCCGCTCGGTGCAGGAAGCCCAGGATATGGCCCTGATCGCTACGGCCGCCACGCTCGAATCGCGCATTCCGTTCCTGCACTTCTTCGATGGCTTCCGCACCTCGCATGAAGTCAACAAGATTGAGCAGCTCAGCGAAGATGACCTGCGCGCGATGATTGATTACGACCGCATCATTGAGCATCGCGAGCGCGCGCTCACTCCCGATCATCCCGTCCTGCGCGGCACAGCCCAGAACCCGGATGTCTACTTCCAGGCTCGCGAGACCGCCAACCCCTTCTACAAAACCTGCCCTGCCGCCGTTCAGAAGGTGATGGATAAATTTGCCGCCCTCACCGGCCGCAGCTATCACCTGTTCGACTACGCCGGCGCGCCGGATGCCGAGCGCGTGATCGTCATCATGGGCTCGGGCGCGGAAACCGCCGAAGAGACCGCTCGCTTCCTGAACGAAAAGGGCAACGAAAAGGTAGGCGTGGTTACTGTCCATCTCTACCGTCCCTTCTCGGTCGAAAGCCTGGTCTCGGTGCTGCCCGCCACCACCCGCACTATCTCGGTGATGGACCGCACCAAGGAACCCGGCGCCCTGGGCGACCCGCTGTACCTCGACGTTGTCACCGCAATCAATGAAGGCATCGCCAGCGGTATCGCCCCCTTCCAGGTGGCCCCGCGCATTATCGGCGGCCGCTATGGCCTGTCTTCCAAAGAATTCACCCCGGCGATGGTCAAGACCATCTTCGACAACATGTGCCAGCCCGCTCCCAAAGAGCACTTCGTGGTCGGCATCAACGATGACGTCAACATGTCCAGCCTGGACTATGACGATGACTTCTCGATTGAGCCTAACGATGTGGTGCGCTGCATGTTCTACGGTCTCGGCTCGGACGGCACGGTTGGCGCGAATAAGAACTCGATCAAGATTATCGGTGAAGAGACGGGTTATGGTGCCCAGGGTTACTTCGTGTACGACTCGAAGAAATCCGGCTCCATCACCACCTCGCACCTGCGCTTCGGCCCGCGCGATATCCGCGCCCCGTACCTGATCAGCAAGGCTAACTTCGTCGCCTGCCACGCTTTCAACTTCCTCGAGCGCCTGGATGTGACCTCGAAGGTCGTGCCGGGTGGCGTATTCCTGCTCAACTCGATCTACGGCCCCGAAGAAGTGTGGGATCACATTCCGCAGGAAGTGCAGAAGGACATCGTCCAGAAGAAACTGCGCTTCTACGTAATCGATGCCTACGAAGTGGCCCAGAAGACGGGCATGGGTGGCCGTATCAACACCATTATGCAGACCTGCTTCTTCGCCATCAGCGGCGTTCTCCCGCGCGACGTTGCCATCGAAGAAATCAAGAAATCGATTAAGAAGACCTATGGCAAGCGCGGTGAAGCCGTGGTGCAGAAAAACTTTGAAGCTGTAGACGCCACCCTCGAGCACCTGTTTGAGGTCAACGTCCCGGCCGCGGTCTCCAGCGCCGTTACCCGCCGCCAGCCCGTGCCCGCGCAGGCCCCGGCCTTCGTGCGCGACGTGCTCGGCCCGATCATCGCCGGCGAAGGCGACAATGTGCCGGTGAGCATGTTCCCGGTGGATGGCACCTTCCCCACCGCCACCGCGCAGTGGGAAAAGCGCAACATCGCGCTGGAAATCCCCGAGTGGGATCCCAGCCTGTGCATCCAGTGCGGCAAGTGCTCGATGGTATGCCCGCACGCCGTCATCCGCCAGAAGGTGTATGAACCGGCGCTTCTGGCTGGCGCGCCCGAGACCTTCAAGTCGATGGACGCCAAGTTCAAAGAATTCCCGGGCATGAAGTACACCATCCAGGTGGCCCCGGAAGACTGCACCGGCTGCGCGCTGTGCGTGGAAGCCTGCCCTGCCAAAGACAAGGCCAACCCCAGCCACAAGGCCATCAATATGGTCGCTCAGCCGCCCATCCGCGAAGCCGAAGTCGAGAATTGGGACTTCTTCCTCAACAATATCCCCGATCCTGACCGCACGGTCTTCACGCCCGGCACGGTCAAGAATTCGCAGCTCATGCGCCCGCTGTTCGAGTTCTCCGGCGCCTGCGCCGGCTGCGGTGAAACCCCGTACGTCAAGCTGGTATCGCAGCTCTTTGGCGACCGCACGATCGTTGCCAACGCCACCGGCTGCTCGTCCATCTACGGCGGCAACCTGCCCACCACCCCGTGGGCGCAAAACAGTGACGGCCGCGGCCCCGCCTGGTCGAACTCGCTGTTTGAAGACAACGCGGAATTCGGCCTGGGCATGCGCCTGACGGTCGACAAGCAGTCGGAATTCGCCCGCGAGCTGCTTATGGCCCTCTCCGGCCAGATTGGCGACGAGCTGGCCAATGCCATCCTCACCGCTGACCAGAGCAACGAGATTGGTATCCGTGATCAGCGCGAGCGCGTGACGATCCTCAAGAGCAAACTGCTCTCGCTGAGTGACCCGCGTGCCAGACAGCTCCACGCTGTGGCCGACATGCTGGTGCGCAAGAGCGTGTGGATCATGGGCGGCGATGGCTGGGCCTACGACATCGGTTACGGTGGCCTCGACCATGTGCTGGCCTCGGGCCGCAACGTTAACGTGCTGGTGCTGGACACCGAAGTGTACTCCAATACCGGCGGCCAGGCTTCCAAGTCTACGCCGCGCGCTGCGGTGGCCAAGTTTGCTGCCAACGGCAAGGGCCTGCCCAAGAAAGACCTGGGCATGATCGCCATGGCCTACGGCTACGTCTACGTAGCCCGTATAGCGATGGGCGCCAATGACCAGCAGACCCTGCGCGCGCTGCTCGAAGCTGATGCGTACGAAGGTCCCTCGCTGATCATCGCCTACAGCCACTGCATCGCTCATGGCATCGACATGCGCAAAGGCCTCGATCAGCAGCGTTTGGCCGTCCAGTCGGGTATGTGGCCGCTGTACCGCTACAATCCCGCGCTCATGGACCAGGGTAAGAATCCCCTGGTGATCGACTCGAAAGAGCCGACCGTCAGAGTAGAAGACTACGCCTATAACGAGACCCGCTACCGCATGCTGGTTCAGAGCGACGAACAGCGCGCCGAAGCGCTGATGAAACAGGCTCGCACCGACGTGCAGAAGCGCTGGGAGATGTACAAGAACATGGCCGCCATCGAGTACAACGCCCACACCGGCAACGGTGGCAACGGCAGCGAAGGCGAAAGCAAGTAGCCACAGATTAACCAGGGCCTTGCCGGGATTACACCCGGCAAGGCCCTCCTTTTCACCCCGCCGGACGTCACATCGGAGATTCCAACCCACCGGCAAGCTCGTATCGAATAACCAAATCGGAGGATCCCCATGGTTGACCTGAGCACCAATTATCTCGGACTGGAATTAAAAAACCCCCTGGTGGCTTCGGCCTCTCCCCTTTCCAAAAAGCTGGATACCGTTCGCCAGCTCGAAGATGCGGGTGTTTCGGCGATTGTCATGTACTCGCTGTTTGAAGAACAGATCGTGCACGAAAGCCTGGCGCTTGATCACTACCTGAATATGGGCACCGAGTCCTACGCCGAATCGGTAACCTACTTCCCCGACCTGGGCAATTACAACACCAACGCTGATGGTTACCTGGAGCAAATCCGGAAGATCAAGACCAGCGTGGAAATCCCGGTCATCGCCAGCCTCAACGGCATTTCCACCGGCGGATGGGTCGATTTTGCCCGCAAGATGGAACAGGCCGGCGCGGATGCCATCGAGCTGAATATCTACGATGTGCCATCGGAAACCGTCTGGACCGCGCAAGAGCTGGAAAAACGATACGTTGACCTGGTGCGCGATGTGCGCGCCTGCATTCACGTGCCGCTGGCGGTAAAGCTGAGCCCGTTCTTCACTTCGATCCCTAACGTTGCCGCGCGGCTGGTTCAGTCCGGCGCCAACGGCCTGGTGCTGTTCAACCGCTTCATCCAGCCCGACCTGGATATCGAGACCCTGGAAGTGACCCCGCACCTCGAGCTGAGCACTTCCAACGAGCTGCGCCTGCCGCTGCGTTGGGTGGCCATCCTGTCTGCCAAACTGCAGGCCGACCTGGCGCTGACCGGTGGCGTGCACACCGCGCAGGACATGGTTAAAGCCATTATGGCCGGCGCCAATGTCACCATGGTTGCCTCAGAATTCCTGGCTAACGGCATCCACCGCGCCACGGAAATGGTGGCCGACCTTGAGCAGTGGCTCACCCAGTACGAATATACCTCGGTGCGCCAGATGCGCGGCAGCATGAACCAGAAGAACGTGAAAGAGCCAAACGCCTTCGAGCGCGGCAATTACATGAAGGCTCTCACCAGTTTCGACAACCGCATCACGTACTAAATAACCGATTACCGGTTAACGCCGGCAAACAAAAAGACGTGGAGTATGCTATCATCGCTCCACGCCTTTTTGTTTATCGGAGGGTGTTTGGCATGGCTTTTATCTTGAGAGATTACTGGATGCCGCAGCCAGATTGGCTGCAAGACCCTTCTCGGACGCAGGCTTTTGACCGGTTGATCGACGCCGGCAGAACCTCACCGGTGCTGGAGTACACGCTGGATGCACCAAAATGGCAGTTCCTGTGCCATCTGGCCGAGGCGCGCGGGTTCGTGCTGCACGGTTCGCCGATGGAAGATATCGATATCTTTGCGCCGCGCCAGCCGGCAGATCTGCACGCGTTTGGGGCGCAAAATGCGGTCTATGCCGCGTCGGATGGCATCTGGCCGATGTATTTTGCCATTCTCAACCGCCAGCAGTTTCCCACCTCGCTGATCAATGCCTGCCTACGCGTGGAACATCCGCGGGGGCAGGTGAGCGCGCCGCACTACTTCTTCTCCATAGAGCGCGATGTGCTAGCGCGCAATCCATTCCGTCCGGGCTGGGTCTACGTCCTGCCGGGCGAAACCTTCTTCGATGAAGGCGCTGTGCCCGCCGGCGAGGATACCTGGGTACGCGTGGCTCAGGTAGCCAGCCTGCAGCCGGTGCGACCGGTAGCGCGCCTGCGCGTGGAACCGCGAGATTTTCCCTTCCTGCACCACATCCGCGGGCACGACCCGACGCGCCTGCAGGAATACGCCCAGGCGATGGAACAGGGCCTGCCCCTGCCTGAGCCCCGTTCTCCCGAAGAGGATGTGGGCCGGTTTAATGAACGAACGACCAGATAAGCCGGTCGAGTCCCGGGTTATACAAGATGGCAGACACGCATCTTTTGCCTCGTGGCTTGTTTGATAGCTCATGTCCCCGTTTTGCGGGGAATGACAGGAACGATCGCATAAGCCGGTCGCACTTTGCGGGCAGCGTAAAATGATAAACATGTCATTGCGAGCGTAGCGAAGCAATCTCTCTCCAGGACTTCCGTGGAGTATGCTTCGTCGCTGCGCTCCTCGCAATAACAGGAACGATCGCATAAGATTACAGGGTGAAGCAAAGATTCCCGGGAATAAAAGAATCCCGAAAAGTTATTGACTTCACAATAATCTCGTGCTATTCTGTTATCGATAACGGGAACTATACCGGGAACGATAACGATGTCATTCCAAACGAGACGTCCCACAATTCGACAAGTTGCCTCTGCTGCCGGGGTTTCCACACAGACTGTATCTCGTGTGATGAATAAACGGCCCGATGTTGCCGCGGAAACGCGCCAGCGCGTGCTGGACGTTATCGACCAGTTGGGATACCAACCCAGCGAAGTGGCGCGCAGCCTAATCCATCAGCGCACTTACATGATCGGTGTGGTCACCGCCGGCCTCAAATATACAGGCCCGTCGCGCACGATCAGCGGCATTACCCAGGCAGCCGAAGAAAACGGCTACGCACTGATGATCAAGGAGCTGCCCCGTTTTGATGTGCACAACGTGGAACCGATCCTCAAAGAGTTTATTTCCCGGCACGTGGATGGCATTGTCTGGGCTGTTCCAGAGGTGGGAGAAAACCGCGATTGGGTTGATCAGACCCCCAGCTTGCGTGGGATCCCTACCGTGTTTCTCACCATGCAGCCACAGGCCCACTTGACGGTCGTCTCTATGGATAACTACCAGGGAGCCAGGCTGGCTGTCGAGCACCTGATCGCCCAGGGCTATGAGCATATCGGGCACATCAGCGGGCCGCTGGACTGGTGGGAAGCGCGCCAACGCATGGCGGCCTGGAAAGACGCCCTGCAGGCTCATGATCTTCCCGCGCAAGATTGTCATTGGGTGGAAGGTAACTGGTCTTCTACTAGCGGCGCGCAGGCCATTCAGACCCTCTTCAACCAATATCCGCAAATGGACGCGGTATTTGCAGCCAACGACCAGATGGCGTTGAGCGTTCTTCAAGCAGCACAACTGCGCAAAATAGCAGTACCGCAAGACCTGGGGGTAGTCGGGTTCGACAATATCGCCGAATCCGCGTTTTTCTCCCCTCCCCTCACCACGATCCAGTCCAACCAGGATACCGTCGGTCAATGGGCAGTGGAAGAACTGGTGAAAATTATCCTGGCGCACCGGCAAGAACAACAAGACACCTTCGCGCCGAAAACCATTATCTTATCGCCAACCATCCTGATCCGCCAAAGTTCCCAGCGTATACAGAGTTAACTCCGAGAGGAGGTGATACGGTAAAGAAACACGTTGTGAGGTAGAAGCAACTGCTGCGAATTGACGTTTTCGGGCAAGTACTTCTCGGCAATAGGATTTGCTTCGTTCAACCGGGCAAATCGGAACATGTACCAGTCAAGTTCTTTATCCATCTCCGTGAGGAGAAAATCTGATCTGCAATAGGAGAGAAGACCATGTTTCGAATGAAAGTATTTGCGTTAATCTTGCTTGCCACCATACTGCTGGCAGCCTGCACGCCTGCAGCAGCCCCGGCGGCTCCGGCAGCTACCGCGGTTCCGGAAAAGAAAACGTATACGTACGCTGACCTGACCCTTTGCTACCCGCAGCTCGGTGCGGAAAGCGACTGGCGCACTGCGAACACGGCTTCGTTCAAAGAGACCGCGGAGAAATTGGGTGTAAAATTAATCTTCTCCGATGCGCAGCAGAAACAGGAAAACCAGATTTCCGCCATTCGCTCCTGCATCCAGCAGGGTGTAAACGTAATTGCGCTGCCTCCCGTGGTTGAAACTGGTTGGGACGCCGTGCTGCAGGAAGCCAAAGACGCCAACATCCCCGTAATCGTGGTAGATCGCTCCGTGACTGCCGACCCGTCCATGTACGCCACTCACATCGGCTCAGACATGGTTATCGAAGGCAAACGCGCCGCTGAAGAAATGAACAAACTGCTGCCAAATGGTGGCAACGTGCTGGAACTCTCCGGCACCACCGGTTCTGGCGCTGCGGTTGGCCGCGCGAAGGGTTTCCGCGAAGCATTGAACGCCAACATCAAGATCATCGACTCGCAAACGGGCAACTTCACCCGCGCTGAAGGCAAGCCGGTAATGGAAGCTTTCCTCAAGAAATACGAAGGCCAGATTGACGGCGTTTTCTTCCACAATGACGACATGGCAATCGGCGCGGTCGAGGCCATCAAAGCGGCTGGCATCAAACCCGGCGAGCTCAAGATGATCTCAGTCGACGGCACGCGCGGCGGGTTCCAACTGATGATCGATGGCTGGCTGCAGGCAGATGTCGAATGCAACCCACTGTTAGGCCCGCAGGTGATGGACCTGGCCCTCAAACTGATGAACGGCGAGACCATTCCCAAGGAAGCCCTGACCGAGGAAAGCGTATACTACCCTGACAAAGCCGCGGAACTGCTGCCCTCGCGCAAGTACTAAACCGCTCAGATGTGGTGTTTGGTCACCGAAGATGTGAACGAGTAAGCTAGAAGGATGAGAAGCGTCGCCGACCAACGACGCTTCTCATCCAAAACTATTCCAGGTTCCCACGGATACATTCGATGGCAAATACGGACGATTTCATCCTGAGTATGAGAGGCATCTCCAAGACATTTCCGGGAGTGAACGCTCTCGAAAATGTGGATTTCAACCTCAAACGTGGTGAGATCCACGCGTTGATCGGCGAAAACGGTGCCGGAAAATCCACCCTCATCAAAGTGTTGACCGGCGTCGAATATCCCGACTCTGGCGTCATTGAATACGATGGGAGACCGGTTGAGGTGCGCTCCCCGCTGCAAGCCCAGGAAATTGGCATTTCTACCGTATACCAGGAAATCAACCTGTGTACCAATATTTCTGTCGCGGAAAATATTATGCTGGGGCACGAGCCGCGCAGATTTGGCACCATCCAGTGGAAGAGAATGAATATCCTCGCCCGGCAAGCTCTGGAACGCCTGTCGGTCGATATTGACGTGTCCCAGCCGCTGGGTAACTACTCGGTGGCAATCCAGCAAATGGTGGCGATCGCACGCGCCCTGGAAGTAGCCGCAGCAAAAATTCTCATCCTGGATGAGCCCACCTCCAGCCTGGACTTCAATGAAGCCAACCGGCTGTTCGATTTGATGCGCAAATTGAAAAGTGAAGGTATCGGCATCGTTTTTATTACCCATTTTTTGAACCAGATTTATCAGGTCGCAGACCGTATCACCGTGCTGCGAAATGGCCGGCTGGTAGGCACTTACGAAGCCGCCTTGCTCCCGCATATCGAACTGGTTGGGAAAATGTTGGGGCGCACGATCACCGATCTGGATAAAGTTTCAAAAGCGAAAGTGACCGGGGAACAACCCGAAAGTGAGAATTGCTCCCTGGAAGCCAAAGGGCTGGGCCGTGTTGGCTCGCTGCAACCGTTTGATTTGGTGCTGTATGATAAGGAAGTTGTCGGCGTCGCGGGTCTATTAGGTTCAGGGCGTACCGAAATGGCAAACCTGTTGTTTGGCATCGATGCGCCAGACAGTGGCACACTGATTGTGAAGGGGAAACGGGTAAATGCGTATTCCCCGCTGGAATCGATTAAAAACGGGGTGGCGTTGTGCCCTGAAGACCGCAAAGCGGAAGGCGTGCTGGGCGACCTCACCATCCGTGAAAATATTATCCTGGCTTTACAGGCGCGGCATGGCTGGTTCAAATATCTCAATGCGCAAAAACAATACGAGATCGCCGATAAATACATCGAAATGCTGGGGATCAGCACTCCTTCCCCCGACCAGCTGGTCAAGAACCTGAGCGGTGGCAACCAGCAAAAGGTAATCCTGGCGCGTTGGCTGGCTACAGATCCGCAGATCTTAATTCTTGACGAGCCTACCCGAGGCATTGATGTGGGCGCGAAGGCGGAAATTCAACGCCTGGTGGTGCAATTGGCCGAGGAAGGCCGGTCCTGCGTGTTCATTTCTTCCGAGCTGGAAGAAGTGCTGCGCACCAGTCACCGCATTGTCGTACTGCGCGATCAGAAAAAAGCGGCGGAATTTAGCAGTGATGTTGATGACCAGACCATCATTCGCACGATGGCGGAGAACTCATGAAAACCAAAACGCCTATCCTCAAACGCATCCGGGAACATCGATTATTCTGGCCGCTGGTAGCGCTATCCTTGATCTTGATTGCTGACGCCATATTTGCCCCGGGTTTCTTCAAGATCGGAGTGATGGACGGCCACTTATACGGCAATATGATTGACGTGGTGAACAATGCTGCCCCACTGATGTTAGTAGCGATTGGCATGACCATGGTCATCGCCACCGGCGGCGTGGACCTTTCGGTAGGGGCAGTTATCGCCATCTCCGCCGCGATGGGCGCCGTGCTCATCAACCCGGCCCTGGGGCAAAAGCTGATCACCAACGATATCCTCACCGCGGATAAAACCAATACTCCCCTGGGCCTCATCATCCTTGCCGACCTGGTGGCAGGCACGCTCTGCGGGCTGTGGAATGGGATGCTTGTCTCACGAGGCAAAATCCAGCCGATGGTGGCAACCCTGATTTTGATGGTGGCTGGACGGGGAATTGCGCAGCTAATCACGAATGGCCAGATCATGACCATTTACTACACGCCATATTTCTGGTTTGGCAACGGCTTTATCCTCGGGCTTCCAGTCTCCATCTATATTGTCGCGATCGTATTTCTCTTTGCATGGCTGCTGGTGCGCAAGACATCGATTGGGTTGTTTATTGAAGCGGTTGGTACCAACGCCAAGTCCACGTATTACAGTGGTATCAGCGAGAAAAACGTCAAGTTGTTCGTTTACACCTTCTGCGGGCTTTGTGCTGCCATTGCCGGGCTGATCCTCAGCTCCTATGTGCACAGCGCAGATGGCAACAACAATGGTCTCAATTACGAGCTGGATGCGATCCTGGCCGTGGTCATCGGCGGTACGTTAATGAACGGTGGCCGGTTCTCGTTATTTGCCAGTATCATCGGCGCGCTCATCATCTGGACGTTCACGATTACCATGTACACTTTTGGAGTCCCGGCAAATGCCCTGCTGGCGGGCCGGGCTGTGCTGGTGCTGGTTGTCATTCTGCTCTATTCGGATTACGCCCGGCGTTGGATGAACAAACTCACAGACCGGAAAGGCACGCGACATGGCGCAACGAGTTAAGCATTTCATCAAGAATAACGGCCCGCTGCTTACAACCATTACCATCTTTTTCCTGATCTTTTTCATCGGCAGCCGGTTATACCCTGCCATGCAGAAGCCGCAGGTATTCTTCAACCTGTTCATCAACACGGCCAGCCTGATGATTGTTTCGATCGGAATGACCTTCGTCATCCTTACCAAAGGTATTGACCTTTCCGTGGCCGGGATGATCGCGCTGACCTCTGCGGCTTCCGCCGCGCTGCTGGCCAAAGGCGCCGCCCCCGGGCTGGTGATGCCATTGATGTTGGTGATGGGCATTGCATTTGGGTTCACATTGGGCTGTATCATCCATTTTTTGAAAGTCGAGCCATTTATTGTCACCCTGATGGGGCTGTTCTTCGCGCGCGGTATGGCGTATGTGATCACCCTGGAAGCAATGCCAATCGACAACCCCACTTACCGTGCTCTGGCGCTAACGAAAGTGTTGATCCCCGGGTTTGAAAAAGTGTATGTTTACATCCCCTCGCTCATCGGCCCAATCCTGCTGCTGGTGGTCATATACTTATCCTTCTTCACGCGATTTGGCCGCACCGTTTACGCTATCGGCAATAATGAACAATCCGCCCGATTGATGGGTCTGCCGGTGGGGCGCACAAAGATCATTGTGTATGCTTTCAGTGGTTTCTGCTCCGCCCTGGCCGGCATTGTATGGAGCATCTCGCTGCTCTCCGGTTATGGCGGCTATGCGCTCGGCATGGAACTGGACGCGATCGCTTCGGTGGTTATCGGCGGCACATTGCTCACCGGCGGCGTAGGCAACGTGGTGGGCACTCCCTTCGGCGTGTTGATCAATGGCACAATCGTTTCCATCTTGCAATTCAACGGGACGCTCAGTTCGTGGTGGACACGCATCGGCGTAGGCCTGCTCACCCTGATCTTCATTGGCATCCAGAGCCTGTTCTACATGAGAAAAAAGCACTCCTGATCAGGCGGAACACCAGACGGCGCCAGCTCATTAAATCAAAAAGCCTGGCCGGATGACCGGCCAGGCTTTTGCTATGCATAAGTTCGGGGAGAAAAATTATTCTGTTTCTTCAGGCCCAGGTTCGTTGGCTTTCTTCTGGCGATACACAATGCGCCCGCGGGACAGATCGTATGGCGAAACTTCCACACGCACGCGGTCACCCAGCAGGATGCGGATGTAGTACTTGCGCATCCGGCCGGAAAGGTAGGCCAGAATCTCGTGGCCATTATCCAGGCGCACGCGAAACTGCGTGCCAGGTAATGCTTCCACGATGGTGCCTTCTAATTGGATCTTATCTTCTTCTTTGGCCATGAATAACCTCTTACATTGCCGTTCTGAAGGAGTAACGCCCCCGAACCGCAAGAACTAACCTGCTTACTCACCGCGGCCGATCTGGCGGCGCTTGATGCGGCGGATCGCCTTCTTCTTCTCCACGCGGCGCAGCTCACTCTTCGAGATGAACCAACGCTTGCGGCGAACGGTGCTCAGCACACCGCTCTTGACGACCTTTTTGCGGAATCGCTTCAGCAGCTGATCCTGCGACTCATTTGGGCGTAACACGACGGAAGCCAATGCAACTCACCTCCCTTCTGTCAAAGGGTTTCTCACAACCATACCGCGAAAAAAAACGGCTGCCATCCATACCGGCAACCGAGCGAATAACCAGGCAATTGAAGCAAGGGGTTCTTCTCGGCGCTACTGGGTGTGGCGGTCATCCTCCCCGCGGTCGGATATGAACTACACAGGTAATGTGGCGGAAATGGAACTTGATGAACACGATCCAACCAACGAAGATATTATACTCTTGAACCGCGCATCCGTCAATCGCTATGCGCAAATTGGCGGGCGGAGCGGGTTAAAACAAAAAAAGTCTCTTGGCAATGACCTACTCTCCCAGGAAGTCGCCCTCCAAGTACCATCGGCGC
>JBDHWQ010000033.1:0-22169 GCA_039810245.1 Longilinea sp. | reverse complement strand
CTCATAACCTGGAGGTCAGTGGTTCGAATCCACTCCCCGCTACTAGAAAAAGACGCCGTGAGGCGTTTTTTTTGTGGTTCGAACCCCATCGAGGGACGAATGTCCACTCCCCGCTACTAGAAAAAGACGCCGTGAGGCGTTTTTTTGTTGTTCGAACCCCATCGAGGGACGATTGTCCACTCCCCGCTACTAGAAAAAGACGCCGTGAGGTGTTTTTTTTGTGGTTCGAACCCCATCGAGGGACGAACGTGCATGCCTTCGGTATCGTCACACCCAGGTTTGGGCGTACAATTAGCAGGTATCCAGGTAGAAAGATTTGTTTCGATCCCCGGGCTTGATTATGGGAAGCAGGCTGTTATGGCGAGCAGCGTACGAATCTTCCGAAGCACAGGACGTCAACCGGAACACGGGTTTACCTGGGGCGATGGTCTTGCCCTGCTGGTAATTATTTCGTTGTTATATGCAGGGGCGCGCCTGGCATTCGACCTGCCGGCAGTGGTGCGCGGGCCGGAAATCTCACTGGCGCCTTCAGCGCTGCCGTGGTATACGCTGCTTTCGCTGGGGCGCATGGCGGCAGCCTACGTGCTTTCGCTGGTATTCGCGCTTGTATATGGCCGCCTGGCGGCTTATCACAGCCGCGCGGAACGGGTGCTGATGCCGCTGCTAGACGTGCTGCAAAGCGTGCCAATATTATCCTTTTTACCGGCTGTACTGCTGGGCTTCACCGCCATCTTTCCGGACCGTTTTGCAGCGGAGTTGTCTTCCATTGTCTTGATCTTTACCAGCCAGGCATGGAACCTGGCTTTCACCTGGTTTCAATCACTGACAACGATACCGAAAGAGCTTCGTGAAGCCAGTTCCATTTTCCGGTTGAATACCTGGTTTCAGTTTCGAACACTGGAGCTGCCCTTTGCCGCCATTGGTCTGGTTTGGAATAGCATGATGAGCTGGGCTGGCGGATGGTTTTTCCTGATGGCCGCTGAAATCTTTACTGTCGGCCAGCGCGACTTTCGCCTGCCCGGCCTGGGAGCGTATCTTAGCGAGGCTGCACAGCAGAACGATGCGCGCGCAATTGCCTGGGGCATCTTCACGCTGATTGTGACCGTTTCGCTCCTCGACCAGCTTGTTTGGCGTCCATTGATGGCCTGGACCGACCGGTTTAAAGTGGAGATGATAGAAAACGATTTCCCACCCACGTCCTGGTTCTATGATCTGCTGCACCGCTCGCGCATTTCGCGAGGGGTGTACAACCGGTTGATGCGCCCGGCTGTGCGCTGGCTGGACCGCCGCATGGCGCATCAGGTGCTGGCGCCAGTTTCAGGCATGCGAGGTGGGCCGGCGTGGTGGGAGCGCGTACTGGCGGTGCTCGCCATTGTTGTGCTGTTTTACATCCTGGCGCGCGCTGGACAGTTGCTCATGACGTTACCGCCGGCTCAGTGGGCTCAGGTGGCGCTTGGCGTCGGGGCAACCCTTCTGCGCGTAATTGTAGCGCTGCTGGTTGCACTGGCCTGGACCATCCCGGCCGGAGTAGCCATCGGCACCAACCCCCGCCTTGCGGCTGTACTGCAGCCGCTGATCCAGATCACCGCCTCAGTGCCTGCCACGGCCATTTTTCCGGTGTTTGTGCTGCTGTTGATCCGCCTGCCGGGTGGCCTGAACCTGGCTGCCGTGCTGCTGATGCTGCTTGGCACGCAGTGGTATCTTTTGTTCAACGTGATCGCCGGGGCCAGCGCAATCCCCCAAGATCTTAAATATACTGCCCGGCTAATCCACCTGGGAAGATGGGAACAATGGCGAACGCTGATCCTGCCGTCGCTACTTCCTTACCTCATTACCGGGATGATCACTGCCTCGGGTGGGGCCTGGAACGCCAGCATAGTTTCTGAGCATGTGACCTTTAGCGGCCAGACCTACCAGACGCTGGGTGTCGGGGCGCTTATCGCCAACGCCACAGCCAGCGGCGATTATGCTATGCTGCTGGCAGCCACGGTGAGCCTGATTGTGGTGGTAATTTTGATCAACCGCTTCTTTTGGCGGCGACTGTACCAGGTGGCGGAAGATCGCTACCGGATGGAGTAGGTGGGTATGGAAAAAGAACCATCCCGAACCCTGGTGGAGCTAAAACATGTACAGCAGGTGTATGGCAGCGGTGCACGTCGATTTACCGCCTTACGCGATATTAACCTGATCATCCAGGATGGCGAATTTGTGGCACTGCTGGGACCATCCGGCTGTGGTAAAAGCACGTTATTGCGCATTATCACCGGCCTACAGCCACCCTCTGAAGGTGAGGTGCTGTATCGTGGCGAGCCAGTTCGCGGTGTGAACCCGAAGGCCACCATAGTTTTTCAGAATTTCGCTCTGTTTCCCTGGCTCACGGTGTATGAGAACGTGGACTTGGCCTTAAAAGTGCGCAATGTTCCCGAAAAGACGCGCGCGGCGACATCGTTGGATTTAATTGACCGGGTAGGCCTGGACGGTTTTGAGACTGCATACCCGCGCGAGCTGTCGGGCGGGATGCGCCAGAAGGTGGGTTTTGCGCGTGCTATGGCAGTGGAACCCGAACTGCTGTGCCTGGATGAGCCTTTCTCCGCACTCGACCCGCTGAGCGCAGAATCGTTGCGCGGCGAGTTGATGGAACTATGGACAACCGGCGCTATCCCTACACGCGCGATATTGATGGTCAGCCATAACATTGAGGAAGCGGTATTTATGGCCAGCCGGGTGGTGGTAATGGATAAAGATCCCGGTCATGTGGCTGCCATGTTGCCCATCAGCCTGCCGCATCCGCGCGACCGAAAATCATCACCTTTCCAGGCGTTGGTCGACCAGATATTTTCTATTCTCGCCGGCCAGACCCGCCCGGAGGCCGAAGAGCTTGGCACCGCTCCCGGTGAGCCGGGCATCACGCGCGGGCTACCGCCCGTGCATATTAACGATCTGACGGGGTTAACCGAGCATCTGAACGAGCTACCGGAATCCCGTGCTGATGTCTACCGCCTGCCGGAAGTGCTGAGCGTGCATGCCGATTATCTGCTGCAGCTGACAGAGGCCGCAGAACTGTTGGGGTTGGCGCGTATCGAGAAGGGCGATATCACGCTTACCGACCTGGGGGAGACCTTTGCGGAGGCGCGCATCCTGGCGCGTAAGGACATCTTTGCCACGCGCGTACGCCGCCTGCCGATATTTCGATGGCTGTTGGCACTTCTAAACGCCAGTGAAAAACAGCGCATTCGATGGGAAGTGGTGAAAACCGCGCTATCGTTGGAATTCCCGCCGGATGAAACCGAAAGCCAGTTAGATACCATGATCGAATGGGGCCGTTACGCGGAAGTACTGGCATATGACGACGACCAAGAAGTTATTTACCTTGAGGTTCCGGAAGCGCATGGGTAGGGCGTTTTGTTATTAATTTGTTAACAAACACGGCTCTCGTCTCGATACGCATATAATGGGAAGTGGCATAAAACGAGGAAAGAGGCAAAATGAAAACCTTGCTATTGATGCGACACGCTAAGTCGTCCTGGAAGGATGTTAAGAAGAACGAGGATATCCTGCGCCCGCTGGATAAAAAAGGTGAAAAAGACGCCCGCAAGATGACAGATCTGCTGGAAGAGCATGAACTGCTCCCGCAGGTGATCCTGACTTCCACTGCGCGGCGCGCGCGCGAAACTGCTAACGTTTTTTTCGCCCGCTGCTGCGATGAAATCACCTTTATCGCGCTCAACGCGCTGTACATGGCCGAGCCATCTACCGTGTTAGAAATCCTCAAGGCCCTGCCGGATTCGGCACAGCGCGTGATGGTGATTGGCCATAACCCCGGGCTGGAAGGCCTGCTGCAGCACCTGACCGGAGAGGTGGAAAGCCTGCCAACCGCCAGCGTGGCTGTCTTACAGCTCCCCATTGATCACTGGACCACTGTATCACTGGATACCCACGCCGAAAAAATGGAGAAGTGGAAGCCCAAAGATGCCTGACCGGCATGCGGGAATCCTCTTCCCCGGTTGTTCTTGCGCGCGGCCATAGCGGCTCAGGCGGAAGGATCATGGCAGAAACGATTCTGGTCGTGGAAGACGAGGTAAGCCTGCAGGAAACGCTGGCGTACAACCTGAAACGGCAGGGTTACGAAGTGGAAACTGCGGGTGATGGCAGCGCCGCGCTGGAAATTGCCCGCCGGCTGAAACCGGACCTGATCTTGCTGGACGTGATGCTGCCGGGAATGGATGGCTTTGAGCTGTGCCACATCCTGCGCCAGGAGATGAATACCCCGGTGCTGATGCTCACTGCCCGTGATGAGGAGATTGATCGCGTGGTTGGGTTGGAAGTGGGCGCGGACGATTACCTGACCAAGCCGTTCAGCATGCGCGAGCTGATGGCGCGCGTGAAGGCCATGCTGCGTCGCGTGCGTCTGCTGCGCGACGAATTCCAGACCACCCCCCAGCCCGTCCCATCTGCGCAGTCCGTGCTGGCATTTGGCAATCTGGAGCTCGATTTACCCCGCCGCGAGGTGCGCCTGGAAGGTCGTCCGCTGCCGCTGAAGCCCAAGGAGTTCGACCTGCTGCTATATCTGGCGCAGCATCCGGGCCAGATGCTCTCGCGCGAGCATATTCTCAATCGTGTATGGGGCTGGGAATATACCGGCGATAGCCGCACGGTAGATGTGCATGTGCGCTGGTTGCGCGAGAAAATTGAGCCAGACCCGGCCGCGCCAAAGCGCATCGTCACTGTGCGCGGCGGCGGCTACCGCTTCGAGGGTTAGGATGGTCATACGTGCCTTTTTCCGGCGGTGGAACAGCCTGGCGCTGCGCATCGCGCTGCCGTTTGCGCTGCTGCTGGTAGGCACCATGATTACGCTGAGCCTATATCTTTCAGCTTTCGTGCGCCAATCCTACCTCGAAATCATGCAAAATAATCTTCGCTCAGAAGTGCAGCTGACTGCCGATGGCATGGCAGCCATGCTTTCCGGCGGCGCAAGCAGCAAACAGTTGGAAGACCGTGCGCGGGAATATTCCGCGGCGTTGGGCGCGCGCGTGACGGTCATCGCCGTGGACGGCAGTGTGCTGGCGGAGACTTCAACCAACCCGGCCGATATGGAAAACCATTTCAACCGGCCCGAAGTGCAGCGCGCTCTGCAAAAACAGGTGAGTACCGAGCTGCGGTACAGCGCCACCCTGCGCACGCAAATGCTGTATGCGGCTGCCCCCATGCTGGCCGGCGGAGCAGTGACCGGCGTGGCGCGCCTGGCGCTGCCGATTGACGTTATTCGCCAGAACGAAACCAACCTGCTGCGTTCGCTGTTGGTTGCTACTGGAATTGCCACGTTGCTGGCAATCTTGCTGGCTGCGATCATTGCTGCGTACACGGTGGCCCCGCTGCGCGGGCTGACGCAGGCCGCCGGACGCATCGCGTCGGGGGAATCGATTGTGATATCCGCCAGCACACGCGGCGATGAGATTGGCCTGCTCCAGCGCGCATTTCACGAGATGGATTTGCGGCTTAAGCAACAGATCGGTAACCTGCGCGCTGAGCGCGGCAAGATGGCGGCCGTACTGGCCAATATGACCGATGGCGTAATCATCGCGGATGCACACGGCCGCGTAGCGTTGATCAACCCGGCCGCGATCGAAATGTTCCAGACCAACCTTGAAACAGCACTGGGGGCCTCGCTGGCCGAGATATCGCGCAGCCACCAGGTGGTGGATGTATGGCGCGGTTGCCAGCAAACTCGCCAGCAAAATATGATCGCCATTGAAATGATCCCGCGACGGCTGTACTTGCAGGTAATTGCTACGCCAATGGACGAGGCGTTGCCAGGAATGACTCTGCTGGTTTTCCAGGACTTGACTCACGTGCGCAAACTGGAAACGGTACGGCAGGATTTTGTCTCGAATGTCTCTCACGAGCTGCGCACACCGCTGGCATCCCTCAAAGCCTTGACCGAAACGCTGCAGGAAAGTGCGCTGGAAGATCCCCCTGCCGCGCGACGTTTTTTGGGGCGCATGGAAGTTGAAATTGATAATCTGACCCAGATGGTGCAGGAGCTACTGGAACTGTCACGCATTGAATCGGGCCGGGTGCCGCTGCGCCGTCGCGCAGCCCGGCCGCACGAGTTCACTTCTTCCGCGGTGGAACGCATGGCGGTGCAGGCCGAACGCACAGGGCTGCGGCTGCACATGGAATGCCCCACGGACCTGCCCCTGGTGCGCGCCGACGCAGACCGGCTGGAACATGTACTGGTGAACCTGATCCATAACGCAATTAAATTTACACCGCCGGGCGGCGAAGTTTGCATATCCGCGAAACAACAGGGCGACCAGGTGGTATTTTCGGTGCAGGATACCGGAGTGGGTATTTCTGATGAAGCGCTGCCGCGCATCTTCGAACGCTTTTACAAGATCGACCGCTCGCGTTCCGGCAGCGGCACGGGGCTGGGGCTTTCGATCGCGCGCCATATCGTCGAGGCGCACGGGGGCAAGATCTGGGCGGAGAGCCAGGAAAATCAGGGAAGTACGTTCTTCTTCACGCTGCCCATTGAATGATTGCGTAGAAAGAAACCCGAACCGGCCGCGCCATCGCGCGGCCGGTTTTTTTTTACCCACTCTTTACCTGATGTTAACCCATCGCTCCCGGGCTGTTAATGCGCAGCGGGTATGCTGAGAGCATACACACATCAGAAATCCTATAGAGGAGAATCATTGTTATGTTCAAGAAGTCTCATGCAATTGCTCTGGTGGTTCTGGCCGTCAGCCTGCTGTTGGGGGCTTGCGCGCCAGCGGCCAGTACGGCTCCGCAGGCCGCTGCTCAACCGATGGAAGTGACCAGGATCGTTGAAGGCACACCCCAGATTATGGTGGTGACAGCCACACCGGCCCCTATGGCGGCTGCCGGCTCGGTACAGATTAACGGCGCTGGCGCGACCTTCCCGCTGCCGGTCTACACGGAATGGACCTATGCCTACCAGTACGTGGATCCGGCCGTGGTCATCAATTACCAGGGCACCGGTTCTGGCGGTGGCAAGAAGGGAATCGTTGATCGCACGATTGACTTTGCCGGATCGGACTCGCTGCTGAAAGACGAAGAGTATACCCAGGGTGGCGATCTGCAGATGTACCCCATGCTGGCTGGCGCTGTGGTTCCGATCTTCAACCTCGAAGGTTTCGACCCGGCCGCCGACCGGGCGCTGGTGCTGGACCGAGAGACGCTGGCCGGCATCTACCTGGGAACGGTCAAGAACTGGGACGATGAAGCCATCGTCAAGCTTAACCCTGGCCTCGCGGCCAAGTTGCCCGCTGCGCCAATCACTGCTGTACATCGCTCGGATGGCTCGGGCACGACCGAAATCTTCACCAATGCGCTGGCCGCGTTCAGCGAAGAATGGAAGAACGGCCCCGGCGCTGGTTCCGCGGTGGAATGGCCGGTCGACCAGGCAGGAAATGGAATCGGCGGTAAGGGCAACCAGGGCGTGGCCGGTGCAGTGCAGAATACCCCCAATTCGATCGGCTACGTTGAGCTCTCTTACGCGGTGGCAAATAAGATGCCCTTCGCGCAGATGGTGAATAAGGCCGGAAAGACCGTGGTGGCGGGCGAGGAAAGCCTGGCGGCCGCGATGGAGGACTTTGCCGGCAGCTTTAGTGACAAGCTGACCACCAAGATCGTAGATGGCGAGGGTGAAAAATCCTGGCCCATCGCCGGGTACACCTATATCATCCTGCATACCCAGACAATGGAAGACTGCGTCAAAGCGGAAAAGCTGCTGGGCTTCCTTCAGTGGGCGCTGACGGATGAGGGCGCTGCCAAACGCGCTGCTGCGCTGGGATACTCAGTGCTGCCGGAAGCTGTGCGCGCGCAGGTGCTGGAGCGGTTGAGCCAGGTGACCTGCAATGGACAGGCCGTACTGAAGTAACCTACATCCCGCGAGCCTGGCAGGTTCCTAGGCCTGCCAGGCTCGCATTTTTGGTTTTTCTGAAGGAAATGTGATGAAATATTTGCCGCCCATGCCCAATCAAACCAGCCCGCTGCGACGGCTGTGGAACCATGGCGACCGGCTGTGGAATGGCAGCCTGATGTTCCTGGCGGCGGCCGTTCTGGCGCTGATGATTGCAATCGGAGCGTTATTGTGGGTGCAGTCCGCGGGAGCGCGTGAGGCGTTTGGTTGGAGTTTCTTACAGCCAACGGCCAGCCCCAGGTGGAACCCGGTGGCTGACCGTTATCAAGCGTGGCCATTCATCTATGGCACGCTGGTTACTTCGCTCTTCGCCATCCTGATCGCCGTGCCGGTCAGCCTGGGAATCGCGGTGTTTCTCTCCGAACTGTGCCCGGCCTGGCTGCGCCTGCCGCTGAGCTGGATGGTGGAACTCCTGGCAGCTATCCCCAGCGTGATTTATGGCCTGTGGGGTATTTTTGCCTTTTTGCCGGCGGTGGTGTTGCCGGTGGGCCAATTTCTGGGACAGACCTTGGGGCAAATACCCGGGCTCAGACTGTTATTCAGCGGCGCTATTCCGCAAAGCGGCGCCAGCCGGTTGGCGGCAGCCTTGATCCTGGCGATCATGATCGTCCCAACCATCACCGCGGTGACGCGGGACGTGTTCCTGGCTATTCCTTCGCAACAGCGCGAAGCTTCGCTGGCGCTCGGCGCGACGCGCTGGGAGACGATCTGGAAAGTGCTGCTGCCGTATGGCCTGTCGGGTATCCTGGGGGCTGTCATCCTGGGCCTGGGGCGTGCGCTGGGGGAGACCATGGCAGTGACGATGGTGATTGGAAATAGCGCGCAGGGTACGCTCTCGCTGCTGCTGCCCGGGTACACCATGTCCAGCATCATTGCTAACGAGTTCGCCGAAGCGGTTTCGGCGCTGCACCAACAATCGCTGGTAGAGATTGGCCTGGCCTTGTTCGTGCTGACGCTGTTGTTAAATATGGCTGCACGCTTCCTGGTCTGGCAGGTGGCGCGCAAAGGGCCGCAGCAGGAGGCGCGTGTATGACCGGGCGGACACTCTCGAACGCAACAAATATTACCGGCGTGAGCCCTGACGATCCGCCCACGCTGCCCCGTCGCCTGGCATACATCCACCCGCGACAAAGTCACCCCCGGCGTGCGGTTAATGCCCTCATGCTGGGCCTCACCGGCCTGATGACGCTGCTGGCGCTGGCGCCGCTGGTCTGGATTATCGTGTATGTTGTTGCGCGCGGGCTGCCGCACGTCAACCTGGCGTTCTTCACGCAGCTCCCGCGCCCATTAGGCATGGAAGGTGGCGGTGTGCTGCATGCCATCCAGGGGACGATTGTGCTGGCGCTGTTATCCAGTCTGTTTGCTACCCCACCGGGCGTGCTGGCTGCGTTTTACGTGGCGCGTTACCCGAATACCCCGCTTGGGATCGCCGTGCGCTTTGGCACGGATGTGCTCTCGGGCGTGCCATCCATCGTGATCGGGTTGTTTGGTTACAGCCTGATCGTCAAGCAGCAGGGGCATTATTCGGCCGTGGCGGGGGGGCTGGCGCTGGCTATCCTGATGCTGCCAACGATCATCCGCACTACGGAAGAAATGATTAAGTTGGTACCGGCTAACCTGCGCGAGGCATCGCTGGCGCTGGGCGGGCCGGAGTGGAAAACGGCCCTGAGCGTGATCCTTCCCGCGGCGGCCAACGGCGTAGCGACCGGGTTTTTACTGGCTATCGCGCGTGCATCGGGTGAGACCGCGCCGCTGCTGTTCACCGCCTTGGGGAATGAGCGCTACGATATTGGGGCCATCGTGCGCGGTGGTATTGCCGCGCAGCAGAGCCTGGGCACGATCCTGGGGCGCATTCTCAACCAGCCGGTCGATTCGCTCCCACTGACCCTGTGGAAGTACGCGCAGCAGCCATATCCTGAGCGCGTAGACAAGGCCTGGGCTGCCGCGCTGGTGCTGATGGTTCTGATCCTGTTGTTGAACGGTTTTGCCCGCCTGTGGATGCAGCACCGGGCATCAAAAATGCGAGGTTAATAGATGAACACGATGAATATCAATCCGCAACCTCCAGTAGAAAAACTGCGCAGCCTGGCCGGCGTGATCAGCCACTCGCTAGACGTTGATCCTGGCAGCAGCAGGCCTCTAAAGATGGAAACCCGCGATTTGGGCCTGTTCTACGGTGCATTCCAGGCGGTGGGCAACATTGACATGCGTATCCGAGCCAATCAGGTGACTGCCATCATCGGTCCCTCGGGTTGTGGCAAGTCTACCGTGCTGCGTTGCCTCAATCGCATGAATGATCTGGTACCCAACGCCCGCGTAAGCGGGCAAGTGCTGCTGGATGGCAGCAACCTGTACGCCCCCGGCGTAGACGTAGTCAACGTGCGCCGCCAGATCGGCATGGTCTTCCAGCGCCCGAACCCTTTTCCCAAGAGCATTTACGAGAATGTTGCTTATGGCCCGCGTCTGTACGGCATCAACCGGCGCGCGATTCTGGACGAGATTGTGGAAAACAGCCTACGCCACGCGGCTCTGTGGGATGAAGTCAAGGATAAGCTGAACCATCACGCCTACGCGCTATCGGGCGGCCAGCAGCAGCGCCTGTGCATTGCCCGCGCCCTGGCGGTGGAACCCGAGGTAATCCTGATGGACGAGCCTGCTTCGGCGCTGGACCCGATTGCCACTTACCGCATCGAAGAATTGATCCGCCAACTGCGCGAGGATGTGACGATCGTCATCGTCACCCATAACATGCAGCAGGCCGCGCGCGTATCCGACGAGACCGCGTTTTTTATGGTTAATGACCGGCGCATGGGCTACCTGGTGGAGTTTGGGCCAACGACTCAGATTTTTACCAACCCGAAAAACAAACAAACCGAAGATTATATCAGTGGACGTTTTGGCTAAAGCGAAACAGAGTCCGGGAGGGCACCTATGGCGCGCGAAACGCTTGACCGCAAGATGCAGCTTTTGAAAGACGAAGTACTGTTATTGGGCAGCATGGTAGAGCAGGCCATGAGCGCTGCTGTTGACGCCTTGCTGCGCCGGGATGCGGCCGCAGCCAGGATAGTTTTTTCCGGCGACCGCCTGATTAACGACAAGCGCTATGCGCTGGAAAACGCGATCCTGATCACGATTGCCACGCAGCAGCCTATGGCGCACGATTTGCGCACCCTGGCTGCCATTCTGGAAGTCATTACGGAGCTGGAGCGTATGGGCGACTATGCAAAGGGAATTGCCAAGATCACGCGCCAGTTGGGTGATGAACCCCTACCGGTGAGCCTGCGCGATTACTCGCAAATGAGCGATATTGCAGTGAACATGCTGCATCGCGCTTTGAGCGCTTTTGTGACCGAAGACGCGCAGCAGGCTGCGCAAATTCCCGCCGAAGATGACAGCGTGGATACACTGTATCGCAGCATCAACCAGAATCTCACCGCGGTGCTGATCGCGCATCCACAGTATATCGAGCAGGTGAACCTGCTTTCGTGGGTCAGCCATAATATCGAGCGCATGGCCGACCGCGTAACCAATATCTGCGAGCGCACGGTGTTTATCAGCACCGGAGAGCTGCTGGAAATGGACAGCGAAGAAGAGGAAGAGCGCCTGGCCTAATATTCCACGCCCAGATTTAATACGCGCGAAGCACCCCGGAAGAACAGCAGCATAAACAGGTCGGCCGCTTCGTCGCCCCGGAATGGCAGGTCTTTTTCCAGCCACAGGGTGATAAAGCCCATCATTGCGCTGGCAAAATAGCCCGCCACCAGCCCGCGCGGTACGGCTGGCGCTGCCGGCGGTTGGTTCACCAGCCGGCTCATATGGCGCTCGAAGAACTCACCAGCCGCCTCTTCGATGATGTCACGGATGCGGCTGGCAACTTTACTGCTGCCCTCGCCTTTTAGGATCACGCGGTACAGCACGCGGTTATCGTCCACGTGGCGGAAGGCCACCGCCACCGGGTTGGCGCGTGGCTGGCTGCCTTCCTGCTCCGCGCTCATTTGCTGCTCCACCTGGGCTTTCAGCTCTTCGGCGATGGCTTCCAGGCTTCCCAGCAGCAGATCTTCTTTATCGCGATAGTGCAGGTAAAAGGTGGTGCGTCCCAGGTCGGCGCGCTGGGTGATGTCTTCTACCGTTACGCTGTTATAGCCGCGCTCGAGGATCAGCGCCATTAATGCGTTGCGCAACTGGCGGCGCGTGCGCGATATACGCCTGTCAATTCGGGCGGGTTCTGTGCTCATCGCATGCTCCTGTACAGGTGTTCAGTATTGAACACGACCATCGAATCCATTCTTGACAGGAAAAATTGAACGTTTATAATCAGCCATGTGATTCTGGACATTGTGTATATTTTATTACACTTTGTCCAGCAAATCAAATTGGGTTTCAATGGATGCGTGGAAGTGTCTTCTTTAACGACATCCAGCGGCGCCGCGCCGCTGATTAGCCTTCACCAGGTGTGTAAAGATTACCCGGTTTCGACCGGATTCTTTCGCGCGTTAGATGACGTGACCCTGGATATCTGGCCTGGCGAGCTTGTGGCGATCATTGGCAAATCGGGTGCGGGCAAAACCACGCTGGTGAACATGATCACCGGGGTGGATCACCCCACCAGTGGCGAGGTTCTGGTGGGCGGCCAGCGGCTGGATGGCATGGATGAGACGCGCCTGTCGCAGTGGCGCGGAATGAAGATCGGCGTGGTGTACCAGTCGTTTCACCTGCTGCCAGGGCTCACGCTGCTGGATAACGTCATCCTGCCGATGGATTTCTGCGGAATTTATCGCGGGCGGCAGAGCCGCCAGCGCGCCCGCGACCTGCTGAGCCAGGTGGGTCTGGAAGAGCACATCCGCAAGCGCCCATCTGAAGTTTCGGGCGGGCAGCAGCAGCGCGTTGCGATTGCACGCGCCCTGGCCAACGACCCGGCGATCCTGATGGCGGACGAGCCAACCGGCCGGCTGGATTCAACCACGGCTGAGGCGATTTTTGCCATCTTTGAAGAACTGGTGCGCCAGGGCAAGACCATCGTCATGGTGACGCATGACCAGGGACTGGCCCGGCGGGTGAGCCGCACGCTGCAGATCGCGGACGGGAAAGTGAGCGCAGATGGCCGCTAACCGCTTTGAAATGCCGGTGGTATACCCGCCCGATGCCGGCGCGGTGATCCGCATGCGCGGCATCCGTAAGACGTTCCATACTGCGGCCGGTGAAACTACCGTACTGCGCGACGTTGACGTGGATATCCACCTGGGGCAGTTTGTGGGGGTGGTGGGGCGCTCCGGCAGCGGCAAGTCGACGCTGGTGAATATGATTACGGGAATTGACCGCCCCACAGCCGGTGTGGTCGAGGTGGGCGACCGGCACATCCACAACCTGGCAGAGAGCGATATGGCTGTATGGCGTGGCAAGAACCTGGGGATTGTGTTCCAGTTCTTCCAGTTATTGCCTATGCTGACCCTAATCGAAAACGTGATGTTGCCAATGGATTTCTGCAACATGTATTCGCCCGCCAGCCGCGAAGAACGCGCCCATGCCTTGCTGCGCCGCGTAGGGCTGGATGGCATGGCGCACAAGCTGCCCGGCGCGGTGGCCGGCGGACAGCAGCAGAGCGCGGCTGTGGCGCGCGCTCTGGCCAACGATCCGCCCATCCTGATCGCCGATGAGCCCACCGGTAACCTTGACTCAACCACCGCCGAGCAGGTGATACAGATTTTCGAAGAATTAGCCGCGCAGGGTAAGACCATCCTCATCGTTACGCATGACCGCGTGCTGGCGCGGCGCACCAACCGCCTGCTACTGATCTCGGATGGTGAGCTGGTGAACGAGCACCTGGCGGCGGCCTTCGCGGATGCGCCGCACCCCCGGCTGCTGGCGCTCAGTAGATCCGCCGCTGAGCTGCACCTTGATCCTGGCCAGCCTTTGCCGGAAGCGCCGCGCGCCGCCGCCCCACTGTACCTGGTGACAGCCGGCGCAATGCTCGAAGACCGCGCGGGTGAGGTGGCGCGCCTGGGTTATGGAAGCCTTCTGAACCCGCTGCAGGCGCGGCGCGCGCTGCGCGCCGGGGAATCTGGCGCGCACCTGCTGGTGCTGCCACGCGAAATGGCTGCGCCGATGCTGGAAGATGCCGGTCAGCAGGTGGCTTTGCCGCAAACGCGTGATGAGCGTCCACACCCGTTGTACCGCTGGCTGGGCCGCGGAAAGAGAGGAGCCTGATGCGTCCTCGCTGGCACAAAATCCTTTCCGACCTGTTTGATCACGTGGTACGGTCGCTGCTGGTAATCGCATCCATTGCGGTTGGCCTGTTTGCGATCGGCATGATTACCACTACGTATGTGATTCTGTCAGAAGATATACGCAGCGGGTATGAAGCTGGCAACCCGGCCAATATTCAGGTTACCGCCGCCGGAATGGATGATGCTTATATCGAGCACATCCAGAACCTGCCCGGCGTGGCTGATGCGCAGGGCGTGGCCGCCCTGACATTCGAAGTGCGCACCGGAACGGGCCAGTGGCAGCCGATAAATATCAAAGCGCGTGATTTCACCCCGCACTCCGGGTCCTTGATTGGCCAACCGGCGCTGCTGCAGGGTGCCTGGCCCCCGGCAGACAAAGAAATTGTGCTGGAAACCAACCGGATGGCCGATACCGGCGCCGCCCTGGGCGATACCCTCGAGGTTCGGCTGCCCTCAGGAGTCATCCGCCGCCTGCCGGTCACTGGCGTGGTGCAGGACCAGACCGTCGGCGCCGACCGCGGCGAAGGGGGGTTCTTCCTGGCAGGCATCCAGGGCTACGTGACGGTGGATACATTACCGTGGTTGGAACGGCCGGAAACGTACAACACACTGTACGCCACGGTGAGCCAGGGGCGCAACGATCGCGCCGCCATTCGTGTGGTGGCCGACCGCGTGCTGCGCGATTTGGAACGAAACAGCTACTTCACGGGTGGTTCCATCGTGCGCACCAGCCAGGAACATCCCAACCTGACCTACGTGGATGCGATGACCGCAGTGATTTATATCCTGGGCTTCCTGGTGGTCTTTCTCAGTGGTTTCCTCATTACCAACACCTTCTCGGCGCTGCTCAACCAGCAGGTAGAGCAGATTGGCGTCATGAAGACCCTCGGCGCCAGCCGTGGCCAGATCGTGCGGCTGTACATGGTGCTGATCCTGGTATTCAGCCTGATTGCGCTGCTGATCGCCGTACCGCTTTCCTACCAGGCTGCCTATGCATTCCTGACCTACCTTTCCGGGCGCATTAACTTCCGTGTGGAGACCTTCCGCTTTGTGCCGGTATCCACTCTGCTGCAGGCGCTGGTAGCGCTGATTGTGCCGCAGGTGGCGGGCAGCCTGCCGATCCTGCAGGGTACGCGCATCTCGGTGCGCGAAGCGCTGAGCGGCACGGCCACGGCACAGGTGGAAAATACCGGCGCGTTATATCGCCTGCTGGCGCGCATGCGCGGCCTTTCGCGCCCGATGATGATTTCGCTGCGGAATACGCTGCGCAAACGCGCGCGGTTGATCCTGACTTTGATTACGCTGGTGCTGGGCGGCGCGACGTTTATCGCTACATTCAATGTGCGCAATTCGATTTCCAGCTATATCGACCGGCTGCGGCTGTATTTCCTGGCAGACGTGAACCTGACCCTCGACCAGCCCTACCGCGTGGATCGTGTAGTACGCGATATTCTGGAGGGCGTGCCGGGTATCGCCAGGGTAGAGGGCTGGAGCGGCGCGCCGGCGACCCTGGTGATGCCCGATGGCAGCAGCGGGCCGAACATGCAGGTGGTGGCTCCGCCGCTGGAAAGTACGCTGATTGAGCCGCTGCTGCTCGAAGGGCGCTGGTTGATGCCCGGTGACCAGAACGCGATAACCCTGAGTGAGCTGATCCACGATGAAGCTCCGGACGTCAGGCTGGGCGATACTATCCGGCTCAAAATAGCCGGCAAAGAAAGCGACTGGGTGGTGGTAGGATTTTTCCAGTTTGCCGGGCGCAGCAGTGGTCTTTTTGCATACACCAGCTATGAGTACCTGTCCAAGCAGATGGGAACCTATGGGCGCTCGGCTTCCTTCCGCATCGTTTCCGGCGTTCCATTGGATAGCAAAGGGCAGGAGGATTTGGGCCGCCGGGTGGAAGCGCACCTCAGCCAGTTGGGCTATGAGATTAATGATGTGGGCGAGGGCCTGTCACTCCAGGAGCGCACTTCGCAAGGGCTGGATATCCTCACGACCTTTCTGCTGATCATGTCGTTTCTGATGGCTTCGGTGGGCAGTATTGGGCTGATGGGCACGATGAGTCTGAACGTGATGGAGCGCACACGCGAGATCGGCGTGATGCGCGCCATTGGCGCATCCAACCGTGCCATCATGAAAATCGTACTGCTGGAAGGGGTGCTGATCGGCTTGATCTCCTGGCTGCTATCGTGCGTGGTGGGCCTGCTGATCAGCAAGCAGCTCGCCGACACGATGTTCCAGATTATTTTTGATCGCAGCGCCGACCTGGCCTTCACCCTTTCGGGCAATCTGATCTGGCTGGGACTGGTGCTGTTGCTTTCGGTGCTGGCCAGCGTGGTGCCGGCCTACAACGCCTCACGGCTGACGATCCGCGAGGTGCTGGCAAACGAATAAAATCGATATCCGTACCCCAAGCCTGCTGCGGGGTACGGCGTGGGATGGCGGAAACTTTCGACGGACGATCGCTTTTTGGGAGAGATGAGCATGAACGCAAAAAAGATGTTCGGGTTGTTTGGATTACTGACCGCGTTGGCGCTGCTGCTGGCGGCGTGTGGATCGCTGCCGTGGGCCGCGGCGCAGAGTGACCCTACGCCCGTCCCGGCGGTGACTTCGGGTGGACGTATTAGCGCGGAAGGGCGGGTGCTGCCGCTGCGCTGGTCGGTTCTGGGCTTCCAGGCCGGCGGTGAGCTGGGCAAGCTGCCGGTGGCGGAAGGAGATTCCGTGACCGCGGGCGACACGCTGGCGCGGCTGGGCAAGATTGAAGCCCTGCAGGCGCGGCTGGCGCAGGCCCGCCAGGAACAGGTCAGCGCGCAGCAAGCGCAGGATGACCTGAACGATGGCGAGGCCACCGCGCGCGAGCAGAGCCACCAGGCGCTGGTCGATGCGCGCGAGGCGCTTAACCAGGCGCAGATCGCGCTCAACGATCTGGACACGGATGACTTTACCCGCCAGCTCGATGACCGAAACATCGCCATGGATGAAGCCCAGGAGAAAATGGACGACGCGAAGGATGAGCTGGATAAACACCTCGACCTGGACGAGGACAATGCCACGCGCAAAAACGCGCAGACGGCCTACGATAACGCCGTGCGCGATTACAACAAGGCCGTCACTGACCGCGACACACTGCAAAACCAGATGGACAGTGCTAAGGCCGCTGTGGCGCTGGCAAAAGCGCGCGTGGATGACGCGCAGCGCGCATTTGACGATCGCGCCAAAGGCGTGGACCCCAAAGCGCTGGCGCTGGCGCAGGCGCGGGTAGATGCCGCCAAGGCCGCTGTGACTGCCGCGCAGCAGGCACTGAATGATGCCGCGCTGGCCGCGCCGTTTGCCGGCACCGTGGCCGACCTGCACGACCTGGAGCCGGGCGAAGTGCTCAACCCCGGGCAGGCGGTGGTCACCCTTGCAGATTTCAGCGCGTGGGTGGTGGAAACGCGCGACCTGACCGAGCTGGACGTAGTCAATGTATCGGTAGGCCAGGCGGTGGAAGTGACGCCAGACGCGCTGCCCGACCTGACTCTGCGCGGAACGGTCGAGTCGATTGACCAGATTTTCACCGAGCGCAGCGGCGATATCAACTATACCGTGCGCATCCGCCTGGAAGAAACCGACCCGCGCCTGCGCTGGGGGATGACCGTCAACGCTGTATTTGTGCCGTAAGGGGAACATGATCGTGATGACGACGGCCGTAACCGGCCGTCGTCATGGCTTATTATCATTCCTGAGGATGCTATAATTTGCGGCATGGAAACCGCAACATTAGACCCTGAGCGCCAAAAACAAGCGCGCGAATATGCCCGCATCCAGCGCCGCTGGTCAATTGCCGATCTGATCTTTGGGGTGATGTATACCCTGGCCTGGCTGGTCATTGGCTGGTCGGCGGCGCTCAAGAGCGCGATGCAGTCGGTCAGCGCCAACCCGCTTCTGCTGGTGGCGGGCTATGCCATCGTCTTTGGCGGCATTTCGCTGCTGCTTAGCCTGCCGCTCAGCTATTACACCGGCTTCATCCTGCCGCACCGCTATGGCCAGTCCACGCAGGCTACGCGCGGCTGGGTGACCGACCAGGTGAAGGGGCTGGCGGTCAGCGGCGTGTTTGGGCTGCTGATGCTGGAGATCATCTACGCGCTGCTGCGCTGGGCTCCGGATACGTGGTGGCTGTGGGCGGCGGGCATCCTGCTGGTTTTTTCGGTGCTGCTCTCCAACCTGGCCCCGGTGCTATTGATGCCACTGTTCAACAAGTATGTACCGCTGGGCGAGGAGCACGCCGACCTTGTGGCGCGGCTGCGCCGTCTTGCGGAAGCGGCCGGCACGCGCCTGCAAGGGGTATACCGCTTTGACATGAGCCGTCGCACGCGGGCAGCGAACGCCGCGCTGACCGGGCTGGGCAATACGCGCCGCGTGATTTTGGGCGACACGCTGCTTAATGAGTTCACCACTGAGGAGATCGAGACCGTGATGGCGCACGAGCTGGGCCATCACGTGCACCGCGATATCCCGCTGCTGATCGCCGCGCAGTTGCTCATCACGCTGGTGGGGCTGTACCTGGCGTCTGTGGGACTTCGCTGGGGCGTGGCTTTATTCGGCTTCAACGGCCCGGCAGATATCGCCGCGCTGCCGCTGTTCGCGCTGATCCTCGGCGCGTACGGGTTGCTGACCACGCCGCTGGAAAACGCGTTGTCACGCTGGCGCGAGCGCCTGGCCGACCGCTACGCGCTGGAAACTACCAATAATCCGCGCGCCTTTATCTCAGCCATGACGCGCCTTGCCAACCAGAACCTGGCAGAGGTGGACCCTGAGCCGTGGGTGGAGTTCTTCTTTTACTCGCACCCGGCCCTCAGTAAGCGGATAGCCATGGCGCAGCGTTACCAGCCCGCTGCCTGAACAGAAAGGAAAGGCCGTGGCCGAAGTTCCTGAAGTGGAGATTATCGTCCGCGACCTGTGCGAAGCGGTGGTGGGGCGCACCATCACCGGGGCAGAGGTGCTGCTGCCGGAAAGCGTGCTGTTCCCGTCTGTGCCGGAATTCATGGCGCTGATCCAGGGCCGCGAAGTGCTGGATGCCAACCGGCGCGCCAAGTTTATCCTCATTTCGCTGTCGGGCGACCTGCTGCTCTCGGTGCATTTTATGCTGTGGGGCACGCTCAAGCTGGTGCCCACCAGCCAGCCGCGCGTGCCGGAAACGCTGGTGATCTATCACCTCAATCGCGACGAGGATGTGCGCCTGACCGATACGTTGGGCTATGCCCGCACCGCGCTGGCCGCACCGGATGAACTGGAGCGGCGTCTCAACCTCGGCCTGCTGGGCCCCGAGGCGCTGGCTCCGGATTTTTCGGTCGAGATTCTGGCCAAACAGCTCGGTGGACGGCGCGGGGTGCTGAAGACGCTGCTGCTCAATCAGCGCGTGGTGGCCGGGCTGGGAAACCGCGACGCGGATGAAAGCCTGTGGGTGGCGGGCATTGACCCGCGCCGCGCGGCGGCTTCCATGACGGGGGAAGAGATTTCCCGGCTGCACGCGGCCATGGTGCAGGTGCTCAATGAAGGTATTGCCCTGCGCGGCACGCAGCGTGACCTGTTCGGGCGGCCAGGTGGCGCCAAACACCGCCGCAACGTGTTCGAGCGCACCGGCGAGCCATGCCCGCGCTGTGGAGCGCGCATCACCCGCACGAGGATTGGCGGGCGCAACACGCATTTTTGCCCGAACTGCCAGCACTGATCCGAACCGCGAGGGTAACCAAAAACTCGTAGAAAACGTGAAGGAAATGCGTTTTATCGCGTGCTGGCAGACATAACCCCCGCAGAGGAGGTTGCCTTCGCGGCCAAAAGTCCTTTCCGCTTCCACTTTCCTGCATCAGAACGGCTGTTCGCCCCTGCCGGGCCACCGGCCTGAACGGGAGGGACCAGGGGGTTCGGTTTGTATTTACAGGCATATAAAAAACTCATGACAATTTTTAAGAATAGATACTTGATAAATATATGCCAAGTAATTATAATGGACTTAATTTATTGCCCCAATAAACTAATTCATGTTAATACCAACCGAGGTCGATGTAGCTGATGGCAAATGTAACTGCTGATCAGGCATGGGTGAGGAAAACGAACAGGTCTGTGGTCCTGGAAGTATTCAGGACGCACAAAACACTTTCACGCGCCAAGCTGGCAAATAAAACCGGCTTAAACCCGAGTACCGTTTCCAATATTGTCAGCGAGTTGATTCAAGAGAACCTGATCCATGAGACCGATCTCTCGCAGGCTGGCCCCGGACGACCCGGGCGTTTGCTGGAAATCAACCCGGAAGGCGGCCGCGCCCTCGGGATCGAGATCAATGTCGATTATATCGAGCTGGTGGTAACCGATTTCGCCGCCAATGTTTTATGGCGTCAGCGGCAAATGTCGAAGCCCGAGCTTGGCCAGGATGGGATCATGGCCCAGGTCTCAATTTTGGCAAAAGAAGCTTCTGATTTTATCCAGGCCAGCAAATCTCGCTTGCTGGGTGTGGGCGTTGGCGTGCCAGGTCTGGTAGACGTCTCCAGTGGCCTGCTGCGCCTGGCTCCGAACCTGCATTGGGAGAACGTTCCCGTTCGTGATTTGCTGGCGCGCGAATTCGATTGCCCAATTTATGTAGAAAATGAGGCAAATGTGGCGGCTTTGGGCGAGTATTACTTTGGCGCCACGCGCAATGTAAAAGACTTCATTTACCTCAGCGCCGGCGTTGGCCTGGGCAGCGGCATTGTGATTGGCGGGAAAATTTTTCGTGGAATGAGCGGTTACGCCGGCGAAGCCGGCCACATGACCCTGGATGTCAATGGCGAGCTGTGCGGCTGCGGTAAGCGCGGCTGCTGGGAAACCTTTGTCGGCCCGCGGGCGGTTGAGCAGCGTATCCAGCGCTCGCTGGACTTTGGGGCGAAATCGGTTTTGCAAGAGATCGTGATGGATGGGCATCACATCATGTTTGAAGATGTATTGCGGGCAGCCAAAGGTGGTGACCAAACCGCTATGGATGCTTTGAGCAAAGTAGCGTTTTATCTGGGCATTGGAATTGCGAATCTGGTCAACCTGTTTGATGTTGAAGTCGTCGTTTTAGGTGGCGCTTTGAATCATGCCAGCTCAGTTTTATTAAAAGAGGTTGAGCAGGTGGTACTCACAAATACGCTGTCGCCGGGGCGCGAGAACCTTAGAATCATTCCTTCGGCGCACGGTTCCGACGCGTGTGTAATGGGAGCAATTGCGCTGGTTCTCGATGACATTCTGCGGGAAGCAGCGGTGAATTAGGCCTGGCCAAAGCATCTCGAAAAGCAGGTCTGTATGCACCATCTTTATCCGAGCCTGTTCCGAGCACCGATGCTACCGGTCAATTCAGGAGAGGAGGAAAAAACCAAGAGAACTTAAGACCAGTTTCGAAACCCAACGTCGATAAAGTTAAATCAAGCAAGTACCAGTCAGGATACTCAGGGAGAAAAAGTGATGAAACGCAAACTGTTGAAGTTGTTCTCACTCATTATGGTGGTGAGCATGGCGCTGGCAGCGCTGAGCGCTTGCACGCCCGCGGCAGCTCCGGCTCCGGCTGCAGAGCAGCCGGCTGCCGCCAGCGGCGGGAAGATTAAGATTGGCCTGTCTTTCTCGGACTTCGCTACCGAACGCTGGAAGCCTGAAGCCGACCTGCTGACCAAGCTGTTGGAAGAAAAAGGTTACGAAGTGCTGGTGCAGGAAGCCAACCATGACGTCAAACTGCAGAACGACCAGATCGATAACATGGTTGCGCAGGGCGTCAAAGGCCTGATCGTCATCGCCGAAGACGGTGAAGCGGCCGCTACTGCGGTTGACAAGGCTGCTGCCGCTGGCGTTCATGTGCTCGCCTACGACCGCCTGATCAAGACTCAGAAGATTGCGGCCTATCTGTCGTTTGACAATGTCGAAGTTGGCCGCAACCAGGCCAAGGGCATTCTCACCGCGCTGGGCATCCCGGGCGACAAATGGACCAAAGACAACCCGGCCAAGGTGGTGCTCTC
>JBDHWQ010000032.1:0-22384 GCA_039810245.1 Longilinea sp. | reverse complement strand
TGGGCGAGGCTGCGGGACCATGCATGGCTGCGTGCATCTTGCGGCGCGCGTGCTGGCCGAACATGGATATAGGGACTTGTATAGCCTTGCCGCGACAGGAATATATTGCTTTCTCATGCCCTCGATATCTATAATCGCGCTAGAACGGGTAGGGCTATAGCGGTAGAAAGGATCGGAACGACATGCGCGATCAGATCGAGACGATCATCGTCGGCGGCGGTCAGGCCGGGTTGGGGTTGAGCTATCACCTGGCGCAGCGCGGCCGCGAGCACCTGGTGCTGGAACAGGCCGCGCAGCCCGGCGAGGCCTGGCGCAACCACCGCTGGGACTCCTTCACCCTGGTCACTCCCAACTGGAGCTTCCTCGTTCCCGGCGCAGAATACGACGGCGACGACCCGGATGGCTACCTGCCGCGCGAGGCTATCGTGGCGCGCTTTGAGCGCCTGGTGGAGCAGCACCGCCTGCCGGTGCAATTTCAACAACACGTTACATCCGTGCAGCCCGGCCCGGCGGATGATGGCTACACTGTCACCACCGCTGAGCGCGTTTACCACGCCCGTAACGTGGTGATTGCCACCGGGTTTTACCAGCGCGGAAAAATCCCGGCGTACGCGACAGAAATCCCCGCTTCTGTTTACCAGCTTCACTCTGACCAGTACCGCAGCCCCGCGTCGCTGCCGCCGGGAAACGTTGTGGTAGTGGGCGGGGGCCAGTCCGGTGGGCAGATCGCCGAGGAGCTGCATGAAGATAGTCGTGAGGTGTATTTCAGCGCCAGCCCCGCCCCGTGCGTGCCACGCCGTTACCGCGGCCGCGATGTGTTCAACTGGGTCATCCAAACCGGTTTTTTCGACCGGACCGCCGCGCAGCTCGCGTCGCCCAGGGAGCGCTTGGTTCCCAACCCGCTGGTCACCGGCCGTCGGGGCGGCTACACCCTCAACCCGCACACGCTGTACCAATCCGGTGTGCGCCTGCTGGGCCGCGCCGTGGGCTATTCCGGCGGAAAAATGCATTTTGCGCCGGACCTGAAACAGACCCTGGATCGTTCAGCGCAGATGGGTGGCATGATTATTAACCTGGTGGAGCGCTATATCGCGCAAAACGACCTGGAAGTGCCGCCGGAAGAGCCGCCCACCTGGCGCGAGGCCTACGCCGCTCCCGAAGTCACCGAGCTGGATTTGCGCGCCACCGGCGTCAGCACGGTGCTATGGGCTACCGGCTACCGCCCCGATTTTTCACTGCTTTCCCTGCCGGTGGTGGACGAGCTCGGCTTTCCTATCACGGAGCGCGGCGTCACGCAGTACCCGGGTCTGTATTTTCTCGGCATGCCGTGGATCTACCAGCAGAAGTCCGGCATCCTCGCTGGGGTGGGGCAGGACGCTGCTTACCTGGCGGACCAGATCGCATGAATATTTATGATTTTATTGACAAATAAGATAAGATTAGTATAATTACTTTCGCCTGGGACGGCACGCGCCGCTCACGCATATCCTACATCTCACAGGAGAAACACACATGCTCCCTGGATTCCTGCTCGCGCTGCGCGAGGGCGTGGAAGCTGCCCTGGTGGTTGGTATCGTCCTGGGCGTGTTGCGCAAACTCAACCGCCCGGAGCTGAAAGTCTCCGTTTGGCTGGGCGTGGCCGCTGCATTCCTGGCCAGCCTGGCGCTGGCGCTGGGCCTGCGCCTGTTCGATGCCAGCCTGGAAGGCCACGCTGAAGAAATCTTTGAAGGCGTCAGCATGTGGCTGGCGGCCGGCGTGCTCACATGGATGATCTTCTGGATGTCACGCCAGTCGCGCTCGCACCGCGCTGACCTGGAAACGCAGGTGCGCCGCGGCGCGCTGTCGCTCAACCGCTGGCCGCTGTTTGGCATTGCCTTCCTGGCCGTGTTCCGCGAGGGAATTGAGCTGGCGCTGTTTCTGCTGGCGGCCGGCATGGCCGGCGCTTCGGGCGGATCCACCTTGCTGGGCGCCGCGCTTGGCCTGCTCGCGGCCGCCGCTTTAGGCTGGGCGCTGTTCTCGTCCACGCGCCGGCTGCCGCTGGGGCGCTTCTTCCAGGTTACCAATATCCTGCTGATCCTGTTTGCCGCCGGCCTGTTCGCGCACGGCATGCACGAGTTCAATGAGGCCGGGCTGATCCCGGCCGTGGTGGAGAATGTCTACAACCTCAACCCGCTGCTGGCCGATAATTCGGTGCTTGGCGGGCTGCTGACGGCCATGTTTGGCTATAACGGCAACCCTTCGCTGACCGAGATGATCGCCTACCTGTCGTACTTTATCACCATGTTCGTTGTGGTGCGCCTGCTCAACACGCGCCAGCCGCAGAGCCAGGCAGCATAATTTTTGATCGTTTTCGATGGCGCGGCGCTCAAAGCGCCGCGCCATCTTTTTCGAAACGGGAACCCCCACCTTCCTTGACGCTTCACCCTTCCGCGGATACAATCATCTCAATCGAATAGCTGCTCCGGTCCTAACCCCCCGGATGGGAAGGATAATGGCGAAACCGGTGTGAGTCCGGTGCTGTCGCGCAACTGTATGAGGGTCTTTACCCTCAAGCCAGGTCGCCCGCCGGATCGGCATGTGCCACAACCTCGCGGAAAGGAGGTGGAACGTGCTGGTGACCGCTTGCTGTTACCCTTGACCCCGCTCCCTATTCCCTGGATTTTGGATAGGGATTTTAATTTAACACGCACGGACAATGTTTGCCGCTGGTTCCAATGATTCAAGTTGTCTGCCATCCGATAAGGACACGCTATGAAGAAGCTTCGCATGCTCATCCCCGCGCTCATCGCGCTCACGCTACTCCTCGCTGCCTGCGCGCCGGCCGCGCCCGCGGCCACCACTGCTCCCACCGTCGCGCCCGCGTCGCTGGCGCTTACCGACGGCCTGGGCCGCAGCGTGACCCTGCCCGGCCCGGCGCAGAAGATCGTCTCGCTGGCGCCTTCCAACACCGAGCTGCTCTTCGCGGTTGGCGCCGGCGCGCAGTTGATCGCGCGCGACGAATTCTCCGATTATCCCGAAGCGGCCGCGGCCCTGCCCACCATTGGTGGCAACATGGGCAAATATAACCTGGAAGAAATTACCCGCCTGCAGCCCGACCTGGTGCTGCTCTCCGAGCTCAACCCGCCCGACCTGGCAAAATCGTTGCAAGACCTGGGCATCATCGCCTATTACCTCACCAACCCCAAAGACTTTGACGGCCTGTATGGCAATATCGAAATCATTGGCGCGCTCAGCGGCCACGATGCTGAAGCCCAGGCGCTCAACCTGTCGCTGCGCCAGCGCGTCAGTGACGTGCAGATGAAGATCGCCCCGCTCTCCAGCCGCCCGGTGGTGTTCTACGAGCTGGACGGCTCCGACCCGGCCAAGCCCTGGACGGCCGGCCCCGGCAACTTTATGGACTATCTCATCAATATGGCCGGCGGCTTCAACGCCGCGGGCAAGATGAACCAGGCCTGGGCGCAGATCAGTCAGGAAGAACTGCTGGTGCAGAACCCCTCGATTATCCTGCTGGGTGACGCGGCCTACGGCGTGACCCCCGAAAGCCTCAAGCAGCGCCCAGGCTGGGATGGCATCAATGCGGTACAGAACAACCAGATCTACACCTTCGATGATGACCTGGTCAGCCGTCCCGGCCCGCGCCTGGTGGACGGTCTGGAGACGGTGGCAAAACTGCTCCACCCGGGAGCCTTTGAGTAACCCATGCGCCTGGCGCGTCCGTACCTGGCCGCCCTGCTTCTGCTCGCCGCCGCGCTGCTGCTCAGCGTGGCGGTGGGCAGCGTGTTCATCCCGCCCGCCGTACTGCTGCGGATCATCGGGCAGCGTATTGGCGGCGTGGCGCCGGAACCGGCCAGCGCGCCGCTGGCGACCATCCTGTTCAGCCTGCGCCTGCCGCGCACCGCGCTGATCGCCCTGGTGGGCGCGGCGCTGGCCGGTTCCGGCGCGGGCTATCAGGGCCTGTTTCGCAACCCGCTGGCCGACCCCTACCTGATCGGCGTGGCTTCAGGCGCCGGGTTGGGTGCGATCATCGCCATCAGCCTGGGGTTCACCGGCTCGACGCTGGGGATGATGGCCGTGCCGCTGGCCGCCTTTCTCGCCGCGCTGCTCACCGTGGGCATCGTCTACGAGCTGGCGCGCGTAGGCCGCACCCTACCGGTGACCAATATGCTGCTGGCGGGCGTGGCGGTCAGCTCGTTTGCCACTGCCATGACGTCTTTCCTGATGATTAACGCCAGCGGTGAGCTGCGCCGCGCGCTGGTGTTCCTGCTGGGCGGCGCGGCTGCCAGCGGCTGGCAGCCGGTGATGGCCATCCTGCCTTACGTGGTGGTGGGCCTGGGGCTGCTGCTGGTGATGGGCCACGCGCTCAACGTGCTGCAGTTCGGCGACGAACAGGCGCAGCAGCTCGGCCTGCCGGTCGACCGCGTGCGCCGCGTGATCGTGGTGGCGGCCACGCTCTCCACCGCCGCGGCCATCTCCTTCGCCGGCATCATCAGCTTTGTGGGTCTCATCGTGCCACACCTGGTGCGTCTTCTGTGGGGCGGCGACTACCGCCGCCTGCTGCCGCTTTCGATGCTCACCGGTGCCGGGCTGCTGCTGCTGGCCGACGTGCTGGCGCGCGTGATCATGGCCCCGGCTGAGATCCCGGTGGGCATCATTACCGCCATTGCCGGCGCGCCGTTCTTCCTGTTCGTCCTGCGCCGCGCGAAAGGGCAAAACCCGTGGTAACTCCCGCTCCCCGCTCCACTTCGCATTCCCCCGTGCTGGACGTGCGCGCGCTCGGCGCCGCCTATGGCGCCACGCCCGTGCTGCGCGACGTCAGTTTCAGCGTGCTCCCTGGCAGCATCCTGGCACTTATTGGCCCCAATGGCGCGGGCAAATCCAGCCTCATCCGCGCCATCAGCGGCGTGCTGCCGCTCACCGGCGGCCAGGTGCGCGTGGGCGGGCACGACCTGGCGCGCATCCACCCGGCCGAACGCGCCCGGCTGCTGGCAGTGGTGCCCCAGGCGCGCAGCCTGCCGCCTGCCTTCACCGCCTGGGAGACCGTGCTGCTGGGCCGCACCCCGCATCTCAACTGGTTGGGGCAGGTCTCGCGCCGTGATGAAGAAGTGGTGGCAGACTGCATGCGCCGCACTCACACCATCCAGCTTGCCGCGCGGCGCGTGGGCCAGCTTTCGGGCGGCGAGCAGCAGCGCCTGCTGCTGGCGCGCGCCCTGGCTCAATCCGCCCCGGTGCTGCTGCTGGACGAACCCACCACCCACCTGGACTTGAAATACCAGTTTACCCTGCTAGACCTGGTACGCTCGCTGGCGCGCAATGACGGCCTGGCGGTGGTGCTCGCCATCCACGATCTCAACCTGGTGCTGCGCTATGCCGACGAGGTCGCGCTGCTGGTTTCCGGCGAGCTGCGCGCCGCCGGCAAGCCGCTGGACGTGCTCACCCCCGCGCTGCTCAGCGAGGCCTACGGCGTCTCGCTCCAGGTGCTCCCGGTCAAAGACGGCCGCCAGCACATCGTCCTTCCGCAGGGATAAAGGCAATGTGAGCGGTTCGCGCCCCTTTGGGGCGCGAACCGCTCACATTGTGAAATCGTCTGGTACAATCGGGCTGTTATGAGAAAAGCTCTGGTTCTATTCTGGTTCCTGTTTCTCGCCGGCTGCGGCGTGATCCCCGGCGGGCAGCCGCGAGAGACGCCCCTGCCGCAGGCTGTGACCCCCACCCCCGCGCTGGGCAGCTTCGCCCAGGGTGAAGCGCTTTCCTGCCCAATCGCCCAGTTCCAGGTGATCGCCACCAGTGAAGAGCAGGGCAGCCAGATTGCCTGGTCGCCACAGGGCGATAAGATTGCCTACATCGCTCCGATCAGCGCGCATGCCATGTTCTCCGGCAGCCTGATGGTGGCATCCGGCCCGGGCTTCAAAACCGTGCAGACGGTGGCTCCGCTGGCGTGGGGCGGGCTGGTGTGGTCGCCCAGCGGCGAGCAGATCGCCTTTGTGGGCCTGCGTCCCAACGACAACGTTTATACCGTGTATGTGGCCGGGCTGGATGGCTCCGCTCCGCAAGACCTGTTCCCCGGCAGCGAGGCTGTGCTGGACTCCTACGCCAGCCCCAAGATGCTGCATTCGTGGCCGCTGGAAAACCGCCTCAACGTCTTCGTGTCGTGCGGCGTGGGCTGTTATAAAGAGCTGCAGGTCAGCGTGCCGGGCGGGCAGAAGACCGAAGTGCCTTCCGTCATCCAGACCCCCGCCCCAACCGCTATCGCCCGGCTGTGGATGGCACCGCGCAACCAGCTCACCTATGATGAAGACACCTACCCGGTGCTCAACGACCCCAACTGGTCGGCCGACGGTTCGCGCGTGGCTTACTTTGATCAGGATGGCTACCTGTGGGTACTGCTGACGGGGTCGAAAACTGCCGCGCAGGTGGTTATGGTCAACTCGTCCGCGCTGCCCATTTTCTTCAGCGAGACCTGGAAGCGTGAGACGCACTGGAGCAGCACCGGCCAACTGGCCGTGCGCATCGGCTCCGAGCTCGAGTTGTTCAGCGTACCCTGCGACCCCAGCCTCAATATCCTGCCATCTCCCACGGCCGAAGAGTGATCTTTGTCTGACATGTGTGGCCCAACTTCCATTGACACGCCCGCGGCGCTTGTGATATCGTAATCTTGCACCCGGGTATGTTTGCGGTGCAAACCGACATTCGTCAATGGATGGAGAGGATATGCCCGAACAATTGATCCCTGTCGCCGACCGCGTATTGAACTTAAGCGAATCTGCCACCGTCGCCATTATGGATAAGGCGCGCAAGCTGAAAGCCTCGGGCTGCTCGGTGGTAGACCTGAGCGGCGGCGATCCCGATTTTCCCACCGCACCGCACGTCACCGCCGCGGCTATCGAGGCGCTGCAGGCCGGGTTTACGCATTACACCCCCAGCCGCGGCATCCCCGAGCTGTTGCAGGCCATTGCCAACAAGCTGGAGCGCGATAACGGCGCGCAGTACAACCCCAAGAAAGAAATCCTGGTGCTGCCGGGGGCCAAGCACGCGCTGTTTATCATTGCGCAGGCGCTGCTCAACCCTGGCGATGAAGCCATCCTGTTCGACCCCGGTTGGGTGTCCTATGCGCCGTGCGTCGAGCTGGCCGGCGCGCTGCCGGTGCAGGTGGAGATGAACTCCGCCACCACGCCAGACATGCTCAAGCAGCGGCTGGCAGCAGCGATTAGCCCGCGCACGCGCCTGGTGATCCTCAATACCCCCGGTAACCCTACCGGCCAGATGTGGACGCGCGCCCAGCTCGATGTGCTGGCTGAGCAGGCCCAGGCGCACAACCTGCTGGTGCTCAGCGACGAAATCTACGAGACCCTGGCCTACGATAATAACCAGCACATTTCCATTGCCAGCCTGCCTGGCATGCTGCCGCGCACGCTGATCCTCAACGGCCTGTCCAAGAGCCATGCCATGACCGGCTGGCGGCTGGGCTACGTGGCCGGTCCGGAGACGTGCATCAAACAGATGCTCAAGATTCACCAGCACTCCACCACCTGCGCCACGTCTTTCGTGCAGAAGGGCGCCGTGGCCGCGCTGGAAGGCCCGCAGGATTACACCCGCTATATGCTCGGCCGCTACCAGGTGCGCCGCGATATGCTGGTGGCTGCGCTCAACCAGATCCCCGGCATTACGTGCGAGCTGCCGCAGGGCGCGTTCTACGTCTTCCCCAACATTTCCGGCACCGGGCTGGATTCAACCACCTTCGCCGACCGGCTGCTGGATGGTTCCTGCGTGGCGGTCACCCCGGGCGTGGCCTTCGGCCATGCAGGGGAAGGCCACGTGCGCCTGTCGTTTGCCAATTCTGACGAAATGCTCGCCGACGGAGCCCAGCGCATCCGCGACTTCGTCGCATCGCTGTAACGTCTCTTTGCACAAACAGCAGGGCGGCACGCTTGCGTGCCGCCCTGCTGTTTGTTTCACTAAAAATCTTACAAACTCCTTACAAAAACCGGGAACTTTTTCGTCTTTCATTCGTCTTACGTGTAATACGGAACAATTCATCATCACGGGGAGCCTTCCCCAAGGAGTTTTTCGATGAAAACGCAAAAGCTTTCGAAACTGTATCGCCTGATCGCAGCCTTCGCGGCCCTGTTTATCCTGCTTGCCGCGGCCCCCATGCCCGCAGTGCATGCCGACGGTGGCATCCCCAGCTTCATTATCGTCAGCGTCAAGCCCGATGAGTCGGTGCGTATTCGCACCAGCAGCTTCCCGGCCAACACGCTCTTTACCGTGCGCATGGATGTGATCGGCAAGGCGGGCGTCAATGGCATCATTGTCACCCAGACCAACACCGGCGCCGGCGGCGCGTTTGAAGAGACCTACGCCATCCCGGCTGAGCTGAAGGGCAAGCCCCAGCTTGCCATCCGCCTGGAAAGCGCCAACGGCTACTATGCCTACAACTGGTTCAACAACGTCACCGCTTCCGGCGGCAGCACACCCACCCCGGTTCCCACCATCGTCGGCAACATCCCGGTCACCGGCAAGGGTATCAATATCAAGATCGCCGGCGTGAGCGCCAACAAGACCGTTACCATTGATGCCAATAACTTCCCGGCCAACCTCAACTTCCGCATTCGCATCGGCCCGTTCTACAACTTCTGGAAGGGCAGCGAGGTAGTCGGCACGATCAATTCCGGCAACGGCGGCAGCTTCCGCTTCACCGTCAACCTGCCCGGGGCCGTCAACAACGTCGAGCTGGTCTCCATCCGCCTCGACAGCACCACCGGCGGGTACTACGCCTACAATGCCTTCAAGAACGTTGACACCGCCATCGTCACCCCCGGCTCCACGGTTGTGCCCGGCTCCACCGCCACCCCTGTGCCCAGCGTTGGCAGCTGCACCGTCACCAGCAACGTGCCCGGCTCCATAAGCAAGGGCGGCGAGTTTGACGCCAAATGGACGGTGAAGAACACCGGCAGCAAGAACTGGGACCTGAGCAGCGTGGACTACGCCTTCATCAGCGGCACTGAGATGCACAAGCGCGCCAGCCGCTACGATCTGCCCAAGACCGTCAAACCCGGCGAGAGCATCACCATCGTGGTCGATATGGTTGCCCCCAAGTACTCGGGCTACTACTCCACCACCTGGGGCATCGTCAGTGGCAGCACCAATCTGTGCAGTTTGCCCATGCAGATCTATGTGAAATAACCTCAACCGCCCGGCCCCTTCACGGGCAGCCCCGGCCAGAACCTCTGGCCGGGGCATTTTTTATGAATTGGATTACAATACCCCCATGCGCATCTTGCTCACTGGATTTGAGCCTTTTGGCGAAAGCAGCATAAACCCATCCGAGCGGCTGGTCAACCACCTGGCTGACATGTCCATCCCCGGCATCGAGCTTACCACCGTCATACTGCCGGTAGACACACTGCGCGCCCCGGCCGCCCTGCTGGATGCCGTGGCCGCGGCCAAACCCGAGGCCGTGGTCTGCCTGGGCGAGGCCGCGCGGCGCGCGCGCGTATCCATTGAGCGCGTTGCGGTCAACCTGCTGGATTTCGCCATCCCCGATAACAGCGGCGCAAAACGCCAGGATCAGCCGGTCATTCCGGGCGGCCCGGACGCTTATTTTGCCACTCTGCCTGTGCGGCGCCTGCACGCTGCGCTGCTTGCCGCGGACATTCCTGCCGAGCTGTCGCTCAGCGCTGGCGCTTACCTGTGCAACCAGGTGATGTACACCTTGCTGCACCACCTGCGCGAAAGCGGCCAGGCGCACGTGCCGGCCGGGTTTATTCACCTGCCGCTGCTGCCTGCGCAGGCCGCCATCTTTACCGGCCCGCCGGCCGCATCTATGGCCCTCGAAACCACTGCCCGCGCGTTGGAGATCGTTCTGCGCGAGCTGGCGTTGGGGTAGGAGAAATTACTCAACGCAGCGCGTGTAGACCTTGAACTGCGGCGGGTTCTCCAGGTGCTTTTTCACCGCACACTGATCCGCCGAGCGCACCAGGGCCTCATAATACTTCTCCGGGAACGAAGCCGGCACCTGGATCTCCATCTCGATCTGCCCCACCATGCCGGTCATCGGGTTGCGCAGCGCGCGCTGCACGATGCGGATGCCATCCGTGGGCAGCCCGCGCTGGCGGCAAAAGCCCAGCACATAAATTCCCGCGCAGGTGGCAATCGACGATAGGAACAGCGCAAACGGCGTCGGCGCTGAGCCTTCCCCGCCACCCGCCGCCGGCTGGTCGGTCTTCACGGTGTAATCATTGAAATGCGCGTCCACGCGCGCCCCACCCGGGAATTCCACTACCATTTCCATCGTCTATTTGTCCTTTCGCAGCGCAGGATAGCTCCCCACCGCGCCCGTGGCCGGCCGAACGGTCGGCGGCTGGCGGCGGGGCCAGAAGAACTTCCAGTACAGGCTGATCGACACTACATATAGTACCAGCGTTCCCAGGAATGCGGGACCAAAACCGTAGTTGACCTGGATCCACCCGCTGATGGTGGGGCTGAGCGCCCAGCCGAAATTGTTGGCCATGCTCACCAGGCTGGCGATGGTGGCGCGTGCCTTGGGGTCAACGTTCTCCATCACAAACGTCTGGTACACCGGCCCGCTCATGTTCATCAGCGCGGCGCGCACGTAATACGAAATCACGCTCAGCCAGAACCACGGCGCAAAGCCCAACCCGATCAGGAAGGGAATGGAAAGCGCCTGCGTGATCACCACCAGCCGGATTTTGCCCATCCGGTCGGCCAGCGGCGGGGCAATCAGCAGCCCAACGCCCATCGCCAGTGAGCTCCACGCGAACATTGCCCCAATTGCCGGGTCGGGCTGGTGGTGCACCTGGCGGAAAAAGACATTCATAAACGGCATGATCAGCCCCGCGCCGATGGATGTAACCAGCGTAGGCAGGATCAGCTTGCCGATGTTGCCCGGGTTCTCGCGCGCCACGGCCAGCGGAGCGAACACGGCGTTGCGGTCGCGCCCATGCTGCGGCTGGCGGATAAACAGCAGCGGCATCACGCCGACCATGCCCAGCACCACGTTGGTCACCAGCGCGCCGGCATAGGCGGGCGTGGCGGTGGGGCTGACAGCCATCCAACCGGCCATCCATGTGGGCAGCAGCCCGCCCAGCCAGTTGCCGATAAACTGCGAGGCCATTGTCAGCCCGGACGCAAAGCTGAACAGGTAGGTGCGCTCTTTTTCCGAGCTGTTTTCCATCAGGAACGGGCCCATCGTCACGCCGGCCAGGCTTTGCGCCAGGCCCATCAGCATGTTCATGGCGATGAACACCGGTACGGATGGGAACAGCACCATCATCGCCACGGCGATCATCGAGCCAGCCCCGCCCAGGATCAGCGCGGTCTTGCGCCCCAGCAGATCGGCCAGGTAGCCCATCGGCAGCGCTACGATCAGCGAAGTCATGGCGCTGGCGGTCACCAGGTTGCCCAGCAGGGCTTCATCGTAGCCCATGCTCAGCACGTAAAAATTGAATAATAAACGGAAAATCCCGGACGCAACACCCAGGACGACGGCATTGATCAGGTACATGCGCGCGTTGTTTTGGAAAGCAGCAAGGTTCTCGGCATACACGTTGAGCGCGCGCAGCGTGTTGCGTCTGGTTCGTTCGAAGTTCAAGGAGTCCTCCAGGTGGGAGAGAGAATAACCCAAACGCTGCCCATCGTCAAGGCGCTGTCACCCGTGTCAGGCGGCTGGAATGAGGTTTGTCAATGCATTTAGGATAGATGCCACTATCCCGGGCGATTCGCAATCATTAACATAATTGCAATGTTAGAAGAAGCGTACGCCGGCCTTTCTATATTCTCCGGGCTCAGCACCGAGCAGCTTCACCACCTCGATACGCTTCTGGTACGCTGCCAGTATCCCGCGGGCATCTCCATTTTCGAGCAGGGCCAGCCGGCCATGAACCTCTACATTGTGGCCGAGGGCGAAATCACCATCAGCTACAAGCCGTACGATGGCCCGGCACTGACCGTGGCGCGCATCCAACCGGGGGGTGTGTTTGGTTGGTCCGCCGCGCTGGGGCACGATGTTTACACGTCCAGCGCGCTGGCCGCGTGTAATACCACCGCCCTGTGCGTGCCCGCTTCCGGGCTGCGGCGCTTTTGCGAGCAGTATCGCCAGACCGCCGCAATCTTCGTCGACCGCCTGGCCGGTGGGATTGCCGTGCGCCTGAACGACACCCACAGCGAAGTGCTTTCGATCCTCACCCGCGCATTGAATTTATGCGATAATAGCGATAGAAGGGACCCGAACGCATGACCCAGAACCCCAATCCCCCCAGCTATTCGGATGAAGAGCGCATGAAAGCGCTGATTGAGCAGCTTGACGCCTACATTAACCATTTCCACGGCGGCAGTGTAGAGCTGGTCAGCTTTGATGGCAAGGTGCTGGTGGTGCACCTGGGCGGGGCCTGCCTGGGCTGCCCGCTCTCGCCCACCACGCTGCAAGGCTGGGTGGCCGGCACTGTGCGCCAGTTCTTCCCGGACATCGAGCGCATCGAAGCGGGATAGTATCGAGAATCAAGCGGGCCGGTGATCCACCGGCCCGCGCTGTTTTATTCCACGAACACTTCGACGTGTTCGCCATCTTCCTCGTCGAACACATCTACCACCTGGCCCACCTCACCGGAGCGGACAAAGCCCATCAACTGGTCCATATCCAGCCCTTCCACTTCGGGAGAGAACTTCGCGCCCATTTTCAACCCGGCGCTTACTACGTTGATCGGCAGGCGCACGTTGACGCGTACTTTGCCGGTGTTGGTATCGGTGACGCGCACGCGCAGCCACTTGCCCATGCGCGGCGGGGGCGGGGGTTCCGGGGCGGTTGGCGGCGCCAACGGATCGGGATGCGCGTCCAAAGCGTCGATCAACTGGATCGCCTCTTCCGCGGTGATCTTGCCTTCCTGGACCATTTTTAAAATTCTCAGCCGTTCTTCCGCCGTCGACATGGGTGCGTCTCCTCTTCCCGCTTATTGTACCTGAAAACGCCCCATCAGGCTTTGCTGCTGTCCGCCGAGCGCCGCTCCCACTCCTTCACCGCCGCGCGGATCATGGCGCGCACGGCTTCGTCCGGCACGGCGTCGATGCCTTCGTAACGCTTCAGCCCCACCCAAACAATCACGCCATGCCGCGGCTCTTCCACCAGCCGGATGGCACTGTTGGACAGGTTCGACCCGGCCAGCATTTCCTGCAGCACTTCGTCAATCTGCCCCACGATGCTCTTGGGTGGCGCGATGGGTGTGCCGGCCGTAGGCGCAGCCGGCGGCGGTGTGATCACCGGGGCGGGCGGCTCAGGGACAAAAAACTGCTCGCGGTCAAAGGCCTTGGGTGGCGGTTCCGCGCGCGTCGACGAGATTTGCGGCCCGCTGGACGCGAGCGTGCCGCCGGCCCATGCCAGCAGGTCTTGCCCGGCGCTCTTCAACAGCGAGCGTTGCGTATCATTCAGGGAATTGGCGCTGGAGAGGATGCGCCCATCCTGCTCCACCAGGAGCTGGTTGTTGGCCGGGTCGCGCCATAGCCGCGCCACCGGGGTGTAGCGGCTCTTTTCTTCGACCGGCGCGGCCGCGCCATCGCTCTTGCGCGAATTGCGCACCATCAGCACCACCAGCAGCACGGCGGCGATGATCACCACCAGCACGACCAGGACACCCAATAGCATCATAAACATATTCGACATGTTACACCTCGCGTGGTTGGCAAATTGGGCAGTAATGCGTGCCGCGCTGCCCCATCACCGTGCGCTCCACAGGGTGGCCGCACACGGGGCAGGGCGACCCGGTACGTTGGTAGACGCGAAAGGTATTCTGAAATTCACCACCGCGGTAGACCCAGTCGAAGCTGGCTCCGTTACGGCGGATGCCTTCTTCCAGCACCGCGCGGATGGCCGCCAGCAGCCGCGCCGACTCCTCGGCGCTGAGCGTATGCGACAGCCGCCCCGGATACAGGCCGGACAGGTGCAGGGCTTCATCGGTGTAGATGTTGCCCAGCCCGGCCAGGAAAGTCTGGTCCAGCAGCAGGGGTTTGAGCAGCCGCCGGCGTCGTGCCAGCATCTGCTGGAAGCGTTCGGGCGTCAGCGCCGGGTCAAACGGCTCGGGACCCAGCCCGCCCAGCACCAGCTCGGGATCGCTCACCAGCCACACACGGCCAAACTTGCGCGCGTCGCTGAAGGCAAGCCGGTAGCCGTCTTCAAAATACACCGCCATGCGGTCGTACGGGCCGGGCGGCAGCGGGCTGCCCGTTTCGTCCACTCCTGGCTCTACGCGCAAATCGCCGCTCATACGCAGGTGCACCAGCAGCGCGTCGGCGCTCAGGCGAATGACCAGGAATTTGCCGCGCCGCTCCACACCCGTCACCGACTGGCCCGCCAGCCGGTGCGCCAGCTCTTCTACCGGCGGCTCGGCCAGCGTGCGCTCCCACGCCAGCTCGAAGCCGCGCACCACGCGCCCGGGCAGCGGCGGTCCGCCTCGTCCCCCGTCGCGCAGCGCGCGTACAATCGTTTCCACTTCCGGTAGTTCTGGCATAGCCGGCTCACTCGTTGAACATTTCGCCTACGCTGCGGCCTTCGTTGGCGCGCAGGATTACTTCAGCGATCAGCCCGGAAACCGTCAGCGTGCGCAGCCGGTCGCCAAACAGGGCGCGTTTCTCCTGCGGCACGGGGATGGTATCGGTGGTGATAAATTCCTTCACCGGCAGCGCCGAAAGCCGCTGCGCCGCGGTGGCGGAAAACACCGGGTGCACAAAACTCATGTACACATCGCGGGCGCCATATTCCTTCACCAGGCTCACCGCCTGCACCATCGAGCCGCCGGTGTCCACCTCGTCATCCACGATGATCACGTCGCGGTCGGCCACGTCGCCGATGACCGTCAGCGCTTCGGCGCGCGAGTCGTTACCCAGCCGCCGCTTTTCGATAAACGCCAGCGGCAGGTTGAGCATGGCGGCGTAATTGCGCGCTTTCTTGGCAAACCCCAGGTCGGCGGTGACTACCACCGGCGAATACATGCTCGATTTGATGCTCTTGAGGTAATCCGTGAGGATATAAAAGGTGGTGAGCACATCGCCGGGGATGGAGAAAAAGCCCTGGATCTGCCCGGCGTGCAGGTCAAGAGTGATGTAACGGTCGGCGCCGGCAACTTCGATCATATCTGCTACCAGGCGCGCCGTGATCGGAATGCGCGGCTGGTCTTTCTTATCCGAACGCGCATAGCACAGGTAAGGGATCACGGCGGTGATGCGCGCCGCGGAATCGAGCCGCAGCGTTTGCAGGATGATTAGCAGTTCCATCAGGTTGCGGTGCACCGGCGCTGATGTGGTTTGCACCACGTAGCAGTCCTGCCCGCGCACGCTGCTGTGCAGCTTGACGAACAGGTTGTCGTTCGGAAAGGTTACCACGTCGCGCTCGCACAGGCGGATGTTGAGATACTGCGCGATCTTGCTGGCCAGCTCGGGGCAGGCCGTGCCGGCATACAGCTTGATGTCACCGTATTTCATGCGATCGAGACGTGAATGGGTTGCTACAGGCATGACAGCTCCAGTCTAAACCGGCCGGTCAACCCACTCCGAACGCAGCACCGACATGATCAGCGTGTCCTCATACTTCCCGTTCTTGTACGTATCCTGTCGTTTGCGTCCTTCGTGAACAAAACCGGCCTTCTCATACGATCGGATTCCACGCGCGTTATCCGCGTGCACTTCCAAGCAGATGCGATTCAGGTTGAGATGATCGAACCCAAAGCGCAGCATCAGCCGCAGGGCGCTGCCGCCGTGGCCTTTGCTCCAGAAGCGTTTTTCACCAATAACGATACCAACTTCGGCGCTGCGGTCTACCCACGATACCTGGTTGAAACCGCAGTTGCCGATGGGCAGCCAGCCTTCGTCCGTCTCCACGTCGATCATCAACGGGTGCAGCTCCGGCGGCCGCTGTAACATCTGCTCGTACCAGCGCTCTTCTTCGCCCAGTGCCATCGGGTAAGTGATCCGGATCCACTGCGTGATCTCCGGGTCGTTAAACCAGCGCGCCAGCAGCGGGACCTCTTCCCGCTCGATGGGTCGCAGGCGAATATGCGCGCCGCTGATCATCTTACGGCTCCAGGCGGTTGGGCCCGCGGAACAGGTACACTGCTTCGCGGATGTTGGTGAGGCCCAGCAGCACCACCAGCGTGCGTGAGAGGCCCAGGCCAAAGCCGCCGTGCGGCGGGCAGCCGAACTTGAAGAAATCGAGATAGAACTGGATACTTTCCAGCCCCAGGCCCTTGCCCTGCGCCTGGCGCGCCAGCACGTTGTAGCGGTGCTCGCGCTGCGCGCCGGTGGCAATCTCCAGCCCACCGGCGATCAGATCGAAGCTCTTGGTGATCTCGGGCTGGTCTTCGTAGCGCATGTGGTAGAACGGGCGCACGGTGATCGGCCAGTCGGTGAGGAAGAAGAACTCATGGTCGTATTCGCGCTTCACCCAGTCGGCCAGGGTGCGCTCGCCGCCCGGGTCAATGTCGCCCTTCTTCTCGGCTGGCAGGGTGTAGTTTTCCTGCCTGAGGATTTCCAGCGCCTGTTTCATGGGGATGCGCGGGAAGGGCACTTCCGGCACGACGATCTCGCGCCCGAACAACTGCTGGATGGCCTCGCCGTGACGGTCTTTGACCGCCTGCCAGGCGAACTGCAGCCAGCGCTCCTGGAAGGCCATCACGTCTTCGTGCGATTCGATCCACGACATTTCCATATCAATGCCGGTGAATTCGGTCATGTGGCGCGAGGTGAAGCTGGGGTCGGCGCGGAACACCGGACCTACCTCAAACACGCGGTCGAAGCCGGCGGACATGCCCATCTGCTTGTAGAACTGCGGCGACTGCGCCAGGTAAGCCTTGCGCTCGAAGTATGCCACCTCGAACAGCTCGGCGCCGCTCTCGCTCGGGCTGCCCATCAGCTTGGGCGAATGGATTTCCACAAAGCCATTCTGCAGCCAGTACTCGCGCCAGGCCTGCTCCAGCGTGGTTTGCACCTGGAACAGCAGCAGGTTCTGCGGCCGGCGCAGGTCGAGGAAGCGCCAGTCCATGCGGAAATCCAGCGTGGGCAGCGTTTCCGCCGATGGGTCGAAGGGCAGCGGCGAGGCCGCCAGATTTTCCACCTGCAGCGTGGCAAGCTGCATTTCCAGCCCGCCCAGCTTGACGATCGGGTTGTCGATTACCATGCCGGTGAGGGTCAGGTTCGATTCCTGGGTCAGCGCCGAAATTTGCGCCGCCAGGTCGGGGTTGGCGGCCTTTTCGGCCACCACCTGCACCATGCCGGTCGTGTCGCGCACTACCAGGAACTGCATTTTCTTCTGGTCGCGCAGGGTTTGCAGCCAGCCCTGTACGGTAACGGTTTGCCCAATGTGCTTGCGAAGATCTCCAATTAATACGCGTTCCATCTTGAACCTTCTCCTCACTCGTCTGCGGTCTCGTTGTGCCAAACGCCCTGGCTTTTCGCGGCCGGGCGCGTGCTTACAATATCTCCGGTTCCACCAGCCGGCGCACGGCCTGGCTGGGGCTCAGGCTGCGCTCCACCAGCGCGTCCACCGTCTGCTCGTACAGCGCATCCGGCACGCGGCTGCGCCAGTGCTGCACCAGCGCGGCCTGCAGCGCGGCGTTCAGCTCGCTGCGCAGCCGGTAGGTCTCGCGCTCGCGCCACAGCCCGCTCTCGCGCAGGTAGGCCGCGTGGCGCAGGATGGCGGCGCACACTTCGGCGCTGCCCTGGCCCTGCGTGGCCACCGTCTGGTAGACGGGCACCTGCCATCCGCTTTCGCGATCCGCGGCGGGCATTTCCGGCACGCTCTGCGCGCCGTGATGCCCGGCCCAGTGCGCGGCGGCCATCTCCAGCATGGCGCGCAGCGCGCGCTCGGCGTTTTCGGCGCCGGGGTGGTCGGCCTTGTTGACCACCAGGATGTCGGCAATTTCTAAGATACCGGCCTTAATCGCCTGGATGTCGTCACCCAGGCCCGGCGCTTCCACCACCACGGTGGTGTGCGCCAGCCGGGCAATATCCACTTCAGACTGCCCCGCGCCCACGGTTTCGATCAGGATCATGTCGTACCCGGCGGCGTCCAACACCTGGGCCATAGCCGCGGTGGCGCGCGCCAGGCCGCCCAGCGCCCCGCGCGATGCCATCGAGCGCACGAAAATACCCGGGTCACCGGCCAGGTCGCGCATGCGCACCCGGTCACCCAACAGCGCCCCGCCGGTGAACGGGCTGGACGGGTCCACGGCGATTACGCCCACGCGGTGCGGGCTGCTGCCGTTGGACTGCTGGCGCAGGGCGCGCGCGAGCTGGTTGGTGAGTGACGACTTCCCCGTGCCCGGCGCGCCGGTGATGCCCACCAGGTGCGCCCGCCCCGTGCGCGCGAACAGCGCGTCCAGGGCATCCTGCCCGGCGCGGGTCTGGTTTTCCACCTGGGTCAGCAGGCGCGCCAGCGCCAGCCGGTCACCGGCCAGCACTGCCTGGGCCAGCGGGGAAGGCGAAGCCGTCATACCGCCGGGGCCGCCGCTTCGCCGGTCACCGCCCGGCGGATATCTTCCACAATTTTCTCGGTCGAAGTGCCCGGCCCGTAAACCGCGAACACGCCCGCGTCTAGCAGGGTGGGGATGTCCTGTTCGGGAATGATGCCGCCCACAAACACCTTGACGTTCTCCTGCCCGTTGGCGCGCAGCAGCGCCACGATGCGCGGAACCAGCGCCAGGTGCGCGCCGGAAAGGATCGAAACGCCTACCGCGTCCACATCTTCCTGCAGCGCGGCCTCGGCCACCATCTCGGGCGTCTGGCGCAGCCCGGTATAAATCACTTCCATCCCGGCGTCGCGCAGCGCGCGCGCTACCACTTTGGCGCCACGGTCATGGCCGTCTAATCCGGGTTTTGCCACCAGTACGCGAAGCGTTCGCTCCATGATCTTCTCCATTGAAGGGGTTTGGCAATCAACCTTCATTATACCGCGCCCATCCGGCCGGGGAAGATGGAATCTGGAACGGTTAAGGGGTTACGATAGTCCCGGTTATGCCGCCTGCTTCTCCGCTGCCTGGCACTGCGGGCAATAATAGATGCTGCCGCCCATGTAGGCTTCTTTGCGGATGGTACGCTCACATTCGGGGCAGGGCATCCCTACCGTGTTTTTGCTCAGGATGGTGGTGTAGCCACCCGGGCGGCCAATGTAGGATGCCGCGATGGGGGTGCATCTGACAGGCAGTTTGCACTTTGGCGCGGCGCGCAAAATCTGTGCCGCGCCGCTGCCAGCCACGCTCTTCCAGTTGTGGTAAACTTCCATTGTCATACACTCAGGTTTTGAAGGAACCGACTCGATCTATGCCCACCATTTATCCCTTCACCGCCATCGTCGGCCAGGAGCGCATGCGCCGCGCCCTGGTGCTCAACGCAGTTGATCCGCGCATCGGCGGCGTGCTGATCCGCGGCGAACGCGGAACGGCCAAGTCGACCGCCGCGCGCGCCCTGGCCGCCCTGCTGCCCAGCGTCAAAGTCGTCTCCGACTGCCGCTTTGGTTGCGACCCCGATTCGCCCGTCACCTGGTGCACCGAGTGCCGCGAGCGCGTGGCCGCCGGCCAGGTGCTGCCCGTCACCACGCGCCACACGCCATTCGTCAACCTGCCCGTTTCCGCCACCGAAGATCGCGTGGTGGGCACGCTGGACATCGAGCGCGCCATCCAAAAGGGCGAGCGCAGCTTCGAGCCGGGCGTGCTGGCGGCTGCCAACCGCGGCCTGCTGTATATTGACGAGGTCAACCTGCTCGACGATCACGTGGTGGACGTACTGCTCGATTCGGCCGCGATGGGTATGAACATCGTCGAGCGCGAGGGCATTTCCTTCACCCACCCGGCGCGCTTTATCCTGGTGGGCACCATGAACCCCGAGGAAGGCGACCTGCGTCCCCAGCTCACCGACCGCTTCGCGCTGTCGGTGGAGATCTACGGCATCCGCGAGCCGCGCGAGCGCGTGCAGATAATGGAACGCAACCTGGCGTTTGAGGGCGATCCGCAGAACTTCCGCGAGGAGTGGCTGCCGCGCGAGCAGGAGCTTTCGCAGCAGATCGACTCTGCCCGCCGGCTGGTGGACCGCGTTTCACACACCCGCCGCGACCTGCTTTCCATCGCCGCGCTGACCGCCTCGCTGCATGTCGACGGCCACCGCTCGGACCTGGTGATCCTCAAGACCGCCCGCGCCCACGCTGCCTTTGAAGGCCGCTCCAGCATCACCGACCGCGATATCGCCCTGGCCGCCGAGCTGGCGCTGCCGCACCGCCTCAAGCGCGGGCCGTTCCAGCAGGCCGAGATGACCATGGAAGACCTGCAGGAGCGCATCGAGCAGTTGCAGGGCGCCAGCACGTCCGGTGAGCCGCAGCCCAGCCAGGAAGAAGGCGACCAGGGGGCTGTAAAAAAAAAGTAGTTGACGAGGCCAGCGAGGAAGGCCAGCCCGAGCCGGGCGAGACCGAGAACGCCCCGCAGAACGTCTTTGATAACTACACTGCCAACTGGTGGGAAGGCGGGCAAAAGCCCAAGACCGGCCAGTCGTTCGAGCCGCGCCGCCTGGACACGCCGCTGGATAAGATGATGCGCAAGCAGGGCGGGCGGCGTTCGCGCACGCGCACCGACCGCCACCGCGGGCGCTATATCCAGGCGCGCCCCACGCCGGGCAAGGCCGAAGACCTGGCTTTCGATGCCACCATGCGCGCCGCCGCGCCGTTCCAGAAGCGCCGGGCCGAGCAGCGCAAGCGCGTGGCCTTCGCCGTGGCCCCCTCGGACTACATGCGCAAGGTGCGCGTGCGCCGCGCTGCCAACCTGGTGCTGTTCCTGGTGGATGCGTCCTGGTCGATGGCTGTTTCCGAGCGCATGACTGCCACCAAGGGCGCGATCCTCTCGCTCCTTACCGACGCCTACCAGCGCCGCGACCGCGTGGGGCTGATTGTATTCCAGAAAGACCGCGCTACGCTGGTGCTGCCGCCCACCAATTCGGTGCAGCTCGCGCAGCGCGTGCTGGCCGATATCCCCGTAGGCGGCAAGACGCCGCTCTCCGCCGGGCTGGAGATGGCTTATGAGGTGCTGCACCGCGAGAAGACGCTCCACCCGGACGTAATGCCGCTGCTGATCCTGCTCACCGACGGCGCGGGCAACGTCTCGCTGGGGCACATGCCGCCGCAGGAAGAGGCCAACCGCTTCGCCGACCTGATCGCCTCGGAGAAGGTGCACAGCGTGGTGATCAACATGGAGCACGCCGCCTTCGACCAGGGGCTGGCCCAGGCCCTCGCCGACCACCTGGAAGGCCCGTGCTACACCATCACCGACCTGCGCGCCGAGAACCTGTATTTCACCGTGCGCAATGAGATGGCTCAGAGCAAGTCCCCGCCCGTCGAAGACCGCCGGTGAGGATACAGGAGACCCATGCCCACACTCCGCTATACCGACTACGACCGCTTCGCCTGGATCTACAACCAGCATTGGGGCGCGTTCAGCGAGCTGGTCGTGCCGCTGCTCGACCAGATGATCCTTGCCGATCTTCCCGCCGGCGCGCGCGTGCTCGACGTGGCTTGCGGCACCGGGCATGTCTCGCGCCTGCTGGCTGCGCGCGGTTTCCAGGTAACCGGCATTGACGGCTCGGAAGAAATGCTGGCCTATGCGCGGCAGAACGCGCCCACAGGCGAATTCCTGGCCGCCGATGCGCGTGATTTTTCGCTGCCGCCCGGATTCCACGCCGCCGTCTCCACCTTCGACAGCCTCAACCACATCCTCGTGCTGGAAGAGCTGAGGCAGGCCTTTGCCAGCATCCACGCCGCGCTGCTGCCCGGCGGCCGCTTTGCCTTCGATCTCAACCTGGAAGAAGGCTACATCACCGGCTGGAACGGCCACTGGGGCGATTCCTTCGACGATCACGCGTACGTGTGGAAGAACTCCTATTTCCCCGAGGAAAAGCTGGGCCGCTTTGATGCCACCCTGTTCCGCCTGGAAAACAGCGCCTGGCAGCGCTCTGACGTGACCTTATGGCAGCGCGCGTATACGCCCGAACAGGTCTTTGCCGCGCTGGCCGCCGCCGGCTTTGAATCGCCGCGCGCGTGGCAGGTGGGCGACCAGCTCAAGCTCATCCCCCTGCAGCCCGAGGCCCGCCGGGCGTATTTTGCCTGCCGCAAGCCTTAATCCCCGGCGGTGTGCGCGCCCACGCCCTGGCACGGCTTGACCTGCGCCAGAAACCCCGGCTTCTGGTTGCCCTCGGCCAGCAACTCCTGGTAGCGGATAAACGCATCCACCACGCGCGGGTCAAAGTGCCGGCCCGACTGCTCTTTGATGTACCCCCAGGCGCAGTCATCCGTCCAGGCTTTGCGGTACGGGCGGTTGGAGCGCAGCGCGTCCCATACATCCACCACCGCGAA
>JBDHWQ010000031.1:0-23796 GCA_039810245.1 Longilinea sp. | reverse complement strand
AGAAATGAAGGCGCAAACCAACCGTGTGGTATTTGAACGGGTAATACAAGAAGCTTTTAATCAATGCCACTTTGAAGTCTTACCAGAGTTGTTTAAACCGGATTTTATCGAACATCAATTTGGTCTTCTCCCCACTATTACAGGGCTCGAAGCAGATATTCGCTCACTACACCGCTCATTCCCTGACTTTTCGTTAACGATTGAGGAAATTTCTGAGCAGGATGATAAGCTATGGGCGCGTATGACCGGAAAGGGTACGAATACAGGCGGATTTATGGGCCTGGCAAATGGCAAGTCTTTCGAGATCGCCGTATTCGACCTTTGCCGCTTTGAGAATGGCAAGATCGCAGAACACTGGGGCTCACCGGATCGTTTTGCCCTGCTGGCGCAGTTGGAACTGCTGCCACGAGGTTGAAACCGATACCAGGCTTCCTGATTCTGGCTTTGAACCAGATCTCCTGAAAATATGTACATCCGGGCATGCGTATTTCCCCGTCATGCTATAATTTCACTGGAAACAAACACGTTTACGTGACAAAATCTACGGACACCCATTTTCAGGAGAGACAACGATGATGATCAGCAAACAGTTGGCAGATGCGATCAATGCGCAGATCGGGCGCGAATTCGGCGCTTCGTTCCAGTACGTGCAGATTGCGGCCTACTTTGAAGGCGAAGCGCTGGATGCGCTGGCCAAATTGTTCTACAAGCAGTCGGATGAAGAACGCGACCACGCGATGAAACTGGCACACTACGTGGTGGAGACCGGTGGCGAGCTGGCCATTCCACAGATCGAAGCGCCGAAGGTTACATTCTCATCAGCCGAAGAAGCCATCCAGGCCGCTTTGAACTGGGAGATGGAAGTCACCCGCCAGATCAATTACCTGATGGATATCGCCGTGTCGGAAAAAGATTACCTGGCGCGCGAATTCCTCGATTGGTTTGTGGTGGAACAGCTTGAAGAAGTAACCAGCATGGAGAAGCTGCTGCGCATCGCCCAGCGCGCTGGCGAACGCAATATCATTATGCTGGAAGCCTATCTCTCGCACGGCGACGAGTAAGAAACGGTATCCCAATTACACCAGAAAAAACTGCCCGGGCCAGCCCCGGGCAGTTTTTCGTTTCAGGCCAACAGCACGTACAATCCCCACATCAGGATCATCACCGAACCGATGGCAAAGCGCAGCAGCACCGCCCAGCCGCAGCCCGCGGCCATGTTCTTGGCCGACTCGAACGCCTTGTTTGGGTCGCGCAGGCGCAGGTACTCCATCACAAACAGGCCCAGCAGCGCTCCCACCAGCCCGCCGAAAGGCGGTAGCAGCAGCGTGCCCACCACCCCGGCCAGCAGCGCCACGCCAATCGCAAGCCAGCTCGCGCCGCTCTGGCGCGCCTTAGCGCCCATGATTACATTATCCAACACACTACCGGCTACGGTGAGAACCGTCATGACGACGAACAGAATGATGCTGCCTGTGCTAAAGCCGGTGACGATAAAATACACCAGCGCGGCCACCCAGATGATCGCCAGGCCGGGTACGATGGTGGTGAGCAGCCCAAATAACCCAATCAACATGACTACCAGCACAACCAGGGGTAATGCGACTTCATTCATAACGGTCTACCTCTCCAAATCATTGCCCTATGGGCGGATGACGTCAAGCCCGCCCATCCACGGGCGTAATACTTCCGGAACCACGATGCTGCCATCCGCCTGCTGGTAGTTTTCCATCACGGCGATCAGCGTGCGCGGCAGGCCCAACCCCGATCCATTGAGCGTGTGCACCAGGCGCGCTTTGCCGCCATCCGACGGGCGGTATTTGATGTTCGCGCGTCGCGCCTGGAAATCCTCGGTGTTCGACACCGACGAGACTTCCAGCCACTCATTCTGGCCCGGAGCCCACACTTCTACGTCGTAGGTGATGCGCGCGCCAAAGCCCAGATCGCCGGTACAGAGCTGCACCACGCGGTACGCCAGGCCCAATTCAGCGCAGGTCTGCTCGGCGTCTGCCAGCATCCTGTCCAGCTCGGCGGCCGAATCCTCGGGTTTGCTGTAGATATACATCTCCACCTTATCGAACTGGTGGCCGCGCTTGATACCGCGCACGTCGCGCCCGGCGCTCATCTTCTCGCGCCGGAAGCAAGGCGTGTAGGCCGTCAGGCGCATGGGCAGGGCAGCCTCGTCGATGATCTCGCCGGCGTAAATGCCGGTCAGCGGCACTTCGGCGGTAGGCACCATCCAAAGGTCTTCTTCGATGTCATGGTACAGGTTATCCACAAACTTGGGGAGCTGACCCGAGGCGTACAGCGTGTCGGCGCGCACCATGAAGGGCGTGTATTTCTCGGTGTAGCCCTGGCGAATGTGCAGGTCGAGCATCCAGGCGATCAGCGCGCGCTGTAGGCGCGCCCCGGCTCCGCTGAGTACGTAGAAGCGCGAGCCGGTAATCTTGACGCCCTGATCAAAATTGATCATCCCCAGGCGCGTGCCCAAGTCCCAGTGCGGCTGCGGCTCAAATTCAAATGTCCGCGGCGTGCCTACCGTGCGCAGCACCACGTTGTCATGCTCGTCCTTGCCAACCGGCACGTTTTCGCCCGGCAGATTGGGGATGCCGGCCACAATGCTCTGCAGCTCGCTTTCCACCGCGCGCACGCGCTCATCACCGGCGGCAATGTCGTCGCCCACTTTGCGCATGGCCTCGATCTTTTCCTGGCGCGCGGCCGGGTCTTTGGCCTGGCCGATCTCTTTCGAGACGCGATTGCGCTCGGCTTTGAGCGCTTCCACCTGGGTCAGCATTGTGCGGCGTTCCACGTCCAGCGCCTGGATGCGCTCGACCACCGCGGTATCCATATTGCGCAGCTCCAGCGCGCGGCGCAGGATTTCGGGATTTTCACGAATCAAGCTGATATCTAACATTGCAGCACCTTCTTTCTCCATTTACACAGAAAAACGCCCCGGTCCTGTATGCAGGACGAGGGGGCGTCTCGTGGTGCCACCTGCTTTCGCCGCCAAAATGCGACGGCCTCTTTCGTGGAAGATAACGGGTTCCGCCGGCCCTCTTATGGCGCAAGCGCCTCTGCGAGAGCGACCTGCCCCGCGCGAGCGGGACATCTGGGGTGGAAGGCATCTGGTACATGCTGCCGGCTCGCACCAACCGCCGGCTCTCTGAAAGCAGCGCCAGAAGCGCAGTCCCAGGTGGGTCTGTATGATCATTATACTCAGGCCAGAGGGTGGGGTCAAGGATGGGAAAAAGCTCTATCACAAATAAGGCGAATCTAGCCACCTGATAGTTTCATCACGAATCCCGACCGCAAGGACATCGGGACGATGCAGGCAAAACACCCGGGACCTTGTATCACGAATTTGGCGAATTACCTGGATATGGTTTCATGCCATTCACCCTGTTCGCAATTTCCTATCCCCACTATACTAATTTCTATGCACTTGCACACGCGCACTGCCAACGGCGGGGAAGCGATCGAGACCGCGCCCAGAACGTGGCGCTACGCCGTGCCGGCCGGGCCGGCGGGGACGTACCGCTGGGCACAGCGCGACGACCACCTGCAATTGGGCCGCGCAAGGTTCCCGCTGCGCCCGCCGCTATCGCTGCGCCTGCGCGCGCGGGTCTCCGCGGCGGACATCCCCGGCACCTGGGGCTTTGGGCTGTGGAACGATCCGTTCAGCCTAAGCTTTGGCGTCAGCGGGGCGGCGCGGCGGCTGCCGGCGCTGCCCAACGCGGCATGGTATTTCTTTGCTTCGCAGCATAACTTCCTGTCGTTCCGCGACGACCTGCCCGCCAACGGCTTTCTGGCGGCCACCTTCCGCAGCCCGAGGCTGCCCGGGGCGCTGCTGGCGCTGGGTGCGCCGGGGCTGGCCCTGCTGCTGGCGCGCCCCACCGCGCGACTGCTGCGGCGCATGGTGCGCGCCTTCGTGCGCGAGTCAAGCGCGCACGTGGCGGTGGACGTCACCACCTGGAACGCTTACCGCCTGGAATGGCGCGCGGATGGCGCGCGCTTCTTCGTCAATGATGCGCTCATCCACCAGACGCGGGTCAGCCCGCGCGAGCCGCTGGGGCTGGTGGTTTGGCTGGATAACCAGTTCGCGGCCTTCCCACCGGACGGCCGCTTGCGCATGGGAACGCTACCCAACCCCGCGCCGGCGTGGATGGACGTAGAAGGGTTGGAAATCAAAAATACCTGAAATGCGGGCTGTCCCGCATTTCAGGTATTTCTACGATACCTGGCTTAGCGCACCAGGCGCAGCACCAGCTCTGCCACCAGCCCGAGCAGGAACCACATGCCAAAGGCGCGGTTGTGGTAGAACGCGAAGGACACGAACCACAGTGGCCAGCCCTGGCGGATGCCTTCGGGAGCGTCTGCCGGTGGGGTCTCCGGCTTGGGCTGGCGGTAAATAGGCACGATGCGCAGCAGCGCGGGGATAGCCAGCAGCACCACCAGCATCAACGGCGAAAAGAAGCCGGTGACCACCAGATAAATCACGCTCAGGTACATCAGTGCCATCATCACCAGCGCGACCATGCGCGCATTGCGCTCGCCAAGGATCACCGGCAGGGTGAAAATGCGCTTGCGGCGGTCTTCAGGCAGCTTGTCGATGTGTTTACCAAAGATCACCGTGGTGGGGCCTAACCCATACGGCAGGCTGGCGATGACCACGTTCCAATCCCACTGTCCGGTGATAACAAAATAGCCGCCGGCAATCATCAGCGGGCCCCACACCAGCAGCACGGTTGGTTCGCCCAGGCCCACGTACTTGAGCGGCCAGGTGTAAAACAGCACAAAGAACGCACCCGCCCCCAGCAGCGCCAGCGCGATTAGTCCGCTCTGCGCCACCAGCACGGCGCCGGCCGCCAGAGCGATCGCCCCGGTGACGGCAGCATAGGTGAGCAGCTCGCGGCGGGTCATCAACCCCTGCTCCAGCGGCTGCGGGCCGTATTGGGTGCGGAAGTAATTATCGCGGTCTACGCCACGGGTGTAATCTGTCAGATCATTGAGCAGGTTGTTGGTAGCATGCGCGAAGATCAACCCTACCACCAGCAGCAGCCAGCGCCCCAGATGAAACATGCCGGCCTGCGCGGCCAGCAGCCCGGCGATGGCAGCCGAGATGAAGGTCATCACCAGCACCGCCGCGCGGGTCGAGATCAGCCAGCGTGAAATCACGTCAAGGCGCATCCATTCTTCTTTATCAATGCGCGGGATTACCCGCAGCGCTTTCATCCACATACCGACATTCATGGTTGGTTCCCTGTTCTTATAATTTAGATGAACTTCATCATATATATTTTATCTTAAGTGCAGCCAAAAAGGCGCGTACAAGCTTATACGCGCCGCAAAAGGTTTTACACCCAATCACCGCGATTAATCCTCGCGCAAGGGCAGCAGCAGCAGGCCTTCCTCCGGCGCGCCCAGGCAGGCCACACGGCGCGGTTTGTAGTGCGCCAGCCATACCGTGTAAGCTGCCACCCACGCGTTGAGCGCGTACTGCGTGCAGATCTGCTCCATGGGCAGCAGCCCGTTTAGCAGCTTATAAGGCGTAATCTCTTCCAGGAAGTCCATCGGGTCGTGGATGGGCATGCCCTGCTGGCGCAGGATGAACTGGCGCTGCATGCGGCCTTCGAGGGTCGAGGCCTCGTACGGGGCGCGGCCCAGCAAGGAGCCGAAACTGGCGTCTGCCTGCACTTCGGCATACTGCAGGCTGCCCTCGGCCGGGTATGGCTCGTACCCCAGGCGGTCGAGGAAGGCTACGATGCCAAACCCGCGCCGCATCCACGGCGGGCAGTCGGCCGGGTTGGCCTCGGTGCGTGTGGCGCGCAGCCCGCGCATCGAAAGCTCATACTCGCACTGGCGCACATCCACCCACTCACCCACTGCCGGGGCCGGAACCAGCTCGCGGCGAACGTCATCGCGCGTCATGGTATCACCCCGCGGGTGCAGCGGCCCGTTGATGCCCACGCGCGCGGCGCGCTGGCCGGCCAGGTAGGCCATCACCTCACCCTGGCGGCCCTGCCCCATTGCCACCGGGCGGCCATCAGCGCCCAGAGCCACATAGCTGAATGGGCGATGGTTGGCCAGCATATCAATACCAATGTAGAGGGAAGGGTCCTGCGATGCCATATTATGCAAGAGTGTAGCAAAGATCAGTTTTCAGCGCAACCGCGAGAGAGCTTCTTTTCCACCAGCCGCTTTGACTTCCGCCCGCATCGGGCATATACTTAACCCGCACGGCAGAATATCTTCACTCCAAATTTCTGTTTGTACCTGCAATGAGGAGGTCAGAACCCGTATGGTAGCCGATAGCTCGTTCAAACTTACCTATGCCACGATGTTCAACCCGCCGGAAGAGATGCATACGCGCTTCGAAGAAGCCCTGGCGAAGGTCAAAGCGAACCTCGGGCAAGAACACGCGATGATCATCGATGGCAAGGATCATTTCGCAGACGCCAAGTTCGAAGACCGCGCCCCATCCAACACCGACCTGGTGCTGGGCATCTTCCAGAAAGGCGGCGCTGCAGATGCGCAGCAGGCGATTGCCGCCGCGAAGCGCGCCTTTCCCATGTGGAGCCACATGAAATGGCAGGAGCGCGTGGCGCTGCTGCGCAAGGCCGCCGACCTGATCGATGAGCGCATATATGAGATCGGCTCGATCATGGCGCTGGAAGTCGGCAAAAACCGCATGGAAGCCCTGGGCGATGCCGCCGAGACCGCCGATCTGATCCGTTATTCGTGCGAGCGCATGGAAGCCAACAATGGCTTTGTGCAGCCGCTGGGCCGTGATCCACTTACCGGTTTCCAGTCCACCAATATTTCCGTGCTGCGCCCCTACGGTGTATGGGCCGTGATCAGCCCGTTCAATTTCCCGGCGGCGCTCAGCGGCGGGCCTTCGGGCGCGGCCCTGGCGATGGGTAACACCCTGGTGCTCAAGCCCGCCACCGACACCCCCTGGACAGTGCGCAAGCTGGCGGAATGTTTCCGCGACGCGGGCATTCCGGATGGCGTGGTGAACTTTATCACCGGGCCGGGCAGCACGCTGGGCCAGGCAGTGATCGACAGCCAGGACGTAGACGGTTTCACCTTTACCGGCTCGTTTGATGTGGGCATGAAGATCTACCGCGATTTCGGTCATGGACACTACGTGCGCCCCACCATCCTGGAACTGGGCGGTAAGAACCCGGCCATCGTCACCCGTCATGCCAACCTGGAAGATGCCGCGGTGGGCATTGTGCGCTCGGCGTTTGGCCTGCAAGGCCAGAAATGCTCGGCCTGCTCGCGCATCCTGATCGAAGAGCCCGTGTACGATGCCCTGGTCGAGCGCCTGGTGGACCTGACCAACAAGCTGGTGGTCGGCGATCCGACACAACGCAACGTGTACCTGGGCCCGGTTGTCAACCGCAGCTCGTATCAGGATTTCCAGCAGTTCACCGAAGACCTGAGCCAGTCGGGGCGCTTCCTCACCGGCGGCAAGGTGCTGACGGAAGGCGAATACAGCAAGGGCTACTTCTGCACGCCCACCCTGGCCGCCGACGTGCCATACGACCACCCGCTGTGGAAGCAGGAAATGTTTGTGCCCATTTCCACGGTCGGCAGGTTCAGTGACCTGGAAGAGGCTATGCGCATCGCCAACGATGTGAATTACGGCCTCACCGCCGGCTTCTACGGCAGCCCGGAAGAAACCGAGTGGTACTTCGACAAGATCGAAGCCGGGGTTACCTACTCCAACCGCCCGCAAGGCGCCACCACCGGCGCGTGGCCGGGCTTCCAACCCTTTGGCGGCTGGAAAGGCTCGGGTTCCACCGGCAAGAACGGTGGCGGGCTGTACTACGTGCAGCTTTACGGCCGCGAGCAGATCCAGACGCGCGTGGTGCGCGGATAAAACGCACGCGGCGGGTGAGGCCCCCAGCCTGCCGGGAGCCTCACCCGCCCTAGCGCATCGCGGACACTCTATACAGCAATCATGCGCAAGCGCATTGGAACCTTCCTGGCACTGGTCGGCATTCTGTTGCTGCTGTTGTTCCTGGTATCCGATTCCGTCCAAAGCCCCAACTTTTCGCTGCTGTTCTACGGTATTGTGCTGCTGGCCGTCAGCCTGGTAATTGGCGTCCTGGGGTCGCGCTCGAACGCGCAGCCCAGCGAGCCAAAGCATTTCCGGTTGGTACGCGGCAGGCGCAAAGCGGAAAAGATTGACCGTGACAAGGAACGGCGCGAAGACTGAAACGCATAGAAACCCAACCTACACCCACACAATCTTATGACCAAAATGTATTCTCTTTCGGATGCAATCGCCCGTTTTGTCCACGATGGCGATACCGTATATGCCGCCGGGTTCACTCACCTGATCCCGTTTGCCGCCGGGCATGAGATTATCCGCCAGGGGCGTAAAGACCTGGTATTAGCCCGCGCCACTCCAGACCTGATCTATGACCAGATGATCGCCGCCGGCTGCGCGCGCAAGGTGATCTTCTCATACAGTGGCAATCCGGGCGTTGGCTCCCTGCGTATCTTGCGCACCGAGCTGGAAGCCGGGCGGCTGGAGTGGGAAGAATACTCGCACTTTGGCATGATCTCGCGCCTGCAGGCCGGGGCGTGCGGACTGCCGTTCATTCCCATGAACCAGACCGCCGCGACCGACCTGGAAGCCGCTAACCCCAACATCCGCCGTGTGACCGACCCGTACAGCGGGCAGGAAGTCATCGTTGTGCCGGCACTGCATCCGGATGTGGCCATTGTGCACGTGCAGCGCGCCGATGCGCGTGGTAATGCGCAGATCTGGGGCATTATTGGCGAGCAAAAAGAAGCTGCCTTCGCCGCGAAACACGTGATCCTCACCGCGGAAGAAATCGTAGATGAGGACGTGATCCGCTCCGACCCCAACCGCACCATGATCCCGGAGTTTATCGTCGATGCGGTATGCCACGTGCCGCACGCAGCTCACCCCTCATATACGCAGGGCTATTACGACCGCGACAATGCCTTCTACCTGGCGTGGGACAAAATCAGCGAAACGCCTGAAGCGGTGCAATCCTACCTGGATGAATGGGTCTATGGTGTGAAAGACCGCCATGAATACTGGGAAAAACTGGATGCGCAGACGCGTGATGCGCTGCGCGTGGAACCACGCCCGGCCGCGCCGGTGAATTATGGGAACTATTAAATGAGCCACTACACTTCCGCTGAACTGATGACGATCAACGCCGCGCGGCTGCTGCGCGATGGCGACACGGTATTTGTGGGTGTGGGCCTGCCCAACCTGGCCTGTAACCTGGCGCGGCGCACCCACGCGCCCAACCTGCTGATGATTTACGAGGCCGGCGTGATCGGAGCGCGGCCCAATCGCCTGCCGCTCTCCATCGGCGACCCGACCCTGGTGAGCGGAGCCACAGCGGTGTGCAGCATGTACGACATTTTCACGCTCTACCTGCAGCGCGGAAACGTGGACGTGGGCTTCCTGGGCGGCGCGCAAATCGACCGCTTTGGCAACATCAATGCCACCGTCATCGGTGATTACCAGCACCCCAAAGTACGCCTGCCCGGCTCGGGCGGCTCGCAGGAAATCGCTGCATGGGCCAACCGCTGCTACGTGATGACTCCGCACCAGAAGCGCCGCTTTCCCGCCAAAGTCGATTTCCGCACTTCGGCCGGTTTCCTTAGCGGTCGCGCCGAGCGAGACGCCACCGGCGTGCGCGGCGGCGGTCCGCAAGTGATCGTCACCGACCTGGGGCTGATGGAGCCGGATGAGACCGGCGAGCTGGTGCTCACCGCCGTGCATCCCGGCGTGCAGCCTGAGCAGGCAGTGGCCAACACCGGCTGGGAACTAAAGGTTTCCGCCAGCCTGACCACCACCGCGGCCGTCACGGACGAAGAGCTGCGCATCCTGCGCGAAGAGCTGGACCCCAATGGCATCTACCTGAAGGGTGGATAAGTTATACTTAAGCATAAGACCACGAAGGGACCGCCCTCGACCGGGTGGTCCCTTTTGAAATGGAGAGGAACCAAAATCATCGCATGAACACCGCGCCTGTCGAAGTTTTGCTCACCCTGCCGTTTTCTGAGAGCGTGATGGAAGACCTGAGCGCCATCTCACCGCGGCTGCATTTCACCACCCAGCCGGCCAAACGCGTCGAAGATATCTCGCCCGACCTGTGGCAGAAGGCTGAAATTCTGTATACCGATATAATCCTGCCGCAGCCGGAGCAGGTTCCAAACCTGCGCTGGCTGCAGTTCCACTGGGCGGGGATTGATTACGCCATGGATGCGCCACTGCTGCGCAAACCCGACCTGGCCATTACCACGCTGAGCGGCGCGGCCGCCGGGCAAATGGCCGAATTTGCCCTCACAATGATGCTGGCGCTGGGTCATCACCTGCCGCACTTCTGGAATAACCAGCAGCGCGCCGAATGGCCGCGCGAGCGCGTGGAGCGCATCCGTCCGGTAGAGCTGCGCGGCAGCACGGTGGGGTTGGTGGGCTACGGCAGCATCAACCGCGAGCTGGCGCGCCTGCTGCAGCCCTTTGGCATGAAGATCCTGGCAACCAAGCGCGACGCAATGCACCCACAGGATAATGGCTACATGCCTGAGGGCATGGGCGACCCGGAAGGCAACCTGTTCGACCGGCTGTACCCCATCCAGGCGCTGCGCTCGATGCTCAAAGAGTGTGACTTTATCGTTATGGCGCTGCCACTCAATGACAGCACGCGCGGGTTGATTACTGCCGCCGACCTGGCAGTGCTGAAGCCCAATGCGTTTATCATCGACGTGGGTCGCGGTGGCATTATCGAGCCGAATGCGCTGGTCAGCGTGCTGCAAGATCGCAAGATCGGCGGCGCAGCACTGGACGTGTTTGTGGAAGAGCCGCTGCCGCCTAACAGCCCGTTCTGGAAGCTGCCCAGCACCATCATTACCCCGCATATCGCCGGTAACAGCGCGCATTATAATGAGCGCGCCGCGCGCCTGTTTGCGGAAAACCTCAAGCGCTATCTGGGCGGCACGGCGCTGCTTAACCGGTTTGACCCGGAGCACGGCTATTGATGGCGGGCGAACGCGCATTTGATCTGGTGCTGTTCGACCTGGGCGGTACGCTGATTTACTTCGATGCGGCGTGGCCCGAGGTAGTGGCGACGCAGCACCGCACCCTGGCTCAGGATTTGGTAGATAAAGGCTATGCGCTGGACGTCGAGCGTTTCGCGCTGGACTTTGGCGCGCGGCTGACCGCATATTACCAGGAGCGCGAGACCGAGTTTCTCGAGCAGACCATTGAGTACATCCTGCGCAGCATGCTGGCCGAGCGCGGTTTTGCGGATGCACCCAAAACACATCTGCGCCCCGCGCTGGACCGCATGTATGCCGTCTCGCAGGCGCACTGGCAGCTTGAAGCCGACGCTACCACTACCCTGCAAACCCTGCTTGACCAGGGTTACCGGCTGGGGCTGATTTCGAATGCCAATGACGCGGAAGATGTGCACGTTCTGATCGATAATCACGACCTGCGCCATTTTTTCGAGCATATCTACATCTCGGCGGCGCTGGTATTCCGCAAACCCCACCCGCGCATCTTCCAGATCGCGTTGAGCCAGTACGCAGTCTCGCCGGAGCGCGCGGTGATGGTGGGCGATACGCTCGGCGCGGACGTCCTCGGCGCGCGCAACAGCGGGCTGGCCAGCGTGTGGATCACCCGCCGCGCCAATGCTCCCGGCAACCGCGACCACCTGGACACGATCCAGCCTGACGCCAGCATCGACACGCTGAGCGAGCTGCCGGGGCTGCTGGCAAACTGGGACAAACGACCACGATAGTTTACGGAACTGTTAACCCTGGGCCGGGCATCTAACCTTAAAATAGAGATGCCCGGCCTTCTCATTCTCAATCAAGCCTGCCGGGCCGGGGGATAGAATGGCGATCGTTTTCCTGCGGTTTCCCAACCTGCAGTCGACACCAAACCGGCAAACCCGGCGCTGCCCGTATTGCGGCAGCGTCATCGTGCAAAGTTGGGGCCAGCAGGCCAAAACCGTGCGTGACTCGCAGGCGCAAGAGATCACCATCCACCGTTATCGCTGCTGTAACTGCAATCGAACCTTCCGCGCTTACCCCGAAGGCATTGACCGTTCCCTGCTGTCACAGCGCATGCACCATCTGGCGGCGCTGACGGTCGCCATGGGTCTCAGCGTGCGCCAGGTATCGGAAGTCTTCTCCGATATGGGTATTTCCATGAGCCGCATGACGATCTATCGCGACGGGCGCGAGATGGCGCTGCGCCTGGGGTTAGATGGCGAGCGCCGGTTCAAACAGATCTTCATCATGGAACCGGCGCAAATCATCCCTGGCGGAGCGCGCGCCGGCGTGCGCCTGGTGATTGACCTGGGTCCGGGCCGTATGCTGGCGCTCGGTATTCTGGACGAGTTCAACCCGCACGCGGTACACGGCTGGCTGGAGCCGCTGTGCCAGGAGATCGGCGCGCAGGTGACCATTCTGGAAACCGGCCGGCTGGCAGCTCCCGCGCCGGCCGAAAGCCTGTTCAGCGTGCCCCAGCACGTTGACCTGCTTACCGGCGCGGATGTATAGCCTGCAGCAGCGCGATTGTTTTGCAATTCGCCTGTGCCGCACCCTATAATAAGACGCGATCAACTCAACGGAAGCCAAGGATATCCAGCCCTTATGGATGATGCCGCGCTGCGCGCGCAAGTACTTGCACGTTTCCCTGACCTGCCAGCGATGGTCTCCGTAGATATTGAGACCGCCGGCCCGGTGCCCAGCCGCTACGCCATGCTTTCCATCGGCGCCTGCCTGGTGGCGCGCCCGGAAGAAGGCTTTTACGTCGAGCTGCAACCGGAACACCCGGACGCCGACCCGCAGGCCCTGGCAATCAGCGGGCTTTCGCTGGACATGCTGGCGCGCGAAGGCCTGCCGGCAGGCGAAGCGCTGCGACGCTTCGATGCCTGGCTGCGGGAGCATGTGCCGGGTGAGCGGCCGGTGTTTGTGGCATTTAATGCTCCCTTTGATTGGACGTTTCTCAACGATGCCTTTCACCGCCACCTGGGCCGCAATCCATTCGGGCATTTCGCGCTGGATATTAAAGCCTTCTATATGGGCATGAGCGCCGCCCCGCTGGCGCAGACGTCCTTCCGGGCGATTAGTGCGCAGCATCTCGACAGCCGCGCGCTGACTCACAATGCCCTGGCGGACGCGCGCGATCAGTCCGAAGTTTTCCTGCGGCTGCTGGAAAAGCGCGCCCAACAGCAGCCTTAACCATACCCAACACGAGAGGTATTGCCATGACCACACAACAACAGAACAGTCTGGAACATATTATGCAGGCCGCGCAGCGCCTGGGGATTGAGCTGGATCAAGAATCCGCGCAGAACTGGCTGGACGCGGTGCGCGAATCGGCCGAGGAAGGCAACCCGATTGTGCTGGATGAGAAGAGCGGGGTTTTCGGCCACCGCGTCATCCTGCTGGATTTCAGCCCGGCCGAGCTGGAGCACTTCCGCAAAATTGGCTCGCTGGTGGGCTTTGCCGACCAGCCCGGCGTGGTGGAAACCGCACTGGCCATTTCCGGGTCGGCGGCGCAGAGCAAAATCCAGACCTACCCTGGCGACGCAGATTACTTTGAGCGGGTGAACATCCTGGCGCCGACGCTGGAAGAAGCCAAACGTATCCTGGCGGAGATCATGCGCCAGAAGGCGCTAGATACGCTGGCGGGAAAATACTACCAGTTAATCGAAGTCAAGTTTGGCAACTACCCGTCTGACCTGCTGCGCGGTGAGCGCGCGATTAAAGCCGGTACGCCCATTGCCTGGAAACCGGATGAGATTGCGGCCGGGCGCATCCTGGCCGCGCTGCCGGACGGCTCGCCGGTTGAAGTGAGCTGGGAACAGGCTGCGCAGGATCCCGGCTGGTGCAAGCTGGACTGGGTGGTGGCCGACACGGCGCATCGTACGCTGGTCAACGCCAGCAACATGCTGGATGTGACCTGGGAAGCCCCGGATGGCACGGTGACGCCCCTGGACGGCTACCTGGACCCTTATTTTCAGGAAGTGTACCTGGAAGCCGACTCGATCCCGGTATTCAGCAAGCTCAGCAAGAACGTCGCATCCGATGCTCTGGAAAACTATGTGGCCCAGCTCGAGCACGAAGTGAAAAAGTACCTGACCAAAGACTTGAACTACGGCAAAGTAGCCAAGCGCATGTACAACATCTTCCGCCTCACCGGGCGCTACCAGGAAGCCGCCTTCCTGCGCGAGCTGTTCGATGAACCGGCGACGATGCTGTACCAGGTCTGGTCGGTGATCCGCACGATTGAGGACTGTTTTACGCCCAACGCCAGCATCACGGTGGATAACCTGCTGGGCCAGGTGGACGATTTGATCCTTGCGGTGATTAAGAGCCTGGAAGGCGCTCAGGAAGTGGAAATTGTGCGCATGCTGATGAAGCTGCGCGATGAAATTGCGGCGCAGAAAGAGCGCGACCAGGTTTCAGCGCAGGTTGAGGCCGCGCGCGCCGAGGTGGTCAACATTGTCAATAACTTTTTCTACGAAAAGCTGTGCGGGCTCCAGAGCCTGAAGGAATATCTGGACTGCATGTCTGCCGCCGAACCGCCCTGCTAAAGAGCGGCGAAGCCTGATGAGAATGCCGGCGGCGCATGAAGTCGCGGGCATTCTCGCTTATAATCACTGCATGGACCTGTTTGATCACGCTATGCAGGAGGATATGCGCCGCGATGCGCCGCTGGCGCAGCGCATGCGCCCGCTCTCGCTAGACGAGATGGTGGGCCAGGAACACATCATCGGGCCGGGTAAACCCCTGCGCCGCTCGATCGAAGCCGACCGGCTGTTCAGCTCCATTATCTTCTTTGGCCCACCGGGAACCGGCAAAACGACCCTGGCGCAGCTCATCGCCAACCATACCAAAGCGCATTTCGAAAAGCTTTCGGCGGTGCTGGCCGGCGTGGCCGAGCTGCGCCGCGTGATCGAAGAGTCAAAGGAGCGCCGGCGGCTGCACCACCAGCGCACCATCCTGTTTGTGGATGAAGTCCACCGCTGGAACAAGGCACAGCAAGATGCCCTGCTGCCACACGTGGAAAGCGGGCTGGTGACCCTGATCGGAGCGACCACCGAGAACCCGTATTTCGAAGTGATCCGCGCGCTGGTTTCGCGCTCGCGCATTTTCCAGCTCGAGCCGCTGAACGAGCGCCACCTGGGCCTGATCATCGACCGCGCGCTGAGCGACGTGGAACGCGGGTACGGCAGTCGTAATATTGTCATAGACGACGACGCGCGCCAGCACCTGATCTCGGTTTCCGGGGGCGACGCGCGCAACTTGCTCAACGCGCTGGAGCTGGCGGTGGAGAGCACCGCCCCTGGTGAAGATGGCGCGGTGCATATCGATCTGGAAGTAGCGCAGGAGTCGATCCAACGCCGGGCGATCCTGTACGATAAAGATGGCGACGCGCATTACGATACCATTTCAGCATTCATCAAGTCGGTGCGCGGTTCAGACCCCGATGCGGCGCTGTACTGGATGGCGAAAATGATCTCGGCGGGCGAAGACCCGCGCTTTATCCTGCGCCGGCTGATCATCCTGGCCAGCGAAGACATTGGCCTGGCCGACCCCAACGCGCTGGTGGTTGCCACATCCGCGGCGCAGGCCTTTGATTACATTGGCCTTCCGGAAGGGCTGTACCCGATCTCGCAAGCCATCCTGTACCTTGCCACTGCGCCCAAATCGAACTCGGTGGGAGCGTACTTCAAAGCCATGGAGATCATCCAGCAGGAAGGCACAGGAGCCGTGCCGATACACTTGATGGACGGAAGCCGCGACGCCAAAGGCCTGGGGCACGGCAAGGGCTACCAGTACCCGCACAGCTTTCCCAGCCACTTTACCCCGCAGCAGTATCTGCCCACATCACTGCTGGGCACGCATTTTTACCAACCGTCCGACCAGGGCTATGAAGCCCAGATCCGCGAACGGCTGGAGCGCTGGCGCGCTGAACAGGACGCAGCGCTGAAGCCGCTGTCCGGCCAGTCACCCGGAGAAGTTAATGACGACCATCCTGCTGATCCGCCACGGGCAAAATAACTTTGTTGGAAAGCGCCTGGCGGGGCATTTACCCAAAGTTTATCTGAACGACGCCGGGCGCAAACAGGCCCAGGCCATCGCCGATTTTCTAAAAGACGCGCCGCTCAAAGCCGTCTACAGCAGCCCACTGGAGCGCGCGCTGCAAACCGCCGAACCGCTGGCCGAGCAGCATAACCTGCAAGTGCAGATGCACCCCGGCCTCACCGAGGTAAACTTTGGCGAATGGCAGGGCAAAACGCTCAAACAGCTCGCGCGGCGAAAATTATGGAAGATGGTGCAGGAGAAACCCTCGGGGATGCGCTTTCCCGGCGGCGAGTCGTTTTACGAAGCGCAGCAGCGCGTGGCCATGGCCATCGAAGAGATCGCCGGGTGGCACGAAGAGAAAGACCTGGTGGCGTGCTTCTCGCACAGCGACACCATCCGCCTGGCGGTGAGCCATTTCCTGGCCATGCCGCTGGACGCCTTCCAGCGCGTTGGCGTCGATACTGCCTCGGTGACGAGCATATTCCTGCACCAGGGGCGCGTCTTTGTTGGCAACGTCAACTTCCTGCCCGGCTGGGTGTGGCCGAAGCCGAAAAAAGAGCCGGGGGAGAAGCCGGAAGCCCATGGGTAAGCTGGAGCCGATCCCGGCCGTCAGCCCGCAGGAGCTGGCTGAGTGGATGCAAACACGCCCGGACCTGGTGATCATGGACGTGCGCGAACGTTTTGAGATCGGCCGGGCGCGGCTGCATGACCCGCGCGTAGTCTACGCACCGCTCAGCCTGCTGGCCGCCCACCCCGACCCGCTGCTGCCTGAGCCGGCACGCAACCCGGCCGCGCCGGTGGTGGTGATGTGCCACCTGGGGATGCGCAGCGCGCAGGTGGTGGCCTGGCTGCGAATGCTCGGCTGGCAGCAAGTCTACAATCTGACCGGCGGCATTGATGCCTATGCGCAAATTATTGACCCAGGTATTGGTTTTTACTGAACCAGCGCCTCGGCCAACCGCAGCGCGGCATGCAGTAACACATTGGCCCCGTTGATCATATCCGCTTCGCGCGTCAGCTCGCGCGGTGCGTGGCTGGCCCCATCCACCGATGGCACAAATACCATCCCGGCCGGGCAAATGCGCGCCATCACTTGCGCGTCGTGACCGGCAAAGGATGCCAGCGGCTGGTGCGCCAGCCCCAGCCCGTCCGCGGCGGCGGCCAGCGCCGCCTGCGCTTCGGCTGACATCAATGCGGGCTGCTCGGTGTACAGGTGATCGGTCTGGAGGCCCAGGTTATAACGGTTGGCCTGGCCGCGAGCAGTCTTCAGCAGCGCCATTTCCATTTCCTGCAACTGGCGCGCATCCGGCGAGCGGAACTCCAGCCCCACCACGGCGCGCTCGGGCACGATGTTGAATGCGCCGGGGAAGAACTCTACCCGCCCCACGTTTACCACGCAGCCCGGAAAATCGCGCAGTACCTGTTCGCGCGCCGCCAGCAGGAAGCCGGCAGCTCCCAGCCCGGCATCCAGCCGGTCGGGCATCGGTGTGGTGCCTGAATGGTCCGCACGCCCGGAAAATATTAGCCGGTAACCGCAGATGCCGGTGATGGCGGTGACGATGCCCACCGGCAGGCTGGCGCGCTCCAGGCGCTGGCCCTGCTCGATGTGCAGCTCCAGGTAGCCGCGCACGGCCCCTACCGGGCGGGCTGCTTCATGGATGCGCCCCAGGTCCAGCCCCGCGGCGGTGAAGCGCGCTTCCAGCTCCTTACGACCGCACTTGGGGTCCTGCAGCACGCCGTCTTCCAGCGCGCCGGCCAGGGCGCGGCTGCCCAGCAGCCCAACCAGCGTGCCTTCTTCGTCGGTAAAGTTGATTACTTCCAGGTCCACCGGCAGCGCGATGCCCTGCTCCTGAACGGTGCGCAGCACTTCCAGCGCGGCGCATACGCCCAACGCGCCATCGAATCGCCCGCCGTTGACCATTGAATCGAGATGCGAACCGAGCAGCAGCGCCCCCGCCCCGGGCCGGCCGCACGCCAACCGCGCGCTCTGGTTGCCGGCCTCGTCCTGATGAACTTCCAGCCCGGCAGCGCGGGCGCGCCCTGCAAACCAGGCGCGCGCTTCGAGGTCGGCAGGCGAAAGCGAGGGACGATTAACGCCGCCATCCGGCGTTGCGCCGATGCGGCTGAGCGCGGCAAAGTCATCGAGGAAGCGCCGGGACTGGATACGCAGGGATGGGTTCATGCAAAGCTCCTTAACTTGCCTTTTGTCTGCTCACGATAGGACAAATAGGACTAACAAAGTATGGCATTGCGTGGCATAATCACAGTATGTCCGAAATATCACAAGCGGGAATTGCGATGGAAACTTCTACCGGCCTGGTTTTTGATATCCGTCACGGCGCGCTGCATGACGGTCCTGGCACGCGCACCACAGTGCTGCTCAAGGGCTGCCCGTTGCACTGCGCCTGGTGCGTCAACCCCGAAGGCCAGAGCGCCGCGCCCGAGATCCTATTTTATCAGGAACGCTGCACGCGCTGTGGCCGGTGCGTGAGCGTTTGCCCGGTGAATGCGGTGGTGGAAGACGGCGAACGCTACCGCACCGACCACCTGCACTGCACCATGTGCGCCGACTGCATCACCGAATGCGAGAGCGGAGCAAGAGAGATTTGCGGGCGCGAGATGAGCGCAGCGGACGTGATGGCCGAGATCCTGCCGCAGCAGGAAGTGTTCCGCGCTACCGGCGGCGGTGTCACCCTCTCCGGCGGCGAGCCGATGCTGCAGCGCGTTTTCGCGCAGGCGGTTCTGGAAGGCTGCCGCGAGCGCGGCATCCACACCGCGCTGGATACCTGCGGTTGTGCAGTGTGGGAAAGTTTTGACGCGGTGCGCAGCCTGGTAGACGTGTTCTTGTTCGACGTCAAGCTGGTGGACGAGGCCGAGCATATACGCTTTACCGGCGTGTCTAACCATGCCATCCTGGACAACCTCGAAAGCCTGGCCCAGCACGGTCACGCCATCATCCTGCGCGTGCCACTGATCCCCGGTGTGACCGACAGCGAAGCGAACCTGCGCCAGATCGCGGCGCTGGCTGCGCGGCTGCCTTCCATCCAGCGCGTAGACCTGCTGCCATTCAACGATGCCGCGCTGGCCAAGTACCCGCACCTCGACCGCACGTTTGGTTTGAAAGACCTGCCCCCCGCTCCGCATGCGAACGACGCCCGCGCTACTGCCACGCTGCGCGCCTACTCGCTACCGGTACGATTGGAAGAATAGACACAACACCGGGGAAGCCGATTGGCTCCCCCGGTGCTGTATTTAATACAGGAATTCCAGGAACTCGGCGTTGGTGACGCCGGTAAAGTAGCGCTCCACCTGCGTGCCTTCCAGCGCCTGGCCCAGGTGCTGGGGATCGTAACGCACGCCGGTGAGCAGCGCCGCCAGCGCGGAAACGTCCTCGCGGCCGAAAAAGTCGCCAAAAAAGGTGATATGGCTGATTACGCCGCGCTGTACATCAATACGCGCATCCACTTCGCCAATGGGAAAGCGCTGTACCTTTTGCACGTTGAAGGCCGGTGAGCTGCCATAATTCCATTCCCACTGGGTGTAGCGCTCATCCGCCAGCTTGCGCGCGCCCTGCCAGTCCACCGGGGTGAGCCGGTACTGCTCAAAGTCGTCTGTGCCCATCAGCCCGCGCAGCACCTTGAGGCGGAACTCCTCTGTGGTCATTTTACCGGTGAGGAACTCGCTGATGTTGGCCACGCGGCTGCGCACCGACTTGATGCCCTTCGACTCAATCTTGCTCATCTTGACGTTCAGCGCTTCGGCCACCTGCGACAGGTCGGAGTCGAACAGCAGCGTGCCGTGGCTGACCATGCGCTGCCCGGCGATATACTGCGCGTTGCCGGAAATCTTGCGCCCATCCACCAGGATATCATTCCGGCCACCCACCTCGGCTGGCACGCCCAGGTCATTAAGCACTTTCACCACCGGCTCAGTGAACTTGCGGAAGTTATGCACGTTCTCGCGCTGGTTGGGAGTAATAAAGCTAAAATTGAGATTGCCCAGGTCGTGGTATACCGCGCCGCCGCCCGAAAGCCGCCGCACCACTTTGATACCGTGCTCGCTGACGTACTTCTGGTTGATTTCCTCAATGGTGTTCTGGTTGCGGCCAATAATAATCGAAGGCGCGTTGATATAAAACAGCAGGATGTCATCGTCCGGGCGCACATTACGCATCAGGTACTCTTCCAGCGCCAGGTTCAGGTAGGCATCGTAATTTCGCTCGTTATCGACAAAGATCATCGCGGCTCCCTTGGGTGAGTGTGGTAGTTCGTCCCCATTTTAGCAGAAGCCGGCGCGAGAGCATACCGCGCCGGCCGGCGCGGCTTATACAAGCGCCGCGCGTGCCAGGAAATACACCGCCAGGAAATGTGACGCAGCGCCGAGCAGCACGAACAGGTGCCAGACTTCGTGGAAACCAAACACGCCGGGTCGGAAATCCAGCTTTTTTGTGGCGTATACCAGCGCGCCCAGGGTGTAGATGACCCCGCCGGCGAAAAGCCAGCCCAGCGAGGCCACTGGTAGAGCCGCCAGCATCTGGCGCATGGCGAGGATGCTGATCCAGCCCATACCCACGTACAGGCCGGCCGTCAGCCAACGCGGCGCATCCAGAATCCACACTTTAGCAAGGATGCCAGCCAGCGCCAGCAGCCAGATGATGCTCAGCAGCCCCCAGCGCCAGAAGCCGGTGAAAGCCAGCACGCAGAACGGCGTGTACGTTCCGGCGATCAGCAAATAGATGGCAGAGTGGTCCAACCGGCGTAACTTTTCAATGACGCGCGGCGACGCAACCCGCGCATGGTAGATGCCGCTGGCAAGGAACAGCAGCACCAGGCTGGCGCTATAAACCAATAGCGCGGCCAGCGCGGGCGGCGGCAGCGCTCTGCCACCGATCAGCGCAACCGCACCAACCGAGGCAGCCAGCGCGCCACCCAGGTGGGTGATGGCGCTGGCAGGGTCGCGAAAGCACAATTGCATACGTATTTTCTCCACAATAAGCTCCGGGGATGAGTGTACGCGAGCCACCCGCCTGGCGCATGTGCGCCGGGTCACATTGGCAGGCCTATATGGCGCACCGGCCAGCGTGACCCTTTTGGCGATGGCATGCTGCATATGGATGAACGAAACGCCCCCGGCGAAGTCATGCCGGGGGCGCTGTTGCTAACACCTGAAGAAACTTAGCCTACCAGAGCGATATAGCGCTGGATGCGCTCTCCGATCACGCCCAGGCTGCGCGCCCAGAAATCCTTCTGGCGGATGTCGATGCCGAAGCGCGCGGCCAGGTCGGCGGCGCTGCCTTCCCCGGTGGAAGATAGCAGGGCCATGTAATCCGGCACGAAATCCGCGCCGCGCTGCTGGTAGATGGCGTACAGGCCCAGGCCAAAGAGCAAGCCGAAAGCGTAGGGGAAGTTGTAGAACGGCAGGTCGGCGGAGTAGTAATGCGGCTTCCAGGTCCACATGTAGGGCTGGAGATAGCGCTCGTCCAGCCCGTCGCCGTAGGCTTCACGCTGCGCCCAGGCCATCACATCGCACAGCTCATCAGCCGACAGCTCAGCATTGGCGCGGCGCGTAAAGACCTCGCGCTCGAACAAAAAGCGCGAGTAGATATCTACAATGACCTGCGAATCGCCGATAAGCCCGGTTTCGAGGATGCCCAGGGCTTCCTCGTTGCTGGCCGCGCGAGCCAGAATGGCGTTCTGCACGATGGTCTCGTTCATGATCGAGGCGGTTTCGGCCAGGGTCATGGGTGTACGGCTCTGCAGCGGAGTCTTGCCGGCCTTGTAAATGCAGTAGTTGTGGAAGGCATGGCCAAGCTCGTGCGCCACGGTGGACACCTGGTCCAGGGAGCCATCAAAATTGGTGAGCACGCGCGACTGCTGGATCATGGGCACGCCCATGCAGAACGCGCCGCCGCGCTTGCCGGGGTGCGATTCGGCGTCGATCCAGTTTTCCTCGAAAGCACGCTGCACCATGCTGGCAAGCTCGCCGGAAAAGCCGCTGAAGTTTTCCAGCAGGAAGGCGCGCGTCTCGGGCCAGCCGAACTGGCGCTCGTTCTTGCCGGCCGGCGCGAACAGATCCCACCAGGCCAGGCGCTCTTTCCCCATAAGGCGAGCCTTGGCATGGAAGTAGCCGCGGAACGCAGGCAGCGAGTCGACCATCGCGCCCAGCATGGCGTCCAGCGTGGCGCGGTCGATACGCGCCAGCTCGAGTGCGGCGTCCAATGGATCGGGCCGGCCGCGGTGTTTAGCCAGAGTCAGCGTGGCGCCTTTAATGCCGTTCATCGCGGCGGCCAGCGGCTCGCGCACCGATACCCAGGCAGCGGTCTCGGCGTCGTACGCGTGGTGGCGCACGGCTTCATCGGGGTGCGAGCGCAGGTTAATCAGCGCGGGCATGGAGAGCTTCTGCGTCCGGCCGTCGAGCTCAAAATCCACGCTGAGCTGTGAGGTCACCGTGCCCTGCAGCTTGTTCCAGGCCTGTGCGCCGCTCAGGCCCAACTCGGAGGCCAGTGTCTCTTTCTCTGGCGACATCTGGTAGCGGCTGCGCTCGGCGGCTTCCTGCAGCGCAAAAGCATGCGCCGCCGCGGCCGGACTGGCGGCTAGAATTTCCGGAAGCTGCGCATCCACCGCGCCAAACCAGGCGCGGAAGCGGGTCTGCATCTCGTCGATGCGCGCGCCCAGCACCTGGAACTGCGATTCGATCTTGCGCGCTTCGGTGTTGAAAGAGTCAACCGCGGTGAAGCCGGTGAGGTAAGAGCGCAGGGTCATGGCCAGCAGCGCCACGACGTTATAGTATTCCACCAGCCCGCCGGCAGCCTCGGCCAGCCGCGCCATAGGCGCGCCGCCCTCGGGCAGCGGCTCGATGCTCGTCAGAAAAGCGGCCATATCGTCCAGCAGCGTAGAAAGGCGATCAAAATCGGCGCGGAAGGCATCAGAATCGAGCGCGGGATAGAGCGGGGTCATATCCCAATGAGGTAATGCAGTTGTTTGTTCCGATTGCATGGGGAAAATGCTCCTGAGAAGATTTGGGATATTGTATTGCAGAACGCGAGGCAGCGCAAACGGGGGGAACGCGGAAACGCGAAGGAGAGGATCTATACTCGTTTATTCAACGGATGCGCTTCCGCGCCCGGTACATTCACATACCTCACCGCCCCAAAGCGCGGGGAATATCCTTCAGGCGGTGCTCGGCGGAGTGGCCGATCAGGTCAGAAGGCCACTGTGGACTGCGCTCGCGGCCGCTGAAGTACGCGTCCGGGGCGTCGCGCAGCGCGGCGAGCACATCACCGTGCACCTGGCGGTGCCATTCGAGGACTTCTTCTGGCGAGCGGCCGCGCCAGCGCAAATACACCAGGTGGTTGAGCGCATTGACCTGCAGCCCGCGCTCCTCGGCGGGGCGTGGTTGCCGGCGCATGGCGCGCGCAGTGTTGGCCTTCCAATACAGCACGTGCGCCACGGCGTCCTTCACCGTCCAGGCGTCTTTGCTCTCTGCACGGGGTAACGGGCGCTGCCAATCCGCGGGGGAAAGGCTGGCCAGGAACGCATCCAGCAGCTCGAATTCATCGGTTACACGGGCGATAACTTCGTCACGATCATGACGCATGGGAACCTCACAAAAAATAGTTTCGGTGCGTTGATTGTATATGGGAAGCCCGGCCTTCGTTTTCGAAAAACCAAACGAATGCCGCGCCAGGATCTCATC
>JBDHWQ010000030.1:0-24301 GCA_039810245.1 Longilinea sp. | reverse complement strand
GATAACCCGACCATATGACAATTCTCTGATAGTTTACTATCAATATAATTACAATTCCGATATAAACTATCTAATTATTGGCGCGTGTGTTTACCGTTAGAAAGGTGAAACAATGATCTACCAGAACCTGTCGCGCGAGGAAACTGCCCGCGCGTCTTTTGTCGCCGCCCTGGCCCGCTTCCGCGAGGAATGGCAGGACAATACCGATGGCAGCCTGCTGGACGTGCAGGCCAGCGTGGGACTGCTGCTCTCCGACCTGGCCGCCGCGCTGGACCTCAGCACTGAGGAACAGGCGCGCGTCCTGGGCGAAACGCTTATCCACGAGCTGGAAGAAATACTCCAGACAGCATAACCAACAAAGAGACCGGCGCAAGCCGGTTTTTTTGTTCACCGCGCCTTTTATGTCGTAGTTCGTGTCATTGCGAGCAGCCACCATCCGGTGTCTTCATTCACAAAGCCTTTGAAGGCAATGTCACCTGGCCGATCCTTCATGCTACAATGGGGCTAATCCCCTGTCTTTCGTGAGGTGCAGCATGACGACTTTTCTGGAACGTCTCTCCCAACCCGGTATCCTGATCGCTGATGGCGCCACCGGCACGCAGTTGCAGCGCGCGGGGCTGCCCGCCGGGGCCGCGCCCGAGCGCTGGAACCTGAAAAACCCGGACGCGGTCACCTGGCTGCACCGCTCGTACCTCGACGCGGGGGCGGATGTCATCCTTACCAACACCTTTGGCGGCAGCCGCATCCGCCTGGAACGAGACGGGCTGGCCGAGAAGACCGTACAGGTCAACAAGGCCGCCGCCGCGCTGGCGCGCCAGGCAGCCCTGGAAGGCCAGCTCGTGTTTGGCGATATGGGCCCTACCGGGCTGCTGCTGGAACCACTGGGCCCGCTGAGCCACGCGGACGCGGTAAGCGCCTTCGCCGAACAGGCCGGCGCGCTGGCCGCCGGCGGGGTAGACGCGATCCTGATCGAGACCATGAGCGACCTGAACGAAGCCAAAGCCGCTTTGGAAGGGGCGCGCCAGGCCTGCGACTTGCCGGTGTTGGTGACGATGAGCTTTGACACGCGCGGGCGCACAATGATGGGCGTGAAGCCCGCCGCAGCCGCGCGGGAGCTGTGGGCGCTGGGCGTGGCGGCGGTGGGCGCCAACTGCGGCCGCACGCTGAGTGAAACACTGGCGGCGATCCAGGAAATGCGCCAGGCCGTGCCCGAAGCCGTGTTGATGGCCAAGCCCAACGCCGGCCTGCCGCGCATAGACGGCGAAGCCCTGACCTACGATGTCACCCCCGAAGTGATGGCGGAATGGGCGCAGCAGTTCGCCACGCAGGGCGTGCGCATCTTCGGCGGCTGCTGCGGCAGCACCCCGGCGCATATCCGCGCCGCGGCAGACGCGCTGCGCCAGGCAGCCTAGCCGCGCTTCAGCAGCGCCGGGCCCACGCGGTCCATCAGCCAACCGGCCAGCATTTCTGCCCAGGGCACAAAGCGCACCGTCCAGGGCACAAAGACAATACGCCGCGGACGCTGCAGCAGCGACCACAGCGCATTCACCACGCGCTCCACGCTGACCGCGCCGCGCTCGCCGGGCAGCTTTTGCCCGCCGGGCTGCGCGCTGGTGGTATCGAAAAAGTCTGTGCGCACCGCTCCGGCGCGGATCAGGCTGATGTGCACCGGCGTGCCTGCCAGCTCGCGATGCACCGACGCAGTGAAGGATTCGAGAAAGGCCTTGCTGGCCCCGTAAATCGCCGCGCCCTGCACCGGCAGCGCGCCGGTCAGCGAGCCCATGTTGACGATATGCCCGCTCCCGCGCGCCCGCATCGGCTCGAGGAACAGGCGTGTCAGGTGCACTACCGCGTTCACGTTCAGGGCGAGCATATCCGCGGCGGTGTCCCAGGGCATCTTTTCAAAATAGCCGTACCAGCCCAGTCCGGCGTTGTTGAACAGCACGTCCACCGGCCCCAACTGGTTCTGCACGCGTTCCGCCAGCATAGCACGCGAAGACGGGTCGCCCAGGTCGCAGGGGAAAGGCAGTGCCCGCCCACCCGCGGCGCAGATATCCACGGCCAGCGCGCTCAGCCGGTCGGCGCGACGCGCGGCCAGCGCCACCGTCAGACCTTCCGCGGCCAGCCGCCGCGCGGCGGCCGCGCCGATGCCGGAAGATGCTCCGGTAATCAGGGCTATGCGCCCGTTCCAATCCGGGTGCGCCATCAGTGGACTGGCTGCCCGGCGCCGTGGTTAGCATGAAACCAGCGCACCGTGTCGCGCACGCTGTGCGCCAGCGGGCGCGGGCAGTAGCCCAGTTCGCGCTGCGCTTTGGCGCTGCTGATATCACAGTTGCTGAACACCGTGGCGAGCGAGTAGCGCGTCACCAGTGGGCTGGAGCGATTGATACGCGCCAGCAGCGCGGCTGCGTCAGCGCTCAGGGTGGCCATCCACAGCGGCACGGAAATGGTCAGGCTGCGCTGGTTGGTCTCCTGCTGCGCCAGCCGCACCAGCTGGCGGATCGTGATCGCCTCGCCCGAAAGAATATAGACCTCACCGCAGCGACCGCGCTCGCCGGCCAGGATCAGGCCCTGGGCTACGTCGCGCACGTCCACAAAATCATACGCGCCGGAGACGATGAACTGCACCCGGTTGCGCGCCGCGCCCAGGAGCAGCCGGCCAGTCTGCGAAAGACGGTAATCATATGGGCCAATCACCCCGGTGGGGCAGACGATGACCGCGTCCAATCCTTTCGATACAGCGTCCAGCACGGCCAGCGAAGCCCGCGCTTTGGAGCGATCGTACTCGCCCAGGGCGTGATGGGGGTCAAATGGCAGGGCCTCGTCCATCATCACACCTTTTTCCGCATGCTGGATGGCATGGATCGAGCTTGTGTACACCAGGCGGCGCACGCCGGCACGCCGGCAGGCCGCCACCACGTTGCGCGTGCCCTGCACGTTCACCAGCGCCACCAGCGGGTCGGCTTCGGCGCGGATGGAAATCATGCCGGCCAGGTGGTAGACCACGTCCACGCCGGCCATGGCGCTGTCCAGCGCCTCGGGGTCGAGGATATCGCCGGGGTGCATCTCCACGTCCAGCCCATCCAGGCAGTCGGTGCACTCGCCGGGGTAAACCAGCACACGCACCGCCTCGCCGCGCGCTGCCAGCTCGCGCACCAACACGTTCCCAATATGCCCGGTTGCACCGGTGACCAGATTCATACCTGTCTTCTCCTTACTCATCTTCCCCCACAAGACACACGCCCGCAGCCCCAGCCGACTGGTGCTGTTTCTATTGTACGGGTCGCGGCCAGGGCAGCCATCCCACCAAAGTCATAATCAGGGTCATACACGCGCCGGTGCAGCCTATTGACCCGGCACAACAGGCACGGTTACAATGACGCTACGATGAGCCTGCGCCTGGGATATGCCTGCATCAACACGCAACTACCTTCCTCCAACCGTACCACGCGGCTCGACCGGGCCACGCCGGAACGACTGCTGGAGCTCTCCCGCATCAACCTCGCCGCGCTGGGTGAAGTCCTGCGCTGGAACATCGCCAACGGCATCGTCGTGTTCCGTATTTCTTCCGAAGTGATTCCGTTTGGCTCGCACCCGGTGAACACGCTGCGCTGGTGGGATAACCTGAGCGCCGATCTGGCTGACCTGGGCGCGTTGATCCGCGCGGCGGGGATGCGCGTTTCGATGCATCCCGGGCAGTACACGGTACTCAACTCGCTGCGGCCCGAGGTGGTGCACAGCAGCGTGGCCGAGCTGGAGTACCACGCGCGCTTTCTGGGCAGCATGGGCCTCGATTTCACCCACAAGCTGGTGCTGCACCTGGGTGGCGTGTACGGCGACAAGCCCGCCAGCCTGGAGCGCTTTGCGCGCAACGTGGGCCTGCTGAGCGAGGGCGCGCGGCGGCGGTTGGTGCTGGAGAACGATGAACGCAGCTACACATTGCAAGATGCTCTGGGTGTTTCTCGCCAGACCGGCTGCCCGGTGGTGTTTGACGTTTTCCACCACCGCTATAACCCTTCGCTGGAAGGCCTGGGCACACGCGCGCTGGTAGAAACGGCTGCGCAAACATGGTCCGCCGCGGACGGCCGCCAGAAGATGCATTATTCCGATCCGTGGCCGGGGAAACCGGCCGGTTCGCATTCATTTTCTGTGGACGTGGAAGCCTTTGGCGCCTTCTACGAGCAGGTGCGTGGCCTGGAATTGGACGTGATGCTGGAAGTGAAGGACAAAGAGCAGTCGGTGCTCAAGTTGTACGCGGCGTATCCGCAGCTACAACCGGAATGGGCTGGATAAAACGGACCGGTCAAAATGCATACGTCTTCATGCCCAGGCGCATGGGGAACTGCACGTTGCGGCGCGTGATCACGAACATCATCCGGTAATCCCGCACCAGTTCGGGCACGCCGGTGAGCGGGTTGGGCACCTCGTTATCGTCGTACCAGCGCTCCTCAAAGGTGGCAAAGTCGAATACCCGCGCCTGAGAAAAATAATCCTTGTACGGGTCGGCGATGATCAACTGCCGGCGGCGGCGGTAGGCCTCCACCACCAGGCTGTAATGGCCGTAATCGTCATCTTCGGTTTCGCTGTCGGGCAGCGTTCCGGGCGTGGCGGAATCCGTTTCGTCGTCTTCCTCGTCCTCTTCATCATCATCCTCGAACAGACCCTGCCACTCCACCCCCACCGGGTAGCGATAGTCGCGCACGATGCGCACCAGTTCGGCCAGGGATGAATGGTCCTTATAAAAGAACCGTACGCTGGGAGCCAGGCGCGCCACGGCCAGGGCAAGCTGGTCGACGCGCATACCGTTCAGCTCGATCAGGCTGGTCGCGCCGCCAGCCTCGGCCACGGCTTCCTGGGTCACGTCGACACCCACGTTACTGAGCAGCATCTGCACCACGGCCGGGCCGCAGTGTGACTCGCTGATCTGCATAAAGCGCGGCTGGTAGAAATTAACGGCGGGTCTTAATTTTCTTGGCATACTTGCTGATCAAAGACCGCAGCACGGCCTCAAACGGCACACCGTACAGCGTTTGCAGCACTTCGGTGAAGGGCAGTCCAATGCTGGGGCCAAACGCGGTATTGGGGTTGCAGTCGGTAAAATACGGCGTGCCGCTGGCTTCGTCCACGCGGATATCGTACTTGGCATAATCTTTATTGTGCAGCACGTTGAACGCGCGGCTCACGTACTGCTCGATCTTGCGCACCAGCGCCTCATCCTCCACCGGCTTGTAGGTGTAGGCGCGCTCGTCGCCGTAGCTTTCCAGGCTGGTGAACTCGTGCTTACCATCCGGGCGGAAGCCAAACACCTTCTGGCCCATAAAAATGTGCTTGCGGCGACTGTCTTCAAACACCACCACGGTGATCTCCGGGCCGTCGACAAACTGTTCGACGATCACCGGCAGGCTGTAGGTGCTGATCAGGTTTTCCACCTGGGCCTGGGCATCCCGCGGAGTCTCTTTGACCGCTTTGTTGTCAATGCCCACCGAACCACCGCTTTCGTTCAGCTTGACAATCAGCGGAACGCCCAGCTCCGGGTTAATCTTGGCGTTGGCGCGCTGGATAAACTGGTACGGCGGCGTTGGGATCTCGTTGGCGAGCAGGATTTGCTTGAACAGGTTGCGGTCGTTGCCAATCACCAGCCCGCGCATGCCCGCGCCGGTGTAGGGGATTTCCACCATCTCCAGCGCGCCGGGCACCGAGGTCTGCAGCGCATCTTTCCCGCGCAGGGTATCCACCAGGTTCAGCACCAGGTCGGGACGGTCGACCAGCAGGTTGGTAAGGAAGCGCTCATCGGCCGGGTACAGACGGTTAGGGATGCCCAGCGCATCCAGCGCCGCGGAGACTTCCTGCGCGCGCTGCTCCACTTCCTGCTCGGCCAGGTAGGCTTCTTCCGAAGGGAACCATTCGCGCTCGACGTGCGAGTACGCCACGGCCACCAGGCGCAGGCGCTTGAGCGCCTCGGGGCTGGCAGCCAGCCGCGGCGTAGGGTTGGGATAACGCTGGCGGCGGGGTTTGCGGGCCGCGCGCGGGGTTTGCGGTGCTTTTTCTTTGACGGTCATCTTCTTTTCTCACATCCTTGTTCGGGCGCGGCGGAAAAACAGGCCGGTAGCCTGATCGAAACAAACAGGGTTGTATCCCACGCCAGGCGCGGTGATCAGACCCCATTATGCCGCCGGGAGCGTAGAAAGAGTATCCGGTATCTTCCTAACCCGCGACCGGAGTTTCCCCCGGGTAACGCGGCTCAGGCCAGCTCGCGGCGGTACATCTGGTGCGCCTTGTAAAAATCGACGCCCAGGCCGCGCAGCTCGTTGAGCATGCGCTCATTCTCGGCCCCAATCTGGATCACCTCGGCGTGCGGCGCGCCGCGCAGCCGCACGCTCCTGGCAAGCTCGCTGAACAACAGCGCCGTGCCGCCCAGGCCGCGGTAGCGGTCGAGGATGCCCGCGCCATTGATATTGATCCACGGCGTGCGGCGCAGCTCGAGCAGGATGTCCAGCCAGCCCAGCGGGAACAGCCGCCCGCCGTTGCGCTGCAGCGCGGCCGAAATATCCGGGTATGCCAACAGGAAGCCCACCGGCGTATCGCCACTGTAGATCAGCTTGATCAGGCGCGGGTCGGCAAACAGGAGGACCTGCGCGGCCATGGAGCGCGCCTCTTCCAGTGTGAGGGGCGTACCGCCTTCTGTGCCGATCATCGCCCCGTTGTACAGGTCGGGGAGCTGACGCACCAGGGCGCGCAGCTCGCCCCGCGTACGGAACGATTGCACGCGCAGCCAGCCGCGCTCCTGCACGCGGCGAGCCACCAGCTCTACCTTCTCCGGCAGAGCTACCGCGCCAGGCAGGTAGCCGGTCAGAATTTCGCCGCCGCTGGGCGTAAAACCGCAGGCTTGCAGCAGGGCGGGATAATACGACGGATTATACTGCTGGCCCAGCGCCGGGCGGTGCTCAAAACCGCGCACCAGCAGCCCCAGGCCATCCAGCGCGGTGAAGCCGCGCGGGCCAAACAGGCAGCGCAGTCCGCGCGCCTTCGCCCACGCCGCGCCGGCATCGAACAGAGCGCGCGCCGTGGGCGGGTCATCCACGCATTCGAACAGGCAGAAAAACGCGGTGGTGGAGTGGTTGTGCTGGTTGTGCAGGCGGTGGTCCAGTACTGCCAGCCGCCCGGTGACGTTCCGGTGCTCGTCCAGCGCGAGGAAGAAGGCTGCCTGGGAGTGGCGGTAGTATGGATGGCGCGGCGTGAGCCGGGAACGCTCATCAGATCCAATCGGCGGCACCCACTGCGGAACATCCCGGTACAGGTCAAAAGGGAAGCGCGTAAAGCGCCGCGCCAGGGCGCGGTCACCGGCGGCGAATTGCAGGATATGGATGGTCATGGATTGAGGAAGTGCGCCAGATTAATGAAGGTTTCTTGCGCGTTGATCTCGTGCTTGCTGTCGTGGGGAACATATTTGTAGGAACCGTCCGCAAACATCATGCGCGCTTTGATGTTGTCCAGCAGGTAGGTGGCAAGGATATCATCGCGCACGTGACGGATCATACGCTGGTCTTCGATGGGGAAAAGCACCTCAACGCGCTCATTAAGATTACGCGGCATCACATCCGCCGATCCCATGTACATGCGCTCGTCGCCGTTATTGGCGAAGTAGTAAATGCGGCTGTGCTCCAGGAAGCGCCCCACCACGCTGAAGACGCGGATGTTCTCGCTCAACCGTTTGATGCCCGGGCGCATGCAGCAGATGCCGCGCACGATCAGGTCGATTTTCACCCCGGCCTGGGCCGCCTCATACAACAGGGCGATCATGGGCTTATCGGCGATTGAGTTGGCCTTCATGATGATGTAGCCTTTGCCGCCCTTCTTCTGGATGGCAATCTCATTGCGGATCAGTTCTTCCATGCGCGCGCGCAGGTTGATTGGAGCTACCAGCAGTTTCTGGTAATCGTCTTTCTTGGAATAACCGGTCAGGTAGTTGAACAGGTCGGTCACATCCGAGCAGATCACCTCATCGTCGGTGAACAGGCTGAAGTCTTCATAACTCTGCGCGGTCTGGTGATTGTAATTGCCGGTGCCCAGGTGCACATAGCGGCGAATGCGGTCGCCTTCACGGCGCACCACCAGCGCCATCTTGGAATGCGTCTTCAAGCCCAGCAGCCCGTAGGTGACGTGCACGCCTTCCTGCTCCAGCATCTTCGACCAGCCGATATTGCTCTCCTCGTCAAAGCGCGCCTTGAGCTCCACCAGCACGGCCACCTGCTTATCGTACTCGCGCGCAGCTTCCAGCAGCGCCTGCACCACCGGCGACTTCTTCCCCACGCGGTAGAGCGTCTGCTTGATCGCCAGCACCTCGGGGTCGCGCGCGGCAGCGCGTAAAAAATCGACCACCGGATTGAACGAATCGTAGGGATGGTGCAGCAGGATATGGTTGTCGCGGATGGCGGCAAAAATGCTGCCGGGGTCTTCTTCCATGTCGCGCAGCGCGGCGGGGGTAGCGGGCACAAAGGGGCGGTCTTTCAGATCGTAGCGCTCGATACGCGTGAGCTGCATTAAGGAAGACAGCACCAGGGGCATCTCCAGCACGTAGACGTCGTTATCCTCGACGCGCAGGTTTTCCTGCAGGATGTTACGGATCGGCCGCGGCATCTTGGACGTGATCACCAGGCGCAAAACCTGGCCAAAGCGGCGGCGGCGCACGCTGGTTTCCATCATGTCCAGCAGATCGAGGGCTTCCAGCTCCTGGATCTGCATGTCACCGTTACGGGTGACGTGGAAGGGGTAAGCCTCGATCACTTCCATGCCGGGGAACAGGCGGCCCAGGTTCGCCACGATCACCTGCTCCAGCCAGACGAAGTGGTGCGAATAGGGCGCGACGCCGTTTTTGCGCACCCCACCCGACGAGCGCTTGAGTGGCACCAGCGTGGGCAGCGAATCGGGCACTTTGACGCGCGCAAAGCGGCGCGAACCATCTGTGTCCTGGATAATTACTGCCAGATTGAGGCTGAGGTTGGAGATGTGCGGGAAGGGATGGCCGGGGTCGAAGGCCAGCGGGGTGAGCACCGGGTAAATATTCTCTTCAAAATAGCGGTTGGCGTTCTCGCGCTGGCGCTCGGTGAGCGCGCCATAGTTGAGGATGCGCACGCCGTTACGCTCCAGCTCGGGGATCAGCGAGGAATGGAAGTAGATGCGGCTCTCCTGCATCAAGCGCATGGCAACCTTGCGGATCTCGGCCAACTGCTGGGCGGGGGTGCGACCATCAATCGACAGGTCGGTGACGCCGGCGTGCTTTTGCATGCGCACGCCACTGACGCGCACCATGAAGAACTCTTCCAGGTTCGAGTCGAGGATGGCGAGAAACTTGATGCGCTCCAGCAGCGGGTTGCGCGGGTCACGCGCCTCTTCAAACACGCGGCGGTTGAACTCGAGCTGGCTGAGCTCGCGGTTGATATACAGGGTGGGGTCGAGCAGGTTGGAAGGAGCGGGCGGCTCGGGTGGGGTTTCCTGGGCAGCGGTTACGACTTCGGACAGTTCGGACGGGATTTCAGACATGCGCGCACCGGTTAGCAGAGAGATGTATTAATCGTAACGACAAACCGGGGAGAAGTCAACCGCGAGGGTAGCTATTCGTTTTCATTCGATTTGCGGGTCTGCCAGGGAGAAACTTCGATTTGAGAGGCGAATACGAACACCCGTAGGGATTGACACGCCAGATAAATGGTAGTATCATTCAATAGTTGAGCAATCATTCAACTATTTACGGAGCACGATGGAAGCTTATCCCCCTACCCTGATAGACGAGCAGGCCGCGATCAATATGGCCGGGCTGTTTGCCTCGCTCAGCGACCCGACCCGGGTGCGCATCCTTTCGGTGCTGATGCACGGAGAGGTCAACGTTGGCGATCTGGTGCGCATGGTTGGCCTGTCCAAATCGGCTGTGTCGCACCAGCTGCGCGGGCTGCGCGACCGGCGCGTGATCTGCACGCGCAAGGTGGGCCGGCAGGTGTTCGTGGCGCTGGACGACGAGCACATCGCCGAGCTGTTCCAGCGCGGGCTGGAGCACGTGCAGCATGGATAAAGCGTGAAACCGCGAAGACACAAAAAGCTCAGGAAGCATATTGAGAAGAAACAATGATCGAAGATAAAAGCCTCACGGAAAAATACGTCGATATCGCTATCCCGGTGCTCCTGCCGCAGCAGGACGGCTGCGCTGAATGCGTGCAGCGGCTGCTGGAGCGGCTGCAGGCGCACCGCGGCATTTTGCGCGTGCACCTGCACCAGGAACGCCAACCGGTGGACCTGTGCATTCATTACGACCCCAACCTGGTATCGCTGGCGGCGGTGATGCGCATTGCCGAAACAGCCGGGGCCGAGCTGCGCAACGGTTATCATCACGAAGAAATCGCGTTTGTGGGGCTGGACAGCGCCGACGCGGCTCAGGTGCTAACCGGAGAGCTGGAACGCCTGCCGGGGATGCTGCACGCCAACGCCAGCTACGCAGCGGGGCTGGTGTTCGCCGCCTATGACACCAAGCACCTCACGCGCGCGGAAATCGAGCGCACCATGCAGCACTTTGGCGCGCGACCGCTGGCGCCGGTCGAATCCGGGGAAGCGCCGCATGAGGAGGAGCATGGCGCGCCGGCCTTCCTGCCGCATTGGATGCAGGAACGCTGGGGGCTGATCCTGGTGGGGCTGGGCGGGGCGCTGCTGCTGCTGGGCTTCGCCGGCGAGCGCTGGCTGGGTTGGCCGGCGGGCGTTGCGCTGGCACTGTACCTGCTATCGTACGCAGTCAATGGCTACGACCCCGCGCGGCATGCCATCCCGGCGATCCTGCGCGGCAAATTCGACACCGACGTGCTGATGCTGGCGGCGGCGCTAGGCGCGGGGGCCCTGGGCGAGTGGGCCGAGGGCGCCTTGCTGTTGTTCCTGTTCGGGTTGGGGCACGCCGGCGAGCATTACGCGCTGGACCGCGCGCGCAACGCGATCAACGCGCTGGGCGCGCTGATGCCCAAAACCGCGCGCGTGCGGCGCGGCGAGCAGACAGTGGAAGAACGCGTGGAGCGGCTGACGCTGGACGACGTGGTGGTAGTGCGCCCCGGTGACCGCATCCCGGTGGATGGGGTGGTGCGCCAGGGCGCCAGCGCAGTAGATCAAAGCCCGATCACGGGCGAATCGGCTCCGGTGCACAAGCAGGCCGGGGATGAAGTCTTCGCCGGGACGATTAATCAGGAAGCGGCGCTGGACGTGCAGGTGACGCGGCTTTCGAACGATACCACGCTGAGCCGGGTAGTGCAGATGGTGGCCGAAGCTCAGGCGCAGCAAAGCCCTACACAGCAGTTCACCGAACGGTTTACAGCGCGCTTTGTACCGGCGGTGCTGGGGCTGGTGGCGTTGGTGATGGCCGTGCCCCCGCTGGCCGGGTGGATGCCGTTCTCCGAGAGCTTTTACCGCGCCATGCTGCTGCTGGTGGCGGCTTCACCCTGCGCTTTGGCGATTGGTACTCCGGCGGCGGTGCTTTCGGGCATCGCGCGCGCGGCGCGCAGCGGCGTGCTGATCAAGGGCGGGGTACACCTGGAAAACCTGGGGCGGCTGGGCGTGATCGCGTTTGATAAGACCGGCACGCTGACGCAGGGGCGCTTCCAGGTGACCGAGATTGTGCCGCTGGATGGCGCCGCGCCAGACGAGATTCTGCGCGTGGCCGCGGCCGTGGAGCAGCACTCCAGCCACCCGCTGGCCGCGGCGGTGGTGCGCGCGGCGCAGCAAAAACAACTGGCGCTGCCGGCGGCTGGCGGGCTGGAAAACGTGCCCGGGCTAGGCGTGCGCAGCCAGGTGGATGGCCGCGCGGTTTGGATCGGCTCGCTGGAGATGTTCGAAGGCCAGCCAGGATTGGAGAGCGCGCGCCGGCATATCGCCGGGCTGGAACGCGCCGGGCAGACCACGATGTTGGTGCAGCGCGAAGGGGCGATGCTGGGGGTGCTGGCGCTATCCGACGCGCCGCGGCCGGGCGTGCCCGGCGTGATGGAGCGGCTGCGCGGGCTGGGCGTCGGACGGCTGGTAATGTTGACCGGCGACAACCCGGCCGCGGCGCAGCGCATCGGCCAGGTTGTGGGGGTAACCGAAGTCAAGGCTTCGCTGCTGCCGGAAGAAAAGCTGAACGCCATCCGCGGGCTGCAAGCAGAACATGGCACAGTGGCGATGGTGGGCGATGGTGTCAACGACGCGCCGGCGCTGGCCAGCGCCACGGTAGGCATCGCCATGGGCGGGGCCGGCACGGCGGTAGCGCTGGAAACCGCTGACGTGGCGCTGATGGCGGACGACCTGAGCAAGCTGCCCTTTGCGGTGGGACTCAGCCGCGCCAGCCGCGCTATTATCCGGCAAAACCTGGGCATCGCCCTGGGGGTGATCGCGCTGCTGATCGTGACCTCAGTGCTGGGGCTGGCGCAGCTCGGCTGGACAGTGGCCGCGCACGAAGGCAGCACGGTGCTGGTTGCGCTCAACGCGCTGCGCCTGCTGGGGTATGAGCTGGAAAAAGCTTGATCACGAATTGCACAAATCCAGGCGAATAAAGAAAGCAGGGCACACCCCGGCGTTTAACTCGTTCCCACGTCCCTTCGGGCGTGGGAACGTCTCTTCTTTGGCGCTCCGCGCCCTCGCATACCCGCACAAACGCTGTACAGACAGATCGTTGCAAATTATCAACCAGGTCTTGCGCAATTAGAACATAATATCTATAATAGGACTCACAGCATTCGAATCTTTGTTCTGGAGGGGAGCATGATCTTCATCCGCAGCCGCAACAAACCGCAGGAGTATGGCCTGCCGTTCCAACTGCTCGACCGCCGCGCGGGCCACCACCCGGAATACCGCCCCAACGATCGCGTCTTTGTCACCTACCGGCTGGACCCCAACCGGCACCGCTGGATCGAGGCGCGCCGCCAGGACGGCTTCACCTATTCGGTGAACGGCAACCCGCCCGACCCGCAGCGGCCGGAGCGCACCGCCGAGCTGGAAGTGGCTTTCCGCGTAGTAGAATGCCAGCATTGGATGACCGCCAACGGTGAGTTCGCCGATACGCTGGAGCCGCGGCTGGATCACACCATCCTCGAAGCCGAGACAGACAGCGGAGAAGAGGTGTTTTTGAAGATGCTCAAGGAAGTGGTCCCGGGATGGTTTGAGGATTAAAAAACCGGGCGCTGCGTAAAACCACGCAGCGCCCGGTTTTTTGGAGATGGTTATTTGCTTTGCAGGCGCCGGTTGATGTCACGCACGCGGCGCAGCCAGGCAACGTACTGGGCGGCCCAGATGCCGGCGTAGATGCCAAAAAAGATCAGCAGGTAGCTGGCGAAGCCGGCCAGGGTGTGGGGCATCCAGTGCATCCAGTAGGCGATGGGGAACATCAGCAGCGCGCTGAGCGCCAGGTGGGACACGGTACGCCGCAGCAGGCTCCAGTCTTCCATCTCCCAGATCACCGAACTGGCGGCAAAACCCGCACCCAGCACGCCGGAAAGCACCCACTGCAGCACCACGGCGGCGATCTCGCTGCCGGTGCCGGCCACCAGGCCGGCCTCGGCGGGGAAGTAGCGCCCGCCGCCAATCATCAGCGAGATGGCGATCGAAATGGTATATCCCAGGAACACGCCCAGGGGGAAACCCAGGATGGCGCGCAAAATGACTTGTTTCTTCATGGCAGTCTCCTTACAGCCCTAAATATGACTAAATTTTGCCCATGTAACGCCGCGAGACGAACGCCTTCTGGCCGTTGTGGAAGTACAGGCAGATCGTACCGGTGATCGACAGGTCCAGGTTTTTCACCTGCTGGAAGTTGACGATCTCCGAGTTCGAGATACGCACAAAGCGCTCCGGGGAGAGTTTTTCTTCCACCTCGTACAGCCGCAGGCGCAGGGTGAACGTGCCGGCATCCGTTTGTGCAAAGACCTTTTGCTGGTCGGCGTACACCCGCAGCACGTCATCCGGCGGCAGCAGCTCAATCTTCTCGTCGCGGTAGCCAATCAGGTACGCGGCCTGGCTTTCCGCGCAGCGCTTCACCAGCTCGCTCACCTCGGGAGTGATCTCGCGCGTGCGCACGGTCACTCGCGGCTCAATGCAGCTTTCGTCAATCACAATTTCGATCTTCACGCTGTCTGCCTTTCGGAAGGTTTTGCATCGTACAGCATCATGATAGCCAAAACACGCGCGGCAGGGAAGGATTTTTCGATAAGTGGCCGATAGCCGCACATGGATGGTAGGATGAATCTGGACATTCCCCCGTCCTTGTGTTAAAATAATCATCGCTCTGGGGGCTCGTCTAATGGCAGGACAGCACACTCTGGATGTGCTTGTAGAGGTTCGAATCCTTTGCCCTCAGCCACACCAAAAGCACTCCGAGAAATCGGGGTGCTTTTGGATATCAGAGCCAGGAGCGAAATACCCATGTCCAACGAGATCGTACCCGAATCGAGCAACTTTATCCGCGAGGCCATCGAAGAAGACCTGCGCACGGGGCGCTTTGACCGCGTGCAGACGCGCTTCCCACCCGAGCCAAACGGTTATCTGCACATCGGCCACACCAAGGCGATGGTAATTGACTTCGGCATGGCCGAGGCCTTTGGCGGCGTGTGCAACCTGCGCTTCGATGACACCAACCCGGTCAAAGAAGACGTGGAGTTTGTGGACGCGATCCAGTACGACATCCAGTGGATGGGCTTCCAGTGGGGCAAGGTGCTCTACGCTTCAGATTACTTCGACCAGCTCTACGATATGGCCATCCAACTCATCAAAGACGGCAAGGCCTACGTGGATGACCTTTCACCGGAACAGATGCGCGAATACCGCGGCACGCTCACCGAGCCGGGCAAGAACAGCCCCTACCGCGACCGTTCCGTCGAAGAAAACCTGGACTTATTCCAGCGCATGCGCGCCGGTGAATTCCCCGAAGGCTCGCGCACGCTGCGTACCAAGATCGATATGTCATCCGGTAATATCAATATGCGCGACCCGGTGATGTACCGCATCATCCACCGCGCGCACCACCGCACCGGCGACAGGTGGTGCATCTACCCCATGTACGACTTCGCCCACGGGCAGTCGGACTCGATTGAGGGCGTCACCCATTCGCTGTGCGACCTGGCCTACGAAGACCACCGCCCGCTGTACGACTGGTACCTGGAGCAGCTTGGCCTATTCCACACGCGACAGATCGAGTTCGCCCGGCTGAACATCACCTATACCGTGCTGAGCAAACGCTTCCTGCGCAGCCTGGTGGACAGCGGCGTGGTCAAGGGTTGGGACGACCCGCGCATGCCCACCCTGGGCGGGATGCGCCGCCGCGGCTACCCGCCTGAGGCCATCCGCGCTTTTATCGAGGCGGTAGGCGTGGCCAAGCGCGAGAACCTGGTGGATATCGCCCTGCTGGAAGCCACCGTGCGCGCGCACTTGAACAAGACCTCGCCGCGCGTAATGGGCGTGATCGACCCGGTGAAGGTAGTGATCACCAACTACCCCGAAGGCCAGGTGGAAGAGTTCGACGCAATCAATAACCCCGAAGACGAGAGCGCAGGGACGCGCAAAGTGCCCTTCTCGCGCGAGCTGTACATCGAAAAAGATGACTTCCGCGAGGTGCCGCCGCCCAAGTACTTCCGGCTGGCGCCGGGGCGTGAGGTGCGCCTGCGCTATGGGTACATCGTGCGCTGCGTGGACTATATCAAAGACACGCTAACCGGCGAGATTGTCGAGATCCACTGCACCTACGACTCCGACACGCGCGGCGGTTACGCCCCCGATGGGCGCAAGGTGCAGGGCACCATCCACTGGGTCAGCGCGCCGCACGCGCTGGACGCCGAGGTGCGCTCTTACGACCGCCTGTTCACCGTGCCCGACCCCAACCACCCCGAAGAAGGCAAGACCTTCACCGATTACCTCAACCCCAACTCGATCCAGGTAATCCAACACGCAAAGGTCGAGCCCAGTCTGCGCGGGGCAGCCCCCGGCACGCGCGTGCAGTTCGAGCGCAAGGGCTTCTACGCGGTCGACCCCGACACGACCGAGGCGCACCCGGTGTTCAACCTCACCGTCGGCCTGCGAGACACCTGGGCCAAGATCGAAGACAAAAAGTAAAAACCCGAACACGGCCCCCGGCAGAACACCGGGGGCCGTGTTCAACATATTTCCACCGCCGGTGCCAGAATAACCGGAAATGAACCGCGCACATAGGGAGTATCCTAGGGCGCGGCGATTTATTGGAATAAGTAAATTGGGTATAACCCTCTCCTGAAATTCGCAGTATGCTTGAGAAGATAAATGTTCGCACAATGGGAGGGGCAATGAAAGCAAAAACTAAGTCTGGTACGCGAAAATTTTCTTTCCTGGTGTTGCTTCTAGTCATCGTGCCGGTCGGGCTGCTGGCGGCGGTTGGCGGGTTTGCATTTGCTGCTACCCAGGAATCACGCGACAGCTTCTGCGGCTCATGCCATTCGCAGCCGGAAAGCACCTACGTGGAACGCACGTCTGCCGGCCAGCCGGTTGACCTGGCATCCTACCACACCGGCCAGCAAACCCGCTGCATTGATTGCCATTCCGGGCAGGGTATCAGCGGGCGCATTTCGGCAGAAATGATGGGTGCGCGCAACGCGATGAAATGGATCAGCGGGACGGCGAAACAGCCTGCCCCCCTGCTCGTCCCGATTGGCGACGACCATTGCCTGAAGTGCCACGCGGATATCTCCGCGCGAGATTACCAGAACAAAACCAACATGGCCCTGCCAAACGAGTTCCGTGGGGGCGAAGAAGAAGAGGCTGGCAGCGGTCACTGGCACGTGTTCCTGCCACGCTGGCAGACAATTGACCGCGGCGCGGCCACCTGCGTAAGCTGCCATACCGGGCATACCACCACTGGCGCGCAGCAAAGCGGTTTTCTAGACGCGCAGACCACCGCGCAGGTATGCAACGACTGCCACCGCAAAGCCGGCGACTGAAGCGTGAACACAACAGGCAGGCGTGACTTTCGCAATTCGACAATGCCACGCCTGGTCATCTATTGACATAAATCAGTATGCGCATTATTATAAGATCAATCACATATTAGATTGATCTTATATATTGGAGTGCGCATGTCGCTGGAACACGCCATCCTGGGCTTTCTCAACTACCGCCCCTACAGCGGGTACGACCTCAAGAAAATCTTTGACACCTCGATACGCCACTTCTGGCCGGCCGACCGCAGCCAGATCTACCGCACGCTGGCGCAAATGAGCGCGGCCGGCTGGGTGGACATCGAGGTGGTGCGCCAGGAAACGCGCCCGGACCGGAAAATGTACCACATCACCCCGGCGGGCAAGCACGAGCTGCGCCGCTGGCTGGTCACCCCCCTGCTCCCTGAGCCTAACCGCAGCGCGGAGATGATCCAGGTATTTTTCGCCGCGCAGTTGAGCGACGAGGAGATTCTGGGCATGTTCGAGCGCACGGCGGCGATGATGCGCGCCGGGCTGGAGCAGTACGACTGCATCCCGCGCCAGATCGAGGCCTATCCCGAGTACACCACCTCGCCGCGCGAGTTCTTCTTCTGGATGCTGACCCTGGACGTGGGCGTGCACACGCTGAAATCGAACCTGGTGTTTTTGGAAGAGCTGATCGAGAAAATCCGCCGCGGCGAGCTGCCGAAGCATTAGCCCTGAAAGGCCGGGAGAAAAGCTTGAAACGCGACCCGCAGGGCCTGGAGATGCGAAGGATAACGCGAAGGGCGCGAAGAACGCACAAAATATGACAACAAAGGAGATCACAATGAAGCAGCTTTCCACACGGCAGCGCATCCGCAAGGGGATGGTGATATTGGCCTTCCTCGCGTTCCCGGTTACCATGAACTTCCTCTCGCCCTACGTGATTATCGACGGCGCGATGCAGGGCATCGCCAGTGGCAGCCTGGTGATGTTTGGGCTGATGTTTGTCTCATCGCTATTCCTGGGGCGCGCATGGTGCGGCTGGGTCTGCCCGGGCGGCGGAATGCAGGAGATGGTTGAGCCGGTGAATCGCAAACCGGTGGCCGGCCGGCGGGTGGACTGGATCAAATGGCTGATCTGGATCCCGTGGGTCAGCCTCATCGCCTGGCTGTTCGCCCGCGCCGGGGGCATCGCGCGCGTCGACTTCCTGCACCTGACCGAGACCGGCATTTCGGTGGACGAGCCGCTCAAGTACATCACCTATTACGGCGTGGTGTTCCTCTTTGTGGGGCTGGCGGTGTTCGCCGGGCGGCGCGCGGGCTGTCACACCATTTGCTGGATGGCGCCGTTTATGATCATCGGGCGCTGGCTGCGCAACCGGCTGGGCCTGCCGGCGCTGGAGCTGCGTGCGGACGCGTCCGCCTGCAGCGGGTGCGAGGCGTGCACGCGCAACTGCCCGATGAGCCTGGACGTGCATGCCATGGTCCAATCGCAGCGCATGGAGCACCCGGAGTGCATTCTATGTGGCACGTGCGTGGACGGCTGCGCAAAGCGTGCGATCCGTTACCGCGTCGGCGCGCCGCAAAGCAAATAATCCCCGGATGGTGCGCCGAGGCGCACCATCCGAATTGTTTTTGGCTATAATCATTTCATCCTACCCCCTTCGAGAAAAACATGCCCGAATATCGCCGCGTTTATCAACTGGCTGTCATGAGGAGACCCAAAAAACGCCGCCAGATAAACATTGTGCAAGAAGCCCAACAAAACTCCCGGTGGTTTTTGGGCTATCGCCTATATAGCACCTACGCAGATATGACGCGGGCGGAATTTTCGCGCATGTTTCGCGGATCAGGCCGGATTAGCAAGACCGAACTGATTGTGCTGGCCCCAATTTTAATTTTGCTGGCGGTACTCGCGATATTTCTCTCCGTACAGTCCATCCTCAACAAGGGCTTTTCCCTGGAAGCAGCACTTGCCGGGGGAGCAGGGCTGCTGTTACTTCTAATGATAAGCTTCAGTTTCTACAAGTATCACCGGCAAGCAAAAGACCGTTGACCGCTGGCACGCATACAGAACCGGTTTAATCGTGGTATCCGGTTTTGTTCGTGAAACAAGGTCCCCAGGGTTCATGCCACACCGTCCCCCGCAGGTTCCTAATGGGAGAGATTCGTGATATGTTTTCCCCTATTGGGCTGCGTTTCTTCCATGTTGGCGTAGAATTATCTCTATGCCCCACCACGTGTACTACAGCGACAACCTGAGCGTGCTGCAAACCCTGCCGGATGGATCGGTGGATTTGATCTACATCGACCCACCGTTCAACACGGGTAAGGTACAGGCGCGCACGCAGATGCAGACCCGCGCCGACGCCGCCGGCGACCGTACCGGCTTCGGCGGGCGGCGCTACGCCACGCTCAAGGTCGGCTCGCGCGCCTATGCCGACGCCTTCGACGACTTCCTGGCCTTCCTCGAGCCGCGGCTGGTGGAAGCCTACCGGGTGCTGAAAGCGGCGGGCAGCCTGTACTTCCACATCGACTACCGCGAGGTGCATTACTGTAAGGTGCTGCTGGACGGCATCTTTGGCCGCGAGGCGTTCATCAACGAGATCATCTGGGCCTACGACTACGGCGGCAAGCCCAAGAGCCGCTGGCCTGCCAAGCACGATAACATCTTGTTTTACGCCAAAGACCCGCGCCGCTACACCTTCAACGCCGAGGCGGTGGAGCGCGAGCCCTACATGGCCCCCGGGCTGGTAGGGCCGGAGAAAGCCGCGCGCGGCAAGCTGCCCACCGACACCTGGTGGCATACCATTGTGGCCACCAACGGCAGCGAGAAGACCGGCTACCCCACCCAAAAGCCGCTGGGCGTGCTGCGGCGCATCCTGCAGGCCTCATCCAACCCGGGCGACGTGGTGCTGGATTTCTTCGCCGGCAGCGGTACCACCGGCGCGGCCTGCCTGGACCTGGGGCGGCAGTTCATTCTGGTGGATAACAACCCCCAGTCGCTGCAGGTCATGGCGCGCCGCTTCGCGGGTGTGGATGATATCACCTGGCACGGCGTCGACGGTCTGGAACTGGATGCAGCCCCATGAGCGAGCGGCTGAGCGCGCCCCCCTTCCCCCACCCCGGCCGGCGCATCGTGGTGGTGGGCACCACCAGCAGCGGCAAGACTACCGTCGCCGCGCGGCTGGGCCGCATCCTGGGCATCCCGCACGTCGAGCTGGACAGCCTGATGTGGCAGCCCAACTGGCAGAAAACGCCCACCGAGGCCTTCCTGGCGCGCGTGCGCGCCGCGCTGGACCGGCCGGCGTGGGTGGTGGACGGCAATTACAGCGAGGCGCGCCCCATCACCTGGGCCCAGGCCGATACGCTGGTGTGGCTGGATTACCCTCTGCCACTGATTTTCTGGCGCCTGACGGTGCGCACGCTGCGGCGCGTCCTCACCCGCGAGAAGCTGTGGGGCGATAACCGGGAGACCCTGCGCGGGGCATTTCTGGATAAAGATGCGCTGTTCTTCTACGTGCTGCCTTCGCGTCGCCGCCAGCACGAGACCTATCCGCGCGTGCTGCGCGAAGAATATACGCACCTGCAGGTAGTGCACCTGAAGACCCTCCGCGAGACGCGAGAATGGTTAGGCGAGCTACAATGACATTTGACGAACTGATGGCGGCTTTGTACGCGCAGGCCAACCCGGACAACGTGGCCGGGATGGCGCGTTTTGGCATCAACACCGAGCAGGCGCTGGGGATCAGCGTGTTCACCCTGCGCGGGATGGTCAAAAAGGTGCGCGACCACGAACTGGCACTGCGGCTGTGGGACACCGGCGTGCATGAGGCGCGGCTGCTGGCATGTTTCTGCGATGACCCGGCCCAGGTGACGCCCGGGCAAATGGACGCGTGGGCCGCGGGCTTCAACTCTTGGGACGTGTGCGACCAGGCCTGCACCAGCCTGTTCGACCAGACGCCGCACGCGTGGAGCAAGGCGCTGGAATGGCCGGCGCGCGAAGAAGAATTCGTGCGCCGCGGGGCTTTCGCGCTGATGGCCGGGCTGGCCTGGCACGACAAGCAGTCGCCGGATGAGCGCTTCCTGCAGTTCCTGCCGGTCATCCGGCAGTACAGCACCGACCGGCGCAATTTCGTCAAAAAAGCGGTCAACTGGGCGCTGCGCAACATCGGCAAGCGCAGCCCGGCGTTAATGCAGGCGGCATGGGAAGAGGCGGAGCACATCCGCGCGCTGGGTGACCCCACCGCGCGCTGGATCGCCGCCGACGCGCTGCGCGAGTTCGAACAGAAAAAGGAGAAAATGCATGCCCGCGGAACCCTATCCCATCCTCGAATTTGACCCCGAAACTACCGCCATCATCAACCCGCACCCGGCGCCGGAAGGCCAGGCCCTGCCCCAACGCGGAGTGATGTGCTTCTTCGCCGACGTGTTCCGCGCGCTGGTGGAAAATGGCACCCTGGCCGAGATCGGCTGCCTGTACTCCGAGCTCGGGCGCAACCCGATCTACGGCCTGGAGTTCGAAGGCCAGCAGTTATTCGCGTTCCACCCCGGCGTAGGCGCGCCGCTGGCATCTGCCTTCCTGGAAGAAGCGATCGGGCTGGGCGGGCGCAAGGTCATTGCCTGCGGCGGCGGCGGCGTGCTGGAGAAAGACATCGTGGCGGGCCACGCGGTGATCCTGACCGGAGCGGTGCGCGACGAGGGCACGTCGTACCACTACCTGCCACCGGCGCGCGAAGTGGCGGCCAACCCGGCCGGCGTGCGCGCGCTGGAAGCGGCGCTCAGCGGCCGCGGCGTGCCGTATATCCTGGGCAAGGCATGGACCACTGACGCAATCTATCGTGAGACGGCCGAGAAACGCGCGGCGCGCATGGCCGAAGGCTGCCAGGTGGTGGAAATGGAAGCCGCGGCTTTCTTTGCCGTGGCGCAGTTCCGTGGGGTGAGCCTGGGACAGGTGGTGTACGGCGGCGACCTGGTGGTTCCCGAAGGCTGGGATAAGCGCGAGTGGATGTCGCGCGTGGACGTGCGCCAGGCGCTGTTCTGGCTGGCGGTCGAAGCCGCGGCGAAGATGGAATAGAAAAACGGCTGGAAAACCGGGTGGTTTTCCAGCCGTTTTTTGAACGAAAAGTACTATTCGACGAGCTTTGAGTGCTTATTCTACGGTGAAGTGGATCACGCGGTCGAGCGTGCCGTTCACCGAGATTTCCACGCGGTATTTTCCGCTGGGCCAGCCGGTGTTGGGCGAAAGCGAAAAATCGAGGTTGCGCGAACCACCGGCGGTGAGGTCATTGCCGTCGATGAAGGTATTGGGATCAGCGGCCGTGCCAACGTCCACAGCGTACCAGTCGGCATGGAATACGGTGTTCTCGGGCGCGTCCTTGATGGACACCACGGCATGGAAGGTATCCGAGGAGCCAAAGACCATCGTCGGGTCGGTCGGGTCGAGCATGTCGCCCGAGGTGCCACGCGCCATGGTCACATCGCTGATGTAGGGATTATTGCCATTGAAGTCCTGGCCGCTGGCAGGGTCATACGACTGCGTTTGCGGCTGAGCAGGCGCGGCGGTGGCCAGCGGAACCTGCACCGCGCTGGTGGCTTCCTGCACCTGTACCTCGAGCGTGCCCTGTACCTGTTCCAACGCCTCATTCACCGAAGGTCGGATCATATTATAGCCAACCACGCCAATAATCGCGCATACCACGCACAGCCCCAATACGCCGAGCAGGATGTACAGCCAGGTTTTTGAGGCCTTCTTCTGCGGTGGGGGCGTATACGCGCTGAAGGGGTCGGGTGTGGGTGGAACGGGTGGTTGTTGTGGGTTCATTCAATCTCCTCCTGAAACAATCGTTTATATGCTGCGTTAATCGTATGAGAAAGCAGGAATAATTTCAACAAGGAATATAGTTTTTTCATACAGAAGTGCTATTCCTTACAAAATTGTTCAGGCGCAAAAGAACCCGAGGGGCTCCGGTGGAACGGAAAACCTTTATACTCTAATCAGCGTATGCTGCACGCAACAACCATGCCAACATCCCTGCAAGCAGGCCCGGTGAAGTACAAACCATCCACCCAAAAGTTCATTGCTGTCGTAGCAGCTTCAGCCATCGCATTCATTATAATGCTGCTGGCGCAGTATACGCCGCCGGTCACCTGGAACGAATGGAGCATGCTGCTGATCTTTACCGCGCTGTTCGTGGCCAGCAACTTTTACAGCCTGCATCTTACCGAAAAAATAAACTTGCAGCTTTCCACCATTGTAGCAGTGGCGGCCGTGCTGCTGTTTCCCACCCCGGCCGCGGTTCTGAGCGGCGCCGCGGGTAAAGCCATCAGTTGCGTGCTGCGGCGCAAACGTACCGAGCAGTTGGTCTTCAACACCAGCCAGGTGGTAATCTACACCAGCGCCGGTGGGCTGGCGCTCAACGCGCTCACGGATCTCCCCTGGATCCCAGAAACTATTTACGCCTGGGCCGGGATGCTGGCGGCAGTGGCCCTGATGATCAGCATCAACGTCTTGCTGACCGGCACAGTGGTCGCGCTGGAAACGGCCAGACCTCTTGTGCAAGTGTGGAAACAGATCGGCCGGCTGAGCCTGCTGCAAGACCCGATCCAGGCCAGCCTGGGGGTAATGGCGGCGCTGCTGGTCAACAGTTATCCGTGGGCACTGGCGCTGATCACCGTGCCGGTGGTGATGCTGTACCGCACGCTGCGGCGCGAACGCGACGTTGAAGAACAGCGCCAGCGGCTGCTTGAGCAGAACACCGCGCTGGTGGTATCGCTGCAGCAGCAGGCGGCGCAGTTACAACAGGTAATCGGCGACCTGGAAACGGCGCTGGAAGCCAACCGCAAGGCCAACCTGTCGCTGGAACTGGAGATCGCGCAGCGCATGATCGCGCAGCGCAACCTGACTTCCGCCTACGACGATCTACTGCAGGGGCTAACTAATGCGCTGGAATTGCGTGATCAGGACACGGAAGGCCACAGCCAACGCGTGACGCAGCTCGCGGTGGAGCTGGCGCGGCAGGTGGGCATCCCCGAAAGCGAAATGGGCGACCTGTGGCGCGGCGCGCTGCTGCATGACCTGGGAAAAATTGGCATACCGGATGCGATCCTCAACAAGCCGGGACGCTTGAACAAGGTCGAAGTGGAGATCATGCACCGCCACCCATCCTACGCCTACGAACTGTTACGCAAGATCGACTACCTGCGCAACGCGATTGACATCCCCTACTGCCACCATGAGCGTTGGGATGGCAGCGGCTACCCACGGGGTCTGGAGGGTGAAGAAATTCCGCTGGCGGCGCGCGTGTTCGCGGTGGTGGATGTATGGGACGCGCTGCGCTCCAACCGCCCGTACCGCAAAGCCTGGACGGATGACTGCGCCTG
>JBDHWQ010000029.1:0-28675 GCA_039810245.1 Longilinea sp. | reverse complement strand
TCCATCTCCAGCAGCTTCACCAGCTCGTCGATTTTGGTTTCCAGCGCCGCCCCACCCAGCCCGTGCAGCCGGCCGTAGTAGCGCACGTTTTCGCGCGCGCTCAGCCGCGGGTACAGCCCGTGCGCGTCCGGCAGCACGCCGATGCGCTTCTGCACTTCCAGCGGGTCGCGCAGCACGTCGTGGCCGTCCACCCTGGCCGATCCGCTGTCGGGCTTGAGGATGGTATACAGGATGCGCAGCGTGGTGGTCTTGCCTGCGCCGTTGGGCCCCAGCAGCCCGGTGATCTCGCCATCCCCGGCGCGGAAGGAAACATCATCCACCGCCACCACTTTGCCAAACGTCTTTCGTAATTGCTGTACTTCGATCATAATCGTTTCCTCTGCATCCTACGGCTGCGGGCCGGTAAAATTCAAGAAGAACGGCATTGGCTTGACGCTCTCCACGCAGCTTGCGTCCAGACCGGCGGCGCTGCCCTGCTCCAGGAAGTCGTTGATCACCCTGGGCATGCAGCCCAGGTACATCTCGCCATGCCCGATGCCCTGGAGCACAATGTGCCGGCTGTTGGGCAGGTCTTTGGCCACCTGCTCGGCGTACTGCGGCGGGGTCACCGGGTCGGCGTCGCCGCTCAACAACAGCGCCGGCACGTCCGACTGCACCGGGCCGCGCAGCGCTTCAGCCTGCACCTGGCGCGGCCACAGCGCGCACTGCTGTTGCAGTTCGTTGGCGTCAAACGAAAAGCCCGCCCCCTCGCCGCCCGCGGTCTCGGTGTAGAACGGCACGTCCTCGCTGCAGATTACCGACATATACATGCCATCCGCCATGCTTTCGTCCAGCGAGGTGGTGGTCTGCACGTACTGCGCCGCCAGCGGCGTCCAGTCGCCCTGCGCCGCGCGGTCGATCAGCAGCGGCACCAGGGCCGCGCCTTCGCTGGTGTACAGCAGCATGCGCACGGTCAATCCTGCCACGGTCTTGCTGATCTGCACCGTGGTCTCTTCGCCGGTGGTGGGGTCGGGCAGGGTCACGTCTACCGGTTTGGCTTCCAACTGTTGTATGAGCGCGTCGAACTGCCCGCGCGTATCCGGGAAGGCCGCGCGGCAGGCATCATCCGCCTGGCAGCGCTCCACCATCAGGTCAAAGGCGCGCAGCGCGTCGCGCGCGCCCCACTGGCCCAGGTTCCAGCCCAGCGGCACCACCGAGTCGAGGATCATGGTGCGCACGCGCTCGGGGAACAACTGCAGGTACATCAGCGCGGCGCGCGTGCCGTACGAAACGCCCAGCAGGTTGATCCGGTCATAACCCAGTGCGGCGCGCACGTCGTCCAGGTCCTGCATGGCGATCTCGGTGGTGTATAACTGCGGGTCACCCGGCAGCTGCGCCAGGCAGGCCTGCAGTTGCTGCTGCTGCTGCGCTTCCGAAAGGTCGCTGTCCAGCGCTTCACCTTCGATCTGTGGGCAGCGCATTGGGTTGGAAGAGCCGGTGCCGCGCTGGTCCACCAGCACGATGTCGCGCTTAAAGCGCACGCGGTCCAGGCTGCCCAGCATGGGCACAAACGCTTCGGTGGCAGCCTGGCCCGGCCCGCCCGCCAGCAGGAACAGCGGGTCTTCGGCGCGGTTCTGGCTGGTGGCTTCCAGTACCGCCACCTTGAGGGGGATGGTGCGACCGCCGGTCTCCGCGCGGTTCTCAGGCACTTCCACAGTGCCGCAGCGGGCGCTCACCTGGGTGGGAAAGCCCGGCACGGACAGGCGGCAGGCTTCGAGCGGGATACCCAGACCGGTATCCTGGTTGGCGGGCGCGGGCGCGCACGCGCCCAGCAGCAGCGAAAGCGCCACTGCCGCGCCGGCCAGTTTCCATAACCGCCCGCTCTTCCACAGCGTTACGATCGCCAGGTATAGCGGGATAAAAATCGCCAGCGAGATCAGCCCCAGGCGCGGGTCAAACACGTTCAGCGTAAACAGCGCCGGCGAAGGAATGGCCGATTCCTGGAAGGTGACCACCAGCGCGCTGTACAGGTTATTCGCCATGTGCAGCCCCAGCGCCAGCTCCAGCCCGCGGCTGCGCAGGGTGACATAACCCAGCAGCAACCCCATAATGATGTACTGCGGCAGCATCCAGCCCAGGCCGTACTTGGTGACTTCGGGGTTCCAGCTATGCAGCGCCCCAAACAGCAGCGACGGCACGATCAGCGCAACCAGCGTGCTGCCGCGCGCCAGCAGCCCCACGCCTTGCGTCAGGTAGCCACGGAACACCAGCTCCTCGGCCGAGGTTTGGATGGGAACCAGCACCAGTGCCAGCAGCAGGAACGGAAAAAAAGCCGCCGGCTGGAAATTCCAGGTGTAGCGCCCCGGGTCCACCAGCGCCGTGATCACGTCCGACAGGCCGCACAGCATCAACCACGTCACCGCCGATACGAGCAGCGCATCCCAGCGGAATTTGCCCGCCGGGTAGATGAGCGAGCGCGGCCCGCGGTGGTGAAACAAGGCTACCCCACCCAGCAGCGCCAGCGCCGCGAACAGGAACGGCAGCATCGAGACTACCAGGGTCAGGTTCAGGCTCAGGTCTTCCAGCCGCTGGGTGTTCGCGATGAGGAAGGCCGCTACCAGCAGCACCGTCTGCACCAGCAGCATAACTACCACCACCAGCACAATGACGGCCAGATAGCGCAGGAAACCGTTCTTTCCTGCGCGCGCAGCGTTGAGAAATTCATTGTGTTCCATAAACCTTCACTTTCTGCTATCATCAAATGACGAATAGATTATACGGTTTTTTATCCCGGCAGTTATGAATGTAAAATCAACTTTACATAGTATAGCGCTTTTTTTGAAAATGTAAAGTGAGTTTTACAATTCATTACCCACTGTCTGCCGGGAACGCCCGGATGGTCGTCGCGAGGAGCGAAAGGTTCGCAGCGTGGAAAAGGTTCGCGCGGTGTATATCCCCGGGCTGCCGGAAGCAGACCTGCCCCTGGCGCGGTTTTTGCCACCGCTGCCGGCCGGCGCGGTGCGCGCCTGGCTGGAAAGCGCCGTGCCCGCGTCCGCCTGGCTGCTCGACCCCTTCGGCTCTACACCCGCCCTGGCGTTAGAGATCGCGCGCACCGGGCGGCGCGCGCTGGTGGCCTGCAACAACCCGCTGCTGGCCTTCTGCATCGAGACGCTCGCCACCGTGCCCCAACCCGCGGACTTCCAATCTGCCCTGGCCGAGCTGGGCAGCACACGCCGCGGCGTGGAGCGATTGGAGACGCATCTGCAGTCGTTGTACGCTACGCCCTGCCCCGGCTGCGGGCAAACCAACCAGGCCGCGGGCTTTCTGTGGCGCAAGGGTGAGCCGGAGCCGTACGCGCGGCTGCTGCGCTGCCCAGCCTGCAATACCGAAGGCGAATACCCCCTCGCGCCCGAAGACCGCGCGGCGCTTGAAACGATTGGCAGCCCGGCGCTGCACCGTTCGCGCGCGCTGGGGCGCATCTTCCTGGGTGATGAGGGCGACGCGGACATCGCCGAGTCGGTGGTACAGGCCTATGTCCCCCGCGCGCTGTACGTGCTGATCATGCTGATCAACCGTGTGGACGGCCTACCCACCACCCCGCAGCGCAAGCGCCTGCTCACCGCGCTGATGGTCAGCCTGCTGGACGAGGGCTCTGCGCTGTGGAGCTGGCCTTCGGCGCGCAGCCGGCCGCGCCAGCTCAGCATTCCACCCCAATTCAAAGAAAACAACCTTTGGCTGGCGCTGGAAACAGCCGGCGCGGCCTGGTCGCAGCCCGGCGCGGCTGTGCCGGTGACGCACTGGCCCGAACTGCCTCCCGAAAGCGGCGGCATCTGCCTGTATCCCGGCCGGCTGCGCGCGCTGCTGCCCCTGCCCGCCGAGGTGGCCCCCGCCGCGGCCGCCGCCGTGCTGCCACGCCCCAACGCCGCCTTCTGGACGCTTTCTGCGGCCTGGACCGGCTGGCTGTGGGGTCGCGAGGCTGCCCAGCCGCTGAAAGTGGCCTTTGAGCGCCGCCGCTACGATTGGCACTGGCATGCCTCAGCGCTGTTCCAGGCCTTCAGTGCGCTCAACCAGCATTTCGAGCCCGGGCTGCGGTTGTTTGCCCACCTGCCCGAGCTGGCCCCCGGCTTCCTCAGCGCAGCGCTGGCCGCGGGGCAGGCCGCCGGGCTGGCGCTGGATGGCGTTGCCCTGCGTACCGAGGCCGAACCGGGACAGATCTACTGGCGCACCGCGCGCGAAAAGCCACGCAAGACGATCACCACCACCGAGAGCCTGCTGCGCCATGGTATGCGCGAATACCTGCTGGAGAGCGGCGAGCCGGCTTCTTATTTATCCCTCTACGCCGCCGGCGTGCAGCACATGGCGCTGGAAGGTGGCCTGCCCGGCGCGCAGCCGCAGGTGAGCGCGCAGGTGCTGGATGGCATCAATGCCGCGGCCGGCAAAGCCTTCACCGATCGCAAGTTCCTCGAGCGCCTGACCGGCGGCGCGAGCGAGGAAAGCGGCCTGTACTGGCTGGCACGCCCGGAAGGCGCCGCCGCACCCATGCCCGAGCGGCTGGATGCCTACCTGCATGAGCTGCTGGCGCAGCGCGGCACCGCCACCGGGCCGGCCATCGAAATGGCCGCTAACCGCGTCTTCCGCGGGCTGCACACCCCGCCCGCCGCGCTGCTGCGCGCTGTGATGCATGCGCTGTCCGTTTCCGCCGCGGAACAGTGGAAGCTGCGTGATGAAGAAACCCCGGCAGCGCGTTCACGCTGGCCGGTAGAGGTGAATGCGCTGCTCACCGCGCTGGCCGCGCGACTGGGGCTGGTTGCGTCTGGCCGCGGGCCGCTGTTGTGGGGCCGCTCAACGGATGAGCCGCTGCTGGCCTTCACCCCCGTGGCGGATGGCGCGATCAGCGCGGTGCTGCTGGGCGAGCCGGCGCTGGAACGCGCCAAGAGCGTACTGGTTATCCCCGCCCACCGCGAGCCCCTTGTTGCGCTGCGCATCCAGCGCGACCCGCGGCTTGCTACCGCTGTGCAGGATGGCTGGCGGCTGCTGCGCGACGATGCGCTGCGCGGTTTTATCGCCCGGCAGACCGCGCCCACCCTGGAAATGTTCGAGGCGCTGCTCAACGGCAGCGCCTCGGAAAGCAACGATGCGACCCAGATGAGTATCTTCTAGCTATTTCCCAAATAACCATTCCCAGATCGACTTGGGTGAAGGCAGGCCGGGTAGATCAATCTTGATCCCCGGACGCGGCGTGGGGCTGAGCGTAGGCGTAGGCGTTTGCGTGCAGTGCCAGGGCTCCATTGTCACCGTAGGCGTACCCGGCCCGGTGGTGGGCGGTAGAAATGGCAGGCAGGCCTGCGTGGGCGTCTCGGTCACCGGGAATACCAGCGGCGGCGTAGGCGTCTCGGTTAAGACTTCGGCCGGCAGCGTGGCTGTTTCGGTGGCCGTTGGCTCGGCGGTTGGCGGCTGCAGCGTATCACTGGGCACGGGCTGCACTACCTCGCTGGTTGGGCTGGGCGTGGGCGAGCGCAGGAAGCTGAAGATCGGCGGCAGCGGGAAGTCGAACAGCCCGCCAGTCGACGTTGGAGCGGCACTGGCGCCCACGGTGGGAGCCGGCTGCGTCTCCGTCGGCGGCGGGGGCAGCGTTTCGGTGGGCTGCGGCGTGTTGCTGGGGATCATCGTCTCCGTGGCTGTCGCGGTGGGCGTCGGCGTCGCGGTCGGCACCATGTTGCGGATGCGGATCTTACGCTCGGCGAACGTGTTCTCGGTGCTGTTCATATACAGCCGCAGGCTGATCATCTCTCCCGGCGGCACGTCTTTCATGTCCCAGGTGAACAGCTTCTGCGGGTCGCGGAATTCCTGGTTGGACTGTTCAATCAGCGGTTTCCACTCCACCGGGTCGTCACCCACGCCCCACTCCAACCGCCAGTCGCGGAAGTTGCGCGTGGCAAAGGCCACGCCGTAGATATCCAGGGGGGCGCTTTCCACTACCTGGTTGTCGTTCAGGTTGGCAAACAACAGCGTGGGGCGCGGATCGTCCAGACGGCACTCGCGCTCGGGGGTGAAGTAAATCGGGTCTTCAAATCCGGCCGAAGCGGCCCAGGCGCGCCCTTCTTCCGTATCGCGGATCCAGCGCCGCGCCGATTCGTCCGTCACGTTGAGTGAGAACTGCTCGTCGGTGAAGTCGGAGCAGGCGGCTGATGCGCGCAGCCCGGTCCAGGTATCGATGTTGACCTTTTGCCACAGATCGTCGCGCGATGGCAGCGGCGGCTGGTCCGCGGCGAAGATTTCGCCGCGCTGGCTGGGGCAGTATTCCGACGGCTCAGTGCCCGACTGGGCACAGATCACCTTATCCACGATACCGCCCGGGCGCGGGAAGCCGCTGGGCTGCCCGCCGGTGATGGCAGGCACGGCCACCTGCATGTACTGCGACCAGATCGGCGCTGCGCCGGTCAGGCCGGTGGTTCCCACCATGGGGGTGTAATCGGCGTTGCCCACCCACACCCCGGTCACCAGGTCGGGGGTATAGCCCAGCGTCCAGTTATCCCGGAAATCGTTGGTGGTACCGGTCTTGGCCGCGGCCTGGAACGGCAGGTTCAGCACCGAGTTCGGGCCAAACGTTGGCGCGCGCGCTTCATTATCCGACAGGATTGAGCTGATCAGGTAGGCGTGCTCGGCGCGCACAACCTGGGCCGCCTCGGGCGGCTGATATTCAAATACCGTGTTGCCGGTGTAATCGGTGATTTTAGTGATCGCCACGGGTGGCATGCGCCGCCCGCCGTTGGCGAACACGCCAAACGCCGAGGTCATTTCCAGCACGGTCACTTCTCCGCCACCCAGGGTAAGCGACAGGCCGTAATCCGGGCGAGTGAGCGTGCTGATGCCCAGCCGCTGCGCGAAATTGATGAAGCCGTCCGCGCCGCCGGTGCTGGGGTTATCGTAGATGCCCACAAACTGCAAGGTCTTCACAGCCGGTACGTTGAGCGAGTTGGCCAGCGCGGTGCGCACCGTCACCGGGCCGCGGAAGCGGCCGTCGTAGTTTTGCGGCACATAGCGTGGGCTGGGATCATTCGGGTCGCCGGATGGCGGGAACTCGCTGGGCACGTCCCAGATCAGCGTGGCCGGTGTCCAGCCTTTTTCGAAGGCTGCCACGTAGGTCAGCGGCTTGATTGAAGACCCCGGCTGGCGCGGGCTGACCGCCATGTTCACCTGCCCGGCGTTGGCCTCATCATTGAAGTCTGCCGAGCCGACCATGGCCAAAATTTCCCCGGTGGATGGGCGGATGGATACCAGCGCGCCCGCGGTAACGTTCTGCGCCGCCAGCGTATCAACCTGCTGCTTCACAATCTGCTCGGCCAGGTCTTGCAGCGACGGGTCGAGCGTGGTGTATACGGTGAAACCCGAGCGGTAGATGGTTTGCGCGTCGTACTGGCTCTCTAAAAGGCTGCGAATATAGTTGACCCAGTGCGGATAGCGGATGGTGTTCGGCCGGCGGGTGAAGTTATAGGCTTCGATCTCGGCGGCGGCGGCCTGCGCGGTAGGCGCATCCACGCATACGCGGCTGGCGCGCGGGCCTACGTCGATGCAGCCCTGATCCTGGCTGGCCTGGTACATCAGGGTCAGCACCTGCTTGTGGCGCTCCAGCGTAGCCTCGCGGTTGGTGTAGATGTCGTACACGCCCGGCGCCTGGGGGATACCCGCCAGGAACGAGGCCTGCGCCAGGGTCAACTTGTCCGCGGTGGTGTTGAAATACGTTTCCGATGCGGCCTGGATGCCGTACGACAGGTTGCTGTAATAGTTCTCGTTGAGGTACAGTTCCAGGATCTCATCTTTGCTGAAGCGGCGCGTGATTTCCGCCGCCAGCACAATCTCGCGCGCCTTGCGCTGCAGCGTCTGCTCGTATTTTTCTTCCGGCAGCAGCAGACCACGCGCCAATTGCTGGGTGATAGTCGAAGCACCAGAAACTACTTCGCCACTGGTGTAGTTCTGCCACAGCGCGCGGATCAGCGCCACCGGATCGTAGCCAGGGTGGTTCCAGAACTCTTTATCCTCGGTGGCGATGGTGGCGGCGATCAGGTACGGCGAGATTTTATCCAGCGAGACGTAGGTGCGCCGCCCCGCGTTGGGGTCGAGGATTTCATACAGCATGTTGCCGTTGCGATCGAGGATGCGCGTGGTCTCAAACTGCGACGAGCGGTTGCGCAGGTCGTCTACCGGCGGCAGGGTTGAAGCGATACGGAAGTACTGGTACACGCCAAATGATCCGGCACACAGCACCACCAGCGCGGTGACAAACAGCAGCGCCACCAGCCCGCGCAGGAAACAACCGGTGTTGCCCCTGCCATTCCCGCGGCGCTGGGTACGCCCCGTAGAAGAAACCGGCGGTGTGCCGGGCACGTAGCGCGGCGGTTGCGGCGGCTGCGAAGACGCGGCGCGATAGGTACGCCCGGCCTGGGTCGACCCGCGCGCGCCGGCCCCGTAGGCTGAAGGCGTAACCCGCGTGGCGTTGGGGTCCACCTCTTCCACCCGCTGCGGCAGCGGCTGCGCCGGGCGCGGGCGATGAGCGCGCGTCACCTGCACCGGCTGGGTGGGCGAGTCGTCCGGTTCGGGCGCGGGCGGCAGCACCAGTGTCGCGTCATTGGACGTATCGGCAGGGGGAACCTCTGCCGGCAGCGCCAGCGTGGCATCGTTGGATAGATCGGCCGATGGAACTTCACCCTGGCCGTACCAGCCCCCGGTTGTTTCCGGCGTGCCGGTGGGGTGGTGTTCCACTGGCGTGCCGCCCGTGGTGTGATATGGGCCGGTGGGCAGCTCGTCGGCTTCGCCGGCTTCCAGCAGCGAGCCTTCCTCGCCCGCCGGTGGTGGCACGTAGTCCGGCGTAGCGTCCGCGACTGCAGGCGGCGTTTCCGGCGCGGCTGGTGTTACGCGCACCGGGCCGGTATCTTCGGTAGAGGGATCGGCGGGGACCGGCTGGCTTTTCGCAGGCGTATCATCCCCCGTTCCGGGGATACCTTCCAGACCCTCCAGGCCTTCGGTCGAGCCTTCACCGGCATCCAGAATCTTGCGCAGGCGGTCATACGGCCGCGTATCATCGTCGTTGGGTGGTAAATTTTGTTGGTCCATGTGCGCTGGCATCTTTCTCAAGCATACGAGCAAAAGGGCTTGCACCGGGTTGATAAGGGCTTGCGCGGCGTGCGCACAGCTATGCTGATTATAGCACCCCCCGTTCGGCTTCGAAATTTTGTCCAAAACGCTGCAAATCTCATGCCAGGCAGGCAAACGCGGTACAATCGGCCTATGCGCGAATGGAAACTTGGCCCGGGCGACCCGCTGCACCTGGTTCTGGCGGCCGATGCGCGCCTGGGCGTGCCCCGCTACACCGACGACCACATCTGGGATCTGGCCCTGGGGGGCGGCGAGCCACCCGCACTGCTGCTGCACACCACCTTCGGACTGCGCGCCGGCTGGATGCGCCTGTTTCCGCGCTTTGTGCGCGCCGGCGGCGCGCTCACTGACCCGGCCGCCTTTGCCCAGCCCCCACGGCTGGTGCATTTCGCGCCCAACTACGCCTGCCTTACCTTCTCGCCTTTCTCCGGTATAGACGTCCGCTGCGAGTACCGGGTTCCCGATTCATGCACCATCACCGGCCGGCTGCGCATTCATAACAACAGTGTATTAAAGGAAACCCTGCGCCTCGAGTGGGTGGGCCTGCTCAGCCCACTGGAGCAGGGTGAAGCAATGGCCGCCCGGCCGGCCGCACCTACCCCGGTGCTGGCCGGCAGCACCGAAGGCCTGTACCCGGTATGCGCTGTTTCCGGCGCGGCAGTGATGCCTGCCAGCAGCCCCTTCCCTGCTCTGGCAGTGGAATGGGAGCTGTACCCCGGCAACGACCGCGAGCTGTGCTGGGCACTGGCCTCTCTCGATGACCCCGCCGCCTCACTGGCGGCGGCACGAAGCCTGGCAGCCGAGCCCTGGGAGCCGGCGCTGGCGCGCATTACCATGCTGGAACGCCAGCATATCGTGGAGATCACCACTGGCGAGCCGGATTGGGACGCGGCACTGGCCTTTACCCAGGTGGCCGCGCTGCGCCTGTTCCTGCCCGGGCCGGGGCTGCCGCATCCCTCGTTCGTGCATGCCCGCGGCTCAGACCGCGGATACTCGCCGCGCGGCGATGGCAGTGACTACCCTTACCCGTGGAGCGGCCAGACCGTGCTTGGCGCGTGGCACATGGCCGGCCTGCTGCCCGGCGCACCAGAGTTGGCGCGCGGTTTGCTGCTCAATTTCCTGCACACGCAGCAGGAAGATGGTTTTGTGGATTGGAAGCCGGGGCTGGGCGGGCAGCGCGGCAAGTATCTGGCCCCGCCGCTGCTGGCCAGCCTGGCGTGGAAGCTGGGCCAGGCCGACCCCGACCCCGGCTGGCTGGCCGTGCTCTACCCCATGCTGTGGCGCTTCCTCAACCTGTGGATGGACACTTCCCACGACCGCGACCAGGACGGTTACCCTGAATGGGACCACCCGCTGCAGACCGGCTACGAAAATAACCCGCTGTTTGACCGCTGGCATATCCAGTCGCAGGGCGTGGACATCACTACGCTGGAAAGCCCCGCGCTGGGCGCAATGCTCTATCGCGAATGTGACAGCCTGGCGCGCATCGCCCGCCGCGCCAACCTGCGCGAAGACTTGCCCGTGCTGGAAATGTGGGCCGCGCGGCTGCGCGCCGTGGTCGAGCAGACCTGGGATCCCGGCGCGTCGATTTACCGCTTTCGCGATTACCAGACCCATACCTCGCAGCCGGGACGGCTGGTGAAGACCTTCCAGGGCAGCGGCGCGTACCCGGCCGGCGTTGATTTCAACGCCCCACAGCGGCTGATTTTGCGTGTGCACAACCAGGAAGAAAACACGCGCGCGGCACGCGTGATCCTGCATGGCCTGGGGCCGCAGGGTGAGCTGCGCGAAGAGCTGCGCCCGCTGCAGTTCTTCTGGATGCACGGCGAAGGCCGCGCCACCACCCAATCCGTCTTTACCCGCCTGAACGCGGTCGAGATCGACGGGCTGGAAAGCCGCGACCGTTTGCGCATCTACACCGTGGATTACACCCAGGAAGCTGTTTCGCTGCTCCTGCCGCTGTGGGCAGGCATCCCCGGTGAGGCGCGCGCCTGGCAGACTGTGGAGCGCGCCCTGTTGGGTCGCTACCTGGCGCCGTGGGGCATCCCCATGTGCCCGGCCGGCAACGCGCCGGATGCCCCCACCACGCTCTCGGCTGTCGAAATGGTATGGAACACGCTGGTCGGCGAAGGGCTGCTGCGGTATGGCCGCCAGGCCGAAGCCGCCGGGCTGGTGACGCGCCTGATGAGCACCGTGGTGCAGTCGCTCAAGATCCGCCGCGCGTTCGGCCAATCCTACAATGCGTATACCGGGCAGGCCTCGGGTGACAGCAACTCACTCTTTGGGCTGGCGCCGCTGGGGCTGTTCCTGCAAACCGCCGGCATCGAGCGCCTGGCCGCCAACGAGGTGATTCTGCGCGGAATTAACCCCTTTCCATGGCCAATTACTGTACAATATCGAGGTATCACTGTTACGCGACAGGGTGAAGAAACACAGGTGACCTTCCCCACCGGAAAACCGGTTGCCGTTCGTGGCCCTGGGCCATACCGTTTATCATTGACTTAACCCAACACGAACTTTTCCGAAGGAGGCTGTATGAGCAGTCCAGAAATGAACGAATCGGAAAGCTCCGTTCTGCTGCTGGCAGTAATCCAGGCGCAGGATGCGGAAAGCGCGCAAAACGCCCTGTCGAAAGCCGGCCTTACGTCCACCCGGCTGCCCAGCGTAGGCGGGTTCCTCGGCCGCCGCAACATCACCCTGCTGATCGGCCTGCCCGCGGCGCGGAAACAGGCCGCCCTCGACGCGCTCAACAATAGCTGTCGCCAACGCATTGAGTATATTGCCGTGCCACTGGAAAGCGCGCCGCTGCCCCTGCCCACACCCACGCCCATCACCATCGGCGGAGCCACTATTTTCTCGATGGACATTGAACATTACGAGGAGATCTGATCCATGAAACTGATCATTGCTATCCTGCGCGATGTGGATAACGAGCCCGTATCGGGCGCGCTCACCTCGGCCGGTTTCCGGGTCACGCTGATCGCCTCGACCGGCGGCTTCTTGCGCCGCGGCTCCACCACCCTGCTGATCGGCGTCGATGACGACCAGCTCGATGCGGCCTTAAGCACCATCCGCACCAACTGCGCCCCACCCACCGACCCCAATACCAAGCGCGCCACCATCTTTGTGCTCAAGGTGGATCAGTTTATCCACTTCTGACGCGGTGAATTACGCCGCTTCGTGGAATTCTTCCACCTGGTAGGTTTCCACGCGCAGCACGCGGTGGCGCCACAGGCTGGAAGGCGAGCCCATCTTCAGGCACAGGTGGTCGAGAAATTCTTCCGGGTTGGACAGCTTTTCCCACACCTGCGGCAGGAAGGTCGCCCGCCGCGCGCCATCGCGCAAGGTCACGCCATCGACGCCAGGGCGCAGATGCTGCAGCAGCTCTTCGGGCCGGTTATAGCGCAGCGGGACGGGCGGCGTCAGCCGCGAAATTTCGATCTGGATATCAGCCAGCTCGCGTAGCTGCACCGGCGGAAAGCGGTAATCTTCGCGCGAGGCGGCCAGCGCGTGCTCGCACACATCCAGCGCCAGCGGCTGATAGGCCTCCAGCGCGCCGATGCAGCCCCGCAGCGCGCCCGCGCGCGTGGTCAGGGTCACAAACGTGGCCCCCGGCTCCAGCAGTCGCGGCGGCAGCGCTTCCGACTCCAGGTCGGGCACGCGCCCCAGTTCGAGCGTCTGGCGCGCCAGGCGCAGCAGAATTTGTCTCTCTTCCAGGGATAACGGCGTCTCGCTCATGGCTGTATCCTGTGGTAGCTTCGATTAAAGTATAGCAGCGGCGCGCCATCGCGCAGCCCCGAAATCGCCACCACTTCAGCCAGGAATAACGTTGAGGTCGCCATGGGGTACGAGAACACCACGCGGCAGTCCAGTCCGGCCAGCCCGCCGGCCAGCAGCGGCGCGCCGGTTTCCAGCGTATAGATATCCAGCCCGGCGAAACGGTCCGCATCTTCAGGCGTGCGCCCGGCAAAGATCTCCGAAAGCTCCTGCTGCTCCTCGCCCAGCACGGTCAGCGCCAGGATGCCCGTCTCGCGCACCAGGGCGATGGTCCGCGTCTGGTGGTTGAGCGCCACGCTGATGATCGGCGGGTCGAGCGATACGGATGTGAACGAGTTGACCGTCATCCCGTGGATGATATCCCCCGCGCGGCCGGTGACCACCGCCACCCCCGAGGGCCAATGGCGCATTGCCTGGCGCATCTGTTCCGAAAGCTGCATGTTTATCCCCAATCGTCTTAACCTACGTCCTGTTATACTGTGCGCCCCCGGCGGCGTCAAGGCATGGTTATGGTTCTGGGACCAGATACCAAAAATGTTCGGACTAAAAAAGTGTAGGGGCGAGGCTTCAAGGGCATTCGATCAAACGATTTCCGGAAATTTGAGGATTAACATTCATTCTCGCACCCCCTTCTAACTCCCCCGGCAGTTGGTTTTCCTGCCGCGCGCCATTCTAACCCGCAACACGCCCTGGCCGCCTGCATCCTCGCAGCCGTTTCCGGGTTAACAAAATGGCAGGGAACTTGCATACCATCTATCATCTCCTTGCCTTTAACCGCCGGTTTAAGTTACTATTCTACTAACCCAATATGGACCCTCAAACCGTTCCACCCCCTGCAATACCCACTCCTGAGATCGCTCGCCCGGCCAAAGCTCCGCGCGCCGGCGTCCTGACCGCGCTGCAAACCATTATCAGCGCGGCGGTAGTGCTGGCCACCCTGTTCACCCTGTGGACGCCGGCCAACCTGTTCTCGAATGATCTGCTGGATAAAATGTTCCTTGCGCTGCAGCCCGGCAACGGGCAGCAGGTCCCGCCCGGCGACTGGCCCACCGCCACGCCGCCGCCGCGCCCGCGCATCGGCATCGTCTCCGGCCACTGGGGCAATGATTCCGGCACCGTCTGCTCGGATGGACTGACCGAAGAGCAGGTCAACCTGCGCATCGCAACGCAGGTGGAAAAGAATCTCAAAGCCGCCGGCTATGACGTGGATCTGCTGCAGGAAAAAGACCCGCGCCTGAACCAGTATCAGGCCACCGCGCTGGTTTCCATCCACAACGACTCATGCCAGTACATCAACAACGATGCCACCGGCTATAAGGTAGCCGCGGCCATGTCCAGCCCATACCCGGAAAAGGCTTCACGCCTCACCGCCTGCCTCACCCAGCGTTATGCCGATGTGACCAAGATGAAGTTCCACTTCAACACCATCACGCCGGATATGACCAGTTACCACGCCTTCGACGAAATCAATAAGAACACCACCGCGGCCATCATCGAGACCGGCTTCCTCAACCTCGACCGCGATATCCTCGTCAACCAGTATGAAATGGTGGCTCAGGGCGTCTCAGACGGTATCCTGTGCTACATCCGCAACGAGAGCATCCCCAGCCAGCCCGTTCCCACCAGCGAGCCAACCGCCGAGCCCATCATCCAACCATGACCCCGCTACCACCCATCTCCGCCCGCGATGCCCTGCAGCAAGCCCAGCAAGCGTTGACCGAAAAACGCCGCGCGGCCGCGCGCCAGTGGGCCTTGGAAGCAGCGCGACTGGACCCCAACCTGGAACAGGCCTGGCTGCTGCTGGGCGCTCTGGGTACGCCGGCCGAGAGTGTGGCCTACCTGGAACGCGCGCTTAGCATCAACCCGGGCAGCAGCCGCGCCCGCGCTGGCCTGGAGTGGGCGCGCCAGCGTTTACAAGCAGCCGGCCCGGACAGTGAAGAAATCACCGGCCCGGTGCTGATTGCATCACCGGCGGCAGTTAGCGCAGATACGGATATCACCGCCGAAATTGCGGCCCCCGCGTTGCTGAGCGATACTGCTCGGCTGCGCGCCGCGAGGCGCGGCGCGCGCCGGTCAAAGCCGGTGTTTGGCTGGCTGGCGCTGGTGGTGGTGCTGTGCCTGGCCGCCGGGGGCGTGCTGGCGCTGACCCTCACCGGCGTGGTGCTGGCCAGCAGAAACTCCGCCGAGCACCCCCTCAGCCTGATGAAGCCCAGCCTGACCGTCACTGCGCCGGCAGCTCAAATGACTGCCACCATCGCGCCCGAGGTTGCCCGGGTGTTGACCAGCGCGCCGACCGCCACGTCTGCGCCCACTGCTACACCCGCGCCAACCGATGCGCTCCCCGCCACCGAGCCGCCCGCCCCCACCGAAGCGCCTACGGCCGTTCCCACCAGCCGGCCGGTTGGCCCGGATGGCATTCCCATTGTCGAGATCACCCCCATTTCGCCGTACCAACCCGCGCCCGGCCAGGTGACCGGTCCGCAACAGCCTTACCCCACGGCGATGGTGTACGAGCCGCAGGTGCCAGTCACCAGTGGCGAGCACTGGATCGACGTCAACCTGAGCAGCCAGACCGCCGCGGCCTATGATGGTGAAACCCTGGTGCGCACCTTTGTGGTTTCTACCGGCACCGCCGAGCACCCCACCGTCACCGGGCAGTACAGCGTATATGTCAAGTACCGCTACGCGGATATGGCCGGCCCGGGGTATTACCTGCCCAATGTGCCCTACGTGATGTATTTCTACAGCGGTTACGGGCTGCACGGTACGTACTGGCACAGCAATTTTGGCACGCCCATGAGCCACGGCTGCGTCAACTTTTCGGTTGACGACGCGGCCTGGTTATTCGACTTTGTCTCCATCGGAACCATCGTTAACGTGCATTACTGACATGAGTGGAAGCAGCGCCAACCGGGGAACGCTCCTCACCCGCCGCGAATTTCTCCAGCGCGCCGGGGCTTCTGTGCTTGGCGTGGCGGCACTGCCCTTCTGGCGCGGGCTGGAGCGCTTGTTCGCGCTGGACGCGCCCCGGCCGGCCAACCAGGAAATCAGCACCCTGGGACGCGTGCTTAATAACCGCACCACCCTGCGCGATAAGCCCAGCTTCGACAGCAAGATCATCAAGCATTATTACTTCGACCTGATCATTCCCATCACCGGCATCACGCTGGGGCTGGTGCCCGACGAGTACAACCGTGTGTGGTATGTGGTCAACGATGGCGAAGGCTACGTGTATTCAGGCGGCGTCCAGCCGGTAGAAGTTCAGGAAAACCGGGTCATTGATTCCATTGGCAAAACCGGCCGGCTGGCCGAAGTTACCGTGCCGTACACCGAAGCCTACCGCTCGTACCGCAGCCTGAGCAGCGTGGCCTACCGGCTGTACTACGGCACCACCCACTGGGTGTACAGCATCGAGACCGGCAAAGACGGCCTGAAAATGTACCGCGTGCGCGATGATAAAAAGGGGTATGATTATTTTGTCAACGCGGAGCACCTGCGCGTGTTCAGCGTCCAGGACCTGGCCCCCATCTCCGCCGACGTGCCGCTGCGACTGAAACGCATTCATGTCAACCTGAAAGATCAGGTAGTCACCGCTTACGAAGGCCAGCGCGCGGTATTTATGAGCCGCACCGCCACCGGCGCGCGCTTCAAGGACGGCGACTTTCGCACCCACGCCGGCACGTTTACCACCAACCGCAAGCGCCCCTCGCGGCACATGGCGGCCGGCGAGCCGGGCGTGGGCTCCGGTTTTGACCTGCCCGGCGTCCCCTGGGTGTGTTATTTGACCGAAAGCGGTGTTTCGCTGCACGGAACCTACTGGCACAATGATTTTGGCAGCCCGCGCTCGCATGGCTGCATCAACCTGCCCACCAGTGCCGCACGCTGGTTCTACCGCTGGAGCTACCCCATCGTTTTGCCGCACGAGCAAATCGTCGAGCGCCCTGAAGACGAAGGCACCACCGTCGTCATTGAATAGGAAGGGATAAGCCCATGGCCAACCGTGCCGTATTCTCCGGCCTGATTGTTGATGAAAACGACCAACCCGTCGAAACTACCTACGTGGGCGATGAAGCCATGTACGTGGTCAACGACGCCGGCTTCCGCCGCCATATCTCGTCCGAAACAGTCGACCGCCAGGTATTCGAATTCTTCATCCAGCAGATGAAGGGCAAAGAAGACCTGCTCACCGACGAGACCGCGCGCATGCTCGGCCAGGAAGACGTCTTCTCGCGCGCCATGATCCTCAACCAGCTCAAAAACATGGACCAGCAGTTTGACAACCTGCTCAACAGCGGCATTCCGGAAGAAGGCCGCACTTACCTGGGCATGATGGGCTTCAAAGTGGTGGTCAACCTGCACGGCGAGGTGCTCAGTGTAGAGCAGCCCGGGGCCATGCTGGGCGGCGATGAGGGTGACGAATAATATCCTGATAAAATTCCACCACAATTCTTATATTCGCCCGGTATCATGTTTCCAACTGGCCGGATTCTCGATCCTTAACGCCTTACCGGCCGGAGACAGGTGAAACCATGATGTCATCAGACTTTATTATTCAGGTAAATGAAAACGACTTCGAGTATGAGGTAGTATCCTACTCGCAGAATACCCCTGTGGTGGTCTATTTCTGGGCGGATTGGTGCAAGCCCTGCCGCTCGCTCGGCCCCATGTTGGAAAGCATGACCCAGGAAGCCAGCGGCGCCTTCCGCCTGGCCAAGCTGGATGTGGATGAAAACCCTAACCTGGCGATCCGCTACGGTGTGCGCAGCCTGCCTACCGTCAAGGTATTTTCCGAAGGCGCGGTGGTGGCTGAGTTCGTCGGCGCGCAGCCGGCCGAGCGCGTGCGCGTATTCCTCAGCCGCCTGGCCCCGCCCAGCCCGCTCAGCCTGCTGGAAGAAAAAGCCGAAGGCTACCTGGGGCTGCGCAAATGGAGCGAAGCAGAAGCCGCCTTCCGTGACGTGCTCGACCAGTCCCCGGAGAACGCCACCGCGCTACTCGGACTGAGCAAAGCGCTGCTGGCGCAGGGTTCTGGTCACGAAGCGCTGTACACGCTCAAAGACTTCCCGGCAAGCCCGCTCTACGCCAGCGCTCAGCGCCTGCTGCCCCTGGCTGAGTCGACCGTGGCATACCATGAAGATGCGCTGCCCACCGACACCGACCTCGATGCGGCCTTCAGCGGCGCGGTGCGGCTAGTAACGCGCGGCAGCCTGCTGCCCGCCCTGGATGGCCTGCTGGACGTGCTGCGCGCCGATAAGCGCTACCGCGGTGGCCGCGCCCATCACGTCTTCCTTGCCATCCTCGAGCTGCTCGACCCCGAAGACCCCGAGGTACGCCAGTACCGCGCCGAGCTTGCAACGGTGCTGTTCTAAGAGAAATACAGTTGGGATTGCGTGCCGCGCGCGGTACGCAATCCCAAGTGTTTATTTCAGCTGCAGCTCGCCCCATGTGGTGGGGTCAACCAGCACGCGCCCGGGCGTGGATGAAACCATGCTCTGCTGCACGTTGCGCCCGGTGTCGTCATTGTCCGAGGCCGAAATAGCGAAGCCATAGCGCTGCCCGGCCGCCGGCGTCACGCCAAACACGCTCCACGGGATGGCGGCTTCGATGCGCGTCACCCCACCCTGCCGCACCGCGGCGATCGTCACCCCGCCCTGCGACCCGGCGCGATCGCGTGGGAACCACAGGTAAGCTTCTTTGACTCCGTTCACGTCACCCAGCCCGCCGGAGAAACCGAGCTGGAAGTCATCCGCGCTCAGCGCGCGGTCGGCCAGGTCGCCCTGCAGGTTGGTGTCCAGCAGCAGCTCCAGGCTGTCGCCCAGGTACAGCTCGCTGCCGCTGGCGTTCTGCGCGTACACGTCATCCTTGACCTTCATTGCCAGGTACAGGTAATTGGCGTCCCACGCCACGCGGTAGGATGCTTCCAGGTCATCCGCGCCTACCCACTCATTGCCGCCGTACACCAGCGAGCGCGCCGGGTACTCAGTCGAGCGTTCATGCCACTCGTCCCAGATGCCATCCAGCACTGGCGGGATGCTGAAATAGCTGGCCACGCTCACCTGCCGGCCGCTGGCCGCGCTGGTTGCGGATGGCGCCAGCGTGTTGACCGGAGTAGCCGTAGCTGGCTGGGTTTTAACAGGCGTCACCGTGGGCGGTGGGGTGTTGGTTGCCGTGCGTGTGCCAGGCACTGGGGTAAGCGTGCGCGTCGGCGTCTGGCTGGGCGTCAGCGAGCGCGTGGCGGTGAATGTAGCGGATGGCACCGGCGATCGCGTAAGCGTGGCCGTCGGCCCGCTGGTGATGGTCGGTGGGGGGGTGCTGGTCGGCCCGGCCGGGGTCTGCGAAGGCGTGGGGGTATCCGGCGGCTCGCTCGGCTGCGGCAGTACCGCTGTCACCGTGGGTGGTGGGGTGGCATTGGGGGGCTGGGTGGCGGCAAGCGTGGCGGCCGGTTGGGTAGCCGCCGGGGTAAATGGCGGCTGCGCCGGCAGCGTGCTGTTGGCGGGCGTTCCTTCCTGCGTCGGGAAGATTTGCACGCTGTCAGAAGGCAGGTTACAGGCCAGCGCGCTGCCCAGCAGCGCGGCCAGGACGATCAGGGCGCGGAAATTGGTCTTCATTTGGCAGCCTCACGGTTATATCGGATGCATCTCCATTATACAGCGCGAACAAAGCGCGGAAAACGGGCTATAATGGCGGCAGATGGCAGCACAACACGGTTCGCCGGCGGGGAGCGCGGAATGCGCGATTGAGGTGCGGGTGGTGGTCTTCAGCCTGCGCGAACAGCGCTTGCAGGTGCTGCTCGAACCTGCCAGCGCAGCGCCGGACCCGGCCTGGGCGCCGCCCGGCAGCCGCGTGACCCCCGTCCTGTCGCTGGAAGAAAGCGCCAGCGTGTGCCTGTCACGTTTCATTTGCCGCCCGCGCACCTTTCTGGAGCAGCTATACACCTACGGCGACCCGGAACGCGACCCGCACGGGCGCGTGATCTCGGTGGTCTATTTTGCATTGATCCCCTTTGACGCCTTCTGCAGCCCGGATGCAGCCGCGCGCTGGTTCCCGGTGGACGAACCCCCTGCCCTGGCGCTGGACTACGCCGGGATGCTGGCCTACGCGGTGCGCCGCCTGCGCTACAAGCTGGAGTACAGCGCCGCGGGCTTCGAGCTGCTGCCAGAGGTCTTCACCCTGTCAGAATTACAGCGCACCTACGAGATGGTACTGGGCGAGCACCTGGACAAGCGCAACTTCCGCCGCCGCATCCTGCAGGCTGGCATTATCGAGCCGACCCCATCACAGCGCCGGGCCGCCGAGGGCCGCCCCGCGCAGCTCTACCGCTACCGCCCGGACGCCGTGGCCGAAGTCAAAGCCCGCCGGCTGTTCCCCTGATCTACACCGAATAGGTGCATAGATTGCTGCCAGCCAAGGTTGGCAGCAATCTATGCACCCATCATCTTCCGTATCACACCATGCGCCAGAACAGCACTCCGGCCAGCAGCGCCAGCCCGGCGCCGAAATAGAAGGTAGATGCCGCGCCAAAGCTGGTCCAGAGCACACCGGCGATGGCCGAAGCCGGGAAAGCCGCCAGCCCCACCGCCGCCGCGTACAGCCCGTAAGCCGTGCCGCGCTTTTCCTGCGGCACCAGGTCGGCGATCAGCGCCTTGCCCGCGCCTTCGGTCATGGCATAGTAGATGCCGTACAGCCCAAACCAGACCCACACTGCCGTGCCGGTTTTGGACAGGGCAAAACCCAGGTAGATCAGCCCGTAGGCCAGCCAGCCGAACAGAATCAACTTACGCCGCCCGATGCGGTCGGACAGCGCGCCGGCCGGCCCGGCCAGAACGGTGTAGATGGCGTTGAAGGTCAGCAGCATGGCCATCACCTGCAGCACGGTCAGCCCGCGGTCTTTGCCCAGCAGGATGATAAACGCGTCCGATGAATTGCCCAGCGTGAACAGCAGCGTAATCGCCAAAAAAGCGAGAAACCGCCGGTCGAGCCCTTTGAAGCTCAGCACCGGCGCGCCCTTGGGCTGCGCCACGTCCACGTCGCGCGCGCCCAGCCACAGGATCAGCACCGCCAGCACACCGGGGATGATACTGGCCAGCACCACCCACTGGAACGTCTCGCGCGAGAGCAGGTTGGGGTTTGCCTCGGTGCGCCAGATGATGAACGTGGCGATCAGCAGCCCCAAAAAGGCCCCGGCAGTATCACCGGCGCGCTGCACGCCAAACGCCAGTCCGCGTTTTTCCTTCGACACGCTCTCCGCCAGCAGCGCCTCTTTAGGCGCGGTGCGCACGCCCTTGCCCAGCCGGTCGGCAAAGCGCACGCCCAGCACCATCCCCCAGGTGCTGGCAAAGTACAGGAAGGGTTTCGACAGCGCCGAAAGCCCATAGCCCAGCACCGCCAGCGCTTTGCGCTTGCCTAGCTTATCCGACAGCCCGCCGGAGAAGATCTTCATCAGGCTGGCCGTGGTCTCCGCCACGCCCTCAATCACCCCTACCACCGCCGTCGACTGCTTGAGCACGCCGGTGAGGAACAGCGGGATCAGGTTGATGACCATGTCCGATGAAATATCGGTGAAGAACGATACCAGGGTCAGCACCCATACGTTGCGCGAGAGCCCACCCATGCGGGAAGACCGCTTACTGCCTTGCTGTGATGGATTATTCATCATTGTTTCAGCCTGCTTTCATTTGCGCCATGACGGCCGGATCCAATCCCAGGCCAGGTCCAGGCCCTCGGCCTGCAGCACCCGGCTCTGTCCGGTTTCCAGCGTGATGAGAACCAGGTGCTTGCGGCCTTCCGCGCCGGTGGTCTCAACCACAAGGCTGCGGCCATCCGGCGACCAGGCAAATAACGGCGCCGTGCTGCCGCGGAACACCTGCTGCAGGCTGCTGCCATCCGCCTGCGCCACGTACAGATCATCAATTTCGGTTTCGCCCGAGCGATAGGAGACGTTGAACGCCAGCAGCGCCCCATCCGGCGACCACACCAGCGGCCAGATCGTGCTGTTAAGGAAGCTCACTGTGGGTGAGCCCTGCGCCCCGGCAGCGTTGACCAGCAGGTGCGAGCGCGCGTCTTCCTGCAAAACCATCGCCCAGCGTTCGCCATCCGGTGAAGGCTCCGGCGCGGAGCCACCCTTGGGCGGACGCTGCAAGACCTCAGTGATGCTGCCGGTGGGCACATCCACCAGGTACACCGTCTGCCCGGCCGCGCGGCTGACCATTACCAGCAGCCGCTGGCCGTCCTGCCAGGCCAGCCAGCGCACGCGCCCGGCCGCCAGCGGGAGCTGACCGGCCAGCATGCTGCGCGGCCGCCCGCCCTCGGCCAGCATCAGGAACACGTCGCTGCCGTCGGTGTAGGCGATCACGCGCCCATCCGGCGACCAGGCTGCCGACAGGGCCGATTGTGCCAGGCTCTTCCAGGTTTCGTTATCCGGGTCGAAGCGAAGCAGCTCGCCGGCGGCTTCGGGCTGCGCCGCGATCAGCAGCGCGTAGCGCCCGGTCGGCGACCAGATGAGCGACTGCCCGGCATTCACAGCGCCGGGTGGCATCCCCTCGATCATGCGGGGCGGCGGGCACGCGCGCGCACCGCTCAGGCAGCTTCCAGGCAGCATCACCAGGTTGGCGCTGCCAGTCTTCGGGTCGCGCAGGATGAAGTACAGCTCGCCCTGCTCATCCTGCGCGGTGGTAGCCTGTTCCACCATGCTCTGCGCGGCCGGCTCGGGGTTGCCCTGCCAGCCGCCGGCGAAGTACGGGTTGGATAGTAACTGCTGGTCAAACAGCTCCGACGGGAACTCGGCGTCGTACTGGATGCTGTTGATCACGTACTCGCTCTGCACCTGCGCGCCGCCACCCTTGCCAAAGTTTTGCCAGCGCAGCGCCACCCCGGTCTGCGCGTCGATCCAGAAACGGTCCACGCGCGCGCCGTCGTTGGTGGTCCAATCCGCCACCAGCGCGCTGCGCCCGGCCACTTCGTCGATGGCCTGCGCGGTAAAGACGCCGCCGCGCTGCGCCAGGCCGGTGGACAGCACCTGGTCGGCCAGCGGCGAGCCGATGATGCCTGCCAGCGGGTGCTGGACGACGCTCTCACTGCCCGGCCCGGGCGGGATGAACACCTGGCGCGCGTCATCCGGCAAGGTCTCGCCGGAAATCTGCCCGCTGGCCACATCCAGCCGCCGCACGGTCTGGCCATCCGACACCGCCGCGCCATCCACCTGGGATGGCGAGCCACCCCACACCAGCCGGAAGCGCCCGTCATGCTGGTCGATCCACAGTTGGACGCGCCGCGCCTGGGTTGGGTTCGGCGTGCCCGCATCCATGAAAGACGTCAGCGTGGCGTCGGCCCACAGCGTGCGCCAGTTGGCCGAGCTGGTCAGCAGCTTGCGGCGGATGGTTTCCGAATCGACCCCGGGGGAAAGGGTCACATCTTGCGGGGCGGCCAGGGTGGCCACCTGCGCGTTAAGCATCTGGTTTTGCAACTCCAGCGCCGTCACCGTAGCCGTGCCGGCCGGGTCGGGCGTAGGCGTGCGCTCCACTTCCACTGAGAACGTGCCGCACCCCGCCAGCAGAAAGGCCAGCAACGCCAGCACGTGAAGGATATGTAATCGCGGGGAAAAGCGTTTCACAAATCTGATTTTACAGGAGAATCACAGGAAAGAATTTATTGATTCGCTAGAGATATGCTTTTGTATGGGCGGGTTCTCAGCCCACCTGGCTCACAGGATAAACAGAAACGAAGCACCCGGTAGATTGATCGTCGAAGGAGGCCACAGCCCGGGTGCTTCGTGATGCGATCAGCATATCACCCGCGTGTTACCGCGTGATGGCAAGCGTGTTACCGTTCGGTAACATAGCCGGGTTTATTCCTTGGGTTTAATCAGCGGTTTGACTTCCACCCAGGTCTGCCCGCCGTCGCTGGTCTTGATCATGCGCGGCGCTTCGCCTGTGCTCACCAGCGCAAAGCCGTTCTGCCCGTCCACAAAGTCCAGGTCACCCTGCCAGTTCAAATCGCTGAGCAGCGGCTGCCAGGTGTTGCCGCTGTCTTCCGAGCGAAACAGCGTGCGTGGCGCGCCCGCCTCTTTGTTGGCTTCCAGCATCCACGCCGGCCCGCCGTGCACCAGGTCAATGCTGCCCGAGGCAGCCGGCAGGCTGTCGGCGCTCCAGTTCTCGCCGCCGTCATTGGTGGTGTACAGCCACGACTGCTGCGTTCCCGAAGCAAGCTGGCAGGTCACTTCCACGCTCACCAGCGCCTGGTTGATATCCGGCTGGCTGGTGCGGCACACGTTCTGCTCATCCAGCAGCAGGTTGGGCGCGGTGCGCGGCGAGGGCAGCGAAACCGGCGTCCAGGTGATGCCGCCGTCGCCCGTCTCGTACAGGAAGATGCCGGGCAGCACGCCGTTACACCCGCCGGTCACCCATCCTTTCAGATCATCCTGGAACACCAGGCCATTCTTCTCGCAGGTCATGGGAAGGCTGTTCTGGATCACGCCGGATTGAGACGGCTCCACCACCAGTTGCCAGGAAACCCCGCCGTCCGAAGTCTTGTACAGCGCTACATAATCGTGGCTCATGCCCGCGCCCAGGTGCACCAGCGCCCAGCCGTTGTTGGCATCCGCGAAGGTCATATCCGCTGGCAGGAAGAACTCCAGCGTCTCGGGCAGCGGCAGCGGCTGGCTGGCCTGCCAGGTTTCGCCACCGTCACTGGTGTACCAGGCGCGGTACTCGCCCGCGGCAGGGGTGGGCATGGCGGTGGAATAGATCACCCAGGCCCGGTCTGGCCCCTGAAACGCGGCCAGCGCGCTGGTGTTCGTGGAAAGCGGGTCGGCCACCGCGCCCACCGGGGTCACATCCATCCAGGTATCGCCGGCATCCCCGGTGCGCAGCACGCGCTGGAACGGGTCATCCGGGACCGCGCCCAGGCCCCAGCCGTTTTCCGAATCCCAGAAATGGATGCGGTTCAACGTTACCGGGTCGCCGGCCGGGTTGGTTGCCACCTGCGTGGGCAGCACTTCCGGCTGCGTGGGTTGGGGTAGGTCCGGGCCATATGCGGCTGTTGGGGTAACAGCCGGATTTCGCCCGCAGCCCACCGTGCCGGCGGCGAGAAGCAGCAGTACAAATAACACGGTCATTCTCTTCATAAGAATACTCCTGCTTCTAATAACGCACCGGGCGCGGTTTTGTGACAGCCACGGCACAGCAGGCCAACCGTTTTTGTGCATCAGGGCTGGATTTCGACCACCGTACCTTCGTCTGCCCAGGCATACAGCTCTTCGGCTTCCTGCAACGTAAGGATGATGCAGCCGTACGAGGCAGGGCTGCCCAGCACGTTGCCCCACAGCCGCACCCCGCTGGAAAGCAGCGGCAGCCCGTGAATGCCGTTCATAAACCCGGGCGAGGCTTCATAGATACCCATAAAGTGCGGCATCCACAGGTCCCAGTTTGAGGCGTAGGCATTAATGTCGTGCGAGCGGACCTGGAACACGCCGGCCATGGTGGGTGAACGCGCGATACCGGTGCTGATGATACTCTGTGTGCGCAGTTGGCCATCCTGGTAGCTCCACAGACGCTGCTGGCTGATGCTGATGACAATGCGCTTTGCGCGCACCACCGGCAGCGGCAGGTTGATATCTTTGGGCGGCAGCGTGATCTGCTGCCCCGCGGACAGGCTTTCCGTGTCCATGCCCGGGTTGGCGTCGCGGATCAGGAACCAGGGGATGCCCACCTCATATGAAACTGAGAGCAGGGTGTCGCCCGGCTGCACGGTATATGGCACCGGCCGGTAGCGCACGCGCGCTTGCAGCGGCTGGCCGCTCTGCCACAGCTCGGCCAGCCGGTCGAGATCCTGAACTTCATCCAGGTAGCGCTCGCTGCCCATCCCGGCCTGCCAGTTTTGCAAAAATGCGCTGAACGCGGCGGGATCGAGCGTGATCTGCTGTGTGCCTTCCTGCACGCGCACCATCGCCGCCAGGTCTTGCGGGGGAATGCTCAGGTCGAGCGTCTCACCGGTCACCGGATCGAACGCGCTCAACCGCAGCGGCACGTTGAGCATCGCGTTCAGCCGTTCGGCCTCGGCGGATGCGTCCATGCGTGCCGGGGGTACTTCTCGTGTGCGCGCCGGCAGTATGCCGCTGCGCAGCGCCGCGGACGGATCCGCCGCCCAGGATGCGATCGTTTCTTCGATTGCCAGCGCCCGGCCTGACGCGCCTGGCACGGCCACCCAGCGCCCATTCTCATAGCGCACGGCGGCTTCTACCGCGGGTACGTCCATCAGTGCAGCGGCGTTTTGCAGCCGCGCGCGCGCCTGATCCGTGTCCAATGTCACCAGCGGGGCAACCGTTTCCGGCTGCTGCAGCAGCGCGAAAGGCGAAGGCCAGCCGCTTTCGCCGCGCCCCACCTGAAGCGCTCGCTCGGCGGTGGCGCGTGCGTCCAGGTTAAAACCCAGCTCGGCCGCTGAAACCGCCCAGCTTTGCTGCCCGTCGCTAATCGCCAGCGATCCGACCTGCCAGCGTTCTTGCAGCCGCTCGGCTGCCGCATCCACGCTCAACCCGCCCAGCGGGATGCCGCCGGCGCGCACGCCGGGCAGCACGCGCTCGAACAGGGTGAAATAACCGTACATACCCGCGCCCAGCGCGACCAGCAGCAGCACGCCCACTGCCACCAGCCCGGCCAGGGCAATTGCGGCGCGGTCCAGGCTGCTCAGTTTGCGCCGCCGCGTAATTGCAGCGCGCTGCAATCCGCGGGGCGCAGCGGTTGCGTATGGGTAAGAGCGTTCTTTGCGTACCATCTTCATCCCTCTACAGCTAATTCCTGCTGCGCCGGCCTGGCCGGCGCACCTGATACCAGGCATAGGACGATAGGGATGCAAGATTAGTTCCGCGCATGGGTTATAACGGCAGGTGCACGCGAAAGACCACGCCGCTCTCGCCGCCGCCGCTACCGGTGCGGCTGCGCACGTCAATGCTGCCGCCATGGCGCTGGACAATGCGCTGCGCCAGGGCCAAGCCCAACCCGCTGCCTTCGATGCCGCGCGCATTCACGCCGCGATACAACTCTTCAAAAATGCGCTCCAGGTCGGCGGGGGGTATGCCCGGGCCGTTATCCGCCACTTCCACCGTCACCGCGCGGCCATCTTCCTGCGCGCGCACTTCCACGTCGTGCTGGTTGGCGCTGTACTTGAGCGCGTTATCCACCAGGTTGTAAAACACCAGCCACAGCAGGTCGCGGTCGCCGGTGATGGGCGGCAGCGGCCACGGCACTTTGGATACCACCAGGTGCAGCTCGCGCCCGGCGTAGGCAGGCTGGCTGAGCGCCATTTCCACCACCTCGGTCAGCACTTCGTTTAAATCCACCGGCAGGCGCTCGATGGGGCGCTCTTCCAGCTCGGCCAGCTTGCGCAGATCGCCCACCAGTTGGCTCAGCCGGTCCACCTGCAACGCAATATCGTGCACCGGCTGCGACGGGTCTTCCCCCGGCCCGCTCTCGCTCATGTTGGCCAGCGCGGCGCGCATCGCCGTCAGCGGATTTTTCACCTCGTGATCCAGCCGGCGCAGGAAGCGCCGCCGTGCCTGCTCGCTCTCGCTGCGCGCCTTTTCCATCGTGCGCTGGCAGTGATCGCGCAGTTGCCAGTCGCGCAGCGCCGCGCCCAGCCAGATGACGCTGGCCAGGCCGAATAAGATCAGGATGATATTGCCCAGATCGACGCGAAAAACCAGCACCGGAACCGGCGCTTGCAGCGCGGGCAGGGCCAGGGCCGCAGCGGACCCCAGCAGCGCCGGAGCCAGCGCAATCCACACGCGCAGCGGAATTTTCATGGCAGCGGCTGTACCCGTCCCACGAACCGGTAGCCTTCCCCCGGCGTGGTTTCGATATACACCGGGTTCTCGGCATTATCCTGCAGCAGGCGGCGCAGCTCGGCCATGCGCGTGTCCACCGTGCGCGTGCCGGCCGGGTAATCCCAGCCCCATACCGCGTCCAACAGGCGCTCGCGGGTGAGCAGCTCGTCCGGGTGGGTCATCAGGTATTCCAGCAGGGCAAACGCCTTGGGCGTCAGCGAGAGCACCGCATCGCCCAGGCTGGCGCGCCGCGCGCGGCGATCGAGCAGCAGCTGCGGGCGGGTGGGGTCGTCGCTGGCGCACGCCAGCCGCCAGCCCGAGGCCAGCGAAGGCTGCCCCGGCCGCGCGCGGCGCAGCACCGCGCGAATGCGCGCCGCCAGCTCCTGCGGATCAAACGGCTTGTTCAGGTAATCATCCGCCCCTTCTTCGAGCGCCATAGCGCGCTCGGCGGCTTCGCCCACCTGAGTCAGCAGCAGCACCGGCGTCCAGTTGCCGGCCTGACGCAGGCGGCGCAGCACCTCGCGCCCGTCCATGCGCGGCATGAGCACATCGAGGATCACCAGCTCGGGCGAATGGCGGCCAATCTGCTCCAGCGCGGACTGGCCGTCGCCGGCCACATAGACGTGAAACCCGGCCCGTTCCAAAAACGGCGCCAGGTTCGACGTAATCGCGCTTTCGTCATCAGCCAGCAGGATCCTCGGGCGGTTTTCCATTCTTTCGCGCCTCGATTCATGGGTGCCTGTGTAACGCTATCATTCTACCCAAGAATCCGGCGCAGTGCAGGGCAAAAGGTTCAACCGAAATAGGTATCCTCGCTCCGATGCGAGAGGTTTTCCTGGATTTATTCCCAGATGCGCTGGTAATCATCTTCGTTCTGAATCACATGGTCATAAAATCCACGTTGCCAGACACTTCTTCCGGGTGTTTTGCGCCACAGATTTATCCGCCTGGCGG
>JBDHWQ010000028.1:0-34390 GCA_039810245.1 Longilinea sp. | reverse complement strand
CCCGGTCGTCTGGGCGATTCGCCCGTGATCGGCGCCGGCCTGTACGCCGATAACCGCTACGGCGCGGCGGCGTGTACCGGGCTGGGTGAAATGGCCATCCGCGCCGGCACGTCGCGCAGCCTGGTGTTATACCTTAAGATGGGCATGTCGCTCCAGGCTGCCGGCATCCAGGCGATGAAGGACCTGCTCGACCTGGGCGGACCGTACAGCAGTGAAATGAATATCGTGGCGCTGGACGCGCAGGGCAACCCGGCCGGGTTCAGCAGTAATCCCAAAAAGACCTATGTCTATATGACGGATGATATGCCGGAGCCAATGGAAGCAGCGCGCACCTATGTAGAACTTCCCGAGCGCTGGCAAATCTGACACGGCGGGTTTTCCCTATCTTCCTCCGGGGAAATCCTTTTTCCTCCCCCGGGAAACCGGGATTGATTGCGCGCCTGGTAGGGCGTATATTCAAGCTGCATGTTATTCGGATAGTTTTTATCGAAATTAGGAGGAAGAAATGACTATTCAAGACCCATATGATCGCCGCGAAGAGCAGGTGATTGTGGATACCGGCACCGCCGAAGTGGCGCAGACCGTGGTAGAAGATAACGCTACCGAGCGTTACGTTGGCGCCCAGCGTCTCACTTCGTTTGTCTGGCTGATGTTTGGCGTTATCATCGGGCTGATCGCCCTGCGCGTGGTGCTGCGGCTGATTGCCGCCAACCCGGGCAGCGCGTTTGCCTCGCTGGTCTACGGCGTGACCGATATTTTCCTGTGGCCGTTCTTTGACCTGACCGCTGTACCCTCGTTCAGCGGCATGGCGCTCGACATCTCCGCCATCATCGGCATGATCGTTTATCTGCTCGTCGGCTGGCTGGTGGCGCGGCTGTTGTGGCTGCTGCTCTACCGCCCATCCACGCGCTCAGTGCAAACGTACCGGCGCGAGCGTCGCTAACCATTCATTTTTATCCGCAGCGGGGTGGAGCATTCCACCCCACTGCTTTTGCGTCTTATACAAAGACTACCTCCCCGATCAGAATCCTATATAATAATGGCGGATTGTCCTGTGCGGCGGGACAGCCACCATTACTGATAACAGGAGAGATAGAATGGCGGATTTATCACGATCAGCAAGCGCGGAATGGAATGGCGACCTGCGCGGCGGAAATGGCAGGATGAGCACGGCCAGCGGCGCGTTCCGTGACCAGGCATACAGCTTTGCCACACGTTTTGAAAATACCCCCGGCTCGAACCCGGAAGAAATGATCGCCGCGGCGCACGCCGCATGCTTCTCGATGGCCTTTGCCAACGCGCTGGCCAAAGGTGGTCACACACCCGAATCGGTGCGCACCACTGCCACCTGCGTGCTTTCCCCCAAACACGGCGGTGGGTTCCGCATCGCCCGCATGCACCTCGACACGGTGGCGCGTGTGCCCGGCATCGACGCGGACACCTTCCAGCAGATCGCTGAGCAGGCCAAGACGGGCTGCCCGGTGTCGGTGCTTCTGGCCCCTGGTCTCGATTCGATTGATCTCAAAGCCCGGCTGGAGTAATTGAATTTCGCAGCAAAATTGTGGGCGGCGCTACCCGCGCCGCCCACAATTTTGCTTTAAAGCTGCCGTGTATGGTTTCATGCAACATGCGCTACAATGGTCAACACTTCCTGGATTGAGGGATTGGCATGCGCATTGACTTTGAACCGATCGGCCGGCGGGTGGACGCAGCCCCAGGCCAGACCCTGCTGAACGCGGCGCAGGCCGCCGGGATCGAGCTGGTGGCTGTCTGTGGCGGTGGGGGAACCTGCGGAACCTGCCGCGTGCGCCTGGCGCAGGGCCATCTCTCCGCGCCCGGGCCGGATGAAGAATTTCTGCTCACCCCCGCCGAGCGTGACGCCGGGCTGCGGCTGGCCTGCCAGGCAACCGCGTTGAGTGATGCGCGCCTGGAAATCCCGCCCCAATCGCTGGCCGCGCCACAACGCACCCAGGTGGAAGGGCATGAGATCCCATTGGAGCTTGACCCTGGCCTCGCTGCGCTGGCGCTGCACCTCGATCCGCCTGCGGAAAAAGACCTGCGCGCGGATGACGAGCGCCTGCGTGCCGCACTGGCCGCAGCGGGATACGCGCAGGCTGCACTACCGCTACCGGTGCTGGCAGCGCTGCCCGATATGCTGCGCGCGCACGGCGGCGCGCTTACCGTGGCCGTGAACCGTGCCGCGCTGCCGCCGCAGATTAGCTCGCTACACGCGCCAGGCGCGCGCCTGTGCGGCCTGGCGGTGGACGTGGGTACTACAAAGCTGGCCGCCTACCTGGTTGACCTGCAAGACGGGCGCACCCTGGCGCGATTGGGGGCGATGAATCCACAGATTGCCTATGGCGAAGACGTGATCGCGCGTATTGCTTACAGCAATCGCCACCCGGGCGGCCGCGCGCTGCTGCAATCGCGCCTGATGGAAACGCTCAATGAGATGCTGGCGCAGCTCTGCCTAGAGGCCGGTGTGGCTGCGCGTGACGTGGCGGCCGCGGTAGTGGTGGGTAACACGGCCATGCACCACCTTTTCGCAGGTATCCCGGTGGAGCAGCTTGGCGCCGCGCCATACGTTCCGGCTGTGGCCGGCGCCCTGGAATTCCCCGCTGCGCTGGTGGGGCTGGCGCTGGAGCCATGCGCGCCGGTGTACCTGCCGCCGAATATCGCCGGTTATGTGGGCGCAGATCATGTAGCCATGCTGCTCGCCACCGGAGCGGCGGCCATGGATGGCAACGTGCTGGCGATGGATATTGGAACCAACACGGAAATCACCCTCAACGCCGGCGGGCGGCTGCTGGCTTGCTCGTGCGCTTCCGGCCCGGCGTTTGAAGGCGCGCACATTTCGCACGGCATGCGCGCCGCGCCGGGGGCGATCGAACGCGTGCAGATCCGCGATGGCGTGGTGCGCGCGCATACCATTGGCAACCAGCCACCGGTGGGGTTGTGCGGCTCAGGCATCCTCGATGCTGTAGCAGAAATGCTGGGCGCGGGCATCCTCAACCCGCGCGGAAGCCTCGACCGCGCCGCACCCAGTGTGCGCCTGCACGGACGTCGCGCGGCCTACACGCTCATCACGGCCGCGCACAGCGGCAGCGGGCAGGAAATCACCATCTCGCGCGACGATGTTCACCAGATACAGCTTGCCAAGGCCGCCATCCGCGCTGGAACGGATATCCTGCTGCACGAAGCTGGCCTGACGGCGGCTGACCTGGATGCTTTCCTGATCGCCGGTGCGTTTGGTACATATATCGATGTGCAAAACGCGGTGCGGATTGGCATGTTTCCCGAGCTACCGCCGGAGAAGTTTCACCAGGTGGGCAATGCGGCCGGCAGCGGCGCTCGGCAGCTTCTGCTATCCCGCCCGGCGCGCCAGGCAGCCCAGGCGCTGGTGGCCCGCGAGGAATACATCGAGCTGACCACCTATCCCGGTTTCACAGATCGATTTGTGCAGGCCATGTTTTTTCGTTCGCTTCCAGGAGATAAAGAATAACCCTATTCTGTGATGATTCCGTACCTTCTGGATCGCCTGGTGATACCATCTAATACCCGGCCGGCCAGTTAAATACCATCTTGCGCTGGTCGGGCGTCTCGGGGGAAGGGCGCGCCGAGGGCACCACCAGGCGCATGCGCTCGATCTCATCCAACGCCGCCTGGCCGGTGATGCCATGCCGCGCCAGGTAACAGCCCACCACCGTGCCGGTGCGGCCGATGCCGCCCCAGCAGTGTACGTACACGTTGTTGCCATGCTCCAGCGCCATATCGATCCGATCGAGGATTTTGCGCATATCCTTACGCGAAGGCACGCTCAGGTCGCGGAATCCCATCTTTTCATAGGCGAAGGTCTTGCCCATGCGCGCCGCCAGCGGCTTGAGAATGGGCATATATGGCTCCAGGTGATCGTAATGGGTCAGGTCGATAAAGGTATCGATCCCCAGGTTGAGCAGCCCGGAAACTTTTTCGTGCGCTTCCTGCAGCATCAGCGAGCCGGGGTATTCGCCAGCCAGAAAACGCTCGGGGATCACCCAGTACGAGCGTGGAAACGGGCGCGCGAGGGCATAGGTGGGCGTAGAGCAGGTGAGCAAAGTGGTCATGTTTTTTATTTGTGCAGTCTGGATAAATTCACAGGTAATAACGTCGCTGAGCGGCGAATGTTTCACTTAAATTGCAAATTCCATGCCAGATTTTCCAGGATTTGATACAATCAAAGCAAGACACCTGCGCAGCATGCCAGCTCTCGAAAGGAAACCGCCCCGTGGAGAAATCCTACACCTATTTTGAGAACCTCAATACCGCCATAGATGCCATCCCCACCGAGAGCATCGTCAGCCGCACCATTTCACGCGATGGCGGGATGAAGACGATTATCTTTGCGTTTGATACCGGCCAGGAGCTTTCGCAGCACACCGCGTCGGTACCGGCCATCATCCAGATCCTGCAGGGTGAAGGAGACCTGGTGGTGGCAGATGATGCTTACAAAGCTGTGCCTGGCACCTGGGTGCGCATGGACGCCAATGTGCCGCACAGTATCACCGCGCGTACACCGCTGATCATGCTGCTGATCATGCTGGGCAGCTAAACTCGCGGTCATGTATCCAAAGCAGCAGCCACCCCCCGCACCTTGTCAACCCGGCGCGAGTGTGCTACCATTGGCCCTGTTATAGGGTACGCGCTCTTTTCGCCGGGCCTGGCCTGCGCGAAAATCGAAACCGCGACCGGCTGGCTGGGGCCAGGCTGCTCGACCACCACACGCAACAGGATACTGGTTTGCTGAAACGACTGGTCGAACTGGAAGCGGAAATCGCATACCAACAGCCGCCCGAACCCGGGGATATGGAATTTTGCTACCGCAAAGGGCATATTCCATTCCTGCTCTCGGCTCCGCATGGGGCGCAGCACACGCGGGAAGGCGTTCCGAAAGATGAAGACGAGTATACTGCCGGGTTTGCGCGGTTGCTGGCGGAAGAAACCGGCGCCCATGTGCTGTATGCACATCGAAAGTCTGGCACGGATCCAAATTTTTATCCCGACGTGCCTTACAAACAGACGTTAAAGCAGATTGCCCTGGCGGAGCGCATTGCTCTCGTGCTGGACCTGCACGGTGCGTCTCCCAAACGCCCCTTTGGCCTTGCGCTGGGCACCATCCGCGGCACCAGTTGCCCGGAATACCGCCCATTGATCCTTGAAAGTTTGCAACAATCCGGGTTTGCGGAAATTGCCACTGGCCTCGACCGGCTGGACGTTGATCGAACGTTCCCGGCTGCCGGGCGACACGGCGCTGAAACCGTTACCAGCTACGCCTGGCAGCAACTGGGCGTGCAGGCTGCGCAGATTGAAATCAATGCGCACCTGCGCATCGTTGAGCGCAAACCTGATGCTACCTCTCCGGCAGTTTTTCGCGGGAATGTGGAAGGAATATTGAAAACATTGCGCGCGCTTCTCCATCTCGTACACGCACTGACACGGGCCTGATCCGGCATCTATATGTTTGTTCTGCATACACACTGGCAACCTTCCCGGCCACCAGGTGACTCTGGCGGTATTTTGTTTTGGGCCGAAACGTCCGACGCGGCGGCTCCGGCGCGCTTGCGCGGTACGCTGCCCAAAAAGCACAAGCCCAAAGAGCATCCCTTTAGCCTGACACCGGATGCCCTGCGCGAAACCATCGGCGTAGGCACGCCGCTGTACGAGGCTCGCGAAGCCTCGGCTATGCTGCTGCTGCCCACCACACGCACTGGCCCGTTGCCATCTCCCAACCTGACCCACGATTGGGACCTGGACACTCAGACCCCGCCCTTCCTTGCCCCCACCGTGGTGCGTGGGCTGTGGCTTCCGCCCAGCAAAGCCTACGCTGTGCTGGTAAATCTGCCGGATGATCCACAGGTGACCGGTTTTGAGCTGGGCCTGGAAGCGCGCTACTGGCGCATGGCCGCCAACCTGGTGCTGGAAACCCTGGCAGCGCAGAAGATTATCCCTGTGCTGGAACAGGCGCATACCAATGGCCGCGGCTATTATGCCCACTGGCGGGCCGTGCTGGACGGCCCGCGCGATGCCACGCGCCTGGCGGATCTGGAGCACGCCATGCCGCCGGTATGCCGCGCAGAGGTGCGACCCAACGCCCGGCCGCAGCAACTGGCTGCTCGCGCCGTATTGGATAATTTTCTCGACACCATGTGCGATGCGCTGGCGCGCTCCTGGGGCCGCGCTCGCGCGCCACGCTTTGAAAATCTGCGCGATAATCCGCTGCTGCTCTGGCTGGTATCGCTGTTTACCGATGAGCCTCAGGTCACTGCGTCTAACGCACAGTTGCAGGCCCTGAGCAGCAGCCTGCGCGCCTGGATGCGCAACCTGACAGCCGCGGGCGATGCGGTGTTCCGCATTGCCTTCCGCCTGGAAGCTCCCGGCCCACTGGACACGCCACATGAGAGCATCCGCAGTAAAGATTGGGAGATGCATTACCTGCTGCAATCACGCGAGGACCCCAGCCTGCTTGTGCCGGCTGAGGAAGTGTGGCACACCAACAGCGCCTCGCTGGTAGCCGCGGGCAAACGCTTTGACCAGCCGCAGGAAAAGCTGCTGGCCGGCCTGGGCTATGCCGCGCGCATGTATTCACCCATCCTACCCAGCCTGCACACCAGCACCCCCACCGGTGTACAGCTCGATACGCAGGCTGCCTATAGTTTCCTGCGCGATACCGCGCCACTGTTCGAAGAAGCCGGTTTTGGCCTGCTGGTGCCGCCCTGGTGGAACCAGCGTGGGGCGCGGCTGGGCGTGCGCCTGCGCCTGGAACCGAAAAAGGGCCAGACTGAAGCCGCACTGCAAAAATCTGGCCTGGGAATGAACGCCCTGGTTCGCTACACCTGGGATCTTTCGCTGGGTGAAACGCAGCTCACGCGCGAGGAGTTTGAATCGCTGGTGGCGCTGAAGTCGCCGCTGGTGCAGATCCGCGGCCAGTGGGTACAATTGGATGCTGACCAGGTGGAAGCCGCCATCGCCTTTTGGGAGCGCCAGCAGCAATCTGGTGAGCTTTCGCTGCTCCAGGCTGCACAGTACGCGCTTGGCGGCCAGCCCGAAGCCCAGGGCCTGCCTGTTGATGAGGTTGAGGCCGAGGGGTGGATCCTGGAATGGCTGGAACGTCTCTCGCAGACTGAAAAAGTGAAAGAACTGCCCCAGCCCGACGCGCTGCGCGGCGAGCTGCGCCCCTATCAGCGTTTTGGATATTCGTGGCTGGCTTTCTTCCAGCGCTTTGGCCTGGGAGCTTGCCTGGCGGATGATATGGGCCTGGGCAAGACGATCCAGGCGCTGGCGCTGCTGGTGCGCGAAAAAGAGAAGAACGGCAGCCTGCCCGCGCCGTACCTGCTGGTCTGTCCGATCTCGGTGGTATCAAACTGGCAGCACGAAGTGCGGCGCTTTGCGCCAACGCTGGTGACGATGATGCACCAGGGTGCCGGGCGTCTGCGCGGTGAAGAATTCGCCCGCGCCGCGCAAGATGTGGATCTGGTGCTCAGCAGCTATGCTGTTGTGCGTCAGGACAGTGAATTCCTGCAGCCAGTGCAGTGGGGCGGGGTAATCGTAGACGAGGCGCAGAATATCAAGAATCCTTCGGCCAAACAGACCCAGGCGGTGCGCAAGCTGCGCAGTCCCTTCCGGCTGGCCATGACCGGCACGCCGGTGGAGAACCGCCTGTCAGAGCTGTGGTCGATCATGAATTTCCTCAACCCGGGCTACCTGGGCTCGCAGGAATCCTTCCGCCGCAATTACAGCTTACCCATCGAGCGTTTTAAAGATCCGGAAGCCACGCAGCAGCTGCGCCAGCTAGTGGCCCCATTTATTCTGCGGCGTGTCAAAACCGATCCGCGCGTGATCCAGGATCTGCCGGATAAGATCGAAATGAAGGAATACTGCTACCTCACCGAGGAGCAGGCCACGCTCTACGAGGTGGTGGTAAAGGATGCGCTGAAACGTGTGCAGGAAAGCGACGGTATGGAGCGGCGCGGCGTGGTGCTGGCGCTGCTGATGCAGCTCAAGCAGGTCTGCAACCATCCTGCGCAATATTTGCACCAGATCACCGGCGACGAAACTAACATGGAGCAATTCCGCGGGCGTTCGGGCAAGCTCACCCGCCTGACCGAAATGCTGGAAGAAGTGCTGGCCGTGGGCGACCGCGTGCTGGTCTTTACCCAGTTCGCAGAAATGGGCAAGCTTCTTTCACCCTACCTGCGCGAAACCCTCGGTTACCAGACGCTCTTCCTGCACGGCGGCACGCCGGCGCGCATGCGCGAGCAGATGATCCGCCGCTTTGAAGAAGAAGAGCACGGCCCACCGATCTTTATCCTGTCGCTGAAGGCGGGCGGGCTGGGGCTCAACCTGACCCGCGCCAACCATGTTTTTCACTTTGACCGCTGGTGGAACCCGGCCGTCGAAAACCAGGCCACTGACCGCGCCTTCCGCATCGGCCAGAAGCGCAACGTGCAGGTACACAAGTTCCTCACCACCGGTACGCTGGAAGAAAAGATTGACGAGCTGATCGAATCGAAACGAGGCCTGGCCGAAGCCGTTGTTGGCAGCGGTGAGAGCTGGTTGACCGAGCTTTCGACCGACGAGCTGCGCGAGCTGGTGCAGCTACGCCGCGCATAGGTATAGCACCTTGAGCTCCATTCCCTGAAGGGGGAGTGAAGCATGGAATGATGGACGAACGACCAGCAAGGATGTTTTATGAGCGATGAACAACCCGGCGGGCAGCCGCCTTCAGAGGGTAAGAAATCCGGCCAGGGACGGCGACGGCGCTGGCGCCGCCGCTCCGACTCGCGCGGGCAGCCGGGCGGGCAAAACCCGGCGCCCCCCGCGCAGGATGGCGCGCCTGCCGTGAAAGACACGCCAGGCGGCGAGCCTTCTCTGCGCCGGCGGCGTGGTGGTGGCGGCCAGAATCAACCGGCCTCGCAGGCGAATTCCGCGCAGCCTTCCAGACAAAACCCCACAGAGGCATCCGGCGGCGGGAGACGGCGGCGATCTTCCCGCGGTCGTGGTGACCGTGCCGGCGCGACAACCGCGCCGCCAACCACGGCTCCGGGTGAGCCCAGAGCGGGCGAAGGCCAACCTAAGCCTGGCAACCGCGGCCAGGGTCGACGCCGGCGTGATGACCGCCGCGAGCGCGTTGCGCAGCCATCTGCCCCGGCCGGGCAGGAACGCACGCCTCAGGGCCGGGCGCCGCACCGCGCCCCGCGCCAGAACCTGCCTGGCAAGCCAAACCAACGCCGCCGCACCCCCGAGCGCGAGCCGGGCAAGGCGCGCCCGCCGCAGGCGTTCAGCACCTCCACGCCGCTCAAGGCGCGTGGCGGAATCAAAGCGCGCAGCGAAGGCGGCGAGTTTGGCAAGAACTGGTGGGCGAAACGCTGGCTGCTGGCGATGGAACGCCTTATGGACGGCGCGCGGCTGCAGCGCGGCCGGCGCTACGCGCGCATGGGCCAGGTACTTTCGATGAACGAGGTCGATGGAGACGTAGTGGCAAAGGTGCAGGGCTCGCGTCCACAGCCATACAAGGTCATCATTTCGGTCACCGACTTCAGCGCTGAACAGTGGGAGCAGGTGCTGGATGTGCTCGCCGGGCGGGCAATTTTCGCTGCGCAGCTGCTGGCCGGTGAAATGCCGCCCAACATTGAAGATGCCTTCTCGGCGGCAGGGGTGAGCCTGTTCCCCGCGCGAGGCGGCGATCTGCACACCGAATGCTCCTGCCCCGATTGGGCGAACCCGTGCAAGCACATTGCCGCTACCCAGTACATTCTCGCCGACCGGTTTGATGAGGATCCCTTCCTGCTGTTTCGCATGCGCGGCCGCACACAGGAGAGTATCCTGCAGGCGCTGCGCCTGCGCCGCACCGGGTCGGAGACCGTGCCGGAGCTGGAACCGGAGCCGCAGGAACCACCCGAGCCGCTGGAAGCCGGCATTGAACACTTCTGGGAGATGGGCCCCGGCCTGGAAGATTTTTCCGTCAATATCCAGCAGCCGCAGATCGCGCTGCCGCTATTCAGGCGCCTGGGTGAACCGGACGTTGCCGGCGGTCAGCCGTTGGAAGAGACACTCGGCCCGGCCCTGGACAGCATCAGTCAGACGGCGCTGCTGCTGGCTTTCACCGACACCAGCCGCGAGCCAACGGAAAACGGCGACAGCGCCTGAGTCTCCCGGTGGCTCCCTGTTTTCTGCCAAGTTAGGGGAAACTCCTAGCTGAGCTTCGGAAATCCCCATCTTGCGGCGCTTCTGCAGGCTTGTTAGTGTATCGATATCCGGAAAATATTCCGGATATCGATGTTCGCATCAAGACAAGGAGTGCACGATCATGGAAAGTCGCGCAAAGTTCCTGGGGCATCCCATCCACCCCATGCTGATTGTGTTCCCGCTGGGCCTGTTTATCACCTCGGTCATTTTTGATGTGATCTACCTGGCCAACGGCAACACCACCCTACCCACCATCTCGTATTACAACATCCTCGCCGGTATAGGCTTCGGCCTGCTCGCGGCAATTTTTGGTTTCCGCGATTGGCTGGCGATCCCGGCCGGCACCCGCGCTAAAGAAGTCGGTGGAATGCACGGTATTGGAAATGTCGTGGTTGTTCTGTTGATGGGCCTGAGCTGGCTGATCCGCGCAAACAGCGCCAATTTCATCCCCAGCACTTTGGGTTTCATCCTGTCGTTTGCCGGTGTTGGCCTCGGAGCAGTGACCGCCTGGCTGGGTGGCGAGCTGGTCGACCGCCTGGGTGTGGGCGTGGATCGCGGCGCGCACCTGGATGCTCCCAGCTCGCTCTCCGGTCAGCCGGCGCACGAGCACGTCATGGGTAATACCATGTCGGCCGTGCCCGTCACCGGGCAGGAGAAGTACGAAGAAAAGCACATCGAGAAACATGATGATGCCGAGTTTATTCCCCCGGGCACCACAACACTGACGGATGAACTGGAACGTAGAGAAACGGACAATCTCGACTGAGCGCGCATGCTAAAGACCCGCGATTTGGTTGGCATCAGCGTATTCTGGCTGGCGCTTAGTATGCTGTCCGACGGCATCAGCGCGCTGGTGCTGCCATCAACACTGATGGGCCTGGTGGCCGAAAGCCGCCAGGCCACCGCGTTAGGCCTGATCTCGTTTGCCGGGCTGCTGGCAGCAATGCTGGTGCAGCCGCCTGCCGGCGCGTGGAGTGATCGCCTGCGCCCGCGTTTTGGCCGGCGCGGCGCGCTTGCTGCCGGCCTGCTGCTCACCATGCTGGCGCTGGGCGTTATTGGCATGGGCGCGGGTCTATGGTGGGTGGCAGGCGGGTATGTGCTCGCCCTGGCGGCGTCCAGTGTGGCACAGGCTGCGCAGCAGGGTTTCCTGCCAGATCTGGTTCCACCCGCCCAGCGCGGGCGCGCCAGTGGTTGGAAAATGTTTATGGACCTGGCCGGGGCTATGCTTGGCTTTGTGCTGCTGGGGCAGGTAATTGAAAACGGTGGAGCGCGACTGGGATTGGTGGTTATCGCTGTGGCTTTGCTGGTGACCTTTGTGCTCACGGTGCTGCTGGTGCGTGAGCCGCGTGTGACGCAACCGGTGACGCCTGCCTCGCATGCCGGGCTGGCGGCTGTTTATCGCCTTGACCTGCGCCTGCACCGCGCCTTTGTGCGGCTGGTATTGGCGCGCTTTTTGTTTCTCACCGGCACCTACGCGGTGGGGCGCTTTCTGCTGTTCTTTGTGGCCGAACGCCTGGGGCTCGATGCCGGCAGTGCCGCCAGCCAGGCGGGTGGCCTGCTGGCAGCGCTCTCTCTGATGACGGTAGCCTTCGCGCTGCCTGCGGGTTGGGCTGCGGACCGCCTGGGGCGCGGGCCGGTGATGGTTTTTGGCGCGCTGGCCAGTGCGGCCGGTACGCTCCTGCTGGCGGCGGCCTATTCCAGCGCGATTATTCTGGCTGGCGGCGCGTTAATGGCGGTGGGCTCGGCGGCATTTTCCAGCGCCAGTTGGGCGCTGACGGCTGACCTTGTGCCACAGGGTCAGGCCGGGCGGTTCTTCGGACTGGCAAACATTGGTACCGCAGGTGCTGCTGCGGCGGCCGGACTGTTCGGCCCGTTGATCGATGCCGCCAACGCGCTACGAACCGGCAGTGGCTACAGTACCCTGATGGTGGCCGCGTCGCTGGTCACGCTTGCCAGCCTGCTGGTGCTGCGCGGCTTGCGCCGGGTCGTTGCTGTGCCGGTGGCGGATACAGAAATGAGGGGATGATGGAAGTACGAGAAGCAAAATACGAACGCAAAATCGGTAGAAAGTTTCTGCCCGATCTGCCTGATATTCTGGCAACAGTCTATGCGCCTCTGGCGCCGGTGCTGAAGAAGATCAAAATCCGCCGTGCCGGCCCGCGTGGGCATAACCCGAATGACATCCAGCTTCCGCAGGGGTACACCGCCGAAGTGGTTGCCACCGGTCTTAACGCGCCGGCACACTGCACCTTTGACGCCGATGGTTATTGCTACGTGGCAGAAAGTGGCCACAAGATTGAATCGCCGCCGCGAATCGTCAAAGTGAATGTGGTAACAGGCGAGAAGGAAGTATATTATGAGTTTCCCAGAAAGCGCTGGGTGTTATCTGGCGCATTGACCGGGGTGCTGTGGCACAGTGGTTATCTGTACGCCATGAATACTGATACCTTGCTGCGTATCCGCCCCGGCGGTTTGGTGGAAGAACTGCTCACCGGTCTGCCGGGAGTAGGCGACCACCAGGCCAATTATCCGGTGCTCGGTCCGGATGGCAAATTATATTACGGTCAGGGATGCGCCACGAATGCCGGCGTGGTTGGCGCAGATAATTTCGCATTTGAATGGCTGACCAAATATCCCGACTTTCATGACTACCCCGCTCAAGAGCTGCGACTGGCTGGTCGAAATTTCACCTATCCAAACGTGCTCGACGATGTGACCGAATCCGTGCAATCTGGCGCGTATTCACCGTTTGGCGAGACGACCGCACAAAGGCAGATAATCCCGGCCAGCGACCGGCCTACCGGGGCGATTATGCGCTGCAACCTGGATGGCAGCAACCTGGAAGTGGTGGCCTGGGGGCTGCGCAACCCGTACGGTCTGGCGTTTGATGCGCAGGGCAGGCTGTACTGCACCGAGCACGGCATGGACGAGCGCGGCCAGCGATTCATTATCGGCGACCCCGACGACCTGTACCGGATCGAGGAGGGGCGCTGGTATGGCTGGCCGGATTATGCTTCTGGCGTGCGCTTGGATGACCCGCGTTGGGGAGATGGCGGCAAGAACCGTGAGCCATTAATTGAGAACCCGCCCGACCCTAACCCGCCCAAACCGCTGGCCGAGTTTGAAATGCACGTGGCCGCCAATGGCGTGGATATCTGTAAAGATGCGCGTTTTGGCTTTGAAGGGCAGGCATTCGTGGCCTGTTTTGGCGACCTTGCGCCGATCACTACGATGGCGCACTCAGCCACTCCGCGCGGATTTAAGGTGCAGCGTGTTGACCTGACCAGCGGCGCCATCTACGACTTTGCTGTGAACCGTATTGCCGGGCCGGCTTCTATGCTGCCGCACGAAGGTTTTGAGCGGCCATCGCACTGCCAGTTTGGCCCGGATGGCGCGCTGTATGTGGTTGACTTTGGAGAAATCGAAATTGCGCCCGAGCAGGGCGGCATTCGCGAGCAAATGGGCACGGGAACACTGTGGTGCATCCGTCGCAGCGGCGGCCCACGAGGGATGCTGCCGCCCGAGCCAGTTGTCGTGCCACTGTACCTGCTGCGCGGGCTGGCATTGCTGGCTGCCGCTGCCGGTGGTGTACTGTTACTGCGCTGGCTCATCCGCCGCCTGCGCCGCTGAGAAAAAGCATACTAAAAAAAAGGACTGCGCGCGCAGTCCTTTTTTTAATTCAGTTCCGTTAGTGCTTACTGGCTGACGACCAGCTTGCCTTGCATGCCGGCTTCCAGGTGACCGGCAACATCACAGATTACCTGATACTCGCCCGGGGTGGTTGGGGCAGTAAATGTGAAGTCTTTGGTCTCACCCGGGTCCACTTTCGCCTCGAACAGAACGTCCGTATCTTCTCCGGCCGGCGGGGTTACAGGGCTGGCAACCAGCACCCAGGTATGCTCCACCGCGCCTTCATTCTTCAGAGTCAGGGTCACCTGCGCGCCAGCCGGCACAGTCCAGGTCGTCGGCTCAAACATGAAATCTGTCATCGTGGACGAGATCTTATTTCCGCCACTGGAACTGCCACCGCCACCACACGCGGCCAACAGCACGCTCGCCAGTACCAGAACAACCACAACCAGAATACTTTTCTTCATTCCTTGCTCCTCAAATCAGAGTTAATCGATCATTTATCGTTACAAGATTATTGTAGGAGAGCCAATGTGAAGCTGCAATCATCCGGGAGAATGATTCTTCCATCACCCGGAATAAAAACAGCGCGCTTCCCTCAGGAAGCGCGCTGTGTAATGACAGGCTGGAAGTATCAGGCTAACGATTTGCGTTGTAGATACCCAGTACAATGTCGGCATAATAGTACCCAACATCATGCGGGCCATAACTCATTAATGCATCGCGGATATTGCCGTAACGTTGCAGCAGGCTGGAGAGCAGTCGCGTGCCGTAAGCAATATTGTATTCGGGATCATAGAGCTGTTGCGAAGATGGGCGGTCGGTAAAGCACGGGCCGGCGGCGCACATAAAGCTGGCCGCGAGACCGTCGCGTGGCATGATCTGCATCAAGCCCACCGCGCCGCTGCCTGAGTATGCATTCGGGTCACCGCCGCTCTCCTGCGTGATCAATGCCGCCACCAGCGCGGGCTCCAGGCCGTTGGCATTGGCGTAAGCCTGGATCAGCTCACACCATTGCAAGACCGAGCCGTCAAAGCTGGGGCGCAGGGTGCAGCCTTGCAGGCTGGGGGCGCTATTCCATCCGTTCGCGCTGCTCGCTCCGTTCGGATCGGCGGTAACGTTGACAAATACTGGCTCGACCACCGGGATCTCGTCCGGCTTGCTTTCTCCTTCGGTGCCGGTCTGCGCAAGAACGGCAGCGCTGGCAGCCGGGTCGGCTGCGCTGGGCTGTGGCGCAGGCTGGCTATTGGGTTGCGTAAGAACCAGACTCCCCGAAGTCTGGATGGCCGGAGCCTTCCCAATCAGGTGGGTAGCTCCTAAAAACAAGAAAATTCCGATCAGCACGGCGGGTAAGAGTGCCCATTGGACGCGTGACATCGAGGCTTCACCTTTATTGTTTGGATGTACCGATTATAGCATAAATGTTCTATAATACAAGCGGGTCAACAACTTTCTAATGTTTTTGTTAGCAGGTCTATGGCGTGGCGAGCGCGCGGATGCGCTCCATACCATTCGACAGCCACGCGTCGATGCTATCTGCGGCACGCTCAAACTCAATATACGTGCCGCCCATCGGGTCTTGCACGTTCGAAACTTGCCCGGCCATTTCGCTCAGCATGAATACCCGGCCCTGGAACTGCGGGAAATCGGCCAGGATGGCCTCTTTTTGCCCCTGTTCCATGGTTAGAACGAGCTGAAAACGCCGTAGCAATTCCTGCGATACTGGGCGTGAGCGGTGCATGCTGATATCCAGGCCACGGCGCATAAGCACCTGCTGCGCTTCCAGCGCTGCCTGCCTGCCGGAATCCGCCCACGTGCCGGCCGAATCTACGCGCCAGTTACGCCAGTCGCGGTCGCTCATCATCAGCCGCGCGCGAAACAGGCTGGCCGCCATCGGTGAACGACAAATATTCGCGGTGCAAACAAATAGCACCGATGGCCGTGCGACTGTTGGACGAGCGCCAGGTAGATTCATGAATTCCCCGGCTAGCGCTCCATGCTGATGACCTGGTGTTCCCAACGGTGCCAGTTATCGAAGCACTTCTCCAGAATCTTGCGGCCTTCACCCGGGCATTCCAGCCCAACCAGCTCCAGGTCCGCGTCGACCATGATACGCACCAGTTCGTGGAAGCGCACCTTGGGCCGCCAGCCAAGCTTTTTGACTGCGAAGCGCGTATCCGCCATGAGATAATCCACTTCCGTGGGGCGGAAGTAACGCGGATCGATGCGCACATGTTCGCTCCAGTCCAGGCCGGCGTAGCCAAAGGCTTCATCCAGGAACTCGCGCACGGTGTGCGCTTCGCCAGTCCCCAGTACATAATCACCGGGCTCATCCTGTTGCAAGATCTTCCACATGCCTTCCACATATTCAGGGGCATAGCCCCAGTCGCGGCGCGAATCCAGGTTGCCCAGGTATAGATACTGCTGTTTGCCGGCCTTGATGGCTGCTACTGCGCGCGTTATCTTGCGCGTTACGAAGGTTTCGCCGCGGCGCGGTGACTCGTGGTTGAACAGGATGCCGTTGCAGGCATACATGTGATAACCTTCGCGGTAATTGCGCGCCAGCCAATACGAATATACCTTGGCCGCCGCATATGGGCTGCGCGGCTCGAAGGGAGTTTGTTCGCTTTGGGGCGGTTTCGCGCCGCCGAACATTTCGCTGGATGAAGCCTGATAGAAGCGGGTCTGAATTCCGCTTTTGCGCACTGCTTCAATTATGCGCGTGGTGCCCAGGCCGGTCACGTCGCCGGTATATTCGGGCATGTCGAAGCTCACGCGCACGTGGCTCTGCGCAGCCAGGTGGTAGATTTCATCTGGGCGCACGTTGTAAATCACATCCAGCAGGCTGTCGGGGGCGGCAACATCGCCATAATGCAGGAGCAGGCGCACCTGTTCGCCGTTGCCGTGCGGGTCGTGGTACAAATGGTCGATGCGACGCGTGTTGAACGTACTGGCGCGGCGAATCAGGCCATGAACTTCGTAGCCTTTGGAGAGCAGCAGCTCCGCCAGGTACGAACCATCCTGGCCGGTAATTCCCGTGATCAATGCTTTTTTCAAAATAATCCTCCGAGATTGCTCTACTGCTGTGCAGGCGAGCGTGGTAAGTATAATCATGCCGGGAAATGCTGTCAATTCTTGAATTGACCGGCCCGTTTGAGACGGACGGGATGTAATCCTACTCGCCGGCCAAGAACAGCGGCTGGTCATCATCCACTCCGCCGCGAATGATCCCGTTTTCAATTGACGCGCCGCTGATGGAATTTTCTTGATCCACCAGGGGCTTCACGCGCGAATCCAGCAGGCCGGCATCCTGGTAGAGGTTAGCAAAAACGGCCGGGAATACATCTTGCAGCACAGTGATCTGGTCATAGGCTTCAAAACCGGATTGCGGCCAGTGGATGGCCAGGAATGTGCCAAACCGATCCTGGATGTCGAGGCGGTTAATTTCCGCCAGCCGATAATCATCACCGGTGTGGGTGCAATTCTTCGTCAAATACGGGCCGTGATCGCCGGCGATAATGATGATCGCGCCCGGGTCGTTGGCAAGGATTGTGGCCACGTCCTGCCGCATTTCGCCGTTGGCGCGCTCCAGCCGCTTGCTGTACTGCGTTATTTCATCCGCCAGGCACGCGCCCGAATTCTGACTGTGGCCGGGCAGGTTGGAGTGGCTATACAGGAATATCGGTTTGTTTGGCAGGTTCGCAAAAATATCTTGCTTAGCGGTCACATAATCGCCGTGCTTCTGCGCGTCGAAGCCGAGGTCGAAACGGAATTCGCCCATCAATACCCCGGCGATCAGGTAGACGGATGGAGGCGCGCTTTTTTTGACCGGTACGCTGACGTCGTAGCTGGAGCCATATCCGCGGAACATGAAATCGGAAGGGAAGATACCGTAAGTCTGGTAACCCAGCGATTTGAGCAGGTTTTGCACCACGCCATCGCCGGAGACCTCTTTGCGCCAATTTTTTGCGCTGACATCCGCCACTTCCAGCACTTTGCTCATGCTGGTCAGCGTGGTAGCACCCACGGAATACGTTCGCGGGTACAACGTGAAACCCTGCGTGCGCAAAAAGTCTTCCTGAGCGCTGTTTTCCAGCCCATAGCCCAGCATAGTCTCGTTGGCTACATACGAATCATAAACCAGCAGGTAAATATTGGGAGTAGATACCGGCTTGCGCCCATCCACAAGCGCAGGCAACTTGCTGTGCGTGGCTTCGATCACCAGTGCCTGTGCATCTCGCGCCAGTAGATACGAGCTGGTGTTGACGGCAAACACAACCGCCACCAGCGCCCACAGGATGCGCCGGTCGCTCAGGCTGAACAGCAGCCAGCTAAGCAGGAATACAGCCACAAAAAACAGGAGTTGGATTTTTAAGCTGCCGGTTCGATACCAGGCCAGCGAGCTGCTGAGCAGCGCCATGCTGGTGATGGTAAAAGCGAATGCCAGCCCCACCGCCACCAGTGGTCGCATGTCGGTGTAGCGGCGCAGTAGTGCCGGAACGACATAAATCAGCAGCGCGGAGAGCAGTGTGAAGAAAGCCAGCACCGCCAGAATATTTCCCGGCGAGAGGATTTCGCTGTTCCGCAGCGTGTATTGCGCCACCGGCGTAAGCGGCAGGAGCAGCAGCGTGGCATCGCCGAAACGGAAATGGGCGTTGCTTGTCCGCAGCGGCTGCACTGTTTCGTCATCGCGCTTCCATACGAACACAAGTACCAGCGCGGTGACCGCGATCAGGCCCAGGCTGCCCCACAACATATCGACCGCAAAGTGGTAATTGACGCCGCGGGGTACGGAAACCGGTGTGATCCATGCGAAGAGTGCGCAATCGATTGCCAGGATAGCCAGCGGGATGAGCAGTTTGGAGATGAGGATTCGGCGGTGCAGAAGCGTCTTTTTCATGAGTGTTTCACAGATTGGATGAAATGATGGCAAACTATACCACACATCCTGCCCGCGCCGGCGGGCTGGCCCGCCCTGTTTAACCCCCGCAAACTCTGGTACAATTCGGGCGGCGCGTACCTTTGCGCCAGGAGTACCCGCTTGAGAACATCAAACCGCTCATTTCCTGCCATTCGCTGGATCGCCTTTCTGTGCATCTTTCTGGCGGTTGGGTTAACCATCCTGCAGCTCATCACGTATAGCCGCATACGTTCCAATTTCCCAGCCGGCATGGTAATCGCTGGTGTGCCGGTGGGCGGGCTGGACCGTACTCAAGCCGCCGAGCGGCTGGTGCAGGCTTATGGCGTGCCAGTCGAAGTGCGCTATGGCGATTCGATCATCCAGATTCGCCCCGGTGTGGTGGGCTTTGAGCTGGATCTGGAAAGCATGCTTTCCGCCGCTGATTTGCAGCGCATGGACCAGCCCTTCTGGACCGCATTTTGGGATTACCTGTGGAACCGTGTACCTGCGCCGGCGCAAATTCCACTGCGCGCAAAACTGTCGGAAGACCGCCTGCGAGCGTTTCTCCAGGAAGAAGTCTCGCCGCGCTACGACCGTCCACCCAGCGCTGCCATGCCGGTGGTGGGCAGCACCCAGTTTACTGCCGGGGAAGAAGGCACGGTGCTGGATATCGACCGGGCCGTCACGCTGATCCGCGATGCATTGTGGTCGTCTAACTCGCGCGTGGTCAACCTTTCCTATAACAAGGTTGCGCCCCCACGGCCTTCGTTCCAGAACCTGCAAATCCTGCTGCAGCAGATCATTGACGTTTCCGGTTTCGATGGCATAACCGAAATCTACCTGCGTGACCTGGAGACCAACCAGGAAATTCACTTCGCCTACCAGAACAAGACTCTTTTACAGGATGATATTGCTTTCTCTGGCGCGAGCACGTTGAAGATCCCGATCATGGTTTCGGTATACAAGGCTGTGGGCGAGCCAGCCCCTCCTGAGGCGGGCGAGCTGATCGCGGCGATGATCGATCGCTCGGACAACCCCCCGGCTGATAAGCTGATGATGGATTACATCAATGAAAACACCGGTCCGCTGGTGGTCAGCGAAGATATGAACCAGCTTGGATTGGCCAATACCTTCCTGGCCGGCTATTTTTACAATGGCGCACCGCTGCTCAAGCGCTACACCACCCCGGCCAATAGCCGCACGGATATCTTCACCAACCCTGATGTCTACGACCAGACCACGCCGGCCGAGATTGGCATGCTGCTGGAAGATATTTACCAGTGCGCCGAGACTGGCGGCGGGACTTTTGCCGCGGCATTTCCCGGCCAGATCTCACAGAATGAATGCAAACAGATGGTGCAGTATCTCTCGCGCAACCGCATCGGCGTGCTGATCGAAGCCGGGCTGCCCGAGGGCACGCAGCTTGCCCATAAACACGGTTGGATTACTGACCCGGCCGATGGCGTCATCCACACCATCGGTGACGCGGGTATCGCCTTCACCCCGGGCGGTGATTTCGTGCTGAGCATCTTCGTGTACCACCCGGACCAGCTCCTGTTCAATTCGATCAACGTGATCTACGCTGATCTGGCCACCGCGGTGTACAACTACTTCAATACAGCACAGTAGGCACTTTTAGGGGTTTTCACCGCGCATCGCGCGGGTGAGACGCGCGGCCAGCTCGTCTGCGGGAAAGCCCAGCACTGCGCACAGCGCATCTTGCAGCGCGCGTACCGCGGGCGCCGCAGCATCAATGTTCGCGGCGTGCTGCGGGTAGCGACCGCGCAGTGATGCCAGCCGCTCTTCCAAAGTTACCGGGCGACTGCCTTCGACCAGTTTATCGGCCAGGTAGACCATCTTTTCTTCCCACGTCTGCGGCGCGAGCCGGGCATCCAGGATCAGATGCAGAATGTGCCTCCGGGCGATTTCTGCCAGGGCGGGCTGGTTTTTCTCCAGCAGCAGCTCCGCCGCCCGCGCGCCATGATCGCGCGGCGCGCCGGGAGCGATCGGAGCCAACTTGGCCAGGTCATGCAGCAGACCGCCGCGGTGCGCCAGCACTGGGTTTACTGCCTGCCCCCTGTTGCGCAGCCAGACGGCCATCTGGTAGGCCAGCGCGGCAACAGTCTGCACGTGCGACAGGAGACCGGCCGGCGCGCCGTTGTGTAGCAGCCAGATCAGGCATTCGTTGAGCGAGGGCAGCGCCGGCGCTTGCAGTGTAGCGGGTAGCGCGCCAAGGTGTGTGATCTCCACATCGTGCAGCGGCAGCAGGGCCGGGGCGGCAGTGCCGTGGCGGTTGTACCACGCCGTGCGCCAACCCGCGCGCCATGCTCCGGCTACGTCTACCAGGTAGTCGTCTCCTACCATCAAAATTTCACCGGCGCTCAGGCCGGTTTGCGCCTGCAGCGCGGCGTAAAAACCCGGGTCGGGCTTGCGCGCGCCCAGCTCTTGCACTGTAAACACGCGCTCAATGCTCCCGGCCAGCCCGGCGCGCTCGAGCGCCGCAGCCACCTGCGCTGCATTGGAATTGGCGGCGTTGGTGCCCACCAGCAGCCGGCAGCGCCCGCTCAGCGCGGCCAGCATTTCGGCCGCGCCAGGTTCGGCTGCCACGCGCGGCCATTCGGCCATCACCCCATCATATTCGGTGAAGGTAGTCATCAGCGTATCGCCCCAATCAAAAACAATCGCAGCGGGCATCCAGTCGGTCATGCAAGTGGTATCCTTTCCAGTTGTGCCAATCGTGGTTTACGGTATCATAGCCCGCTCCGGGTGTCAAACCGGACGCGCTTGCAAGAAATGCCATTATCTATTAGTATTATCCAGGTTTGACCATCATTATGAAGGATTCTGCCGGCAGGCAGCGCACATACGGTATGGAAATCGAAAATCGCACGCTCGTTTCTACCTCCTGGCTTGACCGCCCCCTGGCGGCATTTTTGCCGCGCATCACTGTCGAAACACTGGTTGTTGGCATCATCCTCTTGCTGGCCATTGTCAGCCGCTTCGCTATGGTAGGCGAGCGCGTAATGAGCCACGATGAGGTGAACCACGTGGTGCCTTCCTATGACCTGTTCCAGGGTCGCGGCTACCGCCATGACCCGATTACGCACGGTCCGCTGCAGTTCCACCTGCTGGCACTTTCTTACTTCCTGTTTGGCGACAGCGATACCGCTTCACGCATCCCATCGGCCACTTTCAGCATCGTCACCGTGGCCGCGGTGATGTTTCTCTTCCGCCGCTATCTCGGCCGCTCGGGTGCGATTATCGCCAGCTTGCTGTTTCTGATCTCACCTTACCTGCTGTTCTACGGGCGTTATACGCGCAATGAAGCCTTTGTGGCTCTATGGGGCGTGCTGACCCTCTTTGCGGTTTTCCGCTACCTGGATAATGGCAAGCAATCGTCGCTGTTCGTGCTCACCGCAGCCACTGTGCTGCACTTTACCACCAAAGAAACCGTCTACATCTATATGGCGCAGCTTTTGCTATTTCTGCTGATCCTCTTCCTCGAAGGCGTGGCCACGCAGAAGAGCACGCACCCGGCGGAACGGCGGCGCTTTATCATTCTGATGACGCTGGCCATTGTGCTGCTGCTGGCAGCTATCGCCGTGGCCGGTTACGCGGCCAGCACCGTACCCAAGGGTGAGCCGTCTGGTAACCAGCCTGCGCAGCCGATCCCCACCCCCAGCCAGGGCCTGCTGGGTGGCATCCCTACCTGGGAGCAGGTGGCCATCCTGGGCAGCGTGGGCGGCGCGCTGATCTTCGCGGTGCTGGCATTGTTCTTCCTGGTACGCTCCATCGGTTGGAAAGGCATTCGCTCGGAACGCGCTTTTGATCTGCTGATGTTAGTTGGTACGCTGGTGCTGCCGCAGCTGGTGGCCTTCCCGATCAAAATGATCGGCTGGGATCCACTGGATTACACCACTACCGGCCTGCTGCGTACCGGGATCATCATCGCATTGCTGGTAGCAATCAGCGTGGCCATCGGGCTATGGTGGAAGCCGCGCCTGTGGCTGATGAACGCCGCGTTGTTCTATACGATTTTTGTGGTGTTCTACACCACGTTCTTCACCAATGGCCGCGGTTTCTGGACCGGCATGGTAGGCTCGCTGGGTTACTGGCTGTCGCAGCAGAGCGTTCAGCGCGGCACGCAGCCGTTATATTACTACGCACTGATCCAGATCCCCATCTACGAGTACCTGGCCGCGCTTGGCACGTTGCTGGCGCTGTATTTTGGCATCCGTTACCGGCGCTTTGCCACGTGGGCCGGGTTTGATCCGGCGCGCCAGCCGCAGATTTCGCCAGAGATGGACAGCGAGCCGCTGGCTGTTGAGCCCGCGTTAGAGGATGAGCCGCATCTCGCCACTCCGGCGGAGGCTGGTGAAACCCGCGCGCGGCGCATCCCGGTGCTGTCCATGCTGCTGTACTGGGCCGCCACCGCGCTGCTGGCCTACAGTTTTGCCGGCGAGCGCATGCCCTGGCTGACGGTGCATATTGCCCTGCCCATGCTGCTGGCAGCCGGCTGGGGCCTGGGATTCCTGGTGGATAGCATTCCCTGGAAGCAGGTGTTCCAGCGTCGTGGCATCATCGCTCTGCTGCTGCTGCCGGTATTCCTGGCCAGCACTGGCGCGGTGCTGGGATCGCTGCTGGGGGCCACGCCGCCATTCCAGGGCAACGCGCTCGAACAGCTTGAGTCGACCAATGCTTTCATCATGGGCCTGGTGGTAATGCTTGCCACCGGCGCGGGCATCATCTGGCTGCTGCGCGAATTTTCCGCGCGTAATATTGTCCAGCTCGCCGCGGTAACCTTTTTCGCTCTGCTGGCGGTGCTCACCGCGCGCACAGCGTATAAGGCCAACTATATAAACTATGATACCGCTTTCGAATACCTGGTGTATGCCCACGCCGCGCGCGGGCCTAAGGATATTCTGCAGCAGGTAGAAGAAATCTCGCGCCGCACTACCGGCGCCAAAGATATCGCCGTGGCGTACGATGCCGATGCGTTGTATCCCTACTGGTGGTACTTCCGCGATTACCCCAACAAGCGTTACTTTACCGATAACCCCACGCGCGATCTGCGCAACATGGCGGTAATCATCGCCTCTGAACCAAATTACGCCAAGCTGGATTCGATCACCAAAGACGAATTTGTATCCACCGAATACATGCGCCTATGGTGGCCAAACCAGGATTACTACAACCTGACCGGCGAGCGCATTCTGTATGCACTCACCAACCGTGAAATGCGCGCCGCCATCTTCGACATCTGGCTCAATCGCGATTACACCAAATACTCGGAAGCCAAAGCCAAGATTACCGAAGGCCAGTACACCGATACCTTCAAACTCAATACCTGGCAGCCCAGCAGCCGCTTCCGCATGTATATCCGTAAAGATATCGTCGCACAGATCTGGAATTATGGCGCGGCGCCGGCCCTACCGGTGACCGAGACGACCGATCCGTACGTCGCCGGTTCCATCGAGCTGGCGCCGGATGCCACGATCGGCATGCCGGGTACGGAGCCAGGCCAGTTCCAGAAGCCGCGCGGGCTGCGCGTGGCCGCGGATGGCAGCATCTACGTGGCTGACGCAGGCAATAACCGCGTGCAGCACCTGGCCGCGGATGGCAGCGTGCTGCATACCTGGGGCACGTTTGCCGACATTTCCAAGGGTAATGCTCCGGGTGGCACCTTCTTCGAGCCCTGGGATGTGGCACTTGGCCCGGACGGCTCGGTGTACGTCTCAGATACCTGGAACCACCGCGTGCAGAAATTCACCGCGGACGGGCAGTTCATCAAGATGTGGGGCTACTTTGGCACCGCCGAAGCGCCGGATGCCTTCTGGGGCCCGCGCGGCCTGGCAGTGGACGCCAGGGGACGCGTGTACGTGATGGATACCGGCAATAAGCGCGTGGTGGTATTTGACGCCGATGGCAACTTCGTCACCCAGTTTGGCTCGGCCGGTATGGACCCGGGGCAGTTTGATGAGCCGGTGGGCGTTGCGTTGGACGCCGATGGTAACGTGTATATCACCGATACCTGGAACCAGCGCATTCAGGTATTCCAGCCCACCAGCGATGGCGCGGCTTTTGTGCCGCTGCGCAGTTGGGATGTTTCGGCCTGGAACGGCCAGAGCCTGGACAACAAGCCTTTCATCACCGTAGGGCCGCAGGGTAACGTGTACATCAATGATCCCGAGGGCTACCGCATCATCGAGTTCGATAACCAGGGCAAGTTCATCCGCGCCTGGGGTGGCTACAGCGCCGGCGCAGACGGCTTCGGCCTGGCATCCGGCGTGGCGCTGGACGGCGAGGGACACGTGTGGGCCAGTGACGCCGGCAACAACCGCCTGCTGCGCTTCACGCTGCCAAAATAATGAATACAGGACACAAAAAGGCCAACCCGCCAGGGTTGGCCTTATTGTGTTATGCCCAGATGTTTACCGGCGGCGCGGCTCGTCGCGCAGGAAGCTGTTGAGTAGGAACGACACCACCGAGACGATCAGTGCGCCGAGGAAGGCAGGCAGAAATCCATCGACGGTGAAGCCCACACCAAAGCGCGTGCCGATGAGGCCCGCCAGGTAGAACATCAGCGTGTTGATCAGCAGCGTGCCCAGGCCCAGCGTCAGGATGATCAGCGGGCAGGTGAGAAAGCCTACGATGGGCTTGATTAGCGCGTTCACCAGGCCAAAGATCAGCGCCAACCAGATGATGGCGATCACGTTGGTGCTCTGCGGGTTGATGCCGTTGCCAGTCAGCAGCGTTACCGCCACGTACAGCGCGATTGCGTTAATCACCCAGCGGATCAAAAATTTTCCCATGATTACACTCCTCCTCGTATATATCCTATACGCGATTCGCGCGCGCGGAGTTGCGCGCGGATTGCATATCCATGCTCATCCAGATCAGCGTGTGGCAGAAGGTATACCCCGCGTTGCGAAAAGCCCATTCTGCACGCCCGGCCGGATAATTGACGCTCTGGAAGCGGCGCAAGCGAAGCCGGCCCAACCCATAGGCCAGCAGCGCGTGTACCGCCGCGTCTTCATATTGCGGGTCTACCCCCAGCCACAAAAAATCACTCAGCGCGCGGCCCGGCTCCCAGGTGGCCGCCCCCACCAGCCGGCCGTTGATGCGCGCCGCCCAGTGCGTAAACGTTTCCCCATTCAGCCATGCCTCGATCGCACGTAGCATCCCCGGGCGCAGCCGGCGCCAGTCAAATGACAGGTTCCATGACACTTCCGGCGGGTAGGTATCCTCCAACCAGCGCGCCTGCTGAGGCCAGTCGGCCCCGCGGCGGCGGGTAATTTCTACCCGCGGGTCGTGCGCCGGAGGTAGCGTGTCCGCCTCGGTTTCGAGCTGCCAGGTGGTGCGCCGGGTGCGCTCTACAAAGCCCAGCGTCTCGTACAGGTGAATCGCCACCGGGTTATCCTCGCGTACCTGCAGCCAGGCCTCGCTCACCTGGTGCGCGCGCAGGTGCTGTAGCGCGCGCTGCGTTAGGGCGCGGCCAATGCCGTGCTGGCGGTAGGCCGGGTGGACCGCCACATTGGCGATCAGGTACAGCCAGCGCCCGCGGAACAGAAACGGGATCAACGTCAAATTGCCTACCACGCGCTGGTCCATCTCGCACACGTAGCCGTGCAGCGGCATGGAAACTCGTTCTGCCGCCCCGGGGATCCAACGGATCAGGCTCTTATTATTGGCCACGCGGCGGATATAACGCACATAATCGCGCCCGTCGGCGTCCATCTGCGTGGAAAACGCCTGCTCGATCAAGTCGGCCACCTCGGTCAGGTCGCGGCGCACGTCGAGCGGGCGGATAGGGAGATCGGCGGACGGCGGGGTAGAGGACATACGCTGATGATTGTACACCAAAGGCCCGGCCGGGTTGCAAAAAATCCCTCAAAGGTTGACGCCCCCCGGCCGCCGTGTTAAAATGATGCCTGTTCGTGGGTGCGTAGCTCAATGGTAGAGCAGTGGCCTTTTAAGCCATTGGTTGAGGGTTCGAGCCCCTCCGCACTCACTACCTATCTGTGCCGGTGTCACCGTCACACGCGCCCTAAATATGGCGGTGACATTGGCAACTATCCAGGGGGTTTCCGGATAGTCCATTGCACTTGGTAAGGTGCTTTCCCGGTGAGAGAGCCGGGACTGTCGAGGGAAACAAAAACGCCCCCGGTAAACCGTAGGGCGCAAAAGTCGAATACTGCTATAATCGGGTTGACTTCGCCGCCCTAATCGGTGTAAGTCATGTGCCCGGTGTTCACGCATCGGGCACAATCATTGTAGCACACAAGTCAAGGCTTGCGGCCAGGAACACGCGCGTAAGTCTGTTTTGGTTTAAGCCTCCAGAAAGCCCCTAGACGGTTTCGCCGTGTCCTATCACCTGATAGGGGAGTAATGCCCGTCTACGCCTGTTCTGGTGGCTTGTGGAGTCAATCATGCTTACCTCTCCGCGCCAAACACAACAGCCGCAACGCCGGCGGGCATGGTGAGCAGCAGCACGCCTGCCGCGTCTGTCTGCCACTCGAATCCGTCAATCACATTGCGAGCCGTTTTGATTCCGGTGCATACATGCGCGCCCGCGTGCCCGGCTTGACAGTCGCATGTGTACGAGTAGCCATTTAGCACCAGCACCGCACCGCATAGCTCCTGTACTTGTGTTTCTTCCCATGATAAAAATCCGTTGTCCATTGTGTTCTTCTCCGTTTGTTCAAAGTCTACCGCCGCAAGAAACGCGCGCCAGGTGGAATCCTCTACCTTCACCCTGCCGGTTACAAAATCCTTCCAGGACATACCACCGGCGCGCCGGGTGGTTTCCAGCTTGATAACCCGCGTTTTTGCTTTCAATGCGTATCTCCAGCCCTTACCAGAATCACACACGCCCCGCGTTCTCTCGCCTGTTCTTCCCATTGTTCGCGTGTCCAGGTGCGTACTTCGCCGGCGGTTGTGTGCTCGCGCAGCGTATCACCATAAGACAAACAAACACGAATAGATACCTCGCCGCCGGCGCGCGCCTGCTCCAGCCGCCTAACCCTTGCCTTGTTTCTCATTCTCACCCCCTTCTGCCGGTTCAATTAATCGCGGTTCTTCTTCCCAGGTGATAATCATACTTCCGTCCTCTAGTCTGGTTTCTTCCCAACGTACCACGATAGCCGGGGGGGAATCATCCGCGCGTTTCTTGCGCGCCTGCTCCAGCCTGTTCACTCTCGCGCGTGCTTTCATGGGTTGATTGTCCTTTCCAGTTCTTCAATTCGTTTCTCCAAATCCACCAATTCGCGCACCTGGAGCAGCCGCCCCAGGACAATATCTGCCGCGCGTAATCGCGCCCCGTCTGTTTCTCCACCGTCCAGCACTTCCTCAAGTGTCTTGGTTGCCTTCTCTGCCAGCGAAACAAGCGAACGGGAAAGCACGCCCAGGGCTTCACCTTCTGCCGCTTGCAACTCTGCCATAAAATCAGGCTCTCTTAACCAATCCGTGATAGTGTTCCGGTGTACGCCGGCCTTCTCTGCCGCGCGTCCCAGGGTGTCACCCGTCAACAGGGCTTCAATCGCAGCGCGCTTTTTTGCACGATTCCTAATCATTTTTCACCCTTTCCGCGCCGTTTGGGGAGCAGCGCGCCAGAATCAATCCAATCCCGGATAGTGTCCGGGTGGATACCCAATGCTTCAAGATATAGGCTTCCGTCCGGGGAAAGCAGCCACGCGCGCGCCTCGCTGCCGGTTTGGTTGTCCTCTCCAGCGTCAAGGCACGCGCGCAGTACTACTTCCACCGCCAGCCGCAGATAGCCTTCCAGAACAGCGGGGTTTGTCTCTGTCCTTTGCTCCGCCCATCCCGTCACTATCTCCACGCCGGCCAGTGTCAACATGTGTTAGCTTTCCTCGCTTTCCCGGTTCGGGTTGTCCCTGAATCGTTGTGCCAGCCGCTTGATATCATCCGGTACGTATGCCATGCCTTCTGCAAACCAATCAAAGTACCACGCCGAATAGTTGCCGGGGTTATAACCTTTCGCCGTGCAGGTTTTGAAGCAAATCTCCAGCTCCAGCGTCTTATCCTGGAAGGGTACGCTTTCCCAAACGCGGATAATATCCCGGTAAAGCTTTTTCGGTGGAAAGTATCCTGTCACCCGCTTAATAGTCTGTATGCACTCGTGGTTTCTCGTGGATGGCTTCTCAGACATTTGTCCGGAAGTCTCTCCAGTAGGTACACCATCACCGGATGACAAATCACCAGTAGCAGCAGGGTAAGCGCCTTCGCGCGGTGCTTTTCCGCGCGAAGCCAGGGATACGCGCCCCGCCGCGTCTGTTTTACTTTTCGTTTTTTTGGCTCTACTTAATACAGGTATATTCTTTGTTTCACATTGTGAACAGGTGCTATTCACATTATGAACGGTGTCCGGTTCACAATGTGAACAGGTGGAATACCTCTTAAAGTTCTTCGCCCATATATCAATCAGGGTGGTTAAGTCATAGGGAAACTCACCGTGCTTCTTTGCCACTTTTTCAACCCGGATAAGCTCCGCCTTGACAAGCTCCGCCTTCGCTTTTGATACCGCCCCGGTGGACATGCAGCAGCAGCGCGCCATGTTTGCGGTGTTCTCCCAACACTCGCCCCCGTCACCAACCCGGCGCACTATGTGAGCATACAACCGGAAGGCTTGTGGGGACAGGTTCAAATCATCCACCATCAGCGGGAGCATGAGAAAATAACTCCGCTTGTTTTCTGTGGTGAGCAGGTTATCTTCTGTCATGCCACACCCCCGAACAGGCCAGGTTGTGACGGTTTGCCCTTCGTGTGCTTAGTCCAGCCTTCAAACGGTAAGGCTATCTGTTCTCCCCATCCCCGGTTGAACGTAAAGCCTTTGTCCAGCACATGCGCCAGGGTTGCGCGGTAGGTTGTGCGCGTTTCCCTGTCGTAGACTTCCACGCGCACCGCGCCGGCCTTCTCCGCGTCATTCAACGTGGAGATATCAAACGCAATGGCCGGGGGTTTGTGCAAAAAGTGTTTACTGCCGGATATGCTCTTGTAGAACACGCCGGCTTTGACGTATCCCACAACACGCCCGTTTGAATAAATCGGGGTTTGCCCTTGCTTGCCGTTCTGGTTTCTGGTACGCTTTGCCATGTCCTTCTGTCCTTTCGTGGTTCTGTTGTCCCTCGCCGCCGGTTTCAGCCCGGCGGCAATGGGTTAAACGAAAACGCCCGGCATGGTTAACTCCGAAGAGATAAACCATGCCGGGCGATAAACTCCAGCTAATTCGTTCTTGCCAGCAACTTACACTGGAAAGAGGTGCTTTATGGGCGCACCTGCCATATTCAACTGTAAAACTAGTATAGCAAACTCCTTGAGTATTGAACCTTAAATATACTTGGTTGCCACTTTTCTTTAACATTTATGTTCCGTAGAGTTAAACAAAAAAGCGGCATTTGCTAACAGGAGTGCGCGAAAACTCGCGTGTTAGCAAATGCCGCTCTCGGTTACGTTTTTACGTAGGGTTCTTCCTTATCGGGCTCTCTCACCACTCCGGTGGAAAGCATCCCGCGAAAGAATCACTAGGCGAAAGCTGTATGTGTATGTCTATTACTAAAATTATAGTAACACAGAATCGGTATACACAACCTTAAAATATCCCGAAACTATCCATTGTATTCCCTGTTAGCAGGTGGCCGCCGCCTGTCAGGGAAAACCATATAAGCGTCGGCGGTGGGTGAAACCCTCGCGCGCACGCGCGCACGCGCAATTATTTCAGCCTACGCGCGCGATTTACTATCCCTCCGCGTCAGTGGGGGAGGGGGTCTCTTTCTTGCGTAAGGCTTTTGGTAGTAAATAACGCTGGTAGTTCTTGGGGATTTTATACTTAATATCCTCCAGTCTCGCATCATACCAATCGGGCTTTAAATATGGCCGCTTGAACACGTATAAAGAGTGAACGGTATATCTACCACTACTGCCCGTTTCGTATGTCGCAAGATTCACCAATTCCCAACCCGCCAATCCAAGTCCTTCTAAGCCGCCCGGAATCTTTTCTAATTCCTCAGAATTTAGTTGTAAGTAATTCCATTTCGGTACAGATGAAGCTTGAAACCGTTCATAATCTTCTAAAAAACGCTTTACTTCATCCTTCCAAGCATTAACCCTTTGAGTTTCGGTATCATTGAGTTTATTTTGGTTGCATTTACTGCATGTCTTATCTAAAAACGTGTTTGAATAACCGCAAATCGGGCAAACCCATGACATTGCCATTGATAACCTCCCCATCTTATTGGCTTACTTTGTGGTTGAGTTAATGAATTTTGTACGTATCAATTATATTCTCACACCAAAAAATTCATATTACAATAATACATAACCTAATCTTGTTTTCCGTTTGAATTATCATGGGAGAACACATCATGACTACTGCATCCACCGAAGAGCAGCCAAAAGTTATTCGTGGTTCGGCAATTGAAATTGAGACAGCAAAGCTACTTCGAGAGCAAACTAAAATCCTAAGTTCAATCAATAGCAAATTGACTTTCTTTGTTGTGATTACAGTTATTGGTTTAATTATCTCTTTTATTTCCTAGTTTATTAATCCTTAATTTTTCTGTCACCCGAATCTACCAATCCCGCCAGCTTTCGCAGCACCGCGCGGCCAGCCGGTGTCAATTCTGCGCCTTGTGCTGGCGCTTGCGGGTTCTTCCAGCGCGCAAGCCCTCGGCGCAACATCTCACCGCGCACCGCTTCAAACTCCGCGCGCGAGTACAGCCGCCCGCCGCCTGTCCACACGGTTTGAGTAAACTGCCGGCCTTCCAACAAGCCAGCGGCTAGCGCCGGGAGCTTGTCCGGGAAAGGTAAATCAATCCAATCGCCGCGCCGCCCGCCCTCTTGGAGCAGCTCCACCCGCAAGCTTTGCGGCTCTGGTTGTGGTGGCAGTTCTGGCTCTCCAATCACGCCGTCATGATTCAAGTCAACCCCTAGCGCGCGCTCTATCACCACCTGCCAGCGCCCCCGGAAGGATAACCACGCTCCCAGGGTGACAAGCGCCCAGGTGGAGAAGCCCGCCGCCCACGCGGAAAAGCCCACGCGCAGCACGCCCACAAGCACACCCGCCGCGATTCCCGCAAGTATCCCCGTTATCACGCTCTGGAGCAGCGGAATTGTCACCGGTGCGGTAATGCCGCTGCCGCCGCCGGTATACATCGTTTTTAGTTCCCTGTTGTCCATCTGTCCCTGTCCTTACTTTCGTGTTTGTGGCTCAGCTCCGCGCTCTCGCAGATAGCGCGCGGTGTCTGCTTCAAACCGCGCCGCGTCGCCAGCGTTCCAATCGTCATACTTCGCCGCGTCTGGTTTGGGTAAACCCGCGTACCAATCCCGCCAGCGCCTATAAGTCTCTGCTTGCGCCCGGTGCTGCCGTTCCTCGCCCCTGTCAATGGCGCGCAGCAGCAGCGCCAGCAGTACCATGCCGGCAAGCACACCGGCCAGCGCCGCGCCGGGTGTCAGGTGCGCGTTTGTGGCAAACCACGCGCAGCCAACCGCCGCGCCGCCGGCCAAGATAAATACAGCTCCCCGAATCACGCAGCTTTTCATGATTCCACCCCTTACAGCCCGTTATCCACTGGTGAGCCGCGCCGGTGCGCCGCTTGTATGTCCCCGTCTGTTTGCGCCAGATAGCGCCGCAATACCTGTAAATCCGCGTGTCCCATCAGTTTTTGTAGGCTGTATATCTCGCCGGGGTTGTTGCGTAGGAAGTTCAACGCAAACGCGCGCCGGAAGTCATGTAAGCCCGGTTTCTTTACGCCGGCCAGCTTTGCCCGCCGCACAAGTATCAGGTTCAGCCCCCAATAGGTGAGCCGCCCGGAATCATCCGCAGCCCATAGCGCCGGGTTATTGTCGGTTCGCGCTTTCAAGTATGCACGTAGCGCCCGCCGCGTTTTCTGCCCTATAAACACGGTGCGCGGTTTCCTGCCCTTACCCTGCCGGATAAGCACGCTCCCGGCCATTAAGTCAATATTGCCCAGGTTCAACGCGCACACTTCCGCCGCGCGCGCGCCGGTGTCCAGCAGGAACAGGAACAGCGCCCTATCGCGCAGCGCGGTAAGCCCGCTGCCGGCGCAGCAGGTGATAAGCGCCTTCACCGTTTCCAGCTCCACCGGTTGTAATGGTTCGGTTGGCACTCTTGGAGCTTTCACCCGGCGGATAGGATTCTTCCAGCCTTCCGGTTCTGTTTCTGCTTCAAACCACAACAGGAAAGCACGCAGCGCACGAAACGCCGCGTGTATCCCGCCGGGGTTGTGGCCGGTGTCCTCCAGGTGGAGCAGATACCGCCGGATAGTATCTGGTACAATATCACTTATCTGGGTGATTACTTGCCTCTCGCAATATCGGGAGAACAGCGCCAGCTTTGCGCGGTAGAAGTACAGCGTACCGCCGGCCATGTTTTGGGCTTTCCTGTCCACCAGGAATGATTCAATCCAGGTGCTTAAGTAGTCATCCAGAACAACATTTTTTATAGTCCATTGCTCTACGCCCGTTTTAGCCATTTTCCACACTCCCATATCTGGTGAATGTGGGCGCAACATGGGTGCAATAGGCAGATATGGCGGTGTTTTTCGTGGGTGCGTAGCTCAATGGTAGAGCAGTGGCCTTTTAAGCCATTGGTTGAGGGTTCGAGCCCCTCCGCACTCACTTTGAAAGTATCTCACAACCTGGCCGCGTTGAGGCGCCATTTTGTTTTCGTTCTATCGGCCGCCTTTTGAGGCGATTGCGATAGGCTGAGAGTGTTCAATGAATGGCTTTCGCCGAGGGTAGATGGAACCACATCTGCTGGTGGAACGCTTGGAAGCGATTGGACAGGCGCTCGAACAGACCGGGCACGCCCTCGCTTTGATTGGCCTGGGATCGGTGGGATTGGAACGCGAGCGGCTGGACGCATACTCGGATCTGGACTTCTTTGCCATCGTCGAAACGGGATATAAGCGGGTTTACCTCGACGGATTGCAATGGCTAAGCGAGCCGTGTCCCATCGTATATTGTTTTGCCAATACGCAGGATGGCTATAAAGCACTCTATGCGGATGGAATTTTCTGTGAATTTGCCGTGTTTGAACTGCACGAGCTAGCATCCATCCCGTTTAAACCGGGCAGAATCATTTGGAAGCAACCGTATATCTCCGATATGATCGCGCAACCGGTAATCGTGCCTGATTCACGGGAACGGCACAGCCAGGATTGGCTGCTTGGCGAAGCTTTGACGAACCTGCTGGTCGGTTTGGGCCGCGAAAGGCGTGGCGAGCACCTTTCTGCTGAACGCTTTATCCAGGGCTATGCCGTGGATCGGTTGATCGAGTTGGCGAGCATGACCGAGGTTGGCCAGGCTGCGCCGGGTGATCCATTTGACTCTGCTCGGCGGTTTGAGCAGCGTTACCCCAAACTTGCCCGGCATCTGCCTGCCTGTATGCAGGGCTACACGCGTAATCGAGAGTCCGCGCTCACGGTTCTCGCGCTGCTGGAGCAGCATTTCTCGATCAACCCGGAAATCGCAGCTGCCATTCGCGCGCTGTGCGACATATAGGCCTTGGCGCTTCTCCATCTCTGATGAGATCCTGGCGCGGCATTCGTTTGGTTTTTCGAAAACGAAGGCCGGGCTTCCCATATACAATCAACGCACCGA
>JBDHWQ010000027.1:0-34999 GCA_039810245.1 Longilinea sp. | reverse complement strand
CTGCCTATCTTTGAGAACATCGCTTCGCGCATTTACACCCGGATCTCCGAATAACCCATCTTCGACGTCACGGCAGGCAAGAATGAAGAAGATCAAGATCGCCATCCCCACCGTTTTCCGCCACACACGCGCAGCTCGCCCGCGCGCAGACCATCCACGCGCGCAGAGCATGACCGAGTTCGCCCTGGCGCTGCCGGTGCTGCTCATGCTGATCTTCGGCATCATCGAGTTTGGGCGCATCATGCAGGCCTGGCTGGCGCTGGAGAACGGCGCGCGTTTTGGCGTGCGCTTTGCGTCCACCGGGAATTTTAACCCGGCCTACTGCGATGACGCCGCGATAGCGCTGGAGCACGTCTTCCCCGGCATCGCCAACCAGGATCTGAGCGCCGGGGTGTACGACTGCCAGGTGCCAGACAGCGTGGATGACGCCGACGATAGGACAGCCGCGCTGCAAGACTACGCCCGCCTGCCCTCCATCCGCGACGCGGCCATCTCCGGCGCTACCGGCATCGCCTGGGACAGCGCTGTTTCCGGCAATTACGTCGAGTACCTGCGCCAGGCCTACCTGTCGTCCAGCTTTACCCAGGCCAACCGCGGCATCCCGGCCGAAGAGGGTTATCTGAACGTGATGATCTGTTCCAACCGCGTGCACGACAACGGCGACCGCGTGGTAGTGAACAACAATGCGCAATACTACAGCCCCTACCCGCCCGGCAAGCAGGAAGATTACCGTTTTCCGGCGGTGTGCGAGGTATTCAGTAACGACATGACCACCGTGCGCCGCTTCATCGATGACGCCGGCGGCCCGGGCGACCGCGTGCGCGTGGTGCTCACCTACCGCCACCCGCTGATCATGCCCTTCCTTTCCAACTGGTGGAACACCCTGCGCTTGACCTCGGAGCGCGAGGCGCTGGTGGAAAAATTCCGCAACTCGCGCGTCACCGGCCTCACCAGCCCCATCGTCTTCGCCCCCAGCGATACCCCTGTCCCAACCAATACCCCCCTCCCGGCGCAGTGCGAAGGCGCAGGCTCGGTGCTGCGCGAAATCTGGACCGGTGTGAGCGGCAGCTCGCTCTCCAACCTCACGAGCTGGTTCCGCTACCCATACTGGCCAAACGTCTCCGATTTTCCCACTTCGTTTGACATGAACACGTACGGCGACAACTACGGGTCGCGCTGGCGAGCCTACCTGTGCCCGCCCTACGACGGAGCCTACACCTTCTACATCTCCAGCGACGACTACAGCGAACTGCGGCTGAACAGCAGCGGCCAGGACGCCGGCGGCGCAGCGGTGATTGCATCCGTCAACGGGTACACCAGCTACCAGCAGTGGGCCAAGTACGGCAGCCAGAAGTCCGCGGCGATCAATTTGCAGGGCGGCCAGTTGTATTACATCGAGGCGATCCACAAGGAAGGCACCGGCGGCGACAGCCTCTCCGTAGGCTGGAGCGGGCCAACGCCGCTCTCGGACACCCCGGCCGTCATCCAGGGCAGCTATCTGGTGCCGCTGCCGCCCCAGCCCACGCCCACGCCCGAGCCGGCGTCCTGCGACCAGCTCACCGTGCTGAGGGGCGCAGCCAATGACCAGGGCGAAACGCTGTTGATGGATAAGGACGGCACCAGCGGGCAGTTCCAGGCCTACCTGCGCAATGAAGGCCCGTACCCGGTATACCTGCTCGGCGCGAACCTGACTTACAACAACGGCTGGCACGATGAAGTGCAGGGCCCGCCGGCCACTGCCAGCTTCAACCGCTACACCTTTGCCGGCGCGTCGATCTTCGACCCCGGTAACCGCGGCTTCCCCTTGAACCACGATTTCACCACGCCCAAGCTGATCGACGTCTTCGCAGAAGGCACCTTCGGCTGGGATTTTGCCGCCCCCACCCGCTTTGGTTTCATGCCGCATGTGGTCTCGTATCCGCCGCCGGCGGCCGGCGTGCCCACCGCGGTGGTGAACCCCTACCCCGGGCCGGGAACCAACCGCGTCAACTACTACTGGAGCTCCGACTTCAGCGGCTCGGTGGAATACAAGGTGGTGCCCACGTATGGCCCCACGGTGGTTTGTACCGCCAGCCTGCAAGGCAATAGTGGGCCGTCCATCACGGCTTACCGGGGAACGACTGCCATCAGTGGGCCGTTTGTGATCAATGCGCCATTCTATTTCGGCGCCACGGTGTCCGAAACTCCGGAATACGTATTCTTCTACGTCTACGACTCGACCGGGGATCTGGTGCACTGGTTCAAGGATACCAGCTCGCCCTTCTGTTTCAATAATACCTGCACGACCATGACCCCGAACGTGGATCGCTGGTGGATGGGCGGCAGCGCCGCGCCGGGTGACGTGATCACCAACGGCAGCTACACGCTGGAAATTCTGGCGCAGGATAAAGATCCGCGCCGCAAGGCCAGCCGTATCGTCGAGACCTTCACCATCACCGCGCCCACGCCCACCAACACCAACACCGCCACGCGCACGCTGACCCCCAGCCGGACCCCGCTGCCTACGTCGACCTTTACCCCCAGCCGCACGCCCACGGTCACGCGCACTGGCACCAACACCAACACGCCGCTGCCCACCAATACGCGCAGCCCAAGCCGCACGCCGACGCCTTCGTTGACGCCCACCAAGACGCCAACCCCCACCGCCTGCCTGACCCCGTTCGAAATGGGCGGCTGCCGCTAAACCAAAAAACTGCTCTCCAGGGCCGGCGCGGAAATCCGCGCCGGCCCTTACATTTTTGCATATTTTCCCCTCTTGACACATGCTTGATTTTGCATAGAATTGACGCGATATGAAAAACGCATACCCCATCAAAATCCCCTTCCGGCCGCGCGCCGGCTTTTTCCAGGGGGTTACTGTTCCCACCAACCGCTTTTCCTTTTCTTCCGTCCACCAGAGAGCCAAATGATTTGGCTCTCTTTTTTTGCCTGCTGCCTGGCAGATTGCGGTGTAAGGGCCACGCAAAAAATGAAAAAGTACACTGAGCTCAGTCGAAGTGTATGCCACGATAAGGAATACAAGGACAAATCAAGGAGATGCCCATGCACATACCCGGACTGATTGACCCGCACGTGCACATGCGCTCCCCCGGCGCCGAGCACAAAGAGAACTGGGATACCGGCACGGCCGCCGCGCTGGCGGGCGGTTTTACCACCGTGCTGGCCATGCCCAACACCCGCCCGCCGGTCACGGATGCAGACACGCTGGCACTGGCGCAATCCACGGCCGCTGCCGGCGCGCGCTGCGACTGGGGCCAGTACCTGGGTGCCGGGCCAGACAACGCGCAAATCTCCTCCGCGCTGGCACCGCGCGCCGCCGGGCTCAAGCTATACCTCGACCAGACCTATGGTCCGCTGCGCCTGGACGATATGACCCTGTGGATGCAGCACTTCGCCGCCTGGCCGCGCCACCTGCCGATCGTGGCGCATGCCGAAAGCCGCAGCATGGCCGCGGTGATCCTGGTGGCGGCCATCGCCGCGCGGCCGGTGCACATTGCGCACGTGTCGCTGCGCGAAGAAATCCTGCTGATCCGCGCCGCCAAAGAGCGCGGTATCCCGGTCACCTGCGAGGTGGCTCCGCACCACCTGTTCCTGTCCGCCGAGGACCTGCCGCGCCTGGGCGCCGGGCGCGGCGAAGTGCGCCCGCGGCTGGCGGCACGCGCCGACCAGCAGGCGCTGTGGGACAACCTGGACGTGATCGACTGCTTTGCAACCGACCACGCCCCGCACACCCTGGAAGAGAAAGATGGCCCCAACCCGCCGCCCGGGTTCCCCGGGCTGGAGACCGCCCTGCCCCTGCTGCTGACCGCAGTCAGTGAAGGCCGCCTGTCGATAGACGATGTGATCGCCCGTTGTCACACCAACCCGGCGCGTATCTTCGGACTTCCGCCTCAGCCTGAAACCTGGGTGGAGGTCGACCCAGACGCGCGCTGGGAAATCCGCGCCGCCCACACCTTCACGCGCTGCGCCTGGACGCCCTTTGAGGGCATGCCGGTGCGCGGGCGCGTGACGCGCGTGGTATTGCGCGGCCAGGAAGCTTACCGTGACGGACAGGTGCTCGCCGCCCCCGGCAGCGGTCGCAATGTGCGGACCCCCCTCTAACTTTACTTCTCAACCGAAGGCGTGACGTTTGACGACGGCAGTCGCAATGTGCGGACCCCCCTCTAACTTTACCCTCCCTCCAAATGCGTTTTCCAGCATTTGGGGGGAGACGGAGGGGGGCTCCCCGCCCCAAGAATTACCAACCCTTCTATTCATCCCAAAGGAGATTCAACCCCATGTCCACGCACGTGCCCCCTATCCGCAAGCAAAGCCCGTTCCTGCCTTTTGGCGATCACCAATCCGCGCCCTGGTATGGCAAAGATATCCTTTCGGTCAAGCAGTTCAATCGCGGCGACCTGGAATACGTGTTCAGCGTATCGCACGAAATGCAGGAGATGGTCAGCCGCATCGGCACGTTTGACCTGCTCAAAGGCAAAATCCTGGCCAGCCTGTTCTACGAGCCATCCACGCGTACCTCGTCATCCTTCACCTCGGCCATGGAGCGCCTGGGCGGCAGCGTCATCCCGATCAATGAAGTGCGCTACTCTTCCGTCTCGAAAGGCGAATCCCTGCCCGACACCATTCGTACCCTGGAATGCTATGCGGATGTGATCGTCATCCGCCACCCAGAAGTGGGATCGGCGGCGCTGGCGGCGCAATACGCGCGCAAGCCCATCATCAACGCCGGTGACGGCGTGGGCGAGCACCCTACCCAGGCTCTGTTGGATATCGTCACCATCCATGAAGAGCTCGGCCGCCTGGAAGGCCTGAACGTCACCATGGTGGGCGATCTGAAATATGGACGCACAGTGCACTCGCTGTCACGCCTGCTGACCCTGTTCGGCGCGCGGCTCAACTACGTCTCGCCGGAAATTCTGCGTATGCCGGCCGAAATTGTGGAAGAGATTGCCCAGACCGGCACGCAGCAGCAGGAGTATGATAACCTGGAAGCGGTGATCGGCAGCAGCGATGTAGTCTACGTGACGCGCGTGCAAAAAGAGCGCTTTGAAGATCAGGCCGAGTACGAAACGGTGCGCAATGCCTTTATCATCGACCCGGCGATGATGGCCAAAGCCAAAGATGACATGATCCTGATGCACCCGCTGCCGCGCGTAGGTGAAATCACCATGGAAGTGGATGACGACCCGCGCGCCGCCTACTTCCGCCAGATGGAATACGGCCTGTACACCCGCATGGCCCTGCTGGCCATGGTGCTGGGTAAGGCGTAGAGGGAGATACCCATGACCGCTTTCTTTGAACAGCTCGACGCGCGCGCGCGCGCCATCAACTCGTTGCTGTGCGTTGGCCTCGACCCGCACCCGGCCGACCTGCCGGAAAATACGCCCGAAGCCGCGCGTGATTTCTGTCTGCGGCTGATCCAGGCTACCGAAGGGCTGGCGCTGATTTACAAGCCCAACGCTGCCTTTTTCGAAGCCTATGGCCCACTGGGCTGGGAAGCGCTGCGCCAGGTGATCGCCGCTGTGCCGGAAGGCACTCCGGTGATCCTGGATGCCAAGCGCGGCGATATCGCCTCGACCGCCGACGCCTACGCGCAGTCTGCCTTCGAGCGCCTGGGCGCGAACGCGATTACTCTCAACCCTTACCTGGGTCTCGACTCGATCCAGCCCTTCATCGCCAGCCCGGAACACGGCGTCTTCCTGCTGTGCAAAACCTCAAACCCCGGCGCGGGCGACCTGCAGGACCTGGCGCTCGCCACAGAACCCGGCCAGAGCGGTGAGACGCTGCTCTACGAAAAAGTGGCGCGGCTTGCCAGCCAGTGGAACACGGCCGGCAACGTGGGCCTGGTAGTCGGCGCCACCCACCCGGCGGCTACGCGCCGCGTGCGCCTGGCCGCTCCGGATGCCTGGTTCCTGGCCCCCGGCGTGGGCGCGCAGGGCGGCGACCTGCAGGCCGCGCTGGATGCCGGCCTGCGCGCTGACGGCATGGGGATGCTGGTGACCGTCTCGCGCGCATTATCACGCGCCGCCGATCCGCGCGCCGCTGCCCAGGGAATCGTGGACCAGATCAACGCCATCCGCGCGCAGCCGCGCGCATCCGCTGCCGCGCCAGCCGTGCCCGCCGCGCTGGCCGAAGGGCTGCTGCAGGCCGGCTGCGTGCGCTTTGGGCAGTTCACGCTCAAATCCGGGCTGGTATCGCCCATCTACCTCGACCTGCGCCAGCTTGCTTCGCACCCGGCGCTGCTGGCACAGGTGGCGGATGCTTACCTGCCCATCCTGCGCGGCCTGCAGTTCGACCGGCTGGCCGCCCTGCCCTACGCCGCGCTGCCCATCGGCACCGGCATCAGCCTGCGCTCCGGCTGGCCGCTGATCTACCCGCGCAAAGAAGCCAAAGCCTACGGCACGCGCGCCGATATCGAAGGCGAGTGGGCTCCTGGCGAGACCGCGGTAGTAATCGACGACCTGGCCACCACCGGCGGCAGCAAGTTTGAGGCTATCGAAAAGCTCACTGGCGCGGGGCTGCGCGTGACCGATGTGGTGGTGCTGATCGACCGCCAGTCCGGCGCGGCGGAAGCCCTGGCCGGCGCGGGCTACCGGCTGCACGCCGTGTTCACCCTCACCGCGCTGCTGGATTACTGGGAAGCCACCGCGCGCATTCCCGCCGAACAGATCGCGGCGGTGCGCGCCTTCCTGCGAGACTGAGCATGAGCCTTTACCCGGTTTTGCGCCCTCTCATCTTCCTGCTCAAGCCCGAGCAGGCACACACGCTGACCATTGCCGCGCTGCGGCTGGGCGGGTCGAACCCGCTCAGCCGCGCGCTGCTGGCGGCCTGGTTTCGCCCGCGCAGAGCCGGCCCGGCGGTGGAAGCCTTTGGGCTGCGCTTCCCCAACCCGCTGGGCATGGCCGCCGGCTATGATAAAGATGGCCTGGGCTGGCGCGGGCTGGCCACGCTGGGTTTCGGCCACATCGAAGTCGGCACGGTGACGCCGCGCCCGCAGCCCGGCAATCCACTACCGCGCATCTTCCGCCTGGTGCCCGACCGCGCCGCGGTGAATCGCATGGGCTTTCCAAACCGCGGGGCGGAATTTCTGGCCGGCCGGCTTAGACCAGGTTCAGCCACCGGGCTGCGCGGGTCACGGCCCGCGGGAGTGGTGCTGGGGGTTAACATCGGCAAGAATAAGCTCACCCCCAATGAAGAAGCCGCCGGAGATTATCTCGCGCTGCTGCGCACCTTCGCCCCACTGTGCGACTACCTGGCAGTCAACATCAGCTCGCCCAACACGCCCGGGCTGCGCGCGCTGCAATCGCGCGCCGCGCTGGAAGGGCTGCTGGAGCCGCTGGCCGCCGAGCGCCGCGAGCAATCCGCGCGGCTGGGCAAACCGGTTCCGGTGCTGGTCAAGCTGGCCCCCGACCTTAGCGATGAAGACCTCGACGCCGCCCTGGAAGCAGTGCTGAGCGCCGGCATGGATGGCGTGATTATCGGCAACACTACCCTGCGGCGCGAGGGCCTGCAGTCGCCGCTGGCAGCCGAAACCGGCGGGTTGAGCGGCGCGCCGTTGAATGCCCTCAACACCAGCATGGTGCGCGACGTGGTGCGGCGCACGGGCGGGCGGCTGCCGGTGGTGGCCAGCGGTGGAGTGATGAACGCGGATGATGCCCGCGCCAAGCTGGATGCCGGCGCGGTGCTGGTGCAGCTTTATACCGGCATGATCTACGCCGGCCCCGGCCTGGTGCGCGACATCCTCAATGTGGGTCTATAATCAGGGCATGGATACTTACCGCTACCCGTCCGAAATTCCGATCCTGCTCGTGACCATGCTGGTGGTGGGCGTGGTATTGTTGTTCTCGGCCAGCTTTACCATCTGCGTGCTGCCGGCTTTCCTGGCGCTGGTAGCATTTATGGCCTACCTGACCAACAAGGCGCATACCCAATCGCTGCTGGAAGGCGCGCCGCAGGTGACCCCCGAAAGCGCGCCGCAGCTCGCCGCAATTGTGCAGGACTGCTTGCTGCGGCTGCGCCCCGGCCGGCTGCGTGTGTTCGTCACCCCAGAGCGCCAGCTCAACGCCTACACCTTTGGTATCGATGAGCCATTTACCGTGGTGCTGTTTGCGCCACTGCTCAAGGTGATGGACACGGATGAGCTGCGCTTCATCATCGGCCATGAGATGGGGCATGTGGCGCTTGGGCATACCTGGCTCAACAGCATCCTGGGCGGGATGGCCGGCATGCCCACTACCCTGGGGCTGGCGGTGATCCTGGTGGCCGCTTTCCGCTGGTGGAACCGCGCCTGCGAGTACTCCGCCGACCGCGCGGGTCTGATCGCCTGCCGCAATGTAGACAAGGCTATCTCAGCGCTGGTCAAACTGGCGGTAGGCCCGGGCCGCGCTGCCGCCGACATGCGCCGCGCGCTGGAGCAGGTGGAAGCCGAGGATGATTCGCTCGCCAACCTGGCCGTAGAAAGTTTTTCTACCCATCCGATGGTGGCTAACCGCATCGAAGAGCTGCGCAAGTTTGCTGCATCCAATGAATACCGTCAGCTTATCGCTTGAGTACATTGCTACCATCCCCCTGACCCCCGCCACCTGCGGGGGCGGGGGTTTTTTATAGGGGGATTTTTGGCTGCCGAGCAGCCAAAAATCCCCCTGAACGAAAAAAGACCCCACCCCGCGGTGCGGAGTGGGGTCTTCGCGAAAAGAACCGCTTATTTCACAGGCGTCTTGGTGGGCTTCGGCTCCAGATTGGGAGCGTAGAAGCGTACCGCCCAATTGCCCGAGCCGGGCGTGGCCTTGCTTTCAGTCTTATCGTAGAAATTCTCCGAGTCGACCGTCTCGTACACCGGGCTGTAGTTGGGCATGATGTGGACCCAGGTCTGGCCGGGCTTGAGTGGCACCGGGTTGCCCTGCGCATCCACAAAACGAATGGGACGCAGCTTGCCGGTGGTGCGCTCATAGGTGCCGTTGGCCGTACTCCAGAAGATGTTGTACACCTTGCCATCGCGGAACAGCAGTGCCGGGGCCTTGCCGATCCCCAGCAGGTCCACGTCAATAATCGTCTCGGCATAGGCATGGTGCGTGGCGAACAGCACCACCACGTTCTCGTAGGTCAACGGCTCGCCATTGAGCCGGTCGGTGGCTTCGACAAACGTCTTGCCATCCGCCTGGTCCTGGAAGCGATGGTACGAGCCATCCGCAGCGTTGTAGCGCCAGATAGCCTGATCCAGCAGCGCATACGGAACCCACAGTGTGTTGGCGGGTTTGCCGTCCTGCGGGGCGACCGGATTGAAGGCCATACCCTGCAGGTCGACCGGGCCGGTGATCTTCTGCTGCGACTGGGCCATTTTCTCGAGCTGGGTAACGTTGACCATAGCACTGTTGACATCGCCCGGATTCTGAGCATACACATTGTTGGCTGAGTTGAGGCTGGCGCCAACGCTGGGGTCGGCCGAGGCCATCACCAGAAAGCCGTTATACAGCTTGCGCAGCGGCTCGTAAGACACGCGCCCCGAGCGAACCGGACCGACCTGGGCGTTATCCGCCACCACATTAGGGCTGCCGGCGCTGGGCGCCTGGTTTTGCTCCACGGCTTCCTTCGGGAAATCGCCATAGAACATGGCCAGGAAGCGCGTGGTGCCCTCGCCCACGTAAATCTCATGCACAATTGGGCTGTAGGAAAGACCTGCCTGCGGGCGCGCGGTGATGGGGAAATTGGTAATCGAGACCAGCGCCGGGGGCGATTGCAGGTTGGCCGGGTTTTGCACCGGCAGGCCGGTCAGCGGGTTCACGCCGGCGGGATACTGCTCGGGGCCTGAAGCGGCAGGCGCGCTGCTGGCGGCAGGCGCAGCAGGCGCACCAGTGGCCGGCACAGTGGTTGAATCCACCGCGGCCTGGGTTGGCGCTACGGTGGGGACTACAGGAACCGCCGTGGCCGGGATGGTGGGCTGCGCCACCACGGCACTCGGCTGGGTTTGCGCGGCTGGGGCCGTCGTGGCCAGCATGGGGGCCGCGCTTTGCCCGGTAGAGGCGCAGCCGGCCATCATCAAGGCGATGAGGGCCAGAAAGAGCAGACTTCTTCGCAACATACCAGTGTTACTCCTCAAGTAAATTCCGGTCTGACCCACGATTGGGTGCGCGCCCGGAGCAATAAGAAAATTTGTTCTGTTTTGCCAGGATAACTCTCCCTTGAAAATGCGCTTTGCTGGCTGGATTGTGGGAAGAGGGAGAAATTTGTCGATTTTGCCCGGCTGGCGGGGAACCGGCAGCCGCCTGGCAGGTTTCGATTATACCATGCCGGTTTTGGATGGCAATGGGGGTTATTCCGGGGGGTATGTCCAGGTTACCGAAAGAGCAAATATTAGCAGGAAGACGGTCATGCCGGCCAGGAAGGGCAGGTTCTCCATATCGCCCCCACGGTGCAATACCAGGCGGTCGGCCCAGAACCAGGCAGCATAACCAACCACGGCGATGCGCACCGCCACATTCGCCCAGCGCCGGCGCAGCATCAGCCCGGCCAGCGCTGCCAGGAAACCCAGCGCAGTAGCCGCCCCGCTGACCACAAAGTACAGCGGTCCGGGCTGCGCTCCAAACGCGGTGAGTGCGTCCCAGGATTGCAGCGCCGCCCACAACCGCACCCCGCCAAAAACAGCGAACAACCCCATCAGGGCCATTAACACGCGCTGCGGGAAGGGCCGCCCGCGGCGGTCCGGCGGGGTAGGATATACCTCGGCCATCAGCGCGTGCTCACTTCCCACAGGTGCACGTGGGCCGGTTCATCCTCATTCAGGTTGCGCACGGCTATTTCCAGGTAGCGGTATGCCACGTCATCACCCAGGCCAAATGCCACCCAGCGCGGCTGCGAGGCTTCGGCCACCGTCTGGCGGTATGTGCGCGCCGCGCCGGCATCCGCCGGGTACACCCGCAGCGTCACCTCAGTTGGCTCGCCGCCCACCATCAGGCGCACCTGGTCAGCCGAGCGCTGCGTCGTAGGGTGCAGCTCCAGGCGCAGCGGGTTGGCTTCCATGCTGCGCATCACCGTCGACTCAGCTCCATCAAACGCGTCAGCAATCTGGCCCAAATCGATCACCGAGTAGCGCACAACAGTCTCCACGCCTTCCCAGGCCAGGGTATTCTGCCGCAGCGCCAGACGGTCGAGTTTTTCCGTGGCCAGCATATGGTCAAAGCTTCCGGAATAGTGCATACGCACAAAATAGAAGCCCGGCGTGCCGTCCGGGTTGAGCAGCAAGTGCTCCAGGCGCAGGTCGCTGACTTTGCCGCTCCGGGCAGCCATCTGCAGCTCTTCGGGCAGCATCACGAACAGCGTATCCGCCAGGTCATCCTGACGCTCCAACAGGTATCCTTCGATGGTGCCCAGTTCGTAAGGACGCTGGTCGCCAGAAAAGAAGCGCGCCACCACGTCGGTGCCGTTCGACCACGCCGGCGATAACATCACCTTGCGCTCGGGGTGCGCCGCGGCTTGCTGCTCAACAGCCGCGAAAACTTGCCGCGCCCCATACTGCATGCCACTCAGGCCGTAATTATGAAACCAGGTCGGCCCATAGGTGAGCGCATCGTCAATTTGCACCGCGTTGTTCACCCCCAGCAGCAGGAAGATGCCCACAGCTAACGCCGGCTGGCGCAGCCGGTAGCGGCCCAGCCAGTCCATCAACGCCAGCAGCCCCAGCGCGCACAGCAGCGCGGCGGGGATCACCATTGCCAGCAGGCGCGTGATGCCAACCCCCACCAGCGCCGCGCCGCTGGGCACAGCGATGACCGCGGCCAGAATGGCGCGGTTGGGAGCAAATTGCAGGTTGCGCAGCGCCCTGATCAACCCCAACACCAGCAGCGGCAGCGCCAGCCGCAGCAGGTGTGGAGCGCCACCAAAGCGGTGGCGTACCAGGTCGGTGTCGTTGGGCAGGAACCAGTAGGTGAAGTCCAGACCGCGCACGTATTCCAGGCCGAAGCGGCCCAGCTTTTCCGTCAGCGGCAGGTCTTTGGTCCAGTATGATGCCAGCAGATCGAGGTGCTCTGCGTTGGCGCCGGGGTGGTTGAGCAGGAAGCGCGCGTAAGGCAAAGCCAGCAGCAGCGCCAGCCCCAGCCCGCGCAGCAGCACTGCCCGGTGCTGCCAGTGGTAGCGCGCGTCAAAAGCCAGCAGCAATACCGCCGTGACCGGCATGATCATCTGCATCGGGCTGTACGTGTAAAATGCCAGCGCGCCAAAAACCAGCGCGGCATACAAGGTATTGGGCGACCGCGTGCGGTATAGCATGTACGTCCACAGGAAAGCAGCGTAAAAGCTGGATGCCAGCGCTGTCTCAAAAGCGGTGCGCGAGTGCAGCAGCCAGGCCGGCATGCTGGAAAGCAGCAGCACCCCCGCCCAGGCGTGCGAGCTTCCATATATATCACGCAGAATGCGCCCCAACGCCAGCGCTGCAAGCAGCATAGCCAGCACACTTGTGGCGCGCGTGACCCACACCGAACGGTCGAACAGCAGGTAGGGGATCACCTGCAGATACACCGACGTGCTCAGATTGAGCTGGTTGCCATTGCGGAAGAAGGTGGGCAGCAGCTCCTTACCCGGCCCCATCAGGTGGTCACGCACCAGGTCGGCGGCGCGCATGGTTTGCACGGCCTCATCAGTGAAAAAATAGATGGGGAAATGCTCCAGGCCCACCAGGCGCACCGCCAGGTATACCACCAGCGCTGCGCCGAACAGCCAGGCCGGCCAGGCGCTTTCTAACCCTCGCGCCCACAGCGCGGCCCGCTGCCGCCAGGCCGGCGGGTTGGAAAGCCGCAGGCTGCGCCGTCCTATCAGCACTCCATCCGCGGCGCGAGCGTCCACCACCACTTCCACCTGGCTGCCGGGTGGAAGCTGGACATGCACTTCTACGCGCGCGCCATCTGACGAGACAGTCTCGGTTGGCGGCGCGGCCAGAGGGGAAGCGGAAGTGTGGGCGAATTCGGTCATCGAGTTCAATGCTGCCTATCGCGATTATAGCACGCGCGCTCGAGCCGCCCGCCGGTTGCCTGCCGCAGCGCTGGAATTGCAAACTGATTGAAAAGTAGGTATGGTTGACAGGGTCAGCATTCCGGCTTAAGGTTAGAGGGTGGAAAGGTGTCGCAGCATACCATACCTCCACAATTATGATAACAAATGTCATATTGAAGCGCTGCCCGCTTGACAGGATGGCATCATGCTGTATACTGACAATAACCCATGCTTGAATACAGGCCCGGCGGATGGAGAGGCGTAAGATGCATCGATCCATCTGGAACATCCTGACCGTCTTTTTGCTCCTCGCCGGTTTTGCCCTGTTTACGGTGTACATGGCGATCTTCTTTGACCCATCCAGTTCACTGAACCCCTTCCCGCCGCCCGCGCTGCCCACCGCGCTGGTATTACCCAGCGCGACCATGACGCCGCGCGTGCTGCCTCCCACCTGGACGCCCACCCCCGTGGGTGGGATTGCCGCCGCCGAAATCACTCTGCAAGCATCGTCCACGCTGCTGCCAACATCCACCGGGTTTGTGCTGCCGACCCTCACCGAAACCGCAACCCCCACCAGCACGCCCACCGAAACGCCGACCATTACCAGTACATCTACCGTCACCGCGACCCCCACGCGCACGCCGACCCGCAAGCCGACGCGCACAAAAGAGCCACCCACCCAGGCCCCGCCAACCGTGGAGCCGCCAACGCAGATTCCACCTACCGATGTGCCCCCCACCGAAGTGCCACCCACTGAGGTACCACCCAGCGCCACGCCTGAATCGTGACGCAAATCACCCGGGTTGGCGGAAAAATCGCCCGCCTTGCGGATTGACGAGACTCGATTTTACGGTTATAACGCTAACATTGGCTTTTTGCCGGATCCACCATAGGGAAACCACCCTGCGCATGAACGAAGAGATTACCCTGGAAAGTTTCAACCATCTGGTTGAGCTTGCGGCGCTGGAATTGACCGCCGACGAAGCGGAATATTTGCGCGCGCAGTTAAATCAGCAGTTGCTGGCCATCCATCAGCTCAGCGCCATACCGCTGGAAGCAGATGTGCCCGCCGCGGCGCATGGAATCGCCTATACTGCGGAAAACAGCCAGGGCCCGCGCGCGGATGAATGGCGGCCTTACGCGGACACCGCTGCCATCCTGGGCCAGGTTCCCGAAATGGACGGCGGCTACATTGTCGCACCGGATGTCCCCCACACCACTCTGGAATAACGCATGGAATTGTGTGATCTCTCCGCATACGAAATGAGCCGCATGGTGCGCCAGCGCCAGGCTTCGGCATCCGAAATCCTGGCAAGCTGCCTGGAGCGGATTGCCCGCGTGGATGGCCGCCCCGGCACGCTGGACGCAGGAGAGATTACCGCGGAAGATCAACAGCGTGTGCATGCTTTTCTGAATGTCACCACAGACCGCGCGCGCAGCCAGGCCATAGCCGTGGACCGACACGTGGCCGCCGGAGAAGACCCCGGCCTATTGGCCGGCGTTCCGGTGGCCATTAAAGACCTGTTTTGTGTAAAGGATACTCTCACCACCGCCGCGTCGCGCATCCTGTCAAATTTCCGCGCCCCGTACTCGGCCACGCCCGTTGCGCGTATGGAATCGGCCGGCGCGGTGATGATCGGCAAAGTCAATCTGGATGAGTTTGCCTATGGCTCGTCCAATGAATCATCGGCCTACCAGCCCTGCCCGCGCAACCCGTGGGATACCACGCGCGTGCCGGGTGGCTCATCGGGTGGCGGCGCGGCGGCGGTAGCCGCTGGCGAAGCGCCGCTTTCGCTGGGCACCGATACCGCCGGGTCGATCCGCCAGCCGGCAGCATTCTGCGGCGTGGTGGGCCTCAAGCCCACCTACGGGCGCGTATCGCGCTATGGGCTGCTGGCTTTTGCCTCTTCCATTGACTGCCCCGGCCCCATTGCGCGTAACGTGACTGATGCGGCGCTGATGTTCCAGACAATTGCCGGAATGGACCCTGCCGATTCGACCACCGCGGCGAATCCGGTCGAAGACTGCCTGGCCAGTCTGGAGAATGGCATTGAGGGCATGCGCATCGGCCTGTCACCCGATTACTTCCGCATCACCTTTTTCAATCCTGAAACGGGTGAAGCCGAACAGCAGGCGCTGCCGGACGAGATCGAATTGTCCGTGCGCCGCGCGGCCGAAGTGCTGCGCGGGATGGGCGCAGAGATCATCGAAGATGTGCCCATGCCCAACACTATTTACGCCATCCCCGCGTATTTTGTCGTCAGCCGGGTGGAAGCCGCTTCTAACCTGCACCGTTACGACGGCGTGAAGTACGGACGGCGCACCGCGCAGCCGGTCAGCGACCTGAACCAGCTCTACCGCAAGTCACGCGGCGAGGGTTTTGGGCCGCAGCCCAAGCTGCGTATCCTCATGGGCATGTATGTCAGTGCTGCTCAATACGCCGAGCAGTATTACAACCGCGCGCTGAAGGTTCGCACCCTCATCCGCCGGGATTTCGACGCGGTCTTTGACCGCTCCGGGCCTTACCGCCTGGATGCTTTGCTCACCCCCACCACCCCGACCACAGCTTTTCCTCTGGGCGCGGTGTACGGGGATTCCGTTCTGATGCAGTACGCCGACCAGCTTACCGTGGCCGCAAACCACGCCGGCGTGCCTGCCGTCTCTGTGCCGGGCGGCCTGGACCAAAACTCCTTGCCGATCGGCATCCAACTCATCGGCTCCGATTACTCGGAGGCGAAAATACTGCGCATCGCCCGGACGTATGAAAAGGGGGCCCAGGACGAACCCTGGCGGGGCATGAAGCCGGCTGCGCTGCGCGCTGTGTGACAAACGTCTGTCCATCAAACTTAAAGCAACTCAATTCAACCGACACAGTGACGATGTACCAGAATGGAGGATTTTGCCTCTGGAGGGAATCATTGTGTTAAAAGCGGCCGAATGCAGGTGCCATGATAGTTGGGTGACCGCTGATGCTGAAAAAACGTTGGGGAATCCTCATTGTAGCGTTGGTATGGGTGGGATTGATCCAGGCCAGTGAGTGGGATCTACCGGCCCGCCCTGCTCCCGCGCCTGAGAGCCAGTGGACCTACTCCGAAGCCACGATGAACCCAACGCTGATGGCAGCCCCACCCAGTGCAACCATGACGCCAACGCCGCGCCTCACCGATACCCGCCTGCCGCCCACGCTGACGCCTATCTCACCCGAGCCTTCGATGGCGGAAATACCGGAAGACGTGCTGCTGCGAGCAGAACAACGCATGCGGCTGGTGCAAGAGGTAATCATTCCTACGGCGGAAGTTCCGCCAGTCATCACCGGACTTTACCAACTGATTAACGAAGAGCGCGCGAAAGTCAACGCGCCGCCGCTGGCCTACTCGCCTGTGCTCGAGCGCGTAGCCCAATCGCACAGCGACGATATGGCAGAGCACAACTTTTTTGGCCATAACAGCCTTAACGGGCTGACATTTGTGAACCGCATTCGCAACGCCGGATACAACTTCACTGCAGCAGCCGAAAACCTGTTTGCCGGGAATGGCCCCTACGATGACGCATCGTACGTGGTCAACACCTGGCTGCGGTCCACATCCCACCGTGAAAACATGCTCAATCCCATATTTACCGAGGTGGGGATTGGCTACCGGGTCAACCCGGACTCCACGTACGGAGCTTATTTCACGGCCGATTTTGGCACACCGTAACCAACCTTTATTGTTCTACAAAAGGAGGCCCACCAGGGTCTACAGCGAGGTTCGAACATGGGGAACGGACCTCACCACCCCGCCGGATAGAAACAAGGAACACCCTATACCGGCGTGTTGAAAGGAAAAGCTCATGCAGAAAAATACCCCCCTGATCCGCTGGATCGCATGCCTGCTGGTTGTAGCCGTCTTTGGGATGGCAGTCACTCCTCTTACCGTAAGCACTTTCGTCACCCGCGCTCCCGCGCCGCAAACGGCCGCGGTAGTTTCGGCACTGAAAGTAGACGCATCCCTCGACACTTCGACTCAGACCACCTACGAAGCCAAAGTGCTGAAGCTGATCAACGCCGAGCGCGCCAAGCGCGGCCTCAAGAAACTCTCGCTCAACACCAAGCTGCGCACCGCAGCCCGCGCGCACAGCAAAGATATGGCGAGAAATGATTTCTTCAGCCACACCGGATCCAACGGTTCGAGCATGACCGACCGCCTCAATAAAGTGGGCTACAAATACTCCGCTGCTGGCGAAACCCTGTACGCCGGCAACGGGCAGTTCAAGACTCCCGAGCAGTGCGTCAAAGCCTGGCTGAATAGCCCCGGCCATGCTGCCATTATGCTGAGCCCCAACTACACCCAGGTAGGCATTGGTTATTACTACGACAAAACCAGCCCCTATGGCGCCTACTACAGCGCGGATTTCGGCAAACCCCGCTAAACTCGAAAACAAAACGCTGATCACCTCGGTAGAATCATTTCTGGCAGGGCCAATCCCTGCCAGAAATGATTTAAGCGCGCGATTTGTGGGGTAAAATAACATCAGCTTGCCCGGTATATCCATGTGGAGACGTGTATGACTCAATATGAAGCCGTCATCGGCCTGGAAACGCATATCCAGCTTAACACCAGCACCAAGATCTTCTGCTCGTGCAAAGCCGATTCGTGGGGCGACCCGCCCAATACCAATATCTGCCCGGTATGCACCGGGCTGCCGGGCGTGCTGCCGGTGCTGAACCGCGCTGTGCTGGAAAAAGCCGTCTTGTTGGCCGCCGCCATGCACGCCGAAATCCGCCCGCGTTCGTTCTTTGATCGCAAGAACTACTTTTATCCCGACCTGCCCAAGGGTTACCAGATTTCACAGTACGATCTCGCGATCGGTCAGGGCGGTTACATGGACGTGCCGCTGGCCAGCGACGGGCCGGATGGCAGCTACGTGCGCCGCGTGGGGATAACCAACCTGCATATGGAGGAAGACGCCGGTAAAACCAAAACCGATCACGGCCGCAGGCTGGTTGACTTCAACCGCTGTGGTGTACCGCTGATCGAAATGGTGACCGAGCCAGACCTGCGCAGCGCCGACGAGGCCGCGCAGTACCTCATCCGCCTGCGCCAGCTCCTGCGCTGGATCGGAATCTCGGAAGCTGACATGGAAAAAGCGCACCTGCGCTGCGATGCCAACGTCTCCATTCGCCCGGCCGGCGCTACCTACCTGAACCCCAAAACAGAGATCAAGAACGTCAACTCCATCGACGCGGTACGCACGGCAATTGAAACTGAGATCCAGCGCCAGATCCGCGAGGTCGAAGCCGGCCACCGCATCCAGGCCTGGACGCTGGAATGGGACGAAGACACCGGCCGGCTGAAAAAAATGCGCTCAAAGGAAACCGAAGCCGATTATCGCTACTTCCGCGAGCCGGACCTGCTGCCGGCCGTGCTGGACGAAGACTGGAAACAGGCCATCCTGGCCACCTTGCCCGAGCTGCCGCTGGCGCGCCGCGCGCGTTTCGCTCAGCAGTATGCACTGCCCGAATACGACGCCGATATTCTCACCGGTGAGCGCAGCCTGTCGGACTATTTCGAGCAGGCTGTGCAGGCGTATGGCGGCGACCCCAAGCGCGTATCGAACTGGATGATGAATGATGTTTTGCGCATGCTCAACGAGCGCGGCCTGTCCGCCGGGCAACTGCGCCTGACTCCCGCCCACCTGGCTGAGATTCTCAAGCTGGTGGATGCGGGGATGGTGAACATCTCAACCGGCAAGGCGCTGCTGCAAAAGGTAGAAGAAACCGGCACCGCCCCCGGCCGCATTGTGGAGGCGGAAGGGCTGGCCAAAGTCAGCGATGACGGCGCCATTCGCACGGTGGTAGCAGAAGTGCTGGCCGAAAACCCCAAGGAAGTGGAAGCATACCGCGGCGGCAAAGTGACGCTGATGGGCTGGTTTACCGGTCAGGTGATGCGCAAGATGCGCGGCAAGGCCGACCTGAATATCGCGCGCCAGATTCTGGAAGAGATGCTTTCCTGAGCCTGCCCGAGCGCTGTTCGATCCAACCTGCCATTCGCGCGGATGCCTGGGCCATCCGCGGCATGATCTGGCGCGCGCGCATTAATCCTGCCGGCCTGGACTGGCGCCGCTTCTATGTCATCCGCGGCGAGGACGGCCGACCGCTGGCCTGCGTGCAGGTGAAGCCGCACGGAGATGGCACGCGCGAGCTGGCTTCACTGACCGTGACGCCCGGATGCCGCGGGCAGGGCCTGGCGCGCTGCCTGGTGGAGTTTGTCCTGCAGCACAGCACCGCGCCGCTGTACCTCACCTGCGCTCGCCGGCTGCGCGGGTTGTACGAGCGCTTCGGCTTTCGCGTGGTTGCGCCGGCGGGACTGCCACCCTACTTCCGCCGCCTGAGCACGCTGGTCAATGGCCCGGCGCGGCTGCTGCGCCACCCGGAGCCCATGCTGGTGATGCGCCGGGATGGGTGAGGTTCAGGATACGTGCTGCCACGCAACGAGAACGCGCTGGTAGGTGTCTTCCAGGTTTTCGGGCAACACGCGCGTATGCGCCACGCTGGTCATAAAGTTCGAGTCACCGGCCCAGCGTGGCAGCAGGTGCAGGTGCACGTGCGCGGCAATCCCCGCACCGGCCACCGCGCCGATATTGGCGCCTAGATTAAAACCCTCAGGGCGATAAACTTCACGAAGCACGCGTGTGGCGCGCGTGATCAGCTCAAAAATTTCCGCGCGCGTCTCCGCGTTGAGCACTTCAAACGTGGGCTGGTGCGCATACGGAACGGCCATCAGGTGACCGGTGGTATATGGGTAGCGGTTGAGGATAATAAAGGCATTTTTCCCGCGCGCGACCACCAGATTCTCGATGCCAGGCTCTTCACGGGCTGCTTTGCAGAAAACGCAGTAGTTAGGCTTATGTTGCTGCTCGATAAATTTCATTCTCCACGGCGACCAGATATGCTTCATTGGCGTTCACCATATTATCCCCTATGAAAAAAGGTTTGCGCTACCCCCGCGGTGATGCAATTGTAGCAGATTTAAAATCCAATGGTTTCGTATGGGTTTTGCGATTCCGGCGAGTTGACACCCTATCCTTTCTAGAGTATCCTGTGGGACATGTTCCAATCCTCGCTGTTTCAGCCCGTCTCCATCAGCGTCAGCGACCTCACCCGCTATGTGCGCACCCTGCTGGAGAACGACTCGGTATTGCAGGACATCTGGGTTCTGGGAGAAATCTCTAACCTATCGCGCCCGGCTTCGGGGCATGTTTACTTTACCCTCAAAGACCAGAGCTCAGCGCTGCGCTGCGTCATCTGGAAGACCTCGGCCGCGCGGCTGCGCCTGCCGCTGCAAAATGGCATGGCGGTAGAAGCGCATGGGCAGATCAGCCTGTACGAGCGCGACGGCCAGTACCAGCTTTACATCGATTCTATGCGCCCCGCTGGCGAAGGCTACCTGTACCAGGAATTCCTGCGCCTCAAGGCGCGCCTGGAAGCCGAAGGACTGTTTGACGAGGAGCGCAAGCGGCCCATCCCGGCCCGCCCACGGCGCATTGGCATCGTCACCTCGCCCACCGGGGCTGCGCTGCAGGATATGCTCAACACCCTGCGCAGGCGTTACCCGCTGGCCGAGGTATGCGTGGCCCCCGCCGCCGTGCAGGGCGATGATGCCCCGGCTGCGCTGGTGGCCGCCATGCGCGCCGTGTGCAGCCTGTTCCAACCAGACGTTGTGCTGCTGGCACGCGGCGGCGGCTCGCTGGAAGACCTGTGGGCTTTTAACGACGAGTGGGTGGTGCGCGCCGTGGCCGCCCTGCCTGTGCCTGTGATCTGCGGCGTGGGCCACGAAACAGACTTCACCCTGTGTGATTTTGCCGCCGACCTGCGCGCCCCCACGCCCACCGGGGCGGCCGAGCTGTGCTCATGCGAGATCGGCGAAGTGGCCGGCGAGCTGGACGATTTGCGCGGCCGGCTGGAAAACAGCATTCTGTTCCGGGCGCAGTTGTATCGCCGCGCGCTGGCGGATCAGGCCGCGCAGCTGGCCTACGTCTCGCCCATCCGCCGCGTGCAGAATGACCGCCAGCGCGTGGATACGCTGGCCGCGCGCATCGATCGCAGTATGCGTCACGTGCTGGAGCTGAAAAACGCCCGCGCGCGCGGCATGGCCAGCCGCCTGGCCGCGCTCAATCCGCTGGCCGTGCTGGGACGCGGCTACGCCGTGGTGCGCACCGGCACGGGCCGCATTGTGCGCAGCGCCGGCGAAGTGATCCCTGGCGATATGCTGGATATCCGCGTCGCGCAGGGGCGCATCCAGGCGGATGTGACCGGAACCGAGCCTACGCCCTGATCCCCCACCATCCAGGAGCAGCCTTATGCCGATTTCCACCACCCCCATCGAAGAATTAACCTACGAGCAGGCATTTGCCGAGCTGGAAAGCATCGTCAACGCCCTGGAAGCCAACCAGCTTGCGCTGGAAGAATCGCTGGCGTTGTTTGAGCGTGGCCAGGCCCTTTCGCACTACTGCGCCGGCCTGCTGGACCGCGCCGAGCTGCGCGTTACCCAGCTTACCGACACGCGTTCCGGCCCGCTGGACGAATAAGGCCGGGGGCGCGGTGTTCCAGCAGCTACTCAATAACCCCATCCTGATCGCCGGGCTGACCGCCTGGGGGCTGGCGCAGGTGCTCAAGATCCCGGTGGATTACATCCTTTACCGGCGTTTCAGCATCGCGCCCATGTTCAGCTCGGGCGGTATGCCCAGCTCGCACTCCGCGCTGATGACCGCCACCACCACCGCCATTGGGCTGTACAGCGGCTTCGACACGCCGGCCTTTGCGCTGGCCTTCGCGCTCTCGATGATCGTCACCTACGACGCGGCCGGCGTGCGCCGCCAGGCCGGCATCCACGCCGAAAAGATCAACCTGCTATTCAAAGAGCTGCTCACCGGCCACCCCATCTCGGAAGAACGGTTGAAGGAAGTACTCGGCCACACCCCGCAGCAGGTCTTCGTCGGCTCGCTGCTCGGAATTGCCATTGCGCTGCTGCTGTGGTGGTTGTAATACTTCGTTGTTCGAATCGCGATAATCACTCTCACAGCTTTATGACGCGATGTTTATTTGTTCTGTTCCACCAACGGCATAAAATAGAAGCGCTTTGATCCGATCAGCACTGTTGCAGACTCCGTCGACGCAAGTACAGAGCTACCCTTCGAAGCCACGTCGGACTTCCTCAGACCAATATTATTGAATGTCAGAGCAGTGGTTGCTTCAGAAGATAGTGCGCGGAAAACAATTTCGACCAGTTGGATTTTTCCGCTGGGGAAGTTCGATAAGGCGCCTGCCGCATAATCCAAAGTGCCTAACGTGTTGTCGTACTTATTGTCCAACGTCATTGGAAATGCGGTCGTGTTGCCCGTCATAGACACAACTTGTATCAAAGCAGGGTCAAAATTGATGTTTGCTTGAGCGCTATCTACCTCGTAACTACCACTATCAACCATCACGCTGACCTTGAAGGTGTTTCCCGGTAACACTCGCACCGAGTCGGGTTCAATCACAAGAGAAGCATACTTCTCTGGCGACTGGGTATCATTTGTTGCCGTTACACCGGAAGAAACGACACTTCCAGACCTACCAAAATTGGTTGCGAGCAGAGAGAAGTCTAATAATGTAATGTAGTTATCCTCGTTGAAGTCTGCTCTCCCATCAAAACCCTGACCGCCTTCCGCCTTTCCATAGGTACTGGCCAGGACCGAAAAATCCAATAAAGTGACGTAATTGTCGTTATTTGCATCCCCTTCGGGCAGCGGCCCAAACTCGGCGGTGTTCGCGCCATTACGCACCGTCAGATTTTGTACCACTTGCAGGGTGTGACTGTTTTTGACGGCAACGCGGTAATCACCCGGCTGAATATTTGTAAGTGTAAACGCGCCACGGTTGTCGCTCGCAGGCGTGAAATGGTAACGGGGCGTTGTCTGGCCCACCAGGGTCAAATCGACTGTTAGAGGCACGCCCCAGGATGCATCAGGCTTTGCCGGGCGACCCTGCAATGCTACGCTGCCACTGATGGTAGATGATTGGGTAATATCGACCGTGCCACCCTGGGCCGAGCTCAGCACGGATGCTCCGCCAAAAGTCGCGTCGCTCTTGCGCGGATTCACCGTGTTGAAGGTCAATGGCGTTTGCGTCACCTGGGCCACAGGATGCAATGTTACTGTCATCAGGGTGAATGTTCCGGTCGGGAAGTTTGACAACGAGCCAGCGGAAAAATTGATCTGCCCGGTTGCGTTATCATAGCTATTTTCGAGAACGTTGCTAAAGGTAGTGCCAGGGGTGATACTTGCAACAGTGAGATATGTGGGATTGAAGTTAATGTACGCGGAAGCTCCATCCACCTGCCTGGTGCCGGCGCGTACCTGCACGGTTACCGAGAAATCCGCGCCAATGCTGGCATTCGCTGTTGCCGGGTCGATTGCCAGCGTTACACCCGTTCCAGGCGTGGTAAAGCTCCAGTAGCGAGGCGTATCGTTGGCATAGGTTGTATTAACAGCGCTTACCGCACGAACCTGCCAGTAATAGGTGCTTGAGCTGGTGAGCCCGGTTAGCCCTACCTGACTGGTCGTGCCGGTGCTGGTCCATGTAGTACAGGCATCATCATTGGTTGTATCGTAACAGTATTCATAACGGGTTGTGCCGGAACTGTCTCCCCAATCCAACGTTGGACTGGTGGTTGAGAGAGAAGACCCATTCGCTGGCGTTAGTTTGTGGAATTCTCCCGGCGGGGGCGGTTGTGTGGTAAAGCTCCAATACGCGGGCGTGTCGTTTGCATACGTAGCATTAACAGCGTTTACAGCGCGAACCTGCCAGTAATAAGTGGTTGAATTGGTGAGCTGGTTTACTGCTACCTGGCTGGTAGTACCCGTACTTGTCCAATTAGAACAGGCATTATCATTGGTGGTGTCGTAACAATACTCATACCGTGTTGCGCCTGAGCTGTCTTCCCAATCCAGGGTCAGGCTGGTAGCCTGGCTGGATGCGTTGTTCACCGGGGATAGTTTATGGAATGGACCGGGTGGAGTGGGCGGCGCTTGTGTGGTAAAGCTCCAGAACGCCGTCTGGCTCCCATTAGCATACGTGGGTCCGGCGCCGGTGTTTGCGCGTACCTGCCAGTAATACGTTGTAGCGTTGGCAAGCCCGGAAACCGTTGCCTGGCTGGTCGTTTGCGTGGATATCCAGTTACTACACGCATTGTCATTGGTTGTATCGTAACAGTACTCATAGCTGGAAGCATTGGCGCTGTTGGCCCAATCTAAAGTCACCGAGGTGGACTGGTCCGTAGCTCCGTTTGCGGGTGTGAGCTTCGCAAATGCACCCGCGCAGGCGCGCGTGGTGAGCTGCAGCTGGTAAGTAGGAATAACCCCATCGTTGTTATAGTCAATGACGCGCGCGTAATAAGTACCGGCCGCCAGCTCGTCCACACCGCAAGCACGATCAATTAGCGAGTATGCTCCAGTCCCTGAGTCATCATCCAGATCAATTTGCTGTGAAGAACCATTGTAAAGATATAGAACTGTGTCGTACGTACCCGAGCCGGACGTTTCGAGCAGCAGGTCAGAGGGCTGGCTGAGTGTAAAGGTAACCCAGTCTTCATCGCCCACCGGTGAAATACTGTGCGTCTGCGCGGTAGTAGAGATAGGCTTTGCCTGCGCAGAAGAGTTATCTGGTTCATAGGTATCTTGCTGTACCTGTAAGGCCCAACTGAGCGAAGCGCTGGCACCGCCCGAATTTTCAACCATCTCATATTGAATTTCGTGCATGCCTGCGGTTAATGTGGCCGTTACCTGAGTATTGCCAACACAACCGTTACACCAATGGTCATACAGCAGGTTACCATCAACATACAATTTTGCGCCATTATCATGCGTCAGGGTGAATACATAATTTCCTGCTTGAAGATCCACAGAACGTGTCCACCGCGCAGAGAAGTTGTCCGGTAGAACCAGGGCGTTGGGTGAACCAGCCCCCCAATTGAAATTTATTTCCGGTACATCCATCACAATGGCAGGCGGACCGGATAAATCTATGTTGTTATAGTATTCCGCGCGCCAACCATTAATATTAACGGGTTCCCACCAGAGCATCAAATGTGCGCCATAGAATAACTCATTCATCTCGACGCGAATATTATGATTCCCGTTTGTAATACTTATTTCCTCTTCCTCCCATGAACAGCAGGTATCCCATCCATCAAATTCCAACACGTCATCAATAAATACTCTTCCACCATCATCATGACTCATGTGAAACCGATATGTTCCCGGTGTGAAATTTAAGCTGCGTGTCCATCGTGCTGAAAATTGGTCGCCAGGAAGAGTTACATCGGGCGACGTCTCAACCCAATCGAAATTTAGCGATACATCATCACGGCATAGAGCCAAACCCCCAGAGAGATCAGAGTTGCTCCAATACTCTCCTTTCCAATAATTTATATTTACTGGGCATTGCGCGTTACACTGGTCGGTTGTATCGCTAATCCATCCAACATGAGACGACTCTCCAATGTCATTGTATGCCGCTAACTCATAGAAATACTCATTCCCACCACATATTAGTCCGGTATCTGTGAAAGAAGTGCTATTGGCAGAAAGTGTATGCGCAAGATAAAACTCTGATCCATTCCACTGGAAAATCCGATACCCCGTTTCATTCGTGACATCATCCCAGGACATGGTTAGTGTTGTACCTGTCTTGCCCGTAAATCGGAAATTGCCTGGCGCGGCTGGAGCTCCGCCTGAGGTAGTAGAGCTGGCAGTATTACTGTACCCCGAATACGAATTATCACTGCTTCGATATGCTCGTACGCGATAATAATATGCTGTATTCGGTGACAAACCCGAGTTTGTATATGCGGTTGTGTTGGCAGCTACGGTGGCCACTTCACTCCACCCAGACGAGCCATTGGGTGAGCGGTCAATCGCAAAGCTGCTTTCATCGTTGGAGTTATCTGTCCAGGCCAGCCTAAGTTCCGATGCAGATAGAGTTGTAACACTAAGATTGGACGGGGCCTGCAATGGAGACACGGTAATTGCATTCGCGACATTGCTGAAGTCAGAATACCGGTCGCCATTACTGCGGTAGGCTCTTACCCGGTAGTAATATCTCGTATTGCTCGAGAGACCGGTATCGGAATAGACTGTTGTATTGGCGTTAACAGTGGCTATCTGCGACCAGCCATCGTTGCCGTTGGGAGAGCGTTCTATGCGGAAATTCGTTTCATCCGGCGAATTGTCGGCCCAGCTTAAATTAATTTGGCTGGAAGAGACCGAGGTTGCTGTTAGACCGCTTGGCGCAGAAAGAGGAACGCAGATGCTGGTATCCGTATTCCAGGAAAGTTTCACGCGCGCATCACCACCCTCTTCGCGTAACATTACGCGCATAGACTGGTTACCATTCAGCGAAAAACCTCCACTGCCATTACAGATAAAATTATTTCCGCTGCCACCGAAATCGCCACGATTGGTACCGTTAATCCAAAGTTTTGCGCCATCATCATGGTCAAGATAAAAAACATAATTACCACTTGAAAAATTAATGGTACTCGTATAATTTCCTACCCAGTTATCACCGCTCATGCCGCCACAGGGTGCGTTGCTTCCGTAGTTCACATTTAACTGCGCACCCTGCACAGTCGTTTCGCATTTCGGCGTAGCAGAACCAGTCCACTGCCCGCAGTTGGTATCCCACCAACACGAATCACCTTCGGCAAACCTTGCATTCCAAGAACCGGCTGGCGTAGGGTTGGGTTCGATACGAAACCTTCGCACGGACCAATTATGAGATTGGGGATTGGCAGTTTGGACGCCCCAATATAGATCTCGATTGTTAAGTTCTGTTCCAAAAGTTTTTGTTACCGACGTACCGCCCTGTCCTTCATCAACGTATGTGGATCCACCCGATTCCATATTGGATGTGTCTTTTACACGGAAGGTATAACCTTGATAAGTGCAACCGCTCGGGGCATTCCAAGAGAAGTTAATCGTTTGTGAAGATGACACATATCCAGCGTCCGGAGAGCTTTGAGAAGGCCCAGGGCAGGAAGAACCTCCATTACCCCAATTTGCCTGTATCCAATCACCTGTCCGCCGGCTTTCTGCTCCCTTCGTCCAAACACCAGATGAAATATTTAAAACCCAATCTTCAAAAGTAACAGTACCATTGTCGGGAAAACCTAAATGAACATGAAAAGAGCTACTATTCTGATCTGCATACCCACAATTTTCATTAAAGCTACCAGTTCGCATTTGACCGAGTTCTTCTCCTTGGCTGAATGATCTACCTATTGCAAGATTGCTGTTCGTGATTAAGTGGGTATAGAATAAATCGCCTATTCTTACCGCTGTAGTATTTTCACCTGACCTAGGGCTACAACGGTAACTTATTGTGCCAGTTGCTGCAGCTAGCAAGCGGTTAGGCGAATGCCCTGAAGCTCCATCGGAGACAAAATCTACTGCTTTCCAACCCGTTGAGAAACCATTATCATGCACTCCGGCTACACCATAACGCATGCTCGTTCCACTCTCCCAGGGAAATGCATAGCCTGTATATGCACTTGGATTAACCGAAGATGGATCAAGATCGCTTTTTACCCGTAACGGTAGTACATAATTAGGGATCGTTGATAATATTTGCGTGTATTCTTGTGTTCCTTCAATAGCTGATTTTATAGGTTTATTATTTTGGTCTTCTACCAAAACGAGGCCAAACCAAACTCCATTATCTATAATATTCCACTTAGAAGGTTGTTCTATATTGACAAGCCCAACTACTGAAATGAACTTCCAAGAATCATAATTTTGAATATCTGTTATTGCGTAATATTGCGAAGTTGGTAATAGGTCAATCCCATTTTGAATAGCCTGCTTAATACTATCTAATAAATCATCTGGCACTTCAACTGTCCCTTCGATAATTTGAACCTCGTTATTTTGTTGAGCATCTGTGGTCAACAATAAATTTCGTGTACCTAAAGAAGAACTAAAGCCATTATTGGTTACAGGAATGTACGTTTTAGTCGTCGCCATAGCATTAGTAATCGTTATCGGATAAATCAAGAGCTGCATAACTAAAATGATGATTATAAATAAGCGGAAAGCTCCATTATATGAACCAAGAGTTTGTCTCATTTCTCCCTCTTTTCCTTAGCAAGAATCAAAAACCGGCCATGCATGCACGGCCGGTTTCGCTATTTGCTCCCCGAAGAGCCTTCCTGTTCTAGTTGCGCGCGTCAAGAGGATGAGCGACCAAACTAGCCCCCCGGATCATTGCATCCTGTATTCAATTTGCCACTAAAGCAGAAACTTAACTATAATTCCCCGTACACTCAGAATACTCATCTTTTTTTCACGTGCAAGTGATATATGTCACAATTTCTTTGCTTATACTGAAATCTACACTTCTAGAATCCCAATTCTTTCAAAATCTGCGACTCGCCGCGCTTGCCTTCGATCCCCATCAGCTCTTTCCAGAACTGGTTGTCGTAGCGCCGCGTGCGCACCGGAATGGCCATGGGCACGCCCCAGCCCAGCAGCAGCACTTCTTCTTTGGGCTGCAGCCGCGAGAGCATCCCGCGCAACGCGTCGCGTCCGGCCAGGCCGGAAAGCACCGCGGAGATATCCGCGTCGTCGCCCAGCCAGCCGGAAATGCGCGTGCCAAGTTGCGACATCACTTCGTCGTAGATCTGCGACGGGCGCTGGTCGATGATCAGCAGGGTGACGTAGTACTTGCGCATCTCGCGCGCGATGGTGCTGAAAGTGGTCTGCGAGGCCATCTCGCGGTTGAGCAGCTTGTGCGCCTCTTCCACCGCGATCACCAGCGGGCGCGGCTCCTGCTTGCCGTGCGTGCGGAAGGCATTGGTCTTTTCTTCCCAATGGCGGCGGATGTGGCGCGTGAGCAGGTTGGTGACCAGCAGGTAATCCAGGTCGCGCTCGTGCTCGCCAAACGACAGCACCACGTGCTGGCCGTTCTCCAGCGCGCGGATGATCTCGGCCAGCGCGTTGGCCGCCGGTTTTTCATTGATGTACGGTAGCTCGAACACGCGGCTGAGCTTGCCGTGCAGCCCTTCGGCCGCCATCACGTTGACGCCCAGCTTGTTGGCCCACGCGGCCACGCTGTCGGGCGCGGGGATTTTCTTACCCTCGTCCGTCTCGATCATCGCGCCATTGCGCAGCGCCTTGAATTCCTGAAACCAGTTGGCGCGGCCGAAATCCTGCACCAGCGCGTCCAGCGTGGTGGGCGTGGTCTCTTTCAGGTTCAGCTCGCGCGACAGCAGCTCGATGTCTTCCGGCTGGATGTCGCTCATGGCGATTTCCAGGTCAAAGTCTGGCCGCAGCCCGCGGATGGTGCTGCCGCGCCCCAGGCCCACCGTGCGCACCCGGCTCTGGAATTTGGTCTTCAGCCCTACCACTTTCTCATTGGTGTCTGAGGCGGTGTCATCGAAGCCGTATTCGTTGTGCATGTCGAAAATCAGCACCGAGGCGGTGTTGGAGTGGATCAGCCCGGCCAGGATGATGCGCGTGAGAAAGGATTTGCCCGTGCCGGTAGCGCCAAAGATGCCCGAGGAGCGCTGCACGAACTTCTCCAGGTTGAGGCAGATGGGATGCCCCTGCTCGCGGGTGTTGCCCACACGGAAGTTGGTGGCGTTCTCATCGCCAAAGATGGCGGCTACGTCTTCGGCGCGCGCCAGCCGCACCGGGGCGTGGTGCGCCGGCACCGTCTTGACCGGGATGGCCTTACCGCCGCCGGCCGGGTGCGTGCGCGCCCAGGCTTCGTAGCCCGGGTCGCCCAGGTCCGGGCCGCTTTCCAGCATCAGCGAGGGCAGCACCGCCAGGTTGGTATACAGCGTCTGCCCGTGCAGCAGCCCGGCCAGCCCGCGCGGCAGGCGCATTTCGCTCTGCTCGTCGGCAAAACGCGGGTCGGTGGCGCCCAGCTCCAGGTCGGTGATCAGCCCGTAAAACTGCCACGGCCCGCTGGCAATGACCACAAAGCCGCCTTCCTGCACCTCGTGCGCCGGCACGGTCAGGCGCACGCGCAGCGTGTCTTTCAGGTTGCCGCCGACGATATAGCCAATGGTTGGGTCGGTCATGAAGTCTGGCATGTTGTCCCCTTATTCCGCGTACTGCAAATCGGCGTCACCCAGCGCGCCCAGCACCGCCATCAGCGTGGGGTAATCGTCGCGCAGCAGGGTGATGAGCTCCTGAGTGGCCTGTTCCACCCAGCCCGGGTTGCCGTGGCTGCGCTGCGAGCGCGCCACATTCTGCATATGCGCCGCCAGCAGCTCGCCCACCGGCAGGTCCTGCGCGCGCAGCACGTGGCGGAAATAGCCAAAATGCCCGGCCGAACAGAAGCGGCAGGTCTCCTCATCGGAGCAGATGTAGATTGCGTCCAGGGTCAGCGGCGGGCGCGGCGGAATCATGTGGTAGACGCGGCTGCCCTGCTGGTAACCCACCAGCAGCACGCTCATCTCAATCGGCACGTTGCGGTTCTGGCGGTTGTCCTGGATCACATCTTCCGGCACACCTTCTGCGGTGACAAGCTGGCGTACCAGCCCATCATCATCAATATGGATATCATAAATCAGGCCGAAAACCTGATAGCCGGGCTGGAGCGGGATGCTGACCATACAGCCAAACGAGGGCACATCCAGCTGGCTGACGCGGCAGCCGATGACGCACCCGGTGGTGCTGGCGCGCAGCAGCCGGCCGATCTCTACCTGGCGCGGGGTGCTGTGAGTGGTGGGGATGCTCATTTAGGGGTACCTCGTGCGATGCTGCAGCTCTTTGTGAAACTGTTTTTCCGACAAGCTGTCCACCTGCGCGCCCTGCCGGCGCAGCTCGATCATGATCATATTCTCGAGCTGTTTCTTTTCTTCCAGGCTGACCACCGCCACTTCGTGCGAGCGATGCAGCGCGTAGGGATACGGCTGGCTGCCCAGCGCCTGGCATTGTGCCACCAGCGCGTGCTGCAGCAGGTCGATCAGTGCCGGGTCGGCGGCCACCCAGGCCGGCACTTCCACGCGCGCCAGCACCGGGCGATGGGCTGTGCCCACGTTGAGGTAGAAGTAATGCACTGCCAGCGCGCCGTCGAAAGGCGTGTTGGGCTTGGAATAGATACCGAATACCGCCGAGCGCTCGCCCGGGGCGAGCAGCGGCGGAATGTCGCGGAAGCCGGCGAACAGCGTGGCGTCCGTCAAACCGCCAAGCTGGCGCATGCGCTCATTGCCGGCCATCTCCAGCCGCTCCAGCAGCATCAGGTCGAGCATGCGCACCGCCAGGTCGGAGCGCGGCTTGGAGACATACCCGGCGGTGATCACCCCCTGCGCGGCCAGATCGTTGAGCACATTCTTGTAGCGCTCGATCTCGCGGTCAAATTCCTTCGAGCGTTTCGATTCGCCGTAGATTTCGAGCTGCCCGTCGGTGAGGGTGACGACCGGCAGCTTTTCCTGGCGCGCCAGGTCGGCCAGCGTGCCACGCTCGGCCACATCACGCTTGAGCGCCACCACTTCTTCGGTCAGCAGGTAGCCATCCGCGGTGTAGAGCTTATCGTGGAACAACAGCTCGCTGTAAATATACTCGCGCGGCGCGTACGGCTGCCCGGGCAGGAATCGCACCGCCCCCACGTTGATCACCCCGAACTCCACCGCGTCGTGGTGTGAAGGCACCACCTGCGAGCCATCCGCGGCCAGCAGCACGTACTCGCAGCGCAGCGGCGGCGTGGGAAGCTGGGTGGTCAGCGGCTCGCCGCTGGGCAGCGCGCAGCGCAGGCTTTTGGCCGCCGTGGCCGCCTGAGCCACGCGCTGGCGCACCGCCTCGGTTTCCACGGCGTAGGTATAAAGCACTTCACGCGCTTTGCGCAGTTTTGCCAGCAGGTCGCGCTCGCGCAGCTCTGCTTTTTGCCCCATCTCGCGGATCTGGGCCTGAATGGATTGAAAGTTGACCGGCATCACCCCTCCGCTTGTGCATTATCGAACATTTGAACCAGATCTTGCAACCATTATAACGACTTCAGATCAAAGCGAAACTTAAAGATTTATCGTTTTACGGTTTCATCCCCGGCGCGGAGACGACGAAGTTATCAAACTCGATCGTTGCCGCTTCACCGGCGCGGCCCAGATCGATGGCAAGGCCAAAGCTGCCGCTCAGCAGCGTTGTTTCCTGGTGCGCCGATTCCGCCAGCTCAGCCACAAGCGACCCGTTGACGAAAAAGGCCGCCGTTTTGGGCGTCACCTGAATGGTGAGTACGTTTACCCCGCCGGGCTGCACGGGCGCATCCGCCACCTGCACCCCGCCCGGGTACGCCCAGCGCGCGCCGTCACGCGCCGCCACAACCGCCCGCCCGGAATCATCCACCAGGAACTCCCAGTAGCGCTCGGCGCTCTCATAGTGGAAGCAGATGCCGTACAGCGCGTCGGCTGGGCCTTCCACCACGCGCGCGTCAACCGAAATCTGATAGCCGGTAGAAGCCACGCCTGGTTGAAAATCGAGCAGGTACGACTGTCGGTTGACTGGCTGGCGTGCGTTGATGCGCCAGGTGTAGCGTCCATCCGCCACCTGCTGCGTAACCTGCGCGCTCTGGTCGTCGCTGCCGCCGGTGGCCCAACCCTCGGGCTGGTCGAACGTAAAGGTCTTCAGGATCAGGCCCGGGTTGCTCTGCGGGTTGGCGCGTGCGCCATCCTGCCCGGAACCATCCGGCGCAGCCGGCAGCGGCTGCGCGCCACTGCCCGGCAGGTTGAAGAAGTAGATCGCCCCCAGCGCCGCGCCCAGGATGCACAACAGCACCAGGATCACTGCCACCACCGCGCCCGCGGCCAGCGCGCGATTACCGCGCACCTCTTGCAGCGGCGCGTCCAGTTCTTCATCCACCGGGTCGTTGTAATCGTCCATATCGTCGCGCAGCTTGCTCCCTGTTAACAAAGACAACTGCCAAACCGTTTCCGCGCTATACTATGAACACAGGTTTGGGGGTGCTTTTATTATAACCATCCAGGCCATGGAAACCAAAAGCCAACCAGCGGAAAATCGAGGTGCGCCATGAGCGAGCAGGAAATCGAAGTTAAGTTTTACATTCAAAAACTTCCGCTGTTTGAGCAGCATATCCGTGCCAACGGCGCCGAGCTGGTTTCGGCGCGTGTGCACGAGCTGAACCTGCGCTATGACACGCCCGATGGCGCGCTGACCCGCGCTCACCGCGTGCTGCGCCTGCGCATGGACCAGCGCGCCATACTCACCTATAAAGGCCCTGCCGAGCCTGGCCTTGCGGTGAGCGTGCGCCAGGAAATCGAAGTCGAGGTGAGCAGCTTTGCCACCACCGAACACCTGCTGCAGGCGCTGGGTTACCAGGTAATGATCATGTACGAAAAGTACCGCACTACCTACCAGCTCGACAATGTGCGGGTCACGCTGGACGAAATGCCCTACGGCAACTTTATTGAGTTGGAAGGACCGGACGCCGAGAGCATCCAGGCCGTGGCCGGCAAAGTTGGCCTGGATTGGCAAGCCCGCCTGGTAGATAGCTACCTTTCAATGTTCACCCGGCTGCGCGCGGAAAAAGGCCTCAGCGTGCGTCACCTGAGTTTTGATGAATTTAAAGGCGTTAAGATCACTCCGGAAGACCTGAAGGTGCGACCGGCCGACTCGCGGTGATCACAGCATCCGCTTGCCGGTCGAAGCAGCATAGACCGCGAAGTTTGCCTCGCCATCCAACCCTAAAGCCAGGTTGAGCGCCACATCGTCATAAGCGGCAATGGCGCACACCCCGGCGCCGATGACTTCGGCGGCCAGGTACAGGTTTTGGCACACATGCCCGGCATCCAGAAACAGGTAGCGGTAGCCGCGCTCTACGTAGCGCCAGGTCATGCGCTCGGCCACCGCCGCCCAGAAGAAAGCAACCGCGCTGTTCTCAATGTGCTTCTGGTCAAACGTGGCTGCCGTCAGCCGCGCATTAATGGCGGCGGAAAGATCCACTTCCATCAGCGCGTGCTCGAGGGCGATATAGCGATACAGTCCCGACGCAAGCCCATCTACGCGGTTTACCAGCAGATACGTTTCGAAGGCATGCCGCGCCCCGGCGGACGGCACGGTGCGCAGTGTGGCCGGCCGCTCGGTGACCGCCTTGACGCCCTGCGTGCACCACAGCAGGAACGAAAGCTCCTCCAGCGTATAGGGCTGGTCGCTGTAGCGCCGTTGGCTGCTGCGCTGCTCGATGGCGGCGCGCACATCCAGCGCCGGCATTTGCAGTGATTCAGGCTCGGGCAGGTCGATCAGGCGCGCATCGGCTGGGTAAGCCTGCTCCAGCGGTGGCTGCGGATCACCACGCCGCTGTGGGGAAACGGACGTATTCTCGCTGCGCGTCTCGCGCAGAAACCGGCTGCCGATGTCGTTCATGTTCGCTCCTGAAGGATGAGGTGGATATGGATAGTATAGCACCGGCTGCCATCCGGCCGTGCTAATCTGCGCCGGCTACGTGCAGCAGCGGTTAACGCCGCAGGCGGCGGCGCACCGCCCCGGCCAGCGCTGAAACTTCCGGTAAACGCAGCGCCGCCAGCGCCAGCGCGTAGGCCAGCGCGCCAACCACCACGCCACCGCCCGCTGCCAGCAGGTCAGAGCGCGAGCCGGCCCACGCCAGCCAGAACCACAGCGCGGCCAGCATTACTGCCGCGCCCAGCAGCGCCGCTCCCAACCCTGCCAGAAGCCGGCGGCTTTCCAGCCCCGCCAATCGCTGGCGGATCAGCGCCAGCAGCGCCAGCCCTTCCAGCGTGGTTGCCAGGGCATTGGCCGCTGCCAGCCCACCATGCGGCATCCAGCCCCAGGTCGCGAACAGGCGCGCGAATGCTAGGCTCAGGGCGATGTTGAGGGTCATGGCGGCCACGCCCACCGTCACCGGGGTGCGGGTGTTATGCAGCGCATAAAAGGCGCGGCTGATGATTTCTACCAGGCTGTGGCCCAGCAGGCCCAGCGCGTACCACAGCAGTGCCCAGGTCACCATCTCGGTGGAGCGCGC
>JBDHWQ010000026.1:0-47936 GCA_039810245.1 Longilinea sp. | reverse complement strand
TGCAACGCAAAAAGCCGCGCTGCACCTTACACTCGCTTAAGAGTTTGGGAAGAGAGTGGTAGGGTTAAGCAAGCGCCACTGCCTACTTGCGTGACAAAGAGCGTCCATGCTGGTCTCGGAGATCGGATAGGCGTCCGTCGAAACGGCGCGAAGGGTGGGTCGCTGCCGGCAGGAGTATCAAAGGGTGGGTTCAAAAGCGAACCCACCCTACTGACTACCGCCGTCCACTCCGTAGGAAAAAAAAGCGCTTTTTGACAACTCAAAACATTTATCTTCCGAATTACTAGTCAGCAGCCGTGTGAGTTGATCCGGGGTTAATGAGGAAACATTTTCCAAAGGCACAGCGCGATGGGGCGGATATTCTAAGTCTTTGCCAAGATAGAGCGAAACACTGGTGTATTGGTCACTAATTGGACAGATTTTGATCAAGTTTTCTTCAATCGCCCACCCGTGGAAATATTGAATAATAAGGTCCAAATCCTTAAATTCCAAAATCATGTCATACCAGGCAGTTTTCTGTGGAAATCCTTCTTCGGTTGGAAAGGATAGGTTAAAACTTATCTGAGAGGGCGTGCCATAATGAGCGAGAATCGTTTCCGGGGAAAACGCTTGCCATGCACGTGGCGCTGGAACCGCTTGATATCCTGGTAACATGATCCCTACATCAATATTCTTTACAGTTGTTTCCCGTTCCATAATGTCAATCGTCACCGAGATATTTTGTTTTTGAAGCCCAAAAAACGTGCTTAAATATTCTTTCCCACTCGGATATTGGTTTTTTCTCAATGGATAACCAAGCTTGCGAAACGTTTGAATCGCCTCATCTATTTTTGTCTCACCAGCAGAAATCCCAAAAATGCATGGTGCCCCACAATCCTAAGTTCGATTGAGAAAGTCTTCCGCAACGTCGGCGAACTGTGTAGGATTGAATGTTGGTTCTCGAGTGAGTCGAACTGTCGGAGTTCGCGTTATCGCTACCGTTGGCAATGAAATCGTATTAGAAGTGGGTGTTTGATGCGCTGGCTCAACATGAGGCAAGAGGACGACCGCTGAAGGTGAACCAACAGTAGTAAGACTGGCTTCCGTGGGCGATAACTGTCTGTTACAACCTAATAACGCTGTATAGCAGAATACCAATACAAGCAGTAAACATTTTATCAATTTGTCGTATTTTTTCATAAGATAAACCTTTGCCCGATTTTGAAAGAAAGTTATACCTTTATGCTATTTTTACGGATGAGGCCCTCCATGGAGATATTCCAGCAAATCTTTATCCTTGATATTGTCTACAACGAGGTTTGCGTAGACATCAGCCCATTGCTCAATCGGGTCATCTGAGGGGTGTTGCACAGCATAAACTGCACCACTGTCCCAGTTGGGATCGCGTAATGTGGTGCTGTACAACACTTTCTCTATGTTAATGTTATCAATTCCATTTCCTCCCCATAAATATGTTTTTGTATTTGATGCATAATGAGCATTAGCGCCCAACGATTGTGAGTAAAGATTACTACTCATGTTGTCGATCAAATGCCCATATTCATGGTAAAAGTTTTGGTTAGGTATAACAGTTGAAGTATAAAAGTCAATATTTGCTCCAGAGGTCCACCCTGAATAATGACCAGCCCCGCTAGGATGATAATATAGACTGAGAGTGGAGCCTTTTGTAGAACGAACTCCAATCTGTATGGAAGCTGTTGTTGCTAAAGCCGTACCAGCGATGCGCGCATTTACCAGGTCCCATTGTCTACCTTTATAATGAGTCGTGGTTTTGGTCCCATCGTTATTATCTATCGTCTTGTCATAATCAGTTCCATCCCTTAAGCTTATACCAAATTGAGCCTTGATTGCCCATTTCCAATTTTGAAGAGAACCATTAATCAATGAGACATTAAAATACTGCTTTCTGGTACAGCCATAGTAGCTACCTTCACAAACTGGGCCATGCCCACTTGGATCGCTAAATTTTAGGGGATTATTCAGCGTATACGCGAACCGATCCCACGCCATGGGATTCCCCGGCTGCGGGATGATCGTATCCGGTTGAACCCACCGTGCCAGCCCGGGGTCATACGCCCTTGCGCCATAATGCAGCAGCCCAAACTCGATCTCGGTCTGCCCGGTGTAGGTGCGGTCGGTGGGCAGGCTGCCCATGCGGTACCACACCGCGCCAAAGGCGGTGTACCCCTGGGCGCTACCGTAGGTGGCTGCCATCGGCGTTGCGCACTTCGCTGGTGGAACCCAGATGATCCGTAAACAGATAATACAACTGGTCGGAGCCGGCGTCTACTACTCGCATGGCCACGCGCTCATTTCCCGCCAGGTAGTAGAACGTCCAGGCCATGCCCACAAGGCTCGCGTTGGGCGTGGGCGTGCCGGTGGGTACAGGCGTGCGCGTGGCGCTCGCGGTGCGCGTGGGGGTTACGCTGGGGGTGCGGGTTACCGTGGCCGTTGCGGTTCTTGTGGCCGTGGCCGTGCCGGTGGCGGTTCTGGTGGCGGTCTTGGTCAGGTTTGGCGTCAGCGTCACCGGGCGCACCGTGCGCGTGTAGGTCTGGGTGACCGTCACTCGCGTGGGGGTGCGGGTAGGGGTGCGCGTGGCGGCGGGCGTGCTGGTTTTGGTGGGCGTGCGCGTTCTGGTCGGCGTAGGCGTCAGCGTGCGCGTGGGGGTGCTGGTGCGCGTCGGATAGGGGGTGCGCGTCACCGTCGGGCTGCTGGTGGCGCCGGGCGTGGCGGTGGGCTGCGCCGCCCCGCTGTAGCGCACCTCGGCATAGCTGCCCAAAAACAGCGTGCGCTCGCCGGTGGCCTCGTTCACTTTCACCAGCAGCTTGCCGTCGCCGTCGTACACGTAGCGGTAGCCGTTCTGGTTCACCACCCCCTGGCGCGCCAGGTGGTTGTCCCACGGGGATGCTTCGCGATCGGCGTCATAATCCAGAATATTGTAGATTTTGATTCCACTTTCCCTCAGTGCTATCACGGATCACACCTTTGTATTCGATCGTGTTCCATAGGAATGATTGCAAACGGCTATGCCGTGATGGTTTCAAAAGCGAACCCATCCTACGAACTGGTATGGAGCGGGTTGGGTCCCTATTCTGTTTTTAATGAGCAGGGTATTGGTTTTCAACTTGCTCCGTTGTATACTGAAAATGCACCCAAGAGGAAGGCGAGCTGAGGCGGTCGTGAGACCCTTCGCTCGTCTTTCAATTATGAAAAAGAATATCCTTCAGAGGTATGTTAAAGCCCAGAATTGCTATTATTGCGAAAACGATTAATAGACTTGTTTCAATCAACCAATTTCGATCCGGCCACCTTTGGTTAGCCTTCACACTAGTTATTGGCTCGGTAGAGCCTAAGAATAAACCTCTCCAACGACCATATATTCTTGGAATTCCAAGCAATATATGGCGAAGACACAATATTGCTATTGTCCAACCAATGCCCCAATAAATTGCAATCAATGCAACAGAAAGATTAAATCCAACCACCCAAAGCAATGAGGCGAACCATTGTCGTCCGCTCATCAGTTGGGCTCCTGGTTACGATACGGAGTGTGAGGAACGTTTTGATCAGGTATGGCGGATACATTTAAAACTTCTTCTAATTTACTATGTTCCGCATCCCGCCACATTTTAACACCCAGAACATTGACTGGCAGTACTACCAATGTTTCCAAAGCTTCGCCAGCTTTCATTAGGTGAGGTTGGCCAGATAGAATTAATCCAAATGCGGGAATACCAACGGTTATATCTGTCACAGCTATTAGAAATGCCGCCGCTCCTTTTTTTGCATCATCGGAGGTATAGTGCATTAGAACGTAGTTTGACCCGTATTTAGCCGCTTTTATCTGGTCCATGTAATTGCTTTCCCCGGTAATAATTAACCGACCAGATTTATCTAACTCAAACTTGCCTTTGAAAGATGACTCGGCACCTGGATGATCATTGGGAAGTTGATCTACATCCCAATTAATGCAAATTTCATCCCCCAGTTCAGCTTTTTGTAGCACTGTTAACCAACCCCAACGGCCCTCTAAAGCACCCCCTTCTTGAAATACCTTTAATACATCATCCCAGGAATCGACACCAAAGTATTGTTGGATTTCGTCTTCAGTAAAATGTCCAGTTGGGTCTGTATATCTTGACGGATTGTTTAATCCGTACTCGAACCGATCCCACGCCATCGGATTACCCGGCTGTGGAATGATCGTATCCGGCTGAACCCACCGCGCCAGGCCGGGGTCGTACGTCCTTGCCCCATAATGCAGCAGGCCGTACTCAATCTCGGTCTGCCCGGTGTAGGTGCGGCCGGTGGGCAGGCTGCCCATGCGGTACCACACCTCCCCAAACGCCTTATACCCCTGCGCGCTGTGCAGTGATCCATCGGCGTTGCGCACTTCGCTGGTGGAACCCAGATGATCCGTAAATAGATAATACAACTGGTCGGAGCCGGCGTCTACTACTCGCATCGCCACGCGCTCGCTTCCCGTCAGGTAGTAGAACGTCCACGCCATGCCGGAGAGGCTCGCGTTGGGCGTGGGCGTGCCGGTGGGCACGGGCGTGCGCGTGGCGCTCGCGGTGCGCGTAGGGGTCATGGTAGGGGTAAGGCTCACCATTGCGGTTTGCGTGCGCGTCGGCGTGGGCGTGGTCGTTTGCGTGCGCGTGGCGGTGCGGGTCAGGTTACGGGTTGGCGAAAGCGTAGGTGTCAGCGTCACCGGGCGCTTGATGCCAACGATTTTTCCAACCATGTTGAACTGGGAGAGCATATAGTAATTATAGATGAAATACCCTGGAACGATACTGCCTTCCGCCATCTGGCTCAGCCACCCGACATGTTCCCATTTTAAGGCAAGGACGAACCGCGCCGGAAACGTGACAATAGAACCGGCGAAGCAACCATCCGTTACTAGACGCGGCGTTTTGCCATCCGGTACAATAGAGGCAAGCGGGGATATGGCTCCCCGCGCATTTTTCTACCCAATCTCACACCCAAGGAGCCTGTATGTTTCGAGATTTCGCCGAAGCATCCGCCTACCTGCGCGAGCACAACGTGCGCATGGTGGACCTGAAGTTCAGCGACCTGTGGGGGCGCTGGCACCACGTAACCCTTTCGTCCAGCCAGTTCAACGCGGACGTGATGACCAGTGGAGTAGGCTTCGATGGTTCGAGCGTCGGTTTCAAGAACGTGCGCGCCGGGGATATGGCGCTCATCCCCGACCTTTCGACCGGGTTCCTGGACCCATTCTGGGAAGCGCCTACACTGAGCTTTATCTGCAATACGGTGGAAGCCGACAGCAAGCAGCGCTTCGCGGGCGACCCGCGCGAGGTGGTGCGGCGCGCCGAGGGCTTTTTGCAGGCCAATGGCATCGCGCGGAGCAGCCTGTGGGGGCCGGAGTTCGAGTTTTACGTTTTCAATAACGTGGTGATGGACAACGGCGTCAACGTGGCCAGCTACCGCGTCGATTCGGTGGAAGCGAGCTGGAACTGCGCTGAAGGCGGCGGGCAGGGGCACTTCATCCCGCTGCACGGCGGTTACCACGCCATTCCCCCCAGCGACCAGCTCTTCAACCTGCGGGCGCAAATGGCTATCATGCTGGAAGACGCGCTGCGCATCCCGGTCAAATACCACCACCACGAGGTGGGCGGCCCGGGGCAGTGCGAGATCGAGACGCCGCTGATGGGCATTCTGGACGCGGCGGACGCGTGCATGGCCATCAAGTACGTGGCCAAGAATGTGGCCATGCAGGCCGGGCAGACAGTGACGTTCCTGCCCAAGCCGCTGTACGGCGAGGCCGGCAGCGGGATGCACTTTCACCAGCAGTTGCTGGATGGCGAAACCAACCTTTTCTACGACGCGGCCGGCCCCAATCTGCTCAGCCAGAAAGCGCTGTGGTATATCGGCGGGCTGCTGACCCACGCGGCGGCAGTGCTGGCCTTCACCAGCCCGTCTACCAATTCCTACCGGCGGCTGGTGCCGGGGTTCGAGGCGCCCATCAACGCCTTTTTCTCCAAGGGCAACCGCAGCGCGGCCATCCGCGTGCCCAAGTATGCCACCGAGCCCAACGAAGTGCGCTTCGAATTCCGCCCGCCGGACGCCACCTGCAACCCGTACCTGGCGATGGCGGCGCAGTTGATGGCCGGGATTGACGGAATCCGCCGGCAGATTGATCCCACGGCGGCGGGCTTTGGCCCGATTGACGAGGACGTGTTCTCGTGGCCGGAAGAGCGCCGCGCGACGATCAAGAGCCTGCCCACCTCGCTGGAAGGCGCGCTGCAGGCGTTGAAAGATGATCACGCGTTCCTGCTGGCAGGCGACGTGTTTAGCGAGGAGATGATCCGTCTATGGATCAAGCGCAAGACCGAGGAAGATTACAAGGTGCGCTCGCGCCCGCATCCGTATGAGGTGGAGATGTATTTTGATTTGTAGGATGGGAAGATTTAACGGCTAGCGCGCACCCCCTCCATCTCCCCCCAAGCCTCACTTCGGAGGGCTAGAAGAACGAAGAACGGTTTTGGGGGGAGTGCTTTGCCTGGCCCACAAAATGTGGCCGGCTTTTTCACGGGTTACTGAATCGGCGGACACAACGCCTTGAGGTAGTGCCAGTTGTAGATGCCGAAGTGGTGGCCGTCCTCCCATTCGAACATGATGGCGTAGGATCCGACAGCTTCGACCTTCACCAGGCGCACGGCGGGGGAATCGGGCAGCACCACGTCAAAGACGGCCGGGTCGGGCTCAGAACGCATGTTTTCGTGTCCACCGCGGCAGGACGCGCACGGGCAGGCGGCGCGCAGCAGCTTGAACGAGTAAATGCAGGTATCGCCGTCGTTCCAGGCGATGGTCAGCTCTCCGGTGTTGCGGTTAGCGGTAATGTTGGTGGGGATTGGGTTCATGCGGGTTCCTGTAGAGGCGTGGGCTTCCACGCGGGGGCGTACCCTTCGACGAGGCTCAGGGTACTTGTTGCGCGAAAGGAAAACATTCGTGTGATGATTACGGCGCGGGTTTCTGGACGACTTCCAGCCACTCGGATGCAGCCCAGCCGCTCCGGCTTTCATCCATCGGCGTCACCAGGTACCACCAGGTGTAGCCGTTGGCGTCCTTGGGGCCGTCGCGCACTTCAAAGACTTCGGACTCGCGGCCAAGAAAGCGCATGGAGAAGTCCGTTCCGGCGTCGGAACGCAGCCTCAGCCCGGCGCCATCGGTATTGACGATTTGCACATACGCCCCGATGCTGATGCCGCCTACCGTCAGACTGGCGGGGGTCGGCGCCTGGGTGGGCAGCGCTCCGGGCAGCGGGCCGGGGGTAGATGTGGGCGCGGGGATGACGGTGAACACCGCAGTTGGCGCGCCGCCGGGCGCGCGCCCCGCGTTGGCAGTCAGCAGCAGGATGAGCACGATGCCGAATAGAATGGCCGTGATCACCAGGGCCCCAACCAGTACGTACGCGCTGATGCGCCGGCCGAATAATTGGAAGTACATGGCTCCCTCAGCAATCCCTGCCAGGTCAGGCAGGCAGCAGGAAAAAGGCAACCGCCAGGATCAGATAGACTGCCAGCAGCGACGCGCCTTCCAGCCAGTGTGATTCGCCATCAATGGCGACCAGGGCGGCAATGATGCAGGCGCTGCCCACTGCCAGCAGCTCAAAGGTGTTGAAGATCAGGGTCAGCGGGTGGCCCATGGCCAGGCTGACGAACACCAGCAGCGGGGCCACAAACAGCGCCACCTGCACGCTGGACGAAACCGCGATTTCCACGCTCAGGTCCATCTGGTTGCGCATGGCCACCTGCACCGCTACCACGTGCTCGGCCACGTTACCGACGATGGGGATGAGGATGATGCCCAGGAAGAATTCCGACAGGCCAAAGCGCTCCACCACGTGCTCGGTGGCCGAGACCAGCAGCTCGCTCATAAATACCACGCCGACCGTGGCCAGCGCCAGCAGAATGATCGACTGACGCACCGAGAGGTTGGGGTGGTGATGTTCTACGGCTTCGGTGGACGGGTGTGTGACCGGGTTTTCCGCGCTGCGCAGGCTGTACAGCAGCCCCAGCGCATAGAGCACGATCATGATCACCGCCACACTCAGGCTGAGCGCCTCGACGGTGAGCGAAGTCTCCGGGCCCATCGAATGGCTGAAGATTGAGGGGATGACCAGCGCCATCACCGACAGGATGAGCAGGATGGAATGGTTCGACGCGGCGCGGCGGTCAAAGCGCTGCAGGCCGTGTTTGACGCCGCCAAAGACCATCGCCGCGCCCATCACCAGCAGCAGGTTGCCAAGAATCGAGCCGGTAATGGATGCCTTTACCAGGTCGAGCAGCCCGGCGCGGATGGCAACCAGGGTGATAATCAGCTCGGCAGCGTTGCCCAGCGTGGCGTTGAGCAGGCCGCCAATGCGCGGGCCGGTGTAGGCGGCCAGGGCTTCGGTGGCTGTACCGATCATCCCGGCCAGGGGCACTACCGCCAGCGCGGAAAGTCCAAATACCAGCAGCGGGCTCCAGCCGGCAAAATCGGCAATGAGCGCCAGCGGAATGGCAATTAACAGGTACGACAACGGGTTTTCGCGGAAATAGCGGCTGACTCGGCTCATGTTCTCTCCCTATTTAACAATTATATCAGCAAGAAAAACTGTGTGTTATAATCCCGGAAGGCATATGCAAACGGCCCCACCACCACCCGCGACACCCCTGCTGGGGAACCGGTACCAGCTCCAACAGACCCTCGGCACCGGGGGTATGGCAGTTGTGTATTTGGCGCGCGACTTGATGCTGGAACGGCCGGTGGCGGTGAAGGTGCTGCGACAGGACTTCTCGCGAGATGATGATTTTCGTGAGCGATTTCGCCAGGAAGCGCGCGCCGCAGCCAACCTATCCCACCCGAACATCGTGATGGTACACGACTTCGGGCTGGATGCCGGGCGGCTGTTCATCGTGATGGAATACATTCCAGGCACCGACCTGAAAACGATGATGAAGCAGCGCGGCCGCTTCGCGGTGGATGAAGCCATTCCACTGATCGTGCAGGCCTGCGCCGGGATTGGCTATGCGCACCGCGCCGGGTTGGTACACTGCGACGTCAAGCCGCACAATATGCTGGTCTCGCCCGACCAGCGCCTCAAAGTGACCGACTTCGGTATTGCGCGCGCGCTGGCCAGCATTCACCCTGACGAGAAGAATGACGTGGTGTGGGGTTCGCCGCAATACTTCTCGCCCGAACAGGCCGCCGGTTATGCCCCCTCACCCGCCTCGGATGTATATTCGCTGGGCGTGATCCTGTATGAGATGCTGACCGGCAAGCTGCCGTTTGCCTCAGATGATTCGAGCGAGCTGGCGCGGCTGCATCGCGATGCGCCGCCCACCTCACCCCGCCGCCTCAACCCGGATATCCCCCCGGCGCTGGATGCAATCATCCTCAAGGTGCTGGCCAAAGAGCCATCGGCGCGCTACCGCACCGCCGACCAGCTTGGCCGCGTGCTGCTCAGCTTCAGCAACATGGCCGACCCCTTCGCGGGCAACTTCCCCACCGCGCAGCAGAACAGCGCCACGCTCGCCGCCCCGCCCCCGGTTGTGAACACCGCGCCCGCACCAGCCGTCGAACGCTCGCGACCGCGGCGCGCGGACGCCACCCAACCCAACGACCCGCGCGAAAATGCCGGTGGACCAGGCATCGATTGGCTGGCAGTCTTTTTGGGGCTGCTGGCAGTAATCAGCGTGGGCGGGCTGATCCCCTTCTGGCTGTACATCATTCTTTCCATCCGCAACCTGGTGCGTTGAGCATGTACAACTTCCTGTTGTCCCCCTCCATTTTATCCAGTGATTTCACCCGCCTGGGCGATCAAATCCGCGAGGCCGAGCGCGCCGGGGCGGACTGGATCCACGTGGACGTGATGGACGGCCATTTTGTGCCCAATATCAGCATGGGGCCGGTGATCGTAGAAGCCTGCCGGCGCATCACTGCGCTGCCACTGGATGTGCACCTGATGATCGAAAAACCCGAGCGCTTCGTGCAGGACTTCATCCACGCGGGAGCCACGCACTTAACTGTGCACATCGAAGGCAACCCGCATGTGCACCGCACGCTGGGCGTGATCCGCGAGCTGGGGGCCTCGCCGGGCATTGTGCTCAACCCGGGCACACCGGCTGCCAGCCTGGAAGCCGTGCTGCCGTTTGTGGACATGGTGCTGGTGATGAGCGTCAACCCCGGGTTTTCGGGGCAGAAATATATCCCCACCACCCCGCGCAAAATCGCGCAGATCCGCGCGATGATGCAGGCGCTGGGCGTGCAGGCCAATATTGAGGTCGACGGCGGCATCACCGCCGAAACGCTGCCGGCCTGCGCCGAAGCCGGCGCAAATGTATTTGTGGCAGCCACCTCGGTGTTCAAGCACCCGGGCGGCGTTGCCGCGGGAATTGCCGCGCTGCGCAGCGCGGGGGCTTAAAACAAAAATCACGGCCGCAGGCCGAGACTTTTGTCCACGTTCTTTAGAAAATGAAAAATGCCGGCTTAAGCAGACTTCGCCATGGTGCGAATGCACTTGGCGCACAAAACCTTGCGGACCTTGCGCCCATTGACCATCACGGTCACCTGCTGCAGGTTGGGGCGAAAGGTGCGGTTGGTAGCCCGCAGGGAGAAGCTGCGATTGTGTCCAAAGGTCGTGGTTTTGCCACAGGACTCACACTTTGCCATCGTCGAATTTCCTTTCGATATCTTGGTGAAACGCGGGGCCAAAGCCGTCCCCCGCTGCGACAGGGGATTTTACCACATTCCGTATCTCCTAACAAGGAAGATTGTTAAAGCATAGAGACAGGAAAAAGGGTACTTGCATGGCTGATAAAAATCCACTTGGAAATATCTACGTCTACCACCGGGCGATTGCTACCATCGCGTGCCAGTCGGCGATGTCGTCGTATGGCGTTGTGGGCCTGGCGGCGAAAAACCTGGCCGAAGGCCTGGCCCAGGTAATCGTCAAGGACCCCTCGATGGGTGTAGATGTGCAATATGATGGCAAAACCATCCAGATTGACCTGTATATCGTAATTGAATACGGAACGCGGATTAAAATGGTCGCGGCCAGCGTAGCGGACAGCGTGCGCTACCAGGTCGAAAAAGCTATGGGCATCCCGGTGACTTCGGTCAACGTCCATGTGAGAGGCTTGCGCGTCAGCGACACGGATTAACGGACAAGGAACAGCGTATCCCTGGAACTTAGGAGCAATATGAGCAGCAACAGTCAACCCACAGCCTCCACGGAAGGTCGCAGCACCGCGAGCATGAAATCTTTCGATGGGCAGAATTTTAAAACCCTGGTAGAAGCCGCGCTGACCTGGCTGAAGACCAACCAGCAGACGGTCAACGCGTTAAACGTATTTCCCGTGCCGGATGGCGACACCGGGACGAACATGCTGCTGACGATGCAGTCGGCGTATAACGAGATCGCCAGTTCGGGCGAAAAGAACGTGGGCAAAGTGATCCACGCGGTTGCGCAGGGCGCCTTGATGGGCGCGCGCGGCAACTCGGGCGTCATCCTATCGCAGATCTGGCGTGGGATCGCGCGCGCCGCGGATAACCACGAGCGCCTGGACTGCCATATCATGGCGCAGGCACTGGCCGAAGGCCGCAACACAGCCTATAAGGGTGTTGTGCGGCCGGTGGAAGGCACCATTCTAACCGTGATCAAAGATGTTGCCACGGCTGCCGAGCAGGCAACCGGCGAAACGCAGGATATGGTGCAATTGCTGGAGAAGGTGGTCGCCGCGGCGGATACCTCGGTGCAGCACACGCCCGATCTGCTGCCGGTGCTCAAGCAGGCAGGCGTAGTCGATTCCGGCGGCAAGGGCCTGTTTTTCATCCTGGAAGGCATGCTGCGCCAGCTCAAGGGCATGCCACTGGAAACGCCGGTCAACACGGTGCAGCCGCTCTCGGCGATGCAGATGGAACAGGGCCTGGAAGAGGTAGAGCCTGGACAGGATTACGAAGTGGTGGTGGACTTCCGCCCGAACGGCACGCTGGACTTGGAACACTTTTACAGCGGCCTGGCCGAGATCGGCACGTCGATCCAGGTGGGCGAAGGCGACGGGTTCTACCGCATGCACATCCACGTGCCCAACGAGAAACGCTACGAGCCGATCGAATTTACCATGAAGCTGGGTACCATCACCAAAGTGGCGATGGAAAACCTGGTGGCGCAGATGGAAGTGCTGAGCCAGCCCAAGGAAGCGCGGCTGCCGCTGGCCACGGTTACGCCGGGGCAAATCGCGGTGGTGGCAGTCTCGCCGGGGCAAGGCATCTCGCGCATCTTCGCCAGCCTGGGTGTTGCGGCCATCGTCGCAGGCGGGCAGACGATGAACCCGAGCACGGAAGAAATCGTACGCGCGTTCGAAGACTTGCCCACCGAAAAGATTGTGGTCCTCCCGAATAACAAGAATATCGTCCTGGCAGCGCAAACCGCGTCGACCGTTTCGGTCAAGAAGGTGGCGGTGATCCCGTGCACCAGCGTGCCGCAGGGCCTCTCGGCCATGCTGCGCATGGCCCCCGATGGCGATTTTGATCGCGTGGTGCGCGAAATGACCGAAGCCGCCAAAGATGTGGTCACCGGGGAAATCACCATTGCCACACGCTCGGTGGAAATTAACGGGGTCAAGGTGGAAGCCGGGCAGGTGATCGGGTTACTGAACGGCAAGCTGGTTACCTCGTCTTCCAACCTGGAAGAAGCCTGCCTGGACCTGCTGGAAAAAGGCGAAACGGACGACCGCGAGCGGATTACCCTGTTCTATGGCGACAATATCTCACGCGCGGAAGTTAACCGCATTGTAGATCGCATCCGCGAGCAGTACCCTTCGCATGAAATCGAGTTGCACGAAGGGTTACAGCCGCATTACCAGTTCATCATCTCGGTAGAATAACATGGGATCTGTCTGCATCCTGACGGATACATCGGCGCAGTTCCCACAGTTGGCCTTCCCGGGGCGCAACCTGGTGCGCGTACTGGGCCTGGACGTAGTCCTGAATGGCGTGGTGTTCGACGAAGGCCGTGATATTCGCGCCAACAACCTGCCTTCCTCGGCCAACGCGCAGCTCAATCCCAAACTGCGCGCGCCATCCGCAGACAGGCTGCAGAACCTGCTGTTCAGCCTGGGCCAGAGCTATGACGACGTGATCGCGATCCTGATGTCTGCCCAGCTCAGCGAAGTATATGGCTGCGTCAACCGCGTGGCCGATGAGCTCAAGGGGCGCGTGCGGGTACAGATGATCGACTCACAAACCACCTCTGTGGGGCTGGGTATCCTGGTGCAGACCGCGGCGGAAGCAGCGGCGGGCGGGATGAGCAGCGCTGAGATCGAGCGCCTGATCCGCAGCATGATCCCGCACATCTACATGGTGGTGTGCACGCCGGGGCTGTCGTACCTGAGCTATGCCGGGTACATTGACCACGCGCAGGCCACGCTGGGAGAAATGCTCAACCTGCTGCCGATCTTCGCCATGGAAGAAGGCCACCTGACCGCGCTGGAAAAGGTGCGCAACCACCGCAACATGCTGGACTTCTTCCAGGAGTTTTTAGACGAGTTCGACTCGATCCAGCACATTGCGCTGCTGCAAAGCGTGCAGCCCAACACGCAGGATTCACGCCTGCTACGCGAGCATGCCGAAGATTTTTTCAGCGGCACGCCGTTTAGCGAGCACAGCATCAACCTGCCGCTGGCCACGCTGTTGGGGCCGCGCACGCAGGGGCTGATCGTGGTGGAGAACCCCGATCCGCGCGCATCGCGCGCCAGCAACGCGGCACGCGGGCTGATCTAAAAGGTCAGCACAGGCATATACGCGGGTTTTTGCGCAATGCGCAGAAACCCGCTTTTTATTCACGCGCCTGAATTGGTCATGCCAGCGCAGGCGGGCAGTTGCCTGCGATACCCCGGATTTCGAGTAAAATAAGGCTATGCCATCACCTATTGAGAAACTTCAAAAATTCTTTCGTCTCGAATCCGAACGAGGTTATGATAACAAGGCCGTCGTTGGCGGCCTGGATAAGATTCTTCCAGCCTGGGAGCGCGAAGCGCGCGAGGCGCAGTACCCCGAAGCGCTCTTGACCGCTGTGGCCGAAGGCCTGCAGCAGTACCCGCAGCTCGAACCTGCCGGGCGCGAAGCACTGCTGCACAGCCTGGTTGAAACGCTGCAGGCAAACCGGCCGGTTACGGACAGCCAGGACAGGCCTGCGCCGCGCCCACGGATGACGGTGCTGGACGTGCCTACACCGGAACGCGACCTGCCGGCCGAGAACCGGTCGATGGGGCGCAAAGCGCCCGTGCAGTCTCCCAATGTGCGCCCGCCCGAAAGCGAGAGCAGCGCCGGGCTGAATGCCCCACTGACGGTGATCCCCGGAATTGGCCCCAAACACGCGCAAACGTTGAGCGAGCTGGGGCTGAATACCCTGGAAGATCTGCTATATTACTTCCCGCGGCGCTATGACGATTACAGCCAGCTTAAACCGATCAACCGGGTGCAATACGGTGAAGAATTGACCATCATCGCCACCGTGCAGAGCACCACCAACCGCCCGTTCCGTGGCGGCCAGGGGCAGATGACTGAGGTTGTGGTTTCGGATGGCACCGGCTTTCTGCGCGTGACCTTCTTCAACCAACCGTGGCTGGCCAATCGCATGACGCGCGGCACGCAGCTCGTGCTTTCGGGTAAGGTGGAGCAATACTTGGGCCGCCTGGTGATGACCAACCCGGATTGGGAGCTGCTGGAGCAGGAGCACCTGCACACCAATCGAATCGTGCCGGTGTATCCGCTGGCTGCCAGCGTGACGCAAAAATTCCTGCGGCGCATCCTGTTTAATACCATCAACTTCTGGGCTGCTCGCGTGCCTGATTGGCTGCCGCCCAGCGTTCGCAGCGCTGCCAGGCTGATGGATTTAGGAACCGCGCTGCAAAACGCGCATTTCCCCGCCAACCAGGAAAAACTGCAAGCGGCGCGGGCGCGGCTGGCATTTGATGAAATCTTCCTGATGCAAATGGGCGTGCTGCGCCAGAAGCGCTCCTGGCAGTCGCTGGAAGCGCGGCAGTTCCCCACCTCGCAGGAATGGCTCGACATGCAGACGGCCCGGCTGCCATACCAGTTGACCGGAGCGCAGCAGCGCGCGATTGAATTAATCCGCGCCGACCTGGACTCGGGGCGACCGATGGACCGGCTGCTGCAGGGTGACGTGGGCTCCGGCAAGACGGTGGTGGCAGCGCTGGCCGCGGCAATGGTCGTGCGCCACGGCGCGCAGGCCGCGGTGATGGCTCCCACCAGCATCCTGGCCGAGCAGCATTACCGCAGCTTTCGCCGTATGCTGGCCGAGGGCGAAGACGTAGTGGTGAGCCCGGAGCAGGTGCGGCTGCTGGTGGGCGATACCAGCGAAGCCGAAAAAGAGCAGATCCGCGCGGGGCTGGCGGATGGCAGTATCAAACTGGTCATCGGCACGCACGCATTGATCGAAGATCCGGTGCAGTTCGAGCAACTGCAACTGGTGGTGGTAGACGAGCAGCATCGTTTTGGCGTGGCACAGCGCGCCGCGCTGCGCGCCAAGGGAAGCAACCCGCACCTGCTGGTGATGACCGCCACGCCCATCCCGCGCTCGCTGGCGCTGACGGTGTATGGAGACCTGGACCTGGCGGTGATGGACGAGATGCCCGCCGGGCGCCAGCCAATTGAAACGCACGTGCTCAACCCACTGGAGCGCGAGCGCGCATACCACCTGATCCGCACGCAAATGAAAGAAGGCCGGCAGGCATTCGTCATCTATCCGCTGGTGGAACAGGGAGAACGCGACGATGAAAACCGCGCCGCGGTGGAAGAACACCAGCGGCTGCAGCGCGAAGTGTTCCCGTTCCATAAGCTGGGACTGCTGCACGGGCGTATGAAACCCGAGGAAAAAGAGGAAGTGATGACGCGCTTCCGCGACGGGGAGTACAACCTGCTGGTCTCCACCTCGGTGGTTGAGGTAGGCGTAGACGTGCCCAATGCCACGGTGATGCTGGTGGAAGGCGCCAATCGCTTTGGCCTGGCGCAACTGCACCAGTTCCGCGGGCGCGTTGGACGCGGGCAGGAAAAATCTTACTGCCTGTTGATCCCCGACAGCCAGGACGCGGTGGAAAATGAGCGCTTGCAGGCGATGGCCGAAACCAATGACGGTTTTGTGCTGGCCGAACGCGACCTGCAGCAGCGCGGCCCGGGCGACTTTTTAGGCACGCGCCAGAGTGGTTTTGCCGAGCTGCGCATGGCCAACCTGTCGGACGTGCGGCTGATCGAAAACGCACGCGAGCAGGCGCAGGCAGTATTTGCCGATGACCCAGAGCTGGAAAAACCCGAGCACGAGGCAGTCAGCCAGATGCTCGACCGCTTCTGGAGCGATGGGAGAGGAGATCGAAGCTGATATGGTACGAGCCATGTTCCCCGGCACGTTCGACCCGATCCATTACGGGCATATTAATATCGCACGCCGCGCAGCGCGGTTGTTCGATGAACTGTATATCGCGGTGTACGATAAGCCGCTGAAAAACCTGCTGTTCAGCCCGGAAGAGCGCTTGAAGATGGTCAGCGAGACATTCAAGAACGAAGAGAAAATCCGCGTCATCGGCTATAGCTCACTGACGGTGGAAGCCTGCCGCGCGCTGGACGCGCAGGTGATCGTGCGCGGTTTGCGCGTGTTTTCCGACTTCGAGCACGAATTCCGCATGGCGCTGGCCAACCGCCGGCTGGCCCCGGAAATCGAGGTGATGGCGCTGATCACCAACGAGGAGCATACTTTCCTTTCATCCACCACTGTGCGCGAGATTGCCTCGCTGGGCGGCGACGTGAGCAGTATGGTGCCGCAGCACGTGGCGCTGGCGCTGGAACAGCGCATGAAAGAACTGGGCGAAGGGCAAACGACAGTACCATTTACATCGCTGCGCGATTAAGTCATTGGCTGTACAATTGGCGTAGATATTGCAACAACTCTGCTGCGCTAGACCTTTGGGAGGGACGCAATGGACATCTTACATCTCGTAGATCGCCTCGAAGAATTATTCAATGAGAGCCGGCCGATCTGGTTCACGCACAGCGTGGCAGTAGACGAAGAGCGGCTACTGGATATCATTGACCAGATGCGGGTTTCCATCCCCGAAGAGATCAAAAAAGCGCAGCAGATCCTGGCGCAGCGTGATCGCATCCTGGCGCAGGCGCAGGAAGAAGCCAACCGCACGCTGGCGCTGGCGCGCGAGCGCTCGGATGCGCTGCTGGAGCGCGACCCGATCGTACAATCGGCGCAATCGCGCGCGGACCAGATCGTCGAGCAGGCGCGCCTGGAAGGCGACTCTACCCGGCGTGAGGCCGACGATTACGTGCTGACCACATTGTCGAAGCTGGAGAGCGAGATGGAACGGCTGCTCAACCAGGCGCGTAACGGCATCCGCACGCTGCAAGCCGAGCAGCAAAGCCGCATGCCACGACAAGAAATGGATGAAGAAATCTAACCAATAAGCCCCGCCAAAATGGCGGGGCTTATTTTTTTCTTTACGCAGCTTTTTCGCCTTCCGGCTGAGCCGACGGCTGTTCTTCCGCCGACTTTTCTTTGCCATTGCCGGCCTTGCTGCGGCGCGGCTTGGGCGGCTTTTCCGGAGCGGGATGCAGCGCCACCTGCAGCACCTGGTCCATGTGCGTGACCGGCACCAGCTTCAGGTCAGTGCGCACCTTCTTCGGGATATCCACCAGGTCTTTCATGTTGCGCTCAGGCAGCAGCACGGTGCGCAGCCCGGCGCGGTGCGCGGCAAGTATCTTCTCGCGCAGACCGCCGATGGGCAGCACGCGCCCGCGCAGGGTAATCTCGCCGGTCATGCCGACTTCTTTGTACACTGGGCGCTCAGTGAATGCCGAGATGAGCGCGCTGGCCAGGGTGATGCCGGCCGACGGCCCATCCTTGGGGATGGCGCCTTCGGGAATATGAATATGCACATCCACGTGCTCAAAGGTATCCACATCCAGATTGAGCTCGCGCGCGCGGGACTTGAGGTAGGACAGCGCGGCCTGTGCCGATTCCTGCATCACCTCGCCCACCTGGCCGGTGATTTGCATGTTGCCCTTGCCTTCAAGGATCAACACTTCGACCGGCATAATCTCGCCGCCGTTTTCAGTCCAGGCGATGCCGGTGGCCACACCAACTTCATCCTGGCGTTCGGCTTCCGTCATAAAGAACTGCGGCGGGCCGAGGAACTTTTCCACGGTTTGCGGAGTGGGATGGGCAGGGAAGCGGTGCTTTTCCGACTTGAGACGCGCCACCTTGCGGCACATTCGGCCAATTTCGCGTTCCAGGTTGCGCACACCGGCTTCGTAGGTGTATTCGCGGATCACGCGACGCACGGTGGATTCGGGAAATTCCAGCTCACCCTTTTCCAGGCCGCTCTCATCGATCTGGCGCGGGATGAGGAAGCGGCGCGCAATCTCCAGCTTTTCCTCTTCGATATAGCCGGGGAACTCGATGACTTCCATGCGGTCGAGCAGCGCCGAGGGGATGTTGCCCAGGTTGTTGGCGGTGGTGATGAACATCACCTTCGACAGGTCGTAGGCCAGCTCGAGGTAATGGTCGGAGAAGGCATAATTCTGCTCAGGATCAAGCACTTCCAGCAGCGCGGATGAAGGATCGCCGCGGAAGTCCGAGCCGAGCTTGTCAATCTCATCCAGCATAAACAGCGGGTTCACCGTACCTGCACGGCGCATAGTTTGCAGGATGCGCCCGGGGAGCGCGCCGATATAGGTGCGGCGGTGGCCGCGGATTTCAGCCTCATCGCGCACGCCGCCCAACGACAGGCGCACGAACTTGCGGCCCAAGGCTTCGGCGATCGAACGGCCAAGTGAGGTCTTCCCGGTTCCGGGCGGACCAACGAAGCATAAGATAGGCTGGCGCGTTTTCTTGGGCTTCAAACTGCGCACGGCAATGTATTCGAGAATGCGGTCTTTGGCGCGGCCCAGGCCATAATGATACTGTTCCAGAATTCGACCGGCATGGCGCACATCAAGATTATCCTCAGTCTCTTCGTTCCACGGCAGCTCGAGGATCCAGTCCAGGTAAGTGCGGATAATCCCAACTTCCGGGGCCATGGCGGGCATCTGTGCCAGGCGGTCGATTTCCTTCAGACCGGCGGCGCGCGCCTCTTCGGGCAGGCCGGCAGCTTCAAGGCGCTGGCGCAGCTCGGCGATTTCGCGCACCCAGATATCACCCTCGCCCAGCTCGCCCTGAATGGCCTTCATCTGCTCGCGCAGGTAGAACTCGCGCTGGCTGCGGTCCACTTCGTTCTGCACCTTGCTCTGGATCTCGTCTTCGAGCTGAAGCACATCCAGCTCCTGCGCCAGCAGCCAGTTGACGCGCTTAAGGCGCTCTTCCGGGTCGGGCAGCATAATCAGCGTCTGGCGCTCTTTGAAGGGCAGCGAGATGGCAGTGGAGACCATATCTGCCAGCCAACCTGGCTCGGTGATATTGAGCGAGAACAGGTGGGCCTCGTCGGGCAGGCTGCGATCCAACTGTACGCAGCGCTCGAACAGGTCACGCGTGGTGCGCATCAGCGCGTCCATCTGGCGGTCCACTTCCAGCGGCTCGTCAATCGGGCGCACGCGGGCGCGGTAATACGGCTCGGTTTGAATAAATTCGACCACTTCCACGCGGCGGCGGCCCTGTACCAGGGCGGAATTATTGCCATCCGGCATGTTGAGCAGGCGGCCAACGGCAATTTCCGCGCCAATGGGCAGAAAATCTTCGGGCTGGGGCTCGTCTACCTCGGAATCACGCTGCACCAGAGCCAGCATGGTCTGGAAATTAGCCTGCGCGTCCTGGATGGCGAGCAGGTTAGGCCCGGGCGCGATAAATATGGGCGATACCATGCGCGGGAAAACGACAATGTCGCGCAGGATCAACACTGGCGCTTCGATCAGTCCGTCCTGATCGGGCTCGCTGTTGGGAATGCGATAGAGTTCTTCGGTGCGTTGGTGCATTACCGCGGCGAATTCGTCGGAGTTGTCCTGTCGCTGCGACCAGTCGTCATTCTTCATAACACGTCCTTAACTGAAAATCGATTTCTCAGGCATGCCTTACCCGCCCGCAAACAATCGGGGGCTGCCTCGGATCTGTGCGGGAATACGCCGTATTGTACCCGGTTACGAGGAAGTTTGCGAAGGGAAAATTTCTTTCCACGCGGCGCGCGCGGCGGCGGCGACGAACAGCGAGCCGGCCACCAGCACGGCCGAGTCTTCACCGGCCAGCGCCAGCGCCTGGCGCAGGGCATCCTCGAGCGGCAACACCGCCAGGGCCGGGCAGCCAAACTGGTGCGCCAGCTCCACCAGGTCTTCGGCTTTGGCGGCGCGCGGGTGCACCGACTGGGTGGTAACCACTCGGCTGATGCGCGGCAGCAGCTCGGCGAACATACCGTGCACGTCTTTATCCTCGCTGGCGCCAAACAGCAGCACCACCGGCATACCGGGCAGGTAATCATCCAGCGCCAGGCGCAGCTTGAGCGCGGAATCGCGGTTATGAGCCGAATCAACGATCACTGGCGGCGTGCGGCGCAGCAGCTCGAAACGCCCCGGCCAGACAACACCCGCAAACCCGGCGCGGATGGCTTCATCAGGCACATGCAGGTCGGCTCTGCGCGCGGCCAGCAGCGCGCAGAAAGCAGTAGCGGCATTTTCCACCTGGTGGTTGCCCAGCAGCGGGATGGTAAGCCGAATGGGCTGCCATTCCGTCTGTCCACCGCTTTCGATGAACGCGTCGGCCAAATGCTGCTCGCCGGGATTCCAGATCAGCAACTCCTGGCCATCCAGCGAATGCGACCAGGGTGCAAACAACAGGTCACGACCCAGCAAAGTCAATGGAGCGCCGCGCTCATGGGCCACGCGCTCCACCACCAGGCGGGCTTCATCTTTCTGCGGGGCCAGCACCACCGGGCGCCCGGGCTTGATAATGCCCGCTTTTTCGCCCGCAATTTCCGCCAGGGTATTACCCAGCACGGCCATGTGATCGTAGGACAGCGAGGTAATCACCGATACCAGCGGCGCAACCACGTTCGTGGCATCCAACCGCCCGCCCAGCCCGACTTCAACCACGGCTACATCCACACCCTGGCGCGCAAAATACAGGAAGCCCAGGGCGGTTGTGATTTCGAAGGTGGTCAGGTGCTCCACCTGAGCCACCAGCGGCTTCATTTCCTCCAGCAGGCTCACCATATCGGCTTTGGATATCTCCTGCCCATCCACCTGGATGCGCTCGGTGTATTCCTGCAAGTGGGGCGAGGTATAAAACCCGGTTTTGTAACCGGCAGCGAGCAACGCGCTGGCAATCATCGCGGCGGTGGAGCCTTTGCCCTTGGTGCCGGCCACGTGGATGACGTGGTACTGCTGGTGCGGGTTTCCTAACAATTCAAGCAGGCGCAGCATTCGTTCGAGGTTGAACTTATCGGGCGTATAGCGGAACGCGCGCGTCAAAGAATAGTCAATGAAGCTGTAGAGATAATCCAGCGCGCCCTGGTAGGCAGTATCAATCTCTTGCATGGTGGCCTCGCAGAAAAGAATGCCGGGCATCGCCCGGAAATATGCTCAAAATTGTAACCGCGCCAGGATGATTGCGCAAGAAGCGGAATTCAGTAGAGAAAATCTTCTATAATGGAGAGATGATTTCCATTGGCCAACTGGTTCTGCACCTGCAACTTCCAGGCTGCAATTCGCTGAAAGAGAAGCGCGGGTTCATTAAACCGGTGCTTGCGCGGCTGCCGCGCGAGTTCAACGTCTCAGTGGCGGAAGTCGATCGACAGGACGCGTGGCGCGATGCGGTGCTGGCGTGCGTGGTGGTGAGCAGCAGCGCGGACCAGAATATGCGCGTCTTGCAGCAGGTTGGGCGCTTTATGGAACAGCACTGGCCGGATTTGACCATCCTCGATGAAAAAATTGAGCTGATCTAAGGGACGGAGTCTATGGACCTGAAACTGAAGAACAAAGTGGCGCTTGTGACCGGTTCGAGCAGCGGTTTGGGATTTGCAACGGCGCGGCTGCTGGCGCAGGAAGGCGCGCGGGTGGCGATGAACGGGCGCAGCCCGGAAAAGCTGGAAAACGCGGCCACGGCTGTGCGCCAGGAGAGCGGCGCAGAGGTGCTGGCGGTGCGCGGTGACCTGTGTGAACACCCGGTGGCGGCTGAGGTGGTGCAGGCAGTGGTCGAAGCGTGGGGGGGATTGGATATTCTCATCGCCAACGCGGGTGGGCCGCCGCCGGGACGGTTTGAAAGCTTCAACGACGAAGCCTGGCAGGAAGCATTGGAAGTGTCGTTCCTCAGCCAGGTCCGGCTGATCCGCGCGGCGCTGCCTTACCTGCGTAAATCTGAAGCTCCGGCGGTGCTGACGGTGACATCCTACTCGGTCAAGCAGCCGATCCCCAACCTGGTGCTCTCCAACAGCGTGCGGCTGGCCACCATTGGCCTGACCAAGACGCTTTCCATCGAGCTGGGCAAGGAGAACATCCGCTTCAACTCGATCCTGCCCGGTTGGACGGAGACGGCGCGGGTGGGCACGCTGATGGAAAACCGCGCCAAAACGAATAATACCAGCGTGGAAGAGGAAATCCGGCGGCAGGCATCGGAAAGCCCGCTGGGTCGCATGGGCCAACCGGATGAGTTCGCGGCGGCAGCCGTGTTCCTGGTCTCGCCGGCGGCATCGTACATTAACGGAGTGATGCTCACTGTAGATGGCGGGATTGTCAAAGGCACGATGTAGAAAGGGCCAAATCCGACAAAATCGGTTAAAATTAGGCCTGCACCAAATTCACGCAAGGAGAAATACAGCCTGTGCTTTTGCCCCACGAGATAGAAGACCGCCTGGAGCGGATCTTATTGACTGTCCAGAAACCGGGCCGCTACACCGGCGGCGAGCTGAACCAGGTGGTGAAGGATTGGGACGCGGTCGCCACGCGCGTGGCGCTGCTATTCCCCGACCTGTACGACATCGGCGTGCCCAACCTGGGGCTGGCGATCCTGTATGACCAGCTCAACCAACGGACGGATACGCTGGCCGAGCGGGCTTACTGCCCGTGGACCGACATGGAAGCCGCCATGCGCGCGGCGGGTATCCCGCTCTACAGCCTGGAAAGCAAGCACGCTCTGGCAGATTTTGATATCCTGGGCTATACGCTGCCCTACGAAACACTGTACACCAACCTGCTCAACAGCCTTGACCTGGCCGGACTACCGCTTTTCAGTGCCGAGCGCAGCGAAAAGCACCCGCTGGTGATCGCGGGTGGGCACGCCACGTTTAACCCCGAGCCCGTAGCGACCTTCGTTGATGCATTTGTGATCGGCGAGGGCGAAGAAGTGATCCACGAAATTGTGGACGCGCATCAGGCCTGGAAACGCAGTAGTGAAAGCCGCGCGGCGCTGCTGGAACGGCTGGCGGGCATCCGTGGGGTGTATGTGCCGGCGTTATACCAGGATTCGTACCATGCCGACGGCACGCTGGCAGCGCTCAAACCGCTGAGCAAGGCCGCGCCGAAGACAATCACCAAGCGGCTGGTGGGAACCTTGCCCGCCCCGGTGACAAACTTACTGGTTCCGAACGTGGATGTGGTGCACAACCGCGTGGCGATCGAGATCATGCGCGGCTGCACGCGCGGCTGCCGCTTCTGCCACGCTGGAATGATCAGCCGGCCGGTGCGCGAGCGCCCGGTGGCACAGGTGGTGGACGCGATTGAAGCCTCGCTCAAAGCGACCGGGTACGAAGAAGTAGGCCTGCTCTCGCTGTCCTCTTCTGACTATACGAACATTGTGGAACTGGTGCAGCAGGTCAGCGCGCGCTTCACGGGGCAGAACCTTTCCGTGTCGCTGCCTTCGCTGCGCATCGACTCATTTTCGGTCAGCCTGATGGATGAGCTAAAAGAGCTGCGCCCCGGCGGTGGGTTTACATTGGCCCCCGAAGCTGCCAGCGAGCGCATGCGCCGTGTAATCAACAAAATGGTCACCACCGAACAGCTTCTGTCGACGGCGCGCGAAATCTACAGTCATGGCTGGACCACGATCAAGCTCTATTTCATGATCGGCCACCCGCTGGAGACGCTGGAAGACGTACAGGCCATCGCTGATCTGTGCAAAGCAGTGCTGGCGGAAGGGCGAAAAGTCATCGGCCGCAAGGCGAAGGTCAACGCGGGGGTCTCCACGTTTATCCCCAAGGCGCACACCCCATTCCAATGGGTGGCGTGCGACACGATGGATGCCATCCACGAAAAGCTGGCGCTGCTCAAGAGCAGCCTGCGCGACCCGGGCATCAAGCTGACCTGGTCCGAGCCGGACGTGACCCTGCTGGAAGCCTGGCTGTCACGCGGCGACCGGCGCCTGAGCGCCGTGATCTACCGCGCCTGGCAGAACGGCACAAAATTTGACGCCTGGCAGGAGCATTTCGACATCCAGGCCTGGCGACAGGCGTTCGCCGCTGAAGATTTGGATCCCAATTTCTACAGCCACCGCGCGCGCGGGCTGGATGAAATGCTGCCCTGGGATCACATCCACAGCGGGGTGCGCAAGAGCTATCTCCAGCAGGATTACCAGTGGAGCCAGGAGCCGCGCTTCCGCGACGACTGCCGCGGTCAGTGCTTTGCGTGTGGCATCCTGCCCGGGTTCAACGAGATGCGCGCCGCGCTGCCAGATGATGCCTGGAAATGCCCGCCGGTGGCAAAGAAAATGCGGATGCCATCATGAGCGAGCAGCTTCCTGCCCCCGCCGCTCCCACGCCTGTGCTGACGCGGGTGCGCATCACTTTTGGCAAGGTGCAGGCAATGCGCTACGTGGGCAACCTGGATATGCACACGGTATGGGAGCGTACGCTGCGCCGCGCCGGGCTGCCGCTGGCGTACACCAGAGGCTTCAAACCGCGGCCGCGTTTTCAGATGGCCGCCTCGCTGCCATTGGGCGCCACCAGCCGTGTCGAGCTGCTGGACGTCTGGCTGGAGCAGCCGCCCGCATTGACCGAACTACGCGAACGCCTGGAACGCGCCGCGCCGCCCGGGCTGCTGATTGAAGCGGTAGAAGAAGTGCCGCTGCAATCACCGGCGATGCAGACACGGCTGCTGGCGGCTGATTATGTGGTGACATTACGTGAATCGCTGCCAGATGTCGAGCTGGCGCAGCGTGTAAACGCGCTGCGCACCGCCGAAAGCCTGCCGCGTGCCTGGCGTGGCAAGGCCTACGACCTGCGCCCGCTGGTTGAGTCCATCGCGGTGGGCGATGGCGAGCCGCAGCGGCTGCTCCTGCGGCTGACTGCGCGCGAAGGTGCAACCGGCCGGCCGGAAGAAGTCCTGGCCGCGCTGGGGCTGGATCCATTGGCGGGAAGCGTGGAACGGGTTGGGCTGATTACTTCATAATCCTGGCTATAATCAATCTGTCAGGGTTCCAGCGGAATACCGGTATGGCGAACAATTTTCCAGATCGTTAGCTTGCATGCAGTTGTGTTACTTCCAGCAGAGAGGGGTGGATAATGGGATTGGCCTTATCAATCTTTTCCGGTTTTGTGCCCATGTTTCTGTTCGCGGGCTTCGTATACTGGCTCGATCGTTACGAGAAAGAGCCGCGCATGCTGCTGGGCGGGGTGTTCGTGTGGGGCGCGGTGATCGCGGCCGGGGTAGCGTTTGTGGTCAATACCGGGCTGGGGATTGGGGTATACCTGTTCACCCAGTCGGAAATTGCGACCGAATTGACTACCGGGTCGTTGATCGCCCCGATCGTCGAAGAGACGCTCAAGGGGCTGGCGGTGCTGCTGGTATTCCTGATCTTCCCGCGCGAGTTTGACTCGATCCTGGATGGAATTGTGTACGCGGCCATCGTGGCTCTGGGTTTTGCGGCTACCGAAAATGCCTTCTATATCTACAACTACGGCTATCTGGAAGATGGCATGGGCGGCATCTTTGGCATGGTAATCGTGCGCGTGCTGCTGGTGGGCTGGCAGCACCCCTTCTACACCGCCTTTATCGGCATTGGGCTGGCGCTAGCACGGCTCAATCGCAGTTGGGCGGTCAGGCTGGGCGCGCCGCTGATCGGCTGGCTGGTGGCGGTGAGCCTGCACGCGCTGCATAATGGCATGGCCAGCCTGCTGCAAGGCGCAGCCGGCCGCGCCGTGGGTCTGCTGTGGGACTGGTCCGGCTGGGTGCTGATGTTCGCATTCATCCTGTTTATGATCAACCGCGAGCGGCAGACGCTGCGCTCTGCGCTGCGGGAAGAGGTGGACCTGGGGATAATCAGCCCCGGGCAGTACAACACCGCCTGCTCGGCCTGGTCGCAGACCGGGGCGCGTCTTGGCGCGCTGGGCAGCGGGCGTTACGGAGAAACCAGCAAGTTCTACCAGTTATGCGGCGAGCTGTCGCATAAAAAAAACCAATTGGCGCGAATGGGCGAAGAGCACGGCAACTCGCAAATCATCGATCGGCTGCGCAACGAGCTGCGCGGGCTGTCGCCGCGCGCCGGGAGCTGAAGCGCTTAACAATGCCGAGTGCTTATGGTACAATCCTGAGCAGTTAGCGCCTGTAGTGAAGTGGACATCACATCACCCTCCGGAGGTGGGAGCCCGAGTTCGAGTCTCGGCAGGCGCGCTAAATCACAAAACCCCTCGCGGCGGCGAGGGGTTTTGCGTTCCAAATGGTGTGTTCTCAGGGCCCGCATGCCCGGCGGATGCGGGACCTGGTAGGATTGGGGCGGGGGCGAAAAGCTCCCTACTGGCTTGCCGGGCGAGTACCCAGGGTGATGGTGATATCCGAGGTTTTGCCGTCTCGCAGTACCGTTAACACCGCGGTATCGCCTGGGGATTTTTTCTCAATCAGGTAGCCGACCATTTCTTCGAATGTGGTAACCGGCTGGCCATCGATGGCAGTGATCACATCGCCGCCTACGGCAACGTCGCTGCCGTTGATTTGCGCCTGGCGGTTACTGCCCTGGATGCCGGCCTTGTCTGCCGGACCGCCGGACGTTACTTCGGCCACCAGCACGCCGCGCTGTTCCTGGCTCAGATCCATAGCCTGATTCAGGTTGTAGGTAAGCGTCGCGCCGCTGATGCCGATGTATGGGTATTCGTACTTACCATCGCGGATCAGCGCGGGAACGACCTTCTGGATGATCGCGGACGGGATGGCGAAACCGATGCCGGCGTTGGCCTGAGTGGTCGATTCGATTGCGTTGGTGACGCCGATGAGGTGACCGTCGGCGTTGAGAAGCACGCCACCCGAGTTGCCGGGGTTGATTGGCGCGTCGGTCTGAATAATATTGGGGATGGTATAGGATGCCCCGCTGCGGGTAGCTGAAGCGCTGACGGGCATCGAGCGACCCACCGCGGAGATGATGCCCAGGGTCATTGTGCCTTCCAGGCCAAACGGGTTGCCAATGGCAATAGCAGTCTGGCCAACGCGCACTTCGCCGCTGTTATCTACCGTTATGGGGGTGAGCCGGTCGGCGGGCATGTCTACCTTGAGAACGGCCAGATCACTGTTGACGTCGGCGCCAACCAGCTTGGCAGGCACCACGTAGCCGTCCGAAAACTCCACCGAGATCTCGGTGCCGCCATCAATGACGTGATTATTGGTAACGATGTAGCCTTGTTTATCCCAGACAAAACCGGAACCGAGGGCCGAGCTTTGCGCCTGCGGGGCATTCTGTTGGTCACCAAAGAAGAACCCGGGCATTGCCTGGGTGTTGCGCGCCTGGGCGATGACCTGAATATTGACCACCGAAGGGTTTACCTGCTGATAGATAGCTTCGAGCTGGTTGCTGTCGATGGCCTGGTTTAAGACGCTATTGCTACGGGATGCCGTCGCGCCATTTGCCGCGGGCGCTGCCAGCGCGCCGGTGGAGCGTGCCACACCGGCAAGGGTGTTCGCGGCTGCAAGAGGACTGCATGCCGCCAGAGAAATCACAAGCACCAGCATGACTGATGCGAAAATCGATCGTTTCATACGTACTCCCTCCAAACCTTTTTTGGTTTTTTCTTCGCGCTAAAGATACCACGCGATGAGGAAGCGCGTCCTTATGGCAATCTATCTGCAAGCTTAAGATCAGTTTAAGAAGGCTGTGCGGCTGTCCCGATCGGGAGAAGAATGGTGAATCGGCTGCCCTGCCCCGGGGTGCTTTCCAGGGTGAGCGTGCCGCCATGCGCAGTTACCAGATCGCGCGTGATGGTCAGGCCGATGCCCATGCCATCTGAGAAGCGGCGCGCGGCTTTGCCGCGGTAAAACGGCGTGAAGATCTGCTCGCGTTCCTGCGACACCACTCCCGGGCCGGTGTCTGCCACGTGGATGGCAACTCCTTCCGAGCGGTTTTCGGCTGTGAGCGACACCCTGCCACCTGCGGGCGTGTAGCGCACGGCGTTACTGAGCAGATTGCCCAGCGCCTGAGCCATGCGGTCGGCATCAATGTCCATCACCGGCAGGTCACCAGGCAAACCGGCCTGCCACTCCAGGCCTTTTTCGAGCGCGGCCTCGCGCCAGGGCGCAGAAGCGCGGCCAAGCCACTCATTCAGGTCGGTAGGTTGGCGGTCGAGCTCCATCGATCCTAACACCTGCTCATACAGGCGCGCAAGGTCATCCACCAGGCTGCGCATGCGGTGTAATTCATCGTCCATGCCGCCCAGAAGCTCGCGGCGCAGCGGCACATCTTCGTCCGCGCCATTGGAAAGCGCGGTAACCGCCGACTGCAGCGCGCCCAATGGCCGCCCCAGCTCGTGCACCAGGTTGGCAAGCAGCCGGCGACGGCTTTCTTCCAGCGTGCGCAGACGCTCGACCAGGTTGTTGAAGGCGCGCAGCAGCATGCGCGTCTCCTGCGGGCCTTCTTCTTTGAGTGGTGTTAGCTGCCCGCCACCGGCCAGCTCGTACACGGCGCGCGTGGTGCGCTGCAGCGGCTTTTGCAAGTCATTGGCGAGGAACGAGCCAATGGCAATACCCAGCAGCAGCCCACCCACCACGATACCCACGGTGAAACGCCGCATTTGCAGGTAACGCTCAGACACCGGCGCGAGCGGGTTTTCCAGGCGCACAAAACCGGCCAGCTTGCCGTATGGATTGATCACCGGCACGGTAACATCCTGAATGGTGCCGTTATTATAGGTGACTACGGCATGTTTGCCGCCCGAGAGGAACTGATTGTAATCCGGGACAAATTCCACCTGTCCAATGCGCTCCGCATCGGCCGCGTCGCTGGACACGATGAGCTGCCCCTGCGGGTCAATCAGCATCGTTCTGGCACGCGAGTTCAGGCTGATACTCTCGACAAATGCCTGGCTGCGCGCCGGGTCGCGCCAGATTTCGGAGTATTGCCCGGCGATATCCGAGATCAGCACGGCCTGGCGGTCGAGCTCGCTGGCAATATTGGCCAGGAAGACCTGGGTTTGCAGCAGATACAAGAAGACCCCGCCAATGAGGGGCAGCACTAGCAAAATCGGTAAGGTGTGGCTGAGGATCAGCCGGGCACGTAGCGTACGCATGGGTTTCACTCCTGGGGCATATACTTGTACCCCAGCCCGCGCACGGTGACGATACGGCGCGGATGGTCAGGATCGGTTTCTGTTTTCTCTCGCAGCCAGCGGATGTGGACGTAAACCACCTGCGGCTGGCCCTGGAATTCAGCGCCCCACACGCGGTTGAGCAGCTCATCGGTGGTAACGAGACTGCCGGCGTGCAGGGCAAGCTGATAGAGCAGGTCAAACTCGCGCGGCGAAAGCTCCAGCGGGCGATCGCCCAACATGGCATTATGCTGGCCGGGGTCAATGCGCAGGTCACCGGCAGACACAGCCTCTGGCGTGACCTGCGGGCTGGCCTGGGCGCTGCGGCGCAGCACAGCCTTTATGTGCGCCACCAGGACGTCCAAGTCAAAAGGCTTGGTGATGTAATCATCCGCGCCCAGTTCCAGGCCGAGCACTTCATCCAGCTCGCGGCGGCGCGCGGTGAGCAAGATCACCGGAACGCCCAGCTTATCGCGTATCTGGCGCAGCGCATCCAGGCCGTCCATGCCGGGCAGGCCAATATCCAACACTACGAGGTCTGGCCGATTGCTGTGAATAATCGCCAGCCCATCTTCGGCCGTGCTGGCCGTGGTCACACCAAAGCCGGCCTGTTCCAGGTTAAACGCCAGGCTGCGACGCATCAGTGCGTCATCGTCCACCAGAAGTAAGCGTCTGGCCACCGTTCCTCGCAGTCACCACCTAAATATGTTGCTTCACCGGGATTATAACGCGTTTAGGTTGCGGCGGCACGGTGTTGGTCGATAGGGGGAGATTCCTGACTATACAAGAGAACTTCCCGAATTGTGCCCGGCCCATGATTTTCTTATAATAAACACAAGAAGCTGGCTGTTAATGCGAATCTGATACTCTGTTGATATCGAGTATAGATCGCAAGGCTAAACTTTGAAGGGACGAAAACGTCCATCCTGGAAAGATGATTGTCGGAAGGTATCGGGCTACGAGCTCGTTTGAAAGGTACATTACCAATGAATGCGAGTGTTAAGCTGGGCAGGTTATATGGAATTCCTGTCGGCCTGCATTGGAGCTGGTTTCTGGTTTTTGCATTAATGTCCTGGTCGCTTGCGAGCAGCGTATACGCAGCGCAGTTCCCCGGCCAACCGGCAGCCCTGCACTGGGGGCTTGCTACCATCACGACCTTACTCTTATTTCTCTCAGTCCTGGCGCACGAATTTGGCCATGCCATCGTTTCAATCCGTAATGGCATCCCGGTGCGGCAAATCACCCTGTTTATCTTTGGCGGCGTTGCGCAAATCGCGCAGGAGCCGCAGCGAGCAGGCGTAGAGTTCCGTATCGCGATCGCCGGCCCGCTGGTGAGCGTGGCACTGGCCGGTGCTTTCGCCGCTGCAGCCTGGTTGGCGGGGGACGTAAACGTATTGGCCACGCCGGCGCGCTGGCTGGCCGAGATCAACCTCAGCCTGGTGTTGTTCAACATGATCCCCAGTTTCCCGCTGGATGGCGGACGCGTTTTCCGCGCCATTGTGTGGGCGCTGACCCACAGTTACCAGAAGGCCACGCGCATTGCTACCGTCACCGGTCAGGGGATCGCCATGCTGTTTGTCGCCGGCGGCATCTTTCTGATGATCCGCGGACAGGCCGACAACGGGTTGTGGTTTGCCTTTATCGGCTGGTTTTTGAACAATGCGGCGGTTGGCGCGCGGCAGTACGCGCAGCAGCATTCGCTGCTCGCGGATGTGCGCGCCGGCCAGGTGATGGATCGTCGCGTGGCGGAAGTGCCCGGTGACCTGACGGTGTGCGAGCTTATCACTGAAAATGTATTTCAAAATGGTAAACGGACATTTATCGTCCCGGGTGAGCGCCATCCGCAGGGCCTGGTGACGATGGAAACGATCATAGCGCTGCCGCGCATGAAGTGGGACCACACACGCGTGCGCGATGTGATGGTTCCGTGGGAGCGGCTGGTACGCGTATCGCCGCATTCGGCGCTGAGCAGCGTGCTGCACACGATGGATTACGCAGACATCCAACAGGTGCCGGTGGTGACGGAGAACCAGGTGGAAGGCGTGCTGACGCGCGACCAAATCCTGCGTTACCTGCACCAGCGACAGCCTGAGCAGAACCAATAACGAAAACGATTAAATCTTCGGAGAAAGAGAGACCTCATGTACCCCTTTTTGTTCCCAGGCTATGGACTGTATATCCTGTTCAGCCTGCCCGCCCTACTGCTCGGCTTGTGGGCGCAGTTCAAGGTAAAAGGCGCCTTCAACCGCTATTCGCAGGTGCGCACCTACACCGGCCTTACCGGGGCGGATGTGGCGCGGCGCATGCTGGATAGCAACGGCTTACAAAACGTGCGCATTGAGCCGGTGGCCGGCATGTTGAGCGACCATTACGACCCGCGCACCAAGGTGCTGCGACTGAGCCAGGGCGTTTACGGCAGCAACAGCGTGGCGGCGGCCGGCGTGGCGGCACACGAGGCCGGTCACGCGGTGCAAGATAGCCAGCGCTACGCCTTCCTCAACCTGCGCTCGCTGATGGTTCCCTCGGTACAGATCGGCTCGTGGCTGGGCCCAATCATCTTCATGGTGGGTCTGTTCATGGCCGGCACAATCGGCACGCGCATTGCGTGGGCCGGGCTGCTTCTGTTCGCCGCCACGGCCGTGTTCGCGCTGATCACGCTGCCGGTAGAATTCAACGCTTCCAAACGGGCAAAAGCATGGCTGGAAACCTCGGGCGTGATCTACGGCCAGGAGATGGCCGGTATCAATGCCGTGCTTGACGCGGCCGCGCTGACCTATGTGGCCGGCGCTGTGCAGGCAATCTCGACCATACTCTATTACGCCTTCCTGTTGATGGGCCGCTCGCGCGATAACTGACGCAGGTAAAGAACAAGATAAGAAGCCCCTCTCTGGTGCAACCGAGGGGGGCTGTTTATTGCCAGCACCGTGCATGTTTGTCACCCGGCTGTGATATGATAACCCGTTATGAGACGAATCCTGAACCTATGGCTGGCCTTCACGCTCGCGGTGGCAGGCTGTGGTCGGTTGCAAGCGGTGGATATAATTGCGGACCAACCGGCGGCCAATGGTTGGCGCGCAGTAGACCTGCGTGCCGTGTTTGGTGATGGCGAAACCGACCCAGCCTACGACCTGGTAGCGGCATCGGTGAGGTTGGAACAGGGGCAGCCCAGTGTGCGTCTTGATGTGCTTGACCTGTCGCCCGAACTGCCCGTGCGTGCCATCCTGGCGATCGACGACCGGGCGGGTGGGTTACGAGCGCTGCCGTGGGGCGAGGACGCCGCCCTGGAATGGGATTTTCTGATCAGCGCCCCGCAGGATGGACTGGCGACGGTGACCGGCGCGGACGGACGCACCACCAGCGGGGCAGTCCCCTGGTTGGAGCGCGATGACGCGCTGGATATGGTTGTGTTCCACCTGCAAGGGATGCAGCTCAACCTGCAAAAGCTGCGATTTCAGGCATTTATGATCCAAGCGGATGCCGGCGTAGCGAGCGACTCGAGCGAGGTATTCGATTTTACCGGGTCGCCGCCCGCGCGTGCCCCACTGCTGCTGGCATTCTGGAACGCGCTGCCAGCCGGGTCTCCGGCGCAAGCCTTGCGTCGCTGGAATGGGGCACACACCGGCCCCGAGGGTCACCGCCATGGCCTCTATCAGCTATTAAGCGCGGCGCGCAAACAGCGCGTGCCGCTGGCGCTGCTCGACCTGGAACACCCGCAAAGCCTTGCCGGTTTGGACCTTGTGAATGGCCTGGCATTAGTGACGCAGATGCAGCGTGAAGGGCTGCTGCTTGTGCCAGACCTGGCGTATGGAGACCCAACAGCCAGTGCGCGCAGCCTGGAGACCAGCCGGAGAATTGCCTCGCGCTATGGGATGCTGCCCAGCGATTTTCTCTACGGCACGGCGGACGCTGCTCTGGCGCGCCGTTACCGTGCGGTCTTCACGCGGACCGGGCCTGCCGGGCTGACACGCGTGGAAAACCTGCGGCTGGTGGGCCTACCGGCGGAAAACGATCCTACGCCCGCGGACGCGCAAGGGCCTGCGATTGAGACGCGCCGGGCGCTGCTGGCAGCCGCCCGCTCCGGCGGCAAGACGTTGACAGTGCTGGGCGGCAGCGTACCCGAAAGCCCATGGGCAGATGCCGTCTACGCCGGGCCGGCGCTGGCCTACATCGCGCAGCACGCCTGGATTGAGCCGCTAGACGGCACCCGGCTTTTGGAACTTGCAACAAATACCTCTGCGCAGGAAATCCTTGCCGGAGACTGCACGGACGTGCTGTGCTCACCAGCGCTGCCATCGGACGGGGCGCAGGTACGCGAAGACCTGCGGGGGCAAATCAGCGCGCTGGAGAACTCCACTGCGCGCGAGCTGGCGACACAGATGTACCTTCAATTGACGCAACCTACCGCAGACGCGCGCAGCGCTGCGCTGCAGAACGCACTGCTACCTCAGACAGGCTACCTGATTGCGGCCGGAGAATGGGCGGCAGCGCCCGCGGCCCGCAGCAGTTGCGAGCCGGACCCGGACGGCGGGCAGGTGTGTTCCCTGGCATCCGAACGATTGTTTGCCGTGCTGCATTCGCGCGGCGCGCGGCTGGCGCTGCTGGCTGGCAGTGAGGTCACAGGCTTGCAGCAGTGGATCGGCCCCACCGCGCAGTTCACCAGCGGGTTAAGCGATCCCGCGGAATGGGACCCGGACGCGGGAGCATTTGCTGATCCGCGCGGCGTTGCCGGCGCATTTCTGGATACCGGTCAAGCGCAGCAGGAATACACGGCCGAGGCCGGGCTGGGCTGGGTGCGCTTCCACGGCGCGGACGGCGCGCAAAAGACGTACACGGTCGATGGGCGCAGCCTGACCGTGACGTATGAGAACATGCCCGCGGGCAGCAGCACCCTCAGTCTGACGCCACTTCCCGAGCTGCGCGAGCAGCCTGGTTGGGCTGGGCGTTACCGGCTGGTGAGCAGTGATGACCCGACCCGCCTGGAATACGGCAGCCCGGATCTAGGCATGCTGCGCATCAGCGCCAGCATGCCATTGACCAGCACCAGCTTTGTCGATGCGGGCGCGTGGCTGCGCCAGCCAGAAGACCCGGATCACGCCTATCCGCCGGGGCACTTTTTGCCTATACCCCTGTTGCTGCTCCAGTTTGACCAGCCAGGCAGCACAACAATCCGACTGGAAGTGCTGGCCGATTCCGGCAAATAAGATACCGGTGCGGTGCTATAATTTTTTTGAGCCGGATATCTCCGGACGTGTGGGTTTACACGAGGTGAGCCTATGACGGTGGTGACAATTTCACGCCAGTTGGGCAGCCTGGGTTGTGAGGTGGCACAGGCAGCCGCCGAACGCTTGCAATTCCGCGTGGTGTACCGCGAAGTCATTAACGAGGCGTCACGCCGAGCCGGTGTGCCAGATGTGGCGCTGCATACGATTGACGAGTTAGGCCTGCTGGGCATCAAACCGACGCTGGAACAGCAGCACGCTTATCACCGCGCGCTGGTACAGGTGATGAACGAGCTGGCCGACGAAGGACGTTATGTTATCGTGGGGCGCGCCGGGCAGGCCATCCTGCACGGCCGCACCGGCGCACTGCACGTGCGCGTGATCGCCCCCATGCACCTGCGCATCGAGCGATTGATGCAGGAGCATGGCATCAGCGCCGAGGCAGCCAAGGCGCAAATTGAGGCCAGCGACCGCAGCCGGCGCAGCTTTTTACGCAAGTTTTATGCATCCGATTGGGATTCGCCCGACCTGTACGATCTGGTGATCAATACGGAGAAAATTGACCCGCGCGCAGCCGCCGCGATCCTCTGCGAAGTTCTTTCCCGGCAAAACGCCGATCCCAATTCCGAGAAATTGCATGTCTGTATCGACTGAAACCGAAATCAACTCTCCACCCAAATTCTCTCACCCAACCGAAGAAGCCTTTGCGCGTATCCTGGACTTTTACGGGATCCGGTGGGTGTACGAGCCGCGTACGTTTCCAATCGAATGGGATAAAGATGGGAACGTGACCGAGGCATTTTCACCGGATTTCTACCTGCCCGAGCAGGATTTGTACATTGAACTGACCACGCTGCGCCCCAAGCTGGCCGGCTATAAAAACCGCCGGCTGCGGCGCATGAGCGAGCTGTACCCGGACGTGAACATTAAGTTATTCAAGCGTAAGGACTTGCGCAATTTAATGATTAAGTTTGGCCTGGATCAGGAAGCCAGCCAGATCAGCGGCACCGGAGCGCAGGGGAAGATACCATGAAAACCCCCGTCCCCGAGCAGTACCAGCCATTTTGGGGCGATATCCAGGAAATTCTTTACACCACCGAGGCGATCCAGCAGCGGGTGCAGGAGCTGGGCGCAGAGATATCGCGTGACTATGCTGGCGAAGATATCATCCTGGTAGGGGTTTTAAAGGGCGTTCTGTTCTTTATGGCCGACCTGCTGCGCGCCATCACCATCCCGGTCGAGGTAGATTTTATGGCGGTGAGCAGCTACTCGCAGGAGTCGCGCGAAAAAGGCGTGGTGCGGCTGGTGAAAGACCTGGAAATCTCCATCGCCGGGCGGCACGTGCTGTTTATCGAAGATGTGGTGGATACCGGCCTGACGCTGACATACCTGCTGCGCAACCTGCGCTCACGCGAGCCGGCCAGCCTGCAGGTGTGCACCCTGTTCAACAAGCCCACCCACCGCTTGATGAGCATCCCCATCCGCTATCGAGGTTTTGACCTGCCAGATCTGTTTGTGGTGGGATACGGGTTAGACCATCGCGAGCGATACCGGAACCTGCCATTTGTGGGCGTGCTGAAACCCGGCGCGCTCTTGGGGAAGGAAAAGTAGCGGAATTAAATAGTGAGGGGCTCCGAGTAACCTTTGGTTCGCTCACCGTTCCTGGGATAAAGCAGCCGTCAAATAACAAACTACGGACAGACTGGCGTTTTTATCCTTGCGGATGCTCTAACAGGCACGTATCCGGGGGGTCGTCCCAGTGTAGGGACATCATCCTGGTGGTTTCCACTTGGGAATCTATTGGAATTGCCGCATGTTCACCAGCAGTTGATACCGGATATTCTATTGGCCCTGGAGAGTGCTTTGGTCTTGGATCAGGTTCAAACCGTTCGGGTGTTGGTGCACCGGAATCCGGTGTGAAGTTTTTGATCCGACCTCTGCTCCGGTGAGGACTGTCTGATTTCTCAGAGCTCCCTCACCCACATTATAGGGAGTCTATCCTGACGAGTCAACCAATTCGGTTTCTTTCTAATGTTTAGTGCTGTGATGGAAAACTGGTGGAAAATGTACACCGATGTGGTATGTGTGAAGAATTGCACGAGGGAAAACATTATGCTACAGTACTGATGTGGACGTCAATCTTATCATTCCAGGGGTGGTGCGGAACATGGATATCAAAATTCCTGATATCGTCGTCGGGCGTTTACCCAAGTACTTGCAGGCATTGCATTATATGGATCAGGCCGGCCAGCGCACTACCTCCTCGCAAGAAATTGGCGCAAAGGTGGGCATCTCTGCGGCGCAAATCCGCAAAGATCTGTCGCTATTTGGTGAGTTTGGCAAGCAGGGCACCGGCTACTCTATCACCTACCTGATTGAAAAGTTACAGGAAATCCTTAAGGTCGATCGCACCTGGGATATGGCACTGGTAGGCGTGGGAGACCTGGGGCATGCCATTGCGCGCTACGCCGGGTTTTCCAACCGCGGCTTTCACATCGTGCTGGCTTTCGATATCGACGCAAAAAAGGTCGGTCACCGGCTGGGCGAACTGACCATCCGCGGGATGGATGAGATGGAAGCAGCAGTGCGCGAAGCGGGGGTCAAAATTGCCATGCTGACTGTGCCGGCGGCTGCCGCGCAGGAAGTGGCTGAGGCGCTGGTAAAAGCCGGGGTGCGAGCCATCCTTAACTACGCGCCAATCTCGCTGGCAGTGCCGGATAACGTGCGCGTCGAGGCGATCGACCCGATCCTGCGCTTGCAGCACATGACCTACTACCTGTAGAAACCAAAACGCTGGCTGCCGAGGCAGCCAGCGTTGATTTTCACGACCTAAATTCTAGACCGGTGGCAGGCTGCGGCGCAACACTTCGCGCATGGCGATGGCGCGCGCGGCGCCTTCAGCAGTGCAGGTAGTGGGATTATCCACCAGGTAAGCAGGGATGCCAAGGGCCTTGGTGAGGTACTTATCCACCGAGCGCAGCAGCGCGCCGCCGCCGGTGAGTGCTACGCCACGGTCGATGATATCGGAAATGAGCTCGGGGGGCGTCTTTTCCAGCACGCGGCGTGTCGTGTTGACCACCTCGTTGAGCGGGTCCTGCAACGCTTCAACGATGTCGTCGGTGGTGAGCACCACCGGACGAGGCAGCGCCGAAACCTGGTCCTGGCCCTGCACTTCCATGGTTTGCTGAGCGTCCTGCGGCAGCGCTGCACCGATGCGGATCTTTAACTGCTCGGCGGTTGGCTGGCCGATGATCACGCCGTACTTCTTACGCACATAGGCAATAATGGCGTCATCGAAACGCAGCCCGCCGGTGCGCGAGGTTTCGGCGGTGACAATGCCGTTCATGGCCAGCACCGCGGCCTGCATCGTGCCGCCGCCCATGCACAACAGCATATTGCCGGAAGGCGTGCCAATCGGCAGGTCAACGCCGATGGATGCCGCCAGCGGCTGTTGGATAAGATAGACTTCGCGCGTGCCGGCGCCCAATCCGGCCTCGTGCACGGCGCGGGTCTCGACGCTGGTGATGCCGTAAGGTACGGTGATCATCACGCGCGGGCGGAATATCAGCATTGGCCCGCTGACCTTCTTAATCAGAAAGCCGAGCAGTTTTTCGGTAATTTCATATTCGGCGATGACGCCGTTTTTAAGCGGGCGCACCACTTCAATACTCTCTGGCACGCGCCCATCCATATCCTTGGCAGCCTGCCCCCATTCCACCATCTTTTGCTCTTCCACAACGATGGCGACAACGGTGGGCTCCTGCATGAGGATCTGGTTGCCCTCGGCGACAACGGTGTTCAGCGTGCCCAGGTCAATACCCAGCTCCCTGGTAAATACAGGCATACGGTTTCCTTCGGTGAGGTTTCTGTTTTTCTGATGATGCCGCATCCCTGGTCAGGAGGATGGGGCTTCGCGTGCTGATTATAACGCGGAAATGACGCCAGGTTATTCTTCTTTACCGCGGGCGCGCTGGCCCTGGCGGAAGCGCCGAGCCGCATCGAGGCGTAGGGTAGAGCGGCGTAGGGCGGCTTGCAGGTTCAGATAGGCATCCGTATCCTGCGGGATTGCGCGTGAGAGCATTTCTTCGGCGCGCTTGCGGGCGGCCTCGGCGCGCTGGACGTCGATTTCCTCGACGTTTTCGGCAGCATCCGCCAGAACGGTGATCTGGTCTGGCTGCACTTCCACCACGCCACCGGCCACGGTGAAATGTTCTTCGCTGGTTTTGGTACGCACAGTGATCACCCCAAAGCGCAAGACCGTCAAAAGCGGGGCGTGGTTGGGCAGGATGCCCATTACGCCTTCCGCGCCGGGGATGACGCAAATATCCACATCGCCCTGGTAGACAATCCGGTCCTGGGAAACAATTTCACAGCGGATGGGCATGGCCGCTCCTTAAGCGTTGACCTGCATCAACTGTTTGGCCTTTTCCACCGCATCGTCAATCGTTCCGACCATGAGGAAGGCCTGCTCGGGCAGATCGTCGTGATTGCCGTCGAGGATCTCGCGGAAACCGCGCACCGTCTCGCGCAGCGGAACGTAGCTGCCGGGGATGCCGGTGAACTGTTCGGCCACGTACATGGGCTGCGAGAAGAAGCGCTCAATCTTGCGCGCGCGCGATACGATCAGCTTGTCGTCTTCGCTCAGCTCGTCGATGCCGAGGATGGCGATGATGTCTTGCAAGTCCTTGTAGCGCTGGAGAATGCGCTGGACATCACGCGCAGTGGTGTAATGCTCGTCGCCCACGATTTGTGGGTCGAGGATGCGCGAGGTAGACGCCAGTGGATCAACCGCCGGGTAGATGCCTTTCTCAACGATAGATCGTTCGAGGGCGATGGTGGCGTCGAGGTGGGTAAAGGTGGCAACCGGGGCCGGGTCGGAATAATCGTCGGCGGGCACGTACACAGCCTGCATTGAGGTGATCGAGCCATTGCGGGTGGAGGTGATGCGTTCCTGCAGCTCGCCCATTTCGGTAGCGAGGGTGGGCTGGTACCCCACCGCGGATGGCATGCGCCCGAGCAGCGCCGAAACCTCGGAGCCAGACATGGTAAAGCGGAAGATGTTATCGATGAAGAGCAGCACGTCCTGGCCCTCGTCGCGGAAGTACTCGGCCATGGCCAGGGCAGCCAGCGCCACGCGCAAGCGCACGCCGGCAGGCTCGTTCATCTGGCCGTATACCATCACCGTATCTTTCATCACGCCCGATTCCTGCATTTCGCGGTAGAGTTGTGTGCCCTCGCGAGTACGCTCACCCACACCAGCGAATACAGACTTGCCCTTGTGTACGGTGGCGATGGAGCGGATCAGCTCCATGATGATGACCGTCTTGCCGGTGCCGGCGCCGCCAAAAATGCCGGTTTTCCCACCCTTGGTGAAGGGCGCGATCAGATCAATGACTTTCAGGCCAGTCTCAAAAACATCCACGTTGGTAATCTGATCTTCAAAGCGTGGCGCGGGGCGGTGGATGGGATAGCGTTCCTCACTCTGCACCGGGCCGCGGCCATCTACCGGCTGACCGAGCACGTTGAAAATGCGCCCGAGGGTGTTGGGGCCGACCGGCACGGTGATGGGCTGGTGCGTGCGGCGCACCGGCAGCCCGCGGTACATGCCATCGGTGGATGCCATCGATACCGTGCGGGTGAGGTTATTGCCCAGGTTGCGCTGAACCTCCAGCAGGATCGGGTCAGCATCCGGAAGAATGACTTCGAGGGCTTCGTAGATTTCCGGAGCGTCCATCTCGGGGAATTCAACGTCTACCACACCACTCTGGATTTGCGAAACGCGTCCAGTAATTTCTTCCATGTGTTGGCCTCCCAATTTTTCCATTATTCCTGTTCAGCAACTTGGCGGCGTACGGCTGCCAGGGCTTCGGCGCCGCCGGCAATATCCAGCATTTCGCTGGTGATGGACTGCTGGCGCGCCTTGTTGTACTCAATGCCAAGCATGCTGATTAATTCTTTCGCATTTTCCGTAGCATTGCGCATGGCTACCATGCGCGCGGCATGCTCGCTGGCCTGCGCCGAAAGAATGGCCTGGTACACCTGCAGCGCGGTAAAGCGCGGCACGATCTGGTTCAGCAACTCTTCCGGGTCTGGCTCGTAGGTAAACACCGCGTTGGTGCGGTGATGGGTAACGTTATAGGCATCTTCACCGGCGGTTTCTCCGTACTCCACCTTGAGCGGCAGCAGCTTGCGCACGATGGGAGTCTGCTGGAGCATGTTTTGGAAATCGGTGTATGCCAGGTAGACCTGATCAGCATTGCCGCGCTGAAATTCTTCCACCGCCAGCCGTCCAATAGCGGACGTATCCGCGAAGCTGGGCGGCGTAGGCAGATCGGAGAAATCAGCGATGACGCTGCGCCGGCGGCGCAGGAGCATATCGCGTCCTTTACGGCCCACGGCAATATAACTGACCGGTGTTTCAACATCACGAAAATGCACCAGCGCCTGGCGGACGATATTGACGTTATACGCGCCAGCCAGCCCGCGGTCACTGGTGATGAGGATCACCAGGATGTTGCGCACCGTTTCGCGCTCGGTAAGCAGCGGGTGCAGGATATTGGCCCCCGGCTGGCGCGCCAGGTGTACCAGCACCTTCCACGCCTTTTCGGTATAGGGCCGGGTGGCTGTGGCCGCGCGCACTGCGCGGCGCACGTAGCTGGCGCTGACGGTTTGCAGTGCGCTGGTAAGCTGCGAGATATTCTTCACGCTGCGGATACGCAGCCGCATCTCTCGGGCAGATGGCATGGGCAGAATTCCTATTGCCGGCGGTTACGCGCCGGTCCAGGTGGAATTAAAAGCCTGGATGGCATCGCGCAGGCGGGTTTCATTTTCGGGTGTGATCATCCTGCGGGCGGTAATATCGCGCCCGATCTCAGGATGGTTGCGCTCCAGGTAGTGGAGCAGCTCAGGCTCCCAGGCGCGCACATCATCCACCGGGATCTTATCCGCATAGCCGTTGCCGCCGGCGAACAGGATCATAACTTCATCGGCCAGGGATAGCGGCTGGTACTGCGGCTGCTTGAGGATTTCCTGCAGGCGCTGGCCGCGGTTGAGCTGCTGCTGGGTGGATTTATCCAGATCCGAGCCAAATTGGGCGAAGGCAGCCAACTCGCGGAAGGCGGCCATATCCAGGCGCAGGCGGGCCGCCACCTGGCGCATGGCCTTGGTTTGCGCCGATCCGCCCACGCGCGACACTGAGATACCCACGTTGATGGCCGGGCGGATACCGGCGTTGAACAGGTTGGATTCGAGATAAATCTGGCCATCAGTGATCGAAATTACGTTGGTGGGAATGTAGGCGGAAACATCGCCCAGCAGGGTCTCGATGATCGGCAGCGCGGTCAGCGAGCCGCCGGTGCCGGCGACTTTGACTACGCGATAATTGGCGGCATCGCTCATGGCCTTCAAAGCTTCATCGGCATCATGGCGCGAACGCGGGCCGCCATATACTTTCCCGTTCAACCCATCATCGCGAGTGGCAAGCTCACCATCAAAGCTTGTGGGAACGATCACAAATTGGTCGGCCAGGCGCGCGGCGCGCTCAAGCAGGCGCGAGTGCAGGTAAAACACGTCGCCAGGGTAGGCCTCGCGGCCCGGCGGGCGACGCATGAGCAGCGACACCTGGCGGTATGCCCAGGCGTGCTTGGAGAGGTCGTCGTAGACTACCAGGGCATCCTGGCCGGTCTCCATAAATTCTTCGCCGATGGCGCAGCCGGCGTAGGGGGCCATGTACTGCAGCGCGGCGGGCTCATCGGCGGCGGCCATCACCACCACGGTATGGCTCATCGCGCCGTGGCGCTCGAGCAGGCCGATGGTGCGCGCCACCGCGGACTTCTTCTGGCCGATAGCTACATAGATACAAATCAGGTCTTTGCCGGTCTGGTTGATGATCGTATCGATCGCAAGAGCGCTCTTGCCAGTCTGGCGATCGCCAATAATCAACTCGCGCTGGCCGCGGCCGATGGGGATCATGGCGTCAATGGCTTTTATGCCGGTCTGGACCGGGGTATCCACGTCCGAGCGCTCGACCACGCCTGGGGCGATGCGCTCGATCGGCCGGAAGCCGGTGGATTGAATAGGGCCTTTGCCGTCAATCGGTTCACCAATAGCGTTTACCACGCGACCGATGAGTCCCTTGCCCACCGGCACGGAAGCAATGCGACCGGTACTGTAGACGCGCGTACCTTCAACCAGCTCGGAATATTCGCCCAGAATAATAATACCCACCCGGTCGCGTTCCAGGTTGAAGGCGATGCCCATCACGCCATTTTCAAATTGCACCAGCTCCTGCGAGCGCACCCCGGCCAACCCTTCCGCCTGGGCAATACCATCACCCGATTCGACTACCTTGCCAACGGTGCGGATTTCCACCTGGGGCTGGTAGGAATCGATTTTGCCCTGAAGATCGGAAGTGATTTTTTGGATCAGATCGGTCATTGAGCCTCCAAGCTGTTCAAGTGTGTTATCCAACTGATGAAACAAATGAAACCGGCGGTCGTACCGCCCGAGAAATATTTTTCATACATGACGGAATGGTCTTTCCTGCTCGCGCCACAATCACCCGGCAAAACCCCCGCCGGCACACGGATTATAAAACCAGGGAAAGAGCCAATCACCCATCTGGTACTGGAATCATACATGAAAGCAATTCACTTGTCCAGTTTGATGTATATATGAAAGTTTATGGTACTGCCGGGCACTTGACAGCGGTCACGTGCCAGGTGTGGGCATATCGGGCAGGCGCGCGAGCAGCACCGGCAACATCCAGCGGCCAAAATTGGCATCCGGAGCGCCAGGCGCGGGCAGCGCCGGCTGCCAGCCTAATTCTGCCAGCAGGCGCTCGGGTTCATCCAGCGCGCCGAGCCACGGCGCGCCCAGGCTGGCCATGTCCCGCGGGCCGGCAAGCTGTGCGGCAGGGAGCGCCCTCATTGTATTGCGGCCGGCAGGACGATTTAAGGCATCAGGATATCGGCAACCGCATCACGAGCCCAGTAGCGAGTCTGCCCATTGCGCGAAAGACGCCGGATGCCGTCCAGGTGGTTGCCCAGGGTGACAATCGCCGGTTCTTCCACCATATCTCCGTTCTGGCGCACAATCTGGCCCAGCCCGACGCACGAAAGCAAACCATTACACAGACAGCGCCGATCCTCGGTATTTCGCTGCAAGCCGCGCTTTTTGACAAAGTCTTCTACGGGTGCAGCCACACAGCGTTGGAAAAGGCGGCGCGTGCCGTCAGCGTCCGGTTGGGTCAGGCCGCGCTGCTGGAGGAAGCCCAGGTCGCATAAGCGGCGGCGATTGTTGTACACGTCTTCTTCTGCCACGGTGCCGGCGATCTGCACCACTTTGAAAGGGTAGCCCGTTGGGGAGAACAGCGTGGTGCGAACCAGATCTTCGTCGCTGGCTCCCCGCCGCAGCGCCTCAAGGATGGCCGTGCGGTAGGTATGCTTCATGCCCGACTCTTCTGCCAGGGAGAAAATAGAACCCACCTGCACGCCTGCGGCGCCTGAGTTCAGCGCGCGCTGCAAGCCCTCGCGGCTGCCATAGCCGCCCGCCAGCCAGAACGGTAGCCCGACCGTGCGGATGGCGGCCAGGTCCGGCTCGTCCAGCGGGCCATAAACGGGCTGGCCAAGGCTGTCTTTGATCAATGGACCCTGCGGCCCGGCATTATGCCCACCCGCGGTGTGATGCTCGATGATGAAACCGTCCGGTGGCTGTGTATGGCTCTGTGCCAGGCCTTGCACCAGGCTTTCTAATGACACAATCGCCAGGAAAGCCGGGCGCGCCAGCGGTTTTTGCGCCAGCCGGCCACCCGCGATTGCCTTTGGATCAAACAGAACCGTAAAGCTCTCGCCCGGCTCGCGGTAAAGCACCGACAGGTCGATGTTGACCGTCTCGTGATGCACCAGTTTGTTGCACACCGCGGGCAAGCCTTCCGGGTTGCCCGCCCCGACGACCACAGCGTCCACCCCTGCCAGCATGGCCCCATACATGGCGTAGATGAGTGGCAGTTCTACCTTTTTCAAGAAATTGATAAAGATGTTTCCCGCGTGGCCTTCTTTTGCCAGCCAGACTTCAGCATAGGCTGTGGCGATCAGGATTTCGATGATCTCCGGATCAGCCGTGAGTACAACCGGCTCTGTTCCTGGCCTCGGCATCACATCGCTGCCGTTGGGGGCGCGGACAGTCTGCAATGGGGCGTACTTAAAGCGCGCTTCCGGCGCCTTGCCACCCTCGATGTAGTACTTATCAATCATCTTCTGACCAATCCCGGCGCCAAATTGGGCATCGAAGGCAGCCAGGGCGCGGCGAACATGCCCGCCCGGATCGCCGAGCTGCAGCAGCCGCACATAAACGACATCCAACCCGGTGCCGGAGACCGTCCCGGCGGTGATACCAGGCTGTTCCATCGCAACGGCTCTCGCCAGCCGCCAGTTTGACACATAAACGCCCATGCCCCCCTGGATGAGCCTGACCTCTCGCAAGGATCTCATTTTTCTACCTCGTAACCATTCTGCATGGATGAAATCAACCCAACCATTCTATCGGTGTATATAACCCCATCCGGCCGCAGAAGGTTTGCACAGTTGATTGCCCACCGGTGTGTCTATATAATGTTGGTTGGGTCCAAGATTTACGTTTTCTCACATTCATGGACGATCAATGGAGAAAGGAGTCAAAAATTGGCAATCCAATCATCCAAAGGCAGTGGGCAACCGATTCCAAAAATTGAAATTCGTGTGGAATTGTCACCACAACAAGGCGAAGAACTGCTCAAAGTATTGCAAGTTCGTTTTGAGAAAAACATGCAACGCCACGAAGGCCTTTCCTGGTCAAAAATACAGGAAAAACTGGAAGCGCATCCTGAAAAACTGGCATCCCTTTATGCCATGGAAACCACAGGCGGTGAACCGGATGTGGTTGGTTATGACCAGGATACGGGCGAATACATTTTTTATGATTGTTCAGCGGAAAGCCCAAAAGGTCGTAGAAGTATCTGCTATGACAGAGAGGGTCAGAAAGAACGGGAAAGGAAAGGGGTTCACCCGGCGGGTAACGCTGTCGACCTTGCTGCCGCGATGGGGATCGAGCTATTGAATGAAGACCAGTATCGTGCGTTGCAGAAGCTTGGCGAATTTGATGCGAAAACGGAGAGTTGGATACAGACACCCCCTGATATTCGAAAGCGTGGCGGCGCCCTGTTTTGCGATCGTCGCTATGGGCATGTCTTTGTGTTCCATAACAGTGCGCCCTCCTTCTATGCCGCCAGAGGATTCCGAGGCTCGCGGAGGGTTTAGTTTTAACAGAGTGGTGGCGATCTCTGAATAATTTGTCCTACGTGGCTTTCAAAAGCCTTGATGACAAATTTTTAAGACCTAATACCGCTTCACGAGGAAAAATACTGCAATGCGATTCGCAGGCGCGATTCGATATCCTTGGGGGCGTCACGCGGGATGGATTGCAGCGCAGACTGAGCTTCGACGATGCTGTAACCCAGCGCGGTGAGCGCGTCCAGCACTTCGGTGTCGGTATCCAGCAGGCTGGTGACAGCGGCCAGGCCGGCGTATTCGGCCGCGGCGCCTACGCGCCCCTGCAGGTGCAGCAAGATCTTCTGCGCGGTGCGCTTCCCCACCCCGGGCACACGGCTGAAGATATCCGCCTGTTCAGCAAGCACGGAGCGGCGAATGGTATCCACCGAGAGGGTGGAGAGGATGGCCAGGGCAATGCGCGGGCCGACGCCATCCACGCCCAACAGTAAGGTGAAGAAAGAGCGCTCATCTTCGCGCTCAAAGCCGTAGAGCGAGAGCGCATCCTGTCGCACGACGAGGTGTGTATACACAATGATATGCGCGCCAACGCGCGTCTGAGCCAACAGCGTGGACGGCACGTGTACCAGCAGCCCCACCCCGCCCACCTGGATCACCAGGCTGTCATTTGTCTGCGCGATAACCTCACCGGTCAGAGATGCGATCATGTCTACCCCTCTTTGCGGCGGTGAATGCCGCGCCGCTGGTTATGAATTTCATACAGCACCACCCCGGTTGCGACAGCCAAGTTGAGCGAATCGCTGCGTCCGAGCATGGGGATGGCAACGACTTCATCACACAGGCGCAGGTGCGTCTCGGGCAGACCCTGGCGTTCGCTTCCCATCAGCAAAATCAGATTGGACGGATATTCGTAGTAGGCATAATCCGCCCGGGCTTTATCCGACGTGCCGACCAGGGCCACATCGTGAGCGCGCACCCAGGCAGCAAACTGGTCAAACGTGGCGCGCACAAGCGATTGGGTAAACACCGCCCCCATGCTGGCGCGGATCGATGTGGGATCATATGGGTCGGTGGTATGGTCGAGCAGGATCACGCCGCGGCCGCCCACGGCGTCATGCGTACGCAGAATGGTGCCCAGGTTGCCCGGATCGGCGACCGAATCGAGCGCGACCCAGGTGCGTACCGGATCAGGACGCACACTTTCCAGGCTGGCCCACTGCTGTCGAACCACGGCGGCCAACCCAGCGGGGCCATCTTTGAGCGAAAAACTCTCGAACACCGCAACGCTGACTTCGAGCAGCGGCACGCCGCGCCCCGTCAGGTCGGCCACCAGCTCGCGCGCGAACGGGCTATCGAGCAGCTCCGGGGCGACGATGAGCCTATCCAGCGCCGCGCCCTGCTGGGCGGCTTCGGCCACAATACGCAGGCCTTCAACGTAAAACAGTCCGCTGGCATGGCGCTCTTTGCGCTCGCGCAGCTTGCGGATGGCTTTGACGCGCGGGTTGGCGCTGCTGGTGACCAGGCTCATAGCTCAGGCTCCACCATTGGTCTGCAAATCGTGGATGCGGCTGCTGTGCAGGTGGCATATGGCGATCGCCAGGGCATCGGCAGCGTCATCCGGGCGGGGGATATCGGGCAGGTCGAGCAGCACGCGTACCATTTCCTGCACCTGGTGCTTATCCGCGCCGCCATACCCCACTACCGACTGCTTGACCTGCATGGGAGTGTACTCACCAACCGGCAGGCTGCTCTGCGCCAGGGTCAGCAAGATCACCCCCCGCGCCTGCCCCACCGAGATGGCCGTGGTGACATTGCGGCTGAAAAAAAGCTTCTCCACCGCGCCGGTATCCGGACGGTGGAGAAGGATCAGACTGGTCAATTGATCGTATAAGTTTAGCAGACGTTTTTCCATATCAAGGCCGGCGGGGGTAAGAATGACGCCAAAA
>JBDHWQ010000025.1:0-55424 GCA_039810245.1 Longilinea sp. | reverse complement strand
CGTTTGGCGACGCGCAGTTCCACCTGGTGTACTCGGTGGACGTGATCCACCATGTGCAGGACCGTGCCGCCGCTTACCGCGAAGCCATGCGCGTGCTGCGTCCGGGTGGGTGGGTTTGCACCGTCACCGATTCCGAGGAGATCATCCGCAACCGCGCGCCGATGGCGCGCTATTTCCCCGAGATTGTGGACGTAGAGCTGGCGCGTTACCCCAGCATGGACGCGCTGCACGCAATGATCCTGGCCGCCGGGTTCGTGGACAATCGCGTCGAGCTGGTGGAAGCGCGCAGCCAGATAACCGACATTCAGGGCTACCGCGACAAGGCCTTCTCCAGCCTGCACCTGATTCCCCCGCAAGCCTTTGAGCGCGGGCTGGCGCGCATGGAGGCCGACCTGGCACGCGGGCCGTTGGAATACATTGCGCGTTATGTGCTGGTATGGGGCCGCAAGCCGGAAGAAGGGGAATAGGATGGACATCCGCAAATACAACCGCGAAGCCTGGAACCGCGAAGTGGACGGCGGCAAGAACGAGTGGACCATCCCGGTGACGCCGGAAGCGGTGGCCGCGGCGCGGCGCGGTGAGTGGCAGGTGGTGCTCACCCCCACCATCCCGGTGCCGCGCGATTGGTTCCCCGATTTGCGCGGAGCAGACGTGCTGTGCCTGGCCTCGGGCGGTGGGCAGCAGGGGCCGCTGCTGGCCGCGGCCGGCGCGCTGGTGACGGTGCTCGACAATTCGCCGCGTATGCTGGACATGGACCGCATGGTGGCCGAGCGCGACGGATTGCAAATCCGCACGGTGGAAGGCGATATGCGCGACCTCTCGGCATTCGCGGATGCCAGCTTTGACCTGATTTTCCACCCGGTATCTAATGTGTTTGTGCCGGATGTACTGCCGGTGTGGCGCGAGGCACAGCGCGTGCTGCGCCCGGGCGGCACGCTGCTGGCCGGGCTGGCGAACCCGCTGATCTATATTTTCGACTTCTGGAAAATGGACCAGGGCGTGTTGGAGGTGCGCTTCCCACTGCCGTATTCGGACGTTGGCAGCCTGCCGCCGGACGAGCTGCAGCGCTATTTGCAGGAAGGCACACCGCTGGAATGGAGCCACAGCCTGGATGAGCAAATTGGCGGGCAACTGGCGGCCGGCTTTGCCCTGACCGGGTTCTATGAAGACCGCAGCCCGGACGACGTGCTGAGCATGTATCTACCCACGTATATCGCCACGCGGGCCATACGCCTGCCGGCCAGCCTGTAGGAAACCCGCGTGCCTGCCGGCTGGCACAGAATAGCGGTCTGTTCTATACTGATTGACAGGAAATGGACCATTAACCGGGCATCATAGCACGCATCACCGCTATTCAAATGTTGGGAAAGGAGAAAGGCTATGCAGGCTTCACCGTTTGCAATTGTTGCCGGCCTGTACCAGGAAACCGGCGGTATTTCCAGCTGGGTGTGGATTCTGATCCTGCTGGTGTTGATTGTGTTGGTGCTGTGGTGGCTGGGTCGCCAGGACCGCGGGCCGATTGAGACCACCGGGCAGCGCAAGGCGGAAGAGGAAAGCAAAGCCACCGGGCTGCCCACGGTGGAGGAGGTAGCCAACCCGGCGCAGGGCGCCAGCGTATTTGGTGGCCCGGAAATCGAACAGGCCCCGGTGCTGGTGCAGACTGAGCGCGGCCCGCAGGTGATCGCGCCGGAAGCGATTGTGCCCGACGTCATGACGCCGGGTACGGAAGTATATTCTACGGACGATGCGCGTGATAACGTGGATGTGCCAGTGCTGCGCCACGAAACCGGCCCGGGCATTGAGCCGGTGCTGGGCGTGGAAAACCCGGTGGAAGAAGCGCAGGCTACGATGACCCCGCTAAAACCCGACGACCTGGAGATCATCGAAGGCATCGGGCCGAAGATCGCCAGCCTGCTGCGCGCGGCGGAAATTGGCACGTTCTCCAAGTTGGCACAGACCCCGGTCAGCCGGCTGCAGGAGTTGATGCACGACGCCAACCTGCGCATCGCCGACCCGACCACCTGGCCGGAGCAGGCGCGCCTGGCGGCGGAAGGCCGCTGGGATGAGCTGAAGGAGTATCAGGCCACGCTGCGCGGCGGGCGTGTGGTTTAATCGCTCGCGGCCTGGGCCAACCGAAATGCAAACCTGCTTCCGGGGCCGCGCGGCCCCGGAAGCCATTTCCCAACCGGATCATGGGACCAAAAGCACATGGACGCATCTCAAACTGACTGGCTGGAGAACATCCCCAAAACCGAGCTGCACCTGCACCTGGAAGGCGCTATCCCGTTGGACGCGCTGTGGGCGCTGGTGCAAAAGTACGGCGGCGACCCGCTGGCGCCTGACCCTGCCGCGCTGGAACGGCGTTTCGTCTTCCGTGATTTTCCGCATTTTATCGTAACCTGGATCTGGAAGAACAACTTCCTGCGCGAGTATGAAGACTTCAGCTTCATTGCCGAGGCGGTGGCGCGTGACCTGCTGCGCCAGAACATCCGCACGGTGGAAGCTTTTTATTCGCCGTCGGATTTTGCCCGTCATGGCCTGGAAGTGGGGCGCATCACCGAAGCGATCCATGCCGGGCTGCGGCGCGTGCCCGAGGTTCAGAGCCACCTGATCGCTGACCTGGTGCGCGATGAGTCTCCCGACACCAGCCGGCGCACGCTGGCCCAGGTTAATGAAGTGCGCGGCCTGGGCGTGATTGGCGTTGGGCTGGGCGGTTCGGAACAGTTGTTCCCGCCCGAGCTGTTCACCGACGTGTTCGCCGAAGCGCGGCGCATGGGGTTCCACATCACCATCCATGCCGGCGAGGTAGCCGGGCCGGAAAGCGTATGGGGCGCACTGCGGTCGCTACGCGCCGAGCGCATCGGCCATGGCACGCACGCTGCGGAAGATGAGGCTTTGCTGGATGCCCTGGCCGAAAGCCAGGTGCCGGTGGAGATGTGCCCGGTGTCCAATGTGCGCACCGGGGCGGTGCGCTCGCTGGCCGAGCACCCCATTCGGCGTTTCTTCGAGCATGGCATCCTGGTGACGGTCAACACCGATGACCCGAAGATGTTCGGCAACCGCCTGGCGGATGAGTACCGCCTGCTGATGCAGGAATTGGGCTTCCGGCGTGAGGAAATCCTGCAGCTCATCCGCAACGCCGAGCGCGCAGCGTGGGTGCAGCCGGCGGTCAGCGCGGCCGGTTTCGAGGCGGCGGGTTGACAGGCTTGGTAGAATCGTATAAACTCACTCAATATCGAAGAAACCCTCACCATCCCCGCAGGAAACATTTCAGCGGCAAGCCCGTCCTCCTCGAGCCAGCAATCGCGCCTGGATTGTGCGACCGGCGGCGGTGCGGGCCTTCACCTTTATGTGAGGTAGAAAAAACGACATGACCAATGGTCTCCCGGCGCTGCTAGGCGGCAAACCGATCTTCGCAGAAAAAGTAAACATTGTCCGGCCGGTTTTACCCGACTTTGAGCAAATGGCGGACGGGGTGAATGATATTCTTCGCACGGGAATGGTCACCAAGGGGACGTTCCTGAAGCAGTTCGAGCAGGCCGTGGCCGAGCACCTGGGCGTGCGCCATGCCGTGGCAGTTTCGAGCTGCACCACCGGGCTGATGCTGTCATACAAGGGCCTGGGTCTCACCGGCGATGTGCTCGTCCCCAGTTTCACCTTTATGGCTACCGTTAGCGCGCTGGTGTGGAACGGGCTGCGGCCGGTATTTGTGGACGTGCGCCGCGGGACTACCAACCTCGACCCCGAGGCGGCGGAAGCGGCGATTACCCCGCGCACTTCGGCCATCGTGGCGGTGCACAACTTCGGCAACCCGGCTGAAATTGACGCGCTGGAAGCGCTGTGCCGCCGGCGCGGGCTGAAGCTGATCTTCGATGCCGCGCACGGGTTTGGCGCGCTGTACCAGGGCCGCCCGGTGGGCGCGCAGGGCGATGCGCAGAGCTTCAGCCTGAGCCCCACCAAGCTGCTGATCAGCGGCGAGGGTGGGGTGGTGAGCACCAACGACGACACGCTGGCTGAAAGCGTGCGCGTGGGGCGCGAGTACGGCAACAGCGGTAACTACGACAGCCTGTTCGCCGGCCTCAACGCGCGCATGCCCGAGTTCAACGCGCTGCTGGGGATGCGCAGCCTGGAGATGCTGGAAAATGCAGCGCAGACGCGCAACGCGGCTGCCAGCCTGTACCGTGAGATGCTGGGCCGCCTGCCCGGGATCGAGTTCCAGGAAGTGCTGCCGGGCAATCGTAATTCATACAAAGATTTCTCCATCACCGTGGATGCCGCGGCGTTTGGAATGTCGCGCCGAGCGCTGGAAACCGCGCTTGCGGCCGAAAACATTGACACCCGCAAATATTATGACCCGCCGGTGCACTGTCACACCGCATACCAGCCGTATTATGATGGACAGCCGCTGCCCAATACCGACTGGTTGGCCGCCCACAGCCTGAGCCTGCCAATGTGGACCAACATGCCGCAGGAAACCACGCTGCGCATTTGCGAGGCGATCGAACGGATACAGCAAAATGCCAAAGCCATCAACCAGCAAACTCCCACCGGCGATTAGCGCCATCTGGGACTGGCTGCGCCAGAAAGTCACTCTTGAGGCGCTGGTGCGCATGGTGGCCGATGCGATTCTAATTAATATCGCCGTGCTCACCTCGCTGGCACTGCGCCTGCTGTATATTGTTGCCGTGGGCGCGCCGGAAGCCAACATCAATTACCGCGAGAAGTTCTGGGAGTACCTCACCGTCTACTGGGGCAGTTCATGGCTGCTGACCACCATTTGCCTGGTGGTGTTTGCCATGAGCGGCTTTTACACCTACGGGCGCTTTTACCGCGGGCGCTACAAATTCCTGGTGGTGGTGCAGGCGGTCAGCATGGCCTACCTGATCTTTGGCCTGCTGGGCTTCCTCTCTAAAGGCATGTTCTTTGGGTTTATTAAGGGCATGGCAAACTTCCCCAGCGGCGTGTTTATTTTTGCCTGGCTGATGACCATGCTGCTGACTGTGGCGGCGCGCTTCTGGTCGACGATCTGGAAGCGAGCCAACCACCCGGAGCGCGTGCGCGCTGATATGGACGTCAAGACTGGGGCGCGTAATGTGCTGGTCATCGGCGGGGCCGGGTATATTGGCTCGGCGCTGGTGCCGCGGCTGCTGAACGACGGCTTTCACGTGCGACTGCTGGACCTGCTGCTGTATGGCACCGAGCCGATCGCCGAGTGGCTGGACCACCCGCGCCTGGAAGTCTTGCAAGCCGATTTCCGCCAGGTGGACCGCGTGGTGGAAGCCATGCGCGACGTGGACATTGTCATTCACCTGGGCGGGATTGTAGGTGACCCGGCCTGCGCGCTGGATGAGGAGCTGACCACCGAGATCAACGTGATGGCCACGCGCATGATCGCCGAGGTAGCCAAGGGCAGCGGGGTCAATCGCTTTGTTTTCGCCAGTACCTGCTCGGTATATGGGGCCAGCGACCACATTCTGGACGAAAAATCGGAGCTTAATCCGGTCTCGCTGTACGCGCGCAGTAAGATTGCCTCGGAGAAGGTGCTGCAGCAGATGGCTGATGAGCGCTTCTCGCCGGTGATCCTGCGCTTTGGAACAATCTACGGGCTTTCGGGACGCACGCGCTTTGACCTGGTGGTAAACCTGCTCACGGCCAAGGCCATCGTGGATGGCGAAATCACCGTATTTGGCGGCGACCAGTGGCGGCCGTTCGTGCACGTGGACGATGCCGCGCGCGTGTTGGAGATCGTTACCCGCGCGCCGCTGCAGGTGGTGCGCAATGAGATCTTCAACGTGGGCAGCAACGAGCAGAATTACACCATCCGCGAGATCGGCGAGATCGTGCAGAGCCTGGTGCCCGAAGCCAAACTGGTGCTGAAAGGCGAAGACGCCGACCGGCGCAACTACTGGGTCAACTTCAATAAGATCCGCCGCACGCTTAACTTTGAGCCCAAGTGGAAGGTGGAGCAGGGTATGCAGCAGGTGATCGAGGCCATTCACAGCGGCAAGGTCACTGATTACCGCGACGCGCGGTACAGCAACGTCAAGTTCCTGACAGAGGAAGGCATGTTCCGCCTGACGCGCCAGGGCAATAGCTGGGCCTACCAACTGCTGAACGAGTCTACCGGCAAGGTAATGGTGGATATGTAACCGTGCTTCCAATCGCTGGCAGGCGCCGGGTGATACAGCCCGGCGCTTTTTGATTACACATTCATACATGCCCATGGGGGAAAGTCCCCATCGGCGGCTTAGTAGTTCCGGGATGGCAACGCTCCGTGAAAGATAGACAATATAGAAACCGTCATTATCTTCCCGATTTTCTTCGGGTTGTACTGGTATGTTGACCGGCCTGCTTGCAGGCCGGTGCGTAAGGAAGATTATGGGAAAAAACACTTTATCGGCATTGATCCTCGGTACAGCCATCGCGGCGCTGTTTTTAGGCCTTACCGCCGGCGTGGTGCTGGAACGGGCGGTGCTCAGCCGCCTGACATTCGCCGGTATCCCCGACACCGGAGCGCCGGCGCAGCAGGTAGACATGCGCCTGATTGAAGAAGCCTGGAATACGATCAACCGTATTTACGTCGACCGTGAAGCCATCCAGGGGCGCGAGCTGACCTATGGCGCAATCAGCGGTATGGTTGATGCGCTGGGCGATACTGGCCACAGCCGTTTCCTCAGCCCGGAGATGGTGCAGGCCGAAAACAGCTTTACGGAAGGCCAGTTCGAAGGCATCGGCGTGGAAGTGCAGGTGGAAAACGGCCAGCTTACCGTGGTGGCGCCGTTGGACGGCTCGCCGGCACAAAAGGCCGGCATTGAGCCAGGCGACGTGATTGAAAAGGTCAACGGTGAAGAGATCACCGGGCTGCCGCTGGAAGAAGTGGTGAGCAAGATCAAAGGCCCGGCCGGCACCCGCGTGGACCTGACAGTGATCAAGAATGACAGCGGCAGCGCGCAGGATATCACCCTGGAACGAGCGCGCATCCCGCTGGATAACGTTAACTGGAACCCGGTTCCGGGCACCACCGTGGCCTATGTGCGCATTTCGGCATTTACGCGCGGCGTGGGTGAAGAGCTAAAAAAGGCGCTGCAAGAAGCCAAGAACCAGCACATGCAAAGCGTGGTGCTGGACCTGCGCAATAACCCCGGCGGCCTGCTGCAGGAGGCCGTGACAGTAGCCAGCCAGTTCCTGGCGGATGGCGCGGTGATGCAGCAAAAGGATGCCAGCGGGGATGTTTCTATGCTGAAAGTGCAGCCGGGCGGCGCGGCTACCGATCTGCCGCTGGTCGTGTTGATTAACAAGGGCTCGGCTTCCGCATCAGAAATTGTGGCCGGGGCGATGCAGGACAGCCGGCGCGCAAGTCTGGTAGGTGAGACGACCTTTGGCACTGGCACGGTGCTCAACCAGTTTAACCTGTCGGATGGCTCGGCGCTGCTGCTGGCCACCCAGGAATGGCTGACGCCCGCGGGACGGGTGATCTGGCATAAGGGTATTGAGCCGGATCAGCCCGTCAGCCTGGGGGATGGTATGTTCCCGCTCAACCCGTATTCGCTGCAAACCATGCAGCCCGCCGACGTAGCCGCCAGCGGCGACGCGCAGCTATTGAAAGCACTGGACTTGCTGGGCCAGCCGGTGGCGGGGCAGCCGTAGTACCCGGATGGCGGGATTATTTGAATTTCGCGTACAATAGTGCGTACAGGCGGTAACCGGCTGTACGCATTATTTTTGAATGGGAGAAACGATGCGCATTTTGATCCTGGGGGGCACACGTTTTGCCGGGCGGGCGATGGCGGCTGCCGCGCTGGAGCGCGGGCACACCCTAACCCTGTTTAATCGCGGCAGCACGCGCGGGCTGTTCCCGGGCGTCGAGGAGCTACACGGTGACCGCGCGCTGGACCTGGATCTGCTGGATGGGCGCGAATGGGACGCGGTGATTGATCCCAGCGGCTATGTTCCGCGCGTGGTGGGGCTGGCCGTGGATAAACTGCGCGCGGCCACAGGTCACTACGTCTTCATTTCTTCGCTTTCGGTGTATGCCGATACCAGCATGGCGCAGGATGAAAGCGGCGCGCTGGCACGCATGGATGATGAGACGCTGGAGACGATTGATGAAAATACGTACGGGCCGCTCAAGGTGCTGTGCGAGCAGCGCGTGCAGGCAGCGTTTCGCGAGCGCGCATTGATCGTTCGGCCGGGACTGATCGTCGGCCCGCATGACCCGACCGACCGCTTTACCTACTGGCCGGTGCGCGTGGCGCGCGGCGGCGAGGTGCTGGCCCCAGGCGAGCCACAGCGCGGCGTCCAGTTTATCGACGTGCGCGACCTGGGCGAATGGGTGATCCGCATGCTCGAGGCAGGCAAGGGCGGCGTATATAACGCGGTGGGGCCGGAGCAACCGGTGGAAATGGTTGACCTGCTGGAAACCTGCCGCGCCGTTGCGCGCAGTGATGCGCGCTTCACCTGGCTGCCGGAGAGCTTCCTGATCGAGCAGCAGGTGGGACCGTGGATGGAGATGCCCCTGTGGATACCGGCCAATGACCCGGCGATGGCTGGTTTCTACGCGTTCGATAGTCGCAAGGCGATACGCGACGGGCTGACCTTCCGCGCGCTGGAGGACACGGTGCGCGACACGCTGGCCTGGGCCAGCCTTCGCCCGGAGGATCTCCAGCCGCGCGCGGGACTGAACCCGGAGCGCGAAGCCGGGCTGCTGGCACTGTATCATGACCGACGAGAAGGGAAGATACGCTAAGGCTATGTCGGACCAGGTTCACGTGGCACGCGCGGCGCGCCAGCGCCGTATCTTTATCTTGCTGTTAATCCTGGCGACCAGCGCCGCCTGCCTGATGTTTGCGGTGCGTAACACGTTCTATGACATGTGCACCACCAGCTTTGACCGCGATCCGCGCAGCGTGGTTACCAGCTACCTGGCGGCCATCAGCCGCGGTGACCTGGACCACGCGCAGAACTGCTGGGTGCGCGCGCAGTACTTCGCGATTGAGGCGGGCTGTTCAGAGATCTGCCTGCAGCGCGCTGCGGGAACCAACTTCACCGTTCAAAATATAACCCTGGGCGAGCCGTACTCGGCCCAAAGCGGCCGCGCGGCGCTGGATGCGGAGATATCGGTAGCCTGCGCGGATGGCAGCCAGGAGACCGGCAGCATCCTGCTGGACGCGGTGGCCGGACCGGTGCCGTGGAAGCACTGGCGCGTCAATTCGGGCAGCGCGGGCGGCAGCGCCGCGGATCCGTGGTGCCGCTAGAGGAAAGCGAGGAACAGGCAATGGAAATTGCGATCATGATTGAAGGGCAAAACGGTCTCAACTGGCCGCGCTGGATGCGCCTGGCGCGCGCAGTGGAAGACCTGGGCTTTGCCGGGCTGTACCGTTCGGACCACTTTACCAACAGCGAACCACCGGATGTAGATTCGCTCGAGCTGTGGGTGTCACTCACCTGGCTGGCGAGCAACACGCGGCGCATTGAATTTGGGCCGCTGGTGTCGCCGGTGTCATTCCGCCACCCGGTATTTACCGCGCGCATTGGTGCGCAGGTGGATGACCTTTCGGGTGGGCGGCTGCGGCTGGGTGTGGGCGCGGGCTGGCAGGAGCGCGAGCACCATTCGTTTGGTTTCGATCTGCTGGATGTGGGTGAGCGCTTTCTGCGCTTTGAAGAAGGCCTGCAGGTAATCACGCGGCTGCTGAAGAGTGACACGCCGGTGACTTTTGATGGAAAGTATTACCAGCTTAACGAGGCGGTACTGCTGCCGCGTCCGCAGCGCGCCGGCGGCCCGCCGATTGTGATTGGCGGCAATGGCATGCGCCTGACCCTGCCGCTGGTGGCCTGCTATGCCGACGAATGGAACGCGGTGCTGATTCCACCGCAAAAGTTCGCAGAGCTGAACCGCATTCTGGATACGTACCTGATTGAGAACGAGCGCGGCGCGGGCAGCGTGCGGCGCACGATGATGACCGGGCTGCGCTTTGGGCGCAGCGCCAACGAGCTGCGCGAGCAGCTGAAGGGCCGTGATGAGACCGAGATGCATCAGCGCGGCATCATCACCGGCGAGGCGGGGCAGGTTCGAGAGCAGCTCGCGCGGCTGGCCGAGGCCGGCGTGCAGCGCGTGATGCTGCAATGGCTAGACCTGGACGGAATTGACCGGCTGGAAGCCCTGGCGAAGGCTGTGCTGTAGAAAGAGGGAGCATGCAAATCGACAACAAACCCAATGTGCTGGCGCTGATCCCTGCGTACAATGAATCGGAGCGCATCGAAGCCGTGATCCGCGCATCGTGCGCTTATCTGCCGGTGCTGGTGGTGGACGATGGATCGAAGGACACCACCGCGGAAATCGCGCGCCATGCCGGGGCAGAGGTGCTGGTGCAGTCTCCCAATCAGGGCAAGGGCGCGGCACTGGTGCGCGGCTTCCGCCACGCGCTGCAAGGCGATTACGACGCGGTGATTACCCTGGATGCCGACGGGCAGCACGACCCGCACGAAATCCCGCTGTTTCTCGAAGCCTTTGCGCTGCGCAAAGCTGACCTGATTATTGGTTCGCGCGATTTCCGCAAGATGCCCCAGCCGCGGCGCACGTCCAATACGCTGGGCACGTGGATGTTTTCGTGGGCCATGGGCCAGCACATCCCCGACAACCAGTCGGGCTACCGCCTCGTAAGCCGGCGGTTGATGGAAACCATGCTGCGCAGCAAAGAAGGCGCGTGGGAGTTTGAAGTCGATATGATCGTACAGGCCGTTAACGGCGGGATGCTGCTGGATTGGGTGCCGATCAAAACAATTTACGCGGGGGAGAAGAGCCATATCCGTTATGGCCGGCATATTGTGCAGTTTACGCGCATGGTATGGCAGGCGCGCCAGAGCCGCAAGCGCGGCAGGTAGGAGTGCTGTGATGGCAAACGTAATCCTCTCGCTATCGGTGATGGAAAAGCGCCTGGCGGCCTGCCGCTTTGCGCCGGATGCCGATGTGCCGGATTGGGCTGCGCAGGCGGTCTTCGCCTCAGTGACGCGCACGAAAGATGAGCTTTCGATCATCTGTGATGAAGATGTGGTGCCGCCGGATGTGAAAGCCGTGCGCGACTGGCGCGCGCTGAAGCTGGAAGGCCCGTTCGACTTTGCGCTGGTGGGCATCCTGGCGTCGATCCTGACGCCGCTGGCGCAGGAAGGCATCAGCGTGCTGGCAGTGGGCACATATGAGACGGATTACGTGCTGGTGCGCGCCGGGCAATACGAGCGCGCTATCACCACGCTGGTGCGCGCCGGGCATCGCATCAAGAGAAGTTAAGTATGGTGCGCGTGCAGGCTTGCCCGCCCGCGCACCATACACTGACATTTAGCCGATATTGGCGTCGACCTGGGGCACGCGTTGTGGGATGCGCTCGACTTCGCGCGGATCGTAGTCCGAGTCCTGGATATTGCCGGACAGGTACTCGCTGTAGGCAGCCAGGTCGAAGTGGCCGTGGCCGGAAAGGTTAAAGAGGATCACCCGCGGCTCTTCGCGCTGTTTGGCATCGAGGGCTTCGTCGATCGCGGCGCGGATGGCGTGCGAAGATTCCGGCGCGGGCAGGATGCCCTCGGTCTGGGTGAACAGCACCGCAGCATCGAATACATCCTGCTGGCGCACAGCCACCGCTTGCACCAACCCGGCGTCGTACAGCGCCGAGAGGGTGGGCGCCATGCCGTGGTAGCGCAGCCCGCCGGCGTGGATGGCGGATGGGATGAAGTCGTGCCCCAGTGTGTGCATTTTGACGATGGGTGCCATGCGCGCCGTGTCGCCGTAATCGTAGGTATACAATCCCTGCGTGAGCGACGGGGCGGCGGTAGGCTCCACTGCCAGCAGGCGCGTGCGCTGGCCGTCGCGCAGGTTGTGGCGCAGGAATGGGAAGGCGATACCACTGAAGTTTGAGCCGCCGCCCACGCAGCCGATGACCACGTCGGGGTACTCGCCAGCCATGTCCATCTGTTTGAGCGCTTCTTCACCGATCACCGTCTGGTGCAGCAGCACGTGGTTGAGCACCGAGCCCAGGCCGTACTTCTTGGCCCCGCCTGAGAGCGCGGCCACTTCCACCGCCTCGGAGATGGCGATGCCCAGCGAGCCGCTGCTGGCCGGGTCCTGCGCCAGGATGGCGCGTCCTGCCTGGGTCAGCCCGGTGGGGCTGGCAAATACCTGGGCGCCATAGGTTTCCATCAGGAAGCGACGGTAAGGCTTCTGGTCGTAGGAGACTCTGACCATATAGACTTCGAGATTCAGGTCGAAGAATTTGCACGCCATCGAGAGCGCCGTGCCCCACTGGCCGGCGCCGGTCTCGGTGGTCATGGCGCGCGTGCCGCCGATCTTGTTATAGAAGGCCTGGGCCACAGCCGAGTTGGATTTATGGCTACCGGAGGGCGACACGCCTTCGTATTTGTAGTAGATGTGGGCCGGGGTGCCCAGGGCCTGCTCCAGCCGGCGCGCGCGGATGAGCGGCGTGGGCCGCCACAGTTTGTAGATCTCGCGCACCTCATCCGGAATTTGGATGAAGCGCTCGGTGCTCACTTCCTGCAGGATCAGGTCCATGGGGAAGAGCGCAGCAAGGAAGTCAGGCGTCACCGGCTGCATGGTGATCGGGTTGAGCACCGGGGCCGGGGCCACCGGGCTGTCGGCGTTGATGTTGTACCAGTGCCGGGGTACGTCGTTCTCGGAGAGCATAAAACGTGTGATCTGGTCAGTCATGGCAGGCTCCTTCGTATGAAATGAAGAGAAAAGCATTCGTGATTAATGCAGTTAGCAAAATGCTCCGCGCAGGATGTGCTGCTGGGGGAGGTTGGGGTCGTCGTACAGCTCGAGAGCCAGGGAGAGGCCCATGCGCTGCATGGCGTCGCTGATCGTTTCCTGGGCCAGCGGGCGGGCCTGGCGCGTGCCTTCGCGCAGGATTTCCAGCACGCGCTCGGGGTGGGTGGCCAGGGCCGCGCGCCGCTGGCGCAGCGGGGCCAGCGCCGCGTTGAGCACGCCGGCCAGGTAACGCTTGACTTCCACGTCGCCCACGCCGCCGGCGCGGTAACGCTCCTTCAGCTCGGCCACATGCTTCGTGTCGGGGTCGAAGGCATCCAGGTAGGTGAAGACCGGGTTGCCTTCCACGTGGCCGGGGTCGGTGGCGCGCAAGCGGGTAGGGTCGGTGTACATGCTCATCACCTTACGCTCGGTCTCCTCGGGCGTATCCTTGAGGTAGATCTGGTTGCCGTAGGAGGTGTGCATGGTGCGATTATCCAGCCCGGGCAGGCGCGGCATGGTGGAGAGCAGCGGCTGTGGCTCGGGGAAGGTGAAGCCGTACAGCGCGTTGAAGCGCCGCGCGATCTCGCGGCTGAGCTCCACGTGCGGAAGCTGGTCTTCACCTACGGGCACGGTGTCGGCACGGTAGATGAGGATGTCGGCGGCCTGGAGCAGCGGGTAGGTCAGCAGGCCGTGTGAGGGCTGCAGGTTCAGCTCCTGCACCTGTTCCTTGTACGTGGGCACGCGTTCCATGCGCGCCACGCTGGTGAGCATCCCCAGCAGCAGGGTGAGCTGGCTATGCTCGGGCACGGCAGATTGCAGCACGATGGGCGAGCGCTCGGGGTCAATCCCCGCCGCCAGCCAGTCAGTGACGACTTCGATGATGTTATTGCGCACGCGGTCGGGGTGCGCATAGTCGGTGGTGAGCACGTGCAGGTCGGCCACCAGGAAGATGCAGTCGTACTGGTGCTGCAGCTCAGCCCAGGTGCGCAGCGTACCCACCAGATGGCCGATGTGGCGCGGCCCGGTGGGCCGGTGGCCGGTGAGAATACGGTTGATTGCCATTGCTTGCATTGCGGTACTCCTTCAAAAAACCTGTCTGCCACGGCGCCCCCATCTGTTGAGGGGAGCTGCCGGTCTGGGAACAAAAAACGCGCCCGTCCCTGCGCAGTCCATGATGGACTGCTGCCAGGGGACGAACGCGTGTCCGTGGTGCCACCCCAGTTAAGCGGCCTGGTTTAAACAAAATTCCCCGCGGTGCAGCGCGAGGGGATAAAGGCCAGCTTCACTCTTTGCGGGTACGGCCCGAAGGCGATACCCTTTGCCCTGATAACGGTGGCAGCTCCGGCGCGGGTTACTGGTTGCCGTTCACCCTGCGACTCCGAGGTCCATTCGACGTTTCCGCGCGCGCAGGTTCTCACCCGTCCCTGCTCTCTGTGCCGCCGTTGAAACGCGTACTCGTCCTCTTCAACGTCTTTCGTTCTATTGGGTAGATTATAGCCCGCGGGAATGAAAAGTCAAGGGGGAAAATCTTTACCGGTAAAGTGCCTTTGCGCTATTCTCTACGTTCCAGCTCTTCCGGTGTCGGTCTTTGGAAGAATGCAATCCAGGGTTTCATGCTCTCTTCCGTGATGTGGAAGCTCTCCTGCGAAGGTTGCGAGTTTCTGACCGCAAGCCGCCTTAGCAGTTCCTCAGCCGGCACGTCCAGAAAATGGACTTCGCTGCTGGCTCCAAGTTGTTTCGCCCGCAAGCGGTAATCTTCGCGTTCTTCTTGCGCCCAAAAGCCATAATCAAGGATCACATTCGTGCCTAATTCCAACGCCCTGCTCGCGATTTTCCAAAGCATCGCCTCAATAAAATTGTGCCGGGCATCATGTTCCGGTTCTTCGGCGTCCTGACCAAAGAGACCAATCTGCCACGCATCGGGTGTCAATCGCAGCGCTGAACGTTCCTGTTCCAGCTTTTTTGCGAGCGTTGTTTTTCCGGAACAAGGCAGTCCAACCATCAAATGAAGAGTTGCCACTTTGTACTCCTGAGTTTCATTCTCGTTTGCTAGTTCGCATTTGATGGCTGGAATAATGCCTTTGAGGGTGTTTCCTGGTCAAAGATGGTGAGACGCCAGGGACAGTGTGGGACAGTAGTGAAGAGGAGTTGATATTATCTCCCCATTCGTGCTATTCATCCTATTCGTGGAATTCGTGATGCGGTTTTCTTTGCCACCGGTACACTCCATCCGCCAGGGCGAGGACGCTCATCACCACCACGGGGGTGCTGAAGCGCGGGGAGTAGCCGGTGGGGCGCACGAGAGCGTAGGTGAGCAGCAGGGCAGCGAATAGCAGCAGCCAGCGCCGGTCAAGGGTGGGGGCGCGGCGCAGCCAGGCCAGCAGGGCGAGGATTAGTCCGCCGTAGATCACAGCCCAGAACAGGAGCATGTCCAGCGGGGCCTGGGCAAAGCGCGCGCCGACCTCAGCGGGCGTGCCACCGTTGAATAGTCGCGCCCAGCCTTCAAAGACCGAGGCCAGCGAATCGTGGCGCGTGTCTGCCGCGCGGGTGATGAGCACGCCGCGCCGCAGCCAGAACAGCAACGTGAGCCCTACCGGAAGCAGGCTGACCGCCAGCCCGGCGGCCAGCAGCGACCGCCAGCGGCGCAGGCTTGCGCGGAGAATCTGCCCGGCTGCCTGCCGTGCCGTGCCGGCCGGGTCGGGCATCCCCAGCCACAGCGTGCTGATGAGCAGGATGGCATAGTCCAGCCGCAGCAGCGTCAGCGTGACGCCGGTGGCCAGCCACGCGCCGCGCTGCCCACGGATGGCGAACAGCGCCGCCAGGCTGTAAAGCAGCACCGAAAGCGGCTCGATGAGGCCAAAGCGGAAATAGAACAGGAAAAAGGAGCTTCCGGTTATGATCGCCAGCCATGCGGCGGCTGCGGCCCAGCGCAGGGCAGAGGAAACGCCGCGCGCGCCCAGCGTTGCGCTGACCGCCAGCGCGGTGAGCACGGCGCCCCAGCCGTTGAGCAGGAACTGCGCCGCGGGCGACTGGCCGAACAGTACGTGCAGCCCGCCGGCGAGGTAGGGGTAGAGGAATTTGTAGATCAGCGGCAGGCGATTGAGCTGCAGCGGGTCGCCCGAGGTGAAGATGTAGCGCGCGATCACCTGGTAGCGGAAGTTGTCTTGCCCCTGCGGAAACAGCTCAATTTCGCGCAGGTCGCCCAGGTCGAGGCGCAGCAGCAGCGCAACCAGCGCCAGCCCCACTGAGGCAAGCAGAGCGCGCTCCAGCCGCGCGCCGGCGGGCAGGCCGAACCAGGCGCGCACGGCCAGCAGCGCCAATATGACGGGCAGCACCAGGGATGCAAGCTGCGCCGGGGAGAAGTAGCTCGCGGCCCAGAAGACGCCCAGGGCAAGCGCCGCCAGCAGCAGATCCAGCGTGCCGATGTCCCCGGCACGAAAACGCCGCCACAGCGCGCCGGCCAGTGCCAGGAATGCGGCCAGGATGGTGAGCGCATTCCCCAGCCAGGCCAGCCCCAGCGCGAGGGCTGATGGCTGGGCCGCGGTGGCCGGCTGCCAGGTGCGGTCGGCGGGGAAGGGCGAGAACGTGCTGCCATCCGCGCGGGCGATGAGCGGCACGAGCTGGTGGTCGGCTTCGCCGGTGAAGGTGAAAAAGCCCGCGAGCTGCAGCACAACGGGCTGCTGGCTGCTGCTATCGGGCGCGGGCGAGATATCCGCCGGGTCATGGATCATCTCCACCGGAACGGGCGTGCCGGAAACATCCGTAAGCTGCGCGCGGGCGTCCTGCGCGCCGTTGACCAGCAGGAACAGGCGCTCGCCGGGCTGCAGGCTGACCGCACCGCGCACATCCAGCGCAAACCAGCGCCGGCCAAAGTCGTAGTCGTCGGCATTGACCCATTCCAGCGGGAACTGGCGCGTGTGGTCGTAGGGTTGGGTCATGACCGCCGTCCGCCCGGGACGCACAACGCTCTCGTAACCCGGCTGCCACGCACCGGCCTGCGCATTCTCCGGGCTGGTGAAGATGCGCACATTCCAACCGGCGGGCGGCAGCAGCACGGCTGCCAGGATTTGCACCATCAGTGCAAGCGCGGCCAGCGCTGCCAACGGGCGGCGAGCGAAGGCGCGCCAGTCGACCAGCAGCGCGGCGGGCAGCACCAGCGCCGCGAGGATGTACTCGAGCGGGCGGTCCCAGGGCAGGCCGTCGAGTGGGCGCGAGGGCAGCCCCGGCGCGGCCAGAGCCGCGTACAGCACCAGCGCGATGAAGGCTGCCAGCCAGCGCGCCGGCCGGCGGCCTGCGCCCTCAACCAGGGCGGCCGGGCAGGCGTACCACCCGGCGACCTGCAGCAGCGCCAGCACGAAAAATGCCAGCAGCGGGGCCAATCGCAGCGCGCTGGCCGGCGAGAGCCGCAGGGCGAGCAAGGCGGCAAACAGCAGTAACGCGGCTGCGGCGGGCAGTGGGGCCAGCGCCGGACGCTCCAAAAGGGCGTGGACGCGCGCTTCCAGTGCAGGGCGGCGGCGCAGCCACAGGCCTGCGCCATGCGCCAGCAGCGCAGCCAGCAGCAGCGCGGCGATCAGCACCCAGCGCGAGAGTGAGCGACCCCACAGTAACGCATTTTTTGGATCGGCGGGCAGCAGGAAGGTGCATACTGCCGCGGCCAGGGCTTCAAGGGCCAGCAGCAGGGCAAAGGTGGCCGGCCGTGGGCGACTGGGGAGCGAAAAACGGGTCATGGGCTGGGGATGGGGGAGTGCTTATGCCGTGCGGGTAAAGTAGGCGGTTTCCACCTGCTGCCAGTTTTCGCCACCGGGCGGGTTGAGGTACGCGGCCAACAGCGGGTAAGCGGCGGCCAGTTCCTCGGCCATGCGCTCCGCCACGCGGCGCACGGAAAAATGCGCGTTGGGCGCACTGCGCAGGCGCATGAAATGCAGCGCAGAACGGAGGTTGAAGCTGAGCAGCACGCGGCGGTTGAAGCCGTTGGGTACCACGTACGATGCGGCATCCGGTTTGGCAAGCGCGATCTGCTCGTAGGCGCGCTGCGCGGCATCCATCGCGGCGCAGTATTCGGCCTCAAAGCCGGCGGCGGTGATGTGACGCGGCACGGCATAGCCCAGCCGCGTGGTGAGCGCCTGGGGCGTCTGCGCCATCATACGGTGGCGCTTGACCTCAAAATATGCGCCCTGGTCCATGATCACGTCCAGCGTGCAGCGCGAATATTCCAGCTCGCGCAAGGGGATATCATGCTTGCCAAGCCCGCCGAGCAGGGTGTGCGCCAATGCTGACCGCTGGTCGGGCAGGGCAGCGCGCACGTGCTCCAGCGCGCTGGCATAATCCATGCCGCCAAAGCGGTACAGCGCCGCGGCCAGAATGCTGTCTTCCGCGCCGCGATCGCAATCCGCCAGGCGGAACCAATCCCTGCCGGGCGTGGCAGGGAAATCGGCGGCGTAAGCGTGCAGCTCGCGCGCCGCGCCTTCCAGGTAGGGCAGGGCGTCGGCATATTTGACCAGGGTGGGCACTTCGGCCTGGGCCACGCGCTTCACCTCGGCGCCAATCGCGCGCACTTCGTCCAGCGGGTGCGAAAGCATCTTGGAGATGGCGTGCTCCAGGGCGCGCGCGTTGATGGTCATGCCCACGTTGGCCAGCGAGGCGGCGGGCAGCAGGAAGCGGCACACGTCAACGTACTGGGTGCGCAGGCGGCGCTCGTAAGCGGCGTCGCTTTCGCTGTCAGCGCGCGGGTTTTCGGCGGCCACCGCATCGCGCACCAGTGGCAGCGCACGGTGGTAGGCGTCAAACAGCCGGTCGAGCGTGGACAGGAAGACCGGCTCCAACGCGCTGCCGGCCAGCTCGGCGGGCAGGTAATAGCCGTGCCTATCCCACTTTTGATAGCGAGTGGATTTCTCGGTGTACGAGGCCAGCCGGTTGGATTCGAGGGTTTCCACCGCCAAGCGCGAGATATTCTCCAACGCAATATGCAGCACAGCATGCTCGGCCACCGAGGCATGGCCGTAGCCGACCACCCATTTTTCATGGAACTCAGCTGATTTTTCGGCGGTCAGCTCGGCGGCAATCTCTCGGAACGACTGCGGCGAGCGCGAGGTTTTGGCAAACGTGACGGCAATCGTCTCGGGGCTGAGGGTCTGCGGGTCGAGCAGGTATATCTGGCGGTCAGGCGACATCGGTAAGCACCTCGCGCGCGCGGGCGATATCGGCGTGGATCTGGTCGAGCAGGGCCTGGATGGACGGGAAGCGCTGCTCGCGGCGCAGGAACTGGATGAACTCAAGCTGCATTTTCCGGCCGTACAGGTCGTGGTCGAAATCGAGCATGTGGGTTTCCACGCGCGCAAAGACCGGCTCGTTTTCAAAGGTGGGACGCACGCCGATATTGGTCACCGCGCGGTGGCGTGCGCCATCCACAATGGCCCAGGTAGCGTAGACGCCCACCGCGGGGACGATGCGCTCCTGCCACACCGACAGGTTGGCGGTAGGGATGCCCAGCCCATGGCCGCGGCCATCGCCGTGCACCACCTCGCCGCTGATGACATACGGGCGACCGAGTAATGCGGCGGCTTCGTCTACCGCACCGCGGTTGAGCAGGGCGCGGATGCGGCTGGACGAAACCGGCTCGCCGCCAATCTCAAACGGCTCGTTCAATTCCAACTGGTAGCCCATCTGCTCGCCCAGCGCGCGCAGGCGCTCGACGTTGCCCTCGCGGCCGCGGCCCAGGGCAAAGTTCCAGCCTACGAACAGGCGTTTCAGCCCCAGATGCGCAGAGAGCATGCGCATGAAGTCTTCGGCGCTGAGTGCGGCCATCTGGCGGTCAAAATGTAGGGTCACCACGTAGTCCACGTCCATTTGTGCCAGCAGCTCGGCGCGTTCTTCAGGCGTGTTGAGGAAAAACGGCCCCTGCGAGCCGCGCAGCACTACCGATGGGTGGGGGAAAAAGGTCACCACCGCCGCCGGGACACCGGCCGCGTGCGCGCCCTCCACCAGGCGGCGGATGATAGCCTGGTGGCCACGGTGCACGCCATCGAATGAGCCGATGGTCGCCCAGGCCGCCGGGAGATAGACATCATCCAGCGAGGTGAGGTGACGCATCAGGAGAAAAACACCTTGCGCGGCTGCCAATCGCCGGTTTCGGCCGAGTATTCCAGTAGCGCCACCAGCTCACCCTGCTCGCTGATCCCGCGCGCCCAGGTGCCTTTCTCCGGGGTTGCGCCGGCCACACGGTGGCCGTGACGCACGGCTTCTACCTGCTCGCTGTTCAGTTCGATGGCCTGCCAGTCGGTGAGTGCGTCTGCAGCCGGAATTAAAAATTGGTACCAGTTCCCGTCTTCGAAGGCCTCGCGCAGGCGGCGCAGCGGCACGGCATCGCGCAAGGTGAAGCGGCCGCTCTTGGTGCGGCGCAGCCCCACCAGGTGCGCGCCGCAGCCCAGCACTTCGCCCAGGTCGTGCGCCAGCGAGCGCACGTAAGTGCCTGACGAGCAGTACACGTCGATCACGGCCTCGGGCGGTGCCCATTCCAGCAGCTCCAGGTTATAGACATGGATCTTGCGTGGCTGCAAATCCACCTCTTCGCCTTCGCGCGCCATCTCGTAAGCCTTCCGGCCTTTGATCTTGACCGCGGAATAGGGCGGCGGCACCTGCTCTATCTCGCCGATGAACTGCTGCAGCGCATTTTCAAACTGCTCTTCCGTCACGTTCACCGGCGCGGAGCTGGTCACGCGGCCTTCGGCGTCGTAGGTATCGGTAGTGGCGCCTAGCCGGACAACCGCCTGGTAGCGCTTATCCGAAGCGGAAACATACTCGCTCAGGCGCACGGCCGGACCAATGAGGATTACCAGCACCCCCGAGGCGCGCGGGTCCAGCGTGCCGGTATGGCCGGCGCGGCGAATATTGGTACCCTTGCGCACGATCTGCACAACATCATGGGAAGTCAGGCCGACCGGTTTATCTACCACTAATACGCCAGAAATAGCATTTTTTAAATCAAAGTTACTGTCATCCATGGTTTTCTCTTCTCCATCGCAGTGCTTTCCCCGTTTTGCCTGGCGATTACTTTTCCATGGGAGTCTTTAATAACAAGAGGGTTTCGGCGAGCACCTGTTCCTGTACCGCTTCCAGCGTCCCGGCGATCATCGCTCCTGCCGCGGCCGGGTGGCCCCCACCCCCAAAGCGCAACGCGATGTTGGAGACATCCACCCCCGGCAGGGCGCGCCAGCTTACTTTGATCATCCCCTCTTTTTGCTCCACAAAGATGACCGCGATCGTCGCATCTTCGATCGTGGCCAGGAAGTTGATCAGATCCGCGTCATCGTTTCCCGGATAGTTTACCTTAATTCTGTCTTCGAGGGTCAGCGCAGTCCATAGCAATCCGTTTTCGCGCTGAATGCGGCCCAGGCCGGCGGCCCACAGGCGCGCGGCATCGAAAGAGCGGCGCATGAGCGCCTGGTTATAGACCTCGGGCAGGTCGGCGCCTTTTTGCATCAGGCCGGCGGCCAGCTCCAGCGCGGCCGGGTTGATGTTGGACGTGCGAAAGCCCAGCGTGTCGCTGACCAGGCCGGCCAGCAGCGCATTGGCGCTTTGAGGCGTGATGGGGAAGCTCCAACGCTCCAGGCGCTCGGCCAGAATGGCGGATGTGGCTACGGCTTCGGGCAGCACCAGGTTCACGCGCGCGAAATTCAGGTTGGTGATGTGGTGATCGATGTTCAGGTCGGGCGGGTTGGCGGGATCCCATTCCAGGCCGGTGCGCGCCAGATCGGAGCAGTCGAGCACCACGCGCAGATCGGGCTGTCCTTTGATCTCGCGCGTCACCTGGCGGCAGCCTTCGATATAGCGCAGCGCGGATGGCACGCCATCTACCAGCAGCATCTGCACTTGCTTGCCGGCGGCCTGGAGCGCCAGCCCCAGGCCCGTCAGCGAGCCCAGCGCGTCGCCATCGGGGCGGACGTGCGAAACGAGCAAAATATTCTGCGCGTTTCGCAGCATCTCCCCGATGACTCGATCAGGCGTTGTCGTCGTCTCCGTCTGCATCTTCCTCGCCGTCCAGCGGCCCGGGATCCTGGGCGGGTGCATTCTCATTGCGCAGCTCGGCCAGCAGCCGCTCGATGTGGTCCGCGCGCTCGGGGGTTGGGTCCCAGTGAAAGCGCAGACGCGGGAACACGCGCAGGTCAACGCGCTCGGCCAGGGCGCGGCGCAGGAATCCGCTGGCATGCTGCAGGCCCTCAATCACTTCTTTCGAGCGCTCCTGGCCTTCGACAGCCGAAACAAAGATATCGCAGTACGCCAGTTCGCGGTCCACCTTGGCATCCGTAATCGAAATCCCGCTCAGGCGCGGGTCACCCAGCTCTTTGACCACCATCTCCGACAGTTCCTGCCGGATGCGGTCAGCAATGCGCTGTAATCGCATTGGTGATGGCATGCAGTCTCTCCCTTAGGCGATAGCGGCAACACGTTCGAGCACGTAGCATTCCAGATGATCTCCGGGTTGGAAATCATTGAAGCCCTTGAGGCCTACGCCGCACTCGAAGCCGTTGCGCACTTCGCGCACGTCTTCTTTCTCATGTTTGAGCGAGGAAGCCTCGCCATTGAAAATCTCGGTGCCATTGCGGATCAGGCGGTAGCGGCCGTTGCGGCGCAGTTCGCCTTCGGTGACGCGGCAGCCGGCGATGTTGCCCACCTTGGTGATCTTGAACACGGCCAGCACATTGGCGCGACCGAGCACCGTTTCTTTGAACTCGGGTGCCAGCATGCCCTTGAGCGCTTTTTCCACATCTTCCATCAGGCGGTATATGATCTCGTACAGGCGGATGGAGACACCTTCCGTCTCGGCCATGCGGCGGGCAGTAGTATCGGCGCTGACATTGAAGCCAACGATGATGGCGTGCGAGGCGGTGGCGAGCATCACATCGCTGTCGGTGATGTTGCCGGTACCGGTGTGCAGCACGTTGATCTTGATCTCGCCTTTGTTCATCTCCTGCAGCGATGAGGTGATCGGCTCGAGTGAGCCCTGCACATCGGCTTTGACGATCAGGCGCAGCTCTTTGATCTCACCGGCCTTGAAGCGGTCGAACAGCTCTTCCAACGTGGCGCGGCCGCCGGCGTTGGCGCGGGCCGAAGCCTGCTGCTTGCGCTCTTCCACGATCACGCGAGCGTCTTTTTCGGAAGGCACCACCTGGAACAGGTCGCCGGCAGAGGGTACATCGTTCAGACCCATCACCGAAACTGGGGTGGAAGGCCCCGCGCGGCGCACCTTGCGCCCGCGGAAGTCGAACATGGCTTTCAGGCGGCCATAGGAAGTGCCGGCCAGCACCACGTCGCCGGTCTCCAGCGAGCCGTTTTGCACCAGCAGGGTGGCAACCGCACCCTTGGCCTTATCCAGCTCGGCTTCGATTACTGACCCCATCACACGGCCGTTGGGGTTCGCGAGGATATCGATGCTATCTGCCACCAGCAGCACGGCTTCGAGCAGGTCTTCGATGCCGGTCTTCTGCTTGGCCGATACCGGCACCACCAGGGTAGAGCCGTCCCACTCGTCGGGGACCAGGCCGGCATCCGAAAGCTGGCGTTTGACGAAATCCGGGTTCGCGTCGGGGCGGTCGATCTTGTTGAGCGCTACGATGATCGGCACGCGCGCGGCTTTGGCGTGGGCAATGGCTTCGCGCGTCTGCGGCATCACGCCATCATTGGCGGCCACCACGAGGATAACGACATCCGCGCCCTGCGCGCCACGAGCACGCATGGCGGTGAAGGCGGCATGGCCGGGGGTGTCCAGGAAGGTGATCAGGCGGTTCTTGTGCTCCACCTGGTACGCTCCAATGTGCTGGGTAATGCCGCCGGCTTCGCCGCCGGCCACGTTGGTGTGGCGGATCGCGTCGAGCAGCGAGGTCTTGCCGTGATCGACATGGCCGAGGATGGTGACGACCGGCGCGCGTGGCACCAGATTTTTGGGATCTTCATCCAAAATTATGCGCCGCCACAGCGGGATTTCTCCCGTTTCCTGTTCTTCGACGATGTCCAGGGCTTCGGGGGCAGTTTCGTAGCCCATTTCCGAGGCCACGATCGAGGCAGTATCGTAGTCGATCTGTTGGTTGATATTGGCCATCACACCATTGGACATCAACGTTTTGATGACCTGGATGGGGCTGGTTTCGATGCGCTGCGCGAGATCACGCACAGTGATGCTGCCGGGGAGTTCGATCTTTTTTCGCCCTGTCTCGCTCATATGCTACCTCCAAACATGCAACCCTTGCGGGGATGTGACCCAATGATGCTGTAACGTTTCGTCGCTGGAGCAAACGCTAGCCGGGCTGCAGGTCTGCGCTCCGATGAGCAAGTCAGTTGGGTCGAAAATTAGTTGTTGTCCATAATCCCATTCGCGGGGGCGCCAATGACAGCGCCTTGTGGATAATTATGACTCCTGCCCGGTCTCTACGGCCGTGTCCTCAGGCAGGGTGTGCAAAAAATCCTGCAACAGGGCACGGTCGTTATCGGTGATTTCGGTTTTGAGCGCGTTCGCCAGCGCGCCTTTGATGCCGCGCTCCCAGCACGATCGCTGGTTGTGCAGGTAGGCGCCACGGCCTGCCAGCTTGCCGGTCGGGTCAATCCGCAGTCCTTCAGGGGTGCGCACAATGCGCACCAGGGAGCGCTTGGGCAGCACCTGCCTGCACCCCACGCACGAACGCTGCGGAATATGCTTGACTCGTTTCTCCGGTTTCTTCACATGTTCTCACTATCCGCGGCTTACTCGTCCCATTCGGCCCATTCGCCGCCGCCGCGCTTGTGCTTCTTGCGCGCCAGCACTACGTCGCGATCGGGATCGTACACCACTTCCACGTGCTTGGCCTTCTTCTTTTTCTTCTTGCCCTTCCCGGAAGCGTCATCTTCCTCTTCCTCTGTTTCCGCAGCAGGCTGCAAAACTTCGGGCTTGAGGGTGAACAACTGGTCCAGCGAAGTGACTTCTTCCTCTTCCTCGGCAGGGGCCACCTGGGCCACCGGAGCCGGGGTTTCTTCGCCCGCTACGGGGGCGGGCTGTTCCGCAGCGGCTTCAGCCTGCTCAGCGGGCTGGGCTTCGGCTTCGGGAGCTACGGCTTCGGGTGCTTCGGCCTCAACCGGAGCAGCCACCAGCGGAGTGCTGCCGGGCAGCATGCGCTCGAGCAGCTTGCTGATTTCCAGCATCGACTTGGGGCCGATGCCCTGCAGCTTGAAGATCTCGTCAGGGTGCATGCGCGCGGCGATCAGCAGATCACCGGTACTGCCGTAGCCGGCTTCCTGCAGGATGTTGGCCACGTGCTCGGGCAGCCCGCTATCGAGGACATTCTGGTCGAACAGGGCCGGGGCGATCATGCCGCGCAGCTCGCTGATGCGCATATCTTCGGGCCGGATTTCGGGCTGCTGGCGGCGCGCGGAGCGCTTCTCGATGCGGTCAATGAACTGGCTGAGCTGCGAGAACTCTTCGGGGGTCAGCAGGCGGCCTTCGGCCTTACGCGCCAGCATGGATTCCATACTGGCGATGGTCTCGCTTTCGTTCTGCGCCAGCGGCTGGTAGAGCGGGTCGTTGGCCAGTTTGAAGAGCGTATCGCTGGCAGCCTCGGGCACCGACTTGATGTCGATACGCCAGCCGGTCAGTTTGGCGGCCAGGCGCGCGTTCTGCCCATCGCGGCCGATGGCCAGGCTGAGCTGGTCTTCGGGGACAACGACCGTGGCGGTCTTGCCGTTGGGCGATTTTTCATTCAGGTAAACGCCGGTGACCTTGGCCGGGCTGATGGCTTTGGCGATGTACAGCGCCGGGTCCGGGTTCCACTCGATGACGTCGATTTTTTCGTCGTGCAGTTCGCGCACGATGGCCTGGATTCGCACGCCGCGAATGCCAACGCAGGCGCCTACCGGGTCGATGCCCGATTGGGTGGCCGAAACGGCGACTTTGGCGCGCTCGCCCGGCTCGCGGGCGATGGAGCGGATTTCCACCACGCCGTGGTAGATTTCCGGAACTTCATTCTCCAGCAGGCGGCGCAGGAAATTGCGGTGCGTGCGCGAGAGGATGATCTGCGGGCCGCGTGGCGAGTCTTTCACTTCGGCGATCAACGCGCGCACGCGGTCGTGCATGCGGAAGCGCTCGCTGCCGATCATCTCTTTACGCGGCATGTTGCCCTCGGCCTTCATTTCCAGGCCGATGCTGAGCCCCTGGGCGTTGATGGCCTGCACCACGCCGCTGACGATCTCGCCGATCTGCTTTTCGTAGTAGGCGAGCTGCGCCTGGCGTTCGGCATCGCGGATGCGCTGCTGGATCACCTGGCGCGCGGTCTGCGCGGCGACGCGGCCAAAGTCACGCGGGGTGCTTTCGACCACTACCATCTGTTCGAGCTCGGCGGCGGGGTCGAAGCGCCGGGCTTCGGCCAGCGAAACTTCCGTGCGCTCATCCTGCACCGACTCGACGACTTCTTTTTCTGCGTAAATGATGACTTTGCCCGTGTCGGGATCAATCTTGGCTTCCACATGCTGCGCGCTGGAAGCGTTGACTGCCCGCCGGTAAGCGGAAACCATCGCTGATTCCAGCGCCTTGAGGATGATCTCCTTGGGCAGTTGTTTCTCTTCAAGCACTTCGTTGAAAGCCAACGTAAACTCGTTTTTCATCCGTGCATTACTCCAAAAAAGTGACCCATTATACGCAGAAAAGTGGGGGCTGCCCACTTTTCGTTGCTCACCATAACGTTACGATTACAGGGCTTATTTTAACATAGAATCACGTCGGCGGCAAGTGTGAGAGAGGTTTCCACGCCATCGTTCGGGCAAGCTGGCCCGAACGATGGCGCGAGTGGGTGGGGCAGTCGCCAATGGTGACGCACCAATATGATACAATCAACCTGATAACTTCCAGAGGGTGCACAAATCATGACTGACTTCCTGTGGTGGCGCGACGGCTGCATTTACCAGATCTACCCGCGTTCGTTCGCGGATAGCAACGGTGATGGCATCGGCGATCTGAACGGCATCACCGCCCGGCTGGATTATCTGGCCGGCCTGGGCGTGGATGCCATCTGGCTTTCGCCAATCTATCCCTCGCCAGACGTGGACTTTGGTTACGACGTCAGCGATTACACCGGCATTGACCCCAAGTACGGCACGCTGGACGACTTCGATCAGTTGGTGAGCGCGGCGCACGCGCGTGGCATTCGCGTGGTGATGGACCTGGTACTCAACCATACTTCCGACCAGCATCCCTGGTTTCTTGAATCGCGCAAGGGGCGCGATAACCCCTACCGCGACTGGTACCTGTGGGCCGACCCGCGCCCCGGCGGCCGGCCGCCGAATAACTGGCAGTCGGTGTTTGGCGGGCGCGGCTGGGAGTTCGACACCGCCAGCGGGCAATATTACTTCCATATGTTTTATAAACAGCAGCCGGATCTGAACTGGCGCAACCCGGCGGTGCGCGCTGCCATGCTGGATGTGTTCCGCTTCTGGCTGGAGCGCGGGGTAGACGGCTTCCGGCTGGATGTGTTCAACGTATATTTTAAAGACGCGCTGCTGCGCGATAACCCGCCCAAACCTGGCATCCGTGGCTTTGACCGCCAGCGCCACGTATACGACGTGGACCAGGCAGAGATGGAGCCGCTGCTGTGCGAGATCCGCGCGCTGCTCGATTGTTATCCGGAGCGCTACGCGGTGGGCGAGACGTTCGAGTCGTCGCCCGAGCTGGCAGCGCGCTACTGCCAGAGTGGGCTGCTGCACGGGGCGTTTAACTTCCAGTTCCTGCGCACGCGCTGGAGCGCGGGGGCCTTCCTGCGCGCCATCCAGAGCTGGGAAGCCACACTGGACGCGGACGCATGGCCAACCTGGGTACTGAATAACCACGATGTACCGCGCGCGGGAACGCGCTACGGGCAGGGCGAGCACGACGCGCGGCTGCAACTGCTGGCCGGGCTGCTGCTCACCCTGCGTGGCACGCCGTTTCTCTACCAGGGTGAGGAGATCGGCATGCGCGATATCCCCATCCGCCGCAGCCAGATCCAGGATCCGATTGGCAAGCGCTACTGGCCGTTTTACATCGGGAGAGACGGCTGCCGCTCGCCAATGCAGTGGGACCGCTCGGCCAACGCCGGGTTTACCAGCGGTACGCCCTGGCTGCCACTGCACGCCAACGCAGCCGAGCGCAACGTGGCGGCCCAGCAAGAGGACCCGGCGTCGCTGTTGCATTTCTACCAGAAGCTGCTGCGGCTGCGGCGCGCCATCCCCGCGCTGCGGCGCGGGATGCTGCAGCCGTTGAACTTCGCGCCGAAGCGCATTCTGGCTTACCTGCGCCAGGACGCGGAGAAAACCATCCTGGTGGCGATGAATTTTGGCGGGCGGCGGCACAACCTGGTGCTGGGCGGCGATTTGAGCCGGCGGCGCTGGCGGCTGCTGTTATCGAACAAGCGTGAGACGCTGGAGCGCGAGCAGTTTTCGATGCTTCTGCTTGCGCCCAATGAGGTGTGCATCCTCGAGCAGTGCTAAGGATTCGCCCGGCGCGGTGTGCGCTATCACCGGTATGAAGAGCATGCGTAAGGCGCGGCAACTGTAGGGTGCGCTTCGGCGCACCAACGAGGTTCGCATCCTCGAAAGATGTTAGGTGTTTTCCTGGCGGGCCGTGTGCGCGACAACCAACACAGAAAGCGCCATCCAGGCCAGCAGGGGCAAGGTGATCTGCCACAGCGCCAGCGCCGGCTGCCCGGTGCGCGGCGGCCAGCCGAGGAATACGGCCGGCAGCACCGCCAGGATCAGCCCATAGAGCAGGGCCAGGCTGAACCAATCGCGGTTTCCGGGCGCGCGCCAGGTGGCGGCCAGCAGCAGCACGTACCCAACGTGGTACACCGCCAGCCCGGCGTAGAGCAGCCGGTCGAGCGGGGCGGATAACCGCCACATGGCATCCCAGGCCAGGTACATGTTGGCGTTTATATTGAGCAGAACCGCGGCGATCAGCAGCACCATGCCCAGCAACGCCAGGCGATAGGCAGCACGCCCCAGCGCCCCGGTACGGAAGCCCGCGGCGCGCAGGCAGCGCGCAAGCTGCGGCCCGAGCAGGATGGCGGCCGATAGCAGCAGCCCGCGCGCTGCGTAGATACCGGCCACGCGCAGGCTGGGGCCTGGCTCGCTGAAAGGCAGCATCCCGCCCTGGTAGATGCCGAGGCAGGCAAAGCCAAAGCCCGCCAGCGCCAGCGTCCCCAGCGCCAGGGCCAGCCCCAACCCGGCGCGGCGTGTCTGCGTTGCCAGCGCGGCCACCAGCCCCAGCATGACCCAACTGGCGAGCGAGAGCATGCCTTGCAGGAAGGGATCAATCAGCGTGTGAGGCGTACTTTCCAGGAACGGCTGCCAGGCAGCCAGCGCAAACGGCAGCCCGGCCAGCAGGCCGCGCACGGCTCCGGCACGCGCGGCGTAATATAGCAGGAAGGCCACACCCAGCGCCAGCAGCACGGCATAGAACTCCTGCGGGTCGATGGAGGAGTCGAACACCAGCCCGGCGCCCATCAGCACCAGCAGTACGTACACGATGTACCAGCTCGCGGTCCATATCTGGCGGTGCTTCCACAGCGAGAGCGGCAGCGCTACCACGACCGGCAGCAGGAGCAGGTAGGTCAGCCTGGATATGCTGCTGTTTGCCGCGGCCTCGCGACCCAGGATGGCGCTGACCAGCGGACCAATGCTCATCAACAGACCGAAGAGCAGGAACGGCAGCGCGGCCATGAGCACTTCCCAGGCGCGCGGTGGTGGCGGGGGTTGTGTCGCGACCGGAGCGTTGCCGGGCAGCCCGCTCTGGGTGCTGGGACGCAGGTTGGGCTGGGCGTACAGCGCGTACCAGTGCTCGCGCGCCAGGCTGGCGGGCAGATCAAACGTCTCGCGCAGCAGCCATCCGAGCAGCGATGCCGGCCCGGCGGCGCGCGAGGCGCGCAGCGAGCGTGCGTACACATCCAGCATTTCTGCTCCAAACTCCCTGCGGAATGGCTCGGGGTAGAGGCGCAGCAGGGCGGCATACAGGGCACGCAGCAATTTCATGCGCGCAGCTCCTTCAACCGCCGGCGAGCGGCGGAAAGCAGCCCGTCCAGCCGGGCGGTTTCATCGTGCAGCACGCCCAGGCCGGAATGGGTGAGCGCGTAGGCCTTGCGCGGCTTACCCGGGTGAGTATCATCTTCCGGGCCGGCGCCGTCCACGCGCTGGATTAATCCCTGGTCCAACAGCCGGCTGAGCGCGCCATACAGCGTGCCCGTGCCCAACTTGATTTTGCCGCTGGAGAGGTCTTCCACGTCTTTGAGGATGGCATAGCCGTGTTTGGCTTCCTGCGACAGGGAGAGCAGGATGTAAAAGGTGGGTTCTTGCAGGGGCGGGGTTGCGTCAGAAGGCATAGGGTCTCACACCATATATCATCGAATGACATATACACTATAGCAAGCCCGGCCGGGAATGTCAACCAGCCGGGGGATGATTTTTTGTTCCTGGTTTTCACGCCATCGTACCCTGAGCCTGTCGAGGGGCACGATGGCAATTCGAGGTACGCTTACAGCTCTTCTTCGGCTTCTTCGCGGCGGTGAACAGGCTGCAGATCCCACGGCACGCCAATTGCATCACCGGCCTGGCGCAGCATTTTGACCACTTCGACCATCACCGGCACGCCCTCGCGGCTGTAGCGCTCGGCCATCTCAAATTCCTTCTCGCCGTGGATGTAAATGCGCTCCTGCCCGGCCGCCTTGGGCGATTCTTTGAGCATGTGGATCAGGTAATCCATCTGGGCTTTGAAGTCGACCAGCGGGCGGAAGGCGTCGATCTTGACCGCGGCAAAAAAGTGGCCCACGTTGGCCCCGGCCTTGGGGTCGGGCGAACGGCCGACATCGGAGCCGACGGCCGCGCCGGAGAGCACGCCGGAGAAGATATCTACCAGCAGCGACAGGCCATAGCCCTTGTAGCCGCGCATGATGTCCGATCCGCCGAGGGGCATCAGCGCGCCGCCCTGTAGCACGGCCTGCGGCGTGGTGGTGATGCTGCCTTCTTTGTCCACACCCCAGCCTTCGGGGATGGGCTTGCCGGCCTTGTCGTAAACAGTAATGCGCCCGATGGGCACGATGCTGGTGGCCATATCCAGCACGTAGGGGCGCTCAGCGCCGGCGGGCACAGCCACGGCGATGGGGTTGGTTCCCAGGATGGCGCTACGGCCGTAGGTGGGGGCCACCAGCGGCTGGGCGTTGGTGAAGCTGATGCCGATCATATCATGCTCGAGGGCCAGCATGGCGTAATAGCCGGCGATGCCGTAATGGTTGCTGTTGCGCACCGTGACCATGGCAATATTGCTGTGATTGGCCTTCTGGATGCAGCGCAGCATGGCCTCTTTGGCGGCCACCATGCCCAGGCCGTTGCCGGCGTCCATCAGCAGGGTGGTGGGCGTCTCGGTCACAATGCTCCACGGCGAGGCAGGGTCCACCTGGCCTTTGCGGATACGGCTGCCGTAATAGCTGTTGAGGCGAATAATGCCGTGCGATTCGACGCCGCGCAGGTCGGCGGCGATCAGGATTTCAGCGGCAGTCTCGGCGTGCTCGCGCGGCACGTCCAGCCGGGTAAAGAAGCGCACCACAAAGTCTTTGAGGTCTTCGGCGCGGAAAATCTGATATTCTGGCATACGGGATCCATCCTCTCTGGGCAAGGTTCGAATGTATGCCTATTATATACGCGCCGGGGGGAACCGCAGGCCGGAGAAAGGCTGTGCAGCGGGTTTTGCGCAGCCGGAATATTCAGAAGTGAGAGGGGAATGGGGCGGGCTTACATCTGCCACAGGCGCGGGCCGTGGCGCTGCAGGGCGGCCTCGCCCTGGTTAGCCATGGTGAAGGCGCAGAAAGCCAGGTAGACGATCCAGGCCGTGAGGCGCGAGACATGCTCCCAGCCTTTATCGCGCGTGGTGATGTCCTGCTCGAGCATGATGGAGAACATGGCCGCGTCGGTGATTGCGCCGGTCGTGTCAAGCCCCAGAAGCATTCCGGCGGGGGCCAGGCTGATCTCCAGCGGCCACTCGCGATAGATCACCATGGTGTAGGCTTCGGGCCAGTTTTCGATGCGCTCGGGCACGCGGTTGAGCAGCGAGAACATGCGCGAATGGCGCGCCACGGAGAAGGGCACGATGTGCACCCCCAGCCAGCCGGGAAACTCACTCTTGATGCAGGCCGAGTCAGTGTGGAACTGCACGAACAGGTTATTGCATGCCAGCGGTGGGCGCGCGTCGGTTAGATCGGAGAAGGAGAGCGCTTCAGAGATGCTTTCGGTGCGCGAAAGGCGCGCTACCGCGTGGTCGATGTCCACGCAAGTGGCGTCCTCGAGGGGCACGCCCAGCAGGGCGACGTCCAACGGGATGGTGGACGGAGCAGTAAGCACGTGCGTGTTCAGGCGGTCGAGAAATCCATGCTGTTCCATCGCGATTGCCCTCCTGTTAATGAATATAACGTTTCTTATCCGATTCTGTTTCCAGTTGCGGGTAGGGAATTTCTGGAGCAAGTCCATTATAGAATATGCGTTCTATAGAGTCAAGCATCTGGAGACGGGTTTTCGGAAAAACGCGAGCAGGGCGGGTGCAGTCCGGCCGGATGCGATTATTGTATGGACAGGCGTGAATTCACGCCAGTGAAGAGGGGCTTACAAAAACAATAGAATTGGGTTCTCCTGCTATAATTCAGAAGATTGCTATACAATCCCCCATTTCAACAGACATTCGGAATACCCATGCGCACCAGAATCTACTTGTTTCTGATCGTCGTCCTGCTGCTGGCAGCCTGCCAGCCAAAGTCTGCCGCAACGGTTACCCCAACCGCCCAACCGGCCGCGCTGGAATTACAGGCTGGAGACGTCATGTTTTGATCAGCAGAAGCGCGTATTGTGGTGGGGCCGTAGAGCGCCAAGGTGCTGCGCTGTTCCCAATCGCATCCCAATCCAAACGCCAAAAAAAGAAGCCCGAATTTCGGGCTTCTTTTGATTTCATCTCGTAACTGGAAAGTTCCTACACGTCCAGGTTGCGCACATCCTTGGCGTGGGTGGTGATGAACTTGTTGCGCGGGGCAACGGCCTCGCCCATCAGCATGTCGAAGGTGCGGTCGGCTTCGGCGGCATCTTCCACGCCCACCAGCAGCAGGGTGCGGTTCTCCGGGTTCATGGTGGTTTCCCAAAGCTGCTCGGGGTTCATTTCGCCCAGGCCCTTGTAGCGCTGGATGGCGGCTTTGTCGCCCGCGCCTATTTCCTTGACAATCTTGTCTTTCTCGGCGTCATTGTAGGCATAGCGCACAGTGTTGCGGTGGGCAATGCGGTAGAGCGGCGGCTGGGCGATGTACATGTGTCCCTGTTCGATCAACGGGGCCATGTAGCGGAAGAAGAAGGTGAGCAGCAGGGTGCGGATGTGGCTGCCGTCCACGTCAGCATCGGTCATGATAATCACGCGGCCGTAGCGCAGGTTGGTCAGGTCGAAGCTGTCGCCAACGCCGGTGCCCAGCGCGGAGATCAGCGCGCGCACTTCGTTGTTGCCCAGGATTTTATCCAGCCGGGCGCGTTCGGTGTTGAGGATCTTACCGCGCAGCGGCAGGATGGCCTGGAAATGGCGGTCGCGGCCCTGTTTGGCTGAGCCACCCGCCGAGTCACCCTCGACGATGTACAACTCGGTCTTGGACGAATCGCGCTCGGAGCAGTCGGCCAGCTTGCCGGGCAGGGTCAGGCTTTCCAGCGCCGACTTGCGGATGACCAGGTCTCGCGCTTTGCGCGCCGCATCCCGCGCGCGGGCCGAGGTGAGACACTTGGAGATGATGGCACGCGCGGCCGAAGGATTTTCTTCCATAAAGGTGGAGAAGGCCTCGACGATCACCTGCGTGGCGTAAGTCTGCACCTCGGGGTTCATCAGCTTGACCTTGGTCTGGCTTTCGAACTGCGGGTCGGGGTGCTTGATCGAGACGATGGCGGTCAGGCCTTCGCGCGTGTCGTCGCCGGTGAAGTTGGGGTCGGCTTCTTTGAGTAGGCCGGTGCGGCGGGCGTAATCATTGATGACGCGGGTGATAGCCGAGCGCAGCCCGGTGAGGTGCGTGCCGCCGTCAATGGTGTTGATGGTGTTGGCAAAGGAGTAGACCGACTCGTTGTAGGCGTCGGTGTACTGGATGGCGGCTTCGATGCCGACATTGTCAATTTCTTTGCCGGCGTAAACCACCGGGTGAATGAGCTGGCGGTTGCGGTTGAGATAGCGCACAAACGAGACGATGCCGCCTTCGAAGAGGAAGTTCATCTCGCGGCCGGCGCGCTCATCCACCAGGCGAATGAGCACGCCGCGGGTGACGAAGGCCATCTCGCGGAAGCGCTGTACCAGCGTGTCGAACTTGAAGTCGATCTCGCCCTTGAACAGGTCGCGGTCGAAGCGGAAGGTGGTGCGCGTGCCGCTGGCTTTGGGGTCGCATTTGCCGACTGCCTTCACCGCGGCCTGGGGGATGCCGCGCTCGTAGCGCTGCATGTACACCTGGCCTTCGCGGCAGACTTCCACCTCGCACCACTCAGACAGCGCGTTGACCGCCGAGACACCCACACCATGCAGGCCGCCGGAGACCTTGTAGCTGCCGCCGCCGAACTTGCCACCGGCGTGCAGGGTGGTCATGACGACTTCCAGGGCGGAGACGCCTTTCTGCGGGTGGATGTCCACCGGGATGCCGCGGCCGTTATCCTGCACAGTCACCGAGGAATCCTCGTGGATCGTGATGGTGATGTGGTCGCACACGCCCGCCAGAGCTTCGTCAATCGAGTTGTCGACGACTTCATAAACCAGGTGGTGCAGCGCCTTGAGGTCCGTGCCGCCCACATACATGCCCGGGCGGCGGCGGACGGCTTCGAGGCCTTCTAGCACCTGGATATCTTTTGCACCATAAGAACTATTATTGCCGTTGGTAACCAAGGAACCCTCCAAAACAATAGAACGTACTTTCTTATTTTACCATATTCCGGCCCGCGAGCAACGTGCGCGCAGAACCCTGACGCAAGGTGGCTAGAGGCGCACGGCGGGCGGGCGCGCGTTGTTGAGGGTGTACTCCATCCAATGCATGCCCATCTTATAGTAGACGAAGCTGGCCATCATCAGCCCGCTGCTGATAAATGCGTGGCCGAGAATGCCCACCAGCAGCATCCATGACGAGCCGGGGGCGGTGAGCCACAGCGTATCCATCCCACGGCTAATGAGCATCACCAGCAGCAGGAACATGCCGGTTCCCGGCAGAAACACGCGCACCAGCCGGTAGCTCAGCAGCGCGGCGCGCAGCGCGTCGAGCTGGTAGGCGAAGATGCCGTGCGGCGAAAACAGCAGCGGCAGCAGCAGCCACAATCCCAAAATGCTGGCAGTGATCAGGAAAAACTGCGCCAGTTGCGGGCTGAACAGTGATATCAGCGCCACCACCAGGATCGACGGCGCGGCCAGCGTGGCAAACAGCGCGAACAACAGCAGCATCAGCAGCAGTGTTTGCCCGGCCTGCCAGCCGAACGTGCCCGCCTTTGCCGGACGCGGATCGCCCTGGGCGCGGGACAGCATGCGGAAGTAGATCACGCCCAGCGCCAGGCCCAGCAGGCTGAGCACCAGCCAGGCCAGCAGCGCCGCGGCCAGCGAGTTACTTTCAAGGATGCGCGCCGGGCCGAAGGGTGTTTCCAGCGGACCGCGGTATCCCAGCAGGCTGGGCACGCCAATGGGCAGCGCGCGCAGCGCGGAGAACAGGCTGAAGTTTTGCAGCGCTCCCTGCCAGGCATCACGCGCCAGGGGCAGCATTTCATTGAGCATCGCCTGGTTCATGGCTTTCATCTGTTCAAAATAGGCCTGAATCGAAGGCTGGAGCAGGTTGTACACGCGCAGGCGCGGACCAAACCACAGCAGCAGGTCTATGGCAATGGGGAAGATGAGCAATTGCAGGTTATTGGCCACCATGCTGAAGCCGCGCGAAAAGGCGGCGATCAGACGCGGCGGGGCCTCGGTTTTCGGGGTGGGATCGGTGTTCATGCCGGGTCAATTGTACCACTGCCCAAGCCCGCCGGCGGGCGGTGTTGGGTTACAGGTCCAGGCGCTCGAAGCGCCGGGCGGATGCGCGGTAGGCCGCCAGGGTGATCAGACCATACGCCAGGATGCCGCCCAGCAGCACAGCCATCTGCTGCGGCAGATAGGCGGGGTTCAGCGTGTCCAACGCCTGGCGGATGGCCGGGGTTAGCTGGATGACTGCTTCGGCAGCCGCGACGAACAGGAACATCACCACGCTGGAGAGGATGTACGGCGCGCCGGTCTTGTAGCCGGTTTTGTAGAAGGCGGGCAGGAAAACGATGTTGAACAGGGCAAACATTACGAACACCAGGCCAAAGAGCGCCGGGTTGGCATCCATGCCGGCCAGGTTCGGTCCGGGATTGATTCGCGCGCGCAGCAGCGCGAAGGGCACGGCGATAAAAATTTGCAACAGCTCGAGAATCATAACCGTGATGAAGCGCGCCTTGACTGCATCCACCTTGCGAATTGGCAACAGCGTGGTGAAGAACAGGTCGTTGGTGGTGTTACCGTTGAGGAAGATGAAGAAAATGCCCAGTGTCTGGTAAAAGAAGGCCACATAATAGGGGTAGCTGGGGATCAACAGCATGGCAGCCAGGGGCAGAAACAACCAGGCCGTGGGATGGAGCGAAAGCTTAAACTCTTTATAGAGCAGGTTGTTCACGCGGGCCTTCTTTCGGTGTAGACCATGATGGTCTCCAGATCGGCGGGTGTAATGCGCAACGTGGCAAACAGCGGCGCGTCTTCGACTCGCAGCAGGCCGGAAAACTCGCCGCGGCGTTCGTGGTAGCCGGTAATCCGGGCGCGCAGTTCAACCGGCAGGTCGGCGCAGCAGCCTTCCACCAGGCGGTACGAGGCCACAAAGCGGTCTTTGTCCTGGCTGGCGAAGATTTCACCTTCTTTGATATACGTGATCACGTCGGCGCTCTTATCCAGGTCAGAAGTGATGTGCGTGGAGAAGAAGATGCTGACGCCTTCCTGGTCCACGAGATTCTCAAAAATGGTGAGCAGCTCATCGCGCGAGACCGGGTCGAGACCGGAGGTTGGCTCATCCAGAATCAGCAGCTCGGCATGGTGCGAGAGGGCCAGCGCCAGCGCATATTTAATGCTCATCCCCTGCGAGAGCTGTTTGATCTTTTTCTCCGGGTCGAGCGCAAAGCGCTGGAGAAACGTCTGGTACAGGCGCTCATCCCACTGGTGGTAAAACCGCCGGTAGACGCCGGTGATGGTTTTGATCTTGCTCTGCGCGTAATAATTGGCAGCGCCGAAGATGAAGGCAATGCGCTGCTTGATCTCAAATTCGCGCGCGGGCATATCCAGGCCAAAAAACTGCATAGTCCCGCTGTCGGGATGAACCAGGTTGAGCATGGATTTGATGGTGGTGGTTTTGCCAGCGCCGTTGCGGCCGATAAAGCCCATGATCTTGCCGGGCTCGAGCGTAAACGACACGTTTTTGAGCTGAAACGCGGGGTAAGTCTTGGTAAGGTTGGTGACGGAGAGTACGGGTGTCATGGTTTTATTCTTTCGCATCGTCCGCAGGTGGGCTGCTTTGCTGCATCAGTACAGAGAACAGGCCGGGGTTCATTTCCAGCAGCGCCGAGGCTTTGACCAGCGCCAGACCTTGCTCCAGGTCGCCCAGAACCAGCAGTTTATCACCGACCTGGATGTTGAAGTCGCGCCGGGCTTCGGCCGGAATCACAATTTGCCCGCGCTCGCTGACAGTGATCGCGCCGTAAAAGCGTTTGCCTTCGGGGGGTGGGGGCATGGAAATGAACTCCTTGTAAGATTAATCTTGTTTACAAGATTAATCTTATCCCTGCTCTGGCGAGATGTCAAGGTTTTGCGTCGCCGGCTTGATGCTTTTCCCGGCCCGGCAATTCCGAGTACAATAGAAGCGTGGATGAGCATCAGAATTTACCGGATGTGAACCGGCTGAGCGTGCTGGCGGCAAGCATTTTGCTGGTGTACGCCATCACCCCATTCCTGCAGGTGCCGGAGCGCAGCCTGGCGCTGCAGCTTCCGGGTTTTCTGTTCCTGCTGCCGATCACGGTTTACACGCTGGTATCGCTGCTGGTGGCTCTGCTGGCCGCGGCCGGGGCGAGCTGGCTGCTGAACGACCATCCCCGGCTGAGTGGGCAGCGCACTTACCAGCACTGGCTGCTGCCCGCGCTCACCGCGTGGGCCATCGGAATCCCGCTGCAATCGCTGCAGGTGGGGTTGCAGTGGTGGGCGGTGTTCGCGTTTGGCGGGGTGCTGCTGGTGCTGGTGTTCGTGGCCGAATATATCGTGGTGGACGTGACCGACGAGCGCCAGGCCCCGGCCACCGTCGGCCTGACCGCGGTGTCCTTCGCGCTTTACCTGACGCTCGCCATCGCGCTGCGCGCGTCGGGGGTGCGGCTGTACCTGCTGCTCCCAGCGCTGGTGCCGGCCATCGCGCTGGTGTCGGCGCGCACGCTGTATCTGCGGCTGGGCGGGCGCTGGTGCTGGTATTGGGCGGTGGGCATCGCGCTGGCGGTCGGGCAGGTGGCGCTGGGGCTGCATTATTGGCCGCTGCTCCCGCTCAGCTTTGGGCTGGCGATCACCGGTCCGGCCTACGCGCTCACCAGCCTGGCCGGGTCGATCGAAGAAGGCCGCAGCCGCAGTACGCTGTGGATCGAGCCGGCAGTGTTCCTGGGGCTGTGCTGGGGATTGGCGGCCCTGGTTGGCTGAGATGGGCGCGGCGCTGGTGCTGGACGGCGAGCAGTATGAGGCCATGCTGGCGCACGTACGCGCCATGCTGCCGGAAGAGGCGTGCGGCATGCTGGCGGGGATGGAGGGACGCGTGATGCGCGTCATCCCGGTGGTAAATGGCCTGCACAGCCCGGTGCGCTATCGCATGGACGCGCAGGCGCAGGTTGATGCGATCCTGTGGATGGAAGACAACGGCCAGGAGCTGCTGGCGATCTTTCACTCGCACCCGGCTGGACCGCCGCATCCATCGCCTACCGATATCGTCGAGTTCGCTTACCCTCCGGCGCTGACGATAATCTGCGCGCCGGGTGAAGCTGGCTGGCAGGCGCGGGCTTTCGCCATCGAGGGTGAAGTGGTGCGCGAGGTTATGATGAAGGTGATGGCGTAACCTGCCCGAGATGGCAGGGTTAAGCATGGTGCAACGGACAAACGACAACTTATGCAGATATTGACGATCCTATTTCTTCTCATCGGAGCCTACCTGCTGGGCTCCATCCCGTCTGGCCTGATTATCGTCAAGCTGGGTACGGGCAAAGATGTACGCCACGTGGGTAGCGGCCGCACCGGCGGCACCAATGTGATGCGCGCCGCCGGGCTGGTGGCCGGGGCGCTGACTGCGCTGGCCGATTTCGGCAAGAGCGCGCTGGCGGTGTACCTGGTGCGCTGGCTGCTGCCTGGCTCACCCTGGGTGGAAGCGGCCGCTGGATTGCTGGCGATCATCGGACACAATCATTCGATCTATCTGCCGGAGCGCAAACCGGAAGGTGGCTGGCGTCTGCGCGGCGGCGCGGGCGGGGTCACCTGCGTGGGGGCGGCATTTGGCATGTGGCAACCTTCGCTGGGCATCATCCTGCCGTTGGCCGCGGCGGTGTTCATCTTTATCGGCTACGCTTCGGTGACCACAATCAGCGCGGCGCTGTCTGGCCTGCTGATCTTCGGCTACCGCGCGGCCATTGGGCTGGGGCCGTGGGCATACGCCGCGTTTGGCGTAGGCGCGGTCATCGCGGTTTTATGGGCGCTGCGTCCCAACCTGGTGCGGCTGCGCGAAGGTACCGAGCGCGTGGTGGGCCTGCGTGCCTATTGGAAGAAGAAGCGCGGCGAGAAACACCCCTCGTAGAGCGGGGTTTAATCTTCCTGGGTTACCGGCTGCTGCCTGGCTTCTTCAGCCTGGAGCTGTTTGTATAGCGCGCGCAGGTTGCGGCGGTGCAGTTCTTCGGCCAGCCCGGAGAGATGAATGCGGCTTTTACCACACGATTCAATGTCCATCGCCATCAAAGCATCCATCGGGTTGCGGCGGCGGGCCGCGGCGCGCACCCCCTTGCGGATGGCTGAGAGATACGCCAGATTTTCCTTTACCGCGTCTTCGATCTCGCCACGCAGGATGATATCGCCGTGACCCTGGACGATGTTCTCCAGCCCCATCTTGCCAATCCTTTTGATGGTGGCGGCGCTTTCATCCATATCGCCGTCCACGATATATGGCAGCGGCATAAAGGCGTCGCCGGCGAAGAGCACACGGTCTTCTTCCACCAGCACCGAAATGCCATCGGCGGAATGGCCGGGGGTAGCAAACAGGATCAGGTTTTTCTTGCCCACGCGCAGTGTCAGGCGGCCGTCGGAAAAGGTGAGGTGTGGGGGCACCAGCTTGACCTGTTTAAAGATCGGGTTCTGACGCTTGGCAGCTTCCAGGGCTGTGGCGCCTTTGGAAAGCATCAGGTCGCGGCACAATGCGTGACCGATGATCGTGGCACCGGGGAAGAAGCTGTTGCCCCAGGTATGGTCGGCGTGGTAATGCGTGTTAATGATGTAACGCACCGGTACGCTAAGCTCATCCTCGATAAAACCGCGCATTTGCAGGGTTTCTTCGGGGGTCGCCAGCGTGTCAATAATAATCGCCCACTGTGGACCGGTTACCACGCCGGCTGTCACCTGGGCGTATACTTCGCTTTGAAACCAGTACACGTTTTCTGAAACGCGTTCGCGTTGCATTCGACTTCCTTGCCAATGAAATTACGGGTAGTGGAGATGGTGAAAGCGTTTCGTTCTTTCTCTCTGCAATCCCAGAAATCAAGAATAGCATAAAGGATTCGAAAAGTCAAAAAAATGAAAAATCTGCAAAGTGTTGCGCCGGCGCGTTCGAAACTCTTCACAAAACAAATGTAGCGCATAACAAATGTGCTAGAATCATATCAGGCTAACCTGCGGGGGCGGGCAGCGACGTTACAGTTTGTGGGGTACACGCGAGGCGATATGCTGCGAGCATTTTTTATCCTGTTATCAAAGGCGCGTTGGGCGCAGCGATTGATCATGCGCTGGGGCTTTGCCTGGAAACTGGCGTCGCGTTTCGTGGCCGGGAACACCCGCGCCGAGGCTCTGCCGGTAGTGCGCGAGCTGAACCGCCAGGGTTACCGCGTGACTCTTGACCCGCTGGGCGAGCATACCAGCAGTCTGGATGAAGCCAACCAGGCTACGGAGGAAATCCTTGCGCTGCTCAAAGCGATCCGCGACGAGGATCTGACCGCGGGAGTTTCGATCAAGTTGAGCCAGATCGGGCTGGGCATCTCCGAGGCGCTGTTCTACCAGAACCTGGAGCGGGTGCTGACCGTAGCCCAGGAATGTAGCAATTTCATCCGCATCGATATGGAAGATTCAAGTATGGTGGATGAAACCTTGCGCGCGCTGCGCTGGGCACGCGAGCGTGGTTATGAGAACGTGGGCACGGTAATCCAATCATACCTGTACCGCAGCGAGGCCGATGTTCGCGCGCTGTTGGATGACGGTGTGCGCATCCGCATGGTGAAGGGCGCCTACCAGGAGCCGGCCAGCGTGGCATTTCCACGCAAGGCCGACGTAGACGCCAATTATGATCACCTGACCACGCTGATGCTCTCGTACAGCCAGGAGCATGCCGTGGAGAGCGGCGGGCGCTTCCCGCCGATCACAGCACTGGGCACGCACGATGAGCGCCGCATCCTGTTTGCGCAGAGGCTGGCGCAGCGGCTTGGGCTGCCAAAAGAAGCGCTGGAAATCCAGATGCTGTACGGCATCCGGCGCGACTTGCAGCGACAGATTGCCGACCAGGGTTACCCGGTGCGTATCTACGTTCCGTATGGCTCATACTGGTACCCGTACCTGATGCGACGCATCGCGGAACGGCCGGCCAACCTGTGGTTTATCGTTTCGAATTTCTTCCGGAAGTGAGTTTTCCGCGTGGCCGATTTGCAGAAAACCTATCCGCTGGCAGTGGTAACGGGGGCGGCGCACCGCCTGGGCCGTGGAATAGCCCTGGCGCTGGCCGGCCGGGGCTACGCCATCGGGCTGCATTATCACCATTCGGAAACAGCAGCGCGCCAGACGGCAGCCGAGATCGAGGCGGCCGGCGTGCCGGTGCTGCTGCTGCGCGCCGACCTGCGCGAAGAAGCAGCGATCGAAGCATTGTTCCAGCAGGTTGAAGCGGCGGAATATCCGCTGCGCGTGCTGGTCAACTCAGCTGCGGTGATGCAGCGCGATGACCTGCGCAGCATGCGCGCGGATACCTGGGACGCCACACTGGATCTTAACCTGCGCGCGCCGTGGCTGTGCGCGCGCGAGGCCGCGCGGTTGATGAGCGCGGATGGCGGCTGTATTATCAACGTCACCGACAGTGGGGCACAGCGTGCCTGGACCGGCTACCCGGCCTACACGGTGAGCAAAGCCGGTCTGGAAAGCCTGACGCGGCTGCTGGCGCGCAGCCTGAGCCCGGCTATCCGCGTGAATGCGATCGCCCCGGGGCTGATCCTGCGCAGCGAAGAAGTCAGTGAAGAAGAATGGCAGCGGCTGGCAGGGCGCCTGCCATTAAAGCAACCTGGTACGCAGCAGTCAGTGAACCAGGCCGTGCTGTTTTTATTGGAGAATACCTATGTAACCGGCCAGACCATCGTGGTTGACGGCGGCTACCAGTTGATATGAGACGTTTATGGATAAGCAGAAGACAACGACTACGGTTTTGAGCAATTTGATCCGCCTGTCGCGCCCTTCGGAGCTGCTTGCGGGGATATTTTTATACACCCTGGGCGCGGGCATTGCGCATTATCTGGCATTCAGCATGGATTGGAAGATTTTCTGGGTGGGCCTGGCATGCGTGACGCTGCTGCAGTTGAGCAGTTTTTACCTCAAGGCCTATTATGATGATCCGCAGCCGGACGAAAACGACAGCCCGCTGGATAATAAACCGGACGCCCCCCGCAAGGAACATAATGGTAAGCTGCCGCGCCAGATGGTGCTGGAACTGGCGTTGGTGATCATGACGGTGGGGGCGGTACTGACCGTGGTGCTGCTGTGGAGCGGCAGGATCGAGCCGCCTTCGTTCCTGTTCCTGGGGTTTGCTTTCTTACTGGCATTTTTCTATGCCGTGCCGCCGATCCGGATGGTGTATTCGGGGTACGGCGAGCTTTCGATGGCGATCCTGATGGCGAACCTGGTCCCCTCGCTGGCTTTTATGTTCCAGACCGGCGATTTGCACCGCCTGGTGGCGATGATCACCTTCCCTCTGACGTCTTTGTTCATGGCCACTTCGCTGGCGCTGAACTTACAGAAGTATGGTGCCGACATGCGTTATGACCGGCGCACGCTGATGGTACGTCTGGGCTGGCAGTTTGGCATGAACGTGCACAATATCCTCATCCTGGTGGCCTATGTGCTGTTCGGGCTGGCGGCCATGCTCGATCTGCCCTGGGCGCTGACCTGGCCGGCGCTGCTCTCTCTGCCCATCGCGCTGTACGAGATCTACCTGATCTCGCAGATTGCGCGCGGGATGAAACCGCGCTGGAGCCTGTTGCAGCTCACCGCCTCGGCCACGCTGGGGCTGACCCTCTACCTGCTCAATTTAGCGTTGTGGACCAATTAGCCCATGCCTGAGTTTCTGCACCTGCTGCCGCCCGCTCTGGCGCTGGAGCGCCTGCTGGAACACCTGCCCCTGCCGGCCGTCATCGCCGAACGGGTGGAAGCGGTGGACGCGCTGGGACGCGTCACGGCCGGCCCGGTGGTTGCTATTGAGCCGCTGCCGGCCTTTGCGCGCAGCACGGTGGACGGGTATGCGGTGCGGGCGCGCGATACCCACGGGGCCAGCGACAGCCTGCCGGCCTACCTGGCGCTGGCCGGCGAGGTGCCGATGGGCGCGGCACCGGTATTTACGTTGTGGCCTGGCCAGGCCGGGATGATCCACACCGGGGGGATGCTGCCGGCCGGCGCCGATGCGGTGGTGATGCTGGAATGGACGCAGGCCTCGCGGCCAGAAGAAATCGAAGTGCTGCGCGCGGTGGCAGAAGGCGAGAATGTCATCCGCGCCGGAGAAGATGTGCAGCCCGGCCAGGAGGTGCTGCCAGGCGGCGCGCGGGTGAGCGCGGCGCAGATTGGCGGGCTGATGGCGCTGGGCTACTGCCAGGTGGATGTGGCGCGAAAGCCGCGCGTGGGCATCCTCTCCAGCGGCGATGAGGTGGTGCCGCCCGAGGCCAGCCCCGCGCCAGGCCAGGTGCGCGATATTAACAGCTACGCGCTGAGCGCACTGGTAGAAGCTGCCGGCGGCGTGGCGGCGCGCTATGGCATCCTGCCGGATGACGGCGGCGCGCTGGAAGCTGCGCTGCGTGCGGCGCTGGCGGAGTGCGACGTGGTGGTGATCACCGCCGGCTCATCGGCCAGCACGCGCGACCTGACCGCCGAAGTGATTGGCCGGGTGGGCGCGCCGGGGGTGCTGGTGCACGGCGTCAACGTGCGACCGGGGAAGCCTACCATATTGGGGGTGTGTGCCGGCAAACCCGTGTTTGGTCTACCGGGCAACCCGGTCAGCGCGCTGGTGATTGCGCGGCTGTTTGTCGTGCCTTTGGTGGAACGGCTGCTGGGGCTGCCGCCCGGGCGGCCTGCGGCGGCGCTGCCCGCGCGGCTGCAGGTCAACCTGGCGTCTCAGGCTGGGCGCGAAGACTGGGTGCCGGTGCGGCTGGTGCGCTCTGGCCACGGTTGGGAAGCCGAGCCAATATTCTACAAAAGCAACTTGATCTTCAACCTGGCGCAGGCGGATGGCTTTGTGGTGATCCCCGCGGACGCCAACGGGCTGGCTGCGGGCGAGGTGGTGCAGGTGCTGCTGGCCTGAAGCGGGCAAGGAGCGCGAGAGGAGCGCGAGCATGGGCGTTTATCTTCACGATATTCCTCTGGACCAGGCACACGCGCGGTTGCGCATGGCGCTGGAAGCGGCGGGGCTGTGGGGCGTGCTGGAAGTGGAAGAAATTGCGCTGGACGAGAACGCGCTGGGCCGGGTTCTGGCTGAGCCGTTGTGGGCGCGGCTGTCATCACCACATTACCATGCCTCGGCGATGGATGGGTTTGCGCTGCGCGCCGAGGCCACTCGCGGCGCCATGCCATCTATGCCGGTGACCCTGGACTTTGGCAGCGAGACGGTGTATGTGGATACGGGCGACCCGCTGCCGGATTGGGCCAATGCGGTCGTGCCGATTGAAAATGTCGAGCCGCTGGACGCGCAAGGCAGGATCAGCGCCGACCCGCGCCAACCGGTTGCTGTGCGGCTGCGCGCCGCGTTGACACCATGGAGCCACGTGCGCCCGATGGGCGAGGATATCGTCGCCACTCAACTGGTGCTGCCATCCGGGCAGTTGCTGCGCCCGGTAGACCTGGGCGCGGCGGCCGCAAGTGGACATACCCGGCTGCGCGTCAGCCGCAAACCATGCGTGGCCATTCTACCCACCGGCAGCGAGCTGGTGCCACCCGGTACGCCGCTGGAACGCGGCGATATTATCGAGTACAACTCCATCGTAATGGCGGCGCAGGTGCAGAATTGGGGCGGAATCGCGCGGCGCTTCCCGATCACGCCCGACGTGTACGCGCAATTGCGCCAGCAAGTGCAGCGCGCCGCAGATGAATGCGACCTGGTGCTGATCAATGCAGGCTCGTCCGCCGGAGCTGAAGACTTCAGCGCGCGGCTGGTGGAAGACCTGGGTGAACTGCTGGTGCACGGCGTGGCGGTGCGCCCCGGGCATCCGGTGATTCTGGGAATGCTGCGCCGTACCAACGATACCCGGCGCGTACCGGTGATCGGTGTGCCGGGTTACCCGGTATCGGCGGCGCTGACCGGGGAAATTTTTGTCGAGCCGCTGCTGGCGCGCTGGCTGGGCCGCGCCCCGGCCGAGCCGCTGGAAGTAGAAGCCACGCTGACGCGCAAGGTGACTTCGCCGGCCGGCGACGATGATTATATGCGCGTGGTGGTAGGGCGGGTGGGCGAGCGCCTGCTGGCCGCGCCGCTGGCGCGCGGCGCGGGGGTGATTACGTCGCTGGTGCGCGCGGATGGCATCAGCATTTTGCCGCGCGGGGTGCAGGGCCTGGAAGCCGGCAGCCCGCTGCGCGTGCGCCTGTACCGGCGGCCCTCTGAACTGGAGCACACCATTTTTGCCATCGGCTCGCACGACCTGACGCTCGACCTGCTGGCACAGTTCCTGGCCGAGCGCGGGCGGCGGCTGGTTTCAGCCAATGTGGGCAGTCAGGGGGGTCTGGTGGCGCTGCGGCGCGGCGAGGCGCACATCGCCGGCTCGCACCTGCTCGATCCGGAAAGTGGTGAATACAACCTGCGCTACCTGCGCGAATACCTGCCCGACACTCCGGTGCGGCTGGTGACCTGGGTGGGGCGGGTGCAGGGGCTGCTGCTTCCGGCGGGCAACCCGCTGGGCATCCGCGGACTGGCGGACCTGGCACGCGAGGATGTCAGCTTCATCAACCGCCAGCGCGGGGCGGGCACGCGCGTGCTGCTGGATTATCACCTGGGCCAGATGGGCATTGACGCCGGCCAGGTGCGCGGCTACTTCCAGGAAGAATATACTCACCTGGGCGTGGCGGCGGCAGTAGCGTCGGGTCGGGCCAGCACCGGGCTGGGTATCGCCGCGGCGGCCAATGCCCTGGAACTGGACTTCCTGCCGCTTTTCCAGGAGCGCTACGACCTGGTGATCCCCTGCACCTACCTGCAAAGCGAGCTGCTCGACCCGCTGTTTGACCTTATGCTCGACCCGGCGTTCCGGCTGGCAGTGTCGGCGCTGCCGGGGTATGCTGTATCCGAAATGGGGCGCGTGGTGCTGGACTGCTCCGCGTAGCCCCGGCCAGAACCAGAATGATCCGCACGAGGAGAGACGATGCCTATTCAAGCCAACCAACCCGCGCCAGATTTCAGCCTGGCAGATGAGACCGGGAAGACCGTCAGCCTGGCCGATTTCCGCGGCCAGCCGGTGGTGCTGTATTTTTATCCCAAAGACGATACCCCTGGATGCACCACTGAGGCGTGTAACTTCCGCGATGATTACAGCGCCTACGAAGGCGTCACCATCCTGGGCGTCAGCCCGGACAGCTCCGCGTCACACGCCAAGTTCAAGAAGAAGTTTGGCCTGCCTTTCCCGCTGCTGGCCGATGAAGGCCACGCGGTGGCCGACCAGTACGGTGTGTGGGGTCCCAAGAAGTTTATGGGACGCTCATACGAAGGGATTTTGCGCACCACTTTCCTGATCGACGCGCAGGGCAATATCGCGCGCGTGTTTGAAAACGTCAAGCCGGCTGACCACAGCGCCGAAGTGCTGGCCGCGCTCAAAGCGCTGGCGTAAGCCGGCTTTACCAACCAAAAGAGGCAGCCGGTGTACACTGGCTGCCTCTTTTGGTTGAGAAGAATGGTTACCAGACCTTGAATCCGGGTGCGGTGAGGTTAATGTTTGCGAACATCTGGATCAGTATGGGACCGTAGCCGATGATCACCAGCACCACCGAGATGATCAGCCACAGCTTAAGGTTATCCAGCCAGGCAGGGGTGTGGCTGGCGTCGACTTCGGCCTCGGCCACCGGGGCCTCGGGCACGGCCACCGGGGCGCGTTTGCTGAACACCGTGGCCAGGATGGCGGTGAAGTACAGCACCGCCGCCACCAGCAGAATGGCCCCACCGATGGCGGTGATCACCCCCGGCAGCGCCCAGGTCTCCTGCACGTAGTTGGCGGTGGCCAGCGGCACACGGCGCGGAGCGCCGAGCAGCCCCAGCCAGTACATGCCGGTCATAAAGACGATCATCCCGCCGAACCAGGTCCAGGTGGACGCCAGCGCTACTTTTGGCATCTGCAGGTCTTTTTTCATCAGGTGCGGGATGAGCCAGAAGGAGATGCCCATAAAACCCAGGGTGGATGTGGTGGCCAGCGTCACGTGAAAATGCGCCGGGATCCAGGTGGTGTTGTGGATCACCAGGTTAAGGCTGGCAGAGGCGTTGATCACGCCGGTGATGCCGCCGGTGAAGAACAGGATGCCGCCCAGCAACTGCGCACTGACCGAAGGATCACGCCAGGGCAGCTTTTTGATCCAGCCAAACGTACCGGTGCCGCCATTTTTGCGCCCGGCGCGCTCCAGCATGGCGATCACGGTGAAGGCGGTCATAAAGGATGGGATCACGACCAGGAAAGTCAGCAGGGTGTGGATGTATTTCCAGATTACCGGCACGCCAGGGTCGGCAAACTGGTGGTGGAAGCCTACTGGCGTGGACAGCACCAGAAACGAGAGGAACGCCAGGCGCGCCAGCGGGTCGCTGAACAGCTTGCCGCCCACCTGTTTGGGCAGCATTCCATACCACGAGACGTAAATGGGCAGCAGCCAGAAATACACCAGCGGATGGCCGGTGAACCAGAACAGCGTGCGGCTGAGCATGGCATCTGTGGCGGGCACGAGGTTGAGCGCCCAGGGGATAACCAGGATCAGCATCTGCGCGGCGATGCCCAGGGTGCACAACTGCCACAGCAGCGCATTGACGATTGAGCCAAAGGCAATCATCGGCGTGCGCTCTCCCGGGTGCTCTTTGCGCCAGGCGGCCAGGGTGCCGAACTGGCTCCAGCCCACCATCCACGAGCCGACTACCAGCACCGTCAGGCCGATGTAGAACCACGGGCTGGCCTTCATGGGCGTATAGAAGGTATACAGCACGCTGGCCTGATTGGTCAACATGGTATAACCGGCCAGCACCAGCCCCACCAGCATGGCAGCGAACCCGGCCACGCCCAGGCCAAACCAGCGCAACGGCCGGTTGAGGCCTTTGATAACCGCGAAGGTGTGGAAACCGGTGATAAACAGGGTGGTGAAGACCAGCGCATTCAGCACCCCGTGCAGGGTGAGACCCTGGTAGTAGGTGCGGATCAGCGGAATGAGGAACGGGTAGAGGTTAAGGTTGGCATGTTCGAACGCCTGCAGCGGGCCGAGCAGCGTGCCGATGGCCAGCGCCAGCAGCGCCACGCCAATCTGCCAGCCGATAAAACGTTTTTCGCGGATGGGCATCATTTCCTCCCTGGGTTATGGTTCAACGATTAATGTGCCGGACATCGCCTGGTGGCCCACACCGCAGTACTCGTGGCAGGCGTAAAAATACGTGCCGGGCTTATCGAACACGTAGGTCACTTCCGAAATCTGGCCGGGCACGATCATGATATTGATATCGGTGTTCTCGATGTACAGGCCGTGGGTCACATCGCGGCTGGTGATTTTGAACGTGACTTCTGAACCCACCGGCACGCGAATTTCCTTCGGGTTAAAGGCCCAGGTGACGGTGAGCATGATCACCTGGTACTTACCGGGGGCCACTTCGTACACGCCGGGCTGGTTGAATGGCGCGGTCTGCGCGATGGTGCGCGGATCGACCACGCCGCTGGCGCCAGGGAGCTGCATGCCGGCGCCAAACCCGGCCAGCACAATCGCAACGATCATCACCACCAGTGCAGCCACGGAGATCGTCATCCACATGCGTTCGTAACGGTTGATTTCCATGGCTAGCCCCCCGCACGCTGCAGCATCAACAGGTAGATGCCACCCCAGCTTAATGCCAGGATGACCAGGTAGATGATCAGGATCAGCATCGTCCCTTTTGGTTCGTCCTCTTTCATAGGTTTCCCTCCCCAGGGTAAACAAACAGACTACTCGCAATACGGAATAACGTGGCTGGAATACAAAAACCCGGCCTAAAGCAGTCGAGCTGACCTGTGCACGAGTTTTGATACCCAACACATTGTCGCTACCGCTAAAGCCGGGTTTCGGCGCGCCCCGCCGGTCACTTTACGCCGTGGGACAATTTCAACGATATTAGTATGGCACAGCTAGCCGGTTTTGCCAACCGGTTGCGTAATCTGCATGGAAAAGAGGGGCATTTCCTGGCAGTCAACGGTGAGTTGGCTGAGGCTGATGGAACTCAGGTACTCCACCATGCGTTCCTGCAGGGCCGACCAGACGAGCTGGTTGGTGGCGGCGCAGCCTTCATCGGCGGGCGGGTTGACCTGGACTTTGCCTTCCAGCGTCTCGACAATATCCAGCACGGAGATGGTCTCGGCAGGTTGATTCAGGCGCAGTCCGCCACGGGGGCCGGGCGTGGCTTTGATGATGCCAGCCTGCATCAGCGTGTGGCCAATCTGGTGCAGGAAGGGCAGCGGAATGCTCAGCTTTTCCGCCAGCGATGCGGTGGACTGCGCGCGATCTTCGGCTTCGGAGGCCAGAGAAATCATTAATTGCAATCCGTAGTCAAGACGACGACTGATTCGAAACATGATATGCACCTCTACCAATCAGGAATGTGGAGTTTTGGTATGGTAAAAATACCGGATAATTCTTATCAAGGAAAGTGACAATTGTCATTCGTTCCACGGTAATGTCTCATACAAAGATGATAATTTCTCTCTAAATGGTTATTGAAAGCAGCGCCGGCGTGGCGCGGGTGTTTCCCGGCAAGATCGAGTACAATGATGGCATGCGCGCATTGCTTTCCCGTCTGGTTCCATCGGTGTGGACTACCCGCGCCCTGGTATTCGGCGCGGCGTGTTTGCTGCAGGGAGTTTTCTGGTGGCAGGTCTGGCGAGATGGCGTGCTGCCGCTGTGGCTGCTGCTGGCAGCGGCACTGGTGGCAGTGCTGGCGGCATGGGTGGCTGGCCTGGTGGTAAGCGTCTGGCGCGAACAGGCAGCGCTCAAGCTGCGCTTAGGCCAGGCGGAAGACCAGCTTCAGACCTGGAAGAGCTACTGGGGGCAGCTTCAACAGGTGGATCTGCGCCTGCAGGATGCGACCAGCGAAGAGCAGGTGATGGAAATTGCGCTGGGCTACATCGCCAGCCTGAGCGCGGCGCGTGGGGTCTCGTTTGTGCCGCTGGACGATTGGGGCCAGCCGCTGCCGGCCTTCACCTTTGGCAAGCTGCCACCGGCGGTGCTGCGCGCCTGGAATGAACACCTGGCCACCAGCCACGTGCGCGAGGTATGCCGTGACTGCCAGGCGCTAGAAGCCGAGACCGGCGAGCCCTGCCCGCTGAACGGCGGGCCGTTTGCCGACAGCATGGGTGTTTCCTGCTTTCCGGTACAGCGCGGCGGGCGCATGCTGGGCATGGTCAACCTGTATCGCACCGGGCAGGGTGCGCTGAGTGATGAGCTTTCCGGCTACCTGCGCGGCCTGATGGTCGAAGCGGCGCTGGTGGTGGAGAGCATCCGCGTGCGCAACCGCGAAATCAACACGCTGCGCCAGGTACAGGCCATTCGTCCCACGCGCTCCGATTTGCAGCAACTGCTGGGAATGCTGCTGGAAGGCATGCAGCAGGCGTTGGGCACGGAAGCGGTGCAGCTTCAGGCGCGCGGTTGGGAAGATACGCACCAGCCGCCGGTGCTGCTCGAGCTGGGCGATGCCGCGCTGTTTGCCGGCACGGAAGCCGCGCGCGCGCGGGATTGGTTACTGGCCAATCCAGGCCTGTATGCACCGGCGCCCTCGGGTGGTGGAACAATCGCCGGCGTGACCCTGGCACGCCAGGGCGGCGAACCGCAGGGCACGCTGTTGCTTGCGGCGCGCGCGCCGTTCGTGCTGGACGAGCGCGCCACGGGCATCCTCAAATCAGTAGCCGACCAGGCAGCGCTGCTGATCGAAAACGAGCGCGATATCCTGTCACTGGAATACCGCACGGTGATCCAGGAGCGCGCGCGGCTGGCGCGCGAGATCCACGACGGGCTGGCGCAAACGCTGGCCTTCCTCAAGCTGCAGGCGGCGCAGATGCAGGTCTACCTGGCGCAGGGCAATCTAAGCCGGTTGAGCCAGGTGCTCAAACAAAACTATGACGAGCTGGCGCAGGCCTACCAGGAAACGCGCATGGCCATCGATAACCTGCGGCTCTCACCGCAGCACGGGCTGACAACCTGGCTGGATGATCTGCTGGACGCTTTTGAGGCCGGAAGCGGGCTGGCGGTAGAGCGCGCTTACCAGCCGGTTCGAGGCGAGATTTCGCCCGAAGTGCAGGCGCAGATGGTGCGCATCGTGCAAGAAGCGCTGAATAATATCCGCAAGCACGCTCGCGCCAGCCGGGTGAGCGTGAAATTGCACGAATGGAACGGCGACCTGGTGCTGGAAGTGCGTGATGATGGCGCGGGGTTCAGCATGGAAGACGTGCCCGGGACGAGTAAATACGGTCTGCGCGGGATGCAAGAGCGCGCGGAGCTGATTGGGGCGGACTTTCAGGTGATCAGTAAAGAGCAGCAGGGCACCACGGTGCGGCTAAGCCTGCCGCTGCGATCGCGGGAGATGTGGTAATGACGATAACGGGCATCAAGCTGGTGGTGGTTGACGACCACGCCCTGTTCCGGCGGGGGCTGGTGGGGCTGTTGGAAAGCATGCCGGAGTTTTGCGTGGTGGGCGAGGCCGGCAACGGCCAGGAAGCCCTGGCAGTGATCGAAAAGGCGCGGCCGGATGTGCTGCTTCTGGATGTGAACATGCCAGTGATGGATGGTCTGGCCACGGTGCAGGCGTTGCGCAGCAAACGCACGCCGCTTCGCATCTTGATGCTGACCATCTCGCAAAATGAAGACGACCTGTTCGGAGCAATCAAGGCCGGCGCGGATGGCTACCTGCTGAAGAACGCCGAGCCGGAAACCCTGCGCGATACGCTGCTGCGCATTGCGCGTGGCGAGCACGTGCTGGCGCCCGAAGTGACCGGCGCAGTGCTAAAAGCCCTGACACGGCTGGCCGGCCATGAACAGACGCCGCTGCTCAGTGACCGCGAGCTGGAAGTGCTCAACTGCCTGGCTGAAGGGCAGACAACGCAGCAGATTTCGAATAACTTGTACATCTCGGAGAACACGGTCAAGACGCATATCCGGCATATCCTGGAAAAGCTGGAAGCCTCGAACCGCACCGAAGCAGTGAGCAAAGCGATGCAGCTCGGACTGATCCAAAAAGCCGGGTAATCCTTAAATACCGAACCACAGGCGGGTGATTACAGAATCACCCGCCTGTGGTTTGCATTTAACCCTTCTACCTGGGTGGGATGGATGACATATAAGACCTGATTTGCTACATTAACGGGGTGAGGATCAAGCCCATGACAGGTACGAACCAGCCGCCGCGCCGCATTCTGATTGCATCCGCCAACCCCTTGTTCAGCAAGGGCTTGCAGCGTTTATTCGCGGAGCAGTGGGCGCAGTCCGCGCCCCAGATGCGACTGGCCAGCAGCATGGCCGACACGCTCGACGCGCTACACACCTGGGCGCCCGACCTGGTGGTGGTGGACTACGATGACCGTACCATCAACCGCGCTGAATTCCTCAATCATTACGTTTCCAGCGACGTGCCGATGCAGGTGATGCTGGTTTCGCTGCAGGAAAGCGGGGAAGTGGTGGTGTACGACCGGCGCACAATGGATCCGGCCGAGGTGCAGTCGTGGCTGCATGCCAGCGCGCCGCGCGCCGTTCCGGCCGCACCCGCCATGGCTCAGGCTGAATCTCCAGTCGAGACCCCGGCCGCCGCGCCGTCACGCCGCCTGCAGCCGCGTTGGGTCCTGTTGAGCGTGCTGGTGCTGGTGGCGGTGGCGGCTTTCATCCGCCTGGGCTTCTGGCAGCTCGACCGGTTGGAGCAGCGCCGCGAACACAACGCCCGCGTGCGCGCCGAGATTAACCAGCCAGCGCTGGATTTGAACGCCAGTCTGCCCAACGACACAGCGCTGGCCGCGATGGAATTCCGCACGGCCAATGCCACGGGCATATTTGATCGCCAGGGCGAGGTGGTGCTGCGCAACCAGGCATGGGGCAACCGCCTGGGCGTGCACCTGCTCACCCCGTTGCGATTAGCGAATGGCAGGTACATCCTGGTGGATCGCGGCTGGATCCCGTATGAAGAGAGTGATACCGCCGCGCGCCAGAAATATGCGCAGACCGGCGCAGTGAGCGTGAGCGGGATGCTGCGCGCTTCACAGCCATCGCGCGGGCTGCCGCAAAGCTCGCCGGATGCCTTCGCGGAGATCAATCTGGATACGATCCGCCAGGCGACGAGCCTGGATTTGCTGCCGGTGTATCTGGTGCAGGCTCCCGGCCCGGACGCAAACGCTCTGCCGTACCGCAGCCTGCCCGAGGTGGAGCTGGATGAAGGCCCGCACCTGGGCTACGCATTGCAGTGGTTTTTCTTTGCGCTGCTGCTGCTGGTGGGCTATCCGATCTTTCTGCGCCGGCAAATGCGCGAGCAGCGTGCAGCCAACAGCGCATCAAACAACAATGGAACAACCAATCATCAAGTTTCGGGGTGATGCTTTATGAAACAGTGGTTTAAGGATACCTGGCACAGGCCTTCAGCGGCAAGCGTTTTTCGCGGGCTGCTCTACGCGGCGATGATCGCCACTTTTGTGATGATGGCGGCGGGCAGCGCCGTGCGCACCAGCGGTGCGGCTGCCGCCTGCCCGGATTGGCCCACCTGTTTTGGGCAGTGGAGCCTGCCTGCGGCACAAGACGCGCGCGTACAGGTGGCGCATCGCGCCCTGGCGGCGCTTGCCAGTGTTCTGGTATTGGCCGCGCTGGTCTCTGCGTGGGTCATTCGCGCGGACCGCAAGGCGCGCATTGCACTGGGCGCGGCAGCGGCGCTGATGGCCGGCCAGGTGGCGCTGGGGGGACTGGTGGTGATTACCCGTGCGGAACCCCTGCTGGCCCGGCTACACCTGCTGCTGGCAGCGCTGGCGCTGGGCGCGATGGTGTCCGCGCTGATTGTAGATCGGGCGCAGGAGCGGCTGGTGTGGCGCACGAGATTTGCGCGCCTGTCGCTGCTGACCACGGCCGCGGTGTGGGGCGTGATGCTGGGCGGATCGCTGGTGGTGCTGGCCGGGCAGCAGGTGCGATGGCTGCAATATGCCCATTGGGGCTGGGCCGCCCTGACCGGTCTGCTGGTGCTGGCGCAGTTCGCCCGCGCGTGGCGCGGACAGCGCAGCCAGCCGCTGCAGCTTTCGGCGGCCACCGGGGTGCTGGTGCTGACCACCGGACAGGCGTTGATTGGCGCTTTGAAAGTCAGCCGCGGCTTCCCCACCGACCTGGTATGGCTGCACGCGGCCAGCGCAGCGGCGGTGTGGGCGGTGCAGGTGGCGCTGGTCTTTGCGGTGGGCGCGGCCGCGCGCACGCAGGCTGAAGAAAGCGTTGAGGAAGCGCAGCCGCTGTCCTTCCGCCAGCGCGCGCGGGATTTCCTCATGCTGAGCAAGCCGGTGATTGTGCTGCTGCTGCTGGTGACCACCTACGGCGGCATGGTGGTGGGCGGCCAGCAAATTCCGGGGCTGGCGGTAACGCTGTGGACGCTGTTGGGCGGGGCGCTGGCGGCGGGCGGATCGAGCGCGCTCAACCAGTACATTGACCGCGACATTGACGGCGAGATGCAGCGCACGGCCAAACGACCACTGCCGTCCGGGCGGTTGATGCCCGCCGAAGGACTAGCCTATGGGCTGGCAGCCTGCCTGGCGGCATTCTTCCTGCTGGCCGGGTTCGTTAACCTGCTGACCGCGCTGCTTTCGCTGTTGGGCATGGTGTACTACGTATTGATTTACAGCATCTGGCTCAAACGCCTGACGGTGCAGAATATCGTCATCGGCGGTGGGGGGGGGGGGG
>JBDHWQ010000024.1:0-65879 GCA_039810245.1 Longilinea sp. | reverse complement strand
GGAACAGGGTTCGAAATTTGCTATCCGCGAGGGTGGTCTGACGGTTGGCGCCGGTGTGATCACCAAGATCATCAGCTAGGTGAAACTACATGGCTAAGCAGAAGATTCGCATTCGATTGAAGGCTTACGATCACCGCGTTCTCGACCAGTCCGCCAAGCGTATTGTTGAAACGGCGGAACGCAGCGGCGCGCACGTGGTTGGTCCTGTCCCCCTGCCTACGAAGATTGAGCGCTTCACTGTTCGTCGCTCCACCTTCATTGATAAGGACTCGCACGAGCATTTCGAGATCCGCACACACAATCGCATGATCGACGTCCTGGATCCTGACTCCAAGACGATTGACATGCTGATGCGGCTCAACCTGCCCGCGGGCGTGGACATCGAAATCAAAATTTAGTCGCTTGCGGCTCCTCACGTGGGGCCGGAAGCAAAACAACACACAAGCACGCATAACCGCAGCAGACCCAGGCAGAATTGTTCTGTCTGGGCTGCTGGATGGTTGGCACCAGGCCGCAAACGCCTGGCATCAATTCCTGGCCAGATCTGGTATTTCTGGCAGGAAGTGGTATAATACGACGGTTTTCGGGTTCAAAAACAACCTGATAAAACTGGCAGCGTAAGAGTGGCTCTGCTGGCGCGCAACAAATGACGGGACGCGCCGAAGGCCAGTTGACTGCGCTGTGCCGGAGATGATGCAGCCAAGCCCAGGCTGACAGTCTCGCTGAAAACATTCTAAGGAGAAAACAGAGATGTTGAAAGGGCTTATTGGAAAGAAAATCGGCATGACCCAGATTTTCGATGATGCCGGTGCGGCAGTGCCTGTCACCATCATCGAAGCTGGGCCTTGCTATGTAACCCAGGTGCGCACGCCTGAAAACGAAGGTTATTCAGCTGTGCAGCTGGGTTTTGGCGAAATTAAGCCAAAACGGTTAACCGGTGGTGAGCTCGGCCACCTCAAGCGGAACAACACTCCGCCGCTGCGCATCTTACGCGAATTTCGCGTAAAAGACCCCCAGGTAAAAGAAGGCGATCAGATCACGGTCGATCGTTTTGCTGTGGGCGAGCGCGTTGATTTAGTCGGCACCAGCAAAGGCAAGGGTTTTCAGGGCGCCATGAAGCGGCATAATTTCCGCGGCCAACCCATGACCCACGGTGCTTCTGACCGCAGCCGCGCGCCTGGTTCGCGCAGCGCCACCACGACCCCCGGTCGTGTTTATAAGGGTTCGCGTGGTCCCGGTCATATGGGCAATGACCGCGTTACAGCGCAGAACCTCAAAGTCGTCCTGGTGGACACAGAGCGCAATCTCATCGGTGTTCGCGGGGCGGTTCCCGGTCCGCGCGGCGGTCTGGTCGTGATTCGAGAAGCGCGCAAGCAGTAGCCGTCATTACTGCATAAAGGGAGCGAAGTTACAATGGAAGTTGACGTTTTCAACATGGATGGCCAGAAGGTGCGCACGGTAGAACTGCCGGCGATGATCTTCGAAGCCCCGATTAATGTCGATCTGATGCACCAGGCGTTTGTCCGCCAGATGGCCAATGCCCGCCTGGGCACGCATGATACCAAGACCCGCAGCGAGGTTTCTGGCGGCGGCCGCAAGCCGTGGCGCCAGAAGGGCACCGGTCGCGCCCGCCAGGGCTCGACCCGCGCACCGCACTGGAAGGGTGGTGGCCGCGTTCACACGCCCCATCCTCACAAGTACACCCAGGATATGCCTCGCCAGATGCGCCGCGCCGCGCTGCGCTCCGCTCTGACGGTCAAAGCTCAGGAAGCCGGCATTGTGGTGGTGGATGAGCTCACGCTCGCCGAGCCCAAAACCCGCCTGATGGCCCGCGCTCTCACCGGTCTGGTTCAGGACGCCAAGACCCTCGTGCTCATCCCCGAAAAGGATGCCTACGAGATGGTCATTCGCGCCACAAACAACCTGCCGGACACCAAGATTCTCATGGCCGGTTATCTCAACATCCGTGACCTGATGGGTTATGACAAAGTCGTCATGCCTCTCGCCGCGCTGGATGTGATTGCCGCCAACCTGGGATAGGTAGGAGGAACCGATGAGCACAATCTACGATGTTCTCCGCCGCCCGCTGGTGACTGAAAAGTCCAACTATCAGTCGAGCAATCTGCATCAATACGTGTTCGAAGTGGCTGATGATGCCACCAAGACCCTGGTCAAGGACGCGATTGAGAAAATTTTCGACGTGAAGGTACTGCGGGTGAACGTGATTAATGCCCCCGCCAAGCGCACGCGCCGTGCGCGCAGCCGCCGCCTGATGGTGCGGAATGCGGGTTATAAAAAGGCGATTGTTACTCTTTCGCCGGAAGACCGAATTCCTATCTTTGAAGGGGTCGAGTAATGGCCGTTAAAGTTTACAAACCAATTACTCCCGGTCAGCGCGATATGACCGGATACACGTTTGAAGAGATCACCAAGAGCCGCCCCGAGCGCTCGCTGGTGGTGAACCTGCGCCGTTCCGGCGGTCGCAACAACCTCGGCCGCGTCACCGTACGCCATCGTGGCGGTGGTAACAAAAACTTCATCCGCCTGGTCGACTTCAAACGCAACAAGCTGCAGGTACCCGCTCGCGTCGCCGCGATCGAATACGACCCAAACCGCACCGCGCGCCTGGCGCTGCTGGTGTACGCGGATGGTGAGAAACGCTACATCGTGGCCCCGCAGGGTCTGCGCGTGGGTGATACCATCGTCGCCGGCCCCGGCGTCGAAATTCGCCCCGGCAACAGCATGCCCATCGCCAACATTCCAGTTGGCACCATGGTGCACAACGTCGAGCTGCAGGCAGGCAAGGGCGGGCAGTTGGTCCGCGCTGCCGGCGCCGCCGCCCAGTTGCTGGCCAAAGAAGGCGATTACGCGCAGCTGCGCCTGCCTTCGGGCGAAGTTCGCCTGGTGCGCCAGATGTGCTACGCCACCATCGGCCAGGTGGGCAACCTGGATCACAGCAACGTCAAGCTCGGCAAAGCTGGCCGCAAGCGCCATATGGGCATTCGCCCCACGGTGCGCGGTACGGCCATGTCCCCGCGCGACCATCCGCATGGTGGTGGTGAAGGCCGCCAGCCCACCGGTATGCCCAGCCCCAAGAGCCCGTGGGGCAAGCCGACCCTGGGTAAGAAGACCCGCCGCAATAAGACGACGGACAAGTACATTGTGCGCCGCCGCAGCGCCGCCACCCGCAAGTAACAGGGCGACTGTAACGGAAAAGCGTGTAGGAAGGACGTAAAAATGTCTCGATCGCTCAAGAAGGGCCCGTTTATTGAGCCCAAGCTTTTGAAGAAGATTGAAGTGATGAACACCAAGGGTGAAAAGAAAGTGCTGCGCACCTGGAGTCGCGATAGCACCATCTTCCCCCAGATGGTGGGTCACACGATTGCCGTGCACGACGGCCGCCGGCACGTGCCGATCTATGTTACCGAAAACATGGTTGGCCACCGGCTGGGCGAGTTTGCACCCACGCGGCATTTCCGCGGTCATGTCTCCGAGAAGTCATCCTCGGCGAAAGGCAAGTAAATCATGGCCACCGATATCCGCGCTGAATTAAAAAACACATCCATCTCGGCTCAGAAAGTGCGCCTGGTGGTGAACCTCGTCCGCGGCAAGCCCGCCGTGGAAGCGCTCAACACCCTGCAGTTCCTACCGCAGGCTGCTGCGCGCCAGGTCAGCAAGGTGCTGGCTTCGGCCGTGGCCAACGCGGAAGAGAACTTTGGCGTCGCCCGGGAGAGCCTGTACATCCACACCATCGTGGCAGATGAAGCCCCCACCCGCAAATGGCGCCGCTTTGGTGCCCGCGGCCGCTTCAAGCCGCTGCTGCGCCGGTCGTCTCACATCACGGTTGTTCTCCGTGAGCGCGAGTAGGAATTGAAAGAGACCAGGAGATATTATGGGTCGTAAAGTTCATCCCGTAGGTTTTCGCCTCAATATCAATCAGCCCTGGGCTGGCCGCTGGTTCGCGGAAGGCGCTGAGTACACCAAGCAGCTCCACCAGGACATCGCCATTCGCAAGCTGATCCATTCGGAAGCTGGCCGCGCCGGCGTCTCCACCGTTGAAGTGGAACGCTACCCCGGCAAGGTGAAGGTGGTAGTACACACCGCCAAGCCCGGCATCCTGATCGGCCGCAAGGGCGAAGCTGTCAAGAAGATCCGCCAGGAGCTCGAAGCTCTGACGGCCAAGAAGATTGATCTTGAGATCAAAGAAATCAAAAACCCCGACACCGACGCTTACCTGGTAGCGATGAATATCGCCGGCCAGATCGAGCGCCGCGTGAGCTACCGCCGCGCAATGAAGCGCGCGCTGCAGCAGGCCATGCGCCAGGGCGCGGAAGGCATCCGCATCCAGGTTTCCGGCCGCCTCAGCGGCGCCGAAATGGCGCGCACCGTGTGGCTGCGCGAAGGCCGTGTTCCGCTGCAGACCCTGCGCGCGAACATGGACTTCGCCCGCGGTGAAGCGCTGACCCAGTACGGCCGTATCGGCGTCAAGGTTTGGGTGTACAAGGGTATTGTCCTGCCAGAGGTGGAAGAGAAAGCCCAATCCACCGAGGGTGTGTACGTTAGCGAATAGTACCCCGGCGGGCCGCGGCCTGCTGTGGAACGAAAGAGGTGGCGAATATGTTAATGCCAAGACGTGTCAAGTGGCGCAAGCAGATGCGCGGTCGCATGCGCGGCCGGGCGCTGCGCGGCGCTGAAATCACCTTCGGCGAATTTGGTTTGCAGGCGCTGGAACCTGGTTGGGTCACCGCCCGCCAGATCGAAGCGGCCCGCCGCGCCATCGTGCGCCAGATGCGCCGTCGTGGGAAAGTGTGGATCCGCATCTTCCCCGATAAGCCCTATACCCAGCGCCCGCCGGAGACCCGCATGGGCAAAGGCAAAGGCAACGTGGAGTACTGGGTAGCGGTTGTCCGCCCCGGCCGCATCATGTTCGAGATCGCCGGTCTGCCGGCCGACATTGCGACCGAGGCCCTGCACCAGGCTTCCTACAAGTTCTCCATCAAGACCAAAGTAGTGGCCCGCCATGAGGGTGGAGGAGAACAAGGATGAAACTGTCTGAAATGCGCCTCTTATCCGAGGCAGAATTACGCAACAAGCTGGCCGACGCCCGGCAAGAGCTGATGAACCTGCGCTTCCAGGCAGTCACCGGCCAGCTCACCGATACGAGCCGCCTGTCGCAAGCCCGCCGGGTGATCGCCCGCTTTGAAACCATTTTGCGCGAGCGCGAGCTCAAGGCAAATGCGGAAGGTGAGAAATGAACGATCGTCGCCGTTTGATCGGTGTCGTTACCAGCAACAAAATGATGAAGACGGTGGTTGTGGAGATCATCCGCACCTACCGCCACCCGCTCTATCGCAAGGTAGTGCACCTGCATAAGCGTGTCAAAGCTCACGATACCCTGGGCTGCCAGATCGGCGACACCGTGCAGATCGTGGAATCTGCCCCCCTCTCGCGCGACAAGCGCTGGGTGGTGGAAACTGTCCTCAAGCGTGTCCACCAGGCTTCCGTCGAAGTTGTGGAAGAAACCGGAGCCTAAGCCATGATCCAGCAAGAATCTCGACTCAAAGTTGCCGATAACACCGGCGCACGTGAGCTGCTGGTGATCCATGTGATGGGTGGCTCGAAGGTTCGCGCCGGCGCGATTGGCGATATCGTTGTCGCGACGGTTAAATCGGCCGCCCCCCAGGGTTCGGTCAAGAAGAGCGATATCGTCAAGGCTGTGATCGTGCGCTGCTCGAAAGAATGGCGCCGCGAAGATGGCTCGTCCATCCGCTTCGATGATAATGCCGCCGTAATTCTGGACAACGATGGCCAGAACCCCAAAGGCACGCGTATCTTTGGCCCCGTGGCTCGCGAGCTGCGCGAAAAGGGTTTTATGAAAATTATCTCGCTGGCTCCTGAAGTGATCTAGGGCCAGGTGAGATAGGAGCGAGACCATGAAATTGAAGATTCGCAAAGGCGATACCGTAGAAGTCATCAGCGGCAAAACCGATGACAAAGGCAAGCGCGGGGAAGTTATCCGCGTCGACCCCGATGAGGGGCGCGTGGTGGTGCAGGGCATTAACGTGCGCACCAAGCACCAGCGCCAGGTCCAGGCGCAAAACCGGACCGTCAACCCCGGCAAAGTGCGCTTTGAAGCACCGATTGACATTTCGAATGTCATGCTGGTGTGCCCCAAGTGCAACAAACCCACCCGGGTTGCCATCTCGCGTGAAGGCGATCGGGCCCAGCGCATCTGCAAAGAATGCAATTCTGTCGTAGATGACTAAGCCTGTGGAGCGCAACGATGAATAAACTGAAAGAACAGTATCAAAAAGAAATTCGACCGGCCCTGATGGGCTCGCTGAACCTCAGCAACGTCATGCAGGTTCCGCGCGTCCAGAAGGTCGTGGTCAACATCGGCATGGGCGAAGCCATGGACAACCCCAAGGCGCTCGACGCGGCCGTGTCCGACCTCAGCCAGATCACCGGCCAGAAACCCGTGATCACCAAAGCCCGCAAGAGCATCGCCAACTTCAAGCTGCGCGAAGGTCGCGCCATTGGCGTCAAAGTCACCCTGCGTGGTGAGCGCATGTGGGCTTTCCTCGACCGCCTGATGAATATCGTCCTGCCGCGCGTGCGCGACTTCCGCGGTGTTTCGGACGAAGCTTTTGACGGCCGTGGCAATTACACCCTGGGCCTGCGGGAACAGTTGATTTTCCCGGAGATTGAGTACGATAAGATCGACAAGATCCGCGGTATGGAAATCACGATCGTAACCACGGCTCAGTCGGACGATCAGGCTGCCGCGCTGCTCCAGTCGCTGGGCATGCCTTTCAGGAAGGGTTAATATGGCAAAAAAGTGCATGATGTATCGTGAACAACGGCGGAAGTTCGACGTGCAGGTACGCAATCGCTGCCAGCGCTGCGGCCGCCCGCGTGGTTACATTCGCCGATTTGGTCTGTGCCGCATTTGCTTCCGCGAGTTAGCTCTGGAAGGCAAGATTCCCGGCGTGGTAAAGTCATCCTGGTAAGAGCCAGCCCGGAGGTTAAAGAATGAGTGTGAATGATCCTATTGCCGATATGCTGACTCGCATCCGTAACAGCGCGATGGTGGGTCAAACGCTGGTGGCAATGCCCAGCTCGAAGCTCAAGGTTGAGATAGCCCGCATCCTCAAGGAAGAGGGCTTCATCGAGAACTTTGAGATTGGCGAGACGGAAAAGCCGGAGCAGAGTGTGCTCCGCATCCGCCTCAAATACGTGGGCGAACGCCGCGAACGCGCCTCGGTTATTACCGGGCTGGTTCGCGTCAGCCGCCCCGGCCGCCGCGTGTACACGCACAAGCAGGATATCCCCTGGGTTCTCGCCGGGATGGGTATCTCGATCCTGTCCACCCCCAAGGGTGTGATGACCGGCCAGCGCGCCCGCCAGCTCGGTGTTGGCGGCGAAATCCTGTGCAAGGTCTGGTAGCCACCGGCTGCCACAGGATAAGAAGGAGGTAACAAAGTGTCTCGAATTGGTCGCATGCCAATCACCGTTCCGGCAAACGTGCAGGTAGATGTAAAGGGCACGGCTGTGATGGTCAAGGGTCCCAGAGGTGAGATGCGCCGCGATTTTTCGCCGTCGGTCGAAATCACCCGTGAGGGCAATGACCTGGTCATCACCCGCAGCAATGATCAGCCTAGCGTGCGCGCTCTGCATGGAACCACCCGCGCCCTGTTGCAGAACATGGTCACGGGCGTCAGCACCGGTTTCACCAAGGTGCTGGAAATCGATGGTGTCGGTTACCGTGCGGAAATGAACGGTAAGAACCTCGTCCTGCACGTCGGGTACTCGCACCCGGTGGAAATCACCCCTGAAGAAGGTATTTCCTTCGAAGTGGACACCAAAACCCGCCAGGTGAAGGTCAACGGTTTCAATAAAGAACAGGTTGGCCAGGTGGCCGCGGACCTGCGCAAGATCCGCCCCCCCGAGCCTTACAAGGGTAAGGGCCTGCACTACCTGGGTGAGAAGATCCGCCGCAAGGCTGGTAAATCCGGCAAGGGCAAAGGTAAGAAGTAGGTGACGAATGGCTAAATATTCTCGTGCTGAGTCACGTATTCGACGTCATAACCGTGTGCGCAAGCACATGGCTGGGACCTCCGCGCGACCGCGCCTGTGCGTTTACCGCAGCGAGGCCGAAATCTATGCCCAGGTGATTGATGATGAAGCCGGCCAGACTCTGGCCGCCGCGTCCTCGATCGACCATGAGCTGCGCACCAAGGTGACGGGTATGAACAAGACCGACCAGGCGCGCGCTGTTGGGCAGCTCGTTGCTGAGCGTGCCAAAACCAAGGGCATCACGGCGGTGGTTTTCGACCGCGGTGGTTTCCAGTACATCGGGCGAGTAAAAGCCCTGGCTGATGGCGCCCGCCAGGCTGGCCTGGAGTTCTAGGCGAGCTGCGATCGTAGAGTGAGGGCCTACATAATATGGATATGAACAACTTTCAACCCATGGAACAGCAGTTTGACGAGCGCGTCATCGAGATTGCCCGCGTCGCCAAAGTCGTCAAGGGTGGCCGCCGGTTCTCCTTCCGGGTAACGGTCGTCACCGGTGACAACCACGGCAAGGTGGGGCTGGGTGTCGGCAAAGCCAACGCTGTTCCGGATGCCATGCGCAAAGCTACCGAGCACGCGCACAAGAACATGCGCAGCGTTTCCCTTTCCGGCACCACCATCCCGCATGAGGTGTTGGGCCGCCTGGCAGGGGCCAAAGTGCTGCTCAAGCCCGCATCCCCCGGTACCGGCGTAATTGCCGCGGGTGGCGTGCGCGCCGTACTCGAAGCCGCCGGCATCCGCGACATCCTGACCAAATCGCTGGGCTCATCGAATGTATTGAATGTGGTTCAGGCCACTTTCGATGCCCTCGACCAGCTCAAATCGCCGGAACAGGAAGCTGCGCGGCGCGGGAAACCTGCCGCCGAGCTGATGCCGTTCTGGGAGCGGAGGAAGAATGGCTAAGCAACCCGAAGCCACTCCGAAAACCGTGCGCATCACCCTGGTGAAAAGCGCCATCGGTTACTCGGTGCGCCACAAGGCTACCCTGCGTGCCCTGGGCCTGCACCGCATGAACCAGACTGTCGAACAGGTGGATTCTCCCACGCTGCGCGGCATGCTGATGAAAGTCAATCACCTCGTGGTTGTGGAAGAACAGGTAGAGGAATGAAATTACACGACCTGATGCCCAATCCGGGCTCCAAGAAAGAACCCAAGCGCAAGGGTCACGGCCCCGGCGCCGGCCAGGGCAAGACTGCCGGCCGCGGCACCAAGGGCCAGGGCTCGCGCGCGGGTGAGGGTGGCAATCTGTATCGCCAGGGTGGTAACCTGCCGTTCTACCGCCGCCTGCCGTTCATCCGTGGTGAAGGTTTTACCCCGCCGAACCGGGTTGAATTCGAAGAAATCAACCTGGATAAGCTGGCCAGTTTCCCCGCCGATACTGAGATCACCCCCGAAACCCTGATGGAAGCCGACCTGATCCGCAATATGAACAAGCCGGTGGTCATCATGGGGCGCGGTGAAATCACTGTGCCGTTAACCGTCCGCGTACACCGCATCACCAAGGGCGCCCGGGCGAAAATCGAAGCTGCTGGCGGCCGCGTAGAGCTGCTCTAGCTGCTGCCTCGCAAAGGAGATTCCACGCATGAAGCGTTCCGCTTGGCGTTACTTGTGGAAATCTGAAGACATCCGGAAGAAGCTGCTCATCACCCTGGGCCTGCTGATTCTCTACCGTCTGGCCGCCAACGTGCCGGTGCCGGGCATCGACCGCAACGTCCTGTCCGGCCTGGCCGCCCAGGGCGGCGCTGCCGGCAACCTGTTCAACCTGTTGGACCTGTTGTCGGGCGGCACGGTGTCCAATTTCTCCATCCTGGCAATGGGTGTCTACCCATACATCACCGCGCAGATTATCATCCAGTTGCTCGTGCCCATCATCCCGGCGCTCGAGCGGCGCATCAAAGATAACCCGCGTGAAGGCCAGAAGTGGATGGAAAAGTGGACCATCATCGGCACCATCCCGATGGCAGCCCTCTCCGCGGTGGGCCAGATCAATATCTTTACCCAGCTCACTGGCGGCACGCCCATCCTACAAAACTATGGCTTTAGTGGCGCGGCTCTGGTTCCTACCCTTGCCACGCTGCTTGCTATGATTGCCGGTACGATGTTCGGCATCTGGCTGGGCCAGTTGATTTCCGAGTACGGCATCCCCAACCAGGGCCTCTCGCTGATCATCTTCGCCGGCATCGTCTCGCGTATCCCCGCGCACCTCGGCTCGCTGCTTTCCGACCAGCAAAATGGCTGGTGGCTGCTGCTCCTGATCATGGCAATCCTGGTTCTCACTATCTTTGCCATCGTCTTCGTGCAGCAGGGCCGCCGCAATGTGCCGGTGCTGTTCCCCGGCCGCCGCGTTGGTAACCGCATGTCGATGCCTGTGCGCTCCAACCTGCCGCTGATGGTCAACATGGCCGGCATGATCCCGCTGATCTTTGCCCAGTCTATCCTGACCTTCCCGGCCATCGTTGCCAGCTACTTTATGGCGACCAGCACCTTTGCCCGTGGTGTGTATAACACCTTTGGCGCGAACAACGGCTGGTACTCGCTGATGTACTTCCTCATGGTGGTGCTGTTCACCTTCTTCTACACCGACGTGCTGTTCACGCAGCAGAACTACGGCGAGAATCTGAAGAAGCAGGGCGCCCAGATCCCCGGCGTTGTCCGCGGTGGGCCCACGCAGCGTTATCTGACCAAAGTGCAGCGCCGCATCACCCTGCCGGGTGCTCTGTTCCTCGGCCTGGTGGCGGTATTGCCCTACATCCTCGGTGCGTTCCTGCCGGTGGGTGCAAGGCAGGCTGGTCTCTTCCTGGTTTCATCGGCAGGCCTGCTGATCGTGGTGGGTGTCGTGCGCGATACCTTCACCATCATCGAAACCGAGCTCAAACTGCACGGTTACGACGATAACCTGATCAAGGGGTAAAGCAGATGGCCAAGTATATCGTTCTGCTAGGCCCGCCTGGGGCCGGCAAAGGCACGCAGGCGGAAGTGATCTCCGAAAAACTGGGCCTGGCCCATATCTCTTCGGGTGATATCTTCCGTGAAAACCTGAAAGCGCAGACCGAGCTGGGGACGCTGGCGCAGGGCTACATGAACCGCGGCGAGCTGGTTCCGGATGACGTGACCATCGCCATGATTCGCGAACGCCTCTCACGCCCCGATACCCAAACCGGCGCGCTGCTGGATGGTTTTCCGCGTACCCCGGCGCAGGCCGATGCGCTGGCGGAAATGCTGGCCGGTATGGGCGGCGCGGTGGATGTGGTTCCCTACATCGCCGTGGCGCCGGAAATCCTGGTAGAACGGTTGGGTGGTCGCTGGACCTGCCGCGCGCAGGGTCATGTTTACCACCAGAAGTACAACCCGCCCAAACAGGCCGGGTTGTGTGATGTGGATGGCTCCGAGTTGTACCAGCGTGACGACGACAAGGCCGAAACGGTCGAGCGCCGCATCAAAGTCTACTTCGAGAACACCGCGCCGCTGATCGACTACTACCGCAAGCATGGCCTGCTGGTGGAAATCGACGGGACGCAGCCAATCGAAACCGTGACCGAGCATATGCTCGCGGCCATCGAATAAGGAAGTGCTGTATGAGTTGGGATCGACAGATCACGATCAAGACCGCGGATGAAATCGCGATTATGCGCAAAGCTGGCCGGATTAACGCCGAAGCGCTGGCTGCCGTGCGTGCCGCGATCCGCCCCGGGGTCACGACCGCTGATCTTAATGCCGCCGCCGAAGAAGTGCTGCGCAAGTATGGCGCGTACTCGCCGTTCAAGAACTATCCCGGCGCGTACCCGTACCCGGGCAGCATTTGCGCCAGCGTCAACGAAGAGCTGGTGCATGGTATCCCCGGCAAGCGCAAGCTGAAGGAAGGCGATATCATTTCCATCGACTGCGGCGCAGTGTTTCAAGGGTTTGTGGGTGATGCCGCCTTCACGGCCGGCGTGGGCGAGATCTCCGAGCAGGCGCAAAAACTGCTGCGAGTGACCGAAGCCGCGCTGTACATAGGCATTGCCAAGATGGTGGCCGGCAATCACGTGGGCGACGTGTCCGCGGCGATCCAGCAGTACGTGGAAAGCCACGGTCTCTATGTCACCCGCGAGTACACCGGCCACGGCGTGGGACGGCAGATGCACGAAGGCCCGCAGGTTCCCAACTATGGCATTCCCGGGCGCGGCATGCTGCTGCGCAACGGGATGACCATCGCGCTGGAACCGATGGTGCTGGTGGGTACCGCCGAGACCCGCGTCATGCCTGACCAATGGACGGTAACATCCCGCGACCGCTCGCTGACGGCTCACTTCGAGCATTCGGTGGCAGTCACATCCGATGGGCCGTACATTCTCACCGCTCTGGATGAAAGCGGAACCCGCTTATCTGGACAGAACACAGCCCATCAGGTATAATAGTCCCTTTGGCTGAACCAGGTATCATTCTTTGAGGAGCAACTGAAATGAAAGTATCGCCGTCTATTCGAAAGCGCTGTGCCAAGTGCAAAATCGTCAAGCGCAGTGGCACGCTGTACGTCATCTGTGAAAACCCAAAGCACAAGCAGCGACAGGGATAAGGATCAAGAAACATGGCAAGAATCGAAGGTGTTGATCTTCCGCGCAATAAGCGCATCGAAGTTGGCCTGCAGTACCTCTACGGTATTGGCCCGACCCGCGCGCACGCCATCCTGAGCTCGACCCAGGTCAGCCCGGATGTGCGCGTAAAGGATTTGACCGAGGCTGACCTGGCGCTGCTGCGCGAATTCATCAGCCGCAACTATAAAGTTGAAGGCGATCTGCGCCGCGAAGTTCAGATGAACATCAAGCGCCTGATCGAGATCGGTTGCTACCGTGGCCTGCGCCACCGCCGCAACCTGCCTGTCAATGGCCAGCGCACGCGCACCAATGCGCGTACCCGCAAGGGCCCCAAGAAGACTGTGGCCGGTCGTGGTCGCCGCCGCGGTGCAACCAAGAAGTAATTCTGCCGCGCGGATGCGGCGCCGGGTGGGGAATCCTCTCCCCGCGGCTGCCTGGCCGGTCATCCACGCTGTGGTTTTTACGACCTTGATCTAGCAATACAGGATTAGTGAGGAAATATGGCACAAAACGTACGCTCGGCGCGGCGCACAACCACCGCGCGCAAAGTAAAGCGCACTTTGTCCAGCGGGCATATTCACGTCTATGCCTCTTTCAACAATACCATCATCACCATCACGGACCCCCAGGGCAATACCGTTTGCTGGGGCAGTGCTGGCTCGGCTGGCTTCAAGGGCTCGCGCAAGAGCACTCCGTTCGCTGCGCGCCTGGCCGCTGAACAGGCGCTGAAGACCGCCCAGGCGATGGGTATGCAGGAAGTGGATCTGATCGTGAAGGGCCCCGGCCCCGGCCGCGAGAACGCCATTCGCGCCGTGCAGGCGGTTGGCATGCGTGTGCGCTCGATTTCTGATATTACCCCGGTACCGCATAACGGTTGCCGGCCCCCCAAGAAACGCCGCGTGTAATCAGAGAGGATTTTTGGAATATGGCTAAGTACATTGGGCCGGTGTGCCGTATCTGCCGGCGTGAAGGTGAAAAGTTATTCCTGAAGGGACAGCGCTGCTACTCCCCCAAGTGCTCCGTTGAAAAGCGCGCGTTCGCTCCGGGCCAGCATGGTCGTACCGGCTCTGGCCGCGCCAGCGATCGTGTATCCGACTATGCGCGCCAGTTACGCGCCAAGCAGAAAGCTCGCCGCGTCTACAACGTGTTCGAGCGCCAGTTCCGCCGCTACTACAGCATCGCGCTGCGCCGTCGCGGTCTGACCGGTCTCTCGCTGCTGCAAATCCTCGAGACCCGCATGGACAACGTGGTGTATCGCCTAGGCTTCGCGGAAAACCGCGCCCAGGCACGCGAGATGGTTTCGCACGGTCACTTCACTGTCAATGGCCACCGCACCAACATCCCCTCGATGCTGGTTCGCCCTGGCGATAGCGTTGCAGTACGCGAAGGCTCTCGCAGCCTGACGTACTTCAAAGAGCTGCCCGAGCTGGCCGAAAATCGCACCGCCGCCCTGTGGGTGGACCGCGATATCAAGAGCATGACCGGGCGTGTTCTGCGCATGCCTGAACGTGCCGAGATCGATGGCAATCTGAACGAGCAGCTCATTGTTGAGTACTACTCGCGCTAACGCCAGCTAGTCCGGATGCGCGGTTTTTCAGGGTGCATTACGGGAAAGGGTGACAGTCGTGACTGCTCTAACCAATATGGTGACGCCGAAAGTCGAGCGCGAAGCTGAGGCTCGAAACTATGGCAAGTTTGTAATCAGCCCCCTTGGCCGGGGCTATGGGGTAACCCTGGGCAATGCCCTGCGCAGGGTTCTGTTATCTTCACTTGAAGGCGCGGCGGTATCGTCGATCCGCGTCTCGGATGTGCTGCACGAGTTCAGCGACATTCCGGGCGTGCGGGAAGACGTCATTCAGGTTATGCTGCAGATCAAGCAGCTGCGCCTGGTGCTGCACGATGCCGATACCTCGCATCTGCACCTCGAAGTGCGGGGTGAAGGCGTTGTGACCGCGGCCGACATTCAGGTGCCGGCGGAAGTAGAAATCGTTAATCCAGATTTGTATCTTTTCACTGTGGACGATCCGCGTACCCGGCTTGAAATCGATATGACCGTAGACCGCGGGCGGGGCTATTCCCCGTCTGGCGAGCGGGTGGGCCGCCTGCCCATCGGCGAAATCCCGGTTGATGCGATTTACAGCCCGGTGAAGCGTGTGAATTGGACGGTTGGGAATTCCCGCGTTGGCCAGAGCACCAACTATGACCGCCTGGTTCTGGAGATCTGGACGGATGGCACGCTGACGCCCGAAAAGGCGCTGGCGAACTCGTCCAAAATTCTCATCGACCACCTGCGCTATATTTCCGGCGTGAGTGAAGAGGTATTGATGGTCGGCGCCGAGAAGGAAATTGCTGGTAGCCGCCTGACCAGTGAAGCCGCGGAGACCCCAATCGAGAACCTGGACCTTTCGGTGCGGGTATTCAACTCGCTCAAGCGCACGGGCATCACCACCGTTGGTGATGTGCTCGAGCTGCTGGAGAAGGGTGATGAAGCCGTAATGTCCATCCGCAACTTTGGCGAGAAAAGCCTGGATGAGTTGCGCCAGAAAATGCGGGAAAAAGGCTTCCTGCATGACGAAACTGATGTGGAGAGCTAACCATGCGACATCGCATTGCTGGATATAAGTTAGGTCGTGATCGCGACCAGCGTGAGGCTCTGCGCCGCACGCTGATGAAGCAGCTGTTCGAGCACGAGCGCATCACTACCACCAAAACCAAGGCCCTCGCCATTCGCAGCGAAGCCGAGCGCCTGATCACCCTGGCTCGCAACAGCGGCCGCAGCGATCAGGATATCGTCAAGGTGAACGCGCGCCGCCTGGCCGCTGCCCGCCTGGGCGGCAATGAAATCGTCCCCAAGCTGTTTGACGACATTGCGCCGCGCTTTGCGAACCGCAACGGCGGTTACACGCGCATCGTCAAGCTTGGCCCGCGTCTTGGCGATAACGCCGAGATGGTTGTGCTGGAGTTGGTCGAAGACTGACGCTTCGGAATGGTATCCGGGCTGACCGGATGCAAATGGCACGTTACCAAATTACTCTTGCCTACGACGGCACGCACTTTCTGGGCTTTCAGCGCTCAGGAAGGTCGCGCACGGTGCAGGGCGTCTTTGAAAGCGCGCTGCGCGGCCTGGGCTGGGACGGAAGGACCATCCTTTCCGCCGGCCGGACCGATACCGGGGTGCATGCATCCGGGCAGGTGGTCGCGTTTGACCTGGAGTGGAGCCACAGCGCCGAGGCGCTGGGCAAAGCCCTCAACGCGGCTCTGCCAGAGGATGTGGCCGTGCAGGCCTGTTGCGAAACCCGCCCGGATTTCCATCCCCGCTATGACGCGACACGCCGCACGTACCAATACCGCACTCTGTGGAAGCCCGAACGCGACCCCCTGGGAGAGCGTTACGGCTGGCGCCTGTGGCCCGCGCTGGACGCGGAGCTGCTGCGGCAGGCTGCCGCGCTGCTGATCGGCACGCACGACTTCGCCGCTTTTGGGAACCCACCCAGAGCGGGCGGCAGCACCGTGCGCAGCGTGTACCACGCGGCCTGGAGCCCGGCCCCTGCCGGTTTGCTGTTCGAAGTCACCGCCAACGCCTTTCTGTACCATATGGTGCGGCGGATGGTCTTCTGGCAGGTGCTGGTTGGCCAGGGGCGCATGTCGCTGGAGGACCTGGCGCTGGCGGTGAACGCCACGCAGCCCGGTTCGCCGGGGCTAGCGCCGCCGCAAGGGCTGACTCTGGTGGAAGTGCAGTATGCAAGCAGGCAAGAGCAGTAAGGAAGTTTCAGTCAATAGGTTGGTTGGGCCTACGCCCGGCCACGATGTACCTGGACACTGTGGAGAAAAGAATGGACAAGACGTACGTCCCAAAAGGCACAACGCAGGCGGAATGGTTACTGGTGGATGCCAATGACCAGACGCTTGGCCGCGTGGCCACGCAAATTGCGCGATATCTGATGGGCAAGCATAAGCCCGTTTATACCCCCGGCGCCGACACGGGTGACTTTGTCATCGTGGTCAATGCCGAAAAGGTCACCGTCACCGGCAAGCGCCTGGATGAGAAGTTCTACCACCGCCACTCCGGATACCCGGGTGGCATTCGCTCGACAAGCCTGCGCGAACAACTGCGCACGCACCCTGACCGGGTGATTCGCTCGGCCGTGTGGGGCATGCTGCCGCATAACAAGTGGGGCCGTGCTCTGCTCAAGAAGCTGAAGATCTATGCTGGGAATGAGCACCCGCACGCGGCTCAGAACCCCAAACTGGTTGCGTAAAGGAGTAGGGATAACATGGCAGTACAGTATTACGAAGGTATTGGTCGTCGCAAGGAAAGCACCGCGCGCGTTCGCCTGATGAGCGGCTCGGGCCGGTTTGTGGTCAATGACCGCCCGGCGCAGGAATATTTCCCCCGCACCGGCGATATCGAGGCTATCCTCGGCACGATGGTTGTCACCGGCCAGGAACGCGAAGCCTATGACATCACCGTAGTGGTGAACGGCGGCGGCGTCACCGGCCAGACCGATTCGGTCAAGCTGGGTCTGGCGCGCGCCCTGGTGAAGATGAACCCCGACTTCACCTCCCCGCTGCGCAAAGGCGGCTTCCTGACCCGTGACCCGCGCGTTAAGGAACGCAAGAAGCCCGGTCTCAAGCGCGCCCGCAAGGCCCCCACCTACACCAAGCGCTAAACCCGCCTGGCATTTCAAGACTATCAACAGGATTTCCCGGCCTCAACCGGGAAGTCCTGTTTTGCTTATCCGTTTCTTTCCAGTACAATTCAACATATTCGCCCGGCCTGACCGCAGCGGGCTGCGAACGAACCCTTCACGTAACCGAGGACCTGCCCCTTGACCGACCCCAACCGCCTTTCCCTGCTCCAGGCCGCCTGTGCCGCCCTCCAGATTGACCCGTTCGACGGCCTGTCTGTGCTGGATGCCGCGCAGCTCTCAGAGCGCTACGCTCCGCTGTTCTCCCCTTCGCACCCGGCGCTGATTGCCGGTGTCAGCAGCCCGGCCGTGGCTGCCGGCATTCGCCATGCTCTTTCCGTGGCTTACCCCGCGGATTTCTCCGTGCGCCTGGTGCATAATCCCGGCATGCCCGGCCAGGCGATCATAGATCTGGCGCTGGAAGCGGTAGAGCGCAGCCCGCAGTTAGGCCCAACAACGCTGCTGTACCTGCCCGCGCTGGGCGTAGATTCCTCGTTGGAATTCTTTCAGGAAGTCGTCGCACACCTGCGCGATCCGCAAAACGGCTGTCCCTGGGATCGCGAGCAGACCCATGCCAGCCTGCGCCCCTACCTGTTGGAAGAGACCTACGAGACGCTCGAAGCCCTGGACAATGGGGATTGGGCCAAGGTCAGCGAAGAGCTGGGCGACCTGCTGCTGCAGATCGCGCTGCATGCTCAGATCGGGGTGGAAGCCGGCACATTCTCCATGGCGGATATCGTCGGTGGAATCGCGCGTAAGATCATCCGCCGCCACCCGCACGTGTTTGGTGACGTGCAGGTTTCCGGCGTCAATGGGGTGCTCACCAATTGGGAGCGGCTCAAAGCTGAGGAACGCGCCGGCAATGGCGAGCAGGAAAAAGGCCTGCTGGACAGCGTTCCCGGCATCCTGGCGGCGCTGGCGCTGGCGCAGGAGTACCAGGACCGCGCCGCGCGCGTGGGCTTTGACTGGAGCGAGATCGGCCCAGTGCGCGCCAAAGTCTTCGAAGAGATCGATGAGGTAGACAGCGCTCCCAATGCGGAAGAACGCGCCAAAGAACTGGGAGACCTGCTGTTTGCTGTCGTCAACCTGGCGCGCTGGTACAAGGTGGATGCCGAAACCGCGTTGCGCGAAACCAGCCAGCGCTTCCGCCGCCGCTTTGCTTACATCGAAAAGACCGCCCGCGCGCAGGGCCGTGACCTAAACAGTATGACCCTGGACGAGATGGATGTGATCTGGGAGCAGGCCAAAGACCTGGAATAAGATGGAAATACCCATGACAACAGAATCACCCCACATTAGTGTGGGGTGATTCTGTTGTTCGGTATTTTTCTAACGGAAGTATAACCCGCTGAGCTTGTGCGGCTCGGTCTTGCTGGCTGTGACCACGATGTTGACTTTGTCAGACTTGGCAAATACGCCGGCGTATTCCGCGGTGACGTAATCACCAAAGTCGGTCACCCGCGTCAGCGTGCGCGACTGGTACTCACCGATCTGGTCGTTCAACTGGCGGTATAACGCGCCAAACTTGGTTTCGTCGATGGCTGTCTTCATTACATCATCAAAATCGCGTGAGAACATGGCGTAGTCGTTGGCCTTCAGCCCCGCCAGCATGTTATCGGCTGCCGGGTCGAGGTACTTGAGCGCCTCGTCGAGCGCGTCACCGTCCAGCTGGGTGCCCTTCGGCCCGCTGCTGCAACCGGCCAGTAACAGGCTCACCAGCAGCGCGGCCAGGATCAAAACACGAAAATATCGTTTCATTACCAATCCTCTTTCTCTATAGTGGCTCAAAGCGCGCGGTAAAGTGCCGCATCAGCTCCGGCGCATAGGTCAGGCGGTAACCACGCAGGGTGGGCGCTTTCTTCGCCAGCCGCGCGAGCGTATCCACCACGTAATCCATGTGGCTTTGCGTGTATACGCGGCGCGGGATTGCCAGCCGCACCAGCTCAAGCTGCGGGTAAACCATCTGCCCGGTCTCGGGATCGGGGTAGGCGAACATCACCGAACCGATCTCCACTCCGCGCACCGCGCCTTCCAGGTACAGCGCCGCGCACAGCGCCTGCCCGGGGAATTCGGCGTGGGGAATGTGCGGCAGCAGCCGCCCCGCGTCAACGTAAATAGCGTGCCCGCCCGGCGGCTCTACGATCGGCACGCTGGCTTGCAACAGGCTGCGTCCCAGGTAGGCCGTCTGGCCCAGGCGATATTCGAGGTAGCTTTCATCCAGGCCTTCCCACAGCCCGGTCGCCAGCGCGTCCAGGTCACGCCCGGCCAGCCCACCATAAGTCACAAAGCCTTCGCGCATGATCAGCTCATTACATACGCGCTGGTAGAGGTCGGGGTCGCGCATGGCGAGGAAGCCGCCGATGTTGACCATGCCATCCTTCTTGGCCGACATCCACGCGCCATCGGCCAGCGCGAAGATTTCGTGCGCGATGTCCAGGGTGCTCTTATTCGCATAGCCAGGCTCGCGCTGCTTGATAAAGTAGGCGTTCTCGGCATAGCGGCAGCAGTCGATGAAGAAGGGTATGCCGGCTTCCTTATACACCGCTGCTACTGCGCGCATGTTTTCCAGCGAGACCGGTTGGCCACCACCGGCATTGTTGGTGATGGTGATCGTGCCAAAGGGGATATTCTGCACCCCCACTTTTTGAATAAAAGCGCGCAGCTTGTCAATATCCATGTTGCCTTTGAACGGGCTCTGGTTGGTCGGGTCAAAGGCGTCGTCGCATACCAGGTTGGTAGGACGACCACCGCGTGCGCGGATATTCCCTTCCGTCGTATCAAAATGCATGTTGGACGGCACGTAATTGCCGGGCTTCACCAGAATGCTGGTGAGGATATTTTCCGCCGCGCGGCCCTGATGGGTGGGTACAAAATGCTCGAATTGGAAGATCTGCTGCATGGCTTCCGAAAGCCGGTAGAACGATCGCGCGCCTGCGTACGATTCATCGCCTGCAAGCAGCGCTGCCCACTGGTGATGGCTCATCGCCCCGGTTCCCGAATCCGTCAGCAGGTCAATGAACACGTCTTCCGCGCGCAGCGCGAACACGTTGTGGCCTGCCTGGCGCATAGCTTCCAGGCGCGCAGCGGGTTCGATCAACCGGATTGGTTCGACCATCTTGATGCGGAACGGTTCAGCCGGGTATGGGATCATAGACTCCTCCAGATTAGATTGGGTTGCGTGACGGAATTTTCCATAGTGTAGCACCGTTCGCGGGGAAGGGGAATTATGTCAAAGGTCACTCCGGCGGCGCGGAATGGCGCAGGCATGGCCTGCATGGGAAACGAATTCGCCGCATTTTTTGACGTTTCTATCGAAACCCTGTATACTTTGTGTACCGCTTCACAATCCGCCTAATTAGGTTCCGTCCTCTCCTCCAGATTCATACAAATTGGGTGAGGATACTTACTTTTCGGCTCAGAATCGCTATGCTACAATCGACTTGTCTGAACACAGGCAGCATGCGGCGGCATTTGTTTCCCGGTAGGTATTGTTTTTGAAGAAGGAGCCATGCATATGAACTGGTTATACATTGGCGTGTTTATGATTGTGGCAGCCCTGCTTCCCGCGGCAGCGATCACTGTGGCCGGTATTCTTGCTCCCAAGAAGCCCAACACGCTCAAAAGCTCCACATATGAGTGCGGCATTGAGACGGTGGGCGAATCGTACGTGCAGTTCAAGGCCCAGTATTACATCTTTGGGCTGATCTTCCTGATCTTCGACGTTGAGGCGGTACTGCTCTTCCCCTGGGCGGTGGCCTACAACCAGATGACCCTCTACGGCATCGCCGAGGCCATCATTTTTGTGCTCATCCTGCTGGGCGGGCTATTCTACGCCTGGCGTAAGGGAGAGCTGGAGTGGGTTTAATCGCCGTACAACTTGCTGGAGCGGGAGGCGCGCAATGACGTTTTGGAATGATCCCATTAACTTCATTCGTCAATGGTTGGAAACGCTGCTGGTAGGGTGGGGTGTAGCGCCCGGCGTCGCGCAGGTAATCCTGCTCGTGGCGGGCGCAGCCATCCTGGGCGTGCTGGGGTTGGTGTGGGTGATTTTCCTCATCTGGTATGAGCGTAAGATCATCGGCCGCCTGCAAGACCGCCTGGGCCCGAACCGCGTAGGCCCATTTGGTCTCTTCCAGCCCTTCGCGGATATGTTCAAAATATTCACCAAGGAATACATCACTCCCGAAGGCGCAGACCGCGTGCCCTATAACCTGGCGCCGGTGCTGGCGGTGGCCGGCACGCTGATGGTTTGGGGTGTGATCCCCTTTGCCAGCCGCATTTTCGGCGCGGATCTGGCCGTGGCGGTCTTGTTTGTGGTGGCCGCCGGCTCCATTGGAGAGCTTGGCATTATCTTTGCCGGCTGGGGCTCCAACAACAAGTATGCCCTGCTGGGCGCGTTCCGTTCGGTAGCGCAGCTCATCTCGTATGAAATCCCGATGGTGGTCACGCTGCTCATCCCGGTGATGCTGTCCGGCTCGATGAGCCTGCAAACCATCGTCCAATCGCAAAGCATCTGGTTCGTGCTGCTGGCGCCCATCCCCGCGTTAATTTTCCTCATCACACAGATTGCGGAAGTGGGCCGCGCCCCATTTGACCTGATCGAAGCGGAATCGGAAATTGTGGCCGGCTTCAACATCGAATACTCCGGGCTGAAGTTTGGCATGTTTTACGTGGCCGAATTCCTGCATGCCTTCACCACCGCCATCCTGTTTGCAGTGCTTTTCCTGGGCGGCTGGCGTGGCCCGTTTGCCGAGCAGATCCCCTTCCTCGGTTTTGTATACTTGTGGATCAAAACCTTCCTGATCTACTTCCTCACCGTAGTCATCCGTGGCACGGTCCCGCGCTTCCGCATCGACCAGATGATGGACATCAACTGGAAGCTACTCACGCCGCTTTCGCTGACCATGGTGCTGGTGACCGCGGTGGTGCACAGCCTGGTGCGGCCGCTGGGCAGCCCGCTGGTGACGCTGGCCGCGCTGCTTGTGGCCAATGCGCTGATGGGCCTGATTACGATGCAACTGATGCGCGCCTCGACGCGCTCGCGGCGGCGCCCGATGGTTGCCCCCAGCACCATCATCGTCGCCCGCCCGGAAACAGAACGCCAACAGTCCACCCTGGAGTGATGCCATGACGATCGTGCAAGTCTTTTTCCTGCTGGTTGCGGCGGTAACGCTCTTCGCCGGGGTCATGGCGGTCAGCACGCGGCGCATCATGCACGCCGCGCTGTGGCTGATCCTGACCCTGTTCGGCGTGGCGGTTTCGTTCGCCATTCTCGAATCAGCCTTCTTCGCGGTGGTGCAGGTGGTGGTATACATTGGCGCCATCGCCATCCTGCTGGTGTTTGCCATCATGCTCACCCGCCAGGTGATGGTGGACACCGGACCGCAGCTCAATCGCGGTTGGTGGATCCCGGCGCTGTTGGTGGCCGGGCTGTACGCTGCGCTGGTAGGCGTGTTGTCCACGTGGAGCAGCTTCCAGGCCCTGCCCGCGGCGCTGCCGGCCGAAGCCAGCGACCTGGGGCGGTTTGGCCTGGCGCTGGTGGATGCCAACGCTTACGTCATTCCCTTTGAAGTAGCTTCGGTGCTGCTGCTCGGCGCGTTGGTCGGTTCTATCTTCGTTGCCACCGACCGGAAGGGGTAAAACGATGATCCCACTCTCCTGGTATCTGATCTTTGCCGCGGCGCTGTTCTGCACCGGCCTGTTTGGCGTGCTGGCGCGCAAAAATGCCATCGCTATCCTGATCGGTATCGAGCTGATGCTCAATTCGGTCAACATCAACCTGCTGGCTTTCTGGCGTTACCTCTACGCGCCGGACCTCTCCGCGCTGACCTTTGTGGCGATCGTGCTGGTAGCCGCCGCTGCTGAAACCGCCGTGGGCCTGGCGCTGATCATCTCTGTGTACCGCCGCCGCAGCACCGTGGTGGTAGACGACATCAGCTTGATGAAGGGTTAAGGGAGACAATCGATGAATACGCAAACGCTTCTCTGGTTGATCCCTCTCCCCCCGCTGCTGGCATTTGCACTCATTATCCTGGTCACCAACCGCTGGAAAGCACTCAGCCACAGCCTGGCCATCGGCGCGGCGGTGCTCTCCTGGCTGGCCAGCATGGTGGTATTTTTCAGCGTGGTGCGCGTGGAAGGGCTGTCGGAAAATCCGATCGTATCTTCCATCCCGTGGATGCCTACCGGCGCGGACAGCTGGTTCCGCATTGGCGTCACGCTCGATCCACTTTCGGCCGTGACGCTATTTTTTGTGGCCTGGACCGTGCTGACCATCTTTATCTATAGTGTCGGCTATCATAACTTCGGCCAGCCCAGGGGTGACCACGACGTGCCCGGCCTGCCGCCCGAGGGCGCCACGGTGAAGGGCAAGGGCGCACATCGCGTGCCGTCCGTCGAGCCGATGTACTCACGCTTCTTTGCCTTTATCAGTCTGTTTGCCTTCGCCATGTACACCCTGGTAGTCAGCGATAACCTGCTCACCCTGTACATTGGCTGGGAGATCATGGGGCTGTGCTCCTACCTGCTGATCGGCTTCTGGTACGCGCGCAAGACAGCGCGCGATGCCGCCGTCAAGGCTTTCCTTACCACCCGCGTGGGCGATGTGTTCATGCTGTTAGGCCTGGTGGGGCTGTATAAGGCCACCGGCACGCTCAATTATCACGCGATCTTCGGCAATGAAGAACTGCTGCACACCCTGGGAACTACCGCCTCGGGCGTTCTGGGGCTGTCGCAGGCCGGGCTGTACGGCCTGCTGTTGTTCATTGGCACGGTAGGCAAGTCGGCGCAGTTCCCGCTGCACGTCTGGCTGCCGGATGCGATGGAAGGCCCCACGCCGGTCTCGGCCATGATCCATGCCGCTACCATGGTTTCGGCGGGCGTTTATCTCTCGATCCGCATCTTCCCGCTGGTGTCGCAGTCCGAAACGGCGCTGCTGGTGATGAGCATCATCGGCGCGTTTACCGCGCTGTTCGCCGCCACCATTGCCGGGGCGCAGAACGACATCAAGCGCGTGCTGGCGTACTCTACCATCTCGCAGCTCGGCTACATGATTGCCGCGCTGGGGGTTGGGGCCTACGTGGCCGCGGCCTTCCACCTGGTGACGCACGCGTTCTTCAAGGCGCTGCTCTTCCTCGGCTCCGGCTCGGTGATCCACGGCATGGAGCACGGCGTGCTGCACACCAACGAGCATCTCGACCCGCAGGATATGTGGAACATGGGCGGGCTGCGCAAGAAAATGCCGCTCACGTTCTGGACTTTCCTGATCGGTGGTTTTGCCCTGTCGGGCTTTCCTCTGGTCACCGCCGGGTTCTGGTCGAAGGATGAAATCCTCTCCGGGGCTTTCGCCGGCGGGCACTGGGTAGTGTTCGGCACACTGGCCCTGGCCGCGCTGCTGACCGCATTCTATACCATGCGCCAGATCACCCTCACCTTCCTGGGCCAACCGCGCACCAAAGCCGCCGCCCACGCTCATGAGACCCCGGCCACCATGACCCTGCCGCTGGTGGTGCTGGCCTTCTTCGCCGTTACCGCCGGTTGGGTGGGCATACCCACGTACTTCCCCGGTATTGGCGGGCTGATCAACCCATGGTTTGAAGAGTTTGTCGGCTCGATGCTGCCGGCGCACGGCGAAGCCGCCGAAGCCGGCCACAGCCTAATCCCGCTGGCCACTTCACTGGTGGTGGCGCTGGGCGGCCTGTACCTGGGCTGGCTGGCCTATTCGAAGGTGCAAGCCGGGCAGCAGGACCCGATTGCCCGCGCCGTACCGGGCGTGCACCGCTTGCTGCAGAACAAGTATTACATCGATGAGCTGTACCAAAAGATTTTTGTCCAGCCTGCGCGCTGGATTTCCGAAACCTTCTCGTATCGCATTGTTGACCGCACCATCATTGATGGCGTGCTGCATGGCATCGGGCGCGGCGGTCTGGGGTTGGGGCGCTTCGTACGCAACCAGATCGACATGCCGGTATGGAACCGCTTCCTGGAGTGGCTTTCGGCGCGCATCCCCGCGCTGGGGCGCAGCCTGCGCCCGCTGCAGAGCGGCCGCGTGCAGCAGTACATGATCCTGGCCATCACCGTCGCTGTGCTGGTGGGCGTGCTGTTCTACTACTTCTTTGTTCTGGCATAGGCCATAGGAGCAGACGATGGATTTCCTCATGGGTCATCTCCTGTCCTGGATCTTATTTCTCCCCACCATCGCGGCTCTTGTCCTGCTGCTGCTGCCGGACCGCCCCGGCCTGCTGCGCTGGTACACGCTGGTCGCCAGCCTGCTGCCGTTTGTGCTCACGCTGGTGGCGTGGGCTAACTTCCAGACCGGCCAGCCCGGGTTCCAGCTTGAAGAACAGGCAACCTGGTACAGCGCCATCAACGCTTCGTACCACGTCGGCGTGGATGGCATCTCGCTGCCGATGGTGCTGCTGACCACGCTGCTGATGCCGCTGGCGATCCTGGCTTCGTTCTCAGTCAAAGAACGTATCAAGACCTATATGTTCCTCTTTCTGCTGCTGGAAACGGGCATGCTGGGCGTGTTCCTGGCGCTCGACCTGATGCTGTTCTTTGTCTTCTGGGAAATCGGCCTGGTGCCGATGTACTTCCTCATCGCCCAGTGGGGCAGCGCCAACCGCAACTATGCCTCGCTCAAGTTCGTGCTTTACACCATGGGCGGCTCGCTGGGGCTGCTGCTGGCCATCCAGCTCATCGGCGTGGTGTCTGGCACGTTTGACCTGCCGCTGCTTTTCGAGCGCTGGCCGGGGCTGGATAGCGGCACGCTGCTTGGCCTGCCGGTCGGCACGGTCAAGTCGATCGCATTCTGGGCCTTCGTGATCGCCTTCGCCATCAAGGTGCCGGTGTGGCCGTTTCACACCTGGCTGCCGGATGCGCATACCGAAGCTCCCACCGCCGGCTCGATGATCCTGGCCGGGGTGCTGCTCAAGCTGGGCGCTTACGGTTTCCTGCGCCTGGTGCTGCCGTTGTACCCGGTCGAATCGCATAACTTTGCAGGCTGGCTGGCCGCTCTCGGCGCGGCGGCGATCATTTTCGGCGCTTGGTCGGCCTACGGGCAAACGGATTTCAAGCGCCTGGTGGCGTATTCATCCATCAACCACATGGGCTTTGTGGTGCTGGGCATCGCCGCGGCCGCCTGGGTGCTGGGTACGCAGGATGCCGCCATCGCGCTCAACGGCGCGGTGCTGCAGATGTTCAACCACGGCCTCTCGGCGGCCGGGATGTTTTTCCTGGTCGGCGTGATCTACGAGCGCACGCACACGCGCGACCTGACGCGCTATGGCGGGCTATTCAGCCTCATCCCCATTTACGGCGGGGTGCTGATCTTCACCGCAATGGGCTCGCTGGGGCTGCCGGGGTTAGGTGGGTTCGTTTCGGAGTTCCTGGTAGTGCGCGGGGCCTGGCCGGTGTTTACCCTGGCCACCGCGCTGAGCATGATCGGCCTGTTCTTCACCGGCGCGTATATCCTTAAGGCGCTCAAGATGGTGTTGCACGGCCCGCTCAACGAGCAGTGGCGTGGCCACCTGCCTGAAATGAATGCGCGCGAGCTGCTGGTCATCGCCCCGCTGGTGGTGCTGATGCTGGTAATCGGGCTGTGGCCGGCCTGGCTGTTAGACATGATCAACCGTGCCGTCGTCATGTTCTTCTAAGAGGTGAAGGATGAATTTCCCCATACTCAGTTTCACCATCTTTATCCCGCTGCTGGCCGGCCTGTTGATTTTGTGTTACCCGCGTGACAGGGTGACCTGGCCGCGCGTGACGGCGGTTGCCGCCGCTGCGCTGACCTTCCTGCTGACCATCCTGGTATACGTCAATTACGATATTGCGCAAGGCGGTTACCAGTTTATCGAAAAAGTGCCGTGGATGCCCATTTGGGACATCAGCTATCACGTTGGCGTAGATGGCATCAGCGCGCCGCTGCTGCTGATGGCCGGGGTGGTGCTGTTCTGCGGCAGCGCCGTTTCCTGGAATGTTTCCGACCGCCCGCGCGAGTTTTACGCCTTCCTGATGTTCCTCGGTACCAGCGTGTTGGGCGTTTTCGCCTCGCTCGACCTGTTCCAGTTGTTCTTCTTCTTCGAACTGGCGATCTTCCCTAAGTACCTCATGATTGTGATCTGGGGTTCGCCCAAGACGCGCGAATACGGCGCGATGAAGCTGACCCTGTACCTGTTCATTGGCTCGGTGTTCGCCCTGATCGGCGTACTGGCGATCGTCTTCCTCTCGGGCGCTAATACCTTCGATCTGTTGCTGCTCGAAAAGGCCGGTTTTGACACTGCCTTCCAGCAGTTGTGGTTCCCGTTTGTGTTCTTTGGTTTCGCTGTGCTGGCGGCCATTTTCCCGGTTCACTCCTGGGCCCCGGATGGCCACGTGGCTGCGCCTACCGCGGTTTCGATGATGCTGGCCGGCGTGGAAATGAAGGTGGGAGCGTTTGCCGCGCTGCGCGTGGGCATCATGCTGCTGCCGGAAGGCGCGCGGGTATGGGCTCCGCTGATCCTGGCGCTGGCCACGATCAACGTGGTCTATGGCGCGTTGATCGCCCTGGTGCAGACCGACTTCAAATACGTCATCGGCTTTTCCTCAGTCTCGCATATGGGGCTGGTTATGATCGGCTTTGCCACGCTCAACCGGGATGGTTTGCTTGGCTCCGGGCTGCAAATGTTCTCGCACGGCGTGATGACAGCGCTCTTCTTTTCTGTCGTCGGCATGGTCTATGACCGGGCGCACACGCGCGATATCCCTCAACTGGGGGGGCTGTTCCAGAAGATGCCGGCCGCGGCGGTGGCCTTTATCGTTGCCGGCCTGGTTTCCATGGGCATGCCCGGTTTCTCCGGCTTTATCGCTGAATTTCCCATCTTCATGGGCGCATGGCAGGTGGCCCCCATTGTGGCCATCATCGCCGTGCTGGGCGTGCTGATCACCGCAGGCTACATCTTCCTGGTTATCCGGCGCGTATTTTTTGGCGATTTGCGCCCCGAGCTGGCGCACGTAAGCGATGTCAGCCTGCTGGATAAGATCAGCATGGGCATCCTGGTGGTATTGATGATTGCGCTGGGAGTATTCCCTTCCCTGATGTACCCGATGATCCAGTCGGGCGTCAACTACATCCTGGCTCTGGTTGGAGGTGCGTAAGTGGAGACTCCCATCTTTACTCCAAGTATGGTGCTGGCGATACTGCCGGAAATCTGCCTGATCATCCTGGCCGGCCTGGTGTTGATGGCGGACCTGCTCTTCCGCCATCGCAAAGAGCGCGACCTGGGATTGCTCACCTTTGCCGGGCTGGCGATCACCGCCGGCATCAACCTGATCTACGCGCGCCCGGGCCTTGTGCCTGACCTGGCGTTTGGCGGCATGCTGCGCCTGGACTGGGCTACCTACGTGTTCCGAACCATCTTCCTGGTTGGCGCGGCAATCTCGGTGCTATTCACGCTGGATGGCGAGAAGCGCATCCGCGGCGGCGCGTTTTACTTGCTGCTAATCATCGCTACCATCGGCATGAACCTGATGGCCGCCGCTGCAGACCTGATCTTGCTGTACCTGGCAATTGAAACCACTTCCATTCCGCTGTATGTGCTCTCCGGCGCGCTGGTGAAAGATCCCAAATCTACCGAAGCTGGCATCAAATACATGCTGTTTGGCGCGTTTACCTCGGCCATCATGCTGTACGGTTTCAGCCTGTTGTACGGTTTCACCGGTACCACACAACTCTACGCCTTGAAAGACCTGCTGGACGCCGGCCAGTTCTCGATCTTCGCCCTGGCGGCGGTGGCGATGCTGGTGCTGGTGGGTTTTGCGTTCAAAATCTCGGCTGTGCCGTTCCATTTCTGGGCTCCAGACGTTTACGAAGGCGCGCCGACCCCTGTGGCCGGGTATCTGTCCACCGCGTCGAAAGCAGCGGGTTTTGCCGTGCTGCTGCGCTTCCTTAACGTGGTCTTCCCTGATCTTTACCCGTCGTGGGTGCTGGTGGCGCTGCTTTCGGTGGGCAGCATGATCTTTGGCAACGTGCTGGCGCTGACGCAGCGCAACATCAAACGCCTGCTAGCGTACTCGTCGATCGCCCAGGCCGGCTACATGCTGATTGGCGTGGCCACTGCCACCGAGCTGGGAAACACCGCCGCAATTTTCTACCTGATGTCTTACCTGGTCACCAACCTGGCCGCGTTCGGCATTGTGTTGATTATCGGCCGCACGCTGGGCTCGGATGAGATCGCCGATTACGCCGGGCTGAGCCGGCGTTCGCCCGGGCTGGCGCTGGCGCTTCTGGTTGCGTTGCTCTCGTTAGGCGGCGTGCCGCCGTTTGCCGGGTTTATTGGCAAGCTGTTCGTCTTTGCCGCCGCGGTTCAAGCCAACATGATCTGGCTGGCGCTGATCGGTATCATTAACTCGATCATAGCCTTGTACTACTACCTGGTGGTGCTCAAAGTGGTATGGCTCAATCGCTCGGACCACGAGCAGGAAGCGATGCCCGTCACACGCCCCTGGGCGCTGGCCGTGGTGGTGTGCGTGGCTGGCATGCTGTTGCTGGGCACATTGTTTTCACCGTGGTACCAATGGGCCATGCAGGCCGCGACGGCGTTTTAATCGCAACGCCGGATTCGCATTTCTTCGACTGCGTATGAGGTTTTAATTGACGCGCAAAACCAGATTTGCTATAATCACACCGCTATGACATTGCCCCAAAATAATGGACAGAAGAACCGGCAGCGCATCGTAAACCTTGCCATCGCCGGCATTGTTGGGCAGGTTGGCTGCCTGACGCTTCTCATCATTCTTGGAGCGCTGTTCGGGGGTCTGTGGCTCGACAGCCGTTTCCAAACTCGACCTGTTATCACCATTGCACTATTGATCGCGAGCATCCCGGTATCCCTGGTGGCTATGTTCGCGGTAGTACGGGCTGGGCTGGCGCGCATCCGCCCGCAGATATCGAAATCCGACAACCAACGAGAGGAGGTAGACATTGGAAAAAACCCGTAATTGGCGATGGGGGAAAAATCGCTGGTTGGTGCTCGCGGCCATCATCTTAATGGTCGTTGTAGCCGCGCTGATCCGCCCGGTGCAGCCACATATCTTTGTCGCCCCGGAAAGACTGTCCCACGATCCGTTGTTCACGCTCCCTATCATTGGTGACTTCTACGTCACCAACACGCTGACCACCATGCTGATCGTCTACGCCATCCTGTTTTTGCTGGCGTTTGCCATTCGTAATGGCGTCCGCCGCGGTGGGTTGGTTCCCAGCGGATTTACCCTGGCGATGGAAGCTCTGGTGGAGACGGTTTATAACCTGACCGAATCAACCGTTGGCCGGCACGCACGAAAGGTTTTTCCGTTCTTTATGACGATCCTGCTGCTGGTGCTGGTTTCCAACCTGCTGGCTTTGGTACCGGGTATGGAAAGCATCGGCCTGATTGAGCCGTACAAAGGCGAAGGCAACGCGGTGGCGCAGGTTGTACCGGGCGTGGAGACTGTTCTCAATCAGGAGGGCGGCTTTGCGCTGGTACCCTTCTTCCGCGGCATGTCCACCGACCTGAACTTTACCCTGGCTCTGGCATTGATCTCGGTTATCTTCACCCAGATCATCGGTGTGCAGGTGAACGGCGCGGGCTACTTCCTGCGCTTCTTCAACGTGCGCAATCTCTTCACCAAGCCCTTCTTTGGCGCTATGGACTTCCTGGTAAGCCTGCTGGAGCTGATCTCAGAATTCGCGAAGATCCTCTCGTTTACCTTCCGTCTATTTGGCAATATGTTTTCCGGCATGGTGCTCACCTTCCTGATCATTTCGCTGGTCCCGTGGTTTGCCCCGGCGATGATTATGATGTTCGAGACCTTTATCGGCCTGATCCAGGCGTTTGTGTTCGGTATGCTCACCATGGTATTCATGTCGCAGGCGGCTGCCGGACATGGTGGTGAAGAACACGCGTAAGCAGTTTTCATTCGATTATTCCAAGTTCACTTCAGGAGGTACTACCAGATGACAGGAGATCTCATCGAGGCGGCAAAATTCATCGGCGCGGGTCTATCCATGATCGGCGCGCTGGGGGCGGGTATCGGTATTGGCTTGAGCGTGCAGGGCGCGCTGGAAGGCATGGCCCGCAACCCCGATGCCTATGGCAACCTGCTGACGAACATGATCCTGGGCATTGCTTTCTCGGAAGCGATCGCGATTTACTGCCTTGTGATCGCCTTCTTGATGCTGTTCGTTCTCTAATACCGGTCCAGCCGAGAAAGGAGTACTGCCTTGGAAGCACTGGGTATTAACCTTGGATACCTGCTCATTCACATCCTCAGTTTCTTCATCCTGTTCGTGACGCTACGCGCCTGGGCTTACCAGCCGCTGCTGAACATGATGGATAAGCGCCGCAAGATGATCGCCCAGGGCCTGGAAGATGCGCAGGTGGCCGCGGAAGCCCGCGCCAATGCCGAACGCCAAGCCAGCCAGATCGTCGCTGAAGCTCAGGCAAAGGCCGCTGACGTGGTGCGCGAAGCCACCGACCGCGCCGAAGTCGCCGAGCGCGAAGTGCGCGTGCAGCGCGAAGCCGAGATCAATAAGATGCGCGATCAGCGCCTGGCTGAAGTGGAAGACGAACGCAACCGCATTCTCAGCGAAGTGCGCGGGCAGGTAGCCGCCCTGGCAATCGCCGCAACGCAGAAGTTGATCGGTGAATCGCTCGACGAGCGCCGCCAGCACGCCCTGGTCAATGACTTCTTTTCGGGCGTGAAATCCGGCCGCGTCTCGGTGCTGGAAGGCCAGTCGCTGAGCGGCGCGTCCGCCGAAGTGACCAGCGCCCTTCCGCTCACCGCTGAGGAGCAGGAGACGATTAAGCGCGATGTGCTCAACCAGGTGGGTGGCGCTGGCAGCGTTACCTTCCGCGTGGATCCGTCCATTCTGGGTGGGTTGGTGCTGCGAGTTGGCGACCGCATGGTCGACGGCTCGGTAGCCGGACAACTGCAGAACCTGCGCCAGAACTTGCAGTAACATTTTCGAGGAGAAGAGGGAGAGGGGTTTTGGCAGCGCCAAAACCCCTTTTCCATTGGGAGGTGAAATGAATGCACAAATCCATCCCACGCTGGAGCGCCTGTTTGCAGATATCCCGGTGCGCCCGCTGGCCCCGGCCGGCCCGCTGCCCGCGGTAGAGATCACCGGCATTGCGCTCGATTCGCGCGCGGTGCAGCCCGGCAACCTGTTCGTGGCGATGAGCGGCGGCAGTACCGACGGCCACCGCTATATTCCCGATGCGCTGGTGCGTGGGGCGGCGGCTGTGGTCGGGTCACAGCACATTGCGCTGACCAGCGCGCCTTATGTGCAGGTGGAAGATACACGCGTGGCGCTGGCCTATCTTTCGGCTGCCTTTTACGGCTTTCCGGCCCGGCATCTGACCGTAATCGGCGTGACCGGCACGGATGGCAAGACCACCACCTCAAACCTGATTTATAAAATCCTGCAGCAGGCCGGCATCCGCGCCGGGATGATCTCCACCGTCAATGCGATTATTGGCGATGAAGAAATCGACACCGGCTTTCACGTCACCACTCCCGAAGCGCCGGATGTGCAGCGCTACCTGGCACACATGCGCGACGCCGGGCTGACCCACGTGGTGCTGGAATCGACCTCGCATGGGCTGGCGCAGCACCGCGTCACCGCCTGCGAGTTTGATATCGGCGTAGTGACCAATATCACCCACGAGCACCTCGACTATCACGGCTCGTATGAAGCCTACCGCGCTGCGAAAGGCATGCTGTTTGATAGCCTGGCGCGCACGCAGCCCAAGCCAGGCGGGGTGGCGCCGCTGGCAGTTCTCAATCGCGACGACCAGTCATATGCGTACCTGGAAAAGGTCAGCCAGGTACGCCAGGTTGCGTATAGTCTATATCCAGGCGCGGACTTCGTCGCGCAGGATGTACATTACGAGGATGGGCGGCTGGTTTTCACCGCCAGCGGCCCTGGTTTTTCGGTGGAAGTTCGGCCCAATCTGCTGGGTGATTTCAATGTCTCCAACTGTCTGGCCGCACTGGGTGCCTGCATCACCGGCCTGGGTATCGATGCGCGGGTGGCCGCGCAGGGCATTGCCAGCCTGGAAGGGGTGCCGGGGCGCATGGAGCGTATTGACCTGGGCCAGCCATTCACCGCAATTGTCGATTTTGCCCACACGCCGTTTGCTCTGCGCTGCGCGCTGCAGACCGCGCGCGCCATGACCGCCGGCCGCGTGATCGTGGTGTTTGGCTCAGCCGGCCTGCGCGACCGGATGAAACGCCGCATGATGGCCAAAGAATCAGCGCGGCTGGCGGATATCACCATCCTCACCGCTGAAGACCCCCGGACTGAATCATTGGACGCGATCCTGGCCGAAATGGCCGCGGCCGCGGTCTCCGCCGGTGGGGTAGAGGGGCAGAGTTTTTATCGCGTGCCCGATCGCGGCGAGGCGATCCGACTGGCGCTGCGCAAGGCACAGCCCGGCGACATGGTGATCTCGTGTGGCAAGGGTCACGAACAGTCGATGTGCTTTGGCCAGACCGAGTACCTGTGGGATGACCGCACCGCCATGCGCGCCGCGCTGGCAGATTTGCTTGGCGTTGAAGGCCCGCCCATGCCATACCTGCCCACGCAGGATCAGGCAGGTTAACTCGCATATGCGCCTGAAAGGACGTGATCGGCCTTAAGGTGTATTTTCCGACTCTGGCTGCGCCGCGGCAGGCCGGTCGGCCTGGCACACGGGCAGCACCACGTGGAACTCGCTGCCCGGGCAGTTGACTTCATCGTACCCTGTGCTGACCGCCCAGATCTTGCCGCCATGCGCTTCCACGATGCCGCTCACAATCGACAGCCCCAGCCCGGCGCCGCTACCCTTGAAGCGTGATTTGCTGGTGGAGTGCAGGTTTACATCGCCGGTCTGGTAGAACTTAGTGAAGATCAAGTCTTGCAGCTCCGGCTCGATGCCGATACCGGTATCCTGTACCACCACTTCGACCGAATCGACTTCCAGCGGGCTTTCTCCGGCCGGCAGCGCGCGCTGCAGCACGTTGACCTTGCCGCCATTCGGCGTGAATTTGACCGCGTTGCTCAACAACTGCTGGAAAACTTTGTGCAGCGCATCCACGTCCGCTTCCACGTTGGGCAGCCGGTTTAGCTCCAGCAGATCGAATGCAATTTGGCGGTCAAGCATCGAGCGCGCCAGCCCAGCCTGTACACTGCGTACCAGGGCCGGCAGCGATAGTGGCTTGGGCGATAGGCGCAGGCTGCGGCTGTCAATTTTGGCCATATCCAGCATGCTGGCCACGATCTCCTGCATCCGCGCGGCACCTGTGCGTATGCCTGACACCGTCTGCGCCAGGAACATGTTGTCCAAAATACCCGGCTCACCGGCGAGGATGTCGCTGTAGCCCATCAGCAGGGTGATCGGCGTACGCAGCTCGTGGGATGCCACCTGGATGAAGTCCGACTTGGTGCGATCCAGTTTTTCCAGCCGCTGGTTGGCATAATTCAGGTCGTTGTAGGCTTTCTGCAGCTCATTATTGAGCGCCACCAGGTGCTGCACCAGGTGAGCATTATCCAGCGAAGCGGCCGTCTGGTTGGCCAGCGCGGTCAGCAGCAGCATATCGGCATCCGAAAAGCTGTCGCCAGAGCGTTTGCGCCCTACCGCCAGCAGCCCGATCCATTCGTTGTGCGCCAGAATCGGGACGTAAGCCACCATGCCTGTTTTGGTAAGCCAATCCAGCTCTTCTTTGGGCGTTTCTCTGAAGGCGGGGAGAAAATCAACGTCATACTGGGTCAATGGACGGTGGTCATGCAGGAAGAAGCCTGCCAGTGGGCTGTTGAACGCCACGCTGCCGGTATCCATCGCCGGCTGGTTAGCACTGGTAATAGGTCGCAGGTGGTACCCGCCGCGGTCGCCATCCTGGCGCGGTTCTACTACCACCAGCCGGGCGTCTTCCAGTCCCAGCACCTGGCGTATCGCGCCGGTAGAGACCGCCGCCAGCAGCTCCAGGTCGAGGATGTTACTGGTGCTCTGGCTGTATTCGCGCACCACCTCAGCCGGATGATAATCCTGCCCGTGGATCATGTGGTTCACACCCTTGCGGATCAGCGCCAGCAGCGGGTTAAACAGCAGCGCCAGCACCAGGGCAATGATTGCACCGGCCAGCACCGGGTTGTAGCTGCTTTGCTGCTGAATTGCGCGCTGCACGGTGGTAAATGCACCCACAAACAACACGGCGGTGAGCGCGGCCATGATCGCGTAACTCGCACCCTGGCGCAGCGCAACGCGCAGATCGGGGAGCTGGTGCACCAGGGTGATGGTTACCAGCAGCGGCACGCAAACCAGGTATAGCAGGAAGGCAGGCAGCACCCAACCGGCATACGTCAGCGCGGCGCCGCCGGCCAACAACAGCCAGCCCGCATACAGATAGCGCGTGCGGTTGCGGTGCATGGGCTGGCGCGTGCGCGCGTGCGCGCGCAACGTAAAGATTGCCGCCGTCAGCAGGCAGGCCGCGCTTACGCCCTGCAGTAGATACCAGCACAGGACATCCCGGCGCAGCTCGAGCGTGCCGTTGCTCCAGAGTACGTCGCGCAGGTTTGCCAGCGGGTTACTGTCCAGTGCGATACATCCCAGCGGCAGCAGAAGCATGGCTACCCAACCGCGCATGGTTCCGCGCGGAGCAGCCGGCGCGTGGAGAAATTGCAGGCTAAAGCCCAGAAATGCCCAACATAGCAACGCCGTGCCGTAGGCAGGTACATTCGCCAATACGCGCGGCTGGAACATACTTAACATCTCCGCCGTGCTGGCCGCCTGGATGCCAAACAGCGCTGCGGAAATCAAGCCGAGCGCGATCAACGTGCCAGCCCCAAATGGGCGCAGTCTTGCTTTCCAGATGACAAGCCCGGTCAGTCCAAGAAATAAGATTGCGCCAATCAGGTTCAACAGAACTGGTGGCTCACCGGCAACGTTCATAGGACCTCAAATTCATGGAGATCCGGGTACAGGCACGCAAAAAGTGCACACGAATATTGCGCATATGTTGTTTTTGGCGGCGATGTTACCCGGGTATGGTACGCCCCCTTGCGGGCTTGAAAAAATTCAGCTTACGGGTGCAGGAGCAGTGACTTGAATAAAATGATTATAGAATGAAAGCGCGCGCCCGTTCTTTGCGGGCGCGCTAGCTTACAAAAATGCAAAGACGGCCCGCGTGCCTGCCTGCATCACGCGGGAAAGACTGCTCAACTTCCTCGGCGCAGTTTGCGTGTTTCTTTCAGCTCCATCAGCCCGTACCACAGCGCCATAAACGCAGCGCCTTCGTCCAGGTTGCCGACGATGGGCAGATTATCGGGCAGCAGCTCAAAAACACCCGCGCCGGGATTGAGAATATATGCTGCGCCGATCAACGCCATGGCGTAAACTGTCCAGCGGGGGAAACCACGCGCGGAAAGCGGGCTGGTGAACCCGCTGCGCCCGCGCCCTTTGGGTTCGGTGGGAATGTTATTCATGTATTCCTCTTGTCCTTTCTCATCCAATCTACCATTACTATCTACGCAAGAAACCCGCTTAGGTTGCGCGTAAGCTTTATTTCTTCAATGTATCCAGCATCGCCGTGACTTCCTGCGCTTCCTCGGGCGTCAGACTCCAATCGCCGGCGGTTGCATTGCTCTGCACCTGTTCCGCGGAGGTTGCGCCGGTGATCACCGAGCACACCTGCGGCTGCGCCAGCAACCATGCCTGCGCCAGCTCATTAAGTTCATGACCGCGCGCAGCGGCCCAGGCTTCCAACCCTTCCAGTATGCCGAAATGCACATCGTTCATAAAGCCTTGCACGTAGGGACTTTTTTCGCCGCGGGATCCTGCCGGGGCAGCCTGCCCGCGACGGTACTTGCCGGTTAGAAATCCGCCGGCCAGGGGGAAGTAGGGCACCACGCCCACGCCATGTGCCTGGCAGTAGGGGATCACTTCGCGCTCCAGCCCGCGCGTGAACATGTTGTATTCTGACTGCACGCACACAAACTGCGACCAGCCGCGCAGCTCGGCCAGCAGGTTGCTATAGGCCAACTGCCACGCCGCGAAATTCGATGCGCCAACATAGCGCACCTTGCCGCTGCGCACCGCGTCGTCCAGCGCGCGCAGGGTCTCATCCACGGCCGTGTTGGCATCCCAGTTATGCACGTAATACAGGTCGATATGATCGCTCTGCAGCCGGCGCAGGCTGGCTTCCAGCGCGTTCTGCAGGTGATAGCGCGATGCGCCGCGATCGTTGGGGCCTTCGCCGGTCTTCATCGTGAATTTGGTGGCAAGCACAAACCGGTCCCAGCGGCCTTTGAGGGCTGCGCCCAGCGTCTCTTCCGATCGCCCGCCGGTGTATACGTTGGCCGAATCGATAAAATTGATGCCCGCATCTTGCGCCGCGTCGATAATGCGGTTGACTTCTTCCTGCGGCACTTTGCCTTCCAGGCCCAGGCGGTTGCCGCCCAGCCCTATCACCGATACGCGCACGCCGGACTTGCCTAATGGGCGATACTGCATGCTTAGCTCTCCTCTTCTGATGTGTTGGTAGGAACAGCCGGGTTCTGGCCCTCTGCTGTTTTCCCTTCAGGCTGGATGATGATAGTGGGCGGCTTCTGACCCTCCTGCTTGCTTTCCTGCAGCGCCGTCTCGATCGCTTCGCCCTTCACCACCTCGACATTACGCGCCGGTGTGCCTTCCTGAACCACCACGGTTTGCGCATCGGGCTGCTCGTCGCCCAGCAGTTTTTCCACCGGAGTGGGTGGGGCGGTGTCCTTGTCTTTCTCAAACTCGATTCCGTGCAGGGCCTGGGGGGATATCCATCCCTGGCTGGCGGCGTGGCGCGCAATCGATAGGCTGTCATCCGCCAGCACCAGCGTGCTGTGGGCCTCAATTACTTTTTCCGCCAGTTTGCGCACCGCTTCAGGCCGCTTCAAGTCGTGCACCACGTTGCGGATGTATACCGCCAGTACGCGTCGGGGGAATTGGCTGGTAATTTTGGTGTAGATCTCGGGGTCTTCCTGACCACTATCGCCAACCAGGATAAATGGCAATTCCGGGTAGAATTCCATCATCTGGCGGATGACGCCCAGCTTGTACTCCTGGTTTTTGGTGGGCAGTAACTCTGTTTCCGTGAGGCCCCAATCGCGCAGGAACAGGATTGGCCCCAGTGGAATGTTTTGCAGGTGGAAGAACTCGGCCAGCAGGTTGTACAGATTCCAGGGACTGGATGAGACGAAAAACAGCGGGTTGAGCGCGTTGCCGTGCGGCCCGTCTAGCAGCGCGCGGTACAACGCCGCCACACCGGGGAAGGGCAGCCGCGTGCGCGCGTTGCCCAAAAATACGTTGCGAGCCATGCGCAGCAGGTGGGTGGCGTCGGATTTGAGCACGGTGTCATCGATATCGCTGATCACCGCGAACTGCGCGGTAGGTGGCGGCACGAATACTTCGCCCACCGCTTCGACCGGCGCGCCACCGTCTTCCTGCGGGTCCAACAGGCGCAGGTGCACCGGATGCCAGACACGATCTTCCGGAAGTTTGGTGCGTGGCTGGATCCATACCTCAAAAAAACCCTCTTCGTTGGCCTGGACTTCCTGCTCGACGCCTTCAAAGCTGGCCAGAATGCGCGCATGCGGGATTTCATTGCTTTCCATGCGCCGGTACATATTGACCAGGTTATTCCACAGGTGATCGTTTTCACCGGCCGGGGCTTCACCCTTGTTTTCCAGCACGCGCCCCTTGAGGTACAGCCGCTCCTGCCGCCCGTATCCGCGGTAAGGAACGATTTTGAGCCGCTCGTACCCCATGCGCTGCGCCATGCGGTTTTTCAGCTCATCAAAATGCACTTCAATATTGTTCGCGAAATGCGCGATCACACTCTGCCAGTCTGTCACTGTTACTTCTCCCTACCAGTATGTTGCTCTTATTATACTCAACCACGTAAGCGGCGCACGGTCTCAGCCGGATTGTCGGTCAGCACCGCGTCCGCCCCCAGCAGACGGTACAGCCACAGGCGTTTATCCGGGGTAGGGTCCAGCGGGCAAAAAAGCACACCGCGCCGGTGCGCCAGCCAGCCGTACAGTGGGTTGGCCAATGCCAGCGGCCAGATCGGCCCGATCATTTCCAATCCACGCGGGGGCAGATAACGCGACATGGTTATCAGCCCAATGGGAATCTCCGGCGCGGCGCGTTTGACCGCCTGTATGCGCTCGAATGAGAACGACAGCACAACCGTGCGCGTGCGCACGCCGTATTCTCCCAACGCATCCGCCAACTGCCGGCACACCACCGGTTCCAGAAAGCGGTCGGTCTTGAGCTCAAGGGCAATCGCGCGGTCAGGCGGTAGAATCGCCGCCAGTTCGGCCAGGGTCGGGATGGACATGCGCGCCAGACCGGCCCAGCCCTTGGCCGCGTTGAGCTGTTTCAACTCGGCCAAAGTTTTAGCCGCTACCGGGCCGCTGCCATCGGTAGTGCGCTCCAGCGTGGCATCATGAATGCACATGAACACCCCATCCGCTGAAAGGTGCAGGTCGGTTTCCAGGATGTCCGCTCCATCCTCCAGCGCGCGCTGGAAGGCAGGCAGTGTGTTTTCGGGCAGCAGGGCACGGTTACCGCGGTGCGCCAGCACGTAGGGTTTCTGGCGGCCGGGCAGAGTCAGGGTGGTGGCGTCTCGCCGGGTGGGTGGCATAGGTTTCTCCGGTTTACTTTGCCTGTGCGGCGTACAGGCTGAGGAATGTGGTGGTGACGCGCGCCGCGTTGCGCGCCGCCAACGCAAAGAAAACCGGCAGTTCGTTCTGACCTTCGCCGCCGCCCGCCAGATCGGAGAGCGAACGGAAAGCGATAAACGGCACGCCATTCGCATAGGCAACATGAGCGACCGCCGCAGTTTCCATATCCAATGCATCAGCCTGAAACGTCTGCCAGGCCCACAGGCGGTATTCGGCGTTATCGACAAAGGCCGGACCGCTTACCCCATGCCCGCCGGTGACCACTTTCGGTTGTTGCGCCAGGCAGCCTGCATTGAGCAGGGCGCAGCGCTCCAATGCCGCCTGCTGCCCGGCCTGCCGCGCAAGCTCCAGCAGGCTTTCATCCACCGGGAACCAGAAGCGGCTTTCAGACCGGTCACCCGGCTGCACGGTGCTGACCACTTCCACCGGCTGTGGAAAAATCATCCCATAGTTTGCGAATTCCTTCGAGGCGAAGCCGGTATCCCAGCCGTCGCCGGCCTGGCGCGCGAAATGGCTTTCCTGGTATTCTCCCCACTGTGCCGGGATGATCACGTCGCCGATATGCAGTTCCGGGTTTACACCACCAGCGATGCCGCTGAATACGATTGCCCGCGTTGGGAAGCGGTCGAGCAGGGCCTGGGCGGTCATGGCGGCGTTGACCATGCTCACACCACTTTCCGCCAGTACAACGTCCACCCCTGCCAGCCGGCCTACCGTCACTGTGCGCCCATTGACGGTATAACGCGCGCTGACATCCGTTTCCTTCAAAAGGTTTTTCATTTCCTGATCAAAGGCGCTCAGCATCAGCACGCGCGGGGTTTCATCCAACCGTTCAGTCTGCCGTGCTGCGGCGCGCGGCGAGCATCCGGCCAGCGACAGGGCGCACAACAACGCAAGATGCACAATGGTTCGGAACATATCACCATCCGCAGGAAAACGGGCTGTGCAAACACAGCCCGTCTCATAAGGTCTATTGGATACAGCCGGCGTGTGTTAGTAGATGATAACGCGCGGCAGCTTCTTGGCCTGTTCCACCCAGCCTTCCACCTGGGCCACGGTGGGCATCTGGCGTACGATCTTCTTCTGCTGGTTCAATTCCATCATCTTCTTATGCAGGTTCTCGCCCACGCGCTGCGCCAGCTCCGGCACGGTATCGACACCGGAGGCTTCCAGCAAGTCGGAATATTCTGAGCCCACGCCCTTGATGCGGAACAGATCGGCATGATTGACCCATTCGAGGATCTTCTTGTGATCTATGCCGGTCGCATCTTCAATATCCTTGCGACCCTGTGGCGTGCAGCCCCGGCTCAACAGCTTTTCGACCGTGTTGATGCCGGCAGCAGACAGCTTTTTGGCAAACGCCTCGCCAATGCCCTCGATATCTACAATACTTGCCATGTGTTTCTCTCCTTTCAAAGTGTATGAAAAAAGAATCTGCGCCGACGAGCGCTTATTCCATGGATAAACACCTGCGAGCATACCAATAATGGAACGTGATCCTATCCAAAGTATAGGATAAATATTTGTTTAATACAATCGCAGCAGAGCAGTAATCTTCTTGAATTTGTATGGTTTGGAAAAACAAAAACGCGCCCCGGGCATTCCACCCGGGGTGCGTGTCTCATCTGCTTAGTGGTCGAAACGCCGGCCGCCGCGATCGCCACCCCCGCCGGGGCGGCCGCCGCGGTCACCACCGCGCCCACCGCCACCGCCGGGCCGGCCACCACGGTCGCCGCCGCCCGGGCGGCCACCACGGTCACCACCACGACCACCACCGCCGCCACCGGGGCGACCACCGCGGTCGTGTTCCTGGGCCTCTTCGGGGGTCCAGCCTTCGAGCACGGCCTGGCGCGAGAGGCGGATCTTGCCCTGTGGGTCAATGCCGGTCACCATCACGGTGATCTCATCGCCGAGCTGTACCACGTCTTCCACGCGCTCCACGCGCTCGCTGTCGAGCTGCGAGATGTGCACCATGCCATCGATATTGGGCAGGATTTCGACGAACACACCAAAGTCGGCAGTACGCACCACCTTACCGGTGTAAATGCGACCGAGCTGCGGCGTTTCGGTCAGCGCTTCGATGCGTTCACGCGCCATTGCCTCGCCCTTGCCCTCTACGGCAGCGATATAGACTGTGCCGTCATCGTCAATGTCAATTTTGGTGCCGGTTTCTTCCTGCAAGGCACGGATGTTCTTGCCGCCCGGGCCAATGATTGCGCCGATTTTTTCCACCGGCACTTTGACGATCGTGATGCGGGGGGCGTGCGCTTTCAACTCGGTGCGCGGCGCGGGGATCACTTCCAGCATCTTGTCGAGGATAAAGCGGCGGGCTTCTTTCGCCTGCTGCAGCGCCTTTTGCATGATCTCGGCGGTGATGCCTTTGATCTTGATGTCCATTTGCAGCGCGGTGATGCCTTTATCCGTGCCGGCTACCTTGAAGTCCATGTCACCCAGGTGATCTTCAATGCCCTGGATGTCGGTCAGCACCATAAACTGGTCGCCTTCTTTCACCAGGCCCATCGCCACGCCGGAGACCGGGGCTTTGATCGGCACGCCGGTGTCCATCAGCGCCAGGGTCGAGCCGCATACCGAGCCCATCGAGGATGAGCCGTTGGATGCCAGCACTTCCGATACCAGACGCAGCGTGTACGGGAACACGTCTTCCGGGGGCAGCACGGGAACCAGCGCACGTTCCGCCAGCGCCCCATGGCCAATTTCGCGGCGCGACTGGCCGCGCAGTGGCTTGGTCTCGCCGGTAGAGTAGGGCGGGAAGTTGTAGTGGTGCATGTAGCGCTTCGACTCAGTGGGCACCAGCGTATCCAGCTCCTGAGCCTCTTTGGGCGTGCCCAGGGTGGCCAGGGTGAGCACCTGGGTTTCGCCGCGGGTGAACAGGCCGGAGCCGTGCGCGCGCGGGCTGACGTTGACGTCGCACCAGATCGGGCGCACATCCACCGGCGTGCGGCCGTCGGGGCGCTTGCCCTCTTCCAGGATGCGGCGGCGCACCACGCGCTTCATCGCTTCCTCGAACCCGGCTTTAATCTCGGGCGCCTTTTCGGCATCTTCACCGGCCATTTCGGCCACCACGGTTTCTTCGAGCTGGCTCATCGCCAGGTTCAGGTCGGCCTTGGAGTGCGGAGCGTCCAGCGCGGCGTTAATCTCGCTCTGCACGCGGTCATAGACTGACTGCAGCATGGTCTCATCATGGCCGAACAGCGGCACGTCACGCTTGGCCTTGCCGATCTCGGCGGCCATGCGTTCCTGCGCGTCCACCAGGGGCTGCAGCGATTCGTGGCCGAACATCAGCGCCTGTACCATCACGTCATCCGGCACTTCCTGCGCGCCGCATTCCACCATCAGGATCGCGTCGCGCGTGCCTGCCAGGCGCAGATCCAGGTCAGACTGGTCCATCTGGGTAAAAGTGGGGTTGACCACGAACTCGCCGTTGATGCGCCCAATGCGCACCGCGCCTACCGGGCCGCCCCAGGGGATATCGGAGATCATGATCGCCGCGGATGCGGCATTGATGGCCATGATATCCAACGGGTTGACCTGGTCTGCCGAGATGGAGAACATGATCACCTGCACGTCGTTGCGCATATTCTTGTTGAATAGCGGGCGCAGCGGGCGGTCGGTGAGGCGCGCGGTGAGGATGGCGTCCTCGCTCGGGCGGCCTTCGCGCCGGAAGAACGAACCCGGGATGCGCCCACCCGCGTACATGCGTTCTTCATAATCTACGGTTAAGGGGAAGAAGTCTTGCGACTCCCGCGGCTGCTGCGCCATGGTGGCCGCAGCGAATACAATCGAGTCACCAATTCGTACGGTGACCGCGCCGCCGGCCTGCTGGGCCAGCCTGCCCGTTTCGAAGGTGACCGTCTGGCCACCTACCTGGGCGGTATATTGTTTTGCGATCGGTTGCATAAAGTGTATATCCCTCTCTCAAAATGCCCCGCTCTGGTTAGGGACTGAAGACGGACCACGACAGGCGTCGCGGGACGTTTTCAATTCCCAACCGTGCGGCGAGGTTGAATTCGTTGATAGTTATTATAACCGTTTTCTCGCCAGAACAAAAACGAGTAGATGGGTTTTGCGATCCATCTACTCGTTTTTATCGTGCTTTGGGTGTTGTTACGAGGTTTTCTGGCGGATGTTCAGCCGTTCGGCCAGCGCCACGTATCGGCCCAGGTCCTTTTTCTTCAGATAGGCCAGCAGGCGGCGGCGCTGCCCCACCAGCTTGAGCAGGCCGCGGCGCGACGAGTTGTCGTGCTTGTTGGCGCGCAGGTGCTGGGTGAGCTGGTCAATACGCTTGGTCAGCAGGGCGACCTGTACTTCGGCCGAGCCGGTATCGCCTTCGTGGCCCTGGTAGGTGTTGATCACCTGGTCTTTGATTTCCTTTGTCAATGGCATGACGTCTGCACTCCTTTTGTGCGAATGATGATTTTTGGCAGGTCTCCGTGCGCGCAGCATCACCGCGCGCAGGACCAAGTCAACCGCCCGGAATTATACCAGAGGACCTCCGCTTTTGGTAGGCCCGGTCTGCTTAGCGCTCTCCCGGCCGGGTGAGCAGCGAGCGCCGCAGGCTGGCCTGCTGCTCTTCGGGGAAGGCCGGCATCACCCGCCGTACCAGCCGCACCAGGCCAGGACTCTGGCTCAGGCTCATCATCTGGCGCAGGAAGTAGGCCGTTTCGGCCGGCGAGCGCCGCGCCAGTACTTCCAGGTTCCGTTGCAGGTCGGGCAGGAGCGCGCCCGGCGCGGCCTGCACCAGCGGGTCGAGCAGGCGGAATATGCGCGGCAGGTTTTCGAAGGCGCGGTCCTGCACCAATGGCAGCAGCGACTTAAGCCCCACCGCTTGAATTTCCGCCGAGCGCGATTCCAGCCAGTGTTCCACCAGCACCAGCCAGCGATCGGGCTGCTCTTTGCGCAGCCGCGCGCCGGCGCGCAGCATCAGTTCTTGCAATATTTGCGCGTCGGTGTCGGGGTCAGCCCAGGCCAGCAGGCGCTCCAGCACCGGCTCCGGTGGCGTCGCGCTCACCTGGCCTAATATCGCTGCCGCCAGCAGCCGCGCTTCCAGGTACTCGTCTCGCCACAATTCTTCGGCCGCGGCCAGCCCGGCTTCGGGCTCAAACTGCGACAGCCGGCCCAGGTCCTGCTCCAGTGTGTGCAGCACCAGCGGCGGCAGGTGATACGTGCGGATCAGCGGGCGCGGGTGCACCGCCTGGCCAGGGCGGTACGCGCGGTCAGAGTACTGGTCAAATAACGCGTTGATGCGCTTGTGGAACAGCGCCGGTTGGTGAAATACCACCGCGATCTGCGCGATCTGGTCTTTCAGGCGGGGGAGCGATACCGCTGGCATAACAGATTCAGCGCCCCCTGTGCCAAGCGACCCAGGGGGCGATCTGGTCTTTAGTAGGCCCGGGCGAACAGCACCTGCTCGCTGGCGGTTTCGCCGCACACCACGCAGTGGCCCTTGCCGCCCGGCTGCTCGGTGGGGATGTTGCGCGTGCTGGCGCGTGTTTCATCCTTCACTTTGGTCTCGCAGGCAGGGTTACCGCACCACCAGGCGCGCGCCCAGCCGTTCTGCACCACTTCGCGCAGCGTATCGTAATCCGCCACCTCGGTGATGTGCTCATCGCGGAAGGCGGTAGCGCGCGCCAGCAGCCCGGCCTGGATTTCTTCCAACAGGTCGCCCACGCGCGCGGCCAGACCTTCCTGCGGCACAAAGCTCTTGCCTTCACGTCCGGGCACGTCGCGTCGGGCCAGCGCCACCGAGCCTTTTTCCACGTCTTTGGGGCCAATTTCGAGGCGCAGCGGCACGCCGCGCATTTCCCAATCGTTGTACTTGAAGCCGGGTGTCACGCCGGTACGGTCATCCACTTTCAGCCGGAACGCGCTGAGCTGCGCGCGCACGTTTTCCACCACGGCCATTACCTTCGAGCGCTCTTCGTCGTTTTTGTAGATGGGCACAATCACTACCTGGATCGGCGCCAGCCGGGGCGGCAGGATCAACCCCTGATCGTCGCCATGGGTCATAATAATCGCGCCAATCATGCGCGTCGACATGCCCCACGAGGTCGTCCAGCAGTATTGGAGCTGGTTGGTCTGGTCGAGGTACTGGATCTCGAAGGCTTTGGCGAAGTTCTGGCCCAGGTCGTGGCTGGTGGCAGATTGCAACGCGCGCGTGTCGCCCATCATGGCTTCGATGCTGTACGAATTGACCGCGCCGGCGAACTTCTCGGCCTGGCTCTTGCGCCCTTTAATGACCGGGATGGCGGCCTCATTGATGGCAAAGTCGGCGTAGATATCCAGGATGCGCAGTGTTTCTTCTAGCGCTTCTTCGGGCGTGGCGTGCGCGGTATGGCCTTCCTGCCAGAAGAACTCCATGGTGCGCAGGAACAGTCGGGTGCGCATTTCCCAGCGCACCACGCTGCCCCACTGGTTGATTAGCACTGGCAGATCGCGCCACGATTTGATCCAGCGCGCGTACATGTATCCGATCACAGTTTCCGAGGTCGGTCGGACAACCAGCGGCTCTTCCAGCGTTTCGCCGCCGCCCACGGTCACCACCGCCAACTCGGGTGCGAAGCCCTGCACGTGGCTCTTTTCCTTCTCCAGGAACGACATGGGGATCAGCAGCGGGAAAGCCGCGTTCTGGTGGCCGGTGTCTTTAAAGCGGCGGTCGAGCCCGGCCTGCATGTTTTCCCACAGCGCCCAGCCGTACGGCCGCACTACCATGCAGCCGCGCACGGGGGCGTAATCGGCCATCTCGGCGCGCAGGATTACCTGGTTGTACCACTCAGAGTAGTTCTCAGATCGGGTTGGGAGTTTTTCGTCAGCCATGGTCGTCTCTTCCAGTCGAAATAGATGAATAATGAATGCGGTAGCGCTAGCGCGCCTTTACTTTTGGACCAATTCCAGGTAGCGGCGCAGTTCAGCAAACGCTTCATCCACCGTAGCCACGAAGGTCAACCGGGCCTGGTCCTTTTCTGCCACATAGCTGCCCAATTCGGCCAGGAAAATCTCCACCGTCTTGCGCCAGCCCTCACCCACCAGGATCAGCGGGCGCGGCGGAAAGGCTTCGATGGCCAGATGATTCCAGTACATGGCGATCTCAGCCAGCGTGCCCAGCCCGCCCGGCAGCGCCACGGCCGCATCGCAGTTGAACACCAGCGCCATCAATCGCTCACTGAGGGTGGGAAATCGCAACTGCTCGGCAATGAAGCCGTTGGGCGTAATTGCGCGCCAACGTTCGATGTCTTCACAAGTTACACCAATCACGTGGCCGCCGGCTTCCTGCGCGCCGCGCGAGGCTGCTTCCATCGTGCCAATATAGCCACCGGTCAGTACGGTGTGACCGTCTTTGCCCAGTAGTTGCCCCAGCCGGTAAGCTTCCTCGTAGGCCGGCTGGCCGGGTTTGGGTTGTGCTCCCCCGAATACCGTCACGCGCATGATTACTCCTCGGTTTGCTTCCCCGCCGCGTCATCCCAGGTGCGCCGGTAGTTGTGTTCCAGCTTATCGTAGATGGCCTGTTCCAGGTCAATGCCTTCCACCAGCGCCAATTGCAGCAGGTACAGGGCCACATCTGCCAGCTCACCGGCCAGTTCTGCGCGGTCGGTGGGCATATCGGCCCACTGGAAATGCTCCAGCACTTCGTTGGCTTCCAGACTGAGTGATATAGCCAGGTTGCGCCCGGTTTGTGGGCGCGGGCTGCCCGGCTCGTACCAGCCCTTACTGGTGACGAAGCGCTGCATGGCTTCGGTTAAGGCTTTCAGGTCAGACATGGCATCATTATACCGGAGAACCGCCCCGGGTTGAAAAAACACCCCTCTCCGCTTGCCTGGAGAGGGGTGAGGTTGATCTGCTGCGGCGAACTATTCGCCTTCCTTCTTTTCCTTCTGCCGGGCAGCGACAATTTCCGCGGTGATATGCGGCGGGACCACCTCGTAGTGATCCAGCTCCATGGTGAATACGCCGCGGCCGCCGGTCATCGAGCGCAGTTGGGTGGTGTAGCGCAGCATTTCGGCCAGCGGCACGTGCGTGGTCACGGTCGAATGCCCGCGTTCGGTGTCCATGCCCTGGATGCGTGCGCGGCGGGTATTCAGGTCGCCCATCACGTCGCCCATGTTCTCTTCCGGAACGGTAATACGCACGGTCATGATCGGCTCGTACAATACCGGGCCGGCCTCATGGAAGGCCAGCTTGAAGGCTTCGCGCCCGGCGATTTCAAACGCGATCGGTTTCGAGTCGACGGCGTGTTCCTTGCCATCGAATACCGCCACTTTCACGCCCGATACCGGGAAGCCGGCCAGCACGCCTTCTTTCATCACGCTCTGGATACCCTTCTGGATCGAGGTGGAGTAGCTCTGCGAAACAGCACCGCCGAACACATCCCACACGAACTCGAAGTCCTTGTCTTCCACGGGTTCCACGCGCAGGTGCACTTCGCCAAACTGTCCGGCGCCGCCGGTCTGCTTCTTGTGGCGGTACATCGCGCTGCCCTTGCGGGTAATCGTCTCCCGGTAAGGTACCTTGGGTTCTTCAGTGAGCAGGCCTACCTGGAACTTGGATTCCGCGCGGCGGATGGCGACGTCAATGTGCTGGTCGCCCATGCCCTGCAGGATCGTCTGGCTGGTGCTGGGATCGTTATACCAGGAGAGGGTCATATCCTCTTCGGCCAGGCGAGTGAGGGTGGGGCTGATCTTGGTGGAGTCAGCCTGAGTGCGTGGGTTGATGGAAACACGGTACAGCGCTGTCGGGTAAACCGGAACGGGCAGGGTCAGCGGGTGAGCGCGGTCGCAAAGCGTATTGCTGGTGGCCGTTTCTGAGAGCTTGGGCACCACACCGATGTCGCCGCAGTGCACCACTTTGACGCTGACCATTTCCTTGCCACGCGGCACACTGACGGTGCCCAGGCGTTCTTCCACGCTCTTGGTCTGGTTCCACACGCGGCTGTCGGAATGTATGCTGCCAGAATAGACGCGGAAGTAGGTCATCTTGCCCACGAATGGGTCCGCGGTGGTCTTCCAAACGTAGGCTGCCAGCGGGCCGGTATCCGAAGGGGTGAGCTGCTCGGGGCCGCCCTTGCCTTCGACGGTTACCGCGCCGGCATCCAGCGGCGAGGGCATCAGGTTGAGCACGGCGTCCAGCAGGCAGGAAAGGCCTACCTGGTTCTGGCCCGAGGTGACCAGAACAGGCACAAAGTTCCCCGCGCGCACCACCTTGCTCAGCCCGCGCGCAACTTCTTCATTGGTCAGTTCGCCCGAGTCGAGGTACTTCTCCAGCAGTTCATCTTCGCCTTCCGCGGCGGCTTCCACCAGCGCCATGCGTGCGGTTTCGGCAGCTTCCTGAAATTCGGCGGGGATGGCCGCGCCCGGGGTCTTGCCGTCACCCTTGAAGGCCTGCATCGAGAGCAGGTCAATCACGCCCTGGAAAGCAGCTTTTTCGCCCCACGGGAGCTGGATCGGGATCAGGCGAGTATCCGAGAATTCCTGTACGCTTTGCAGCGCTTTCTGGAAGTTCGCGTTTTCACGCTCCATCTTGTTAATGACCACCATGCGCGGCAGCTTGAACTGGTTGGCATAGTTCCACGCGATTTCCGTGCCCACTTCCATGCCCGCCACCGAATCGACCATCACAATGGCGCCATCCGCAACACGCAGCGCCGAGATCACTTCGCCCACAAAATCGGTGTAACCCGGGGTGTCGAGGAAGTTGACCTTTATGTTCTTGTATTCAATCGGGATCACCGAGGTGGAGAGGGAAAGCGAGCGACGGTGCTCCTCATCTTCGAAGTCCGAGGCGGTGGTCCCGTCTTCGATTTTGCCCATGCGCGTGGTTGCGCCGGTGAAATACAGCATCGCTTCCGTCAAAATGGTTTTTCCGGCACCGCTATGGGATACCAGCGCAACATTTCGAATCGACTCAGTACTGTACTCTTTCATGAATCTCAGGCCCTTCTATTCATTCTGGGATTTGCTATCGGCAATACGTCTCAGGAAAATAGCTGTGCGCCCGCTGCTGACGCGCCCGGCGCCGCGCTGCATATTATAACAGGTATCTGCCAATTCGGGAGACCCGCGGCGTGTTGATACAGCAGGGTGGCGGTGGTGGCAGGACCAGCCACCCTGCTGTATCAACCGATTTCCTTCACCATGCGCCAGGCGGGTTCTTCCACAGTATGCCACTTACCGTTTTCATCGGGGTATGACCAGACTCCTGGCTCGTGCGCCACGCGCAGGTATCCGCAGCGCTCGTACAGCTCCTGCGCGCGCGGGTTATCTTTGGCCACGTTGAGCGTCACATAGTAAAAACCGCGCCGGCGCAGGTCGGCTTCCACCGCCTGCATCATGCGCGTGCCCACGCCCTGACTGCGGAATTCGGGTCGCACGCGGAACGAGTACAGGTACGCGCGCTCTTTACCATCCGCCAGCTCATGACGGTCGCAGACCAGTTGGATAAATACCTGGCCGATCAGCCCGGCTTCGGGCAGCAAGGCCAGCCAGATCAGCCCCATGCCCTGTTGGCTGCGGCGGTAGGCATCTGCGAATACGCGCCGGAAGTGGGCCAGTTCGCCATCCCATTCCAGCGCGGGTAGATCACCCTGTCTTGCCAGCCGGATTATTACCCGGTTGAGCCAATCCGGTTCGAGCGTGTTGGGGTCCATATCACGCCTGCGTTTCGTCTTGCTCCTGGGTTTCGCGCAGCAGCTGCTCCAGCAGCACGCGCTCCTCATCCTTCGACGTGATTGTACCATCCAGCCACGCCGCGCGTAAAGTTTCCAGCACGTACCGGATGCCTGGCCCGGGCGCCAGTCCCATGCCGATCAGCTCGCTGCCGGTGGTGTAGGGGCGCACGTGGCGCAGCAGACGCGTGTAACTTTCCAGCATGGCCTGCACTTCGGCCGAGGGCTGCATGCGGTACACTGCATACAATACTACCGCCGGCACGCCATCCAGCCGCGCCGCGGTCAGGCTGGGACTGGCGCCGCGCAGCGCGGGCAGCTCTTTCATCAGCGCGTGCGCGGATTCGAGCGCGCTCTGCAGCGCGTGGGAAAAACGCAGCCGCGCACCAACAGAACGGATGTTTTCGGGTGCCAGCGGGCTGAGCCACACCAGAAAGCCCAGCGCCTGGCGGATGTTCAGGCTGCCCAGCCGCTCAGGCAGCTCCCACTCGGGTTCAATCTCACCGCACAGCACCGCTTCCAGCAGCGCGGCCTGCGCATCGTCCCACGCCAGGTCGGGGTGGATGGCGCTCAGCAGCGCCAGTTCGTGCAGCCGCGCCAGCATCGCCGGCGCCTGGCGCTCGAGCAACATCAGGTTCAGCTCGTGGCGCAGCCGGTCACCCGAGACCTGTTCCAGCAGCGCGCGGCCGCCGTCCATCAGGTCGCGCGTGCGCGCCTCAATGCGGAAGGCGAAACGCTGCTCAAAGCGTACCGCGCGCAGCAGCCGGGTGGGGTCATCCACAAATGACAGCGAATGCAGTACGCGCACCAGCCCCTGGTTGAGGTCGTTCAGCCCGCCCCAGTAATCGTACAGCTCGCCGTAATGCCGGCCGTCCAACCGCAGTGCCAGGGTGTTGATGGTGAAATCGCGCCGGTGCAGGTCGAGCTTGATGCTGCTGCGCTCGACGGTGGGCAGCGCGGTGGGGTAGTCGTAGAATTCGGTGCGCGCGCTGATTAAATCCAGCGTTTCGGGCAGGTCATCCGCCGCGGCCTCGGGCGGGAAACCCTCGCCCGCAGCCAGCGCCGCGCGGATCTCTCCAATTTGCCATTTGGCTGTGCCGAAACGGCTGTGCGAGGTGATGCGCCCGCCATACTGCGCCGCCAGCGCGCGCGCCAGTTGAATGGCATCGCCCTCGACTACGATATCGAAGTCATAGCTGGGGCGTTCCAGCAGCAGGTCGCGCACAAAACCGCCAACGATGTACACCGCCTGGCGCAGCTCGCGCGCCTGTTCGGCAATGCGCTCCAGCAGCGCCAGCCGGCCCGCGGGCAGCGCCGCTTCCAGCCGCGCCGCCAGGTTCTGCCGTCCCGCCTGCAGCGCCACCTTACCCGACAGGCTCTTGAGCAGGTCAGTACGGGTGACGATACCTGCGATCGCCCCGCTGGCCGGGTCCACCACCGGGATCTGCCCCCAGCCGCTGCCGGTCATCACGCGCTGCAGGTGTTCCACCGAGTCGTCTGGATGCACGGTGATTTCACCGGCATCCATCAGGCTGGCAGCCGGCAGGTTAAGCTTATGAGCCAGGGCGCGATCCACCGCGCGGCGGGTGAGCAGCCCCAGCACGCGGCCATCCTGCACCACCGGGTAGCCCTCATAGCCATAGCGCGTCATCAGCAGCGCCGCATCGCGCGCGCTGGTGTCTGGCGAAAGCAGGTGCGGCTGGCGCGACATGATGCTGCCCACCGTCACCGACGGGCGCACGAAGCGCGGCAGCATCTCCACCAATTCACGGTGTACCGCGGCCGGGTCCAGCCGGCTGCCATCAGTGGACTTAATCAGCGCGGCCGCGGCGCGCTCGTGGCCGCCGCCGCCAAAATGCGCTGCCAGCGCCGAGACGTCGATCTGGTCGGTGGTGGAGCGCGCCACCAGGCGGATGCCATCCCGCACCTGCACCAGCAGCAGCAGCGCGTCGGGGTCGAGCAGATCGCGCAGCTTGTGCGCCACGCTGGAAATCTCCTCGTGCATGTCCTCGCCGTTGGCACTGGCCACCATCACCTTTTGCCCGCCCACGGCGTGGGTCTCGGCCGCTTTGAGCAGCCGGTCATACAGCGCGCGCTGCGCAGTGGAGAGCGGCGGGTTGAGGAACTTGGCCATCACGCCCAGGTCGGCGCCCTGTTCCATCAGGTAGGCCGCGGCCAGCGCGTCGCGTGCCGTGGTGCTGGCGTAGGTCAGCGAGCCGGTGTCCTCGTAGATACCCAGCAGCATCAGCGAGGCCTGCAGGCTGCTGATGCCATCCTGGCCGTTGCGCAGCGCCTCGACGAACAGGGTGGTGCACGCCCCGGTGCGGTCAATACGCACGTCCCAACCTTCAGGCAGGTCCGGCCGCTGCTGGTGGTGGTCCACCACGCGCACCAGGGTGCGTTGCCCCGCGCCTTTGAGCGTGACGAACGACTGTGTGTCCACCAGCGTCACCTGCTCGATGCTGCCCTGCGGCAGATCGCGCGGTTCAAGGAACGGCAGCTCCGCGCCATACAGGTTGAGGAACGCGCGCACATTGCGGTTCATCTTGCGCGGCAGCACCGGGTAGGCCTGCTCGTCCAGCAGGTACGCGCCCAGCGCCGCCGCCACCGCGTCAAAATCCGCCTGCTCGTGGGTCAGGATCACATGCATGAATGTATTATATCAATTACCGCACCAGCCACTCCACAGCCGACTCGCGGTCGTAAAAAACGTGGAGCAGGCGGTTGGAGCGGTTGGCTTCCAATACCATTTCTTCAAACCGGCCCTGGCTCACCAGCTCGGGGGTCAGCACCACTGCGACCTTCAGCATGTAGGTGGAAAACTTGCCCAACACCGCCCCGGCCAGCCCGGTGCGCAGCCGGTAGAAATCCTCGTGCAGGTTCTCGGCATGGATCAGCAGCCGCTGCACGCGGTATTCTCCGCACGCAGCCACCAGGTCTAGCGCATCCTGTTCGGATGCAATCACCCCGTCACCGGCCAACGCTTCGACAAAATTATTCTGCGGGTGTTCCACAAGTTGGTAATTCATATTTTCCTATTTTCAGAAATTTGGTAGGTTGGGTTCAGCCCAAATACTCCGTTCAGGCGACGAACCTTACAGGCGAAACCCAACGTACTTTAGAAAACACGAAAATGTGCGTTCATTATAATACGCTACGTGCTCGCCTGGTTTGCCCCATACCCGGCTTTTTGGTATCATCAAATGCAACTAACCCGATCTGCGAGGGAATCTGATGGAACCTGCCCTGACACCTGCCGAAGTCCAGCGCTACTCGCGCCACGTGCTCATCCCCGAGGTGGGCATGGAAGGCCAGCGCAAGCTTAAAGCTGCCTCGGTGCTGGTAGTCGGCAGCGGGGGACTGGGCTCGCCGGTGGCGCTGTACCTGGCCGCCGCCGGGGTGGGGCGCATTGGCATCGTGGATTACGATACGGTGGACGTTTCCAACCTGCAGCGCCAGGTGCTGCACGACAGCGGGCGCATAGGGCAGTTGAAGGTCGAATCGGCGCGCCGGCGGCTGCACGACCTCAACCCGCACATCCAGGTGGATGCCTATAACGAGGTGTTTTCCTCGGTCAACGCGCGCCGGATTGCGGAAGGCTACGACATCCTGGTGGACGGCACGGACAACTTTCCCACCCGCTACCTGCTCAACGACCTGGCGGTGCTCACCGGCCGGCCGTACGTCTACGGCTCGATCTACCGCTTCGAGGGCCAGGCCAGCGTGTTCGACGCCCGCGTGGGGCCGTGCTACCGCTGCCTGTTCCCTGAGCCGCCGCCTCCCGGCAGCGTGCCGTCCTGCGCCACGGGCGGGGTGTTTGGCGTGCTGCCCGGAACGATTGGCACCATCCAGGCCACTGAAACGATCAAGTTGATCCTTGGCCTGGGCGAAACCCTGGTGGGATCGCTGTTGCTCTACGATGCGCTGGAGATGTCGTTCGAGGCGGTGAAGCTGCGCAAGAACCCGGCCTGTAAGCTCTGCGGCAGCCAGCCGGCGATCAACGAGCTGATTGATTACGAGCAGTTCTGCGGCACGCCGGTGCACGATAGCGGCCTGCCAGCAGACGCGGTCGAGAACATCAGCGCGCGTGACCTGGCCGAGGCGCTGCGCAGTTCCACGCCGCCCGTGGTGGTGGACGTGCGCGAGCCTACCGAACAGCGCATATCGCGCCTGCCCGGCGCGCTCAGCATCCCACTGGGCGAGCTGGCGACCCGCGCCGCGGAGCTGGACCGGGAGGCCGAAACTGTGCTATTTTGCCGCACCGGGGTGCGCTCCAGCCACGCGCTGGACATCCTGCGCGGGCTGGGCTTCGCGCGCCTGCGCAACCTGGCCGGCGGCATTAACGCCTGGGCGCGCGACGTGGACCCAGAAATGTACCAGTATTGACGAGGGATGATGAGAAACCGATTTTCATTGATTGTAATCGCCGCGCTGCTCCTGGCCAGCCTTGCCTGCCAGCTCCTCACGCCCGCGGCTGCGCCCACCTCGACTGCCGCGCCTGCCATACCCACTGCCGCTCCGGCTGAGCCGGCCACCGCGCAGCCTGCGCCCACGGCGACTGCCCCAGCCGCGCCAACTGATGAACCGGCCAGTGTTTTCGACGGCCCGGCGCAGATCGAGAGCCAGGAGTTTGTGGATCAACAGCTCCCGCGCTATGGCATCCAGGCGCATTTCCCGCGCATCACCGCCCCGGCCGGGCCGGCCGCGGATGATTTCAACGCCATCGCGCGTGATTATGTCGATACCCTGGTGGCTGAGTTTCTGGGCGGGGTCGAGCAAAGCATGACCGTCATCACCCCTGACGCCAACGCGCCCACGCCGCAGAATTTCCTCTCCAGCGAGTACCAGTTGATGTATAACGACCACGGCCTGGTGAGCATCTATACCGAGAACAGCCAGTATTTTTACGGCGCGGCGCACCCCAACCCGTTCTCGTCGGTGATCAATTACAGCCTGCCGCTGGGCCGCGAGCTGGCCCTGGCCGACCTGTTCCAACCCGGTACAGATTACTTGCAAACCATCGCGGGCTATAGTATCAATGAGCTGAGGAAAAACGAGGCTTTTATGTTCGAGGAAGGCGCGCAGCCGGTGGAAGTCAATTACCAGAAATGGAATATCACCCCCGAGGGGCTGCGCATCACCTTTGACCCGTACCAGGTGGCTGCCTACGCCGCCGGTTATCTCCGCGTCACCATTCCGTGGAACGCGCTGCGCGACCAGATCGACCCCGCCGGGCCGCTGGGATCCATAGTGAAATAGTATTGCCTTTGTGGGGAGAATGACTGTGCAAAATTCGGCCAAATCCAATCAGAAAGTGCTGCTGGCGGTGCTGGCCCACCCGGATGATGAAACCTTCGGCATGGGCGGCACGCTGGCGTTCTACGCGCGACGCGGCGTGGCGGTGCACCTGGTGTGCGCTACGCGCGGTGAAGTCGGCGAAATGGATCCGCGCCTGCTGCGCGGCTTCAACTCCATCGGCGAGCGCCGCGAGGCCGAGCTGCGCTGCGCCGCGGAAAAGCTGGGCCTCGCGGCCGTGCATTTCCTTGACTACCGCGATTCGGGCATGCCCGGCTCACCGGATAACAGTCACCCCCAGGCGCTGGCCGCCCAGCCGGTGGATGAGGTGGCTGTGCGCGTAAGCCATTACATCCGCCTGCTGCAGCCGCAGGTGGTAGTCACCTTTGACCCCATCGGCGGCTACCGGCATCCGGACCACATCGCCATCCACAATGCCACAGTCAAGGCCTTCGAATGGTCCGCTGACGAAGCGTACTTTGATCCTCAGGGACTGCCGGCCTACCGGCCGCAGAAGCTGTATTACCACGTTATACCGCACGGCTGGCTGCGGCTGCTGGTGAAGGTGATGCCGTTCTTTGGCCGCAACCCGCGCCAGTTTGGCATTAACAAGGATATTGACCTGGTGTCCATCGCCGAGGTCGAGTTCCCCACGCACGCCAGCATCAACTACAAGCCGGTGGTGCAGGAGCGCGCCGAAGCCACCGAATGCCATGAAAGCCAGGGCGGCAGCAGCCTGAGCGGCGGTATCGGCGGGTTCGTGCGCCGCCTGTTCGGCGCGCGCGATACGTTTATGCGCGCCATCCCGCCCGCCGAAAAAGGCGTGCAAGAGCGCGATCTGTTCGACAACGTACGGTAATCGGTAGAATCGAAAAAGCGCGCCGCGTGAACGGCGCGCTTTGTGATAATCCATGTCATTGCGAGCGTAGCGAAGCGATCTACCCTCATGGTCGAAGGTGAGATTGCTTCGTCGCTGCGCTCCTCGCAATGACGGAAATTCCTTCTGTCACCCAGAGTGGAGCCTTTTACCGCTCGAATACCAGCCCATCATTCCCGGCGTCAACCGTGATGGTATCGCCAGGGGTGAACTCGCCCGAAAGCACTTTGAGCGCCAGCGGGTCCTGCAGCTCGCGCTGGATGGCGCGCTTGAGCGGGCGCGCGCCAAAATCGGGGTCGTAACCGGTTTTGGCCAGGTAATCCACCGCCGCGGGGGTGACGTTCAGCGTGTAACCGCGCTCGGCCAGCAGCGCCCTGACCCGGTTGAGCTGGATGCTGACGATGTGCGCCAGGTCTTCGCGCGTGAGGGTATGGAACACCACGATTTCGTCGATGCGATTGAGGAACTCCGGGCGGAAATGCGCCTGGAGCGTGCGCAGCACCTGGTCGCGCGTGGCCGGAACCTCGCCGCGCCACAGCTCGGCGCCCAGGTTGCTGGTCATAATCACCACCGTGTTGCGGAAGTCCACGGTGCGGCCCTGTCCGTCGGTCAGGCGCCCGTCGTCCAGCAGTTGCAGCATCACGTTGAATACTTCCGGGTGCGCTTTCTCGATCTCATCGAACAACACCACGCTGTACGGGCGGCGGCGCACGGCTTCGGTGAGCTGCCCGCCTTCATCGTAGCCAATGTAGCCCGGCGGCGCGCCGATCAGCCGCGAGACGGTGTGCTTTTCCTGGTACTCGCTCATGTCGATGCGGATCATGGCGTGGTCGTCGTCGAACAGGAAGTTGGCCAGCGAGCGCGCCAGCTCGGTCTTGCCCACGCCGGTGGGGCCAAGGAAGATGAACGAGCCAATCGGGCGGTTGGGGTCCTGCAAGCCGGCGCGCGCGCGGCGCACCGCGTTGGCCACCACGCGCAGGGCTTCTTCCTGGCCCACCACGCGCTCGCGCAGCCGGTCTTCCATCGCCACCAGCTTCATCATCTCGCCTTCCATCAACCGTGAAACCGGGATGCCCGTCCAGCGTGAGACGATGGCGGCCACTTCTTCGGCGTCCACTTCTTCTTTCAGCAGCCCGCCTTCCTGTTGCAGGGATTGGATCTGCTGCTCGGCCGCGCCGCGCTGGGTTTCCAGCTCGCGCAGCGTGCCATAACGCAGCCGCGCGGCCTGCTCCAGGTTGGCGCTGCGCTCGGCCTGCTCGATCTCGCGCTCGGTGTTCTCGATTTTTTCTTTAATCTCGCGCAGATTGGCGATGGCCTCTTTTTCGGTTTGCCAGCGCGTGGTCAGCTCGCTCGAGCGCTCGCGCAGGTTGGCCAGCTCTTCTTCCAGCTTGTGCAGCCGGTCTTGCGAGGCTTTGTCCTTCTCCTTTTGCAGCGCCTGGCGCTCAATTTCGAGCTGCATGATCTGCCGGTCGACTTCGTCCAGCGCCTGCGGCTTCGAATCGATCTCGGTGCGCAGTCGCGCCGCGGCCTCGTCGATCAGGTCGATGGCCTTGTCCGGCAGATGGCGGTCGGTGATGTAGCGGTTGGAAAGCGTGGCCGCGGCGATCACCGCGCCGTCGGTGATGCGCACGCCGTGATGCACCTCGTAGCGCGCCTTTAGCCCGCGCAGGATGCTGATGGTGTCTTCCACGCTGGGCTCTTCTACGAGCACCGGTTGGAAGCGCCGCTCCAGCGCCGGGTCTTTCTCTACGTGTTTGCGGTACTCGTCGATCGTGGTCGCGCCGATCATGTGCAGCTCGCCGCGCGCCAGCATCGGCTTGAGCATGTTGCCGGCGTCCATCGCGCCTTCGGCCGCGCCCGCGCCGACCACGGTATGCATTTCATCGATAAACAGGATGATCTGCCCGTCGCTTTCGGTGATTTCTTTCAGCACCGCCTTCAGGCGTTCTTCGAACTCGCCGCGGTACTTGGCTCCGGCAATCAGCGCGCCCATATCGAGCTGCACCAGCTTCTTGTTCTTCAGGCCTTCGGGCACGTCGCCGTTAACCATGCGCTGCGCCAGCCCTTCCACAATGGCGGTTTTGCCCACGCCCGGGTCGCCGATCAGCGCCGGGTTGTTCTTGCTGCGCCGCGATAAAATTTGCACCACGCGCCGGATCTCTTCATCACGCCCAATCACCGGGTCCAGCTTCCCCTGCCGCGCGATGGCGGTCAGGTCGCGGCCGTATTTTTCCAGCGCCTGGTAGGTATCTTCCGGATTCTGGCTGGTCACGCGCTGCGCGCCGCGCACGCTGACCAGCGCCTTGAGGATGGTATCCCGCGTGAGGCCGAACTGCGCCAGCCGCTTGCCTTCGATGCTGTCGGTCAGCGCCAGCAGGATGTGCTCGGCGCTCACGTATTCGTCCTGCATCCCGCGCGCGATGGTTTCGGCGTTGGTAAGCACGTCGCTGGCCGGGCGCGAGAGGCCCACCTGGCCGCTGCTGCCATAGACCTTGGAGCGGCTTTGCAAATCCTGTTCCACCGCCTGGCGCAGCCCGGCGGCGCTGCCGGCCACGCGCGTTACCACCGCCGGCACGACGCCATCCGGCTGGTTGAGCAGCGCCAGCAGCAGGTGCGCCGGCTCGATATTCTGGTGGTTGCTCTCCTGGGCAATCTGCTGCGCCGCGTAAATTGCTTCCTGTGCTTTTTGTGTATAGCGGTCCATATTCATCAATATCTTCTCCAATCAAAAAGAGGCTGTTCACCTCTCGGATTCGTTCCGCTTTAACCTTAGCTCCCCTGTATGAGAATTGTATTTGCGCCGTATTAGATTTGCGTTATCGGAGTACAATTTTGGTGAGGGGGAACGGATCACAAGGAAAGGATGATGTTAATGCAACCTGAAAAACGTGTGTTGAACATCGCGCACCGCGGCGCGCGTTCCCTGGCCCCGGAGAACACCATCCTTGCCGCGCGGCGCGCCGTGGCGGTTGGGGCGGATATGTGGGAGCTGGACGTGGCCATGACCGCGGACGGCGAGCTGGTGGTGATCCACGACGATACCCTGGAGCGCACCTCCGATGCCGCCCAGGTCTACCCCGACCGCGCCCCCTGGCCGGTGCAGGCCTTCACGCTGGAAGAGCTGCGCCGCCTGGACTTTGGCGGTTGGTTTGTGCAGCGCGACCCTTACGGGCAGATCGCCGAGCGCGCCGTCACCGCCGGCGAGACCGAGCGCTTTCCCGGCGCGCGCATTCCCACCCTGGAAGAAGCCCTGGATTTTACGCGCGAATACCGCTGGAAGGTCAACGTAGAGCTTAAAGACCTGACCGGGCAGCCGGGCGACGCCGGCGTGGTGGAAAAGACGGTAGCGCTGATCAACCGCATGAACATGGCCGGCCAGGTGATGATCTCGTCCTTCAATCACGAGTACATCGTGCGCAGCCGCGCCGCCGATCCGCAGATGGTGACCGCCGCGCTGATCGAAGCGCCCGTGAGCGACCCGATTGCGTTGTTACAGCGCACCGGCGCAGCCGCGCTTAACCCGTCACTCGAGCTGGCTACGCCCGACCTGGTGCGGACCGTGCGCGAGGCCGGGTTTGACGTGTACGTCTGGACGGTGAACGAGGAATCCGACATGATTGCGCTGATCGACTCTGGGGTCAGCGGCATCTTCACCGACTTTCCCCAGCGCCTGCACCGTGTGATTAATGCGCAGCGATAGACCGATGGATTCATCCACCCCCTACACCTACTTCAACCGCCTGGCTTGCCCGGTTTGCGGGCGCGAATTTGACCTGCGCGCACTGCAAACCTTCTGCCCTGATTGCACCGCTCCGCTGCTTTCCTTCTACGATTTGCCCGCCGCGCGCGCCGCGCTTGATCGCGACCGCATTCGCGCCCGCGAGCGCGGCATGTGGCGCTGGCATGAGCTTTTGCCCGTCTTCAGCGCGGATGGCGTAATTTCGTTGGGCGAGGGGGATACACCCGTGCTATCCCTGCCGCGCCTGGGCGGGCTGCTGGGCATGCAGGGTTTGTACATTAAGGATGAGAGCCTGAACCCCACCGGCAGTTTCAAGGCGCGCGGGTTGGCCGCCGCGGTCAGCAAGGCGCGCGAGCTGGGCGCGTCCCGTTTGATCATCCCTACCGCCGGCAACGCCGGCGGCGCGCTGGCCGCTTACGCCAGCCGCGCCGGGCTGCCGGCGTTAATCGCCATGCCCGCGGATACGCCCACCGCTAACGTAGTCGAATCGCGTATGGCCGGCGCAGACGTGCGCCTGGTGCAGGGCCTGATCAGCGACGCAGGCAAGCTGGTGCAAAGCATGGCCGCCAGCGAAGGCTGGTTCGACGTTTCCACCTTCAAAGAGCCGTATCGCGTGGAAGGCAAAAAGGTGATGGGGTACGAGATCGCCGAGAGCTTTGGCTGGCAGCTTCCCGACGTGATCATTTACCCCACCGGCGGCGGCACCGGGCTGGTTGGCATCTGGAAAGCCTTGGCCGAGCTGGCCGCGCTGGGCTGGCTGGAAACCACGCGCTTGCCGCGCATGGTAGCGGTGCAGGCCGCCGGCTGCGCCCCGGTGGTGCGCGCCTTCGAGACCGGCGCGGAGCGCTGCGAATTCTGGCAGCATGCGCGCACGGTGGCCTACGGCCTGCGCGTGCCCAAAAGCTTCGCCGACCGGCTGATCCTGCAAACCCTGCGGGAAAGCGGCGGCGCGGCCGTGGCCGTCACCGATGAGGAACTGCTGGAAGCACAGCGCGCCCTGGGCACGCAGGAGGGCATGTTCGTCGCCCCCGAGGGCGCGGCCACCTTTGCCGCGCTGCAAAAGCTCATCGCCGCCGGTAGCGCGCGCCCGGAAGAACGCGTGCTGCTGCTCAACACCGGCTCGGGGATCAAGTACATCCAATAATCTTCGGCCAACACGAACAAAAAATCCCGCGGACGCGGGATTTTTTGTGGTCTTATATTTCGTAGGCCACGCTCTTTTGCAAGGGCCGCACCGGCGCGGTGACCGTCTGCTGGTGCAGCCGGCGCAGTTCGGGCAGTTTTTCCAGCGCCGCGCGCTCGCCCGCCGCCATTACCTCACCGGCATACTTGAACCCGGTCAGGGTGGTGATCATCGGGCGGATGTCCGGCTGGATCAGCAGGTCAGGCTGGGCCTTGCGCAGCTTGGCCAGCGTGATGACCGAATTGGCGATATTATTGGCGCGCCAGATGGCCGTGGCCGCCGGCGGGATAAAGCGACGGTCGAGCAGTAAATCTTCCACCGCCGGGCTGACGTTAACCGCGATCACCTGTTCCGCGCCCATCGAGCGTACCAGGTCGGCCGGCACGTTGTTGAGCGTGCCGCCATCCGAAAGCAGCATGTTGCCCATCACCACCGGCGCCACCGCTCCGGGCAGCGCCATGGTGGCGTTGACCGCCATCAGCAGGTCGCCGCTTTGCAGCACCACCTCGCGCCCGGTACGGTTATCTACCGCGCTCAACGCCAGCGGAATGCACAGCGATTCAAACGTGGCATGGTCGCCCAGCAGCCGCGCCAGGTATTTCTGGATACCGCTATTGTTGAACAGCCCGCTGAACAGGTGGAACTTGCGATCAACCAGCTCGATCATGCGCGTAAGCTTGCCCAATCGTTCGGCTTCTACCGCCAACTGGTCAAGCGGGAGACCTGCGGCATAGGCAGCGGCGATTACCCCACCCATGCTGGTGCCCGAAAGGCACGAAATGGGAACGCGCTCACGTTCCAGAATGCGAAGTACACCAATATGGGCCAAACCCCGCGCGCCGCCGCCCCCCAGCGCCAGGCCAATGGTCGGTCTGCGATACATCATGCGTGTCCTCAGTTGCGAATAGACAATGGAAACAAATACACTCCACGCATTCTACCATTTTTCTGCGTGTTTTGATTTTGCGCTTTTGTTAACCCTGTACAGGCTTTAGTTCTGCAACCCTATGATGTAGTTGGACCACATATCGTCGATGCTGTCGGCGATGGTAAAACGCCCGACCTTAGTGTGGTGCTGGATGGCCTCGCGCACCAGGCGCGCCAGCAGCCGTTCGCGCGGCATCTCTTCCTCTGAGATTATCGGATTTTCAACCGGGCGGTCGCGTTCGTAGAGATCATTTAATTGTGGAAGAACTTCCCTACGCCCGGCTGCGCTGTGCCCCCAAAAGGCCGACAGCAAAGCGAGGTAGTCATAAACTATCTCGTCATGCTCGCATAGATCAGTCTCGCTATTGACTATAGCATCCAGAAAATGAAGTGCTTCGCGAGCTTGTCCTATACGGTTCTTTTCGATAGCGGCCGCACCTATTTGCCATAAACCATTACTTGCAGAAGAATTGGGAATATTAGCTCCTTCAAGTCCGTCAATGCAAGCAGATGTTATTCCCTCTACACGAAAGTCTATGGCCTGGCAACCCATCTCCGATAGAAGTAAGTAAGAATAGTCGATATCAGCGTCTGAAAACCAGATATTATCCTTACTCTTACTGTAATAGGTACTAATGATTGGCCGAAGAACCTCTACTGCCGACCTGAAATTATCTGGAGAGCTCAGTACATCACTGCCAAAAAGAACATTGCGCAAAACTTCTAGTAATCGTTCTAATCGTGAGCCCGAATAATCCAATCTTTGCACCATAGCGTTACTCAAACGGTTCATTGCGCTGATAATTAGCCCTCTCTCATATCCTGTATCACTCTCCATTCCTAATAGTTCCAAGGCATCCAAAATACTGTTATCCAACCGACCGCTAGTCTTAACCTTCCTGATAGTTTTTTGAACAAGACGATCAATGATATCTCTCTTACGAATGTATCGAGGCATTATCATCGATACAGCTAAAGAAACAAGAATCAAGAAGAATAAAATAAGATCTGAAGTCATCGTTTGCTGGTTATACCAACCACAAACATGAGCAAGTATCATAGGTATGAACACAATCAAGATAGCAAATATCACGGGAGTGATGCTAAAAAAAAAGGTTTCCCAATGTAAGGTATGACGTAATACATAGCGAACATCGTCTTTAGAGTTCTGTACTAGTAACACAGGCACCCCGATTAAATAAAGAAGAATTGTAACAACCGCGTCAATAGATAAATTTTGCATATTTGACGTAAACCTTTCTTGATCCTACGCTTTCTCGCACTTCTTTATTACTCGTTCTATTAAGTCGAGCAGGGCGGTGTCGCGTCGTGTAGCGCGTTTTTGTTCATATGAAGTAACTTTGAGTTCTTCCAACGTTCGGCGTAGCTGTTCGCGTCCTTCTACTGTAAAAACGCCAACGGTGCATGCTGATACCCACTCAGGTGGCTTACCCAGCATATCTAGATCATTATCGCTTTCACCTGCCAGCAGCCAGCGCAACAACTTGAGACCCAATTGGGCGGTATCTTTATCTTTGCCGCCTTTCTCGTAAATCTTCTGCCATACCTGGTTGTCGCCCGGGGGAATGCGCATATCCACGATCAATACGTCAAACTGCGCGTTTTGCAGATGGTACATGGCGGTAGTGGCGTCTTCGGCCAGGTTGAGCACGTACTTGCGCGAAGCGTACACCGGCCCGGTCAGCTCGCTCAGCTCGTAGCGCGCGCTGTCTTCGATCCACAAAACCCTGATCCGTGATTGCATGCTTATCCTTTTCCCCTGGCAGGATTCCGAGACAAAACCATGGTCACTGTCGTCAGGAATGCCTGGTCGTAATAGCCTTTCTCATTTTCGCTGCGCGCAGACGCGCTGGCAGGGTGGCTGTCCACCGTTACCTCGCCGCTGTGCGTCTGCGCCACCAGGGCCGCGTCGGTCAGGCCAATGCCCGTTCCCAGCCGGTTGCGGTCTTTGGAAAGCCGTCCGCGGTAGCCCAGGTGGAAGATCAGCCCTTCATCGATTTCATCCCGGGCGATGGGCACACCCCAATTGATAAAACTGATACTTACCATCTGTTCGCTGGCATGGATTTCCACTGTCACCCATGGGCGGCGATTAGATGTTAAATGGATCCATGTATATTTGATAGCATTATGCAGCAGGTTGGTGAACGCGCGTTGGATATCGCGCGGGTGCATTGAAATCTGGATGCCCGGTGCGTAGTCATTGACTACGATGTCTACACCGCGGGTGGCGGCAAACTCAATCATGCTCTCCACAGCCTTGCCCGCGATGGGGCGCACTGCGCAGTATTCCCAGCTTTCTTCGTTTCGCTTATCCTGGGTGACGAAGTCACGCAGGGCGTGGAGCGAATGATCCATCTGCGTCACGGCCACGATGGCGCGCGTCACCGGAATATAGGCGGCTGCTTTTTGCAGCAGGAACGCGGATCGCTGCAGATCGCGCGTGGCCTCGCGTGGCAGAAAGCCGCTCTTGATTTCGCCGCAAATCTCCGCCGTATCCGTGGCCCATTTGCGCAGGGTCGAAGCGCGCGCCTCAGCCATCGGCACCAGCTCCTTGTAATTCGCCAGGTCTTCCTGTACCTGTTGCAGATACTGCCAGCGCAGCTCGGGCAGCGCGCGCAGGCGCTGCTCGGTGTTGGTGGCCTGGAAGAACTGCGCGATGGCCCCGGCCAGTTTTTGCGCGCCGCGATCCAGCAGCGCGGCTTCCTGGTCCGGGCGCATTTCGGTCGTGTCTTTGGGCAGTTCCAGCTCGTGCGCCAGGATCTCCATTACCGTGTCCAGCGCCATCTGCACCATCTTGAGCGTGCTGGAATTGGCGTGCAGCACGCGGCCAATATCCACGATCAGCTCTTCGATGCGCTGCACCAGCACCTGCTCTTTGCTGTCTTTATCCTCCAGAGTAGAATTTCTTATATTTGAGGTATCCATATGATTCCCCTAAAATTGCACAGTAAGAAACAAATGGTTTACAATGCATTCATAGGTAATTTTATTGTACTACAGCCACAACCGTTTGCATCCGGCCAGTTACCCGCCCAGCAGCCTGCGGTTCATCTCCTGCACCGAGGCGCTGTAGGTAGATAATTCTTCCAGCAGCCGCTCGCGGTCACCGCCGT
>JBDHWQ010000023.1:0-67526 GCA_039810245.1 Longilinea sp. | reverse complement strand
CGTTCTTCTTTGGGAGGAAGATTGCCAGCTTTCTCTCCCCCAAAAGCGTTCTTCTTTTGGGGGAGCGGGAGGGGGTGAGCCTTTTTGCGCAAAACCGCTTATCTCTTGAATAGCGTTGGAACCAAGGGGAGCCCATCACTCCCCTACATGAATTCCGTTTCACCCATCTCACATACTGAACCAGCGCCGCGTGACCACCAGCATGGCCCCCAGCGCGACGCACACCAGCAGGTAAAGCACGTCCACCAGGCCCACCTGATCGGTGATGGTCAGCACGATGTTCGCGCCCATGTAACCCAGCGCCAGCCACCAGAACAGGCGCCGGCGCGCCCACAACCCGCCCGCCAGGATGAGCAGGATCAGCGCGTTGGCCAGCATGAACGCACGCACCACGTTGCCGGCGGACAGCAGGGTGTGCGTATCTTCGGTGACCCACAGGTAGGCCGCGGCCACGACCCAGAACACGGCCATCAGGGCAAAGGTCAGCACGGCCAGCCACACGGCTGCGGGCTTGCGCGGCCGTGTGGCACTCGTCATTGAATTCACTTTGTGTTATCCAGCATATCCTGCTTCAACTGCTTGAACGCGGCGCGGTCGGCGGAATCCGGCAGGGCGGCGCGCAGCTGCGCCGAGCTAAACGCGGTATGCGTAGAGTGGAACACCATGGTGTAGAAGCCCAGCACCAGCTCCACCGGGGTGAAATTGCAATGCCCGTACCGGTTGATGGGCAGGAAAGTGGCGCGGCTCAGGCGGCCGGCGGCCAGTGCCTTGGCCACATAGCGCAGCGGCTGGCTGATCGGGATCACCGGGTCGCCGGTGGTGTGCAGGATGATCAGCGGGCGGCCGGGCTTGCCGGTCGTTTCGTAGGCCTTGAGGTTAGCCAGCGCCACCGGGTCGGGTAGCAGCCCGGTTGGATACTCCGGCGTGACGTAGCCGGGATTGCTGTACGGATTGCCCAGCAGCGAAGGTGGCGGGAGCTGGTCGGGCGTCATGGACGGATTGAGCGCCAGGCGACCGTCGTTGGTGGACTGCACGTTGTAATACAACAGCTCGAGGATCGACGCCGCTGCGGTAGCTTCGGGGTCGGCCGCATCGTATGGCACGCCGGTTTGCGCCAGCAGCGCAGCCACGGTGCCGGGGTCCGCCGCCAGCGTGGGCAGCACGTACCCGGCGGCCACCCCTTCCCAGTTCTGCACCACAAATGGGTCAATATAAATGGGCGTAGATGGGCCGTAGTCCGTGGGCTGGTAGAGCAGCGTGGGGAACGCCTGGTCGAAGGCCACGCGGAAGTCTTCCCAATACTGTACCTGCTGGCGGAAGCTGCCGATCGGGCCGCAGGTCGACAGGCCGCCGGTGAACAGCGTGGGGTAGCGCTCGATGCCCAGCGCCGTCACCAGCCCGCCTTCCGACGCACCGGCCAGGTAAAAGCGCCGCGCGCGGCTGTTGACGGCGCGGATATGGTTGGCCAGGGCCACCACGTCCGCCAGGCCTTCCTGCACCGCCAGCCCGTTGGCGCGGTAGCTGGTGGTAGAAAAGGCGTAGCCCAGCGCGGTCACCAGCTGCGGCAGGTTCACATCTCCACGGACGAGCTGGGTATCCCAGGGGATGCCGATAGGCTGGCGAGCGTCATTATAGCCGTGCGCAAAGAACACCACATCACGGTTCCAGCGCAGACCCTTGGGATAGAGGGTGCAGGTAATGGCGCCATCCAGCACCACCGACTCATAGTTCAGTCCGAGCTGCGCCGCCACCAGGGCGCAGGTCGGATCGGCGGGCGTGGTGGCTGCCCGGGCAGCGCCAACCGGTAAGAACCCCACCGAAAGCATGAAAACAAACAGAACGCGCACAACAGTTTTCATCGCAATTCTCCTTATCAAACGTCCGATTGGCGATGATGCTGGCAGCGGTTTACAATATGCACCTGTAATCGATATGGATCACGCCAGGCCGGGATGCGCGTCTGCCGGAATGGTCTCCTGTAACCCCCCCGGGACAGACGGATGCACCAACCTGATTCGCTTCCAGTATAGCGCGCCGCGGGGCGTTGTCAATTGGGAGATTTTGTATCAGGTTTCTCAAAGTCTGGCGGCAGCGGGATGTTGAAACGAGCACATAACGCGCGCACGTCGGCAAAATCGTGCGGGCGCGGCGTGTAGCCGGTATGGAACTGCACCATGTCCGCGGCGGAAATGCAGCGTACCGCCCGTCCCAGGATGCTGCCCCGCCCGGTCAGCGACGAGGCCGGGTACATCACGCCCATCTCGGACGGGCCATACAACCCGTTCCCCTGCGCATCCAGCACGATGGCATGCACGTCCACCAGCCGGCCGGCGTGGTCTCCCAGCACAAAGTTCCACGGTTGGGTGTCGTCACGCGGCACATCGCGGTAGCCGCAGCCTTCCAGCAGCGCGCGCAGCGCCGGCAGATGCTGCTGCTCGATGGCGATGTCCAGGTCGGCATGCGGGCGGGTCTGCTCGCCCAGCAGCGCGTCCACGCCCCAGCCGCCGTCGATCCAGATGCGGATGCCCAGCGACTCGAGCAGCGTATACAGGTTGAGCACATCCTGGGCAGAGATCATCGCGCTCCGCTCCGTTCTCACACGCCGGCAGGATGATCGCCCACGTGCAGCTTCTTTTTCAACCAGTTTTGCGCAAACTCTTCCAGCACCGGCCGCACGATGGGGGTAAATACAAACGTGCCCAGCAGGGCCAGCAGCCCCAGCAGCCACTGGCTGATGGAAGAAGCGCCGATCAGCGGTGAAAGGACCGGGCGCAGAATCTGAAAAGGCGGGACGATATAGCTGAAGCGAATCTCCCCTGAGCCGGGATCCCAGGTGACAGTCTCCGTATCCACGTAGGGATACTGCTGCAGATCGCGGGCATAGGCGGCGGCATAAAATGCGTTCCGCGGCACGTCGCGCAGCTCGACCAGCGCGCTTTCATTGCAGGTCACCGATGGGTCGACCCGCGCTTCTTTGAGCAGGAATCCGCGGCTGTCAATCGCCGCCTGCCCGGCGGGCAGCCGGTAGCCGGGCTGGTTGTCCACCATTTCCGCGGACCAGGTATCCGGTGGGGTAAACTCCCCGCCTTCCACCAGGGTGACGGTCTCCTGGATCTGAAAGCCATTAAGCCGGGTGGAATCCGGCGCAACCACAGCGTGATAGCTGGCGATGGGGCAGATCAGGTTGGGATACCCGCTGTAATAACGGTCCCGGGTAAACAACAACAGCACCAGAAAAACAGCCAGCCCGAACCCGGTCGCCAGCCCTGCCAGCAGCCAGGCTTTCCAGCCGCGCCGCGCCAGGAAGCGCACCAGGCCGATGAGCGCTAAAGCCACCAGCGCCCCGGCGATCAACGCCAGGCCGCTGGTGTAGTTAAACAGCAGCAGGCCGGCCACCAGCGCGAGGAAGACCACCAGGCCCAGTGCCCCCACGGTAAGCCGCAGCGCGCCGGCGCGCGATGGATGCGTCATGGCTACCCCTCCGTATAAGCGAATTGCGTACTGCTATGGTAGCGCGCCGGAAGTCATTTTTCAAGCAAGCAAATTGCCCCTGCGCTGTGCGATCAGGCGGCCGCCGGCTGCGGGCGGGTAAAGCGCTCCACCTGCGCGCCGACGATCCAGTAGCGGAATGGCCGGCCCTGAAAGGCGTTCACCGCCGCGACGATGCCATAGACAATGGCGGCCAGCGCGGCCAGGCCGACGATCAGCAGCATGACGAAGGGCAGCAGGAAGCCCAGCCCTAGGATGCTATCCACCTGCGAGCTGGTGTGCTGGCCTGAGAGCGGGATCATGAACAGGAACGGCAGGAAGAAGGATACCCCGTAGCACAGCATCCCAAGCATGTACCCCACCAGCAGCGCGAACTGGTAGGCGAGCGCCTGCAGCGATTGGAAAGCCACAAAGCGCGATTTGTCCTTCTGCAAAATCCAGATGATCAGCGGGGCGAAGAAGCCCATCATAGGGATGAGGATCGAGGCGTGCGCCGCCGCCGCCAGGATGCGCTCGTCGGGGGTAGGATCGGTGGGGTAGGTGTCAGCCATGGGGGGAGTCCTTGGGGGTGGGATTAGGGATATTATACGCCAGGATCGGGTGTGGATGGCGCCACAGGCATGCTGCCAGCACGCGCCGGAAATGGCTCCATTGCAAGCGCCCCCGGCTGCTTATTCTCATAGGCTCCTAAAAGCCTCTTTTCGTTTGGTAATTCGTTTCGTACCGTGCCAGCAGACCTAACCCCCGCGGAGCATAGGCAGTTTCGCAACCATCAACGCTTTCCGCTCCCCCTTCCCGGGTCGGGAAGGGGGCCGGGGGGTTAGGTTTTCGCCAGTCTATCATCGGACCGGCGTTGTCTGGGGCACAGGAAGATGTAGGCTCCTCGACCAGGACTCGAACCTGGAACCTGGCGGATTGCGGAAAATCTTCGAAGGGTAGACAGATCGAGAAAAGTAGGACACCGGTTCCGAAAACAAAACCAAACCAGAGCGTGCGTTGTACACAGAAACCTATGTCAATAAAAGTGCATCGGCAAAGTTTTCGAGTATAATTCTAATTAATCGAATAGATCCATGGCGATGAGGCTCGCCAAAACTGTCACCCGACTGATAGCCTCTACTGAGCGCACGCTCCAGTAGAGGCTTTTTTGTTTTTGAGTGAGGGCCGATGAACTTAAAGGAAATTGCGAGCGGAATGAAAAACAATATGCGCTTCCAAAGCATCCTCTTTGAGCGCATTCCAAATTATGAGGAAATCCAAGCGGCAGAAATGCCACCTTTCTTCGTTGATCTAAACTTGGATCAGGTCGTCGATGCCGTCTGCGCGAGCCGGCAAGAATATAACCTGAAACCATTTTTCTATTTGCCTTTCCATAATGTTGAAACCATCCAGTACCGGCAGGAGGTCGCGCAGGATTTAGAAAGCGACGAAGTACTGAAGCGCATCGATATATTTGCACAAAAAATGGTGATTGTCCGCCGGTATCTTGGCATGGCCGGCAAGCTTGATTATCACTATCATAAAGCCGGCTGGTTTTTGGAAGCCGCTGTTATTTATTGCGAAGCGATTAGGAACCTGGGACGGGATTTGTCGCGGGCTGCGCTGAAATCGCGTGGTTTGCTTGCTTTTCGAGAATACCTGGACCGCTATGTGAATGCGGAGAATTTCCAGTCGCTTGAACAAGAGACCGCGAAATGCAAGGTCGACCAATCAACGATTCATTATGCCATCATCATTAAAGGGAACCGCGTTGGGGTTCGAAAATATGAATTGGAGAGTGATTACAGCGAAGAGGTTGAGCGAACCTTTGAAAAGTTCAAACAGGGGGCTGTAAAGGATTACAAAGTCAAAAATATCAAGGGTTCGGGGTTCAATCATGTAGAAGCGCAAATTCTGGACTGCGTTGCCAGATTGTACCCAGAAGTTTTTTCCACACTGGATGCCTATTGTGAGAAGCACCAACATTTCATGGATGAGACGATTCGTATTTTTGATCGTGAGATCCAGTTTTATATTGCGTACCTGGAGTACATCCGAAGAATTAAACAGGCCGGCCTGAAATTCTGTTACCCGGCAGTTTCCGGTCAAACGAAAGAAATTTTCGAAGTGGACGGCTTCGACATTGCTTTAGCCAATAAGCTGGTCGCCGAAGGTGCGCCAGTGGTCTGCAATGATTTTACCTTGAAGGGGAGTGAGCGCATCCTGGTCATTTCAGGCCCAAATCAAGGTGGAAAGACCACCTTCGCCCGCATGTTCGGGCAGCTCCACTACCTGGCATGTTTAGGTTTACCAGTCCCAGGCCGGCAAGCCCAGCTTTTTCTGTTTGATCAACTCTTTACCCATTTTGAAAAAGAAGAAAAGATCAAAAATTTACGCGGGAAACTGCACGATGACCTGGTGCGGATTCATGAAATATTGAATCATGCAACGCCAGAGAGCATCATTATCATGAACGAAATCTTCACCTCCACAACGTTGAAAGATGCGGTCTTTCTGAGCAAGAAGATCATGGAGCAGATCATTGCATTGGATCTACTGTGTATATGCGTGACGTTTATCGATGAGCTGTCTTCTCTGAGTGAAAAAACGGTCAGCATGGTCAGTACCATTGTGCCCGAAAATCCAGCCTTGCGAACCTTCAAGATTGTCCGGAGACCATCGGATGGACTGGCATATGCGATCAGTATTGCCGAGAAGTATTACCTTACGTACAGCCAATTAAAGGAGCGTATTCAGGGATGAAAGCATATCTGATGTTTCGCGACCAGGACTTTGATCTGGAACACCCTTTACCCGTTAACGAAAAAGCCCTGGTCCAGGACCTGGAATTAAATACGTTGTTCAACGCGATGGCGCGCGGCGACCGCTTTCTAATGGATATTGCCTGGAAGGCCGTCCTGTCAGGCTCGGATGAGATTGAGACCATCCTTTACCGGCAAAATATTCTTAAGGACTGCTTGCGTTTCCCTTCTGTCATTCGAGAGATCTTCCAAATCCCGATTGAGGCCATGGAAAATAAACGGCAGCATTGGATGGGAATATTTACGTATTATCCAAGCGGCGTCCTCAGTGGCGCGCTTGAGTTGATGAACATGTTTGTGGGGTTGCTGCGTAGGCTAAAAGGGATAGCGGACACATATTCCCGTGAATTTGAGTCGGAAGGTTTCCGCAGATTTTTTACGATGATTCAAAAAGAGCTGGATGACGACTATTTTGCCATTGTAGAAAATCACTTGAAGGAGCTCAAGTTTCGGGATGGCGTGCTGATCAGCGCTGATTTAGGGCAAGGGAATGAAGGAACGAACTACATCCTTCGCCGGCCAAAAAATTTGAAATGGTGGAAGGACATTCTTAATCGGAAGAATCCTACATATTTCTTCTATATCAGTGACCGAGACGAATCCGGTGCACGGGCTTTGGGGAAATTAAAGGACACTGGAATAAACCTGGTTGCCAACGCGCTTGCGCAGTCGGCGGATCACATCGACAACTTCTTCAAAATGCTGCAGATCGAGCTGGCATTTTATGTCGGATGTCTGAATCTGCACGAGCAGCTCGCGCAGTGGGAAAGTCCCATCTGTTTCCCCTCGCCAGCGCCGGCAGCAGAACGAAGGCATGCTTTCCATGGGTTATACGACGTCTGCCTGGCGTTGACCATGAAACAGAAGGTCGTCGGCAATGACGTGAACGCAGATCATAAAGACGTTGTGATGATCACCGGAGCCAACCAGGGGGGAAAATCGACATTTTTGCGAAGTATCGGCCTGGCCCAACTGATGATGCAGTGTGGAATGTACGTTCCGGCCAGCGACTTCAGCGCGAATCTTAGCACGGGAATCTTTACCCACTATAAGCGTGAAGAAGATGTCACCATGAAAAGCGGGAAACTGGACGAAGAGCTCAGCCGGATGAGCGATATTGCCGACCATGTTACCCCCAATTCGATGGTGCTGTTCAATGAATCTTTCGCGGCCACCAACGAAAGGGAAGGCTCGGAGATCGGCAGGCAAATTACAAATGCGCTGCTGGAACGGAAAATTAAGGTGTTTTTTGTCACCCACCAATATGAGCTTGCCCATTCGTTTTACGAACGAGGCATAGGAAATACCATTTTCCTGCGCGCGGAGAGGAAATCCGGTGGAAAGCGAACCTTCAAGTTATTCGAGGCCGAACCCCTGCAGACCAGTTTTGGCGAAGATGTTTATCACACGGTATTCCATAGGTGACATACCCTGCCATGCGCCATAATCGATGTCCGTTAATCCCGCTTCGGGCATTACCTTTTGATTACAGGCGAGAGCAATCGCATCCGCGGTTTGAATAGCCCGGCTTAACGGGCTGGAATAAATGGCCGCCGGATTCCAGCGCTTCGCCAATCGCTGCGCGATCCGGCGAGCCTGTTCGAGGCCGGTCGAATTGAGCGATATATCATACCGGCCGCGGGAACGCTCAACCCGGTTCCAATCCGTCTGCCCGTGCCGCACCAAAATCAGTGTGGTGTTCATACGCGCAATCCTATTATGAAAGGGCCGGGCCACTTTGCCCGGCCCTCTTTCCTTCGTTTTTGGATCGTCTACCGGACAAATGCCTTTCGGCCGGCATAGATGGCGGCATCACCCAACTCTTCTTCAATGCGCATGAGTTGGTTGTATTTTTCGACCCGTTCACCACGGGCGGGCGCGCCGGTCTTCAGGTGGCCGGTGCTCATCGCCACGGTGAAATCGGCGATGAAGCTGTCCACCGTCTCGCCGCTGCGGTGGGATACCATCGCACCCCAACCGGCCTTGCGGGCCATTTCAATCGTGTTAATCGTCTCAGTCAGCGTGCCGATCTGGTTCAGCTTGATCAGTACCGCATTGGCGGCATTTTCCTGGATGCCGCGCGCCACACGCTCGACATTGGTCACGAACAGGTCATCGCCTACCAGCTCGATCTTGTCACCGATGGTCTGGTTGAGCAGTTTCCAGCCATCCCAATCATCTTCCGCCAGGCCGTCTTCCAGAACCACGATCGGGTACTTCTTGATCCAGTCCGCGTACATTTCGACCATCTCGGCCGAAGACACTTTCTTCCCTTCCGTGCGCAGATTGTACACGCCATCCTCATAAAAACCGCTCGAGGCAGGATCAAGCGCCAGGGCGATCTGCTCACCGGGTTTATAGTCGGCTTTTTCGATGGCTTTTAAGATGACTTCCACGGCTTCGGCGTTGGTTTTCAGCGCGGGCGCAAAACCACCCTCGTCACCGACGCCGGTGGTGTAGCCGCTGCTCTTCAAGACCCCCTTGAGCGCATGGTAGACTTCGCTGCCCCAGCGCAGCGCCTCGCGGAAATTAGGCGCGCCGACTGGAGCAATCATAAATTCTTGAAAGTCAGTGCCCTGCCAGTTGGCATGCACGCCGCCGTTGAGAATGTTGAACATGGGCACAGGTAAGGTTTTTGCGGTTACGCCACCCAGGTAGCGGTACAGGGGCAGCCCTACCTCATCAGCGGCTGCGCGCGCTACGGCCAGGCTGATGCCCAGGATGGCGTTGGCGCCGAACTTGCTTTTGTTGGGGGTGCCGTCCAGTTCGAGCATGGCTTTGTCCACTGCCGATTGGTTCAATGCATCCATGCCCAATATGCCTTCCGCAAGCTCCTTGTTGACATGTTCAACAGCCTGGAGCACTCCCTTGCCGCCGTAGCGGCCTTTCTCGCCATCGCGCAATTCCAATGCCTCGTGGATACCGGTTGAAGCTCCGGATGGAACCGCGGCCCGGCCGAATGCGCCGCTATCCAGGGTCACTTCAACTTCAACGGTTGGGTTGCCTCGAGAATCAAGTATCTCGCGGGCATGGACCAGATCAATGCTGCTCATATCGTATTCCTCCTGAAAATTGGTTCAACGAGAATGAGGGCAGGTATTAAAAAAGCCTCTGTCTTGTGGGGTCACAGACAGAAGCTATCAGCCGTGGTCGGCGGTTCGATACTTTCCTAGCGAGCCTCATCGCTTCTCTAATTCTAAGCCTTACTTGGCAGGCGTCAAGCGAAGAAGGTAACAAAAATATGGCGAACCCTCACTTATTTTTGTCGGACGAACGGTCATCCGGTCCAGCAGGAAAAAGACGAGTCAGTTCAATGGACATAGTGGCAAGATGGGTGATGATTGGATCGATCTGATCGGCATCTTCTGCAGACAGTTCGCCATAATTCCGCAGTCCCTTAGGCCGGCAATCCTTTAATAGGTAAGAAGTCAGAACGGGCAACAGATCAAGATAACGCAAGTCAATTTGCTCAATTTCAACAGTTTTTCGCCTGGAAAGCTAGCTTCGTATCTTAAAAAGAGGGCGTCCCAAACCGGCGTTGCCCGAGGCTGCGGAAGATGTAGGCTCCTCGACCAGGACGCGAATACAATCCCCTCAATGGGGGCGTGGAACCTGAACCTTAAAAAAATCGCCTCGGGCCGGCGTTGCCCGAGGCTGCAGAAGATGTAGGCTCCTCGACCAGGACTCGAACCTGGAACCTAGCGGTTAACAGCCGCCCGCTCTGCCGAATTGAGCTATCGAGGATCAATTGCCCCCGTATTATATTGCCAGCTTGGGATGATGTCAAGGATGCGCGCGGCGATCAAATCGACAGAAAATATATGACATATTCCAGCCGGATTCGGTGACAAACGACGAAGAAGAAATGTTGACATGAATTGTCTGATTGTGCTATCCTCGGAACGTCTTCAATTTCACCCGAAGCATGTTCTGAAAGGATAGTTCCCCATGGCCTACATGATTAACAGCGATTGCATCCAGTGCGGCGCTTGCGAAACCGAATGCCCCGAAGGCGCGATCTCGCTGCAGGACGACGGCAACTATATCGTTGACCCTGCCCTGTGCCAGGATTGCGGCTCGTGCGCGGATGTCTGCCCCACCGGCGCAATCGGCCCCGCATAATTTCTCTCCCATCCGGAAAAGTGATGCAAGGCAGCCGCAAATGCTGCCTTGCTGTGATTCAACACCCCACGCGCCCGCGCCCGGGGTGTCTTTTTTTCTAGAAAGAACACCCGCGCGCGGCTTCTCAGGTATAATCCCGGCATGGACGCTTCCCCCACCCCCCGACCTGACCGTTCGAGCGCGCGGCGCGAAGACCAGATCGTCTTCCGGCGCTCGATATTTTTCGCGGCGCTGCTGCCCATCACCTTCGTGCTCGGCCTGGCCGCCGGGTACATCTTCTGGGGCCTCGACGGCCGCTCCGGCGTGTCGGTCGACGCGGGCGGCGGCGTGCCCACCGCTGCCCAGCCCGCCGCGCAGGACGACGCGCAGCCGGATGCGCAGCAGCAGCAGGCCGTGCGCCGCTATGACGTGCCGGTGGACGATGATTACGCCCTCGGCCCGGACGACGCGCCGATCACGCTGATCGAATTCAGCGATTACGAGTGCCCCTACTGCCGCAAGTGGCACGCCGAGGTTTGGCCGGAGCTGCAAAAAGCCTTTCCCGGCCAGATCCGCCTGGTGTACCGCGACTTTCCGCTGTCCAATATCCACTTCAACGCCAACTCGGCCGCCGAGGCCGCCAACTGCGCCGGCGAGCAGGGGAAATACTACGAGTACCACGCGCGCCTGTTGGAAGGCGCTGAGCTGGGCAACGCGGTGTACGAGCAGTACGCCAGCGATTTGAAGCTGGACCTGGGCCAGTTCCAGGAATGCCTGAGCACGAATCGCACGCGTGAAGAGGTGCAGGGCGACTTTGACTTTGCCAGCAACCTGGGCATCTCATCCACGCCGACCTTTTTTATCAACGGGCTGGCGGTAGTGGGCGCGCAGCCGTTTGAGGTCTTCCAGCAAATCATTCAGAAAGAGCTGGCCGGGGAAATTCCATAAAGCGCGCGGTCGCAGTGAGGGAGCCATGAAAAAATTCATCGCGGTGGCAGGTAATATTGGCGTGGGCAAATCGACACTGGTGGGGATGCTGTGCGAGCGCCTGGGCTGGCAGCCGTTCTACGAGCCGGTGACCGAAAACCCGTACCTGTCGGACTTCTACCAGAACATGGCGGCGTGGAGCTTCCACTCGCAGACCTTTTTCCTCTCGCACCGCCTGCGCATCCATCACCAGTTGTACCTGTTCCCGGGGTCGGTGATCCAGGACCGCAGTATTTATGAAGACGCGGAGATCTTCGCGCAAAACCTGTACCTGCAGGGCAGCATGAGCGAGCGCGACTGGCAGACCTACCGCGCGCTGTATGAGGCCGTGGCCGACTTTCTGCCCCCGCCCGACCTGGTGATCTACCTGCGCGCCTCTGTGCCCACGCTGGTGGGGCGCATCCAGCAGCGCGCGCGTGATTACGAGCGCGATATCAGCGCCGATTACCTTGAAGGGTTGAACGGGCTGTACGAAAAGTGGTTTGCCGGCTTTGTGCAATGCCCGGTGCTCACCGTGCCCGCCGACGACCTGGATTACGTGGCGCACCCGCCACACCTAGACCTGATCGTGCGCAAGGTGCAGGAGAAGCTGACCGGTAAGGAAGAAGTGGTCTTCTCCAGCGACGAAGTCAATAGCGTGATGTTATAAAAACGAGAAACAGGGTTTGCCCGGGCAAACCCTGTTTCTTTTCGTCCACTTGTGGCATAGCCTATCTATACATCACCGGCCAAGCAGCCGGTACGCAGCGCCTCAGGCGATCCTTGCCGGGCAATCTTTTACTTGGGCTCAACGACAAGCTTGATGGCGGTGCGGATCTTGCCATCAATATCTACATCTACGAATTCGGGCATGCACACAATCGGAATGCCATCATCGGCCAGGTAGCCCTTGGCCAGCACCAGCGCCTTGATGGCCTGGTTGACGGCCCCCGCCCCAATTGCCTGAACTTCCGCGTGCTTATGCTCCCGAATTACCCCCGCAATCGCCCCCGCGACGGCAGCAGTGCGGGAGTTTGCTTTTACTTTGATGACGTCCATTCTTCCTCTCCCTTTCTCTCATGAAACGGTCATTGCAAGCAAACTTTTCCCAAGGGGGCTGGTCCGCTATATTCTTAAATTGTACAAGAATCCTTGACCGGAATCAAGCAAGATTGGTCAAGGGAAAATGGAGAGGAAAACCTCTCTCATCCCCTGACTCCTTCTCTCCCCGGCGCGGGGAAAGAAGGGGAGATTGAAAAACTCCACCGCCTGCCCGCACGTCAACGGGTGTCTAGCGCGCGCCCTGGAAGGTGAACGCGTCGGGCAGCTCGTAGGCCGGGTCGTCGAGAGCGGGCAGGGCCAGGTGGCGCTCCTGGTACGCGGTGACAAAGCGCTCCGGACCGGGCAGGCCGTAGACCTGCAGCGGCCGGCCGCCGGCGCGCTCAATCAACAGGTGGCCATGATCCAGGCGCACGTCCTGCACCTGCTCCAGCGGCAGATCCACCTCGCGCAGCCACACCAGCCCGCCCACGCGCCCCACAATGCGCCGGTCGGTGAGCGACAGCTCGACGAGGAAGGTGTACAGAAAGTCCTGTGCCAGGGCCAGCAGCACCAGCGCCGGCACCAGTGAAAGGAACAGGTTAACGACGATCAGCCACGAGCTGCCAAAGGTACTCCACGGGCGGATATAGCTCTCGATGAAGGAGCGGTTCAGGTAGTAAAACAGGCGCCAGACGAGCAGGATGATGGCGATGCTGCCGGCGAGCCGCAGGAGCAGGCTGCTCCAGTGGCGGCTGCGCTGGATGTGGCACAGCAGGGTTTCGTCCGTGCGGATCGGGCGGGAAAGATCTTTCAAGGCAGGTATCCTCAGTGGTGCGGGCTGCGTGGTGTGTTGTTCTATGGTTAATAACGAAAATCCGCGATTCTGTTTCTCGAATCGCGGATTTTGGTTGGAAGCGCTCTCTAGCGGCTAACCAAAATGCAAGGTGAGCGGTGAAAAGTGTATCTTTGTTGCTGCGCCGACGCTTCGCCCCGGACAGGCAACAAAATATTAAAATCGCGTGCTGACGCGCAGTACGTTAGCACCGTTGCGCTTCTGGTGTGAGATATCCACCACCTGCAGCGGGCCGAGGTTGGCCTCGGTGGTAAAACACTGCTGCGCCATGGGGCCCAGCGGCTGCGCGGCGATCATGGCGAAGGTGACCAGGCTGATCACCAGCGGCCAGCGGTCAAAGGCGTCGCGGCGGTCGCGCGTGCCCAGCATGGTCAGCCAGCCCACCGTGCCGGCAGCGATGCCGGTGGCGGCAAAGTTGGTGCCGCAGAAAGGGTGGATGGCCAGGCGGCTCTCGCCGGCGCGCAGCCGCGCCTGGGCCTCGTCCACGGCCTGGCGCAGGTCTTCGATGGGCACGTCGCCCAGCACCCAGAAGCCGTTGGCGTCGGAGTATCCGGCAGCCCGCAGCCCGGGCATTTTCTGCGCCAGAATTTGCAGCGAAGCGTGTTCGAGGGCATGGTTGCGCCGCGTTTGCAGCAGCGGCCCCCAGTTGAGTACCTGTTCCAAAGCAGTCATGAGATTTCCTTTCTCCTTCAAGAAGCTTCTTCCAATAATGCAGCGCGCTCTTCCAGGGTGAGCGTTTCGCGCTGGAAACGGCCCACGTCGATGCGCGCCAGGAGGGCAAGCGAAATGACCAGCAACAAGGCCTGCGTGGCGAATACGCTCACGTAACCGCCAATGGCGCTGCCGGTGACCTGTGCTACCACGTCGCGCAGCGCGCCGGCCAGCACGGTGCCCACCAGCCGCGCCAGAGCATCCGCCACGCCCCACGCGCCGATAAACAATCCCACCCGCGCGGTTGTCATATCCAGCATGAGCGACAGGTTGGATACTGTGGCCAGCCCGGTGCCCAGCCCCAGCACCACCACGCCAACATAGAACAGCGTGGTGAGCGCCAGGAAACCGCTGGCGCCGATCAGCGCGAAGCCCAGAATGGCCCCGGCCGCGCCCATCTGCGCCACGCGTCGCTTACCGATGCGCCGCTCCAGCGGGCCGGCGGCCAGCAGGGTGAGCAGCACGCACGTGCCCCAGATCGACGTGATGCGCGTGGTGGCCTGCACCGGCAGGTGAAAGGCCTCGCCGGCAAACGGCTCCAGCAGCACGTCCTGGCCAAGGATGGCAGCCAGCATGAGGATCAGATAAATGAAGAAGGCGCGCGCGCCGGGATTGCCCAGCACTTCGGCCAGCAGCACGCGCCACGAAGCGCGCTGCGCCACGCCCGCGGCGGCAATTTCGGCCGCGGTGGTGCGCGGCTCCAGCCGCACCAGCCCCAGCAGACCTAACACCAGCGAGGTGAGGCCCACAACCAGGAAGGCGCGCTGCAGCGCGGCGTGATCATAATTTGCCAGCATGCCGCTCAGGGCGGCGGCGGTGACAATGATGCCGGCGATCATCACAAACCACATCACCGAAACCGTGCGCGAGCGGCCTTCCGGCCCCGAAAGCTCGGATGCCAGCGACAGGTATGACACGCTGGCCACGTTGAAGCCCATGCCCCACGCCGCGAATACCAGTAGCGAAACCAGCAGCCCCAGCCACCAGTTGACCGGCATGACAAACACCGCCAGAGGCGAGAGCACCACGCCCAGCACGCACAGCGCCAGCCCAATGGCAATGTAGGGCGAGCGGCGCCAGCCAAACAGCGGGTGGCGGTCGGAATATGAGCCGATCAGCACCTGGGTGGGCGAAAACAGGTATGGCAGCGAAGCCAGGATTGCCACCAGCGTGGCGGAAATGGCCATCTCTTTGATCATAATGCGGTTTAAGGTGCTGTTGATCGGCACCAGGGTCATGGCCACCGCCAGGTGGATCATGGCCAGTTGAACGCGTTTGCGCAGCATATTATCGTTTTTCCCCACACGTTTCCGGGCCAGGCAGGTCAGTTTTTGGATCGCGGGTCTGCCACCAGCCCTAACAGTAAAGCTTCTTGGAGCGAGCGCGCCTCGATCACCTGGATGCCATCCGGGTACGGCTCACCGCGGCGCACCCGTCGCGGCACGATGGCAGCGCGAAAGCCCAGGTTGCCGGCTTCGCGCAGGCGGGCGTTCATCTGCCCCACCCAGCGCAGCTCGCCCGACAGGCCAACCTCGCCCACCAGCACTGTATCGGCCTTCATCGGGATATCGCGCATCGACGAGGTGATCGCTGCTGCCACCGCCAGGTCTGCGGCGGTCTCGTTAATGCGCATCCCGCCAATAACGTTGACGAACACGTCCTGCTCGGCCAGGCTCATGCCCAGGCGGCGCGAAAGCACAGCCACCAGCATCAGCAGGCGGCTCATATCCACCCCGTTGGGCGTGCGGCGCGGGTTGCTGGTGTTGGAGTGGCTGGTGAGGCCCTGCAGCTCCACCAGCAGCGGGCGCGTGCCTTCCATCGTCACGGCGATGGCCGAGCCAGGCGCATTGACCATGCGCTCGGCCAGGAACGCCTCAGACGGGTTCGGCACTTCCACCATGCCGCGCTCGCGCATCTCAAATACGCCCACTTCCGACGTGGCGCCAAAACGGTTTTTCACCGAGCGCAGCAGGCGGTAGCTCTGGTAGCGATCGCCTTCCAGGTACAGCACCGTGTCTACAATGTGCTCCAGCACGCGCGGCCCGGCGATCACGCCTTCTTTGGTGACGTGTCCAATGACAAACACGGCGATGCCCGAGCTTTTGGCCAGCTCGCGCAGCCGCGAGGAGCACTCGCGCACCTGCGAGACCGACCCGGCGCTCGAGCTGAGCTCGGGGATATAGATGGTCTGGATCGAGTCCACCACCAGCAGGCTGGGCTGCACCGCGGCCACGTGCTCGAGGATGGTGTTAAGGTTGGTCTCGGTCACCAGGAACAGGTCTTCGAGCGCGGGGTGCTGCCCGTTTTCTCCGGATAGCAGGCGCACGGCGCGCATTTTGATCTGGCGCTCCGATTCCTCACCCGAGACGTACAGCACCTTGCCGCTGCCCGGCCGGTTCGACATTTCCACCGCCATTTGCAGCATCAGCGTGGACTTGCCAATGCCAGGGTCGCCGCCTACCAGCACAATCGAACCGGGGACAACGCCGCCGCCCAGCACGCGCGCGAACTCGCCGATGGGCAGGAACATGCGCTCTTCGACCGAGCCGGAGATTTCGTTGAGGCGCACGGGCTGCGAGCGGCCGCCAAGCACGCCGGCGCGCGCCACCGGGCTTTGCGCCGGGGCGGATGGCGGGGTAAATACTTCTTCGACCATTGAGCCGTAACTACCGCAGGACGGGCAGCGCCCGAGCATGCGCGGCGACGTGCGCCCGCACTGCTGGCAGACAAACTGGGTTTGGACTTTGCTCATAGGGGTTATTATAGCCGTTTCGTTATCAGGATGCACGCCAGGGTTGGCGCGTGGGAAATACGCTTGCCAAAATTATAGCATAAATGTTCTATAGTTGAACCGTCTGGACCTGTTTGGTTCAGACGCTCGGCGTTTTGCCCTGGGCATGGCGGGAAAAACCGTGTTCGAATCATGGGTAGGGGCGAGGCGAGAGAAACCGGCCATGCCGGAAAGAACCTCGAAGCCTCGCCCCCTGCAAGCCCTACGGTATAGGAAAATCGCACACAATGGATACGCGCCCTGCGCTTTTGGCGACAAAGTCGCCAAAACCTGGTCTTATGGACGTTGTCAGGCAGCCGTGTTCTTGGCATAATGGACGCATGCAAAAATCCCCCCGCCAACCCACCGGCCTGATCGCATTCGTCGTCATCTGGATCGGGCAAATTGTTTCCGTGCTGGCTTCCAGCATGTCGCAGTTCGGCCTGACGATCTGGATGTACCAGCAGACCCAGAGCGCCACCGCGATGGGCCTGCTGCAGGTGTTCTTCATCACCCCGTTCCTGCTCATCTCGCCCTTCGCCGGGGTGATGGTGGACCGCTACAACCGCAAGCTGATGATGATGCTCAGCGACCTGACGGCGGTGCTGGCCACCAGCGGTATTTTTGTGCTCATCCTGATCGGGCGGCTGGAGTTCTGGCACCTGTACGTTGCGGCAGTGTTCAACGGCATCGGCAATGCCTTCCAGTGGCCGGCCTATTCGGCCGCCATCACCACCATGATCCCCAAAGAGCAGCTCGGGCGCGCCAACGGCATGATGTCGTTGATGGAAGCCGGGCCGGGGGTTCTGGCCCCGGTGCTGGCGGGCGTGCTGCTGCCGGTCATCGGCCTGCAGGGACTGCTGCTGGCAGATATCATCACCTTCTTCCTGGCGGTAGGCGCGCTGCTGGTAGTGCACGTGCCTCAGCCGGTGCGCACGCAGGAAGGCCTGGCCGCTCAGGGCAGTGTATGGAAAGAGGCCGCGTTCGGCTTCCGTTATATCTTCCAGCGCCCCAGCCTGCTGGGGCTGCAGCTGGTGTTCTTCTTTGGCAACCTGTTCTCGGGTATCGCCTTTACGGTGTTCACGCCCATGGTGCTGGCGCGCACCAATCAAAACAGCCTGATCCTCGGCACAGTACAGTCCAGTTGGGCCATCGGCGCGGTGGTGGGCGGCATCGTAATGAGCGCGTGGGGCGGCTTTCGCCGCCGGGTACACGGCGTGCTGGGGGGTTGGATCTATTCCGGCATTGTCGGTACGGCCATCCTGGGGCTTAAGTTCGGGCTGCCGGCCTGGATCAGCGGCGGCGTGCTGGGCGCGCTGTCCATGCCCCTCATCAACGGCTCCAACCAGGCCATCTGGCAGTCAAAGGTGGCGCCGGATTTGCAGGGGCGCGTGTTCTCCGCGCGGCGGCTTATCGCGTGGTTCACCAACCCGATCGCGCCGATCATCGGCGGCACGCTGGCCGATTTTGTGCTTGAACCTGCCATGCGCGTCGACAGCGGCCTGGCGCGCAGCGCCGGCTGGCTGGTGGGCACCGGCCCTGGCGCGGGCATGGGCCTGCTGATCGTGATCTGCGGCGTGTTGATCAGCCTGGTGGGTATCCTGGGCTATTTCAGCCCCGCCATCCGTGACGCTGAAGACATCCTGCCGGATTACGATAAACTGGCGCTGGCCGCCACCGAAGAAAGCCCGGTCTGATGCGTATTGGCATCCTTTCCGACACGCACAATAACGAGGCCAACCTGCTGCGCGCGCTGGACGCGCTGCGCGCCGCGGGCATCGACACGCTGGTGCACTGCGGCGACCTGACTCACCCGGATACCGCCCGGCTGCTGGACGGCTTTCGCGTGATCCTCACCTTTGGCAACGGTGACCTGGCCGAAGGCGAGATCCTCAATACGATCAAGTACTTCCGGGAAGATAACTACGCCGCGCACACCTTCACCGGCGAAATCGGTGGGGTGCTGCTGGCAGCGGCGCACGGGCACGAAGCCAGCCGGCTGAATGCCCTGGTGCAGTCGGGGCGCTATGCGTACGTTTTCCGCGGGCACTCGCACCGCGCCGAAGACACGCGCTACCCCAACGGCACGCGGCTGATCAACCCGGGCAGCCTGGGCGGGCTCAAGCGCGAGCCGCGCCAGGCCGCTATCCTCGACCTGGAAAGCGGCGTGCTGGAGCGCATCCTCATCGAGGAATAACAGCTAAAACAGGATCACCACCAGGTTCATCGCCGCGTGGAGCAGCATAGCGGGGTAAACGCTGTCCGTTTTGGCGCGCGCGTACCCGTACACCACGCCCCAGATGCTGGCATTCAGGCATTGAATGGCAACAAATGGCAGCGCCACCCCGGCAAACAGGTTGTTGGCGTGCAGCAGCCCAAAGGCAATGCCGCTCGACCAGACGGTCAGCCTGAGGGCGGTAGTTTCGGGCTGGATACGGCGAAAGGCGGCCAGCAACATGGTAAACACCAATCCGCGCCAGAAAAGCTCTTCCACCACCGGCACGGTCACCACTTCGGTGAGCAGCCACTGGTTACCGCTGTAGGGCGTGCCGCTGTTGGTCAGCCACAGGTAGGCAGCGATCACGCCGCAGTTTGCCAGCAGCATCATCAGCAGCATGCGCGCGTGCTGGCGGATGCTGCCAACACGCAGCGCCAGCCAGCCGGGCTTCCACAGGGCAATGGGGATCAGCACCGCGAGCCAATGCGCTCGCGAAACCACGCCCCACAGGTTTGCCAGGGCGGTCGATTCTCCCACGTGCGGGAAGCGCGCGTCGGCAAAACGGAAATAGGCGAGATCGACCAGAATGAAAAGGGCGACGCCCGCCACCAGGGCCAGCATTACAAGCCCTGTTTGCAGCCAATGGGTATCCGTCGCGGAGCCAGGCGATACAGACGTATGTGAACGCATCCTACTATCCTTTCCAAAATCCATATTCGTGCTACCGTAAGCGTCACTCGCCAATTATCACCGGCGCGTCTACAACTTTCCCGCGTTGCGCCTGGCGCGCCAGGTTTGCCGCGCCAAAAGCCAGCACCAGTAACGCCGCCGCCGCCACGGTAACCAGCATCTCCGCCCATCCCGCAAATGTACCCAGCGAGTTCGACACCGCATGGAAGAGGGTCACAAACAGCAGGCTGCCGCGCGTATGGTTATATAACCACACATAAATTACCGAGCGCGCCAATACCGTAATGAAAAAGGGGATCGATGCATAGCCAGACATCACGTTGTCGGTGTTGAGCAGCAACGGTATATGCCATAAGCCCCACAACAGGCCCACGATGAAAGCGGCTGTGAGCGCGGAGAAACGCGCCTGCAAGCGAGGTAATGCAAAACCGCGCCAGGCTACTTCTTCGGGAATGGCAGCCAGGAAGGATACGGCGAACGTGGACACAACTGCCAGCGGCGAGGTGATCTTTGCAAGTTCTGCCGCGGTCTGGCCACTCACCGCCAGTGCTGCCAGCCACAGTAACGGGTAGCCCAAGATGGCAACCACAAACCAGATCGGCTGTACGCGCCAGATCGTGAAAGCGCGGAACGGCTCACCAAATTCTCCTTCGCCACGCAGCGCCGAAGTAACCAGGAAAACCGCCAGCAGCGGCCCAACGCCGCCCAAAATATAGAAAATCGGGCTAACAAAAGGTAGCAGACCGCGAGAATGGAGCGCCTGGGGCGCCCATCCCAACCAGGTGAACAGAAAAGCGAAGAGATACAGGGCGGTAACCGGCTGCTTTTTAATCCAGGTAACGAGTCGGGCAGGCATAATCTGTACGTCCTTTCTATGCGTGGCCGGCCGGGGTCAGCAAGCGGAAAGGAGGCTTGGGCTGGAATGCAGCCATCCTCTGCCAACCTACAAACACAGGCGCGGCAAATGTTCGATTGTGCAAACATGGGAAAGGGACTGTGATAAAGTCTCTATCATTATAGCAATATGCGCGGAAAAGAGCGCACATGTACCGCGCTCTTTTGAAGAATTGCCGGGTCTGCTCTTAACCCGGGGCGGCAAACCGCGTTTTGCGCGCCAAAAAAGCTCCAGCGCAGCGCTTTAAGGGAACAGCGTTTGCATCTCCAGGCGATCCACCATTGCCTGCATGGCGGTGTCATCCGGCGCGGTGGTGAAGCGCGCGGCCGCGTCCAGCACGCGCGGCAGCACGTTCACGTCGCCGGCCGAGTTGAGGAACAGCCCGGGCTGGCCCAGCAGCCAGTGCACGGCCAGGTCTAAGTCAGCCTGATCTTCCAGCGGGCGATACCAGGTATTGCGGTCCTGTGGGTGCGCGCCCCACGGGCTGCGCAGCAGCGACTTGATGCACTGCACCGCCACATTGCGCTCGCGGCACAGCGCGAGCAGGCGTTCAAAATCGGCGCGGTAGACGGCGTCCTGCGCCATCATGTAATTCCAGGGCAGCAGCACCGAGTCGAAGTCAAAGCGCTGCAGCGCGGCGGTATGCCGGGCGGGCGCGGCGCGGCCGTGGCCGGTCACGCCAATCCAGCGCACCAGGCCCTCGTCGCGAGCTCGGATGGCGGCCTCGAGCGCTCCGCCGGGGCCGAGGGCGGTTTCCCACTCGGTTGGGTCGATCAGGTTATGCAGTTGGATCAGGTCTACCTGGTCCACGCGCAGCCGGTCGAGCGAACGGCGGATTTCCTCGTAGGCGGCGGGAGCAGTGCGCTGCTCGGTTTTGGTGGCCAGGAAAAAGTCGCGCCCGTGTCGGACAATCCAGCTGCCAATACGCAGCTCGGCATTGCCATAGCTGGCGGCAGTGTCCACGTGATTGACACCGCTGGTAAAGGCGGCATCCAGCGCGGCGTCGGCTTCGTCCTGGGTTACATCCCAAAAGGCAGCTGCTCCCAGCAGCACGCGCGAACTGCGGTGGCCGCTGCGGCCAAAGGTTTCCTGTGCAATCATGGCTGGCTCTCCTGAGCAAGGCGCATGAAAACGCCCGGCTCCAGATGATTATACCCCCGCGCGGAGTGTGGTCAGTCGGAAATGGCCGGCACGGCGCGGCGCGCGCGGCGGGTGAGCGCCAGGCAGACCATTCCCAGCAGGGTGAGCAGGCTCCAGAACGCGAATGGCGCGCCGGGGTGGTAATTCGCCAGGCTGTTACCCAGCGGCGGGGCCACCAACTGGCCCACCGCGCTGATCGCCATCGCAAAACCGACCGCCGTGCCGGCGTAAGTTGGGCCAACATTGTCGGTTTCCACCGCCATGGTGGTGAACAGGGTCATGGCGCCATCGCGCACAAAGCCGGCCAGCGCCACGGCCGCCCATATCCAGCCGCCGCGCGCCACGCTCAACAGCCCGGTGCCTAACGCGGCAAACATCACCGAAAGCAGCAGCAGGCCTTTGCGCGAGTGGATGCGGTCCGACAGGAAGGCGATGGGAAAGACAAAGATCAGGCTGAGGGTGTGAAACATGGAAAGCGCGGTATCAGCGGTGAGCGGCGGCCAGCCCAGGTTGCGCAAGTACAGCGGCAGATAGCCCAGCATACTCTGCACCGCGCCGGCAAACCCGAACAGCGCCAGGCCCAGCAGCCAGATATCGGGAATGCCGGCCACATGGCGTACGGCCTGGCCCAGCGATGTGGCAGCAGAGCCTGCCTGCGCGTTCACCGGCGGAGTGCGCACCAGCGCCCAGGGAATGGCCAACAGCGCGCCTACCAGGCCGTAAACAATCAGCACGTTGCGCCAGCCGCCCAGCAGCGGCGAAAGCACGCTGGCGCTGAAAAACGATCCCAGCAAAAAGCCCAGCGCCATGCCGATGCTGATCGCGCCGTTGGCAATGCCAAGCTGGCGCGACAAAAACCACATGCTGGCCATCTTGATCGCGTTCATCATGATCACCGGGGCGGTCAGGCCTTGCAGCACGACCATTACCAGCAGCACCGGAAAATCACCCGCCAGCCCGCGCGCCGCGCTGGCCAGCCCGCCCAGCAAAACTGAAACCACCAGCACGCGTTTTGGCCCCAGCAGGTCACCCAGCACGCCGCCCAGCAGGTTGGTAGCAATACCCGGCAGAAAGCCGATGCCCCACACCAGGCCCACCTGCACCACGTTCAACCCCAGGCTGAGCGAGATTTCCTTCGATAGTACCGATATGGCCATCGACGGGATGGCAACCACGATCATCACCGTTAATACAATCAGCGTCAGGATACCCCAACGATACCGCTCCTGGCGTTCTTCCATACCTTCCCTCATTCTCCCCCAATAACAGCCGGTCGCCGGGTGCTCACATGCGCGGCGGGTCTACCGTGCGCTCGTTCTGCACATTGCCGGTATTGCGCGTGCTTTTTGGCTCCAGCAGCAGCACGTGTACTTCTTCGGCAGCCACCGGGCAGTGCTCCACCCCGCGCGGAATGATGGCAAACTCGCCTTCGCGCACCACCAGCTCGCGGTCGCGCAGACGGATGCGCAGCCTGCCTTTGACCACCAGGAACAGCTCATCTTCATCGTCATGCTTATGCCAGAGGAATTCGCCCTGCAGTTTGGCCAGCTTGACGAACGAATCGTTCAGCTCGCCGACGATGCGCGGGCTCCAATGCTCGTGAAACAGGGCCAGCTTCTCGGCCAGGTTGACCACGTACATGCTGTTCTCCTTGCTCACCACAGAGCCGTCCGGTTCCCACTCGTAGGGGGTAGAATAGCCCAGGCAGCGGAAACCGTGTTTGGCAAGGATGGGCTGGCTGTTGGGGCTGGCGTCGACCTGCAAGAAAGAATATCCGCGCAGCCGCGCCTCGCGGGCGCGCGCGGCCAGCAGCGCGGTGTAGTAGCCGCGCCGGCGGTATTCGCGCAGGGTGGAGCCGCCGAACATGCCGGCGAACGTGGTATTCGCCAGGTAAAATGTCCAGGCTGCGCTGACCACGCGCCCATCCTGCCAGATGACGAAGACGCTCACGTCTTGCGGGTTGTGCTCCAGGTCGTATTTCAACCCGGCGGCAAAGCCGCTGATCTCGCGATCCCACACCTCGTTTTCCATGCGCACGATCTCGTCCACCACGCCCGGGGCAGTGACGCGCGTCACGGCGGAGATGTCCATGGTCCAATACTCGGCCGGCAGGTCGTCCAGGTGCGCCACCATCAGGGCTTCCGGCTCGCCGCGGGTAAAGCCGCGCGCCAGCAGGCGCTGCGGCAAATCGGCAGGGCGATCGTAGTCGTAGTATTTCCATTCAAAATCCACGCCCAGGTCGCGGAAGTAGGCCACCTCGCGCTCGATCACCGCGTCAGCCGTATCTTCGGTCAGGTCGCACCAGGAGATATAACCGCCGCCATAGCCCACCCCGGTGAGTACGTGGCGAACCACCTCGGGCAGCACATCGCGGCGCATGCGCGTCCACTCGCACGCGCGGCGCACCTCGTGGTTATAGATTTCCAGCATTTCGGCATCCTTCATGGTTTGATCCCCGGCGTGTACGCGGCCATATGCCCGTAATTATAAACGCGCGGGGGCGAAAAGCAATGCGATGTACTGGCGGGCATGATAAATCGGCCTGCAAATGCAGATGCGAGCCAGGCGTAGGCAGTCCACGGTTACGTAGCGTCTACAATTGCGAAAACCAGGCGGATAATGCGCAGAATTCTTCAACCATCAGCGGGATGGAGCGCGTATAATCAAAGCATGAACCTCCGTGAAGTGCAGGCCAAATCGATCCTGTCAAAATCGCAGATCTACCCCTATGTGATCAACGTTTACACTGGCTGCCAACATGGCTGCGTGTACTGTTACGCGCATTTTATGAAGCGCTTCACCGGCCACCGCGAGCCGTGGGGCCAGTTCGTAGACGTGAAGATCAATGCCGCGGAGCTGCTGGAGAAGGAAATCAAGCGCAAAACGCCGGGCAAGGTGTGGGTCAGCGGGGTGTGCGACCCGTACCAGCCGCTGGAAGGCCGCTACCGCCTGACGCGCCAGTGCCTGGAGATCCTGCTGCGCCACGGCTGGCCGGTGGTGATCCAGACGCGCTCGCCGCTGGTGCTGCGCGACCTGGACCTGCTGCGCGACGCGCCGGGGGTGGAAGTGGGTTTCAGCATGCCTACCGCGGATGACGCCGTGCGGCGCATCTTCGAGCCGTCCGCGCCGCCCATCGGGGCGCGGCTGGGCGCGCTGGAAGCGCTGCACCAGGCCGGGGTGCGCACCTTCGCCATGATCGCGCCGATGCTGCCCGGCGCGGAAGATCTGGCCGGCGCGCTGGCCGGTAAGGTGGACACGGTCATTGCCGACCGCATGAATTACCACTACGCCGACCGCGTGTACCACGCTCACAACCTGCAGCACTACCTGAGCGACGAGTACTTCGAAGGTACAACCCAACGCCTGTACCACGACTTCGAGCGGCTGGGCGTCACCTGGCAGCACCCGTAAGAGCGTTATCACCCAAAAGCTTTATCACGAATAAGAACGAATAACACGAATGGGAGAAACCATTCCGGGGCCGCCATGGGAGACCTGTTTCCACTGTTCCTGATTCCATTCTTCGCCATGTTTATCGGGCTGTTCATCCTGGCCATCCGCTCGGGACGGCAGGAAAAACGGAACAAGCAGGCCTGGGCCGCGTCGCTGGGCTTTTCCCCGCATGAACCCGACCAGGCGCTGGCCGAAAAGATCGCCGCGCTGTACCGCACCCGGCGCGGCAGCGGGCCGCACGTGCTGCGCAACGTGTCGCGTAAGACCATCCCCGGCGGTGTGATGTACCTGTTCGACCTGGTGGACACCGGCGGCGACAGCGACAGCACCGCCGAAAGGCAGGCCGTGGCGGTGGTCTCGCCCGACCTGCGGCTGCCGCAGTTCCTGCTGCTGCCGCGCATGGACGAGCAGCAGCGGCTGGGCAAGGTGGCCAACCGCATGATCGCCTGGGGCGCCAACCTGGGCGGCGACATGCTGACCTTCCCCGAATACCCGGCCTTCGACCGGCGCTACCTGGTGGTGGCGCGCGAGCCGCAGGCGGTGCAGGACTTCTTCGATGATTCCATCGCCGCATTCTTTGCCGGGACGGAGATGTACACCCTGCACGCCGGCGAGGATACGTTTACCTTCGCGGAAATACGCTATGGCGTGCAGAAACTGGGCGCGGAGATCCTGGCCGCGCGGGTAAGCAAGGCGATGGATATCTACCGCGTGCTGGGAAAGTAGGGTGGCTTAAGGCTGCTGGCCGGCGTATTCCCCATCCACCCGCGCAAGCAGCGCGTCTGTGCCCTGCAGAAATTCGCGCGTGCCGGCCTCGATCTGGCGCGTGAGCGCCGGCAGGTTGGTGAAATCGGGCGGGGCGGCCAGAATGTGCTCCAGGATCGAATCCGAGCCCTGGATTTCGTCCACCAGGTGGTAGGGGGCGCAGTCGTGGGCGCGCAGCAGCTTCCAGTATCGCGCCTGCACCGGGCGGTTGTAGCCTGAGAGCCAGACCTCGAAGCGGAAGGTTGGGTGCAGGAACACCACCGCGATCTTCAACCCGCGCTCTTTATAGCGCTCCGGGGACAGCGAGAAATAGGTCATATCCATCACCCCGGCATAGATGCTGCCGGAGACGAAATCGCCGGGGAAGGTTTTTTCAAAGCGCGCGCGCAGCGCCTGCATATACTGCATCAGGCCCTGGTAGGCTTGCTGGATCAAGCCGCGCTCGATCTGCTCGCGGTACGCGTCCATCGCTTCGGGAAAGGTGACCATGCGTTTTCCTCTCTGCTGGCGGGGGATAGAATGATTATATACCCGCAGGCCACACCTTCCTCAGTTCCCCCATAAATATCCTACCTTTTGGGGGGAAGTTTGCTGTCCTTCTCGACGGCGAGCTGTACCACTTCGCTGCCGTTACAACCCTCGCCCACCACCTGCATATCGTCCTGCAGGTCGATGAACGCGCGCAGCCTGCTTAGATGTACTGGTCGAACAGGATCGGGTTACCGTCCGGGTCTTCCAGCATGAAATGCGCCGGCCCGGTGGTCGATTCGTCGGCTTCAGCGCTCAACACCAATCCCTGCTCTTTCAAGTGGCGCTGGATTTCGCGCACATCGGTAAAGCTTGCCAGCGGTTGTGAGTGGCTGTCCCAACCAGGGGTGAAGGTGAGCATGTTCTTTTCAAACATGCCCTGGAACAAGCCGATGGTGGTCTCGCCGTTTCTGAGCATCAGCCAGTTCTGGTTGATATCCCCGCCAAAAACGGTGAAGCCCAGCTTTTCATAGAATGCTTTGGATGCATGGATGTCCTTGACGGCCAGACTGATGGAAAAAGTGCCCAGTTCCATACGCTTTCCCTTTCTGCCCAGGAGCAACTACCCGTAGGTTCGCCTGCCGGCGATGTGATACGTTCTATTATGGGAGGATGCCTCGCTCTTGCAACAGGATATACAAGGACTCAGCCTGCCATGGGAAGCGGCGCGGTGCGCTTTTCGCTATACTTAACCCGTCAATGGCATGAATAATGGAAAGGAGCGAGGCATGTACCAGACCGATCAATATGAAGGCATCATCGCCGAGACCATCAGCCTGCATGGGCATGGCGGCGATATGATCAACGCCTATTTTGCGCGCCCGATGGGCGCGGGGCCGTTCCCGGGCGTCGTGTTGGCGCACCACCTGCCCGGATGGGATGATTGGTATCGCGAGGCGACGCTGCGCTTTGCACGGCACGGTTACCTGGCGCTGTGCCCCAACCTGTATTTCCGCAGCGGGCACGGCACGCCCGAAGACGTGGCGGCCAAGGCGCGCGCCGCCGGCGGCGTGCCGGATGACCAGGCCGTGGGCGACCTGGAAGGCGCGGCCAACCTGCTGCACGCGCTGCCGCAGTGCAACGGCAAGGTGGGCGTCTTTGGCACCTGCTCCGGCGGGCGGCACGCTTACCTGGCGGCCTGCCGCAGCCGGGCATTCCAGGCCGCCGTGGACTGCTGGGGCGGGCGCGTGGTGATGAGCGCGGATGAGCTGACCCCCAGCCAACCGGTGGCCCCGCTGGACTACACCCCGCAGCTATCTATCCCGCTGCTGGGCCTGTTTGGCGAGGAAGACAGCGGCCCCACACCCGAACAGGTGCGCATCCACGAAGCGGCGCTCAAGCAGCACGGCAAGAATTACGAATTCCACATGTACCCCAACGCCGGGCACGGTTTCTTCTATTATCACCGCCCGGCCTACCGCCCCGAGCAGGCCGAAGACGGCTGGAAGAAGATCTGGGCGTTTTTGGGGAAACATCTGGCGTAAGAGGAGAAGCGCATGTGCACCATGATCGCGCAGCAGATTGAAATCGAAGGCAGCGGCAAGCGCGCCGACGGCTGGTTCCCGCTGGGCCAGGCGGACGTCTCGTACGATCACCCGTTCGACGCGCCATTTGAACACGCGTTGAATATCGACTTTGTCAACGAAGCGCTGGGTCCCAGCGCGCGCGTGGCGGTGGAGCTGAGTGTCGAATCAGCGCGCGCGCTGGTAGATGCCATCCAGTCCGTGCTGGCGCAGGCCGAGAAGGGCGGCTATCTGCGTTAACCCAGGCGGATCACACCCAGGCTGTTGAGCAGGATCAGCAGGATCAGGATTGGGGTGATCCAGCGCACCACGGTGAAGAACAGGCGCACCACCATGCCGTTACCGATCCGGCCCTGGTTGGTGAGCGCCTGTTGAACGCGTGGCAGCCCCCAGGCCCAGCCCACAAACAGCGCCAGCAGCAGCCCGCCCACCGGCAGCAGGATATTCGACGAGAGGAAGTCGTACAGGTCAAAAAACGTCAGGCCAAACGGTTTGACGTTGGCCAGCGTGCTGCTGGACAGCGCCGCGGTGGAGCCCACCAGCGCCAGCAGCAGCACGGTCACCACGGTGGCCGCGGCGCGTGACAGGCGAGTACGCTCTTCCAGGAATGCCACCGGTACTTCCAGCAGCGAGATCATCGCCCCCGTGGCGGCTATCGCCGCCAGCACAAAGAACAGCGCCATGAACACGCTGCCCAGCGGCATGGCGGCAAACACGGCCGGGATGGTGATAAACAACAATGACGGACCGGCATCCGGCTCGAAGCCAAAAGCAAAGACGGCCGGAAAAATCGCCAGGCCGGCCATCAATGAAACGGTCAGGTCGCCCAGCATCACGCGCGTCGCCGTGCCAGGGATATTCTGGTCGTCGCGGAAGTAGCTGCCGTAAGTGATCATGGTGCCCATGCCCACCGAGAGCTTGAAGAACGCCAGCCCCATGGCCGTCAGCACCACGGCGGGTGTCACCAGGGCAAAATTGGGCCGCAACAGGAAGGCCACACCCTGCGCCGCCCCGGGCAGCGTCAGGCTGCGGATGCAGATCAGCAGCAGCAGCACAAATAACGCCGGCATCAGGCGCTTGGTGACGGCTTCAATACCCCTGGAAACGCCCAGGATGATGATAAAGCCTACCAGCACCAGCACCACCCACTGCCACGCCAGTGATTGCAGCGGGCTGGTGACCAGGTCGTTGAAGGCTGCCGAGGTCACCGCCGGGTCGGTAGAAACCGCGCCGCCGGCCAGTGACTGGAAAACGTAGGCAAACACCCACGCCGAGACTTCGGTGTAAAAGGCCAGGATGATAAAGGCCGCGGCCACGCCCATCACGCCCACCAGCCACCAGGGCTGGTTTTTGGGCGCCAGCTTTTGCAGCGTGGTGATGGCATTGGCGCGCGCGCTGCGCCCCAGCATTAGCTCGGAGATCATCACTGGCAGGCCCACCAGCAGCGTGCAGGCGATATAGACAATAATGAAGGCCGAGCCGCCATTGACGCCGGTCAGGAACGGGAATTTCCAGATGTTACCCAGCCCCACCGCCGAGCCCAGAGTGGCTGCGATGACGCCCAGGCTGCTGGTGAAAATGTCGCGTTTGGGTGCGTTATTCATCGTTGTGCTCCATTGCAGGGAAAATCATCCGTCCGGACACGGGCGCTGTCTATCAATAGATGCCCGGCCGGGACAGAATTATAATCCTCGAACGGCGTAAACGGGCGTGTCCAGGGCCAATTAGCCTGCCCCAGCCGCCGAGCGACCGGCAACGGCGCCGCTGCTAAAGGCGTATTGCAGGTTGTAGCCGCCACACGGGCCCACAACGTCCAGCGTTTCGCCGGCCAGGTACAACCCCGGCACCCGCCGCGACTGCATGCTGACCGGGTCCACCTCGCCCACCGGCACGCCCCCGGCCGACACCTGGCAGTACTCAAAACCGCGCACGCCATTCAGGCGCAGGCGCGTGTCCGCCAGCCGGCCCTGCAGGATGCGCAGCGCCCGGTCACTCACGTCTTTCATCGCCGTGTCTTCCGGCACGCGGGCGATGCCCGCGAAGGTGGCGCTCACTTTGGGCGGGAAGAATGCGCCCAGGAACACGCGCAGCGGCATATCCGTCTGGCGGCTGCGCGCCAGCAGTTGGTCAAATTCTTCTCGAAAAAATGCCAGCAGATCAAGCGACAGCCGCAGGTCGGCCGGCGGATGCGCGCTGACGTGGTGGCTGATGTCCATCACCGCCGGGCCGTTCAGGCCCCATTTGGTAAAGATGGCATTACCGCGGCTGGCGCCAAGGCACTGGTCGCCCTTCCACACGGCAGCGCCCAGGTCGAGGCGCACGCCTTCCAGCGGCTGCAGGTCGCCCAGGTCGGCAAGCACAGGAGCCAGTGCCGGGCGGTTGGGCAGGATAGTATGTCCCAGGCGCGCCAGCGCCGGGAACAACTCGCCGCGCGAGCCGAGCGACGGGTAGGCCGCGCCGCCGGCGCAGACAATCACGCGGTCAAACAAGCGCTCCTCTTGCATATCCTCGCGCAGAAAGCGCACCGTAAAGCGCCCCTTGCCGGGCTGGATGGCCGTTACCTGCGCCAGGGCGCACAGCTCCACTCCGGCCAGTCGCAGCGCGCTGTCGAACGCGTCCACTACGGTGCGCGCGGATTCGGACAGCGGGTAATACCATCCGTCCGCGGTCTTGTGCGCCAGCACCCCGATCCCGGCAAGCGTGGTCAGCAGGTCGGTCACGCCGAACTGGCCGAGCAGGGTTTCCATCCAGCGCGGGTCGGCGCAGGCGTACGCGCCGGCCGCCGCGGCGTCATTGGTGATATTGCAGCGCCCGCTGCCGGTGACCAGCACCTTGCGCCCCACCGATGCATTGCGCTCAAACAGGCTCACCGCGGCCCCTACCCGCGCCGCCTGGAGCGCCGCCATCATCCCCGAAGCCCCCGCACCGATCACCGCGATCTTCATGCCGCCATTATACCGGAAGAAGGCGGCGCGCAAAAACAGCACCGCAAATTCACCGGTGCTGATCCATCGCGCAGTACGGATGTACCTATAGAAAAACCAATCGTTTCTCCGCAGGCCTGCGGGTTGTTTTCGATACAACTCGAATGGTGTAATTTTTAGGTTGATTGAAACAAAAGCACCCAAAATAAGTTATATATATCATAGGGAATTTTCCAGGCACACACTAAGTTATAGAACAGGGGACGCCATGAACGCACAGTTCTCTATGATTTTGCTGGCCGTGATCATGATCGGCTTCAGCATCTATTCCGGCCTGAAGGTGATGAGCATCTATCGCAGAAAGTCCGCCAGCGCAGAATGGCCGGTGGTACCCGGTACGGTGCTCGCCAGAGATGTCTCATCCGTCCGCAACACCAATGGCAGAGGCCACAGCTACCGGGCGGAAGTGACCTACCGCTATGCTACGCCGGGCGGCCCGTTCGAGAAGAAGCTCTTTGTGGGCAGCAAGGGCGTGCGCGCGCAGGCCGATAAACTGCTGGAATCGATGGGTGATTCGATCCAGGTGCGCTACAACCCGCAGAATCCCTCGGAGCATATCTCAGACCAGGAGAAGGTGATGCCGGCACAGGTGGCTGCCGCCGTAGGGGCGCTGCTGCTGGCCGTGGTTCTGCTGGTGCTGGCGCTGCTCTAGGCAGGCGCCAGGCTGGCAGAGGGTACCATCTGCCTTGCCCCAGAAACCAGTTTCCTGAAACTGCCTGCGGAACACCGGCCCGGCGAGGACTTCACGCGGGTAGTAGTTGCCCCGGTTGTCAATCTCCAGGTGGTACGTATAGAGTTGATCGAGGTCGGCTTCCCGCACTGGCCGCAGACGGATCGATTTTCCATTGAGCATAATATCCTCTCCCTTCCGAGCGCATTGTACCGCATGAGACTCAGCCTCGTTCAGCCGTGCAAACCGGGCATCATCCCTGAAGCCCCCGCGCCGATCACCTGCGATCTTGATTTAGGCATTATACCTACTCTCAGAGTTTCAAGTATAAAGGGTTTCCCCGGCCAGAACTTTTTTCCCGGCGCCCGCGCGCGTGGGCCGGCCAGCTTTCATCCCTTCGACTCAACCGGGTATCTGCTGACGGCGAGAATGGTCAGGTTGAGGGCCTGCAGTTTGACGAGCACACCGATCAGAGCCGCCTGATCGCAGATTGGGCCGGCCAGCACCGTCACTCCACCCGGCTCATTGCGGATCGTAAGCCCGTCAAACCATTCGGACCAACGCTCCGTTAGATGCCCTTCCGTCTGAATCTCATAAATAAATTCTGTATTCATTGGCAGGCCTACCGGCTTAAGCGTGGCGCCATCTGCAATGCCCAATCGTGGATGGCATCCCAATCGCGGTAATCGCCCGCTTTCACTTTGATGGCTGCCAGAAAGATGCGCAGCCCCAGTTTTTCTGTCAGTTTGGGATAGCGCTCCGGCCAGAGTGCCCCCGCAAAACTTGCCTCACCAGCCGGGCGAATACAGGCGCGCAAGGGCGCAAACCAGTCGTGTGCCATGCCCTTGTAGGCTTCATTTCCGGTCGCCAGCATCATGCATACCTGGAAAGCGGCGGTTGGGATGCGCTGCAGGCTGGTTTGATAGCGCTCAACAAATGCCATCATCTCCGGCATCCATTTGCCGCTGTGCACAGCGCTGCCAACCACGACGGCATTGTATCCATTCAGGTCACAAACATTTCTCACCGGCAAGACATCCACGCACGCGCCATACTCGGTGAGCGCCCGGCCAATCGCTGCGGCAACCCCGGCGGTGGAGCCGCCCTGGCTGGCATAGGTAACCAATACGTTGTTCATTGGTCCATCCTTTCGGATTTCGCGAGCTGGAAAAACCTGCGCGCCAGCATCAGTTGGTATGCCACCAACAGCAGCCCACCCGGTGCGGAGATCAGCATGGCGGTATCGTAATGATCAGGAAGGAAAGCGGCAAGGCTGAAAAAGATAAGCATCACGCTAAACCCGGCCAGGCCCAGCCTGCCGGTCCACCGGCTGAAGATGGCACTGCGCAGCATCGTAGTGGCGATCAGTATGCCGGCGATCTGCGTGAAGGCCAGCCCCAAAAACGTGCCCGGCGTCAGGTCTGCGCCTTGCTCCAGCAGCGCCTGCCCGGCGGCTTCCAGCATGGGCTTTTGCGCGGCGGGCGCAGTGGCATACTGCTGGCTGAGCGCGTACAGCGGAAAGACGGTATTGCTCGACAGGTAAACCGCCGTCCCGATGAAGAACAGCATCGAGGCAAAGGCGACCAGCGCGCGGCGCTGCTGAAAAGCCCGCTGGAAGGCCAGGTAGATCGGGATACCCAGCGAGAGGGTAATGATATTGATCAGGCCCAGCCGGCTGAACGCGGCAAAGGAGTCGTCTTGAAACAGCGCCAACCAATCGCTGATCGCGGCCGCGCGGTTATCATAAGCCTCAACGCCCATTGAGGTAATCGCGTCGGTCAGCCCGGCGAGCACAATCAACAGCGACATCAGCGCCGCCACACGGTAGAGGGTTGTCCCGCGCGCATCTGCTGTAACCAGCGCGAGCCGCGCGGTTGGAATATTTTGAGGATTCAGTGTGTTTGTTTCCATTTTCTTCCCTGAATTTTTCTGCAATCGCGGATCAACGGCCGTTCGTGAACCGGCTCAGGCGGAAAAGGCTAATGCCAGCCAGGATGTACCAGGTAAGGTTGGCAAGCCCGCCAACCATCGCGATGACCAGAATTGCCTGGTGAGAGGATGGCACAAAGGACGAAAGCACTTCGAAGACCAGCAGGAAGCTGTAGCCCACCAGCCCGGCCAAAGCCGCCGCGCGGTTGAGCAGCCTGCCACGCAGAACGACCACCGCCATGAGGATGCCGGCGACCTCAGAGAAGAAGAAGGCCAGAAACGTGCCCGGCGTGTGGCTCTGCCCGACCGACAGCATGGCCTGCCCGGCCGCCGAAATCATCGCTCGTTCAGCCTCGCTGGAAGCCGCAGCGTAACGCGCGCTCAGGTCGTACATGGGGAAGGCGCGGTTGGTGGCGTAGAACACGGCCAGGCCGATCAGCGCGAGGATCAGCGCCAGGGCGGCAGAAGCCGGGGTAGTATCCCGGTGCACCCAATACAGGGCAAAGATCAGAGGTATGCTCAGCGCGGTCATGATGATGTTGAGCAGCCCCAGGTTGCGCATCCCCAGGAAGGGGTTCGCCTGGAGCAGCGCAAACCACTCGATCACGGTTCCGGCGCTGGTATAACCGCCCGGCAAAAATGTAATCAGCATTTCGATCAGCGCGGTCAGCACGGTCAGCAGCGCGGCAGCGCCGCCCAGTATGCAAACGCTGCGCCAGGGCGAGCTTGCCGGCGCGTGCCGGGTAGTTTGCTGTTGAATGGCAGTGCTTGGAATGGACATTTCATACTCCTTCAGAATGGGTTTTCCATACCAATATATGCCGCGGTGCAGGCCGTGTCATTGTCCGAAAGTGGCGTCTTGCTGGCGCGCGGATTAAAAGGGCAGGTGTACCAAAGTACACCTGCCCTCCAGGCCGGATGCGATTAGAAGAAGCGCGCAGTTACTCGTGTGTAGCGAGCAGCCCCAACTGCCGGGCGAGCGAAACGGCCTGCGTGCGGCTATTAACGGCCAATTTGCCGTAAATATTCCCGCTGTGTTTTTTGACCGCGCTGACCGTGATAACCAGCTTTTCGGCGATCACGCGGTTAGAATCGCCGGCGGCAATCAGCCGCAGCACTTCCAGCTCGCGCGCGGATAATGGCTCAACCAGAGGCACTTGCGGAACGGACGGGCTGGCTGCCGAGATGGGCCGGGTGGCCTCACCCGCGTCATCCGCAGCAGGATAAGCGCCAAGAACCTCCTGAAGAAATGCAGAGTGTTCCTGGCCGGCAAGCTCCTTGAGGATTGCGGCCAGCGGCCGGCCCTCTTCGACAAACGTGCTGAGGAAACCTTCCGGCTCGGCCAGCGCGAGCGCCCGGCCGGCCGCGGCCCGGCTGGCCGAATGGTCACCCAGCAGCGCGTGCATCTGGCTGAGCAGCAGCAGTGTCTCCAGCGCCGCTGGCAGATGCCCGCTGCGCAGCTCGCCTTCGATCAACCGCCCGGCCAGCTCGATCGCGGCCGCCAGGTCCGGCCGGCCGCTTTGCGCGCGCGAAAGCATCACCCGCAAAGCGCTGTTATACACCAGCCCGGCCTCCAGGGTAACGGGCGCGCCGGGGGGCAGATCAGGAAAAATAAAAGCATCATCAAAACGGAACCCTTCGGCTGCCAGCAGGTGCTCGGCGGCAGCCCGTTGGCCGCTATCCAGGTACACGCGCACCTGCTGCGCAATCATGTTTGCGCGCACCATCACCGGCGGGATCATGCGTGCCAACCGGCTGGCCTGCTCCATTTCCTGCACCGTGCCTTCGATATCGCCCTCCATCTGGCACATTTTGGATAGCATCAGGTGGAAGTAAATCTCCGGATCGCTATAGCCGCTTCTGCCGCTGATCTCCATCGAACGGCGCAAATTCTGCCTGGCAAGATCAAACTTGTGCCAGTGAAAGTAGACCTGCCCCAGCTCACCATACAGGGTAGCGCTGAATGGCACGTGAATGCCCGACTGCTCCACCCGGCGAATGCCCTCGTTGGCAATTTCAAAGGTGTGATGAAGCCGACCCTGCTTTAAAACTGTCTGCGCCTGGGCTGAAGTGCCCAACACTTCAAAGGTAATGTCGCCACTCTGGCGGGCATCCTGGACGATCATCTGGAACACCTGCATGGCGCGGTCATCGTCCAGGGTTTGCTGGTAAGCCTTTGCCAGCGTGACGTACAGCATGCTGCGAGCGTAAGGTTCCACCTGCGGCAGCATCTCCTGCGCCCGGATGGCCAGATCGCGGCTTTCCATTGCCCGCCCCTGGGCAATCAACAGCTCCGCCTGGATCGCCAGCCATTCTGCTTGCAGCGACGGGTCCTGAACGGTGGGACCAGCAGCCGCAAAAATATCGCGCAGCCGTTCGAGATATGGCGCGGCCTGCTGCGGCATCCCGCGCAGCAGGTTCATCCAGGCGTGAGCCATATTGATGCGAGCGCTTTTTTCAACCAGCGCCTCCGGGATAGCCTGGAGCCAGGCTTCGACCGTGCGCACATTGGCTTGCAGGATCAGTGGCAGGGCAGCGGCTTCCACCAGGCGCACCATCCGCGGGTAATCCCCCGCAGACAGGCTGTGTTCTACCGCCTCACCGACCATGCCATTGTGTTCGTACCAGCCAGCCGCGTTTTGATGTAAGCGCTCCAGCATGGATTTCGGGCTGCTGGTGTGCAGGCGGGCCTTCAACAGGTCGGCAAACAGGCGGTGGTACCGAAACCACCGGCCTTCATCATCCAACGGGATGATAAAAATGTTGGCCTGCTGCAGCGCCTTAAGCGCTGCCTCGCCGCCCTCGCGGCCGGTGACAGCATCGCACAACGCGCCGCTCAGCCGGTCTAGAATGGAGGTTTGCAGCAAGAACGCCTGCAGCTCCTCGGGCTGGCGCCTGAGAACTTCATCGATCAGGTATTCAGCGATGTACACATTACTGCCGGTGAAAGCCTGGATAAACGCATCTGCATCACCGCGCCCCTGCATGGAGAGCGCGGCAAGTTGCAGGCCTGCAGCCCAGCCTTCGGTACGCTCAGACAGGGCCGCCAGCGAGCCGGTTGAAAGGGCCAGCCCCATCGTCTGTCGGAAGAACGCCGCCGCCTCATCAAGGGTAAAGCGCAAATCTTGCGCGCGGATCTCTATCATGCGGTTACGCGCGCGGAAACGCGCCAATGGCCAGGGGGGATCTGTGCGGGTCGCCACAATCAAATGGATGTGATTGGGCAGATGGTCGAGCAGAAACAAAACCCCCGCATGCAAGGCAGGGTTCTGAATAGCATGGTAATCGTCGAAAACCAGCACCAGCGGCTCTTGCCGGCCGGCCAAATCATTGATCAGCAGTGTGGGGATGGCGTCATCGGTGACAGGCTGCGGGGAGCGCAGCAGCGCCAGCGCGGTTTCACCGGCCTGGGGGACGGCAGTTTGGCAGGCTTTGATCAGGTAAGCCCAAAACCGGTTGGGTTCGTTATCGCCTTCATCCAGGGAAAGCCAGGCAACCGGCTGCCTGCTTTGTGCTGCAAATTCGCTCAGCAGCGTCGTTTTCCCAAAACCGGCCGGTCCCGAGAGCAGGGCAAAACAGCCCGGGCATCCCAGGCCGGTCATCAATTTTTGGATCAGACGCGACCGCGTAACCGCGCCTTCGCGCACCGGGGGGATGAATAGCTTGGTGGAAAGGAGAGAGGGAAGCATTCTAAATTCGATTATACATCGGCGCTGTAGCCCGGGCAGGAACGGCATTCGCGAGAAAACCTGGAACCGCTAAAGGCCATCCGCTTACGGTATTCTTATGCGTGCTGGCCTGAACACAGAACCGTCCCGGGGTCTGCGTTCGAGTCAGCCCCGGGGCGGTTTTCATGTCCAGCTTCGAACCAGGGCCGGTAGCATACCCGGCTCCGCTGGATGCCTCACAATCACAAACGGCAACCCTGGCGGTTTTGGATCAGCTTACTGCTTTTCTCACCAGCGCGGTGATCATCTCCTCTTCCGCGGCGGTGATCTCCTTGAGCGCGAAAGCAGTCGGCCACATGGACCCATCGTCAAGGTTGGCCGAATCGTTAAAACCAAAAGTAGCATACCTGGCATCGAACTTCGCGGCTGCCTGGAAGAAACATACCACCTTACCGTCAAGGGTATATGCGGGCATCCCGTACCAGGTACGCGGCAGGAGCGCGGGCGCATGGGTTGAGACAATCGCATGAATGCGCTCGGCCATGCGGCGGTCTGATTCCGGAAGCTCGGCGATCTTCTCGAGCACTGCCTTTTCTCCAGCCTCTCTGTCCTTACCCGCGCGTGCTTGCGCTTTCAATTCTTTGGCGCGCTCACGCATCGCGGCTTTTTCATCTTCCGTAAATCCCTGAGATGTCTGATCCGCCGCGGCACTCCTGGCAGATTTTTGCGTTTTTGATTGTTCACCCATAAAAACCTCCTGACACGAAATCGGGGTTGATCTCTTTCCTTGTTTCCGCAAGATGCTTGCATCCACATGGTTTATGTTATATAATAAAGATACTTCATAATAAAGATAATGTCAAGAGGCTTTTTATGGCAGATCCAACGAATACAGATTTGAAAATCCGGGCTTTGAGCGCGGTCAGGGATTATGGCGTACAGTTGACGCTGTTCCGCAACGCAATGAACGAGTGGGCCGGGCTCAACGCAACCGACATGGAATGTCTCAGGCTCTTGTTTCTCGAGGGCGTTTCCACGCCATCCAAAATTGCCCGGCATACCGGTCTCACATCCGGCGCGGCAACGGCCATGCTTGACCGCCTCGAAAAAGCGGGCTTGATTGAACGCCAGCCGAACCCTCATGACCGCCGCGGAACGCTGATCTTTCCGGCAAAATCGAGCGCGGAAAAAGTCGCGGCGTGGTTTGAACCGGCGCGAAAGGCACAGGCAGCGTTAATCGCAGAGTTTTCAGAGGATGAAATAGAATTCATCGCCATCGTTTTTGAACGATTTGCACAGCTATGGGAACAGGAACGCGAGAACGTGCAAAAACAACCGGAAAGGCAGAACGCAGGTTAAAGCGCCTGTGTATTCGTTTGCCATAACACCTGGTTGATATGCCCACCCTGAGACTTTATATATTTTGCTCCAACGGTGGGTAACCTGACGCAGAAAACCTGACGATAACAAATATTCCCCGATCAGGCTTTTTTATCAATTCATTCTATGTCAGGGACTATTCTTCATTCTAGTTGCCATTTTATAGGCCATTGCAGCATTCGAAGCTGGTGTTAAGCTGTCCAGTAAAATGTTATACGTCCCATTTTCAGAAAGTTCGTCGGCAACTTTTTTCATCAAAGCCAGGGTGGCTTTCATTAAACTTGAACCAAGGCTTAAACGGGCGACACCCATATCCTGCAATTCGCTTACCGATGCCGGCGCTCCTCCTCCAAAACTGGGGTTTGCAAGAATATTAATGGGGGCATTGATTTCCTTTACCAATGTCTTTATCGTTTCTTTTTCCCATACAGGTTGTACAAATATGCAATCGGCGCCAGCCTCTCGATATTTGTTACCGCGCCTGATCGATTCCGATAATTTTTCTTGTGTTGAGCCTGTCGAAGTATAAAAGGAATCGGTTCTGGCATTAATGACTAAATGAAAGCCCAGGGAATTTGATAATTCGCGAATGGCGGATATCCTTTCGCAAAATTCCATCTCGTCAATCAACACAGGACTTAAGTTAACACTGTCTTCAATATTTATCCCTACAATCCCTGTTGCAATGATCTTTTTCACCGACTCAATTACTTCAGTTAAATTATTTCCGTAACCGGCCTCGATATCAACGGATACTGGAACCTGTACTGCCCGTACAATCCCGGTGATAACTTGAAGCATTTCTGACAATTGTATGACCTGAGCGTCAGGATAACCGAATGATGCTGCTATCCCCATGCTCGTTGTAGCAATTGCTTTAAAGCCACTTGCTTCTACTACTTTAGAACTTCCGATGTCCCACGAATTTAGCAGAACCAGAATCTCTTGATCATAATGATATTTCAAGAATTGCTCAGCTTTTTCTTTTTGGTTACTGGAGACCATCATATCCATCCTTTTTGCTGGACGTTATAAAACAATATCCAGGCCATATTATAGTCCGATGTAGCGGAATCCTAAATTCGTTCCTATAATCAATATAATCGACTTTATATGTCAAGGAACGCGTATGGCAACCCTTCCCTTTTGGTCCGAACCTGCAGATAGCGTACTCCAAAAAGTGAACTCTACGATCGCCGGTTTGTCTACGCAGGCGGCGCAGGAGACACTGCGACATATTGGGCCAAACATTATCCACACGAAGGGAAAGGTCACACCGTTCGGGCTGTTTCTCAACCAATTCAAAAGCCCGATTGTTATCATCCTCCTGGCTGCCACCGTGATCTCGGCCTTTCTGCAGGATTGGACAGATGCGGTTATCATTTTGCTAATTGTAATGGGCAGCGCCTTGCTCAGTTTCTTCCAGGAATTCAATGCCAATACCGCATCTGAGAAGTTAAAAGCGCAGCTCTCGTTTCAGACGAATGTACTGCGCGACGGAAAAACCATTTCCATCGCGACGGAAGCAATCGTCCCCGGTGATGTAGTTTTACTTTCCGCCGGCAGCCTGGTTCCTGCTGATGGGCTGGTGCTCGAAGCAAATGATTTTTTCGTCAACCAGGCGGTGCTGACTGGCGAGACATTTCCGGTGGAGAAAACCCCTGGCGTAGTGGCCGAAAATGCCGGGCTGCCAGAACGGACCAATACGGTTTTCATGGGTACCAATGTCCGCAGTGGAAGCGCCAAAGTGCTGATCGTTGAGACCGGGCGGAATACCGCCTTTGGCCAGATCGCGGATCGCCTGACTCTGCGACCGCCAGAAACCGAGTTCGAGCGTGGCATCAAGCGGCTGGGCTACTTATTAACGGAGGTCATGTTCATCCTGGTTTTCGGGATCTTCTTTTTCAATGTTTTATTTCACAAACCGGTACTCGATTCGCTCCTTTTTTCAATCGCGCTGGCCGTCGGGTTAACGCCGCAGCTTCTGCCCGCCATTATCAACATCAACCTGGCGCGAGGCTCGCAAGAAATGGCAAAGCACGGCGTGATAGTCCGGCGGCTGGAGTCGATTGAGAACTTCGGCAGCATGGATATTCTCTGTACCGATAAGACCGGCACACTGACTGAGGGCGTTATACGGCTTGACGGCGCCCTGAATGTGAACGGCGAGCCATCCGAGCAGGTGAAACTGCTTGCCTACCTGAATGCTTTCATGCAGACCGGACTGGCCAACCCGCTGGATGAGGCCATTATCCACATGGGAGCCGATGGGGCACAGGATTATTCAAAAGTAGATGAAATCCCGTATGATTTCATTCGCAAGCGCCTGACGGTCGTTGCCCGAGGGACAGATTCAACCGCGATCATGGTCACCAAGGGAGCGCTGGAAAATGTGCTTGCCGTTTGCTCACGAGCGCAGAGCGGCAATCAGGAAAAAGCGCTGGACAGCGTGATGCGAGCAGCGGTGCAGGAGCGGTTTGAGCAGTGGAGCGGTCAAGGGTTTCGCGTCTTAGGGGTCGCGTCCAAACCCGCCAGCGCGCAGAAACATCCCTATTCCACGGCCGATGAAAGCGAGATGACCTTTCAGGGGTTCCTGTTGTTCTTCGATCCACCCAAATCTGGGGTTAAGGAAACCATCCAGGAGCTGGCCAGGCTGGGCGTTCAGCTCAAAATCATCACGGGCGACAACAAACTGGTAGCACGCCATACCGGTCAGGTTGTGGGGTTCGAAAACGCCAAAGTGTTAACCGGCTCAGATTTGGAAAGCCTGGGGGATGAAGCACTCTGGCACGCCGTTGAAGAAACCACCATTTTCGCAGAGGTCGATCCCAACGAAAAGGAACGCATCATCCTGGCGCTCAAGAAGCGCAGGCACGTGGTAGGCTACATGGGCGACGGCATTAACGATGCGCCATCGCTGCACAGCGCGGATGTGGGCATCTCCGTAGCAAATGCAGTGGATGTGGCCAAGGAAGCCGCCGATCTGGTGCTGCTCGAACAGGATCTGGACGTGCTGCGCGATGGCATCGTTCAGGGGCGTAAGACTTTTGCGAACACGCTGAAGTATGTCTTCATGGCCACCAGCGCTAACTTTGGCAATATGTTCAGCATGGCGGGAGCATCCCTGTTTCTGCCGTTTCTTCCCATGCTGCCCAAACAGATATTGCTGATCAATTTTCTGACTGACCTGCCCGAAATGAGCATCGCCAGCGACAATGTGGATGATATGCTCGTAGAGCAACCCCGGCGTATGGATATTGGCTTTATCCGTCATTTTATGCTGATCTTTGGCACGCTCAGCTCGGTGTTTGATTATGCTACATTCGCAGTGCTGATGTGGGTGATAAAGGCGAATCAGGAAACTTTTCATACCGGCTGGTTCGTCGAATCGGTTCTTTCAGCAGGCATCGTAGTGTTTGCAGTACGCACCCGGCTTCCATTTACTCACAGCAAACCCAGCCGTCCTATGTTAATCATGACAGCTTTTGTTCTCGTGTTCACGTTGTACCTTCCATATTCACCGCTCGCCAGTTTATTGGGGTTCATTCCACTCTCGCTGCCGCTCCTGCTGGTGATTTTTAGTATCGTGGTATTGTATTTCTTCACAGCCGAGATGACAAAGCGGTGGTTCTACAGACGAATACGGGACTCTGAATAATCGAGAATGATGATTAATACAGATACCAGCATACGAAAGACCAAAGAATATATTCCCTGGGAAGCCTGGGGAGTACGTCTTTCCGCTCTGCTGACTTTACTGATGGGCTTGATTAACCTGACATCGGCCGTTCAACCTGCCCTACGGGACCGGCTGGCGCTTATCAGAACGATCTTTCCCCTGGAGATCACACATGGCAGCAGGCTTACTTCCGCGCTGGCTGGCTTTGCTTTGATCTTACTGGCAAGCAGCCTGTGGCGGCGCAAGCGAACCGCATGGCTGCTGACGATCATCCTGCTGGGTATATCCATCGCAGCCCACCTGATCAAAGGACTCGATTTTGAGGAAGCCAGCCTGGGTCTGGGATTGTTGATCCTTCTGATCTTCCTGCACCGCAGTTTCCATGCTGACTCAGACCGTCCCTCACTTCGCCAGGGGATGATCGTTCTGGCAGCCGCTTTCGTCTTCACACTGGTGTATGGCGCGACCGGCTTCTACCTTCTCGACCGGCACTTCCACGTCAGTTACAGCCTGTGGGGCGCGATCCGCCAGACAATCGTAATGTTCATTGCGTTTTATAATCCCAGCCCACAACCGGTCACCAGCTTTGGCAAATACTTTGTCGACTCGGTTTCTGTGATAGGCCTGGGAGCGCTCGGCTTCGCCCTGCTGATGCTGATCCGGCCGGTATTGGTGAGGCTGCCAGCTACCGCGGCAGAAAGAGAACGAGCGGCGGTGATCGTCCAACGATATGGCCGGACGGCTCTCGCGCGCCCGGCGCTGTTCGAGGATAAATCCTACTTCTTCTTTCAAGATACTGTCATTGCCTATGCAACCAGCAAACGCGGCGCCATGGCGCTGGGTGACCCGATTGGCCCGCCCGCGCAGGCAGCGGAAGCGATTGCCCGCTTCTTAGATTTTTGCGCCCGCAATGACTGGACACCATCGTTCTTGTCCACCCTGCCCGATACCCTGGATGCCTACCATTCCGCCGGGCTCGATGCCCTCTGCCTTGGTTTTGAAGCCATCGTTAACCTCAGAGATTTCACCCTGGAAGGCAGCAAAAATAAGGGAATTCGAAACACTATCAGCCGCATGGAGCGCGGCGGTTACCGCGCTGAGATTCATATGTCTCCGTTGGATGGCGCGCTGATGGCCTCTCTAAAGGCTATCAGCGATGCCTGGCTGACATTGCATACCGGTGGAGAGATGCATTTCTCCGATGGCTGGTTCAATGACGATTACATTCGCAATAGTTCGGTGATCGTGGTGCATGCGCCAGGGGGCGCACCGACAGCCTTTGCGAATTTTATGCCCGAATATTCAAAAAACGAAGTGGCAATCGACCTGATGCGCCATTACCCCGGGGTCGAACATGGCACCATGGAATTCCTTTTCGCCAGAATGCTCCAATGGGCCAGGGAAACAGGATATGACACATTCAGCCTGGGATTGAGTGCATTGGTTGCGGTGGGCGAAAAACCGGATGATCCACGCGTGGAGCAGGCGCTGCATGCGATTTCCACACGCGTTATGCGCTTCTTCAATTTCAGAGGATTGCATGATTTTAAAGATAAATTCCATCCGCGCCGGGAGCCGCGCTACCTGATCTATCCGGGGCCGGCGAGCCTGCCGCTGGTGCTTTCCACGCTGCTGCGCGTCCATTCTGGAAATGATTACCTGTGGAAATACCTGGGGAAGCAGCCAGGGAAAGAATAGCTAGCCCCACACACAGCAGACCCCGAAACGAGCGGATGGTTCGAAAACAGCCGGGGATGGTGTCGTGCTCACGGTAAGGGCCACATTCTGCCCGTTCGACGGAGCCGGGGTGGCTACCGGAACCGCCTGAGGGCCGGCGCTGGAAACGGCCTCATTCGCGAGGCGATAGCGCTAAATCGATTGAAAAAAAACCAGCGCGATCACTCGCTTCTGAAGCTGCCAAAAACCTTCGTTCCTGGGAAACAAAAGCGCCCAGGCTTTCACGAAATAAAGGGGGAATCCCATTTTCCAGTAGTATTTGCTCACTTCTGCGGCATCAACAATGCCGGCAATCAGTGTGCATTGCTTGACCGTTTGGGCAAGTTGAGGCTATTGCAGATGGCCATGAAAAGCGTCATCAACGCATCCTGATGATTTTCTGAAAACTGTACAACACGACCGATATTGCATTCGAAAAATTTTCCCTATAATCATATTGAGACAGATTAAGATCAACATTATCCATTATGATCCACAATACCCGTCAGGGCTATCTGCATCATAATTGCCGGTAGCCCTGTCTGTTTCATGAAACCAATAGGCAACTCACTGCCGCCGCCATTGGTTATGCTGGACGCAATCACTTGCCTTTTGGGGGATTCATCAAAAGGTGAAGGATGCTCGAACGAAAAGCGACCAACCCGTTTCGAAACTCTGACCGCCGGCTGCGCAGCGGCTGGTGGATCCTGATCTTCTTTTTCTTGCTTGCTTTGCTCCTGGTTCCGATCATCATCTTATTGCAGCAAGCAGGGAAAGAGGTGTCGATTGGTATCCAGGCGTTACTCATCGCGGCCGTATCAGGCATCTGCCAGCTTCTGATGCGTAACCCCCTGACAGAGCTGCTGGGGAAAATTGATCTGGGCTGGTTTCGCGATCTTGCCAGGGGTGGACTGATCGGCGCCGCCCTGATGCTGATCCCCGCACTCTTTCTCGGTATCACGGGATTTGCCGTCTGGCAGTGGAATCCCACAGGCTTATCCAGCCTGGCCTCGGGGCTGCTGCTCTTCGCCGGGGTTGCCATCGCAGAAGAGCTGCTGTTCCGCGGCTTTATCTTTCAACGTCTCATCACTGGCATTGGTCAGTGGGCGGCTCAACTGGTTGTGGCCGTCTTTTTCTTGCTGACCCATCTGAATAACCCGGGGATGATTGGCGGCGTAAAAATACTGGCAAGCATCAATATCTTCCTGGCTTCCATCCTGTTCGGATTGGCCTTTCTCCGCACCAGGAGTCTTGCCATGCCGCTCGGAATCCACTTCATGGCAAACTGGGTTCAGGGCGGCTTGCTCGGCTTTGGCGTCAGCGGAACAGAACAATCAGGATTGTTCATTCCGATTTTCCAACCCGGTTTCGAATGGCTTACCGGTGGATCGTTTGGGCTGGAAGCCAGCCTTCCCGGTCTTGGTGTGCGTTATTGCCTTTCTGGCGCTGCTTTCCATCTGGAAGGCAAAGTGAGGGTGTGATGGTTGCTCCATTACTGGCAACAAAACTCTATATCCCCCCGGCTTCCACCAGCTATGTGCTGCGATCCCGGTTGGTGGAGCGGCTTAACCAGGGACTGAGCCGCAAACTGACCCTCGTTTCCGCGCCCGCCGGCTTTGGAAAAACGACCTTGATCAGCGAATGGGCGAAATGCTGCGGGCATAATGAGGACGCCGGACCGGACGAGCCACCAGTTCGTACCGCCTGGCTTTCGCTGGATGATCAGGATAGCGACCCGGTGCGCTTTTTAAGCTATCTCATCGCCGCGTTGCGGACGGTTGTTCCTGGGCTGGGCGGAGGCATTGAAGGGACGCTTCAATCTGCTCAAGCCCCGGTCGAAGCGATCCTGGTGGCGGTGCTCAATGATATCGTCGCGGTTCCCGGGAAGATAATCCTGGTACTCGACGACTACCACGTGATCGACTCGCAGCCGGTGGATGAAGCCGTCACCTATCTGATCGATCACCTGCCGCCGGTTATGCACCTGGTGATCACCACCCGCGAAGATCCCCCGTTGCCCCTGGCACGCCTGCGCGCCCGGGGGCAAATGACCGAGCTGCGCGCCGCTGACCTGCGCTTCACCCCCCATGAGGCGGCCGACTTTATGGCAGGCATGGGCGTCAAACTGCTGCCGGAACAGATCGATGCGTTGGACGAGCGCACGGAAGGCTGGATTGCCGGCCTTCAGTTGGCTGCCCTGGCGATCCAGAGCGGCCCGGATATCCCCGCATTTATCCGCGAATTTTCCGGCGATCACCGCTACATCATGGATTACCTGATCGACGAGGTGCTGCGCCGCCAGCCCGGGCCAGTGCGGCGTTTTTTGCTGCAAACGTCCATTCTTGAACGTCTGAATGGCTCATTATGCAACGCCGTGACCGGCCAGGCGGACGGCAGCGCGCAGTTAGAAGCGCTGGAACGCGGTAATTTCTTTGTGATCTCGCTGGATAATCAGCGCCGCTGGTACCGCTATCACCACCTGTTCGCGGATGTCCTGCTGGCGCAGCTGCAAGCCGAAGAACCCGATCAGGTTTCAAACCTTCACCGGTGCGCCAGCCTATGGTTTGAGCAGCAAGGCGCATTTGCGGATGCCATCCGGCACTCGCTGGCTGCAGACGACTTCGCCCGGGCAGCAGATTTGATCGAGCGGGTATTCCCGGCCATGTCTCGCAGCCGCCAGGAGTTGATCCTGCTTGGCTGGCTGAAGGCGCTGCCCGAAGCGCTGGTGCGTGAACGGCCGGTGCTCTGCAACCTGTATGCCGGGGTGTTAATGCAAACCGGCGTGATGGAAGGCGTAGAAGGCTGGCTGTTGGCTGCCGAACAGTGGCTGGACATCGATCAGGATGCGCACGCGGAACAGAAAAAAACCGGCGTAGTGGTGAATCAGGAGGAATTCCGCCGGCTGCCTGGAGCGGTTGCTCTGCATCGCGCCGGCCTGGCCTTGATGCTGAATAGGGTAAATGAAGCCATTGGGCATGCCCGGCGCGTGCTGGAGCTTGCGCCACAAGACGATTTCCTCAGGCGCGGCGGGGCAGGGGCTATTTTAGGGCTTTCCTCCTGGGCGCTTGGCGAACTGGATGCCGCCCTGCAGGTGTATCCTGACAGCATCATGAACTTGCAGCGGGCGGGCTTCCTGGCTGATGCGACCGGCTGTTCCCTGGCACTGGCAGATATCACCATCGCGCAGGGGCGGCTGCAGGAAGCAATGGCTATCTACCAGCAAGCGCTCAGGACTGCTTCTGAGCACGGCGAGCCAACACTGCGCGGCAGCGCCGATATGCTGGTTGGGATGAGCGAGCTGTATTATGAGCACAACGATCTGGCTGCCGCCGCGCAATGCCTGATGCAAGCGAAGGAGCAGGGCGAGCATACCGGGCTGCCGCAGAACCGCTACCGCTGGCGGGTGGCGATGGCGCGCATCCGGCAGGCTGAGGGCGACCTGGACGGCGCTCTCGACCTGCTGAATGAGGCCGGCCGTTTGTATGACGGGGATTTCTCTCCCAACGTGCGGCCAATCCTGGCACTGAAAGCCCGCCTGTATATCCTTCAAGGTCGGGTAGAAGAGGCCCTTCAATGGGCCCACGAACGGAATTTGACTGGCGCGGATGACATGCGCTATCTGCGCGAGTTCGAGCACATCACCCTGGCGCGAATCCTGCTGGCTCGCTACCGGCGCAGCCGGGAGCAGAGCATCGTTTCAGAGGCGCAAATACTGCTCGACCGGCTGTTGCAGGCGGCGCAAGCAGGCGGGAGGATGAGAAGCGTCATCGAGATTCGGATCATACAGGCGCTGGTCCAGCACGAATTGGGCGAACCCCATGCCACACTCAAGCCACTCCGGCAGGCGCTGGCGCTGGCAGAGGCGGAGGGTTATGCGCGCATTTTCCTGGACGAAGGCGCGCCGATGGAACAGTTGCTGCGCGAAGCGCTGCTGCTTCACGACCACTCCGTCTATATCCGCAAGCTGCTGGCAGCTTTTCCTGCAGAGCATCCACAGGGGAGTAAAACCGCCGGCACTGCAGCTTCCATATCACCCGGGCTCGTTGAGCCGCTCAGCCAGCGCGAACTGCAGGTGCTGCGCCTGTTTCAAACGGAGCTTTCCGGGCCGGAAATCGCCCAGGAGCTCATGGTCGCCTTGAGCACGGTGCGCACGCATACCAAGAGCATCTACAGCAAGCTGGAAGTCAACAGCCGCAGGGCAGCGGTCAGGCGAGCGATTGAACAGAAACTGATCTAAATTCTTTTTTTCGGATTGCGGGCCGGGGAGCTGGTTATGCTCCCCGGCCCGCTCTTGTTAATCCCCACACCCTACCAACAGCAATCCCCACATATGGGGAAGACATCTCCCCACACGCTTTTGTATATTGTCATCGTAATCAACAACCTATCGGTAAGCGAGATTGAAAGGAGAGTTCAAATGAATACGAAAAACACGAACGCCAAAAAAGAGACCAATGCAAGGATTTCTACCGCGGCACTTATGCGGTTGGCAGGGTTCTCGGCCATGCTGGCCGGGGTGGGTATTGTCGTGTTGGGCATGTTCCACCCGGCCAATGAGCCTGCTTCGGTCACGACCTCCACCTGGATCATCGTCCACATCTTTGCAACCTCCCTGGGCTTCTTCGGTGTGTTGGGGCTGGCGGGAGTGTACACCCGGCAGGTCGAAAAGGCCGGCTGGCTGGGGCTGACCGGCTTCCTCCTGTTCAGCGCCTGGATGGCACTGGTCGGAATGGTTTCTTTCGTCGAAGCTGTGCTTCTACCCCAGTTGGCGAGTGCGTTTCCGCCCTTCGTGGCCGGCCTCATGGGAATGTTCACCGGGGTACCCAGCCAGGTAAACCTTGGCGCACTGCCCCTGCTGTGGACGATCTCCACGCCGATGCTGATCTTAGGCTCGCTGCTGTTTGCCATCGCTACTTTCCGCGCCCGAGTGCTGCCGCGCTGGGCAGCCGCTTTACTGGCCCTCGGGTCGGTGATGGTGCCGTTTAGCGCTCTCGTATCCACCGAGACCGCGGCAAAAATCATCATGGTTCCCATGGGATTGGGCCTAGCCTGGATGGGCTACGCGCTGCTAACCGAACGGCGGGTCAAATCCGCGGAAACCATGCTCGCCCAACAAACCGCCAACCCTGAAGCAACCAACGCCGCCTGAAGCGGATGAGATGCGGCAGGTGGTCTGGTGACCACCTGCCGGAAGCAATCGCAATCGTGTACACAAGGAGTTACGAAATGAAAGCCAATGTTCTGGATCAAGACCACGCCCCTGACATGTCCCGCACTTCTCTGGCCCCATCGCGAAAGATCTCACTCGCCGCGGGTATTCTGTACCTGCTCACCTTCATCGCAGTCCCACAATTTGCCCTGTACGCCGCGGTGCGTACACCAAACTACATCTTAGGCCTCGGCCCTGATACGGGCGTCGTTGTCGGCGGCATCCTGGAGATCATCGTTGCGCTTACCGGCATCGGCACGGCAGTCGCGCTGTTCCCTGCGCTCAAGCGGCAGAACGAAGTCTTATCACTGGGTTTCATTGGGTCGCGCATCCTCGAAGCCGCTACCATCTTTGCCGGCGTGGTTTCTCTCATGACGATCGTTAGCTTAAGGAAAAGCGGGGTTGGCGCAGAAGGATTGGTCACCGCCCGGGCGCTGATCGCGCAGTACGACTGGTTCCACCTCGGGCAGGGCATCATGCCGGCCGTGAACGACCTGCTCCTGGGCTATATGCTCTACCGGTCGCGCCTGGTGCCAAGGTTACTGCCCGTGCTGGCCTTCATCGGCGCGCCGGTGATGTTTGTCAATATGGCGCTGCTCATGTTCGGGGTCAGCGGGCTGGCATTGACACTCACCACCCTCAGTGTGATCCCAATCGCGACGTTCGAGTTTGGGTTGGGCGTTTACCTGATCGTCAAAGGTTTCAAGCCCACCGCCATCACCGCGGATCTTGACAGAGAACAACAGGAATAGCAAGACCGTGCACCGTGAAGAATGCCAATGCATAAACCTCAAAGCAAAGACCGCGATCAGGAGTGCAAAATGAAGGTAACTGTCCCAAATCTCATCCGTGCAGCAGGGCTATCCGCTGCGGTGGCAGGCGCAATATTCGCGGCCATTCTACCGATCCGGCAACCGGATGTTCTTGCGACCGTCAACACCAGCGCTTTCATCCTCATCACTTCGGTTAAAACGCTGATGTCCATATTTGGCCTGTTGGGTATTACGGGGCTGTACGCCAGGCAGGTGGAAGCGTCTGGTTGGCTGGGCCTGGCCGGTTATCTCCTGCTAACCACCTACTTTGCAGTGCAGATGTGTTTCTCCTTCATCGAACCAACTGTGCTGCCTTTGTTGACAGGCGTGGCGCCGGCGTTTGTTGAGAGCGCCTTAGCGATGAGAAGCGGAACCGCTGTTTCGATGAACCTCGGCGGCCTCCAAACGGTTTATTCGCTTGCGTCGGTGCTGTTTATATTCGGCCTGGTGTTGTTTGGTATCGCTACCTTCCGCGCGCGCACCCTGCCGCGCGGAGCGGGCGGCCTGCTGGCCGTATCGGGGCCTTTGGCGGGTATCCTGTTCAGGCTGCTTCCTGTTCAGCTCGATCAGTTGACAGGTATCCCCACGGGGATGGCTCTGGTCTGGCTTGGATTTGCGCTGTTTTTTGAGCGCCGGGTGCCAGCCTCCGGTGCCAACACGGACAAAGCACGATTCGATGCCGTCCAACACGAACCCGGTAAGGCAGTTTGAGATTGTAATAAGAAAAAGATGTTTGCGAAAAAGGAAAGGTCAAAATGAAAGCGATTGTAGCAAGCAAGTTCGGCGGTCCTGAAGTACTTCAGCTCATGGAAGTGCAAACACCGGCCCCCAAAGACAACGAAATCTTAGTGAAAGTACGCGCGACGACCATCAGCGCCGGGGATCTGCGCATGCGCAGCCTGGACGTGCCACCCGCGTTCTGGCTCCCCGCGCGGATCACGCTGGGTTTCACCAAACCCAAACACCCAATTTACGGCATGGAACTTTCCGGTGAGGTTGTGGCAGTCGGCCAGGGCGTGACCCGCTTCAAGGTCGGCGACGCAGTGTTTGCATCTACCCTGGCGCAGAACTTCGGCGGGCACGCGGAATATAAGAGCCTGCGGGAAGATAGTATGGTTCTACCCAAGCCGCATAACATGACCTATGAAGAAGCCGCCGCGGTGCCGATCGGCGCGCCGACCGCCCTGCGTCTGCTGCGCAAAGGCAAGGTACAACGCGGGCAAAAAGTGCTGATTTACGGCGCGTCCGGCAGCGTGGGCACCTATGCGGTGCAGATCGCCAAAGCGTTCGGTGCGCATGTGACCGCGGTTTGCAGTACCGAGAATCTGGGCATGGTGAAGGCGCTGGGGGCGGACCGGGTGATCGATTACACCCGCGAAGATTTTTCGGCTGGCGGAGCGCAGTATGACGCCATCTGCGATGCGGTGGGCAAATGCCCAAAGGATAAGGCCGAAAAAGCGCTGGCGCCGGGCGGGGCGTTTGTCAGCGTTGCCAGACTCAACACCAAGCAGAGCCTCGAAGAACTGTCTACCGTCCGTGACCTGATCGAAGCCGGCAAGATCCGGGCGGTCATCGACCGCTGCTACCCGCTGGAACAGGTACCCGAGGCGCACCGTTACGTTGGCCTGGGGCGCAAAGCCGGGAATGTTGTTATCCAGGTGGCATAAAGAAGAAAGCGAAAAAGAAAATGTCAAACACGCGCAGCCCAGATGGCCCCACAAACCAACCCAGGATCTACCAGATCCGCATCCAGGGCCATCTGGGCCGCCAGTGGTCAGACCGGTTTGATGGGTTGAGCATCACCCTGGAAGACGACGGCACCACGCTTCTCACCGGCGCGGTGATTGACCAGGCGGCGCTGCACGGCATCCTGCGGCGCATCCGCGACCTGGGGATCACCCTCATCTCTGTCAATGCCATCACCGGCAGCCACAACGACCCCACATAGGCCAGATCGTTCAGCCAACAAAAAGGAATCCATGAACACGCTTGCTCTTATCATCCTCAGCGCCGTCCTGATGGGAATTGGCGCGACACTCACCTTTGACCTGTGGGGACTGTTGCTCAAACAGATTCTGAAAATTCCGCCATCCAACATTTGCCTGGTCGGGCGCTGGATCCGCTATATGCCCGCTGGCGTTTTCCGGCATGCCAACATCGCCGCTTCGCCACGGAAGAATGCGGAATGCCAGGTGGGATGGTTGGCGCATTACCTGATCGGCATTACCTTTGCCGGCATGTTTATCGCCATCATGGGCACCCGCTGGCTGGAACGCCCCACCCCGTCCGCCGCGCTGGTTTTCGGCGTTGTTACCGTGCTGGCGCCATTCTTGATCATGCAGCCGTCGTTTGGATTTGGTGTCGCGGCGTCCAGATCGGCGAATCCGATGCAGGCAAGGCTGCGCACGCTGATGAACCATGTGGCGTTTGGAGTGGGACTGTCCTTCTTCGGTTGGTTGGCCAGCCTTCTCCTTTGGACGCGATAAACTCTGATTTGATGGTTCATGTCTGTTCATCCTCTATTGAAGCAAGGAATGCTTTCACGGAAGCGTGATGCTGTGGCGTCTCGCTCGCTGATGAATGCTTGATACTGCTCATAAGACTCTTCTTTAAGTGCTTCCAGAATCTGTTTTTCTACCTGGTTTCGACAGAAGGAAAAACAATTCCGCCGCTCTCGCCTTGTCTACAATGGAGAATATAAATGCGGCCAATCGAATTCTGCCCTGACGGTGACGCCGTTGTAATACAGGATCACCTGCGTGTTCCCTTTCTGAATCATCACACATTCTTGTGAGAACTCGCAATCATCCTGGTGCAAGTTCACATGCCCGACGTGCGTCACATGCCATCCATCCGTTTCCGGCATCTGGCGGTAGTAATCCAGGAACTGCTCTTTGCTGACTTTTGGATCGGAAAAATAGTAAAGGTCAACGCCAATTCCATTCTTATAACGGATCATCTGGTAGAGAGCGCTATCCCCCGGTAAGGGCAGGCCCATCTCCGCGGGCAGTTGCGCCGCGGTCACCATCGGCTCCAAATCGGCTGGGATCTTGATCTCACCTAACTCGTTGATCGAGGATACGGTCTCGGTTACCTCATACACCTGTTGGAAATTGTCCTGGCCGCTGGTCTCCTTCCAGTGAGAATACAACACATAGTTGCCTTCTCGCGCCAGGTAGAAATCACCTTCCAATTGCGTTTTGGTATTGGCTTGCGTAGATGTGGTCGGGCTGAGAACAAAATGGTACGCCGGGATGCCCTGGAATTCCTCAAGGCCGGCGAATTGAGCGTCCACCAGTTTTTCTGTGTTCCCGGCAGGGCTATCCGCTTTCAAAAAAACGTCATCACTTGGCCTGGCAGAGATATACCAATCACCGCTGCCCGTGGATGTATACGTCCAGCCACCAACAACATACGTGCGGTCCGTGCCACTATAGTACTGGTTGAGGTTATATGCCGCAAAAGGCTCTTTGATGTATCCAATCGTGTTGGTCAGCTGGGTCAGCTGGCCGTTTACCGTATTCTTCTCGTTCACGGTCACCACAAAGCTATCCAGGTTGCGGATGTCCTGAAGGGAATAAAGATCAAACACCGGCGGCCAAACGGTAGCCGTTGGTCCCAATGTCGGCTGCGCGGTCGCGGTTGGCTGTGGGGTTGGGATGGATGTTGGCCGTGATTCTGTGGCGGTCGGCGCAATTACGACCTGCACTGAAACCACCAGCGTGGGTTCAGGCGGCGCAGTGGGCCCAGGCTGCGTGGTTGGCGCGGGGTGAACAGCGCACGCCTGGAGCAGCAATGCACACAAGAGAATGGGTATCAACGCTTTGCCGAACATAATGGGAATTATAGTGTTATTAGATCAAAAATAATATAATCTATTGCTATTGAAGGTGATACGACAGGTATCTACGCTAATCTATGCCAACCCTGGCTGGAATGAGTAATTGTCCATCATTTGTATCATTTTTATAGCAATAATAGACCCCGCAGCGCGGCCGGTTTCCGTATAATAGGTCTGGGGAAATTCAGTACAAACCTGCCCGAAATATTATTAACATTATTAAGGAGCGATAGATGAGGGTATATCTCACCTACCTGGCGGGCCGCTTGGGTATGGGCCTGGTTTTGTTTTGCCTGATCCTGGCTGCCTGCCAGCCGAACGCAACTGCTCCCGCCACCTCAACCAGGCAGGCAGAGCCCGGCCAGGCGGCTGACACGCCGGTTTCCGAAGATCACAGCGAAATCCCAGGTTTTGCAGCCGTCTTCCAGTCCATGCTGCTGGTTTGCGCCAATACAGGTATTGACCAGGCGTGTTATGGCGCCGGAAAGGTGCGGGCGACTACGCTGACCGGTGAACCGGCAGGCGAGTTTCGTCAACCAGGTGATTTAATTGACCTGGCCGGGATAGATGGATTAGAAGTAGAAAGCCAGCCCGGTGAATGGAGCCTGGCCCTGGTACGCCTGCAGGCAGATTTGGAACCAGGGCAGAGTGCCAACCTGGTCCTGATGGGAAATGCGCAAATCAGCAATTTGGACGTGGATATTTCAGATGCGTTATTCATCCCAACCATTCTCCCCCATGGTTTGCCAACGGACAATGCAACAGCCAGTCCTTCCGCGCCAGCAGAAACCCAGGCGGACCTGGCCGGAGTGAACCCATTCGCGCTGTCCATGCCCGGAGTCCCCGGTTTTGGTGCAACACCCGCACCGCCCCCGGCCAGGGAAACCAAGGTGCAGGCAGGCGATCTGCTTCCAGTGGGCCGGGTAGACCCCTTGCAGCGGCTGCGCTTTTCCAGCCAACCCAACCCGGCCGGCCAGGCTGAACCCTTAAACGGGCTGCTGATCTCCACCCAGGCAGGGGGAGAGGTGGCCAGCCTGAGCATCAATTCCGCGGCCTTCCACCTGGGATCAACCGCGTTTGTTCAGGCCGTCCCCGGGGCTGAGATGACCGTTGCCATGAGCAAAGGAAGCGCGATGGTAGAAACGGGGGAAAACATCGCGTATGCGGTGACCGGAACACAGGTCACACTGCCGCTAGCCGGCGACGGCCAGGTGGCCGTGCCCCCAGACCCGCGCGCCGATGCGATATCAAAAGCAGTCGCCCAGTATGGCCAGGCGGTTGAGGCGCTGGATCCACGCGCGCAGGCGATTGCCGACGCAGTTGCTCAGTACGGCATGATACCGGTTGACCCACGCGCAGATGCAATTTCAAAAGCCATCGCCCAGTATTATGCCGCCGATCCGGTTGACCCGCACGTCCAGGCAGTGTCCGATGCGGTAGCCCAATACCCGCAAAGCGTGGCAGATTATTACCGGCACAAATTCAACCAGGCGGTGAACCGGTGCGTCAGCGCGGCGCAGCCGGACACCAGGGCTGCCTATGTCTACAATGTGATGTACTGGTACAACATGGCTGTGCTGGCCAACCAGGACGCTGATTTTCGAGCCGTGATGGGGTCAGATTATTTGGGCCGCATGCAGACGGATTCGCAACGCTGCCTGAGTTTTGAGATGGATTTTGACTCTCGGGTAGAAGTACGAACACAACAGTTGAGCTACACAGTCCATCTCAAATCAGAAGGGATCAAAGTGCGCTTCACCGCAAACGGCAGCCTGGTGCAGGCTGATCAGCAACCCTTGCGCCACCTGGAATACACGGTCGAAGGGGGTGATACGCCCTGCCCGCGCACCCTGAATTATCCGGATGGAACCTTGCGGGTTACGGATGGAAACTTGAACATCTACCAGGAACGAATGGAAGTGACGGTCGCCCTCTGGCCGGATGCGCCTTTTGAGGAAATGGTCTACACCTGCCCCACCGGCAGCGTTCCCGTCACCCTCAGTTGGGCGCCGCTCTTCTACTTTCTGCACCAAGACATGGTGCAGGGATCCGTTTTTCAGGTTAAGGATTGGGAGTATGTTGGTCGCGAGTTATTCGCCGAGGCCATCTTTGAAGGCAATCGCATGTCCATCGGAAATGGTGAGGCAGTAATGACAACTTTCATGGTACTGGCGCACACTCCGCAGTAACACCTCTCGACATCCCGCACTCGCGCAATTCAGAAATCAAAGAGCATCTTCTTGAACAAGAAGATGCTCTATTCATACAGCAGGAGCTAATCGTCCTCCGGGTGACTGGCGGTACTTTCACTGGCGGGGTGATTGGTTTCTTCAGGATTAGCGGTCTCATTGTGTTTGGTAGCATCCTGAGATTCTTTTTCGTGCTCTTCATCAGAGGGCTCAGGTGTTTCATGCTCGGATTTCTCCTGCTCGACGGTGGGTTCAACCTGGGGAGCAACCGGTGTTTCCTTTTTGGGCTGCGGGGTTACCGTGTTTCCCTCAGTTGGCGTTGGCTTAGCGGTATCTGTCGATGTGGGAGTAGCCGTACGGGTAGGAGATATCTGTGTGCCACCACTCAAACTGACGCTTATAGCCAGAAGCTGGTCGCTATTTGCCAGCCGAGCAACCTGAGCCTGCACCTGGCTGCCCAGGTGCGGCACGCCATTGATGCGCGTGATCTGGCTAATCCGGACCGTCTGGCCGCTGACCACCCAGCGATCGGGCGACAGGTTGGTGAGTGTACCTTGCAAATTCTCCAGCAGGGGGCGTAGCGTTTCCACCTGTACCTGCCCGTCGCTGTCCAACCAACCTTTGACTTCAACATTCACGCCGGAGAGGGCCTGGGTCTGTTGCGTCTGATCGGCGCTGAGCCTTAGGGGAACTCCGGCCACCTGCCAGCCTGTCTGTGGCTCAGTGCTGAGTAAGAACCCACTGAAAGTGACCGCCCCGCTGCGCCTCATCTGGATCATCTGTTTTACTTCTTCTACCCGGCGGGCTGCGAAGTTCGTTTGTTGCTGCGCGCGGAATGTGGGGTCCGCTGCGAGGTCGATCTGCAACTGCTCAGCAGCCAGTTTGACCGAGTACAGCCTGTCGCCAGGCAAGGCTCTGGCCGAGCCCAGCGCCACAAACGCTAACAAGAAGACGGCGGCGGCAAAGACAACCGAGCTAAGGTTGCGCCAGACCAGGGAAAGAACGCTCCATAACGCCGCTTCCACCCGGCGCTGTTTGAGTTGCGCGGCCTGGTCGAGGAACTGGCGCCGGCTTTCCACCTGGGCGGAAGTGAGCGGGTGAAGTTCTCCGGGCTGAAGCATGGAAGACATGCTGATTTGCAGCAGGCGGCGCAGTTCCGCAGCCTGCTCGGGAAAATCTGCCAGCGCTTCATCGATGGAACTGCCCATCCGAATACGCCTGATGCATATCTCCAACATACCGGCCAGGTCCGGCTGTCTCATTCTTCCCCCTCGTAGCGGTTAATTATTTTTCGGATGGCGGCCAATGCGCGGAACTGCAAGACTTTCACCGCTCCGGTGGTCTTATTCATCAAACGCGCCGTTTCCTCGATGGAGAGATCCTGGCTGAAACGCAACGCCAGGACGTGTTGCTGCTCGTTCGTCAAGTGGTGCATAGCCTGACGGACAGCCTTACGGCGGTCCGATTGTTCGGCTGCGTGATGGACATCTTCATTACTGGATAAGGTCTCATGATCGGTCAGGTTTTCTGTTCGCCTGCGATATTTCTGGCGCAGGTGCTCGTTGATCAGGTTGGAGGCGGTGCCCAACAGCCAGGCGCGCAGGTCGCGAATTTCACCTTTGTGACGGTGGATATGATCCAACAGGCGCAAAAAGACCTCGGAGCTGATATCTTCGACCAGCTGTTCATCCTCTAACCGGTAGCGCACGTAACGATACACGACCGGGTAGCACCGGTCGTGGAGACGCGCCAAAGCCTGCGTGTCCAGCGAAAGCGCGCGTTCGAGCAGGCGATCGGAGGCATCCGTAAGGATATCTTTGGCCGGATTAATCTGAATACTGACTACTCCTGTACAACTGACCGGGGATAGCTGATTGCGCATGCTTGCCGCCCTGGGCCTGGTAAAAGTCCGATAAAACGTATCTATTTATCAGGTTGCGGGAAGGACGGAAAAGTTACGCGTGTTTTGTTAAAAAGCATCCAGTGCCCTGCCGCGGCGCAGTGCTGCTGACAGATCTGGCAGGCATACTTAACCCCGGAAGCAGGGCGTCAGGGCTACCAGGCCGGCGCTTTCAAATTCAAATCCCCATAATAGGGCTCATTGTGCGCCATGCCTTAAGAAAAAGCGGCGGACCAATCCTTCATCTCGACAAGTGTATTGCAGGTACGGTCTCCACGCAATACTCTGCATAGCCTGGGAAAGCCATAGGTTTGCTATGGGCCAGCGCCCAATATTATAAACTACCGTAACTTTTCCGCAATATATCCAACTAAATCAGTATGAATTAACCGAAATAACCTTTGGTGTGTATTGGGGTCCTTCTTAGCACCAAACCACCACCGGTATTCCAAGGAGCTAAAAAATGAAACTGTCTAAGGTCACCATGCTATCGGTTTTCATCACAGCGTTGATTCTGATCGTGATCGGCGGAATCACTGCCACCGTCCTGATGAACAAGAATGTCAGCCAGCCAGCCGCCGCTCAAGACTCTGCCGCGCTGGCAGCAGCGGCGCAGCCAGTCAGCCAGATGGACCCCGCGCAAGCAGTTCTACTGTACCAGCAGCGTGAAGCTGAATATCAACAAATGCTCCAGCAAGCCAACCAGCAGATCGAGAAAGCGAATACCGATTTGCAGGCGATGCAAAAGCATATAACGCAACTCCAAGGTCAGCAGGGGGCAGCCCAAACTGACGCAAGCACAGCCATCTCCGCGGACCAGGCGAATGAAATTGCGCACAGGGCTGTAGATCCTGGCAAGGTAGCGCTGAAAAAGCCCGATCTGGTCAATTTCCAGGGAAAGGCTGCATATGAAATCGTATTCGACAATGGCTCCGTGTACGTTGATGCCCAAAGCGCTGAAGTTTTGTTTAATGGCACGATTCCGCAGCAAATCAGCGCGGACAAAGCCGCGCAGGTTGCGGCGGAATATCTAAAGGAAAAAGACATCCTTCAGGTGGATCAAATTACATTTCGGGGCGCACCGCTGTACCGGATCATCTTTAAGGACGGGTTGATGGCTTACCTGGACATGACCGGCCAGATCATCTTTGTGCAGAAGAATGTTCAAAGCGCTGTCCGGCAGGTGTCAGCGCAGAGTGACACGTCAAGCAGCGAAAGCAGCCACCATTGGAGCGAACCTGAAGATCATGATGACCATGAAGACGATTAGGAGAAAACAGCATGGTGCCGAATAAGCCAACGCAGGGAAACAAGCGCACACAGGCCAGGTTCCTGGATACGAAGCTATTCATTGGGGCGCTGAGTGCGGCACTCATTATTGGTTGTTGGAACCTGTATTCTCAGGATATCTACCAGGCAGAAAAAGCAGCCCCGGCTGCCGTACTGAGCCTGCCACCCCAGCAACCAGCCAATGTGGCACAAGGTTTTCCGCCGCTGCCCACCCTGGTGCCGTTAATCAGCCTGAATGAAGATCAGGCCAACCAGCTCCCGGTCAGTGCAAGTGAGGCGCAACCGGCCGGGCAATCACTCCCACTGCGCTCGGTGTCGATCCCCACACCGCAGATCATACAAAAAGTCAAACCGATCATCGTCCAGCCGGTAATCACCGCCGGTGGAGAAAGCAGCCAGAGCGGTGACAGCAGTTCCGCACCAGTCACCACCACCAGGTCATCGAAATAATGCAGAAGATCGAATTTCGAGCCATGGGCTGCCAGATGGCGGCCTTCCTGGACGACGATGGATTGCCAGCAACCAGAGCACTGGCTCAGACCCCGGCCGATTTTGAAGAATGGGAGCAGGTACTCAGCCGCTTCCGGCCGGACAGCGAGCTGAACGAGCTCAATGCATCTGCCGGTGCATTCCATCCGGTAAGCTCTATCCTTTGGGAAGTGCTCCAGGGCGCGCTGGCAGCGGCCCGCTCGACCGGCGGCCTGGTGAACCCGTGTATCTTAAATGCTTTGGAGCGTACCGGCTACGATCGCAGCTTCGAGCTTGTAGGCGCCGAACCATCCGGGCTGAAGAACAGGCTGCCACCTGATACATGGGAGCGGCTACCGGTTTTTCCACATGCCTGGCGAGATATCGCACTCGATGAAAAGCGCCAAGCCGTTCGGCTGCCGGAAGGTGTCCGGCTCGACCTGGGCGGGGTAGGCAAAGGCTGGGCTGCCTGGCAGGCCGCGCGGCGGCTGAGCGCATTCGGCCCGGCTCTGGTGGACGCCGGGGGCGATATCGCAGTCAGCGGCAGCCGGGCGGATGGCAGCCCCTGGCCGGTAGCCATTGCCGACCCGCTGGAAATGCAGGAGTCACTGGGAAAGCTGGCGCTGCGAGCGTGCGGTGTGGCCACCTCTGGGATCGATTACCGGCGCTGGCGTCGTAACAACTCCTGGCAGCACCATATCATCGATCCGCGCAGCGGCGAACCAGCTCAAACCGACCTCATGAGCGTGACCATCATAGCGCCGGATGCGCTGCGAGCCGAAGCAGCCGCGAAAGCGGTTTTAATCTTAGGCAGCCGCGATGGGCTGACCTGGCTGGAAAGCCAGGCGCAGATTTGTGGGCTGCTGGCCTTGCAGGATGGCCGGGTCTTTTACAGCCAGGGCTTCGAAAATGAATTATGGGGTAAAAATGTCGATTAAATCCTCGCCTGCTGAAGAAATTCATGAGCAAATGCCTGAGGTGATGCCGTCGCAGGATCTCCTCCTGATGGTTCTGGTGGTACTGGCCGCGGTTCTATTTGCCATCAACACCATGCCGTTATGGCTGCCGGGGCTAGCGTTTTCCACCGCCGGGAGCCAACCGAAGGTTTACTGGTTCCTATCTCGCGGCAGCGCCTTCGCAGCCTACTGGGTGCTGTGGCTTTCGATGGCTATGGGGGTAACCATCACCAACAAGATGGCACAAATCTGGCCAGGTATCCCACCGGCCTATGAAATCCACCAGTATACCGGCCTGTTCGGGACGGGTTTGGCCCTATTCCATGCCCTGATCCTGACCGGTGACCGGTATATGGAATATACGGTCGCGCAAGTGTTAGTACCCTTTCTCGGGCAGAATTACCGCCCAATCTGGGTAGGGATCGGCCAACTGGTTTTTTACGCCTGGGTTATCGTCAATCTCAGTTTTTATGTGCGCAAGCGCATCGGGAAGAAAGCCTGGCGGCTGATCCATTTTGTCAGTTATGCCTGTTTTCTTGGCGCGTTGATTCACGGATTAATGAGTGGTACCGACACTGGCACAGCCTGGTCCTATTACCTGTATTGGTTCAGCGGCGCGAGCCTGTTGTTTTTGACGGTGTACAGGGTTCTGATCAGCCGGGCTGCCGCGCAGGCAAAATCGAAAAGGATGGCAGGGAGCAGCTAGGGTTTTCAAAGCCAGCAAGAATTCATCAGATCCCGAAGGCCGCAACCTATACCCGCGCTATCCCCTCGATGGGGATACACCCGCATACCAGGCCGTCGCCGTCCCGCCGCAGCCCGCGCCTGATCCTCAAAACACGAACGGCAAGAAGCGCTTGCTGCGGAGCATATAGTCCTGGTACGCTGCGCCAAAGAAGCGCAGGCATTCCGCCTCGTCTGCCCTGGCTGTGGCATACAGCAGCAGCGTCGCGGTAAGCGCCAATGCCCCGCCCGGAAGGCCGGGCGCTTTGAAGAACACGCCCCATGCCAGCAGAAGCAGCGAGCTGTATAGCGGGTGGCGGATGTAGCGGTAGATGCCGGTGGTCACCAGGGCAGTGGTCTTCTCGAACGCGTACAGTTGCGGCTCTGACGCTCGCCGCGTCGCCGGCTTACCCTGCGCGCTTAACATGCGTACCCCAAAATACAGTGGCGCGAGGCTGGCGAGCAAGAGCAGCCAGGAAATCAACTGGTTCCAGGCCAGCGGCGCGCAAAACCATGCCTGGATATTAAGCATGATCAGCGCAAGGATACACTCCCAGGCGAAGAAACGGTAGAAGCCGTGCGAGCCCGGCACGCGCAGCGACGCGCGGGATATGACGACCAGCACGCCAGAAAGCACAGCGAAAGCGATCCATGCAGCCATGCGCACCCCGGTTTTTGCTGCCTGTGGGCAGAATAGTTTCTAGAAAGAAACCTGGTGGTAGTTCCCGGGTGGAACTACAATACCATCATAGCGCAGTCTTGCAATCGCGTATTCCCGAATGCCATTCGATGCCCAGATCACCTGGCGGGTAAAGCATCACCCCTACATACATGATTATCCTTCAGGATTCAACCTGCTAAAAATTCGGTCTGCCATGTCGATGATGCCCGACTCAGTGCCCATAAACAGGATATCTGTGGCCTGATAGTGCATGACCAGTGTTTGTGAACCACGGCGAACATAAACAACCTGCTGTTTTTCCGGGTTTGCAATCCAGGTGTAATTCTCATCTCCCAACCCATCTATGCTGATAACATTGAGGTCAGGCGGCTGTCCAGCCAGCTCCGATTTGCGTTCGGTTGTCCAGTCCGCCACCACCGATGCGCCGAATCCGGCTTCCAACTGAAACTCGGCTGCCTGTCCGCTGACCTTCGAAGCATATTGCCAGATGCATGTGGTCTTTTCTTGTGAGCGCTGCTCGGTCAATTGAGGAGAAAGCCCGGTCATCAGCGTGCGGACTTCATCAGGCGGGATCAGTTGATCACAGGAGATGGTAGCATTTGCCGCTTTTTTTGTTATTGGGGTTGATGAAGTTGGCTCTTGCATGGTGGCAACCGCCGGCTGCGCCGCCAAATCCTTAGCCGGAGAAACTTCGCTTGCTTTGGGCGCGCAAGCCGATACGCCGACAACCAGCACCAATGTGAGTACCGCCATCCATCGTTCGAAAATACTTCTCATTTTTTTCACCTCTCTAATCCGGAATATCATACGTAACCAGTTCGATTGCGGGCGTTCCATCCATCTCAGATTTGACCGTCCCAACGCCTTCTGCGAACCATTGATAGCCGTGCATATTCACCTTCTGCCCGAAGATCTCCACATAACCGGACTGCTCTATTTTGAGCGCGTAAAAGTTACCTGCCGGCACGGTGATATTCTCAAACCCCAACGCTGTATACTGTGTAAAGATCTCAGATTTATTGCCCTCGGTAGTTACATTGATCGTCTGCGACCACTGGTCATTTATTTTGATATCCTTCGGCAGCGTGACGCCTTTTACATCGATGGTCGAGACGACCGCGCTTCCATCCGAACTGGAAACAGTTGTCTCTGCGCCAGCGGTGTTCATGAGCACGATCCCCTCATTCGTGCAATCGCCGTCGATGGTAAACGTGCTTTCATCCCCCTGAATGTTGAGTGTAAAAGCCCCTTTTTCGTCCACACTCATTATGTATTCCGCATTACCCCCGGCAGCAATGGCATACGTCCAGGTTGCCTCGTCACTGACCGGATAAAACGGGTTGTCGCATTCGTTACTGTCGAACCCGGTGGCCGGGGTCGGCGCCGGTGTGAATGTCGCTTCGGCTGTTTTTACTTCTACCACCGGCATTTCCACGGTTGGCGTCGCTGCCGGCGTAGTTAGCGTTATCGGTGTGGCAGGCGCCTGTGGGATGCAGCCGGCAGCCAGCAGCAGAACAATGACAAGTATGATCAATTTTCCAGCCATGATATTTCTCCTTCCTGGCTAAAACCAGTCTCATTTTGTTCCATCGCGTCTACCACCGCTGTATCGATGAAACGGTTTAACGCACGCAGGTCAGGCTCTGTCAGGCAGCTAAGATCAGGCAAAAAAATAACGACAGGCGTGCCACAGCGTGAAGTGGTTGCCTTATAATGAACCTATCCGTTATTCTCGATCATACGGATTCACCTTCTGCAATGGGTCACTCCGGGCGTGACAAAAACCGTGACAACATGAACCACCACAGCGCTTATTCCTCATTCGGATCATGGGTACGTTCCCGCCGGCGCCAGCTTGACTTGACTCAGGCGGAACTTGGAAAACGCGCATCTTGCTCAGAAGCTACCATTCGCAAGATTGAGGCGGATGAGCGTAAGCCGTCACGCCAGTTAGCCGAATTGTTGGCCAGTGCGCTCTTTGTGTCACCCGATGAGCTTCAACCTTTTTTAAAATTTGCTCGTGGTTCTTCACTGGAGATCTGGTCATTTCGCAGTGTTGATCCCCTCGCCTCGCCGAATAACCTGCCGGCACTGCTCACCTCAATAATCGACCGGGTCCAGGATCACGCAGCCATTACAGGTTTACTCAATGACAATAGCACCCGCCTTGTTACCATCATCGGACCCCCAGGCATTGGCAAGACCCGTTTAAGCATCTTTTGCGGTAACGATCTACTTGGCAAATTTCGGGATGGGGTCTGGTTCGTAGATTTATCGGAAGTCCGCAATCCTCAGTTCTTTGCCCCGACAGTTGCCAGAGTAGTATCCGGGTTGGGTTTGCCGCCTTCACCGGACATTGTCCAATTGGCTCAAGGACTTAAAAACCATCAAATCCTGCTAATCCTTGATAATTTTGAACAGATCCTCGAAGGCGCAGCGATGCAGGTGTCTCAGCTGCTCAAAACCTGTCCGCGATTGAAAACGCTCGTTACCAGCAGGCTGCCATTAAGTATTTACGGCGAGTATGAATACCGGCTTCCACCACTCACGACACCCCCACGCATCTTAACCAACGATGGGGCTGATTTACTTCGTTATGAATCCATCCAATTGTTCGTGGCACGCGCCCGCCTTCACCAAACTCATTTTTCCATCACCGCTGAAAATGCAAGCGCCGTCAGCGAATTATGTTCAATCCTCGATGGCATTCCTCTGGCAATCGAACTGGCAGCAGCCACGTTACGGCAAAAAAAGCTGGAGGAGATCGTCGCGCTGTTACATGATCGTGAATGGACCGGGCAAGTGGGATCTCCCGACCGAGACCTACCTGAGCGCCAACGTACGCTTGAGAACGTAATCGAATGGAGCTTTAACCTCTTAAGTGAAGACACTCAAAACTTTTACGCACGGTTGAGTGTATTATCGAGCTGGTTCGATGCGGAAGCCGCTTCCACTGTATGTGAGACAGGTTCTTCCGAGGCCATGAAGTATCTTGATTTGTTGACACAACATTCTCTTCTAGTTCGTGAAAGTTTTGCGCAACGCACGCACTGGCGTATGCCCGAGCTAATCCGCGATCATGCATATTCGAAGCTATCGCAATCTGACGCGACTGAAATGATTCGCGCTCAATATTTTGATGAAAAGATTAAGAAAATTCGACAGTCGTCTTCGCTCGCTTCGCAAGAGGCTTACATCTCCCATCAACTGCCAAATCTGCATAGTGCGCTCATTTGGGCAATTAACGCCGGAAGAACCACTCTCGCCTTCGACCTGGTCATACAACTTGAAAGCTATTGGTTTTCATTGGGATACTTAAGAGAAGGATTGGATTATTGCCGGCAGCTTTTCCGTCTCAGCGGCGGCTTGGTAATAGAGGATCAAATGCGCCTGCTCCAAATCAGCAGTGATCTTGCCTGGCAGCAGCATAATTTCGACGCAGCTCAACGATATTTGCAGCAGCAGGGTGAGATGGCAAAAGCAGGTGGGTTCCTAAGCAGCTATGCAATGTATCGAAACCGCCTTGGACGCATCTTGATCGAGCAAAATAAATTCGTAGAAGCAAAAGCAGCTTTGAGTGAGGCCCTGGAGTATGCTCAACATGATGGGTCGCCTCTTAATCCTGGCTCTCCCCTGGCACAGTTGGGAGAAATTGCGCTCTTTGAAGGGAGATTACCACAGGCCGAAATATTCTGTCACCAGGCGTTAACCCATTTGGATTCGGATGACGCAATTTTTGTCGCCATGGTCAGAACGAACCTCGCTGAAATAGCGCTGGCAATGGATGATAAGGGCAAAGCACGATATTGGCTTCGCGAGGCGTTGAACCCTGCTCAAAGTCATATCCGTAGATTAATCATCTTTCTTTGCGCGCTTTCAGGTTATCTGGTTCTGTCGCACGGTGGAGATGCCGAGCTGGCTGCAAGCATTTATGGCGCTATCGAAAAATTGAGCGAGCGGTCAGGTTTGCCTCTGGGAGTTTATTATCAAACCGTAAATCAGCAGAGGATGAAATTGGCCCGCCAGGCGCTGTCTGCCGACGCCTGGCAGTCAGCCTATAGCAAAGGACAAAACTGGGATAAGATTGATGCAATCCGAAATGCAGAAGAACTCCTTCGCTAACCTCTATGAATAAGAAGAGTGAACGTGATATCAGTGGAATTCATCATAGCGTCCTGTTGAAAAATGCTCTGTTGGGCTGAGCCGATTTGCTCGCCGAGTTGCGGCGTGCAAAATGCCTCAACGCCGACGGGATAGGCGTCCTGCCGCGCTTTCGCGGCCCGGGCGCGACCACCCTGCTCTTTTGCGAGCTATACGACATCGTGCGGGCGGGTTCGAATATGCCGATGTGGTGCAGATCGGCGCCGAAAACGCGCGCATGCGAAACGAGATTCGCGGGCTTGAAATCGACTTTCCTAAGACCCACTGGATGTTCCGGTGGGAATGTTGAGGAAAAGAGAAGTATCCTCTTTGAGGATTTTACCCTTACGCCAGAATCCCCGCCTGGTTGCCGTCCTCGCGCAACTTGCGCCCTAAAAGGTACAGGCAATCCAGACGGGTGGAAGGCCGCACGCCTCGTTGGGCGGCAGTACAACCTGGCTATTCAGTCTTGTTCCTGGGGTTGTCTGAAACGGGCCTCATGGGAAACTGAGAGTCGAAACCACTTGAAGAACCAAAGCCCGGCTTTTCTCTGTTGTGTCGTTTGTATATGCAAAGCCTCCGAAGCCGGTATTTCCTAAAGTTTGGGCTTCCAAACTCCACAAATCTGTCCCATCGTCCCTTTGACTATGACACGCCGACAAGTTCCCTTTTGCCATTGTCAATGGTTGATAACCTTCCGGACAGGCTCCGCCCAGCCCGGTTCCCCAGATTAACTCGATCCCGCCTTCTACGCCTTGCAGGGCGATATGATGCCGCTGACCGTCATTTTCATCAGGCAAGGCCTGTTCCTGCCAGCTGGCAGGATACAGAATACTGAAACCAACCTCGGTATTGAGGTATTTCTTCCAAGTTGAATCAATACTTGATGAAGGCGTTTGCGTTGAGCTAAGTTGTATCCCAGGGGAAGGCACAACGGAAGTGGGCAGAGACTGCGGATTACCTGCAACCGGATTACAGGCTGCTAAAACAAATACAAAAAAGAGAAATAGGGTTAGTTTTTTCACCAAAGTGATCCTTGACTCATGATTTTGCACAATTGCCGCCCAACGGCTGACTTTATCAGTGTGTGAGCGGGCTTACACGCTAGCTGTGAGCCAGTATATTGCAGTAGGAAAAAAATAGCAAATATTTGTTTCCTGCCCGGCTTTTCAACGATTCCAATTGTCCGAATCTACGCCACAAAAACCGCCTTCCATCTCTGGAAGGCGGTTCGAATTTCCATTCACGCAGCGACTATCGGTTCAGCATCGGCCGGAACTTATACCCGTATACCAGCATCCCGCGGTCGTCACCATCCTGGCGCAGCTTGCGGGTGACCATCTCTA
>JBDHWQ010000022.1:0-68287 GCA_039810245.1 Longilinea sp. | reverse complement strand
CGGCCGGAACTTATACCCGTATACCAGCATCCCGCGGTCGTCACCATCCTGGCGCAGCTTGCGGGTGACCATCTCTACCGGCATGCCGATCTCCACCGGCTGGTCGCCCAGGTCGGTGAGCTGCGCGGTGACCACGGGGCCTTCTACCAGCTTGATCAGCGCGACGGTGTAGGGGGTGTTATGCTCGTAGCCGGCAGGGGCGTCGTGCATCACGGTGTAGGAGTAGACTTCTCCGCGGCCGCTGAAGGCAAACGGTTCGCGCGCTTCGCCGCCGCAGTATGGGCAGACATCACGCGGGGGGAAGATTTTGCCATCGCAATGCGGGCAGACTTCTCCAACAAGAGCATATCGCTGTTTCTTTAAACGCCAGTGGCGAGGAATTTCCATAAGAGTGTGTCGTGTTTCCTTTCCTTGTTTTGTTCGCTGCCATACTATACCGGCGCGAACCTCTCAAATGCTATCAGACCGGGCATTTTGCCTATCAAATGCTCGCTGACAGGTTCAAAAACCGGATCACGAATTCGATGAATAACACGAATGGCACGAAGAAAGACCGGCTTTCTTCGTGCCATTGGTTGTATTGGCGCTGTTTGTGATGCTTTTGTTCTTAGCCGATAATCTTCGTGCCGCACTCCGGGCAGAATTTGGCTCCCTTCCCATCCGTGCCGCACTGCGGGCAGATGGTACTCGCGGCGCGTTCGATCCTGGTGCCGCACTCGGGACAAAACTTGGCGCCGTTGGCTGCCGCGCCGCACTTAGGGCACGCGTCCGCGCTGGGCTGGGCCATCTGCGCGCCGCACTCGGGGCAGAACTTGGTGCCCGCGGCGGCTTTGGTGCCACAGGATGGGCAGGCGGCCAGCGATGCTTCCACGCGTTTGGCGGCTTCACCCGCGCTGCGCAGAACATCGCCCAGGCCAAAGGCGCTGGCAAAACCCTTCAGCGCTGCGCCGGCCTGCTCGCCGCGCGCTTCGTTGATCTCGTTCGTGCGCGGGCTGTCTTCCTGGCAGAAACCCGTCTGCGTGTCGAAATCCGACAGGCACACAATGCGCAGGCAGGTGGGGCACTCGCGGAAATGCTCTTGCGCCTGCTTCCAGGCGGCTTCAAGCTGTGGCTGGGTCAGGCTGTAGGTATAGCGCGGATCCTCACCGGTGACGTTGTTCGCGACCGTGTTGCCTACCAGCGGCACTTTGCGCAGCAGCCCGCCCAGCGCTTGGCGGCCCAGGTCCTGCGTCAGCGTGTTGGCAACATTGGGCTGGCTGCGGAATTCGCGCCCACAGGTATCACAGTAAAAGACCGCGTAGGGTCCCAAACCATCATTGCGGACGTCATAACGCGGCATACGAGAGAAAGTGGCCATGAGGTTCTCCTTTAGGGTATGAGGCAGGAACGGGTACGACTCTAGTGTAAATCAGCGTACAAGAGGTGTCAAGCGATGAAAAGGAAAGCACCTGCAAGGCATTGGCCAGGTGGAAAAGCAAAGAGAGGCAAACAAAAAGCCGCCGGGCGATACAACCCCGGCGGCTTTCACTGCTGGTAATCTCCCCGCGCGCCTACAGGCCCCTGGCCATGTGATAATACAGATCGTTCCAACGCAGCTGCTGTTTGAACGTCTCTACCGTGGTATCCTCGTTGATCAACAGGAACTCAATCCCGGCAATCTCGGCGAAATCACGCAGGTGCTCGGCGGTGACAGCGTAACTGAAACTGGTGTGGTGCGCACCACCGGCGTAAATCCAGGCGGCAGCGGCCGTCTTAAGATTGGGACGCGGCAGCCACAGCGCGCGCGCCACGGGCAGCCTGGGCAGTGGTTCATCGGTGGGAACTACGTCTACAACGTTCGCCACCATGCGGAACCGGTCGCCCATGTCCATCATCGACGCGCCGATGGCCGGGCCGAGATTCGCATCAAAGATCAGGCGCACCGGGTCAGCCTTACCGCCAATCGAGAGCGGAAGCACGTCCAGTCTGGGCCGGCCCGCGGCAATTGACTCGCAAACCTCGAGCATGTGCGCGCCCAGAACCTTATCGCCAGCCGCGCTAAAGTGGTACGTGTAATCTTCCATAAAGCTCACGCCGCCCTGCAGACCGCTGCTCATCACCTTCATCGCGCGCACCAGCGCGGCGGTTTTCCAATCGCCTTCGGCGCCAAAACCGTAGCCATCGCGCATCAGGCGCTGCACGGCCAGGCCGGGGAGCTGCGCCAGCCCGTGCAAATCTTCAAAGGTGGTGGTAAAAGCCTTGAAATCACCGGCGGTGAGGAAATTGCGCATCCCCACCTCGATCCGCGCGCCTTCGCGCAGCGAGGTGTTGCGCACGCCGCCGGGCTGCAGCGCCGGGGCTACATCATACTCGTCCAGGTAGGCCTGCATCATCCGGTCGATATCCGCATCACTGGCGTCATTTACTGCGCGCGCCAGGTCGCCAACGCCATAACCGTTCACGCTGTAACCAAACTTGATCTGCGCCGCCACCTTATCGCCCTCGGTCACGGCCACATCACGCATGTTGTCGCCAAAACGCGCCAGCCGGGCACCCTGCCAATCGGCCCAGGCCGCCGCCGCGCGCGCCCAGGCGCCCAGGCTGGCCTGCACCTCTTCATCCGCCCAGTGGCCGACTACCACCTTGCGATCCAACCGCATCCGGCTGCCGATAAACCCGAATTCGCGGTCGCCGTGGGCCGCCTGGTTCAGGTTCATAAAGTTCATATCAATCTCTGCCCAGGGGATCTCGCGGTTATACTGGGTGTGCAGGTGCGCAAAGGGTTTGGCCAGCGCCGTCAGCCCACCGATCCACATCTTGGCCGGCGAGAAGGTGTGCATCCAGGTGATCAGGCCGATGCAGTTCGGCGCAGAGTTCGCTTCGAGGCACAGCGCGCGGATGGCTTCCGGCGTGGTCACCACCGGTTTCAACACCACATACACTGGCATATGCTTCGAAGCGCCCAGGGCGGCGGCAATTTCACGCGAATGATCCGCCACAAGTTTCAACGTCTGTGGGCCGTACAGGTGTTGGCTGCCCGTCACAAACCAAAGCTCATATTGTTTTAAGTCCATCATCTTCTGCTCCTTTACCGCCCCACGTGATCTAACGGGTTTGGCACCATCTGAACCTTACTGCCCATATACATTGGTGTAGCGATGGTGAAGTTTCTCCACCAGTTCCTGCGGAATCTCATCCGGGACGCCAATTTGCAGCGCCATCCATACCGTCGCGGCCACGTCTTCGGTCATCACTGCTGCTTTGACCGCCGCGGTTGCATTCTTACCAATCGTGAACACACCGTGATTTTTCAGCAGCACCGCCGGCGAGCGGCCAATACTTTCGACCACTACCTTACCGATCGCCTCATCCCCGATCAGCGCGAACCCGCCGCAGGGGATTGGCCCGCCGAATTCATCCGCCATGGCGGTCAGCACACACGGGATTGGCTGGCCAACCGCGGCAAACGCAGTCGCGTAGCGTGAATGGGTGTGCACCACACCCCCCACATCCGGCCGGTTACGGTAAATATACAGGTGGCTGTACGTGTCTGATGAGGGCTTAAAATCACCTTCCACCTGCTGGCCGTCCAGGTCCAGCACCAGCATGTGCTGCGTGCCCATGTCTTCATAGCGTACACCGCTGGCCTTGATTACCACCAGGCCGGTCTCGGGGTCGCGCGCGCTGACGTTGCCGCCCGTCCACATGACCAGGTCATTCTTGGGAAGCTCCAGGTGAAGTTCCAAAAGCTCTTCCTTTAACTTCTCTAGCATCTATGCCTCCTGAGATTGCATGCCCAATGATTCACGCGATAGCCGGCCTGTTAACGTATCCGGGCCTGCTGAATTTTACGCCCCACCCGGCTACGATAGACCCTTCACCGCGGCCTGTTCGATGGTCAGCCCCGAGCGATACCGGCGCATGAACTCGCGAAAACCGGCAACATCCGCCGGGTCAGGTAGGATCGTCGTTCCGTTTTGCCCGGCAAACACCCGGTTTGAAAGGTAGGCTTCCAGGGTTTCATTCGCCGCCCGGTTGACGTGGTAAGCAGCCAGCAAAGCAATGCCCCACGCGCCTCCCTCACCGCCTGTTTGCATCACGGAAACGGGCACATTCATCGCCGCGGCCATCATCCTTTGCCCCACCTCTTTGGTTTTGAAAAACCCGCCATGCCCAAGAAGCTGGTCAATCTGCACGTTTTCCTGTTCAAACAGGATGTCCATCCCAATCTTCAAAGCGCCCAGCGCCGAGAATAGATGCACGCGCATAAAGTTCGCCAGCGTGAAACGGCTCTCGGGAGTGCGAACGAATAATGGCCGTCCCTCCTCCATGTGCGTGATGTGCTCGCCCGAAACGTAATTATAGGCCAGCATACCACCGCCATCCGCATCAGCGCTGAGCGCGGTGTGATACAGGGTCTCATATAATTGGGATTTGTTCACTTCTACGCCGAGCGCCTGGGTGAACTCCTGGAAGATCTCGACCCAGGCGTTAAGGTCGGAAGTACAATTGTTGCTGTGCACCATGGCAACCGGTTTGCCGGTGGGGGTCGTCACCATGTCAATCTCGGGATAAACCCTGGAAAGATCCTTTTCCAGAACGACCATAGCAAAAACCGAAGTTCCCGCGGAGACGTTACCGGTTCTCTCGGCCACGCTGTTGGTGGCAACCATGCCCGTGCCGGCATCGCCTTCGGGTGGGCAAAGCGGAATGCCCGGCTGCAATTCGCCACTGGGGTCGAGCAGCTTTGCTCCTTCGGCGTTCAAAACGCCTCCACGCTCACCGGCCTGCAAAACGTTGGGTAGAATGTCTTCCAGCTTCCAATGGATATCTTCTGCTGCCAGGCAGGCGTTAAAGATTTCGATCTTGCCTCGATCGTATGTGTTGGTGGTGCTGTCGATAGGAAACATGCCAGAGGCTTCGCCCACACCCAGCACTCGCTGGCCTGTCAGGCGCCAATGTACATAACCTGCCAGGGTGGTCAGGTAGTGGATGTCTTTGACATGGGTTTCGCCATTTAAGATCGCCTGGTAGAGATGCGCAATACTCCAGCGCTGCGGGATCTGGAACCCGAATAACGCGGTTAATTTTTGAGACGCTGCGCCAGTGATAGTATTACGCCAGGTGCGAAATGGAACAAGCAGGTTTCCCTCCTGATCAAATGCCATGTAACCGTGCATCATGGCACTGAACCCGATGGCTCCCATCGTATGCAGCGGAGTGTGGTATTTCTCCAGCACTTCCAGGCGCAGGTTTCGATAGCTTTCCTGTAAACCAGTCCAAACGTCCTCGAGCGTATACGTCCAGACGCCATTCTCGTAGCGGTTTTCCCAGTCGTGGCTGCCGGATGCAAGCGGCTGGTAATCCGCGCCGATCAGCACCGCTTTAATCCGGGTGGACCCCAATTCGATGCCCAAAAATGTGTTTCCGCTTTTGATTGCTTGTTGCGCGCCGGCTGGATCCATGCTTAACCTCCGAGATATTGGCTGGAATACTTTTGTGGCTAATCCTTTTCGCGACCTGTTAGAACCGTCACTCGCTAATGTTATCGATAACGTGATCGTTCACTTTCATTATAGCAGAGTATAATTGAAAAGGAATAGGACAATTTCCCTGAAAGGATTGCCCGTGAATCAGAGCCGTATTCGTAAACCCACCATCAGAGATATCGCTAACCGCTGCAACGTATCAACGCAAACCGTATCACGGGTCATCAATCACCGGCCGGATGTTGCTCCAGAAACGCGCCGCCTGGTAGAAGCCGTAATCGCTGAGATGGATTATCGTCCCAGCGCCCTGGCGCGCAGTCTGGTGCAGCGCAACAGCTATATGATCGGCGTGATTACCGCTGGCCTTCGCTACGTGGGTGTCTCGCAAACCCTGGATGGTATCACCGATCAGTGCGAAGGGGCCGGTTACGCGCTGCTGCTCAAAGAACTGCCGCGCTACGATACTCCCACCATCATTCCCATCATCGAATCGCTCATGTCCCACCAGGTAGAAGGCATCATCTTCTCCGCGCCGGAGCTAAACGAAAATATCAAGATCACGCATTCGCAGATCCCGCCATCCTGCCCGCCGATCATTTTTCTCAAGTGCCAGCCCAATCCCAACTACACCACCATCAGCGTGGATAACCAGGGTGGCGCGCGCAAGGCCGTGGAGTACCTGCTTTCCCTTGGCCGCCGGCATGTAGGGCTGATCACCGGGCCGCTGGAGTGGTTGGAAGCGCGCCAGCGTAAAAGCGGCTGGGAAAACGCGCTGCACAATCAGGGCATCCAGGTCAGCGATGACAAATGGACCCAGGGTAACTGGTCGTCCTCCAGCGGTGTGTCGGCATTTGCCGAGCTGCTGCAGAAGTACCCGAACATGAACGCGGCTTTTATCAGCAACGATCAGATGGCGATTGGCGCGCTGCATTACTGCAGCAAACACAACATCCGGGTGCCGGAAGATATTGCCCTGATCGGTTTTGACAACCTGACCGAATCAGCTTATGCTGTGCCCGCACTGACCAGCGTTACGCACCCGCTGCGCGAGATGGGCACGCTGGCAGTCGACACCCTGCTGGAAATTATCCACAGCGGCAATACGCTGCCCGCCCGAAACATTACCCTGGATACGAACCTGGTCATCCGCGACAGCACGCCAAAAGCATAGCGCCAGGCAGGCAAGAGAAATGGGTGTTTGCGTCTGCGCGCCAGTCTCTATTCTTTCATGACCCATCAATGGATACGGGCAGCAGCGCCAAACCCTGGATTGGATGCCGCCGGCCATTATTGACGTTTCTCGCAAAGGCGTCAACAACCATGCAATCAAAGCCGGCGGCAACGCGCCGCCGGCTTTATTTCCAGAAAAAACTGCATTATAAGCGTTCGAGCACGTGGGTGATGGCAGTGCTGGCCGGGCCGCCCAGGTTCTGCACCAGGGCGCGCCGCGCTCCGGCCACCTGCGCCGCGCCGGCTTCGCCGCGTAGTTGCAGGGTGGCTTCCACCGCCTGGTACACCCCGCTGGCCCCCAGCGCGTTGCCGCGCGCCTTCTGCCCGCCAAAAGTGTTCACCGGCAGTTTGCCATCCCGGTTGAGATGGCCATCGCGCGCCATGCACCAGCCCTCGCCGTGCCGCGCAAAACCCGCCGCTTCCAGTGAAAGCGTCGCGTAGATCGAAAAATCATCCGACAGCTCAAACAGGTTAACGTCAGCGGGCAAGATGCCCGCCTGGCGGCAGGCGCGCTCAACCGAAAGGCGCGCCGCCTGGAAGGCAAGCATATCCGGCCGGTCGTGCAATGCCAGGGTATCAATTGCCACCGCCGAACCGCTGATGCGCACTTGCGGACGGCCATTCGCGCGCAGCAGCTCGGGTCGGGTCAACACCACCGCCGCCGCGCCATCCGCGAAAGGCGCCACATCATACAGGTTGAGCGGCTCGCTGACCATGCCGGCCTTGCGGTAGGCGTCCGGCGTGATGGCTTTGCGGTACATGGCGTTGGGGTTAGCCGCGCCGTTGGCGTGCGCCAGCAGCGCGAACCCGGCCATGGCGTCATCCGGCAGGTGATGCTCGTACAGGTAGCGGCGCGCCAGCAGCGCGGCCTGCGCGGTGGTGCTCAGCCCGGGCATAGCCTCGTAATCGAAGTCCATACCCTGCGCCAGCACCGATTCCGGGCCGGAGCCCACCTGGTCGGTGAACTTTTCTACGCCCAGCACCACAGCCGTATCCACAAAACCGGATGCCACCGCCAGGTAGCCCATGCGCAGCGCCGCCCCGCCCGATGCCCCGGCGGCTTCGGTGGTGAAGGCTTCCACGCCATCCAGCGAAAGGTTTTCGTTGATCAGCGCGCCCAGGTTTGCCTGGTGCGAAAGCACCGAGCCCAAAAAATTGCCCACGTACAGCGCCTGGGGTTTGGGGCTGCCGGCATCCTTCAGCGCGGCCAGAATGGCGCGCGCCGAAAGCTGGCGCAGCGAAAGCTCCCAGTGTTCCCCTACGGGCGTCTGTCCAATGCCTGCGATAACAACTTCGGTCATGGAGAACTCCCGTCTACTGCGCCAGCTTGCCGCGATAGCGCACGTAGGTGGCATAATCAATCTGCGTGCGCCGCGCGATGTACTGCTGCGTGGTGGTCGCCAGGGCGCGCCGTTCCTCAATGCGCTCGGTCATGCGGATCGAGAAGGCATCCGATCCGGCGCCCGAGCCGTAAGAGACCATCAGGATGCGGTCGCCGGGCCGGGCTTCATCCAGCACCGCCGACAGGCCGATCATGGCCGCGCCGGCGTAGGTGTTGCCGATCACCGGAACCAGCAGCCCGGTGTTGATCTGCTCGGGGGTGAAGCCCAGCATGGCCCCCGCGCGCTGCGGGAATTTGGTGTTGGGCTGATGCAGCACCACGTAACGGTAATCCTGGGGCGTAGTGCCCATGGCTTCCATCATCGCCTGGCCGGCGGTGACTACATGCTTAAAGTAGGCCGGCTCCCCGGTGAAACGCTGCCCATGCTCGGGGTACTTCTGCTCCGGCCGGCGCCAGAAATCAGGCGTATCCGACACGTACGAGAACGATGCCTCGATCACCGCCAGCGATTGGTCGGCCGGGCCAACAATGTAGGCCGCGCCGCCCGCCCCGGCGGTGTACTCCAGCGCGTCACCCGGGCGGCCCTGGGCCGTATCCATGCCAATGGCCAGTGCGTAGCGCCCCATGCCCGATCCCACCAGGCCCATCGCCGCCACCAGCGCCTCGGTGCCGGCCTTGCAGGCAAACTCCCAGTCGCCGGCCTGGATGTGGCTGTGCGCGCCAATGGCCTCGGCCACCACCGTGCCGGTGGGTTTCACCGCGTAGGGGTGCGACTCGGAACCGACCCACACCGCGCGCAGGTCGCCGGCGGCAATGCCGGCACGGGCCAGCGCATTGCGCGCCGCCTCGATCGACATGGTGATCACGTCTTCATCCATGCCCGGCACAGCCTTCTCTTTAATCGGCAGGCCGCCGGTCTTGCCGGTCCACACCCGCGCCACCTCGACGGCGGGCAGGCGGAAGCGCGGCACATACGCGCCATAACCGACGATACCTACCGGCCGGTCGGGGCGCAGCAGGAGAGATGGCTTTTCTAGCGGGGATTGTGTTGGTTGATCCATTTTGTTTCCTTATCCCGCACCCTTCGACATCCTCAGGGTAGTGCGTAACAACGATTAATGCTCCAGCTCGTTCAAAATTTGCTCGGCGCGGTCAATGCGCACGTTTTTTTCCTGCACCAGCCGCGCGGCCACGCGCTCCACCTGGTCACCACTGGCGCCGGCGGCAATCGCCACCTGGCGCGCATGCAGGCTCATGTGCCCGCGCTGGATGCCCTCGGTGGCCAGCGCGCGCAGCGCGGCCAGGTTTTGCGCCAGCCCCACCGAGACGATGATCTCGGCTAACTGCGCAGCACTTCCCACGCCCATCAACTTGAGCGCGGCCCGCGCCGCGGGGTGCACGCGCGTAGCCCCGCCCACCGTGCCTACCGCCATCGGCATTTCCAGCGCGCCCACCAGGTTGCCTTCCGCGTCGCGCGCCCAGCTGCTCAGGCTGGTGTAGCGCCCGCCGCGCGCGGCGTACGCGTGCGCGCCGGCTTCGATGGCGCGCCAGTCGTTGCCGGTGGCGATTACCACCGCATCCACGCCGTTCATAATGCCCTTATTGTGCGTGGCAGCGCGGTAGGGGTCGGCAGCGGCAAACGCCCACGCATTGATGATGCCATCGCGCACATCTTCTGCAGAGTAGCTCTCAAAAGCCAGCACACCCAGCGGGATGGTACAGCGCGCGCGCGCCAGGCGGCGGTCGGCCAGGTTGGAAAGGATGCGCAGGTGCACGCGCCCGCCACTGATGCTCTCGACTCGCGGCGCCAGGCGCTCGGCCATGGTATTGACCGCATTCGCGCCCATCGCGTCGCGCACATCGACGATGAGATGCACCACCAGAAACGCGCCGATGGGCGAATCGTCAATGACGCGCACCTGCAAATCACGCGGGCCACCGCCAAATTTGACCAGCAGCGGGTCCACCGTCGCGGCCTCGGCCAGCAGCGCGTCGCGCTGCTCCAGCAGCTTAAGACGCGCGGTGTTGGGGTCGTCCAGATCAAGCACCTGCATCTGACCGATCATTTCCGGGGCGCTGGTGTGCGCGGAAAAACCGCCGCCGGCTGCGGCCAGTTTTGCCATAAACGACGCGCCCGCCACCACCGAGGGCTCTTCGATCGCCATCGGCACCAGCACCTCGCGCCCATTGACCACGAAGTTCTGAGCAATGCCCAGCGGCAGGCCAAACACCCCGGCCACGTTTTCCACCATGTGGTCGGCCTGTTCGGGCAGCAGCCCGCCGGGTCCGGCCAGGGCGGCGGTTTCTTCGGGGGTCAGCCCGGCCTTTTCGGACAGCAGCTTCAGGCGTTCATCGATCGAAAGCTCGTAAAATCGCATGGTTTTCTCCCGGCGCGCGAATTTGGCTTTATTGTACCGAATCCGCATACCGCGCACGAGGGTATCTTACCCGGCGCGCACTGGCAAAAGCTATCAATTTGGATGCAGAATTCCCCAACGTTTGATGCACGCCTTGGGATGGCGCGTGGGAGATGCTATGCTATTGCAGAATGGCAGTTACCCGTTTTTTGCACGGAGAGGAAGAGGATGAAACGCTTACCGGTATTGATTTCGTTATTGTTGATCGCCCTGGCCGCGGCGTGCACACCGGCCGCCACCGCCATGCCCACGCAAGTTGTACCGACCCAGGCTTCCGCGCCCGCCGTCACGCCTGAGCTCAGCGAAGTGCCGCCCGCGGAGCAAATGCCCACCGCGGTGGAGCTACCTACGCTAACCCCTGCCGCGGCAGACGCCACCGCCACGCAGCCCGCGCCCGCCGGTGACAGCAGCATGCAGACCTATACCAATCCCGATTTTGGCCTGAGCTTCCGCTTCCCGGCTGGCTGGTTTGGGCCGGAGGAGTACGTTTCCGGCAGCTCGCTGCGCGTCGAGGTGGGTTCCGACGTGGTATACCCGTACGGCACCGGGCCGGATCAACGCGCCTACAACCTGGAAAACTCCTACGCGGTGGTGATGCAGTACACGCGCAATAACAATAATGATTTCTGGAAGGAAACCTACGCCGCGTTGGAGGCGCTGGCGGACGGGCAGTCCAGCTCCGGCGCGCGCGGCATGCTCATCCGCGTGCGGCCGGTGAGCATTGGTGCGCTCAAAGGCTTTGAATACATCTCCACCCTGTCGGAATCGGCGCAAACCGAGGCGGTCTATGCGCGCGAGGTACTGCTGGTGGATGAGCAGTCGAACCTGCTGACCATTATGGGATCGCCAGTGAACGTGGTGGTGCCGGGCGGCCAGCAGTGGCGCGATGTCTACCGCGCGGTGGACGAGCAAAACCTGGAATCATTCCACAAAATTGTGGATTCCATCCAAGTCGAATGAGCGCAGGATAAGAGTTTGTTAAGAGTTGCCGCGCGGGCATCCGAGAGCGGGCAGGGGCGTTTATAATGCGTAAGACGGTCAAAATACGCATAGAAAGGCTGCCCGCTCTGATGAAGAACACCCATCCCCGCATGGTCCGTGAATGGAAAACTATCCAGCGCATGATCGCCATTTCCTGTCGCGCCCGGCATCCCGGCCACGTTGGCCTGTGCTCCACATGCGCCGAGCTACAAGACTACGTGCACGCGCGACTGGACCGCTGCCCGTTCCAGGAAACCAAATCCACCTGCGCCAACTGCACGGTGCACTGTTATAAGCCCGATATGCGCGAGCGCATCCGCGCAGTCATGCGCTTCGCGGGACCGCGCATGCTACTGCGCCACCCGTACCTGGCATTGATGCACCTGCTGGTGGACGGCCGACGCCCGGCGCCCGTGTTGGCCAAAAACAAAGACTAGCCCGCGGCCAGCTTGCCCAGCCCGGTGCCCTCGCGATCGAACTGCTCCACCGCCTGGTCGGAAAAGGGGTGCCTGGTCATGCTCAGCAGCACGTTCAACGGAAGGGTGAGCATGTGCGCCCCGGCGGCCACCGCGCCGGCGGCCTCGTCGGCCGATTTGATGCTGGCCGCCAGGATGTGCGTGCCTGTGCCTTCCAGCACGCGCGCGATGTCGTGAACCAGGCTGAAGCCATCACCCATCAGCCGCGTGGCGCGATTGACGTAGACGATCACATAGTCGGCGCCGGCTGCGCAGGCGGCCAGCGCCTGGGCAGAGCTGTATACGGCGGTGACGGCGCAGGTATGATCTTTGCGCGCCACAAACTGAAATCCGGCCGGCGTGGGCGCGATCTTTAGCACCACCGGTTGGAAGAACAGGTTGAGCAGCGCCTGAGCCTCGTGCTCCATCGTGTCGGGGTCTTTGGCGGTGAGTTGGTACCACAAAGGGGCCAGGCCCACGTCGGCCAGGCGGTGCAGGGTGTCCGCAGGGGGCAGGCCAGCCTGCGCCATCAAAATCGGATTGGTGGTGATGCCATCCACCCAGCCCAGGGCTTTGGCTTGCCGCGCATCTGCTTCGCGGGCCGAGTCCAACAGGATTTTCATCAAGCACTCCTCCTTCATAAGCCGCCCAGCAGCGGCCCCAGCCGGCCAGACAGGCGGTTACGGGCTGCGCTGTGGGGGATCTTCCGGCCGCGCCGGGATAATCAGATCCACATTTCGCGTCGACGAAAAATACGCCCAGGCCCAGTTGATCAGCACCATCAAACGGTTGCGGAAACCGATCAGATACAGGATATGCACGGTGAGCCAGATGATCCACGCAATGAACCCGGTCCATTCTCGGCCCCAAATCTGCGCCACCGCCGAGTTACGACCAATGACTGCCAGCATTCCCCGGTCATTATAATGGAAAGCTTTGAGCTGCTCACCTCGCTGCTGGCGTAGGATATTGCGCGCCGCGGCCCGCCCTTGCTGGATCGCTACCTGGGCCACCATGGGCAGCGGACGGCCATCCGCCAAAAAATGCGCCAGGTCTCCGGCCACGTACACTTCCGGGTGCTGTGGAACCTGCAAGGTAGGCAAAATTTCGATCTGGCCATTACGCGCGGCCGGGAGACCCCATTGGCCGGCTTCAACGGGACCACGCACACCCGCCACCCAGGTGACTGTGCGCGCCGGCAGGTCTGCGCCATCTTTCAGGCGCAAGCCACCCGCGTGCATCTCCACCACGCGCGCCCCAAGCATCACCTCAACTCCCATTTTCTCCAGGCGCGCGCGGGCATAATTTCCCAGGTTTGCCGGGAATCCCGACAAAAGTTGTTGATCGGCTTCGATCAACAGCACGCGGGTGTCTTGTATGCGCAGGCTGGGGTAATTGCGTTCCAGGGTTTCGTTAATCAATTCGGCAATTGCCCCGGCAAATTCCACCCCGGTCGGGCCACCGCCAACCATCGCGAAGGTCAACCAGCGCCGGCGCTCCTGAGGGTCTTTCTCGTATGATGCCCGCTCCAGGCAATAGAGGATCTGATTGCGCAGCGCAATTGCCTGGTCCAGAGACTTGAGCGGGTAGGCATGATCCTCCGCGCCCTGAACGCCAAAGAAGAACTCCTGGCTGCCAATGCCGATCAACAGAAAATCGTACGGAATGGACTGTGTTTCTGTTTTTACCAGCCGGTTTTCAAAATCCACCTGTTCCACGCCGGCCATGAGAAAGCGCACGTTGCGCCACTTGCGAAAAATATGGCGCACCGGATAAGCAATATCTTCCGGCTCCAGCTCCGCCGCTGCCACCTGGTACAACAGTGGAAAAAATGTATGGTAGTTATGCCGGTCAATCACGGTGACATCCACGCCGGTATTGCCCAGGCTTTCTACTGCAAATAAACCACTAAAACCGGTTCCCAGCACCACCACGCGCGGGCGCGCCGGAAGACCTGCTTCTTTGCCGTCCTCCTCTGGCGCGGCCGGGAACAATGTATCTTTTGTCTGTTCCATCTTGCTTTCCAAAACCTCTAATTTCGCCAATGCGGCGGGCGCGCAGCCCGGTTGTTGCCGCTGGCTGGGACAAAATCTTGCTTATATTGTATCGAGATTTACAACCACAGCACAGCGAGTGATACGCGCGCTTTGGGTACTGCGCCGGAAGAATGGCTGCAAATTTCACCTCTGTTTTTCATGCCGGTTTTTTTGTACAATGAAGAAATGACTTCGAATAGCATCCTGCACCCCACTGACCTGGGTTTGATCCTTTCGTATCGCTGCACCAGCGCCTGCGCGCACTGCGTGTACAACTGCGGCGCGGATTGGAAGGATTGGGCTGCTATTGACACCCTGCGAGGGATGCTGACCGCCGCGCGCGACGAATATGGCAGCACGTTCCAGGTACACTTCACCGGCGGTGAAGTGTTTTTTAACTTTCCGCTGCTGCTGGAAGGGGTGCGCGCCGCGGCCGATATGGACATCCCGGCTTATGCGGAGACGAACGCGGTATGGTGCGTGGATGATGACCTGGTGGAGCGTCGCTTTGAGGAACTGCGCGATGCCGGGATGCGCGCGCTGCTGGTCTCCTGCTCCCCGTTCCACGCCGTCAGCATCCCGCTGGTGCGCACGCTGCGAGCCATCGAGATCGGGCTGAACGTGTTTGGCCCGGCCGGGGTGGTGGTGTACACGGTGGAATGGCTGGAGCGCATCGCCCAGATCGAAGTGGAAAACACCGTGGCGCTGGAGCGTTTTATCAGCCGCTACGGCGAGCAGCGCGCCGGCCGCCTGTTCTGGGATGATTATGGCCTGGTGGCCGGCGGGCGCGCTGGTTACCGCCTGGGATACCTCAAAACCCGCCACCCGGCGCGCGATTTCCGCGAGGAAAGCTGCCGCTACGAGCTGCTATACGCCAACCATTCACATTTTGACCTGTACGGCAATTACATTCCCAGTTTTTGTGGCGGATTCAGCCTGGGCGGCTGGAAAGACCTGCCCGGGCTGCGCGCGCGCTATCGCCAGAATAAGGCCCCGGCGCTGATCACTTCCCTGCTGGTTGATGGGCCTTATGGACTGTACCACCTGGCGCGTGAGGAATGGGGCTACACGCCGCTCTCCGGCGGCTACGCGGATAAATGCCACCTGTGCGTGGACGTGCGCCGCCACCTGCTGCGCGCGGGCGCGGCGTATGAGGAGCTGCAACCGGCGCAATTCTACGCGAATTTATAAGCGTATTTTCCGCTATACTTAAGTCAACCCACCCGCGCGACCGGGGAGATTTGCCGCGCATGGGAACAAAGGAGCCATATGTTGAGCAAAACCTTACCGCAGTCTGCCGCCGAGCTGCTGCACTGGCAGTGGAGCGACTTCGCGCCGCTGTACCAGGAGCTGTCCGATCGGCGGTTGACGATGGAAAATATCGAAATCTGGTTGTCCGATTGGTCACACGTGGTGGAAGCCGCCGCCGAAAAATACAACCGCGTGTACTACCAGTCGACGGCTAATACCGCCGACGAAGCTGCGCGCCAGCAGTACGAAAGCTTCCTCAACGATTTCCTGCCGCCCTGGCTGGAAGCCGAAAACCGGCTGCACAAGCAATTGCTGGAAAGCGGCGTGCAGGTGAAGGGGCTGGAAGTACAGATCCGCGCCATTCGCACGCAGACCGAGCTGTTCCGCGAGGAAAACCTGCCGCTGCTCTCCGAAGAGGGCACACTGGCGGCCGAGTACGACCGCATCATGGGCGCGCAGACGGTGCAGTGGAACGGCGAAGAGCTGACCATCCCACAACTGCGCCCGGTGCTCCAATCTCAGGACCGCGATGAGCGCGAGCGCGCCTGGCGCGCCGCGTCGGAACGCCAGCTTGCCGACCGCGAGGCGATCAACGCGCTGTGGCAGAAGCTGCTGGCGGTGCGCCGCAAGATTGCCGCCAACGCCGGATTCCCGGACTACCGTGCCTACCGCTGGCTGGACCTGCGCCGCTTTGATTACACGCCAGAAGATAACATGCGCTTCCTGGAGGCAATTGAGGCGGTGGTGGTGCCGGCCTCAGAGCGCATTTACGCGCGCCGGCGAGCCCGCCTGGGCGTAGACAGCCTGCGCCCGTGGGATCTGGATGTCGACCCGCTCGACCGGCCTGCGCTGCGACCATTCCAAACAGCAGACGAGTTGATCACCCGGGCGCGCACCGTATTTGATCACGTGCACCCCGATCTGGGTGAGTATTTTGGCATTATGGTGCGTGAAAACCTGCTTGACCTGGAAAACCGCAAGAACAAAGGCCCCGGTGCGTACTGCACCGAGTTCCCCACGCTGCACCGGCCGTTCATCTTTGCCAACGCAGTGGGGATGCACGATGACCTGCAAACCATCCTGCACGAGACCGGGCACGCATTCCACGTCTTCGAAACCAGCGAACTGCCCTACCAGATGCAGCGTGAATATGGCAGTGAAATCGCCGAAGTGGCTTCGATGACGATGGAGCTGCTGGCTGCACCTTACCTGGACGTTGATCCGGGCGGGTTTTACACCACCGCCGATGCCAACCGGGCGCGGGTGGAGCATCTGGAAAGCTGCGTGTTGTTCTGGCCATACATGGCGGTGGTGGATTCATTCCAGCACTGGGCCTACCTCAATCCCGAGGACGCCAACGACCCGGCGCGCTGTGACGCGCAGTGGGGCGAGCTGTGGGCGCGTTTTATGCGCGGCGTGGACTGGAGCGGGCTGGATGACGCGCTAGTCACCGGCTGGCACCGCAAGCTGCACATCCACACCGTGCCGCTCTATTACATTGAGTACGGGCTGGCGCAGTTAGGCGCGGCGCAGATCTGGATGCACTCGCTCAAGGACCAGGCCGGCGCGGTGAGCGCCTACCGGCGCGCGCTGGCGCTGGGCGCCACCCGCCCGCTGCCCGAGTTGTACGCGGCGGCCGGGGCGAGGCTGGCGTTCGACGCCGAAACGCTGGGCGAGGCTGTGACGACGATGGAGAGCATTATTAACAAACTGGAACCGGATCAGCCGGCGGCCGCCGCTTGAGGCAGGGGCATGGCGCAGCGCGTCTACAACGGCAGGGCGGCGGAAGATGGCGGGCTGGTAGGCCGGCGCGGGTGGTTTGTGGGTCACTTCACCGGCCCGCAAGCCGGGCTGGCGTACACCCGCGACGTGGAAATTAAGTGGGGCGTGCACCCGGCCGGCGAATCCAAAACCAGCACGGCCGCCAACCGCAGCGCCACCACGCTTTCTATCCTGGTCAGCGGGGCGTTCCGGGTGGTCTTTCCCGAAGATGGGCTGGAAGTCAACCTGGTGGACCCCGGTGACTACGTCGTCTGGGCGCCGGGCGTAGCGCACACCTGGCAGGCGCTAAAAGAAACCACCATACTCACGGTACGCTGGCCATCCCTGCCGGATGACCAGTACGCCACCGGGACCGAACCTAGAGGGGACAGAAAAGAGGAATCATGAACAAACAGCCTTTGAAGATCGCCATTCCGATGGCCGGGCTGGGCACGCGGCTGCGCCCGCATACCTGGAGCAAGCCCAAGGCGCTGCTGCACCTAGCCGGCAAGACCGTGCTGGACCACGTGATGGACCAGTTCCAGAGCCTGCCCGACCGCTACGAGCCGGAGTACGTGTTTATCGTTGGCCCGTACCAGCTGGATCAGGTGCGCGGCCATATGCAGCAGACCTACCCCAACACCAAAGCCAGTTACCCGGTGCAGGAAGTGATGCGCGGCCAGTCGGACGCGCTGTGGCAGGCACGCGAGTATCTCAGCGGGCCAATGCTGATGGTCTTCGCCGATACGCTGGTGGATGCCGACTTTTCGATCCTCAACCACAGCACCGATCAGGCCATCGCCTGGGTAAAAGAAGTGCCCGACCCGCGGCGCTACGGTGTAACCGTGGTGGATGCGGCCGGGCAGGTGCAAAAGCTGGTGGAAAAACCGGCCGGGATGGATAACCGCCTGGCGGTGGTGGGCTTTTACTACTTCCCCAGCGCCGAAGACCTGCTGAGCGCGATCCAGGAGCAGATGGAACAAAACATTACGCTCAAAAACGAGTTCTTCCTGGCGGACGCGATCAATATCATGCTGGCGCGCGGGATGGGCATGCGCGCGGTGCAGGTGAACGTGTGGCTGGATGCGGGCACGCCGCAGTCGCTGCTGGAGACCAATCAATACCTGCTGGAGCACGGCAACGATAACAGCGCCGAAGCCGCCAAACGCAGCGGCGTGGCCATCGTGCCGCCGGTGTTCATTCACCCCAACGCGGTGGTGACCGACTCGGTGGTCGGGCCGTATGTCTCGCTGGGCTGCGAGTGCCACATTGAGAAGGTGGTGGTGCGCAACTCGATCCTCGATGAGGGCACGCAGGTGAAATCGATGGTGCTGGAAGATTCGCTGCTGGGGCGCGACGTGCAGGTACACGGTCAGCCAATGAAGCTCAACCTGGGCGATAACGCCTGGGCGATGGAGTAAGGCAGGCAGGCGATGGGTGACGAGCACGACCTGGTGGAGTGCCATTCCGGGTACGAATACGCCGAGCGCCCCACGGCGCTGTACTGGGAAGGCCAGCGGCTGGAAGTGGAAGAAATCCTCGACCGCTGGCGCATCCCCGGCGCGCACTGCTTCCGCGTGCGCACTACGGACGGACAGGCCTTCGAGCTGTTCTACGGCGAGCTGTACGACGAATGGCGGGTGAATAAAGTGTAAAAACAAATTGTGGCCAGCATAGCTGGCCGCAATTTGTTTTACTTCCTTGGAAATGGCAGCAGCATGGGGGTGCGGCGGCGGTATTCGGCGTAGGCGGGGCCGAACTCGGAGAGCAGCTTGCGCTCTTCCAGCCACGCGCCGATCACCAGGTAGGCCGTGGCGCTGATGTTCAACGCCAGCGTATTCCAGCTCACCACCGGGTTGGCCCACAGAAACAGCAGCCCGGCGGTATACAGCGGGTGGCGCACCCAGCGGTACAGGCCGCCCGTAACCAGCGCGCCGGAGCGGGCGCGCGCGTCCGGGCTGCACAGCGAATCGTCCACGCCGCGCAGCTGCGACAGACCGCTAAATGACCCCAGGTCAGTTTGCAGCAGACCAGCCAGCAGCCCCACCACGCCTACCCCCTGCAGCGCGTAGCCCACCCAGCGCCAGGCGCCGGGGAAGGCATACAACGGCGCATCCGGCAGCAGCGCCACCAGCGCCAGCACCGGCAGGAAGGTAATGGCCACAAAGATGTTATACGCCAGCCGATAACCCCGCCGCGCGGCTTCGCCGCCGGTGCGGCAGGCCCAGCGCTTGACGGTGTACGAGGCCAGCAGTGAATGCAGCGCCCCATACACGCCCATTGCCAGCAGAATCCACAAAAAAGAAGCGGTCATGGCAGCACCTTTGCATCTGGCAGCACCGCGCCGGCGCTGCTCTGCGCGCGGGCAAGCTGATCGGGGGTTACGCGCGCGCCGGTCAGGTTAGCATGATCCAGCACTGCTCCATTGAGATTCGCGCCGGTCAGATCGGCTTCCTGCAGGTTGGCTCCGGGCAGCGCCGCGCGTGACAGGTACGCCCCCGAAAGGTTGGCCTGGAACAGGCGCGCCCCCGCCAGGTTGGCTTTATACAGGTCTGCGCCAGAAAAGTTGGCGCGGTAGAGCTGCGCCGCGCTCAGGTTGGCGCCGAAGAACTGCGCGCCGGCCAGGTTGGCCTCGGAAAAATACGCCCCGCGCAGGTTAAAGCGCGAAAGATCATCCCCCGCCAGGTCAACCCGGGAGAGCGAAGCCGAGATGAGCAGGAAGTCATCCAGCCCGGAATCGCGCAGGAACTGCAGCACCACCGCGCGGCGCGCCGGGTCAAGCTGGCGCAGGGTGGTGACGGTGCGCACCTGGGCCATGCTCCACACGGCGGCCATACCCTCGGGCAGCAGCTTTTCCAGCTCGGTCTTGCGCATCGCGCGCCGCCGCGGGCGCGGCTGGTCGTCGCCGTAGGCCGGCCAGGCTTCCTCGCGCAGCTTCTCCTGGATCACCGGGCCGATCTCCAGCAGGCGGTTGGCCAGCACCAGCTCGCTCATGCGGTCAAAGTAGGTTTGCAGAATGGCATCCTGGTTGCGATTTTCGGCCATCTGCAGCTCGGCCTTGCGCTCCTGGCGGTTGAAGAAGATGGCCGCCAGAGCCAGCGCCACCGGGATCACCAGCAGGCCGAGCCAGTCCCACAGGGTTTTGGCGGGCTGGTACGCGCCGTCGGGGGTGCGCTGCGCGCCAAAGCCGGTCCATGCCGGCCACGCGCCGGTCGCCAGGCGCAGGTAGACCATCCAGCCGGCCAGAAGCAGGAAGGCCAGCGCGGCCAGCAGCGCGAGGATGCCTCTCCAACCAAAGTTTGTGCGTGTCATACCTGTATCTGTCCCCATCTCTCATTATATGCTACGATTCAAGCAGCGATCTATTTTCCGGAGTCCCCTCTCCCCCTGGAGAGGTTGGGTGAGGGCAAACACCATGGCGCATCGCAGCCCACACAGAACACCAACGCATCTCACTGCGTACGCGCGCGAAATGCGCCACGAGCCTACCCCGGCGGAAGATTGCCTCTGGCAGCAGTTGCGGAACCGCGGCCTGCAGGGGTTCAAGTTCCGCAGGCAGCAGCCGGTTGGCCCTTTTATCGCCGATTTCTTGTGCTATGAGTGCAGGCTGATTGTTGAATTAGATGGCGATTGGCACATAGGGCGCGAAGAATATGACGCGTGCCGGACGGACTGGCTGACAAGCGAAGGTTACCGGGTGATCCGCTTTGCAAATGCGGATGTGAAGCAAGCGATGGAGCAGGTATTGGAGTGTATTTTGGAAAATTGTATTCCATATAGCGAGGGTACGTAGATGCGCGATCACCCTCACCCTAACCCTCTCCCAGAGGGAGTGGGAATGTTGGCGGTAGATTTTACGCTGGACGATGTAGACGGGCGCGCGGTGCGGCTGGCCGACCTGCGCGGGCGTGTGGTGGTACTGTGCTTCTGGTCTGCGGAGTGCCCGTGGGTGGAGCGCGCCGACGCGCAGATGCGCGAGCTGCTGGCACAGTGGGGCGAGCGCGTGGCCTACCTGCCGGTGGCATCGAATGCCAATGAGTCGCCGGAGCAAATACGCTCTGCGGCGCGAGCGCGCGGAATCCCGGCCCCGGTGTGGGACGCGGACGGTGCGCTGGCGGAGCAGTACGGCGCGCAGGTGACGCCGCATTTCTTTATCATTGATGGCGAGGGGATTCTGCGCTACCAGGGCGCGCCGGATGACGTGACCTTCCGCCGCCGCGAGGCAAGCCGGCACTACGTGCGCAGCGCGGTCGATGCGCTGCTGGCCGGGCGCGCGCCGGAAGTGACGGAGAGCGCGGCCTATGGCTGCACGCTGGTACGGTTTAAGGGATTGGTGGCGTAAATAGGTGCATGCACACCACCCGGGATGCGGCCGCATCCCGGGTGGTGTGCATGCATTCTATCTACAGCCGCACGCGCGAGGCGTCTTTGGGCAGCAACGCCCCGGGATCCTGCAGCAGCTCGCGCAGGCGCGGATGGTCTTTGTATACGCCCCGGTAGCTCTCGGGCAGCATCACCGCGATGCGGCACATGATCTCGTCCGTCATGCGCTGCAGGGCGGCGTCACGGTTGTCGCGGTCCAGCGGCGGAAGCACGTAAGGTTTGCCAAAGCGCGCCACGATCTTCGGGCGGCGCAGGCGGAAGATATCGTGGAAGGCGCTTTCGGTGCCCGTGATGGCCACCGGCAGCACCGGCGCGCCGCTCTTGATCGCAATCAGGCTGGCGCCGGGCTTGCCCGGCAGCATGCCTTCGCCCTTGCTGCGCGTACCCTCGGGCGCAATGCCCAGCGGTCGCCCGGCCTTGAGCACCTCGATGCCGGCGCGGAAGGCGCCAAAATCAGCACGCTCGCGGTCGATCCAGATGCCCTCGGCGGTGTTGACAAACCAGCGCATAAACCAGAACTGCTGGTACTTGTCCGTCACCAGCGCGGTGATGTCCGGCCGGGCCGGCTGCGCCATCAGCAGCGGGGTGTCCACCTGGCTGAGATGATTGAGCGTGATCAGCAGCGGCCCCTCGCGCGGAACGTTCTCCAGTCCCACGTACTCGGTGCGGGTGAGGGTATGCAGCAAAAAACGGACGATACGGGCAAGCGTGTCTCTCTTCATACCAGTGGAAACCCCCGCCGTGCCTTACAGTTATGCGGATCAGTCAAAGTTTACGCGGGTCGGGTCGCTGACGGTCGGCACCGGCTCGCGTTTGGCTTTCCAGGCTTCATAGATCGCGGGCAGCACCGAAATCAAGATGATAGCGACCAGCACGAAGTGCAAATTGCGCTCCACCCAGTCGAACTGGCCCAGGAAGTAGCCGCTGAACAGGAACAGCGCCGTCCACAGGATGCCGCCAAAAACATTGTAGCGGATGAAATTGCCGTAATGCATGCCGCCCACACCGGCCACAAAGGGCGCGAAGGTGCGCACGATGGGTACAAAGCGCGCCAGCAGGATCGTCTTGCCGCCATGCTTCTCATAGAAAGCATGCGTACGGTCGAGGTATTCACGCTTGAGGAAGCGGTACTTGCCGGAAAAGGCCTTGGGGCCTATGAAATGGCCGATCCAGTAGTTCACCGTGTCGCCGATCACCGCGGCGAATGCCAGCAGCACGAACAGCACCAGGATGTGCAGCTTGCCAGTCAGCCCGGCCACTGCGCCGGTGGCAAACAGCAGCGAGTCGCCGGGCAGGAAGGGCATCACCACCAGGCCGGTCTCGACGAAGATGATGCCAAACATCACCACGTACACCAGTAAACCGTAATTCTCCACGAAGGCGGAGAGATTGGGGATATCCAGATGCAAGATCAGGTTGAACAGGTCTTTGAACAGTTGAACAACGCTATCCATGGTTTTTCCTCAATTTCGATGATCAGGGTCGAACATCCACGGCGGGCAGCGCGGGCGTAGGAGCCGCATCGCGGCGCAGCCGCAGGTTCATGCGAACCAAAATGGTGTAGAGCAGCAGGGCCAGCAGCGCCAGGCCTGCCGCGGCGAACAGGGCAACCCGGTCAAACGCGGGACCCAGGTTGAGCGACTCGACGCCCACGCTGATGCCCAGCAAATTCCAGATGCCGTGCAATGATACCGCAGAAATGTAGGTTAACAGCAGCCGCAGCCAGCGTTTTTCGCGAATAGCCGAGGCCAACCCCCACCCCACCAGCGAGGTGGTGACAATGTGCAGCAGCCCGGTGCCCACACGCGTGGCCAGCACCGGAGCCCAACTTTCACCCTGCAGGTTCGAGGCCAGGCCCAGGCTTTCCACCAGCCCGAACGCGCCGCCCGAGATCAATCCGGCGATAAAGCCTTCCACCGGCGGGATCTTGCGCCACAGCGCCAACAGCAGCACCGGCAGCGGCTTCACCAGCTCTTCGATCAGCGGGACGATGCCGGATACCACTCCGGCCAGCAGCGCCAGAAAAGTGGGGCTTTCCAGGTAGGGACGCAGCAGATCCAGCGCGCGCGGCGATTGAGGGTCCAGCCCCTGCAAGCGCTCGACCAGCCGCATGACTTCATCGGCCAGGCCCGGTTGGAGCGAGATGTACATGATCACGATGATCACCAGGGCGATGATCGCCAGCAGCTCGAGCACCATGGCCAGCAACGGGCCGGCCACCAGGCCCAGCGAGAAGATGCCCCAGCCGCGTTGGGCATTACCATCCGCCAGCTTGCTGCGCCCCACTTCGATAAACCACCACACCGGCAGGGCCACGGCCAGAACCTGCAGCGGCGGCAGCACCAGCCAGGTGAGCTCGCCGTTGCTGCTCGACAACCAGCCGATGAACAGGATCACCGGCCAGAGCAGCAGTGCCAGGCTTGCGGCGCGCAGCGGGCTGATGCGCAGCAGCCGCGGCCGCTCGCGGCCGAACAGGCGCATCAGCGCCAGGGCAGCCCCGGGGATCACCAGCAGGCTGACGAAGAACGCCGTCCAGGCCGCCGAAAGCAGCACCGGCGCGTTCTGCGACACATCCTGGCCAGACATCAGCGCCGCCAGCACCAGCACCACAGTGAATACCGCCACCGGCAGCGTCAGCATGAAGATGACGCCGCTGAGGGCAAACTGCAGCAGGGAAGGTACGTGGATGCGCGGCGAAGGGTTCAATTTATTTCTCGGTAATCACAATCTCGCGGATCAAATCCCCCTCGGTCACGTTGGGCACCTGGTTGGGGTCGCGCGGGGTCAACTTCTTCACCACATCCATGCCCTCAATCACCTGGCCAAAGATGGTGTAATTGCCGTCCAGGTCTGCGATGGGGGTATAGGTGATAAAGAACTGGCTGCCGTTGGTGTTGGGGCCGGAGTTGGCCATGGCGAGCACGCCTTCTTTGTCGAACTTCAGGTCGCTGATCTCGTCAATGTAGGCGAAACCCGGGCCGCCGTAACCGGTGCCGGTGGGGTCGCCGCCCTGGGCAATGTAGCCGGGCAGCACGCGGTGGAAGCTGGTGCCATTGTACCAGCCTTCGCGCGCCAGGAAGACAAAACTGTTGACCGTCACCGGGGCTTTATCAGCATAGAGCTGCACGGTGAAATCGCCCTGTTCGGTGCGGAAGGTGGCCAGGTACTGCTTTTTGGGGTCCACCGTCAACGGCGGGCAGGCGGCGTACTGCTGCTCCTGGAGCTTAAGAAGCTGCACCATCGCGTTGATGGTGGCGTAATCGTGGGGGAGCTGCTCGGGGAAAATGCGGTTATTCACCAGCAGGAAGGGGGTGTAATTGACCTGGGCCTGCACCGCCGCGTCCTGGTCGGCTTTCACTTTGGCCACGATCGCGGGGCTGTCGAGATCGGCGGTGAAGGCCTGCTGGTCGAGGCTGAGCGTCGCGGCCTGCTTTTCCAGCCAGGCGCGGAATTCGTCCATGGTCAGCGAGGCCCAGGTCTGCTGCTGGGCGAAAAGCAGATCATACAGCTCCCAGAACTTGCCCTGTTTGCCGGCGGCCTCGGTGGCCTGCGCGGCCAGCAGTGATTTATCGTGCGAGGGCAGCGGGAAATGGCGGTAGACGAAGCGCACATCCTCGGGGTTGTCGGCGGCGAGCTGCGCCAGGGTGGGCGCGATCTGCGCGCAGTAGGGGCACATGAAGTCGCTGTATTCCAGCAGGGTGATTTTGGCGTCGGGGTTGCCGCGGATCCAGTCGGTCTCGGTCACCGGGGCAAAGCGCGCGGCCTCGTCGGGGTCAATGGCGGGCAGCGAGGCCTCGATAGTGCACTGCGGCACATCCGCGGCGGCCGTAGGCGCCGGCGCGGGTGTGACCGTGGCTGTGGGAATGGCGGCCGGCGCGGATGAACACGCCGCCAGGAGCAGGCTGAGGAGCAGGAGGAGGAAAAAGAGTTTGCGCATGGTGGCGGATGATTGTATGAAGAATGCGTTAACCAATTACGACAGCGATGTATGCGCCAGCAGACGCGCGGTGATGATCTCGCGCAGGTCACGCTGGATTTCGGCGGGGGGACGGGCCGCGTCCACCACCACCCAGCGCGCGGGCTGTTCGGCAGCCAACTGGCGGTAGCCCAGTACTACGCGCTGGTGGAACGCGAGCTGGTAAGCATCCAGCCGGTTCCACTCACCGCCGCCGGTCTGCCGCCGGCGCAGCCCCTCTTCCGCGCTCAGGTCGAGCAGCAGAGTCAGGTCGGGCTGCAGGCCGCCCGTGGCAAAGTGTAACAGCGAGCGCACGATTTGTAAATCATTGCCATGACCGTAGCCCTGGTAGGCCAGGGTCGAATCTGCGTAGCGGTCGCACAGCACCACTTCGCCGCGCGCCAGCGCCGGGCGGATGATCTCTTCCACCAGTTGGGCGCGCGCCGCCAGGTACAGCAAGGTCTCGGCGCGCGGGTGCATGGCGGTGTTATCCAGGCGGTGCAGCACATCGCGCACCTGCTCGCCGATGGCGGTGCCACCCGGCTCGCGGGTGGTCAGCACGGTGAGACCCCGCTGGCGCAAATAGTCTGCCAGCGGGGCGATCTGCGTAGTCTTGCCACTACCGTCTGGCCCTTCGAGGGTGATGAACATGCGCGTTTATTCTCGATAGATACGCACGCGCCGGTTGGGCTCTTTTCCAAATGAATGCGAAACGAGCTGCGCCTGGCGCGCCATTTCGTGCTGCAGGCGGCGCACGGCGGCCGTGGCGGGGGGCAGGTCTACCCAGCGCTGGCCGTTTTGCACCGCTTCAATGGCGGAGAGCGTCTGCGAGGCGTAGTCCTGCCAGTCGGAGCCGCCGCTGGTGTCTACGCTCAGGTTGAACAGTTCCGCCAGCGAGTGTTCGATCTGGCTGACGGTGTTGGCGCGCAGGACGTAAATCGGCATCCCGCGCGATTCGGCTTCCAGAATGGCCTGCTGGCGATTGCGGTAATACGTGCGCAGGGTCATCAAAACTTCGGCCTCATCCAGCTCGCGTACCACCGTCACCGGAACACCCAACCGCTTGGCCGCCTGGATCAGGCGGTTGTTGGCCACCCCGTAGGGGTAGACGCGGATGGTGCGCAGGGCCTGGTTGGCCACCGCGGGTTGGTACGCATCGTCATCGGCGCCGGCCGCGGGCTGGAGAGGAGCTGTGCGCGTCTGGCCGCCCCCGGCGCGAGTAAAACCCGGCTCCCGTCCCTGCTCGGGTACGAGCCGGCGCGTGCCTGAAACCAGCCCCGTGCGCCCGCCCGGCATGCTGGTAGTGGGCGGCGGGGGCGGCGGCTGCTCGATGTGCAGCTCGCCTTCTTCATCGTAGAAACGCACCTCGGGCGCGGGCGGAATGCCGCGCAGCAGCGTATCCACGGCCACCGATACATCCGGATGGACGGCGATGCGGTTGCGCTCGAGGATCTCGATCAGCACGTCGAAGGTGGGGGGAGCGCGGCGCTCCAGCACCGTCTTCTGCGTGCCGCGCCGGCGCGCCTCTTCGTCGGAAAGCGTCACCGACTCGATGCCGCCCACCAGGTCCGACAGGGTGGGGTTGAGCAGCAGGTTTTCCAGCGTCTTGCCGTGCGCCGTGCCGATGAGCTGCACGCCGCGCTCGGCAATGGTGCGCGCCGCCAGAGCTTCCAGCTCGCGGCCAATCTCGTCAATGACGATCACCTCGGGGTTGTGGTTCTCCACCGCCTCAATCATCACCTCATGCTGCAGCGAAGGCGTGGCCACCTGCATGCGCCGCGCGCGGCCCACGGCCGGGTGCGGCACGTCGCCATCGCCGCCGATCTCGTTCGAGGTGTCGACGATGATTACGCGCTTGTTATCCGCCAGGATGCGCGCGGCTTCGCGTAGGATGGTGGTCTTGCCGATGCCGGGGCGGCCGAGGATGAGCACGCTCTTGCCCGATTCGATCAGGTCCTGCATAATGCCGAGCGTGCCGTACACGGCGCGGCCGACGCGCGCGGTGAGGCCCACGATGTGCGAGCGGCGGTTGCGGATGGCGGAGATGCGGTGCAGCGTGCGCTCCAGCCCGGCGCGGTTATCCGCGTCAAACTCGCCAATGCGCTCGACAACGTAGTCAATCTCCGGGCGGCTGACTTCGACATCGCTAAGCTGCTGCTCCCCATCGGTAAAACGCGCCATCGGGAAGCGGCCCAGGTCGAGGACGATTTCGATTAAGTTATCCGAATTGCCGGCCCGCGCCACCGCGGCGCTGATGGGTGGCGGCAGCACGGCCATTAAAGCTTGCAGGTCGTCAGTAATTCTTCGTTGACTCATGGTTTCTTATTTTTAACGATCGCTCGTAAGGTTTCTCGCAACCTTTTCCCCCGTCAGGATGGACAACGTATATTGCCCTTAATTATGCACAGAATCGCTCATTTTCCAACCGGGGGACTCCCTCACCGGGCCATTCGTGTTGTTCCACGTGGCTGGCGATGCTGGCGGTAGGCTCGGCCTGGCGCGCTTCCAGCACGCCCAGGCGGGCGGGGGCCTCGGCGCGCAGCGCCTGCACCAGGTGCTTCACCAGCAGCGCCTGGCGCGGCAGCACTTCCCCGTGTAGCTGCTGCAGGGCCGGCTCCATCCACGCCTGGTAAGAACGGATGGTGAAATACACCGGCCGGCCGCGCCGCCCGGGCAGGTGCTGCACCAGGTCGGCCAGCACTTCGGGCACGTTTTCCACCGCCGGGTGCAGCAGTGGGTACAGGTAAATGCCGCGCGGCCCATAGACCGCCTCGGCATAGGCCAGCACCTCGCCGGCGTGGCGGAACACCAGTCCGCGCGAGGTGTGCATCGAAAGCGGCTCGGCGGCCTGCACCAGCGGCGGCACCAGCGAATGGTACAGCGAGCGCACGGCCACCTGGTCGCCGTTGCGGGCGGGCTGCCAGGCGCGCAGCTCGCCGGGCACGCCGGCATCCGCCGCGAAGTGCCAGATGTGCTGCCAGGCAAACACCGAAAAGCCCGCGCGGCGCATGTACACCAGCGAGGGATGGCGCTCGTCCAGCTCGGCCAGCAGGTGGAAGGCCCCATAGCGCCCCGCGCGCTGGACAAAGTTCTCCATCAGCGCGCTGAGCGAGGGCGTGTCGCACTCCGGCTCGGGGGCCAGAAAGCTCATGCGCGCCGAGCGCTCGCCGGGGGTATAGCGCATCTGCCCGATCAGGTCGGGCACGCCGTTCTCAGAGCGATAGACGCCCATATAGACGCCGCGGCCCAGGTTCATGCTGCTCAGCATCGCCGGCAGGCTGGCCTGGTTGCCGTGGGTGAGGAACAGCTCGTAATCAAGCGGGAGCACCTGGGCGCGGTAGCGGAACAGGGTGAGCAGGTGCTGCCAGGAAAAATCGCGGACGCTTATCAGACTCTCTCCATCCCAAAAATCCAACTTGATTCTACCACGCCGGGGCAGGCGCGACAACCGCCGCGTAGAGGGGCGCGGAAGCTGGCCGGTGAACTGGTAGCGCGTGGGCAGGTCACCGCCCAGGCGGTAGCGCTCGGTTCCAAAGGCGGTATAGCCCTGCCGGCGGGTGGTGTCGGCCGCGTCCCAGGCATAGCTCACCCCGGCCCTTCGGCCGGGTCTACCGCCAGCACCCGCCCCCACGCGTCCGCGTAGCTTTGGGTCTGCGCCCCGTTGGGGCAAAGTACTTATCGAAAGCCATTTCGAATATTCTCAATCTTTGGTATTGTTGTGTTGGGCTATTCTTTATTCACTGACCCATTTCTCATCTTCTCTATAATTTGTTTAGCCCGTTCCTCGAGTGATCGCATTCTTAACATTTGCTCTAGATTAGCATAATCATGCTTATTGGTTACAAACGCGAAATTATTATGCTCCGCTGGAAAAGTGTAAAAAATTATTGAACAAGTTTCGATAACAGATCTAAAGGTACTTTCGTCATGAGGTAATAAACCCCATCCTTTCAGTAGATCAATTCCCTTTGGTGGCAGCAAATACCCTTGTATAGTATGACCTGGATGCGCGCAACGAAAACAGTTGATAATCAGTTTATCTGTTTCTTGCCGTCCAACTTCGAAAAACAACCTGTTCATTACAGTACCATAAATAGTGTCGGACTGAATAATTGCATGTGGTACATTATTGTTTATGATATATTGCTCCAACCAATATTCATTTTGAGACGTAGCTTTGTCATAATTGAGAAGACTTGGCGCATCACATGCCGCACTTATACACCAACGCCAATTGTTATTCTGCAATCGTATTAATATCTCTGAGCGAATGGGATCTGCCCAACTATCACGATCATCATCGGCTATTGCATTGCTTCCATCTATGATAACGTTAAATACCCTTACATCGTTAAATAAAACATAATTCGATATGCGTCTAGGTTGAAAAGCCAATAGACCCGCACCTTTTCCTTTATTATAGGGACCATCCAATGGGTGGTGTGCAATTGAACCATCTTTATGAAATTGAACATGATCTTCACTTAGACTGATATATTTGGTATTCATAAACCCTCCAAATAACTACTGAAACTGGCATTTAGGCGATAAAAACGATCCACCACCTGATGGTATAAGTAACATCAAGGTTGTAATGCCCACTGCAAATACAGTCACTGGGTTTACCAGGTAGCGTTGTGAATCAGCCTCAGTAGGGTGGGTTCAAAAGCGAACCCACCCTACAAACTGTGTATAGAGTTTGGTAATTTCTTGTAGCAAGTAGTAAAGTACTACAGGTATTTCCATACCGCTCAGCCGCGTAAAGCGGCGCGCTTCAAACGATGTGGGGGCACGTACGTGCCCCCACATCCTGTTCCAGCTAATACCCCAGTACTTCCTTGCGTTTCTCGCCCCACTGGAGCGCGTCGGCGATGCATTGTTCGACCGTCTTTTCGGGCTGCCAGCCGAGCAGGGTGTGAGCCTTATCGGCGTTGGCATACGCGCCGGCCACGTCGCCGGGGCGCGCGGGCATATCGCGCTTGGGGATCGGCTGCCCGTAGACCTTCTCGAAGGCGTTCACCAGCTCGCGCACGGTGACGCCGTTGCCGCTGCCCAGGTTGATTACCAGGTAACGCGTGTCGGGGTCGCTGCTGCGCTCGAAGGCCTGGTCGAAGCCGGTGAGGGCCTGCACGTGGGCGCGCGCCAGATCCCACACGTGGATATAGTCGCGGATGCCCGTGCCGTCGCGGGTGGGCCAGGTGGTGCCGGTGACGTGGAACTCGGGGATGCGCCCCATCGCCACTTCCACCATGCGCCCCACCACCAGGCTGGGGTCTTTGGTGGGCAGGCCGGTGCGCATCTGCGGGTCCGCGCCAATGGGATTGAAGTAGCGCAGGGCAATGGCGCGCATGTCGTAGGCGGCGCAGTAATCCTTGAGCACCATTTCCATCATGTACTTGGTGCGCGCGTAGGGGCTGAGCGGGTTGAGCGGGGCTTCTTCGCGCACCATGTAGCCATCGGTGGGCGTGGCGTAGACCGAGGCCGAGGAGCTGAACACCACGCGCGGGTAGCCCAGCTCGTACAGGCTGTGAAACAGCTCCACCGACTTGGAGACGTTCTCGCGGTAGTACTCGTAAGGCATGGCGGTCGATTCGGGCACGATGATCAACGCGGCGCAGTGCACCGTGGCCTGGATATCAGGGTGCTCGCGGAAGATCTGCTCCAGCCCGGCGCGGTCGCCGATGTCCATCTTGTAGAAGATGCGCCCGCGGGTAAATTCCTCGCGCCCGCGCACCAGCGAGTCGAGGATGATGGGAGTGTGGCCCGCGTCGATGAGGGCCGAGGCGATGGTGCTGCCGATGTACCCGGCGCCGCCGGTGATCAGGTATTTCATATTCGGTTCTCCTTTTTATTTACCACTTCGCGTAATGCTCTTCGGCGAAGCCGGTCAGGCCGTCGAGGCGGATGGTCTCGCCGCTGTCGGTCACCAGCGTGCCGGTGTAACGACCGAACATCTGATGCACCTCGCTGGAGAGCAGCACGGCGTTGGTGCGCGCCACGCGCTCCAGGAAGGGCGTAAAGGTCAGATCCAGCCGGCCGTCTTCATCTTGCATACGCCAGGGACGGTTGAAGTCGTGGTTGTCGTAGATAAAATTCACCTTGCCCAGCTTGTGGATGCAGCCATCCAGGATGATGGCGTTTTCGGTGGCCTTCGACGTATCACCAAAGCCGAAACCCAGGTTGAGGCCCACAGTGCGCGCGCTCTGCGCGCCGGGCAAAAACCCGGACGCGCTGGCCCACACCCAGAACGAGCGATACTCCCACACGCCGCGGCCCCAGTCCAGCCCGCCCAGCGCCTGCGCCGGGTCGAGATCAAAGCGCCGGCCGCCCCACTCCACCCAACCGCTGGCGGGCATGCAGTTGACCTTGCGGTTGTAATAGAAGCGCCGGCCGCGGATGGGGATGACGATGGCCATCGACTGGTGCTCGGGCGGCAGGGCGAGCTGCACCTGCGCGGAGAGGCCGGCGCCGTCGAAGCCGGGCCAGTCCACCCACAGGCTGCGTGCGCCGGGCTGCGCGCTGAACTTCATGCGCACGCGGCCGTTGTCGTACCAGCTTTCGCCGCTCTGGCTGCCGCGCGGCAGGTGCACCCCGCGCCCAAGCAGCGGTCCGAGCGTCTCCTCGTGATAGGTGCGCTTTTCAAAGTCGATGGCGTAGGCGAACACTTGCCCCAGGTAGCCGATATCAGCCAGGGTGAACGAGAAGAAGTGCGTGGGCGTGAAGATAGAATAATAATCCCAGCGCTTGATGCGGAAGCGCTGCCAGAAGGGAACGGCGCGATAGAAATGCGCGTCTTCCAGGTTGGCGTCCAGCAAAGGCTGCGGGGCCCAGCCAACGTCGGCCAGGCTGCCGTCCGGGTTGAGCAGCGGACCCGGCCCGCGCAGGGTGTGTTGCGGTGCAGACATACGATTTCTCCCCTCGGTGCTGCGTGTGAATCGTATTGTATCACGGAGTGGTCAACGGATTCTGGTCACGGCCAGGTTGGAGGGGTGCGAGGTATCTAAGGGTTCCTTATGGCCAACCGTAAAGATCAACGCTGCGCCAATCAATCCCCCCGGCGATGCAAGTGCAACAAAAAAATTCGAATGGATGTATACTCATAGGAACACCAACCCCAATAATTCTGGAGAGGGCTGCAATCCATGAAAGCATCAGTTTCGCAACAACAACTTGCACACGGGTTAAGCACGGTTTCGCGCGCGGTTTCGCCGCGCAGCACCCTGCCGGTCCTGTCCAATATCCTGGTGGCCACGGATGAAGGCCGGCTGCGCCTCTCGGCCACCAACCTGGAGCTGGGCATCTCGTGCTGGATTGGCGCGCAGATCCAGGAAGAAGGCTCGATCACCGTGCCGGCGCGCACGCTGACCGACCTGGTGGCCACCCTACCCAATGATACCGTGACCCTCACGCTCAACCCGCGCACGCTGTCACTCAACGTGCGCTGCGCCGGCTCCACCACCGATATCAAGGGCATCGACGCGCAGGAATTCCCGCCCATGCCCGTGCCCGACCTGGAAGAGGGTGTGGACCTGAACGTGGTCAACTTTAAAGAGATGATCCAGCAGGTGGTGTTCGCCGCATCGGACGATGACGCCCGCCCGGTGCTGCAAGGCGTGATGATGACCGTCTCGGGCAACGAAGTGACGATGGCCGCCACGGATGGCTTCCGCATCTCGGTGCGACGCGCGGCGCTCAGCAGCCCGGCCTCGCGGCCGATGAGCGCCATCATCCCCGCCCGCGCGCTGGCCGAGCTGGCGCGCATCGCCGGCGACGGCGAAGACACGCTGACCATGGTAGCCCCGCCCGGCCGCGGCCAGGTGCTGTTCCACATGCAGGATGCCGAGCTGGCATCGCAGCTCATCGAAGGCAACTTCCCGGATTACAAGGTGATCATCCCGCGCACGTTCAAGACGCGCACGGTCATTTCCACGCCTTCGCTGCGCAATGCCTGCCGCCAGGCGGAGATCATCGCGCGCGAGAGCAATAACGTGGTGCGCATGAACATCCAGCCGCGCGGCGATATGCCCGGGCTGGTAACGCTCTCGGCCACCTCAGACGAGCGCGGCGCGGCCGAAGTGCAGGTGGACGCCACGGTGGAAGGCCCGGCGCTGGTGATTGCCTTCAATGTCAAGTACCTTCGCGAGGTGCTGGAAGTGGTGCGCACGCCCAGCGTGGCGCTGGAGACCAACGCCAGCAACACCCCCGGCCTTATCCGCCAGGTGGGCGAAGAAGCCTTCCAGCACGTGATCATGCCCATGCACCTGGGTTAAGCGCAGCGTGAACGCGGCGAACGGCCGTGGCAGCGCGGAAATGGAACTGAATATGGCCTTCTCCCCCGGCTCGTCCAACCGGCTGCTCAACATTTACCTGGCACTGGGGCAGTACCCCATCCTCAGCGGGCGCATCCGCGCGCGCATGCGCATGGAGCTGTTCCAGCGTGGCATCATCCAGCCGCAGGAGTTTGAGGATGAAGTGCGCGAGCGCGCCATCCAGTCGCAGGTGCACGAGGGGCTATCGCGCCCGCTGGAAACCGAGCCAGAAACGGTTTGGGAGCAGCGCCAGGGCTTTATCCGCGACCGGCTGACCGACCTGTATTTCAGCCAGCACCTCACCTTTGCCCTGTTCGAAACGATCGTGCGCGAAATCCTCTCGGAACGCGGTGTGACCACGCGCGACCACATCCTCTCGATCAACCTGGAGCTGGCTCCGCAGGAGCTGGTGTTCGAGCAGGCGATGATGATTGAGAACATGCCGCCGGCCGAGCGCGGCAAGCTGGAAGCGCGCCTGCACGAAGCCAAGGTGGTGCTGATCCGCACCATCATCAGCGACCAGTTACGCTACATCAACGTGGCCAAAGACTGGTTCACCGTGTCGGACCTGGTGCACATCCGCCAGCGCAAGATCGGCGCGGGCAAGATCGGCGGCAAGGCGGCGGGCATGCTGCTGGCGGCGCGCATCCTCGAAACGCTGATGGAAGGCTCGGAGCGCTGCTGCCTGCATACGCCGGAATCGTACTTCATCGGTTCCGACGAGATGTACAACTTTATGAATATCAACAACCTGGTGCACTGGAACGATCAGAAGTACAAGACCGAAGAGGAAATGCGCGAGGAGTTCCCCGAGATCGAGCGCGATTTCCTGGCGGGCGCGTTCCCGCCCGACCTGCTGCAGCACCTGCAAACGCTGCTATCCAACACCGGCTCGCAGCCATTGATCGTGCGCTCATCCAGCCTGCTGGAAGATAACTTTGGCACGTCGTTCGCCGGAAAGTACGACAGCATCTTCCTGCCTAACCAGGCCGATCCGCACCAGAATCTCACCGCGCTGACGCGCGCCATCGCCAGCATTTATGCGTCCACGCTCAATCCGTCGGCGCTGCTCTACCGGCGCAGCCGCGGCCTGCAGGACTACGACGAGCGCATGGCGCTGCTGATCCAGGTGGTGCGCGGCGAGCGCTTTGGGCGCTATTTCCTGCCGCACGCGGCGGGGGTGGCCTTCAGCCGCAACCTGTACCGCTGGGCGCCGCAGATCCGGCGCGAAGACGGCTTTGTGCGCATGGTGTGGGGCATGGGCACGCGCGCCGTCGACCGCGTGGGTAACGATTACCCGCGGCTGGTGGCGCTCAGCCACCCTATGCTGCGCCCCAACACCGACCCCAAGCAGGTGCAGCGCTACGCCCAACAGTACGTTGACCTGATCGACCTGCAGGACAACGAATTCAAGACCCTGCCGGTGAGCGAAGTGCTGGACACGCATTACGGCCCGCTGCGCTACGTGGCGCAGGTGTACGAATCGGAAGGCTACTTCAGCTCGCTGAGCAGCAGCCTGGTCAGCCCCGAGGGCAAGCTGGTGGTGACCTTTGAAGAGCTGCTGCGGCGCACCAGCTTTGCCGACACGATGCGCGAAATGCTGCGGCTGCTGGAGCGCAGCTACCGCGCCCCGGTGGACATGGAATTTACGCTGCACATGCAGCCGGGTCTGGATTCGCGCGGCAAGCCCAACATCTGCATTGACATCTTACAGTGCCGCCCGCAAAGCCACCTGATGGACACCGAACAGGTGCCGCTACCCACCAACCTGCCGCCGGAAAAGGTGATCTTTGCCACCACGTTTATGGTTCCACAGGGCTGCGTGGACGATGTGGAATGGGTGGTATACGTGCCCTACGAAGAATATTTCCACATGAGCAGCAACGCCAGCCGGGTGGAGCTGGCGCGCATGGTAGGCAAGGTCAATGCAGTGCTGAAAGGCAAGAACTTCATCTGCGTGGGGCCGGGTCGCTGGGGCAGCTCCAATGCCGATCTGGGTGTGCCGGTGGTGTATGGCGATATCTACAACGCGCGCGCACTGGTCGAGATCACCGGGCAGGGCGTGGGCACGGGGCTGGTTCCCGAGCCGTCGTTGGGCACGCACTTCTTCCAGGACCTGCTGGAAGCGCAGATCTACCCGCTGGCGCTGTACCTGGAAGATTCGGGCAGCCAGTTCAAACGCAGCTTCTTCTATGATACGCCAAACCGGTTGGGTGAGCTCGTTCCCGGCAGCGAAGCCTACGCGAAAGTACTGCGCGTGCTGCACGTGCCTTCCGCCTGCGGCGGGTGCATGAAGATCATCATGAACGAAGATCGCAGCACCGCCATCGCGTTTGTACCGTGAAGTTATTTCTAGAAAGAAATACGAGCAATGTGAGTTTCTTCTAGAAATAATTATTCAGAGCATGGTTTTTTCTAGAAAAAATTACCATAAGTACCATACCAATGAAAATTGTTTCCCGTGAAACATAAAAGGGCCGCGCGATGCGCGGCCCTTCGATCCATCCAACTGTAAACCCATTAATCCCCGCCGGCGAGCAGCGCCTTGCGGTTGAAGGTTTTGGCGGCCAGGTACAGCAGCACCGCATCGGCGATAAAGATCAGCAAGCCAAGCACCAGGCCCAGCGGAACGCTAAGCATGAATACCCCAAACGCCTGTCCAACGATCAGTGCCAGCACCAGCAGCACGCTGGATGTGCTGGTCTGGTAGGCTCCCATGAAGGTCTTGACCTTCTTGGAAATCAGCACGGTGATGGCTACACCCAGCAGCGCCAGCGCGGGGGTCATCCAGAAGATCATCGGCCACCAGTGCGGAAGCGGAAACCACACGCGGCCAAATACCGGCCATGCGGCCACGTTGAGCACGAGGATGTACCCGGCAAAGCTCAACCAGGCGATCAGCACTGCCGGCACCAGCCCTGCCATGATCTTGCCAAACAGCAGCTCGGCATCGGTGGCGGGACTGTACAGCAGTGCCTCGATCGTCTTGCGCTCTTTCTCACCGGCAAATGACTCGCATGCGATCGTTGTGCTGAACATCAGCGGGATGATCAGGAACATGGGCGCAAATAGATAGCCCAGCATGATGACGATAATACTTTGTTCGGCGGTCATGCCGGCCAGCGTTTGCCCCATTTGCGGACCGAGCATTTCCAGCAGTTGGGCCATGTCGGGGTCATTGGTCAGGCTTGCCGCGCCAAACTGGCGCGGGATCAGGATCATAGCCAGCGGCATGATGATGACAAAAATCAGCGGCACCACCAGCATAGGGATCCACACCGCCTTATTGGCGCTAGCCTCGCGCAAATCCTTGTGCGCAATCGCGAAAATATGCTTCCAGTTCATAGCACCGCTCCTGCCTGCACCGCGTTGGGGATATAACCTTCTTCGCCTTGCAGGGCAAAATAGATTTCTTCCAGCGAGACCTGGCGCGGCATCAGGCTGAGTACCTGCGCGCCCTGCGCCACCAGCGCCGCATTGAGCGCCGGAATGGCGGCCTCTTCGACCACCTGTGCGCGCAGCCCATCCACGGTAGTTTCCCAATTGAGCAGACCCGGCAGGCCGTCCAGCCGTGGAGCGAGTGGTTTCAGCAGGCGCACGTTAACCCACAGGCCGGGGGCCACACGCCGGCGCAGCTCATCCAGCGTGCCGGCGGCCACCAGCCGGCCCTGCTTCATCACGCCCACGCGGTCACACAGGCGGCCGGCTTCGTACAGGTTATGCGTGCACAGGAAAACCGTCTGGCCGTCGCGCTTGCGCATCCCGGCAATCAGCTCGTTGACCTGCAGGGAGGCTTCCGGGTCGAGACCCGAGGTGGGTTCGTCCAGAAAGATCAACTCCGGGTGGGTCAGCAGCGCGCGGGCCAGCGCCAGGCGCTGCTTCATGCCCTTGCTGTATGTGGAGACGTGATCCGCGGCGCGGCTTTCCAGCTCGAAGAAACGCAGCAGGTCGGTGATGCGCTCGCGCGCAGCAGGCGCAGGCATGTCCGCCAGGTCGGCGAAGAATTGCAGGTTTTGCAGCGCGGTCAGCCGCTCATACAGTGCCGGGGTCTCGGTGAGCACGCCGCAGCGGCGGCGTACTTCATGTCCCTGCGACACCGGGTCATAGCCCAGCACGGACATCTGCCCGGCGGCGGGCTGGTACAACCCATTGAGCAGGCGTACGGTTGTAGTTTTCCCGGCTCCATTCGGCCCCAGCAGCCCAAACACCTCGCCGCGCCCAACGCTCAAGGTCAGGTCATCCACGGCGACGTGTTCGCCAAAGGTATGGTGCAGGTTGTTGACGTTAATAATTGCATCCATGCGAAGATCCTTTTCGAGTGGCCAGTCGATAATTATCCTTCGCCATTCAACTGGCGGTAGGCGATGTACGAGTATATCACCGTGCCGAAGGCGGCGACCATCACCGGGACCATCAGCAGCCATACGGCGGCGTTGGGGAAGAACACGCCCAGCAGCGCAATCAGACCGCTGGCCATGAACAGCTTGCCGGCCAGGTCATGCGTCTTGCGCCAGACGACGGGACTGGAGATAGTCCAGGGTGTGCGCACCCCAATAAACCAGTTGGGCTGCGCCTTCTGGATCAACTTACCGAGGAAGAAGAACATCAGGCCCATACCAGGGACGAGCATCATGTTCATGTTGAAGCGGTATCCCAGGTTCCAGGCCAGGGTCAGCGCATGCAGGTAAGCCAGGAACAGCGCCATCAGCAGCACAATCGAGCCGAGCATGGGAAAGTTCAATTTCGCGCTGCGCATCGGGTCCAGGCGCGGCAGTCCCAGGATCAGCAGGCCGCTGGCCAGCAGGATCACCGGCATCAGGTACAGGGCTTCAAAGACGCCACCAAAACCATCCGCTTCACCGCGCGCATTCCAGTACGTGGCCAGCGGGGTCTGCATGCGCGGCTGGAGCAGCGCGCCGGCCAGCGCCATGACAATTGCGATCAGCACGATCAGGATGAGAGTGTTGCGAGTATTCATTTTATCCTTCATATGAATGTGATGGTTTGTGCCTGCCGCGCCGGATGTGTCCCGGGCGCGGCAGGCATGTGTTTCACGTGAAACAATACTGTCTGCGCAGAGTTTATCCGCCTGTCCCTTCCGAGCTTGTAGTCGCCTGGCTGTTGGCCAGTGCCACCGTGCCGCCAATAGCGCCCAGGTTCATTGTATCAACTGCGGAAGATGGGACGATGACCAGCGCGCCTTTTTGCTTGAGGCCTTCGAACAGCATGTTCATGGCGCGCAGATGCAGTGCGGTGGGATTATTCTTGTACGCCTCAGACGCTTCGGCAAAGCTGGCGGCAATCTGCTTTTCAGACTCTCCCAAAATCACGCGCGCCTGGCGCTCGCGCTCGGCCTGCGCCTGGCGGCTCATGGCATCTTCCAGCGCCTGCGGGATGATCACATCGCGGATTTCGACGCTCTGCACCGAAACGCCCCAGGGCGTGGTGCGCTCATCTATGATTTTTTGCAGCGCTTCGTCCATCTTGTCGCGCCCGACCAGGATTTCTGCCAGGTACATCTGCCCGATGATCTCGCGCAGCGCGGTCTGCGATGCCCAGGCGATGGCGGCGCGGTAGTCTTCCACTTCCAACGCAGCCTTCTGAGCGTCCCATACCACCCAAAACAGCACCGCATCGACATCCACCGGGACGGTATCTTTGGTCAATGACAATACACAATTATTCATTTCCGGCATTCACTTTCCGCGCTATGCTACGAGTATAGCACTACAAAAGACGTATGCGGCGTGCTAAAATGAAGTAAGAGGGAATCACATGGACCAAAACGACCACATTCAAATAACGATCTGGGATACAAAAGCCGGAACCGTGACTTACACTGTATCAATCGACCGCGAGAATAACCAGGCACAGCTAGTCTACACGGGCGGAAAAATAAACCCCAGCTATGGATTTGTTCAAATGGACGCCAAAGACAAACTAAGAAAAATTGCCGAAAGCTTGATGAATAGCAGGGTGGACACCATCGAACAGGTTGACGAAATTGCAATGCAGTTTCCGGAACAGGACCGGGCGCGCGTAATCTTGATAAAGAATGACTATTTGAATCATCTAACCTATAGTGATATCGCGTGGAAATATGGCGTATCCAAACGATACATTTCCCGAATTGCGAAAGCATACGGATTGAAGCGGCGCGGTACTAGAGGGAACTAAAGCGGTACTAAAACCCATTGGACGGGACTAATTGAACGCTATCCTATGAACAGGATAGCGTTTTGATTTTAGGAGCGTCAATGAACAGTGTTAGTACCGACCATCAATTGCATGAAGAATTCGCGCGCGCGGCGGGATTTGCGGCTGCGCAAGCTGCGCGGCGGGAAATGCTTGCGCGGGTATACCAGACGCTTCTAAACACATTCGCAACCGGAACCGCCATACAACCTACCGATGATGAAACGAAAGGAAATGTAGAAAATGACAACGTTGAATGATCTGTTTCCGAGTAAGTATTTGAAAGCCGCCGACATTGGCGAAAGTGACTTGATTGTAACCATCAAGAAGCTTGTAAAAGAGGAATTGGGGCAGGACCGGGATGAAAAGCCGGTGCTTTACTTTTCCGAAACTGATAAAGGGCTGGTGCTGAACAAGACCAATGCCGAATCAATCGCCGCCATTTACGGCAATGACCTGGGCGGCTGGGTTGGCAAGCGCATTGCCCTGTATGCAACCGAAGTAAGTTTTGCCGGTAAAGTTTCGATGGGAATTCGGGTGCGCCTGCGCGCGCCGGCTGCTGTCCGGAAAGCCGCGCCGGTTATCGTGGAAGATGAATTCCCCGAAGTGGATGCGAATTTCTAGCATGGGCGGCGAACGGTTGCGCGTATTGAAGTGGTATGCTGGGCATGGGTGGGGAGTTTTCCCCACCCATGCACTTGACGAAGAAGGGCAATGCACTTGCGGGAATGCCGGATGCAGAGCGGCAGGAAAACACCCCATTGGGCAGGCAGCGCCAAACGGGTTGTATGATGCAAGCTGTGATCTTGCGCAAATAGAGGAATGGCATTCCCGGTATCCCTGGGCGGGCTGGGCGCTGCGAACGGGGCAGGAAAGCGGCATTGTCATTATTGACGTTGACAAGAAAAGCGGCGGGTTAGAAACCTGGGAACAGTTGCGAAATGATCATCCAGGACCAATTGAAACGATAACCACGCAAACAAGAAACGGCGGTTATCATTATTGGTTTGCCATTCCGGAAGGCTTTAGTTATCCCAGCAAGGCAGGTATCTGGAAGGGAATAGATATTCGCTGCGAAAACGGGTATGCCATTATTCCACCATCGGCGGGTTATGCGTTTATTCTTTCGCCGCGCGATGTGGAGCTGGCCACATTACCAGTATGGATACAAGAGTACTTGTCTAGACAACAGCCAAAAAAGGCACAACCGCCGGTTGTCGGGGGGATAGTGCGGGCTGGCGCGCGTCACCAGGCGCTAATTGAAAAGGCGGCGCGGCTGCGCAATGCTGGATTTGATGAAAAGAGTATTGAAGCGGCATTGACGGCGCTGCGCGATAACGCAATGGAAAACGGTGACCACCCGGTAACCGATGAAGAAATCCAACAGGTATTGGAATGGATTGAAAACAAAAATGGGAGCTTTGCGCCAACCGACCTGGGGAATTGCGAACGCTTCATAGCGCAACATTATGCGCGTGTTCGTTATTGCTATGCATGGGAAAAGTGGGTTATCTGGGACGGAAAGCGCTGGAGGATTGACGAAGGCGGCGAAGTGGTAAAGCTTGCGCATTCAACCATTCGCGCGATCTATGCGGAAACGGCGGTAACGCAAGATGAAGAACAGCGGAAAGCCCTGGCGCGGCATGCCATTAGCAGCGAAAGCCGCAACCGTATAACGGCGATGATTGAAACGGCTAAACCCTATTTGACAATTGACCCCAGCGAATTAGACCGGCATGCGAATTTCTTGAATGTTTCCAATGGGGTGATTGATTTGTTCAGCGGCGAATTACTACCCCACAACCCGGATTATAAGCTTTCAAAACTTGTCGATATTGAATTCAACCCAGCTGCGCAATGCTCCAGGTGGGAAAGATTTATTGATCTGGTAACCGGCGGGGATAAGGAATTAGCCTATTTCTTACAGCTTGCGGTTGGTTATTCCCTGACCGGGTTGACGGATGAACATGCGTTATTTTTCCTCTACGGGCTGGGGAAGAATGGGAAATCCACATTTGGCGAAGGGCTGCGCATGCTATTCGGGGATTACTACACAAGAACCGATGTTGAAGCGCTATTATCAAGCTTTCGCAGCGGCGAAAACGCCAACCCCCACATTGCCGGATTGAAGGGTATACGGCTGGCGCTGGCAAGTGAAATGCCGGAAAACCGCCGCTTAAATGAATCATTGGTAAAGGACCTGACCGGCGGCGATACCATCACGGCGCGGTATCTGTTTTCCAACCCGTTCACATTCGAGCCAACCCACAAATTATGGTTGGCAGGAAACTACCGGCCAAAAGTGACCGGCAATGATCTGGGAATATGGCGGCGCATTCGGGTTATTCCCTTCCGGACCACCATCACCAACCCCCGGCCAATGAGCGAAATACTTGAAGAATTCCGGGAGGAATTGCCGGGGATCTTAAATTGGGCGGTATGCGGCGCGGTCTTTTGGCATAACGGCGGGCTGGAGTTGCCCGAACCGGTGAAACAGGCAACCGAAGATTATAAAACGGAAATGGACCTTATCACCCAATTCATTGACGCGCGCTGCGAAATGCGCGCCGACTACGCCATAAAAAAGGCAATTCTATTCCAGGCATGGCAAAACTGGACCAACGATGAAGGCGAGCATGACGCGGGCAAGCGCGGCAAACGTTGGTTTACTACCCAGCTACAGAACCGGGGGATTGAAAGCGGCGGGCATGGCGATAGTGACTATAAGGGTATTCGGCTGGCGGGGGATGGTGGCTAATTATGGCAATGGTGGCTAATTATGCATATTTCGGAAACTTTCGGCAAATGAATATTCACTATAGGTATTTAAAGCAAAAACACCATAATTACCCACCATCCGGGAAGATAACCACCATTGGAAACTTCCGGGACTTGTCTAGACAACAGGAATGGAATAGAAACATAGAACATTGTACGCAATTAGATAGCGTCATTGGATAAGGACACAACAGGGTAACCGAATGCCAGCAAAACAAGGAAATCAAACAGCCACCAAACACGCGGTAGAAGGCGCAATAAAGCGCTTGAATACCGGCGATGAAATGCTGGGAATTGCGCTCCAGGCAGAACAGCAGGCGCGCGAAGAATATGAATTGAATGGCGCGGTATCCCTGATTGAAAAGGATGCGGCGCGCCATCAAGCGGCAGCGGATTTGTGTTTTGCTGCGCTCCAGGCGGCAGCGCAGCAGGGAAACGCGGAACAGGTTGACAAGTTTTTGCAGCGTTTTGGATGGTTGAATGCGGGCGCGGCGCGCTTGTGGGAAATGGTATCCCGCATGCGGGCGCGGCAGGATACCGGACCGGCGGCCAATTCGATTTTAGACGCATACAGGGATAAGAATGACAACGATAGTTGAATTCGCGCGTGATGTTCTGGGGGTGAAGCTTTACGGCGGGCAGGCTGCGGAGCTATCCGCATACTACGCAAGCGATAAACCCAATTGGTTATTTCTTGCTGGGCGGCGCAGCGGGAAAAGCTTGATCAGTGATGTAATCGCATGCTATGAAGCGGTAATCCCTGACTTTTCCGATGTTCTGCGGTCCGGTGAAGGGCGCTATATCATCATTTGTTCAGTAAGGCAGGATAACGCAGCGCTTCACATTTCCAACATTGCGCGCATGTTGAAACACACGCGCGCCATTGGCAAGATGATAAAGGCGCAGCTCCAGGACCGGCTAGAGCTTTCGAACGGTGTAACCATTCTGGCATTACCGGCAAGCGCGCGCGCTGGACGCGGGTTTACGGCCAGCATGGTTATATTCGATGAATTAGCGCATTTCGTGGATAGTTTAGGGAATTCAAGCGCAGATAGTGTATATGATGCGTTTTCCCCTACCATTGCCACATTTGGGGACCGGGGGAGGTTGGTTATCACCACAACCCCAGCCAGCCGGACCGGGATTGTCTACGATCTGTTTGACCGCGCGACAACCGGCGAATTAGATGATTACCACATTACGCGCGCGGATACCAGAACCCTAAACCCAAAAGTAAGCGAACGGGTTATCCGAAATGCCGAAAAGCGGGACCCGGAAGCGGCGCGCGTGGAATATGGCGCGGAATTCGCTGACCCGGTTGCGGCATTTTTAGATAGCGCAGCCATTGACCGGGCAATTGATTACCGCAACCATGCTGCGCAAGCTGCGCAGAGCGGCGCGCGGTATGTTATGGCCATTGACCCGGCCACCCAGCGGGACCGGTATGCATTCGCGCTATGCCACATAGAAAAAGGCGCGGTAATTCTAGATTACGCGCATGCGATGAAGCCGCCGGTTGATATAAACGCAGCGGAAGAAATGTTATTCGATCTTGCGCGCCGCTTCAAACCGTCAACCATTCGCTGCGATACCGCAAGTACAGTACAGCGGCTAAAAAGCAAGCTTTCGCAATTGGAGTATACGCCATTCACCCGGCCGCTTAAGCTGCGCATATTTGGCAGCTTGAAAGAATCGTTGAATGCCGGGAACCTGATTTTATACAACCATGCCGAATTGATAGATGAATTGCGGGCGCTTCAAATTCGGAATGGGGTTGACATTGCCGCGCCAAAAAGCGGAAGGATAACGCATGATGATCTTGCGGATTGCCTTGCGTTATGCGTTGATGCGCTGATTGCGCAAGGCGCATACGGTCCCGCAACAGTGGTAAAGGACCCATTTGCCGAATGGCCTTATCAGGACGGTGAAAGCTACCACCCGCAATTAGGAATAGGTGAATGGAATTGGAACCCCCACCCGGCGGGGGTGACATACCGCAATTGCAGGTATCGAAATAAGGGTTGCGTTGCATGCTATGAAGAAATGGAGGTAGACGGGACCCATGCAGCAGATGAAGCGGTTGCGCGCGCAAAGCTGGAGGAAGGAACCCCAGAACCCCCGCCGCCGCAACCCCCAGATTACCGGGAAATCCGGGCGGGGGAGTTTTTGAGAATGTTCATTCGAAATGCAAGAGGAAAGAGGTAAACCATGTTTAGACCTGTACGAACGGTAACGAATTGGGTTGAAGCGCTGGAGGAAATTCATTCCCTGCGCGAAGAATACCAAAAGAACCTATCTATCATGACCGCTTATGAACGGCAAACGGTGGAAAACTATATTGCGCAGCGGCGGCGCGCACACCGGGATGATATTGCGCGCGGCGCGGTTGCGGTATTCAATGCGGCAATTTCCCGGTATCAGGATGCGCAAAACCGGGAAAAAGCCGAATGGCAAAGTGAGGTAAACCGCTGGAATGCAGCATTGCTGCGCGATGAAATGCAGGTTGCGGAAATGCGCGTGAAAGCGGTTGTAGACCGCAATAACCTTCCGGGCGATGACCCAACCGAAGAATTGCGCGCGATCTACGCGGAAGGCATGCAATCGGGCAACATTCACAAGGCGCGGGCGGTTGCGGAAGTGATGACAAATGTACTTGCGAAAAGTACCGGGCAGGCTGGGGAACCTGGCGCAAACCGGCTGCGCTTGAATTCCATTGCGCAGCAAGCGCGCGCGCAGTTGGCAGAGCTGCGAATTACCGCCGGGATGAAAGAAGCGGAACAGGCGCGGCAGAATGCCGAAGATGAAGTGATGAATGAGCATAGAGGTTTAGACCGGGTTGCGCAAGCGCTGGGCTATCGTGATGCGATGGGCGCGCATGGGCCGCTATCGGCTGCTTATGAACGATTATCACAGGATGAAAGCGGCGCGCTTGTTATCGGTCCGGAAAAACAGCGGGCCGAATGGCTGGAGGAATTTCAAGAGCGAATGGGAAACAGGTGAAGCAATGACAAGGCAAGAGGAAATCCAACAGATTGTGGAAGAATACAACCGCATTGAAGGCGAACAAGCGCAGCGGTTGACGCAGCTTTTCAAGCTTATCAATTCGGGCAAGAGTTACCGCCATGCGCGCTTTTCCAATGGGGGCATGTGGTCAAATTGCTGGGACCGGGATTTGCGTTTAATCCTTCCGGCATGCGTGGATAACATGACCCAGCAGATTACCGAAATTGTGCCGGGTAATGATTAGCCAATTCCCGCCGCCATTCCGATGATTGCCGGTTACCCTGGCAATCATCGGGGCGGTTATGAATGCTGAAAAGTAATATTCAATGTTGCAACCGCCGGAAATGATGCTATAATGGATTGGAAAGACGGAACCGGCCAGCGTTGATGGCGCTAACCGGTCCCTGACCAAACCACCGGTGACGCGGCGGGCTGGCTACAAGGCATTATACCCTATGCCCCCGGTGGATTCAATCCATTACCGGGGGCTTTTCTATTGCCCCCACCCACATTGGAGGTGGGATCATGAATCAACAGGCTTTTGTTACAGCTGGGCTGGACACCGGGAAGATTGTCGAACGGCTGGCAAGCTTTCGCCGGGAATGGGAAAAGGCTGCGAGCGGCAAGAAGTTAACCGAAGTTTCCGCGCCTATTGGGTTTGTCTTGGAAGATGTTTGCGAAATGCTTGAATTGGGACCGGATGACCGGATGCGCGTGCTGGGCGCGCGCTGCGCTGCGGCAATTGACGCGGCAACCGCCGGGTAATAATAGCAATTCACAATTGAATAGCGGGCATGCGGGGGAATTCCCCCGCATGCCCCAGCAGGAGGAAAAGAAATGAAATGCGCGATCTATTGCAGAGTATCAACCGATGAACAAGCGGATAACACAAGTTTAGGCAGTCAAGAACAGGCATGCAGGAATTATGCGGAGAATCGCGGTTTAGAGGTTTATCAGGTATACCGGGATGATTACACGGGCAGCCGAATAGATAGACCGGAATTACAGAACATGCTGACCGCCATGCGCGCGGGGGAATTTGGGGCAGTTGTCGTCAATGAAATTTCGCGCTGGGGCAGGGATGAGCGGGTATTGTTGGATCTTAAATATATCTTGATGCGCTCGAATATCGAATTGCATATCGTTACATTCGGGCGGCGGGTGGATTTTAACAACCCGTTTGAAAACTATATGTACCAGAACATGAGCAATTTTTCCGTCATGTGGAAACAAATGATTATTCAATACATGACAAATGGGAAATGGAGTAAAGCAATTGATGACCGCAAGCCAGTAATGACCGGCCACCCGCCATATGGTTACCGCCGCATAGGGCGGGGGAAAACTTCCCAGATGGTTATTGACGAACGTGAAGCGGAAGTTGTCCGAATGATATTCGAATGGTATACACGCGGCGAAAACGGCGCGCGGTTGTCATTGCGGGCAATTGCCTTGCGGCTGGAGGAAATGAGAATACCAACCCCACATTACCGCAAGAATGCGGCTAACTATTGGATACCGGCCACCATTCGGGGCATTATTTCAAATACCATCTATGCGGGTGAAACGCACTACGGCAAAACGGCGGTAGTAGAAGATTACGAACGGGACAAAAAGAAACGGGTAAAGAACCCACCCGAAAAGGTTATCCGCATACCGGTCCCAGAGCTTGCGATTATTGACCGGGCAACATTCGAACAGGCGCAAACCATAGGCGCGCGCAATCTGGAAACATCCCGCCGCAATCAACGCAATGAATATCTTATGACCGGGTATTTCCGCTGCGGAAATTGCGGGAAAGCAATGGCGGGCAGCTTTACCGCTGCGCATGGTTACAAGAACCTATATTACCGCTGCGGCAACCATTGGCATAGACCCGAACAGGAACCTTGCGCGAATGCCAACCGAAGCATTGACGCGGGCAAGATTGAAAATGCTATCTGGAATTGGTTGGTATCAATCTTTTCCGATGATAGCGCGCTGGAGGACGGTTTAGCGGGAATGCGCGAACGCAAAGAAGCGGAATTACAGCCGAAGTTATCGCGGCTGGAGCATTTACAATACGCCATTGCGGAACAGGATAAGGTTATTGCGCGCTATATGCGGCAATTGGGCGGGAATGATAGTGATGATCTTGCGGCGCTTATCAAGAAACAGGTACAGCAGGAAATCGAAGCAAAGAATCGAATGGCAGTTGAATTGGAAGAATTAGAGCGGGCAATCAATGGAATTGAAGTATCGCCCGAAATGGAAAAGGAACTAAGGCAATTAATCGTTCTAATTCGGGATAATATCGCAACCCCCAAACCGGGAGTATCTGTATTCGCAGCGAAGCGGCAAATATTCGAAATGGTTAACTTACGCGTAATATTCCAGGCGAACGAAAGCGGGCGATGGTTGGAAGCAAGTTGCGGGTTATCAAATGATGTAATTATGTTGCCGCTTTCGTCAGGGTCTTTTCCGCGTTGAACGGAGTGACCATGACGCGGTGATCAATCCACACCGGGGTCGAGTCGATGATGGGCAGGATCCAGAACATGCCCGGACCGCGCAGCGCATGGAATCGCCCCAGGCGCAGCACAACGGCTTTTTCCCACTGGCGCGCTACCTTCAGGCCAAACAGTACGACGGTAGCGATCAGGCCCAATCCAATGACGTATACGGCAATCCAAAAATCGGGGACGCTGCCATTCATAAATGCGGCGCCCGTGATGGCGGCAATGATCAGGAGCGTGAAGATAAACGCGGCTATGTTGCTGATATGCATGGCTTCCTGAGCGGCCGCTTTCCGAGCGGCGCGCGCATTCAGGTAGGTAGTCAGGTCATTCATATTACTGCTGGTTTCATTTCGTTTTGCCATTTTTTCCTCACTCTTGCTGGCTTGCGGTTGTAGACGTTTGTTGAAGACCGCCGGCGATTAACCGGCTCAGCGCCTCGGTGGCCTGTTCGGGGCCGTACCCCAGGTTCTGGCTATCAGTCAAAAAACGCCGCGCCAGCTCGTCCAGGGTTTTTTGTCTCAATTTCTGCATCATTTCCTCGGTGGGCTGCTCCCAGATGTATGTGCCACGCCCGCGCTGCGTGGAAATCAGCCCTTGTTCATCCAGCACGTGATAGGCGCGCGCTACGGTATTGAAATTGATGCGCAGCTCTGTGGCGAGTTCGCGCACGGTAGGGAGCTGGTCTCCAACCTGCAGGTCGCCGGCGGCGACCATCTGCTCTACCTGGCGGGCGATCTGCAAATATAACGGTTCGCCCACGCGGAAATCCAGGTTAATTTGTTCGGCAAGATTTTTCAAATATCGCGCTCCTTTGTATCATTGGGCGATTGTATCTTTGTATCTTTGTCTTATTGTAGCGCGTTGTATGGAATTGTCAAGAGGGGAAATGAGCATCACGAATGCCATGAATGCAAGCCGAATAGAACGAATTTTTTCTCGAAGAAATTCGGATGAGAACAGTATCGCAAATCTACCGGAAAAGCCTCGTTGCACGCGGAATTTGATAATCGCGCGCCGGGGCGAGGCTACAAGGTGATTTCCTGCCGGGGTTTTGTCTCCCGCCTCGCCCTTACATTAAACTGATTGTTGAATCTCTGCGCCTGGCTTCGCGACCTTTATGTAGCCTTCGCGTTCTTCACGTTTCAATCATTTTCTTTGCTTCTCGGTTCAAGATCCTCGCCGAAATGCGCATTGATCTCGGCCAACTCGCGTAGACGCGCGTCCACGCGCGCGTTGACTGTGCCTTCGGGGTAATGGCCGTCTGCGCCGCGCTTGCCGGCGGGCGTGCCGGTGAGCACTTCGATGCCCTCATCTACGCTGCGCACTGCCCACAGGTGGAACTTACCTGCGGCCACCGCGTCTTGCACGGTCTGCTTGAGCATCAGATTCTCCACGTTTGCCACCGGGATCAGCACACCCTGTTCGCCGGTCAGCCCCCTGGCACGGCAGACTTCAAAGAAGCCTTCGACTTTCTCATTTACGCCGCCGATGGCCTGCACTTCGCCGCGCTGGTTGACCGAGCCAGTGACGGCGATGGCCTGGCGGATCGGCAAGCCGGAAAGCGCCGATAGCAGCGCGTACAACTCAGTGCTGGAAGCACTGTCTCCATCGATGCCGCTGTAGTTCTGCTCGAACACCAGCCGCGCCGAGAGGCTGATGGGTTTATCCTGCGCGAAGCGGTCGAGCAGAAAGCCGGAGAGGATTAACATGCCCTTGGTGTGGATCGGGCCGCTCATGTTGGCCTCGCGCTCGATATTGACCAATCCTTCGCGTCCAACGCCCACGCTGGCGGTGATGCGTGTGGGGTGGCCGATAGCGATATCGCCAATATCCATCACCGCCAGACCGTTCACCTGGCCCATCTGCTGCCCCTCTACCTGGATCATGAGGATATTGCGGCGGGTCATTTCCTGCAGCTTTTCCTGGGCCAGGTTGGAGCGATACATCTTTTCCTCGATGGCGCGCTCGACGTGCTGGGCGGTAATGTACTGCGACATGTCCAACCCGGCATAGTAGCTGGCCTCGCGCACGATATCGGCGATGGTGCCAAAGCGCGTGGTCAGCTTGGTCTGGTCGTCGGCCAGGCGCGAGCCATACTCCACGATGCGCGCCATGCCGGTGCAATCCACCGGCTTGATCTGTTCGTCCGCACAAAAAGCGGAAATGAACTGCAAATATTCTTCCACGCTGCGCTCGCTGCGCGGCATGGTTGAATCGAAATCCGCCTTCACCTTGAACAGCTCGCGGAAGTCCTCATCGTACATCTCCATCAGCGCGTAGGTGGCAGGCTGGCCGATGAGCACGATCTTGATATCCAGCGGGATGGGCTCGGGCTGCAGCGAGCGTGTCACGGGCATCCCGGCGCGCTCGGATGGGTCTTCAATGGTGATCTGGTGATTCTTCAGGGCGCGTTTGAGCCCGTCCCATGAGAACGGATTGCGCAGCAGTTCTTCCACCGGGATGACCATATAGCCGCCATTCGCGCGGTGCAGCGAGCCGTTGCGGATCAGCGAGAAGTCGGTGACCAGCGCGCCAAACTGGGCTTCATTTTCAATGCGCCCGAACAGATTGTTATACGTGGGGTTCAGCTCGGTGACCACCGGAGCGCCTTTCAGCGCGCCGTTATCCACCAGCACGTTCACCTGGTAGCGGCGGAAGAAATTATCGCGCTGGCCGGCCATCATCATCGCCATCTGCTGCGCCACCTGCGGCTGCTCAGCGTTATTAGGCGTTTCGGGCGCGGCGCGGAATTGATCCAGGTTCTCAAGGATATCCTGCTTCACCTGGTCGAGATACACCAGTACCTCGGGCACGTCACGGCTGCGGTTCTTCAGGTCACCCATCAACAGGTTAATCGAATACTCAGCCACCTGCTGGTCCATGCGGCGCACTTCTTCGCCGGCGCTCTTTTCGATGCCGCGCGCCTGGCGGATCGCATTTTCGATCTCTTGCTGCAGACCCTGCTGGCGCTGCGAAAGCTGCTCGCGTTCTTCATTGGTGAGAGCTTCAAATTCTTCCTGCTTCATCGGGTGGCCGTCTTTGGTGGGGATGGTCATCAGGCCCATGGGCGTTTGCTGGAGTACAAAGCCGGCTTCTTTGGCGCGCGTATTCACCTGCTCGATGATCTCGGCGCCCTGGCGCTCGAAACCGCCGGCCGTCTCGCGCCGGCGGCTGGCATAATCTTCGCTCTCGAACACGCGCCGCAGTTCGGTCTGGATGGCTTCAATCAGCGCTTTCATCTCCTGCTGGAAATCACGCGCGCGGCCGGTGGGCAGGCGGATGGCATTAGGGCGCGAGGCATTCTTAAAATCACGCACATAGCACCAGTCCGGCGGGATGGGCTTATCCAGCGCCACTTCTTGCAGGAACTGGCGCACGGCGGTGGTGCGCCCGGTGCCAGGCTCGCCCGAGACGTAAATGTTAAACCCGGTGGCGCGGATGCCCAGCCCAAACTGCAGCGAGCGCGTGGCACGCTCCTGCCCGATAATGATCTTGGATGTCTCCAGCTCGCTGCTGTTCTGGCACGGCAGCGCCTGGGGGTCTACCCGGCGGTTAATCTGTTCGACGCGAAGCTCAGGGATCATGATTCTCCTCTTCTCTATCCATTCCCCTGTGGGTATGGTAGCAGGAAGCGCCGCGCGGCACAATCGGGATTCGTCACCAATCCGGGGGACCTTTCCCCCTGCTTGAATCTGGCCGGGCTTCATGTTAGCATGTTGCTATCAACCAAGGGAGAAACACCATGAACCTGCAACGACTGTTTCGCATCGCGCTCGGGCTGGCGCTGGCCTGCTCACTGCTACCTGTACAAAGCTCCGCGGCGCAGGCTGAGTCTACGCCACCGGCGCCCACGTATGTGCCCGGTGAAGTGCTGGTGGCCTTCCCGGATGGGCGCAGCGCAAAAGCCTATGCCGCCGGGGCGCAGGCCCTGGCCGCGGACTCTGGCGCGGAACTGGTGGCGCAGGCCGGCAGCGTGGCGCTGCTCAGCGTAGACCCCGCGGCGGATGTGCCTGCGCTGGCCGCGGCGCTGGAAGCCGGCGGGCAGGTGCTCTACGCGCAGCCCAACTGGGTGTATTCCATCCCCGAGGCCGCGGCGGTGATTGAGCGCCAGCCGGGGGACGTCAACGTTCCGGCCGGGGCAGCCTACACCGTGCGCGGGGCGAATGGAGGCCGGCGCGAATTTTCCACCCGCCAGCTTGCGGCAATGCGCAGCGTGCGCAGCGGAAAATCCATCCCGGCCTTCCCCAAGGAGATCACCGGCAACTTTTACCAGTCGTGGGGCTGGGACTATGTGGAATCGGATGTCATCTGGCGCAACAGTGCCAGCAGCCCGGCAGTGTGCGTGGTGGATACCGGCGTGGACGGTAAGCACCCCGACCTGAAAAGCCGGGTGGTGAACGGCTACGACTTCATCAATGATGACAGCCTGCCCTACGACGACAACGGGCACGGCACGCACGTGGCCGGGATTATCACCGCGCGCAACGACAACACCAAAGGCACCGCGCTGGGCGTCTCGAACGGCAAGGTAGTGGCGGTGAAAGCGCTCAATGCACAGGGGCGCGGCACGTCGTTCAGCGTGGCGGCGGCGGTGCGCTACTGCGCCGGGCGCAGCGATGTGCGCGTGATCAACCTCAGCCTGGGCTCGCTGGCCGCCGACCGGCTGGAATATGACAGCCTGCGCTACGCCATCGTCGAGAAGGGCAAGCTGGTGGTGGCCGCAGCGGGTAACGGTGGCACATCACTGGGTGATTACCCAGCGCTGTGGGCTGATGCAAACGTGACGGCTCCGGGCGGTGGCGCGAATGAAATCGTTACCGGGCTGGTGGCGGTAGCTGCCGCGCGCAGTAACCCACCGTATGAGCAGGTATGGATCGACCTGGATGGCGGCGGCGACCAGGACGAAGGCGAGTTCTTCGAAGCCAGTGACTGCGCCACGCGCTTTACCAACTACGGCCGCCATGTCGAGCTGGTGGCCCCCGGCGACCAGATATACTCCACCCAACCGGTGAGCAATGCCTTCTTCAATAACTATATGTACGGCTACGCCAAAGGCTACGAGTACGACAGCGGCACCTCGATGGCCGCACCCTACGCCGCCGCGGCCGCGGCGCGCACGTTGAGCGTGTTCAAAACGCTCACCGCCGCGCAGCTCAAACAGCGGCTCATCAATACCGGGCGCGATCTTACCTTCGCGCGCGACCCATCTGGGGCGATTAATGCGCAAGCCGCCTACAGCACCCCGGGTTACGGGGTGAACGTGGGTGGCGTGGTGCACGCGCCTTTCTGCTGGCCAAACGCCAGCTTCGGTGCGGCCAACAGCATGGAACGCGCGCGCTACCTGGACGTGTCGGCGGCGATGGGGCGGGTGGGTTTTTACGTCGAAGTGTACAACGCAATCGACGGCCTGCCGCTGAACGGCGCGCGCGTGACCATCACCCGCGATGCCAGCGCCAAATCACTGGACACCAGCGCGGTGACTTCCACCTCCGCAGGCACTTTCCTGCAAAATATCCCTCTGCCTTCTGGCGCGACTCCCTCAGCTACGTTTTATCTGTGGGTGAGCAAATCCGGCTACACCGCCGGCTACCAGTTCTTCGATGGCGTGGTGCTGGAAAACCCTGATGCCAGCGCCAACCCGGACGTCATCAATGGCGGGATGCTGGCCACGACGTACAACAGCGTGGCCGTGCCGCCGGCGAAAAACGTGTGGGCAGTGCTCAACTGGAGCATGTTCTCGCCCCGCGATCTGGACCTGCTGGCCTGGCTGCCCGCCGGCTCGCCCGCGGATGGGGTGGTGCACCCCGGCTGGGTGACCGAGGTGCTGGGCGCCGGGAATTACCGCGGCACGGATTGGGAGCGCGGCACGCTGCTCAAGCCGTCACAGTTCGGCGGAACCGTGTCGCCGTACGCGCAGATCATGGTTGAGGGCGGCGGCAGCACGTCCGATTCGCCGCTGCGCTTCGATGCGCTGCAGATCAAAGACGCGACCGCCAAAGGCACGCAGCCCTATTACAGCCCGTCAGGCAACAGCCAGCCATACGACCTGTACGTGGTGGATGGCGCGCTGGAAAACGGACTGGAAGGGTTGAGCACCCAGCCCGACGTGGACGAATTCGCGGACCCGGTGGTGCGTGTGTGGTATGGCGGGCGCATCGTGGGCAATAACCTGGTGATCAACGCGGCCGGCGCCAGCACCTGCGTGCAGGCCGGCAACGATTGGTGGCATGTCGCCAGCCTGAACGGCGCAACGGTCACCGCCGGCAACCAGTGCGTCAGCGACGCGGGGCTGCCCCGGTAAACAACATCCGTGGTGCAGGATCCCGAAGGGACTTCTGCACCACGGCGCATCTTTTTATCCACCCACCTCGGCCACGAACATCTGCAGGGCAAGGTCGGGGGCCATCACGCCGGATTTCATTTCCATATCCATCCGCGCCAGGCGGCGGTAGACGTCTTCCAGCGCCGGCAGGCTGAATCGCATCGCCTGGGCGCACATCTTCTCGATCACTTTGGGCGGGCGGCGCGGCAGCAGCTTGCTCACCTGCGCCTGACCCCCGCCATCGGCCAGCGCCTCGCGCGCCAGCAGCAGCCCACGGAAGTGGCTGACGATGGCTCCGAACAGCATGACCGGCTCTTTGTCTTCCAGCAGCCCGGAAAGCAGGCGCAGCGCGGCCTGCGTCTGCCCGGCGGCCAGCGCATCGATCATATCAAACACGTTGACGCTGGTGATATCGGCGGTGCACTCGGCCACATCCTCTTCTTCCACCGGGCGGGCGCGGTTCACATACAGCAGCAGCTTGTCAATCTCCAGGCTGGCAACCTGGGTATCGCTGCCCACCAGGTTCGCCAGCGCCAGGGCGGCCTGCGGGGTGAACGCGCCGCCGCTCTCTTTGGCGCGCTTCACGATCCAGCCCGGCATTTCTGCGGCGCGCGGCAAGGAAAAGTCGCGCAGCGCAGCGCGCTTGCCGGCCTTGCGTGCCCACTGCACCAGCGCGTGATTTTCAGGCAGCTCGCTCCAATCCATCTGGCGGCTGTTGCGGTCCCAGCGCTGCTCGTCTTCCTGCACCAGCACCAGCGCAGTGGTAGGCGGCAGCATGTCCAGCAGCGCCAGGAAGCGGTCGCGCGCGGCGGCATTGGCCATGCGCGCCTTGGGGTTGGTCAGCACCACCAGCCTGCGCTCGGCCAGGAAGGGGATGCTGGTGGCGGCCAGGCGCAGATCATCCTCGCTGGCCGAGCGGCCATCGAAGCGCGCGGTGTTCAGATCGGCCAGCCCGGGGTCGCCGACACGCGCCACCAGGTCGGCCACGGCCTGCTGCATGGCAAAGGTATCATCGCCGCGGAAGAGGATCAAGACCGGTTTTTCATCCATGCGCTGTGGGTAGGCTCCTGCGGGTAATTATACCCCGCGCGGGTGTGGGAAACGCGGGTTGTGCATTATTGCCCGCGCAGGCATCGCACAGCATAAGCCGGGGGAGGCATTGTCTACCGCTTCATGGCGCAAGGATCGAATGTCCCCTCACGTTTTGTCTGGTTTGTGAGGGCGGAATCATCCACACCCTTTATGTTAATGAGTATTTAAAGAGTCGTAGTCTTAGTAGAGTCTGTGGATATGTGGACAAAAACGTCTTTTTGGGGTTGAAGCCCCCAGCAGTGCTGGTGCGCGCATGCCGCGAGCAGCATAGCTGGAGAGTCGAGCCAAGATTCTATCCCCAGCGGGCTGTGGAGAAGTGGCACAGTTGTTCGGGTTTTCCACAGGCCATTTTGTCGAAAAAACCGCCGGAGACATATATTGGCCTTCGCGCATGCCACCCCCCATATATGGGGGTTAGCGGAAACGGGGAACAGGAGCTTTTTCCTCAAGTTATCCACAATTATCCCCATTTCGCATAAGTTATCCACAGTATTCCCGGTTTTATCCACAGTTTTGCGGAAAACCGAGGGTTTTCCCCCATGCCACATGTATGGGAACGGTCATATAGAGAAGTTGCGCCCTGTTAATCAAAGTATATCGGGTTGGAGAGAATGGCCGGCAGGGGCGGGATGCCGGGCAGGAACTGCCGCAGCACTTCGACGCGGGCGAAGCCGGGTGCAGGGATGGGCAGGGCGAGCTGAACCTCGCCATCGGCAGGCATCTGCGCTACCACATCTGCGCTCGTGGCGCTGACCAGCCGCACCACGTCCCCCTGGAGCAGGCCGCCCGCATGGACGCGCACCTGCGCGCCCGGCGACCAGGGCAGGCTGTCGCCCATCATTGCCTCGCCCGAATGCAAATGCAGCCAGGGGCCGTTGGGAGCGTAGGTGATATAGGCATGACCGGCGCGCAGCGCGGCAAGAATGTCGCTGGCGCCGCGCGAGTGGGCATACACGGCGGTGGTGGGGCCGCCCAGGAACAGAAAGGGCGTGTCGCGGTGGTAGTCGCTGCCGCCGCAGATGGGGATCTTCTGCCCCGCTGCCAGCAGGCTGTGCCACAACCCCAGAGATCGGAAGTTGGCCTCGCGGAACGGCCCGTTCCATACTTCCAGCAGGTCGAAGGGGATGCTGTCGCGGTCGATGCGGAATTCGCAGCATTCTTCAAACGGATGATTGATGCTGATCAGCGCGCCGCGCTCGCGGGCGCTGTGGAATCGCGCGGCGATCTCGTCGGGCGTGTTGGCCGCGAACGGCCCGTCGTACGGCCGGTCGACGCCCAGAAAGTTGGCGTGGCCCAGGTAGTGCGTCCACTCCACGCCGGGGATAAGGGTCAGGTTGGGGATATGCGGCAGCGCCGCGCGCGCCACCGGCTGGTTGTGGTCGGTGATGGCCAGGAAATCCAGCCCATGCGCGGCGGCGTGGCGGCCCAATTCTTCGGCGGTGAGCACGCCGTCCGAGGCAATGGTGTGAGTATGCAGATCGCCGCGCAGCCAGCGGCGGTGTTTATATGTAAACGTGATTTCATACTCAACATCCACGCCGCCCGCGGCCACTTTGTACGCCCCGGCCAGGATGCGCCATTCGCCTGGAGATAAAATGGTCGGGTGGTAGCCAGGGGTCGCGCTGCGCTCGCTGATGAAGATGTCGCGCTTATCTGACCCGGAGGCGCCAGCCTGGGAGCCATCCGGCGCAATCAGACCCAGATCGATGATGTTTGTCTCTTTGCGCGTCTTGTAGGCTGCTCGCCCAGTGTCATTCGCTTCTTCCGCGTAGCGCGTGTAGTGGTATGCAATCTCCACTTTCTCCACCCCTGCGGGCATGGTGAAAGGGAAGAGCAGATATTGTCCCTGTTGTTCGGAGGTGATATGAAAGGACAGGCGAAGCATATCGTGGGTCATTCGTCTTCCTCCCCATCCCGTGGCACCGGGCCGAGCACCGCGTCCAGGAATCGGCGCACCTCGGTTTCCCAGAAGAACCAGTCGTGGCGCGCATCGTCTTCTTCATAATACTCAAAGGGGATACCAAGCTGCTGGAACTGCGCGCGCACCAATTGGTTGACCGGGTACAGGTCATCCTGGCGGCCGCAGGAGAAGAACAGCCGCGGCAGGCGCGAGACGTCCTGCGCGGCGGCGCTGAACCAGGTGAGCGGGTCGTGCGCGCTGCCGGTCAGCAGCGACAGGTCGCCAAACACGTGGCGGAACTCGGCAAAGCGCTTGTCATTCGGGTACAGGCGCATAAACTCCAGCGAGAGTACCCCGGAGAAGCTGGCCACGGCGGCGAAGCGCTCCGGCTGGTGGAAGGCCAGCTTGTACGCGCCGTAGCCGCCCATGGAGAGGCCGGCCAGCAGCGTGTCTTCGCGCGCGGGGCGCAGGCCAAAGACGTCGTCCAGGTATTGGGGCAGCTCTTCGGCCAGGTAGGTGAAGTACTGCTGCCCATTGGGCAGATCGGTATAAAAGCTGCGCGCCACAGTCGGCATTACCACCACCAGGCCATATAACGTGGCCAGGTTTTCGATCGATGTGTAGCGCTGCCAGGCGCTGCCGTCGTCGCTCAGCCCGTGCAGCAGGTAGAGCAGCTTGCGCCGCCGTACCGGCACGCCGTTCATGCGGTCGGGATCGGGCAGGATAACGTACAGTGGTTGGGTAACTTTGGTAGTCTTGGGCAGGTGGTCGAGACGGATCAGGGCCATAGGTTCCTCACGAAGAAACGCTCTCGGCCCGCGCGGCGGAGCGCTCGGGCTCGTCAAAGTGGATCAGCCACGAGAAACCGAAGCTGATCGCCATCAGCACCATCGGGAACAGGGTCAGCAGGAAGCGCGCGGCCTGGTCGGGCTGCGGGCCGGGGTTGGCGCCGCTCTCAAACTGGAACAGCACCGAGACCAGGAAGAAGGCAGCGGCGGTGAACAACCCGTTGAGCCGGTTCATAAAGCCCAGCGCGTTAGAGATGATGCCCTCGCGCCGCACATTGTGCTTGCGTGTGTCCTCGTCCATGATGCGCGCCGCAATCAGGTCCATGGTGGTGATGGCGCCGGCAAAGCCAAAGCCCACCAGCGCGCTGCCAACGATGGCGGTGGGCAGCGAGTTGGCGAAGAACAGCGGGATGAAGGCCAGCCCCAGCGCGGCCAGCGCCGCGCGCCACACCGGGATGAGCGAGAACTTGCGGATGGCGCGCGCCCACAGCGCCACGCAGCCGATGGCGATCAGCAGCACCGCGGCAAACAGGATGGTTGACTGCGCGTCGGGGATGGCGAGAGTGTACTTGACGAAAAACGGCAGCGAGGCCAGCACCAGCGACATGGCCGCGCTGTAGAATGCGTTAGCCAGCCCGGCGATCCAGAACTTGCGGTTGCTGACCAGGTCTTTGATGCTGGCCCACAGGCGCGGCTTCTCTTCATGCTCTTCCACCGGCACTTCGCGGCTGGTGAATGCCATGTAGAGGATCACCACGCCGCCCAGGATGCCGTACAGGATGGCGGTGGTCTGGTAGCCGATGGCCGAGGTGACCAGCGGGGTGAGGGCGATGCTGATGATCATCGCCACGAGCTGGAAGGCCTGGCGCAGCGCGTTGGTGGCCGCGCGCTGCGTGTCAGTGCGGAACAGCTCGGGGAACAGCGCGCCGTAATTGGCGTTGATGACCGAATCGAGCGTGCCGGTGAGGATGTAGAACAGCATGGCATAGCCCAGCAGCGTGCTGGCGGCCATGCCGGCCGGCGGGCTGTAGAACAACGCGAAACACAGCACCAGCAGCAGCGTGCCGATCACCAGCCACGGCCGCCGCCGGCCCCAGCGCGTGCGCGTGCGGTCGGAGAGGAAGCCATAGATGGGATTATCCAGCGCGTCGACAAAGGCGTAGATGGAAAGGATGAGCGCAAACTGGCGCGTGGTGAGCCCCAGCCCGCCAACGTAGAAGATGGCGGCATAGGTTTTGAGCATGTTGATCGGGATGGACGTGCCAAACATGCCCATGGCATAGTTGAACGATTTCCAGCGCGATTCGGCCATGTGCGTAACTCCTGTTGGAAATGGGTTCCCGCACTTATTATAGCGCCGCGCGCCATAAGATTCCCCTCTATCCCCCCAAATGCAAAGAACGCATTTGTAGGGAAGATTGGCAGCTTCCCTACAAATCGCGCTTTTCAGCGATTTGGGGGATTGAGGGGGTTAGCTGTTGGTCTCGATGCCGTTGTTTTGCGCGAATTCTTCCATCGCTTCTTCGACGCTGTCCAGGTAGGTATCGAGCTGCGACAGTCTGCCTTCCAGCGACTCGGGGTCGAGGTGCAGCGCACTCATGGCGGCGCGCCAGGGGTCAAGCAGCTCGGGGCCTGCATCCAGCGCGTGGACGGCCAGGGTCCAGGTGCGCAGCAGGATCCACACGGCCGCGGCGGGCTCGCTTTCCCACAGCGCCGCGGCAGCGCGGGTGTAATAGCCGCGCCGCGCCGGGTGCAGCCGGGGTGGCGCGTTGTCTTTGCCGCCGGCGGCGGCCAGCGCCGCGTTCCAGCCCACCTGCCACCCCTGCCAGTCGGCAGCGGTTACCGGCTCGGGCAGCAGGATATCCACCAGGCCGGCGGACAGCCCGGGGCGATTGATCGCTTTGGCGCGCTGCGGGTACTGGAGCAGCATGCGCCGCTCGGTGAGCGGCGGCCCGCTGAAGCTGGCGATGGCATTGACCGAATCTTCCAGCGCCTCGAGGAACGAAAGCGCGCGGCGCGTCTCACCGGTCAGGTTATGGAACTGCAAATCCATCCACGCGCGGCGCGCTGTGGCGGCAAAATGCCCCACGCGCTGGTACACGTTTTCCGGGTTGCCAAACTGCGCGCACACCGAGGCCTGGGTAAACTCAAACCAGTGCTGGCTGTCGTGCAGCACAATGGGGTTGGCGCACAGGTACGGGCCGATCCAGGGCGAGATGCGCAGATGGCGCGGCTGGTGGAATACGGCCTGCGAATAGTGGGCGATATCCAGGTGTACCTCTTCGCTCAGCCGGGCGATCTCGCGGTCGACCAGCGGGTCGCTGTCGTGGACAAAGACCAGGTCGATGTCGGCGGTGCCACCCAGCAGCACATCTTCGCCCACCAGGGCGCCGGTGAGGTAGGCGCATACCAGGCGGCGGTTGCGCTGCAGCCGCATCTGCACGTTTTCGCGGGCCAGTCGGATCAGTTGGTCACGGGTGATGCGCATAGCAGGCCATCCATCTCGGGAACGACAGCTCAGGATTTGCCGGAGAGCGGCAGCATGGGTTGGAAAGGCGCCAGTTGCAGTGCCTGGCGGATGCGGTTGTCGACCGCGCGCAGATCGTCGGGTCTGCGCACAAAGTCCATATCATCGGTCTCAATCGTCAGTACCGGGCAAACGTGGCTGCCGTTGAGGTAGTATTGGTCGTAAGCCTGGTTGAGCTCATGAATGTAGCCGCGCTCCATCTGGCGCTCGTAGGGCCGGTCACGCATGGCGATGCGCTGCATCAGCGTATCGGTGGTGGCGCGCAGGTACACCAGCAGCTCGGGTGGGGTGATCTTTTCGGCCAGGGCCTCGTGCACCTTGTAATACATCTCCAGCTCGTCACCCTGCAGGTTGATGCTGGCGAACAGGGCGTCTTTCTCGAAGGTGTAATCGCTGATCAGGTTCTTGCCCGAGCCGGCGATCTCGTTGACGGCTTTGTGCTGCTGGTGGTAACGGCTGAGCAGGAAGAAGATCTGGGTCTGAAACGCGTAGCGGGCGCGGTCGGCATAGAAGTCACTGAGAAAAGGGTTTTCTTCGAAGACTTCAAGCAGCAGGCCAGCCTGGAAGGCCGGGGCGAGCAGCCGCGCCAGCGAGGTCTTACCGACCCCAATGACACCTTCAATGGAGAAATACATGGCAGCTCCGGAATGTGGCATCCGAGTGAAGCTCGGTTGAGAAGTAATATACCACAATTTTTCCCGAGGCCATGCAGGTGCACCCCGTGGGGACGGCGAATGGAAATTCCATCAATGGTGTGTGTGCGTAGGGGCGGGTTCCAACCCCCCCATGAATAGTACGTGGGTCGAAGATCGCAGCGAGTGGATCTTATAGCCCGCCAAAACGAATCCCCCGCGCGACGCTCTCGCGCGGGGGAATAGGATAACTCCGCCAAAACTGTGGATAAATGTGGATAAAATGTTCGATTATCCACCCTGCACCGGGAGCTGCTCCAGGCGGCGCACCAGCCCGTCGATCACATCGAAGCCGCCCTGCCAGAACGCGTCCGAGGCGATGTCGATGCCCGCATCCGCCAGGATCTGCGCCGGGGCAGCCGACCCGCCGGTGGAGAGGATTTTCAAGTAGCGCGGCTTGAAGGCTTCGCCCTCTTTCTGGTACTGCTGGTAGAGCGAGAACACCAGCAACTGGCCGAATGCGTAGGCATATACGTAGAACGGCACCTGGTAGATGTGCGGGATGGATACCCACTCCCAGCGGAATTCGTCGGAAACTTCGATCGAGTCGCCAAACTGCGTCTTGAGGTTCTCCAGGTAGGCGTCCGCCACCTGGTCTACCGACGCGCCCTGCTGGATCATCTCGTGCGCCTGGCGCTCGAACAGCGCGAAGAACGCCTGGCGCTGGATGGTGGCGTAGGCGTCGTCGATCTGGCGGAAGAGCAGGTCACGGCGCACGTCCTCGCTCGGCTCGGTGGAGAGCAGGCGGTCCACCAGCATCATCTCGCCAAAGGTCGAGGCGGTCTCAGCCAGCGGCAGGCTGGAATGGAAGGTGAAGATGGTGTGCTCAGAGGCCAGCATGGCATGGATGGCGTGGCCCAGTTCGTGAGCCAGGGTGGCCATATCGCCGGCGTGGCCCTGGTAATTGGTCAGCACGTAAGGCGTCACCTCGGGGGCGATGCCGGCGCAGAACGCGCCGCCGCGCTTACCGCGCCGCACTTCGCTGTCCAGGTGGTTCTCGGCGAACACGCGCTCGGCCAGCTCTGCCAGCCGCGGGTCGAACTGGTTGAAGGAATCCAGCACCATGGCAGCCGACTCGGTGAAGCTGTACTGCTTATCCGACTCCGCCACCGGCGCGTAGATATCGTAGCGGCGCAGGCGCGGTACGCCAAGCCAGCGCGCTTTGAGCTGGAAAAAGCGCTGGAAGATGCCCGTATTGCGCCGGCAGACTTCCAGCAGCGTGTCCACCACGCCGTCGGGAATATCGTTGACCAGGTTGCGCGCCGACATGGGCGTGGCGAAGCCGCGCAGATCGACCTGCTCGTTGCGCCAATCCTGCACGATGTTCTGGTACATCTGGCCCAGGATAGAGCCATCCTGGCCGTAGACGCGGTACAGTTCCTGGTAGGCAGCCGCGCGCAGCTCGGGCCTGGGCGAATAGGCCAGCCGCATCAGCTCACCGCGCGTCATTTCCTTCTCTTCGCCGTCTACGGTCACCTTGAACACATAGCGATTGGTGATCGAGTCATACAGCATCTGCAGCGCGCTGATGCCGGTCACATCTTTGATGTTGATAATCTTCTCTTCGGCTTCGGAGAGCGTATACGGCTTGAAGTGACGCATCTCTTCCAGCCAGTAACGGTAATCGCCGCTGGCGGCCATCAGGCGCTCAGCATCGGCATCCGCCAGCGACTTCCACCATAGGCTGAAGAACAACATGCGGTTCGACATCTGCGCGCCAAACTGCTGCACGCGCAGCATCAGGCTTTGCGCGGTCTGGTCCTGGGTATTTTCTGCGAACGACAGGCTGGCGAACGCGCCGATGCGCCCCGACAGGCGGGTGATCTCTTCCACCTGGCGCACCAACCCCAGGAACTCCTCTGCGGGCATATCGGAGCGCAGGCTGCCGCGCACGGATTCAAAGCGGGACACCAGAGCATCCACCTGTTGAAAGGCGGTTTCCAGCTCGGTGCTGCCCGCGCCGGGGAACAGGTCGGCCAGGCTCCAGCGCGTCTGGGTATAGGAAACATTAGCTTGGGTCATGGGTCTCACTCTCTTCCAGGGAACAGTTCCACTGCGCGCGCAGTTGGTCGCGCAGCACGTGAATGGGCCGGCGCTGCCGGGCTGCTTCATCCCAGTAGTGCCAGACGTCCCAGCCGTTGCACGGGCCGGGGATCAACGCGGCGGCCACGCGGTGGATGGAGCCGCGCGCGCCGTTGCATTCGAGCTGGCCATCGGCCAGTACGTGGGCAGTAATCTCGCCGTCCGCGCCCAGGGTCAGCTCGGCGCCGGGCTGCAGCAGGCCGAATTCCAGCAGGCTGCCAAACGGTACGCGCCGCTCACGGCGCGGGTTGGAGAGCTTGAACGCCGCCGGGTCGCCGGGCTGTGCGGTGGCAATGCGCCTTTCCGCCAGCGCCACGTAGCGCGGGTCGCGCTCAATGCCGATCCACTGGCGCCGCAGGCGTCGCGCCACCACGCCGGTAGTGCCGGTGCCAAAGAACGGATCGAGCACCACGTCGCCGGGGTTGGTGCTGGCGGTGAGCACGCGGTACAGCAGCGCCTCGGGCTTCTGCGTGGCGTGCGATTTCTCGCCATTTTCGCGCAGGCGCTCCTTGCCGGCGCACACCGGCAGGTACCAGTCGCTGCGCATCTGCAGGTCTTCGTTGAGGGCGCGCATGGCCTGGTGGTTGAAGGTATAGCTGGCGCCGCGCTCTTTCTGCGCCCAGATCAGCGTTTCGTGCGCGTTGGTAAAGCGCACGCCGCGGAAGTTCGGTGTGGGGTTGGCCTTGATCCAGTTGATCTCGTTCAGCAGCCAGAAATCCAGGTTTTGCAGGATGGCGCCCACGCGATAGATATTATGGTAGGTGCCGATGACCCACAGCGTGCCACTGCGCTTGAGCACGCGCCGGCAGGCACGCAGCCAGCTTTCGGTGAATGCGTCGTAGGCGGCAAAGCTTTCGAACTGGTCCCAGGCATCGTCCACCGGGTCGACGCGGGTGTGGTTGGGCCGGAACAGGTCCTGGCGCAGTTGCAGGTTATAGGGCGGGTCGGCAAACACCACGTCCGCCGATTCAGCGGGCAGGGTTTGCAGGATTTCCACGCAATCCCCGGTGAGAATTTGATCCAGCGGCAGCGCATCCATTGAGGTAGATTGTACACCAAGCCGGCAAGTCAAAAACCGCCCGAAATGCATAAAAAAAACGAATGACATGAATGGGGGTTCGCGTCCGCCCGCTTGACACATCCCCGTGGCGCATCTATGATAGCTTTATGTTAGAAAGCGGGGAAACATGTACCGGTATCGCTTCTTCCTTCTCTTCTGCCTGATCCTTGCCGGGTGCTGGCGCGCGCCCACCGCCACGCCGGATATTACCGCTCAGCCCACCGTAGGCGCTACGCAACCGGGCGAGCCGCCTGCGGATGCCACTCTGCCGGCAGCAACCCTGGCTGCCAGCCAGGCTCCACCCACTGCCGAAGCTCCATTGACTCAGCCCACCGTGACGGGGCGCTACGCGCTGGACGGCGGCCAGGTGGGCGCCAGCGTGGCGGCGGGCGGCGGCCGGGTGTGGGTGGGAACGAACACCGGAAAAGTGCTGGAATTTGACACCAGCGGCGCGCCGCTGCGCAGCTATACCCTGCGCGATGGCGCGACTATCGTGAACCCCGCGCCGGTGATCGCGCTGGCCTGGGACGGCGCGCATGCCTGGGCGTTGGTGCGCTTTGTGCAAAATGGCAGCCAATACGTCACGCTGGCCGTGCTCGACCCGGCCAGCGGCGAAACACTGCGCCAGTTTGACGTTTCGGTTGATGACCCGCGCGCGCTGGGATTGGCTCCTCAGATCGCGGGCGAGGCGGCGGTGGGGCAGGTGTGGCTGCAGAACGCGGTGTATGATACCGGCACATTTGAAACTGTGCGTCGCGCTATGCCCACCGATTCTTCTGTGTTTGCCTGGGACGGCGCGGGGATGTGGGTGGGTGGCGCGGCCACCACCTGCGATTCGTGCCAGCAGATGCTTTACCGTTACGCGGGTGGCACGCTCAGTGACGGGCCGTCGGCCAGCCAGCAGATCCTGGCGCTGGCAGCAGCCGGAGACCGCCTGTGGGTGCTGACCGGTTTCAACCAGCTCGATGGCTACGCCCTGGGCGCGGGCCTGGGCGCCGCCACCCAGCCCGCCGCGCGCGTTGACCTGTCCGCCGATCACGACTTTCCGCCCGCGGCGCTGCTCTACGATGGCAGCCGGCTGTGGCTACTGGGCTCGGTAGGCAAGGGCGCCGGCCGTCTGTACCAGCACGACCCGGCCAGCGGCAAAAAGGTCGATGGCCTGCTGGTGGGCGACGATGCCAGCCTGCCGGTGAGCATGGCCTACGACGGTCAGTACCTGTGGGTCGTCACCACCCAACACCTGGTTCGCGTGAGCTTGCCCGGAAAACCTTGAACCGCGATCCCCGTTGACGTTTCCTCGTCCATCCGGTATCCTTAGCCCACGATGCAAGAGCAACCTTTCTGGAAGACCAAGAAAATGAACGAGATGTCCCGCGAGGAGTGGGAATCGTTGTGCGACGGCTGTGCGCAGTGCTGCCTGCACAAGCTGGAAGACGAGGATACCGGCGAAATCCTGTACACCAACGTGGTGTGCAAGCTGCTGGACACGCAGGCCTGCGCCTGCGGCGATTATCCTAACCGCCACGCGCGTAACCCCGAGTGCCTGGAACTGACCCCGCGCCTGGCGCGCCGACTGCGCTGGATGCCGGATACCTGCGCCTACCGCCTGGTGGCGCGGGGCGAAGACCTGCCCGAGTGGCATCACCTGGTGTGTGGCGACCGCGAAGAGGTGCACCGCCGCGGCATTTCGGTGCGCGGCAAGGTGATCTCCGAAGCCGACATCGATCTGGACCGCCTGGAAGAGTACGTCGTGGGGCAGGAAGGCTATGACCGCACTTAACCCGCGCTACGCGGCCGCGCTGGAGACGATTTGTGCTGCGCTGGATGGAACCAGCCTGCGCTGGGCGCTGACCGGCAGCGCCGGCATGGCGCTGCAGGGCATGGCCTACACCCCGCGCGATATCGATGTGCAGACCGACGCCGCCGGCGCGCGCGAGATCGAACAGCGGCTGGCGCGCTACGTCACCCGCCCGCTGGCGTGGATAGAGAGCGCCGGGATACATTCCTGGTTGGGTGCGCTGGAGATCGAAGGCGTGCCGGTGGAGCTGATCGGCTCGGTGCAGCGGCCCGGAAAGCTGGGCTGGGAAGAAACCGACATCGCGCGCGTGATCCTCTACGCCCGCATGGGTACCAGACGCGTGCCGGTATTATCGCTGGCGCATGAGGCGGTGGCCTACGCCGCCATGGGCCGCGCGGAGAAAGCCGCCGCGCTGCGCGATTGGGCCGCGAATCACCCGGACGGGACCACCATTATCAATTACAGGCTGCTCAGCCCAACCCTGGCCACGGCAGGCATGCCGCGCCCCGAAGATCTGTCGCTTCTGGCCGGGCAGGGCTACCGGGCGGTAATCAACCTGGCGCTGCCCGACTCACCCGGCGCAATCGAAGATGAGGGTGGGTGTGTGCGCGCCCTGGGCATGGATTACGTCTCCATCCCGGTGGTGTGGGAAGCACCGCAGCTCGAAGATTACCGTGCCTTTTGCGCGGCGATGGATGCGCGCCGCGGGCTGCCGGTGTTTGTGCACTGCGTGCTCAACATGCGCGTATCGGCCTTTTGTTACGCTTACCGCGTGCAGCGCCTGGGCGTGCCCGAGGCGCAAGCCCGCGCCGATCTGCTGGCGATCTGGGAGCCGGACGAAGTATGGAATGCGTTCCTGGCGGGCCAGATGGGACTGGAATTGCACTTTCCCTGATCCGGCGCATAAGATGTACCCGTACGAGCCCAATCGTGCAAACAACCGTCCGTAGGAGCGGGCGGTGGGTGCTGCCGAAGGTCCCAGACCCTCCCGGGCGAGAGAGGGAAAATCCACACGGATGGTGTCCCTTTCAGGACAGCGTAAACGTCTCTCCCGGTTTCAGCACGCTGACCTTAGCGCCGGTCTCTTGCTCCACCTCGCGCGCCCAGGCGGCCGCGTCCTGGCGGATCAGGTCGAAGGTGCTGAAATGGATCGGGATCACGTGTTTGGGTTGCAACAGCTTCACCGCGCGCAGCGCGTCGGTGGGACCCATGGTGTAATTATCGCCAATAGGCAGCAGCGCCAGGTCGATGCCCTCTTCGCCGATCAGGCGCATATCGCCAAACAGGCCGGTGTCGCCTGCCAGGTAGATCTTCTTCCCATCGTTGAGGGTGATCAAAAAGCCAGCCGGGTTGCCGCCATTGCTGCCATCCGGCAGCGCCGACCCGTGCAGCGCCGGCGTCAGCTTGACGTAGCCAAATGGGAAGCGATGCCCACCGCCGATGTGCTGCGCGTGGGTATTGAGCCCTTTCTTCTCCAGCCAGGTGGCGATCTCAAAATTGCTGATCACCAGCGCGCCGCAGCGCTTCGCAATCGGCACCGTGTCGCCAATGTGATCGCCGTGGCCGTGCGTCACCAGGATATACTCAGCCTCGACGTGGTCGGCGCTGGTGCTGGCCGCCGGGTTGCCGCTGAAAAACGGATCTACCAGCACGCGCGTGCCATCCAGATTCAGACCCAGGGTGGAATGGCCGTACCAGGTGAGTGTGCAGGTCATCAGGTTATGCTCCTTCTCCGTGGGAAATCAAGCGCTACCTCTATCATACACAAATCTGTGCCCGGCGCGAGCAGAGAACCGGGATAGAATCAGAATATCCCTGTGACGCGGAGCCAATATGAACACCTATGGGCGCATGGCCCCCACCCTCGAAGCACTCTACACCCTTGCCACCTGGGTTTGCGAGGAAGCAGACCTTTTCCAGCCCGACTTGCTGTTGGGGCTGGCGCACTCCGGCTGGCTGCCGGT
>JBDHWQ010000021.1:0-71609 GCA_039810245.1 Longilinea sp. | reverse complement strand
CTGGTCTCCATTGCCTCGCGCAACCCGCGCTTTCGCTCCAAGGCCGCCGAACGGCTTGGCGAGCTGCGCGCCGCGGCCGGCGCGGATGCGCTGATCGATGCGCTGGGCGACCCCAACGAGTTTGTGCGTGCCGCGGCGGCGCAGTCGCTGGGCAACGTGCTCGAAGCCCCCACCGCGGATGCCATCGACGGCCTGCTCTCTTGCCTGGATGACAAAAACGACTTTGTGTGCTCGGCAGCGATCCGCACGCTGGGCAAACTGCGCGCGCAGGAATGCATGGATGAGCTGGAGCCGTTCCTCGAAGATCGCAACCCGCACATCGTTTCGGATGCGCTCATCGCCTTAGGGCGCATGGACGCGCAAAAGCTGGTGGAGCGCATTACGCCCTTCGTAGATCACGATAACTACCACGTCAGCGCGGCGGCGGCTCAGGCGCTGGCCTTCATGGGGCGCAGCGAAGCTGGCGAGCGTATCGCCGCGCGGTTGGAGCAGCTCATCGGCAGCCCGTACATCAATCGCAGCTTCTCGCCCACCACCATGTACATCGACGCGCTGGCCACGCTCAAGGTTAACGCCGCCATCCCGCTGCTGACGCGCATTGCCACCACCCAGGTGGGCATGCGCAGCAAGGCCATCAACGCGCTGATGCAGCTCGACTCGGACGATGTGGTGCCGGTGCTGCTGCCACTGCTTAACGACCCGGGTGAAAAAATACGCACCTTCCTGCTGCGCATGATCGGCAGCCGCAATTTTCGCAAGGCGGCCCCGGTGGTGCGCCCGCTGCTCAACGACACCAGCGTCACCATCCGCCGGCTGGCGCTGCAGGTACTGCTCCAGTTCCACGACCATGCCGCGCTTGCGGCGGTGCGCGATATGTCGCGCCACGATTCCAACCCCTTCATTCGCCGCACAGCCGCGCTGGGTCTGCTGGAGCTGGCCGGCGACGAGGCCCTGCCCGATCTGATGGCGCTGGTAAGTGACACCAACACGCTGGTGCGCCAGGCGGTGGCTACCGGCCTGGGCCGTCTGGGGCGGCTGACACCCGAAGCCGTGACCGTGTTGCAATCACTGGCGCACGACACCGACGCCGAGACCGCGGAAGCCGCGCGCGCCGCGCTGGCCGAGCATGCCCACCCGGTGGCAGAACACCCGGCCGGCAGCCCGGCGGCCAAACCCATGCCCGTCCCGGCCGAGCTGCTGCCGCGAGCCGGCGAGCTGCGCGCGCTGCTGCGTGCATGGCAATGGGGGCTGGGCGGGCTGCTCGCCACGCAGAACATCGACACGATCAACACCATCGACCAGGCTATCCAGACGCTCACCGCGGCGCTCAACGGCGCGGGCAAAGACTAGCATCCGCGCGGGCGGCGCTTTCGCGCGTTCCGGTGCATAATGGGACCATGCAACCGGTTCCTTACCGCGTGACCCGCGCCGGGCCAGCGCGCATCTTTTACGAAACAACCGGCGGCGGCGAGCCGCTGGTGCTGCTGCACGGGCTTTCGGGCTCCACGCGCTGGTGGCGCAAGAACACCGCCTTCCTGGCCGGGCATTTCCAGCTTTTCGTGGCCGACCTGGCCGGGTTTGGCCGGGGGCGAGGGCAGCGCTTCCGGCTAGATGACGCTGCGCGGCTGATGCTGGCCTGGCTGGACGGACTGGGGCTGGAATCGTACTCGCTGATGGGGCACTCGATGGGCGGCTACATCGCCGCCGACATGGCCGCGCAGGCCGGCGCGCGCGTGCGCCGGCTGGTGCTGGTCGATTCGGCCGGGGTGCCGCTGCGGCGCGGGCTGCTGCGCAGCACGCTTGCGCTGGCTCAATCGCTGCCCGAGGTGCCACATGACTTCCTGCCGGTGCTGATGAGCGACGCGCTGCGCGCCGGCCCATTGAACCTGGCGCGCGCCACGCTGCAGGTGCTGGGCAGCCAGCTCGACGAGCGGCTGCGCGAGATCCAGGCCGAAACACTGATTATCTGGGGCGAGCGCGACCGGCTGCTGCCGCTGGAAATCGGCCGGCGATTGCACCAGGCGCTGCCCGGGTCGCGGCTGGTGGTCATCGCGGGCGCGGGCCATAACCCGATGTGGGACCGCCCGGAGGAATTTCATCGCGCGGTGATGGACTTTCTCATACCGGAGCAGGGGCAATGAAGATTGTGGTGGAGCGACGGTGTGGTGTGGTGGGTGAATACAATATCTTCTCGCGCTGCGCGGGGAGCAACCCTGCCCGGCCGCCGGTAGTGCTGGTGCATGGGCTGTCAGTTTCCAGCGCGTACATGCGCCCGCTGCTGCTGGCGCTTGCGCCGCATTTCCGCGTGTGCGCGCCCGATCTGCCGGGTTATGGCCGCAGCGAAAAGCCGCTCGAAACGCTGGACCTGCAGGCATTGGCCGGTGTGCTGCATCATTGGATGAGCGCGATGGGCATGCCGCGCGCGGTGCTGCTGGGTAACTCGATGGGCTGCCAGATCATCCTCGAGCTGGCGTGCACGCACCCACAGGCGGTGGAACGCGCCGTGCTGGTAAGCCCAACGATGGACCCCAGCGCTCCCGGCGCGCTGCAATTGATCCTGCGTGGAGCGCGCAACATGCTCTACGAGCCGCCCGCGCTCATCCCGCTGCTGGTGCGTGATTACTGGGCCGCCGGGTTGCGGCGCACATTTCGCACCCTGCGCATGGCGCAGCGCGAGCCGGTGCGCGAGCGGCTGGCGCGTATGCCCGCGCCGTCGCTGGTGGTGCGCGGCCAGCACGATACCATTGTCACCCAGCCCTGGGCGGAAGAAGCGGCGCGGCTGCTGCCCGATGGCCGCCTGGTGGTCATTCAGGGCGCGGCGCACGCCACCAATTACGATGCCAGCCACGCGCTGGCCGGAGTGGTGCGCCGTTTCGTAGATGCCTGAGCTTGAGCCTGTAACGGCGTGCGCATCCGGCAGGTTGCCTGTATAATTTCCGTAAGATAAATTCCTTGGCCTGGAGCAAGGGGGGGCAAATGCTGGCATCCGGTCCAATCATTGGCGGTATGGGTACGAGACAAGGCAACAAATGATGATGCACATCCTTCTCGTCGACGACGACGAGGACGAGTATATCCTGCTCAAAGACCACCTGAAACACATGCCGGCCGGGCCGCAGGCTGTTCGCTACTATCTTGATTGGGCCGGGAACCTGGAAGCGGCGCTGGAAGCCAGCAGTCGCAAAAACTACGATCTGTACCTGGTGGATTATCACCTGGGCGAGCATACCGGGCTGGATGTGATGCGCCACTGGTCGGCACAGGGTTCCACGGTACCGGTGGTACTGCTCACCGGGCAGGGGAATTATGAGGTCGACCTGGCGGCAATGCAGGAGGGCGCGTCCGACTTCCTGACCAAGGCTGAGGTTACGCCCTTTCTGTTGGAGCGCGTCTTCCGCTACACAATGGAGCGCAAGCGTAACCGCGATGAGCTGGAAGACCGCGTGCGCGAGCGCACCCGCGAGCTGGCGGCGCTCAACGCGAGCCTGCAAGGCGAGATCGCGGCGCGCATGCGCGTGGAAGCCGAGCTGCGCGACAGCGAGCAGCGCCTGCGCGCCCTGACCGAGACCACGTCGGCCGCTATTTTTATCGTCGTCGACCAGGTGATCCGCTACGCCAACACCGGCGCGCGCTTTGTCACCGGTTACGCGCCGGAAGAGCTGTTGGGCCGGCCGTTCTGGAGCCTGGCGCACCCGGCTTACCAGCAAGGCCTGCGGCGCAACGGCCACGTGCAGGCGTGGACCAGCGATCTGCCGATTCGCTTTGAACTGAAGATTATTACCAAAGATGGCGGTGAGCGCTGGGTGGATATTACCGCCGGCGACCTGGTGTATGACGGCCGCCCGGCGTCGATCATCACCGCATTCGACATCACCGAGCGCGACCGGGCCGAAAAGGCGCTGCAGCAGGCCAAGGCCGAGCTGGAGACGCGCGTGGAAGACCGCACCATCGAGCTGCGCCTGGCCAACCAGCAGTTGCAGGAAGTGCTGGACGAGCTGGAAATCGAGCAGGCGCGGCTGCACACCATCATTGAGTACGCGCCGGGCGGCATCCTGGTCACCGATGCCCAGGGAGAAATCGTGCTGGCTAACCCGATGGCGGAACAGATCTTCGGGCAGAGCCTGCCGCACGAGCCGGAAAGCAACATTCCACTGGAATTCACCTTCCACCAGACGGATGGGACGCCAATCCCGCCCGGTGAGACCATCCTGGCGCGCGCCGCCGTTTTCTGCGAACACATCGATGACGTGGAGCTGCTGGTGCTGCGGCCGGACGGCAGCCCGTGCTACCTGCTGGCCAGCGCCACGCCGCTGCTCGACAGCCGCGGCGGCCACAGCGGAGCGATCGGCATCTTTCAGGATATCACCCAGCGCAAACAACGCGAGCATGAACTGCGCGTTGTCGCGCAGCGCGGCGAGGTGCTTGCCACGCTTACGCAGTCATTCGCACAGGCCGGGTTGGATTACCAGGCGGTACTCAAAACCATTGTCTTGAAAATGACGGAAACCCTGGCCGATGGCTGCATTATTCGCATGGTGAGCGAAAATGGCCTGTGGCTCGACCCGGTGACGGTGCATTTCCGCGACAGATCCGTGCAGGCCGCGCTGGAAAGTAACCCCAATATTATGCGCGAGATGGTGGGAAAAAGCCGGTTGGGAAACGTGGTTGCAAACGGCGACCCGATTGCGCTGCTGGAGACAAATAATAAGCTGCTAGCCGGGGTGCTGCGCAGCGAGATGATTGATACCTTGCAAAGCCTGGATGTGTGCAGCCTGATCGTACTGCCGCTGGCGGCCCAGGGACGCACGTTTGGCACGCTGAGCCTGGTGCGCTGCCGGCCCAACCCGCCCTACAGCCAGCGCGACCTGAATTTCTTCGTTGAGTTGAGCGAGCGCGCCGCGCTGGCGATCGAAAACGCTATGCTCCACAGCCAGGTCAAACAGATGGCGCTGCGCGATTCGCTCACCGGACAGTATAACCGGCGCGCATTCTTCGACCTGGGCCGCGTCGAGGTCGACAGCTACCAGAACACGCGCCAGCCGCTGGCCGCGATCATGCTCGACATTGACCATTTCAAAAAAATCAACGACACGTACGGGCACGCACAGGGAGATGATATTCTGCGCATGGTCATTGACTTCTGCCGCGAGAACATCCGCCACACCGATATTCTCGGGCGCTACGGCGGGGATGAATACGTAATCCTGCTGCCGCGTACCAACCTGGACACGGCGATCAACATCGCGCAGCGCATCTGCAGCGCCATCGCTGCCGCGCCCTTCCAGACGAAATCCGGGCCGATCCCGGTTACGGTAAGCCTGGGCGTCACCGAAGCCGACAGCCATACCCAGAATATTCAGGGGCTGCTGGATATAGCCGACAAAGCCCTGTACAGCGCCAAACGCAACGGCCGCAACCGCGTGGAAACCATGCCGTTTGGCGAGCAAGCCAATTAAACGGTAAGGAACGATGGAACGAACCGTTCGAAACATTGCTCCACTGGCCCTGACACTGCTGGCAATGGCGGCCCTGCTGATGATCGGCCGCACCAATTACCTGTTATTCCACGCCGTCGCAGAAATGATCTCGATCAGCGTGGGTACAGCCATTTTTGCCATCACCTGGAACTCACAGCGCTATCTGCAGAACGGCTATCTGATCTTTATTGGATATGCTTCGGGCTTTGTAGCGGTGATCGACCTGCTGCACACGCTGGCCTATGACGGCATGGGGGTTTTTCCCGGCGCCGGCCCCAACCTGCCCACCCAGCTATGGCTGGCCGCGCGCTACGTGCAAAGCCTCGCCTTTTTACTGGCGCCAGTCTTCCTGCGCGTGCGCGAGCGCGCCCTGTATTACCTGGGCGTGCTGGTGGGAATTGCCGGTCTGCTGCTGGCCAGCATCTTCGCCTGGCAGGCCTTCCCGGTGGCCTATTTGCCCGGCCAGGGCCTGACCGCATTCAAGATCAGCAGCGAATACGTTATCATCGCCGCTTTTACCGCCAGCATGGCGCTGCTGATCGCGCAGCGCCGGCATTTTGACCCGCATGTGCTGCGGCTACTGGCTGCCGCGATCGCCTTCAGCATCCTGACGGATGTCGCCTTCATGCTATACGTCAGCGTATACGACTGGGTCAATATGCTGGGGCACTTCTTCAAGATCACCGCGTTTTTCCTGCTATACCGGGCTATCGTGCAAACTGGCATTGAGCAGCCGCTGCGATCGATCTTCCGCGAGTTGAAAGAAAACGAAGCTGCCCTGCGCTCTTCAGAGGCGCGTCTGGAAGACCAGGTGCTGGTGCGCACGCGCCAGCTCGATGAGCAGCGCGCACTGCTCGAAACTGTGCTGCGCGAAGCCGCCAGCGGCATCGTGGTCACCGATGCACAGGGCAATGTGACTTTTGCCAACGACGCCGCGCGCACGTTCATCCAGCGTGACGACAGCCTGGTGGGTGAAGACCTGTCATCCTGGGGCGCAGTACTTACCGCCGCGGGTGAGCGTATTAACCCGCATTCATGGCTGCATGAATTCAGCCAAAGTGCGGAAGCCGAAATCGGGCAGGAGCTGCGCTTTGTGCACCCCGACGGGCATATCTCCGACCTGATCGGCAGCATCAGCCCGCTGCACAGCGCCGGCGGCGCGCTAAGCGGCATGGTAATTGTGCTGACCGACATCACCGAGCGTCGCCAGGCCGAAGAAGCGCTGCGCCAACTCAACGTGGAGCTGGAGCAGCGCGTGGAAAACCGCACCGCTGAGCTGCGGCTGAGCCAGGCGCGGCTGCGCCGGCTGGCGGAATCGAATGTGGTGGGCATTGCCACCATCCAGGAAGATGGCGCGCTGCTGGCCGCGAACGACGCCGTGCTACACATGCTGGGCTACACGCGGCAAGACCTGGAGCAGCATCGCATCCGTTGGGATGCGATCACCCCGCCGGATTTTGCGGCAATGGACGCGCGCGCATTTCAGGAAGCGCGCGAAACCGGCACCTGTACGCCCTATGAGAAAGACCTGCTGCACCAGGATGGGCGGCGCGTGCCCATCCTCACCGCCTTTGCCTCTCTGGAAGGCGCACCGGGGCAGTACATCGCCTATGTGATAGACATTAGCGCGCAAAAATTGGCCGAAGACGCGATGCAGCGCTATGCCGAACGCCTGGAGCGCTCAAACCGCGAGCTGCAGGAGTTTGCTTACGTCGCCTCGCACGACCTGCAGGAGCCGCTGCGCAAGATTATCGCCTTTGGTGAACGCCTGGGCGAAAGCGCCACCAGCCGGCTCGACGAAACCGAAGCGGATTACCTGCGCCGCATGCAGCGCGCCGCCGAGCGCATGCGCAACATGATTGATGCGTTGCTCAACCTGTCGCGCGTCACCACCCAGGCACAGCCATTCCAGATGGTGGATTTGAACAAGGCTATGCAAGACGTGCTGGCCGACCTTGAATTTCGCATTGAAACCAGCGGCGCCCAGATTCAGTTGGAACCCCTGCCCACCCTGCACGCCGACCCGCTGCAGATGCGCCAACTGCTGCTCAACCTGGTCGGCAACGCGATCAAGTTTGCCCGCCCGGATGAAACCCCGCGGGTGGAGATCAGCGGCGGGGTTACAGAGACAGGCAAGCAGCGCCAGGTATACCTGCGCGTGTGTGACAACGGCATCGGAATTGAGCCGCAGTATTATGAGCGCATCTTCCAGCCCTTCCAGCGGCTGCACGGGGCTAACAAGTATGAAGGCAGCGGCATGGGGCTGGCTATCGTGCAGAAGATCGTCGAGCGACATGGTGGGAAAATCCAGGTCGAAAGCGCACCCGGGCATGGCTCCACGTTTACCGTACAACTGCCCGACCGGGCGCAGCCTGGCTGAAAAAGGAACGTAATCACATAAGCAAAGAGCCGGTCAAAGGACCGGCTCTTTTTCTTACTACTATCAGGAAAATCTGGGTGCTTCTCTACCTGGATCAGGCAGCCCGGCGAACAGCCCGGACGATGAGCAGCAGAATGACAGCGCCAACGAATGCGGTGATGATGCTGCCGATAATACCCATGCCGAGACCGATGCCCAGCAGCGAGAACAGCCAGCCGCCGATGAAGGCGCCGACGATACCGATCAGGATAGCGCCGAGCATGCCCACGCCAATCCCACCAACTACGGCATCCGCCAGAAGACCGGCAATCAGGCCGACCACGATCCAAACGATAACGCTAGTAAGATCCATTGTTTCCTCTCCTTACAAACAAACCATTCCAACTGAAATATAGGATGTTGATCAATGCGCAGGCAAGCGCCTGCCTTTCTGAACATGAGTATACGCCGCGGTAGCAAAAAAAAAAGCGGGTGTTTTCCCGCCATCCCATGCGGGATTCTCCGCACGATGCGGCGGGAATGATGGAAATATATGCTATGAAAACAAAGATCTGGTGGATGGTGTGATTACGGCTTGCCGCGTCACAGGAATACCCCTACAATTCACTCGGGAGAGACATTATGACCGAAACCGATGAAAAAAGCGCGCAAATGCGAGCGTTGCTCGATCAGCCAGTGCTGGCACGGCTGGGCACAGCACGCGACGGCCAGCCGCACGTGGTGCCGGTATGGTTCCTGTGGGATGGCGAAAGCCTGTGGATCAGCGCTTTCCGCAGCACGCGCAAGGTGAAAGACCTGCTGCGCAACCCGCTGTGCGCGGTGCTGATCGAGCCCAAAGATGTGCTTCCCGGCGGGCTGGAAGCGGTGCTGTTCGAAGGCCGCGCCGAGCTGATCAGCGCGCCCGACCCGCGCGTGGCGGCCATGGCCGAACGCATCTACACGCGTTACATGGGCGAAGAAGGCGTCAAAGCAGCCGAGCCACAGTCATGGATCGTAGACGCGGAAAATACCCTCATCCGGCTGGCTCCGCAGCGCACCCTGACCTGGTGAGGCCTACGCGGCAATCGTGTGGGTGACGTTATGCATCCAGCGCCGGGTGAAGAAGCGGCGCATCGCCAGCCCCCACTTGAAGGCCTCTTCGCTCATCACCATCAGGTATACCCAGTAGACGGGTAAATCCCACACAAACGCGCCCAGCAGCGCCAGCGGCACGCCCACCAGCCACACCCCCAGCGCATCCAGCAAAAAGGCAAAGCGCGTGTCGCCGCCTGAGCGGAAGATGCCCACGAACAGCGTCAGGTTAGAGACCCGCAGCCACAGCGTGCAGGCGATCACGATGAGGATGCCGCGCGCGTAGGCCGTCACGTCCGGCGAGACTTTGTACAGGCTCAACACCTGGCCGGAAAGCAGGTAGAGCAGCAGACCCATCCCCAGCGCCCCGACAATACCCAGGAACAGCGAGTTGCGCGCCAGCTGGTAAGCCGACTCATCTTCGCCCGCGCCGATCTCATTGCCCACCAAAATCGCGGTGGCATCCGAGATGCCCATGAACCATACAAACGCCAGGTTTTCGATGGACGATGTGATATTGACTGCGGCAATGGCATGCGTGCCGATGCGCGCGTAGATGATATTGTAGGTGGTGATGCCGAACGACCACAGCATTTCATTGGCTGCCACCGGCAGCGCGCGATGCAGCACCGCGCGCACAAACGGCAGGTCGAAGCTCCACAACTGGCGCGGCGTACCCGCCACGGGCAGTTTGCGCCCCCAGATCATGGCGATCATGCCCAGACATTCCAGCGACCGCGCGATCACCAGCGCCACGGCCGCGCCGGGCACGCCCATTTGCGGCAGGCCAAAGCGCCCGAAGATCAGCCCGTAGGCCAGCAGCGTGTTGAGGCTAAGCGCAGTAATGCTGACCATCAAGGGGGTGCGTACGTCGCCGGTTGAGCGCAGTGTAGATGCCAGGCTGAAGGTGATGGCGGTGGGCAGGTAGGTCCAGCCGGCGATGCGCAGGTATTGGCTACCCAGCGCGATTACCGCCGGGTCGGCGGTATAGATGCTGAGCACACCGCGGGTGAAGAACACTGCCAGCACAAAAAAGATCATCGCGCCCGCCAGGCTGAGGATCAGCGAAAGGCCCATCACGCGGCGCACGTTGGGCAGGTCGCCTTTGCCCCACAGTTGCGCGGTGAAGATGGCTGCCCCGCTGCAAATGCCAAAGGTGAGCAGGGTCATCAGGAAGAATACCTGGTTCGACAGGCCAACCGAGGCGACGGAAGTCTCGCCAAGCTGGCCGATCATCAGGCCGGAGATCAAATTGAGCGACGCGCTGACAAACTGCTGGGCAATAATTGGCAGCGCCACAGCAAACAGGCGCGAGGAATACGATTTCATCCGGCCATTGTAATGGAGAAGCGGGTGGGCGGCAATACGCAAAATTGCCACCGTGGGAACGCTCCCAATTTCGTCGAATAGGCGTATACTGAACGAAATTCTAACTTCGCGAGAAAATCCCATGCCCACTACCCAACTGCCCTACCAGAACCCCAACCTGCCCGTCGACGAGCGCGTGCAAGACCTGCTGGCGCGCATGACCCTCTCCGAAAAGATTGGCCAGACCTTCCAGGTGTGGCTGCAACAAGGCAACCATGCCGAAATCGCGGAGCAGATCCGGCGTGGGATGGTAGGCTCGGTGCTGTCGAACTACCACCCGGACTACCGCCGCCCCACCGTGGATGAAATGAACGCGCTGCAGCGCGCCGCGGTGGAAGAAACCCGGCTGGGCATTCCATTCCTGCACGGGCGCGATATCATTCATGGCCACCGCACGGTGTTTCCGCTGCCACTGGCCATGGCCGCCAGCTTCGACCCGGCGCTAATGGAAGAAGCCTGCGCCATCGCCGCGCGCGAAGCCGCCAGCGCCAGCGTGCACTGGGTGTTCAGCCCCATGCTCGACGTGGCGCGAGACCCGCGCTGGGGGCGCTGCGTGGAAGGCGCCGGCGAAGATACGTACCTGGGCGAGCAGATGGCCGCTGCCGCGGTGCGCGGCTACCAGGGCAGCGATCTGGCGGACCCGCAGCGCGTGCTGGCCTGCGCAAAGCACTTTATTGGTTATGGCTCGGCCGAGGGCGGGCGCGATTACGACACCGGCGAGATTTCCGAAAACACGCTGCGCAACGTGTACCTGCCGCCCTATCGCGCCGCGGTGGAAGCCGGGGTGGGCAGCATGATGTCGGCCTTCCAGGATCTCAACGGTGAGCCGCTTTCAGGCAGCGCGCGCTATCTCGACGGCCTGCTGCGCGGCGAGCTGGGGTTCGACGGCTTTATCGTCAGCGACTGGATGTCGGTGCTGGAGCTGGTGCACCATCGCGTGGCCGCGGATGGGCGCGAGGCGGCGCGCCTGGGCTTCAACGCCGGGGTCGATATGGACATGATCTCCGGGCTGTACGTGGAGCACCTGGAAGCGCTGATCGACAGCGGCGAGGTGCGCATGCAGCGCCTGGACGACGCCGTGCGGCTCATCCTGACCGCGAAATTCCGCCTGGGGCTGTTCGAGCATCCCTACACCGATCCGGCGCTGGGCGCGACAGTGCAATGCAGCCAGCAGCATCTGGCCGCGGCGCGCCGCGCGGCCGCGCGCTGCATGGTACTGCTGAAAAATGAGGGCGGCCTGCTGCCACTGGAGAATCTGCCCGCCAGCGTGGCGATTATCGGCCCGCTGGCCGAAGCGCGCAGCACACTGTTGGGCACATGGTCGTTTGACGGCCAGCCGGAAGAGACGCCCAGCGTGCTGGAAGCGCTGCGTGAAGCGCTGAACGGGACGGAGATTATCACCGCTCCGGGCAGCATGACGGATGAGATGCTGGCCGCGGCGCAGCGCGCCGGCCTGGTGGTGCTGGTGGTGGGCGAATCGGAGTGGCGCAACGGCGAGAACCACAATGTCACCCGGCTGAGCCTGCCAGATGGGCAGGAAGCGCTGGTGGAGCAGGTGTGCGCGCTGGGCCGCCCGGTGGTGCTGGTGGTGCTGGCCGGCCGCCCGCTGCAGATCACCCGCCCGGCGGCCTGCGCAGGCGCGGTGCTGTGGGCGTGGCATCCCGGCTCGATGGGTGCGCCGGCCATCGCCGACGTGCTGCTGGGTAAGACCGAGCCCGGCGGGCGTCTGCCAATGACTTTTCCGCGCAGCGATGGCCAGGTGCCGCTGTATTACAACTTCAAGAGCAGCGGCAAGCGCTTTGACCTTGTCTACCGCCCAACCCCGGAAGGCTACCGCCACCTCGAGCGCTACGTCGACGGCCGCAGCGACCCGCTCTACCCCTTTGGCTACGGCCTGGGATACACCAGCTTCGAATATCATGATCTGGATGTGCAGGCCAACGAAAACGGCGCGCGCGTGACCGCGCAGGTGACCAACACCGGCGAGCGCGCGGGTGAATGCGTGGCGCAGCTTTACATTCAGGACTGCGTTGCCAGCGTCACCCGCCCGGTGCGCGAGCTGAAGGGTTTCCAGCGCGCGCTGCTCCAACCCGGCGAAACGCGCACGTTGAGCTTTGACCTGGGGTTTGAAGAGCTGTCGTTCTACAATGCGGAAGGCAAGCGCGTGGTGGAACCGGGACAGTTCAAGGTGTGGGTGGGCCCGGATTGCCGGGCAGAAATAGAAGGGACATTTTTTGTAAAGGGTGTATCATGAGGGTAGGGAAGTCCCCCGTATAACACCGTAATAATGCCCTATTGTTATGCTATTAAAGCAAACATAGACTATATATGTAATGGATAGCATAGATATTATGTATCTGGTTGCCGGCATCCCCGCGCGCATCGCCGCTCACCGGACTTCGGGAGATGGGATGAACCATAGTAAAGTAAGCCGAGCGCGGCAGTATACCGGTTTTGTCCAAAGTGACAAAAGCCAGACAGATGGTGGCCTGCGCCTGCCCATGTTCCTTTCCATGCTCCTGTTTGGCATCCCAGCCTGGGCACTGATCGCATTCATCCTGTATTTGCTGGTCCAGGCACTATTCTGAGAATCCCTGGTGGAGCGGGCCGCGAAGCTGTCCCCGCCTCGTGCAGCCCGACCGCCGAAAAAACAACAATAGACCGTCCCCCCGCCCCAACCCTGCCAGCCACCCCGGTCTGGCAGGGTTTCTTTCTGCCCGGGTTTAAGCTATGATGGATCGGAAGACCACCCGTTGAGGGATTCCAATGCCGGACATTATGCTATCTGCGGAGCAGCAAGCTCATTTCTATGCCCTGGTATGGGAGATCGCGCGGCAGATCCCACCCGGTGCGGTGGCCAGCTACGGCCAGATCGCCGCGTTCATTCCGCCGCCCGAGGGAGTGGAACCGGGCGAATACGCCGCGCACCGCGCGCGCTGGGCCGGCTCAGCGATGCACGCATGCCCGGCGGACGTGCCCTGGCAGCGCGTACTGAACGCGCAAGGCAAGATCAGTCTGCCGGTTGGCAGCCGCGCAGCGCTGGAGCAGCGCCGGCTGCTGGAGAGCGAAGGCGTAGCGTTCGACACGCGCGGGCGCATCGACCTGGAGCGTTTTGGTTGGGCCGGCCCGGAGCGATCCTGGCTGCTGGCGCGCGGGCTGCTGGCCCCGGAAGAGCCGCTGCAGGGGCGTCTATTCTGACCAATTGAGGTGACATTCGTCAGCCGCGGGTGTGATTGCCGGTGCCGGAATCGCGTGTATAATCTACGCGAAATTCCGGCCCGATAATTTTGCAATACCCTGCCGAAGTGGCGGAACTGGCAGACGCGCTACGTTCAGGGCGTAGTGGGCGTACGCTCGTGAGGGTTCAAATCCCTCCTTCGGCACTGGCATCATTGGAGCATTATTCTCCCTTCCGCGCAGCGGCTCTCAGTGGGCCTCTCCCCTGCGGTCTCGCTGAAAGCCGGCTGCGCCAGACAAAAACACAAGTTTCTCTCTCCTCTCTCGACGAAAAAACGCCCGCCCGGGCGTTTTTTCTTGAAGAAACACGGAAAGCGCGACCACGAATACGACAAATGGCACAAATGACACGAATAATTTGCGTTTCATTCTTCGTTAATCACTTAATCTCGTTCCCGCGTCCCTTCGGGCCTGGGAACGAGGATAAGAGGATCATGAAATTTTATTCGTGCCATTCGTTCTTATTCGTTTAATTCGTGACCAGATTTTTCCCAATTTTCCCCTAAGCTTTCTTTGCATGTACAATAACCTTGAGGAGAATTGCTTATGCGACCCATGGGTGGTGGCGGCGGGATCGTTCGCCGCATGGCGGAAGCCGATGATGAAAAACCGAAAATGACCTGGCCGCTTCTGCGGCGCGTGCTGGCGTATGCCCTGCCCTACCGCGCGCAGATCGCCGGGATGCTGATGCTGATCCTGGCCTCTACCGGACTGAACCTGCTGAACCCGCAAATTTTGCGCGACTTGATTGACCGCACGATCCCCTCGGGCGACGTGCGCCGGCTGGGGATGCTGGCCGGGGCGTTACTGCTCATCCCTACGCTGGGCGGGGTGATCCAGGTGATGCAGCGGCGGTTGAATTCGCGCGTGGGCGAAGGCGTGATCTACGACCTGCGGCTGGCGCTCTACAGCCGGCTGCAGCGCATGTCGCTGCGCTTCTTCACCCACACCAAAGTGGGCGAAATCATGAGCCGGTTGAATAACGACGTGGTCGGCGCGCAGAACGCCATCAGCAACACCATCGTCGGCATCATCACCAACATTATCCAGGCGGTAGCCGTGCTGGCGGTGATGATTTCAATGGAATGGCGGCTGACGCTGATCAGCGTGATCATTATGCCCCTGTTCATCTTCGCGGCGCAGCGGCTGGGCACGCGGCTGCGCGATATCGCCCGCGAGCAAATGGAAGCCAACGCGCAAATGAACGCTATGATGAACGAAACGCTCAATATCGGCGGCGCGCTGCTGATTAAGCTGTTTGGCCGTACCGCCACCGAGGTGGAGCGCTTCGAGCGCCGCGCCACCCAGGTGCGCGACCTGGGCGTGCGCCGCTCGCTGCTGGGCGCGTCATTTTTCGTCATCATGGGGCTGGTCAGCGCGGTGGGCACGGCGCTGGTGTACGGGCTGGGCGGGCTGTTTGTCATCCGCGGCGCGTTTACCATTGGTACCATCGTTGCCTTTGGCGCCTACCTGGGCAGCCTGTATGGCGCGCTTTCGAGCCTGGCCAGCGCGCCGGTGGAGTTCGCCACCTCGGTGGTCAGCTTTGAGCGCGTATTTGAAATCCTCGACCTGCCACCCGATATCATCGAACAGCCGGACGCGCACGCGCTCCAGGATGTGCGCGGAGAGATCGCCTTCGAGCACGTTTCCTTCCGCTACGAGGTGGAAAACATGCACCTGCTGCGCGACGTGCGACGCTACGGGCAGATGAGCAATGTCACCGCGGTGCTTTCGGGTGGCGAGAACGGCGATGATGCCAAAAAGGGTGAGGAAGGCAGCGAGGTGGAAGCCGCAGTGCGCTCCCAGGCGCGCGAATCCGCGCTGGAAGACATCGACTTCACCGTGCGGCCGGGGCAGCTCGTAGCGCTGGTGGGGCCCAGCGGGGCGGGCAAGACCACCCTCACCTACCTGATCCCGCGCCTGTATGATCCCACCGCCGGGCGCATCTGCATCGACGGCCACGATCTGCGCAATGTGAGCCTGGCTTCGCTCAGCCAGAGCATTGGCATGGTAACCCAGGAAACGCACCTGTTCCACGATACCATCCGCACCAACCTGATCTACGCGCGGCTGGACGCGACCCAGGCCGATATCGAAGCGGCGGCACGCGCCGCCAACATCCACGACTTCATCATGGGCCTGCCTGAGCGTTACAACACCGTGGTGGGCGAGCGCGGCTACCGGTTGAGCGGCGGCGAGAAACAGCGCATCGCCCTGGCGCGCGTGATCCTCAAAGACCCGCGCGTGCTGGTGTTGGATGAAGCCACCAGCTCGCTTGACAGCGAAAGCGAGGCGCTGATCCAGGATGCGCTGAAGCGCGTGATGGCCGGGCGCACCAGTATCGTCATCGCCCACCGGCTGAGCACCATCCTGGCCGCCGACCTGATTCTGGTGATGGACCGCGGGCGCATCGTGGAGCGCGGCACGCACCAGGAATTACTGCGCGAAAACAGGCTCTACGCCAGCCTGTATCATACCCAGTTCAGCGGGCAGTAAGGAAAAATTCGCGTGTAGCAGCATCCTTCGACGTGCTCTGGATGCTGCCACACGCGGTGCAGCTCTCTCAAATCATCCCCGCGAGCGGCACAGGTCCAGCGTTTCTACCGCGTGGCGCAGGTGCGGGATAACGATGCTGCCGCCCACCACCAGTGCAACGTTGAAGGCATCGTACAGCTCTTCGTCGCTGAAGCCTGCGTTGACGCACTGCAGCACGTGATAGTCGATGCAGTCGTTACAGCGCAGTACCATCGAGGCCACCAACCCGAGCAGCTCTTTGGTCTTGCCGGGCAGCGCGGCGTCGTTGTAGGCGTTGGTGTCCAGGTTGTAAAAGCGCTTGATGCCCAGGTGGTCGATCTGCGCGATGCGATCGTTCATGCGCGTGCGGTAGCTCTCAAATTCGTCCAGGCGGGTGGTCATGGTAGATGCTCCTGATGATGTTTTCAGCAGTATACCACGCCCTCGCGCGGGTCTTTGGAGTACAATCGTGCTATTCCACTGCATCAGGAGCCTGCTTTGACCGCTGTATCCCCCATCCACAACATCTGCGTCTACTGCGGGTCGGCTGATGGTGTCCACCCCGAGTACTACGCCGCCGCCGAGGAAATGGGATCGCTGCTGGCGGCGCGCGGCATCCGCCTGGTGTATGGCGCGGGCAAAACCGGGCTGATGGGCGCTGTTGCCGAAGGCGCGCTGCGCGCCGGCGGCCAGGTGATCGGCTTTATCCCCGAAAACCTCAACCTGCCCGCGCTGGTGCACGAAGGGCTGGCTGCGCTGGAAGTGCTGCCGGATATCCAGATGCGCAAGGCGCGCATGAGCGCCACGGCGGATGCCTTTATCGCCCTGCCGGGCGGCTACGGCACGCTGGACGAATTGTTCGAGACCCTCACCTGGGCGCAGATCGGCCTGCACCAGAAGCCCATCGGGCTGCTGAACACGCGCGGCTACTTCGACCCGCTGCTGGGCATGGTGCGCCGCGCGCTGGATGATGGGTTCATCTACGCTGAGCATGAAGTGCTGCTGGTTAGCGACCCAAGTCCTGAAGGACTGCTGCAAAAACTGCTGGATTTCACCTTCCCGGACGGTATCGAGCGCTGGGTCAACCGGGAATGAGCGTACGAAGGGAGAAAACGCGATGAACGCAAAACGTGGGTGGATGCTGCTGGCCCTGGTTGCCGTCCTGCTGACTTCCGGCTGTTTTCAGGTGCAGCAGGAGCTGTGGCACAACCCGGACGGCTCGGGCAAAGTGGCGCTGGACGTGGCCGTCTCGGAGAACTTTTTACAGGTGGTGGGCCAGGGACAGGCGCTGCCGCACCTGTTTGAAAGCTGGCGCGGGTTGGCAGATGGCGAGAGCAGCAATTACGCCAACCTGGCCATCGATGAGCGCATCGACGCCGACGTGCACCATTACACCGCGGATATGGACCTGAAGGATTTTTCGCGGTTGGGCGAGCTGCAGCGGGAAAGTCTTGACTTTCAGGTAGAAACGCAGGACGATGGCAGCCTGCGCTTCTCGCAGCGGCTGGATTTCCGCCTGGATACCAGCGACCCGGCGCAGGCGGAAATGGCCGCGCTGATGAATGAAGGCCTCGCGGGCCAAAATTATACCGTGCGCTTGCACGTGCCACACCCGCTGGAAGCCGACGCGCTGGCCGGCCTGGATGCGAAAGGCGGCGTGGTGGAATGGAATATCCCCATGCTCGACCTGATTGGCGCGGCTGAGCCGGTGGAGATCTGGGCGGTATACCGCCTGAGCCGCGGCCCGGCGGCGTGGGTATGGGTACTGCTGGGCGCGCTGGCGCTGGGGCTTATCGCCCTGGTGGCCTGGTTCCTGAGCTGGCCGCGCACCATGCCTGCGCCCAAGCTGCCCCCACGCCAGCAGCGATCGCGCGAGGAAGAAGCCACGGACGAGCTGCCGTAAGGAGACCCGAACTGCCCGCCCCGTTTGAATCTCGTAGGGGCGAGACTTCAGGGTTATAGAAGACCGGGTGGGCTTCTCACGCCTGGCCCTGGCGCAGGCGGGGGCTTTGAGGCCGGCCCGCACCCTCGCACGCCCCTCCATCCATTTCTTCTAGAAAAAATCCTTCCCGCAATTTCCCCCACCCATTTCGGCCACCCAAAACCAAAACCTCGCTACACTAATAGCGAGGTAGAAAGACCATGCTGAATTCCCGACAGGCTGTTCTGTTTCTAATCGACGGGCTGCGCCCAGACGCGATCGGTGAAGCCAGCACGCCGGCTATCAGCCGGCTGGCGCTGAGCGGGGTGCTGGCGAGCGCCCGCAGCGTGCCGCCCGGGCTGACCCTGCCGTGCGTGGCCTCACTGGTGCATTCACAAGAAGCGCGCGCGCACGGCGTCACCACCAACCGCTGGACGCCCGCGCCAGGGCTGGCGCCGGGGCTTTTCGACCTGGTCAAAGACGCGGGCGGTTCCGCTGTTGCGGTGTATTCCTACGAGCCGCTGCGCGACCTGGCCAGGCCTGAGGCGCTGGATTTCAGCTATTATCACCGCCACACGCACCCGCGCAGCGACGGGCGCGAGCTGGAGCTGGCGGCTGTGGCCGCGGATGTTTTCGTGCGCGACCAGCCTTCGCTGACCTTCGTGTACATTGAAATCGCCGACCTGGCCGGTCACGGCTATGGCTGGATGTCGCCCGAGTATTTGGAAGGCGTGGCACGCGCCGACCGCGCGGTGGAGCTGGTGCTGGATGAGATTGCGGCGGCCAACATGCTGGAAGAAACCGTATTCCTGCTGTGCGCCGATCATGGCGGTCACGGGCAGGGACACGGCTGGAGCGATGGTACGCTGGACGCCAGCCTGGTTGAAGAAGACAGTGCCATTCCCTGGGTGCTGGCCGGCTCCGGCGTGCGCCGCGGGGCAGTGGTGAATGGAGAGGTCAGCCTGCTGGATGGCGCGCCTACCCTGGCGCGGCTGCTCGGGCTGGACGCCCCACCCCAGTGGCAGGGGCGCGTGGTGGCTGAGGCGCTCGAGGAATAGCCGTGCCCGCAGCGCGACGGCAGATGCTGGCGGTTGGCCTGGCGGCCAGCCTGGCCCTGTTTGGCGACCTGACGCTTTACGCCGGGCTGGTGACGCAGCGCGAAGCGGTCGGGCTGAGCCTGGCGCAGGTGGGCATATTGCTCTCGGTGCACCGCGCGCTGCGCATCGCGGCCAACCCGCTGGTTGGAGCATGGATGGACCGCGCCGGGCGGCGGCCGTTGTTCCTGCTGGGCGGGCTGCTGGGCGTGGTCTCTACCGCGCTGTACGGCGTGGGCTATGGCTTCTGGCCGTTTCTGGCCGCGCGGCTGCTGTGGGGGCTGGCCTGGGCGCTGCTGAATGTCGGTGGGCTGACCATTGCACTGGATGTATCCACCCCGGCCACGCGCGGGCGGTTGAGCGGCATCTATAACACCTGGGTGTGGGCCGGCTATGGCGCCGGGCCACTGGTCGGCGGCCTGCTGATTGACCTTACCGGTTTCCGCAGCGCCATGCTGCTGTGCGCGGGTGTTTCGGCGCTGGGCGTGCTGGCCGCGGCGCTGCTCTTGAAAGAAACGCACGCGCGCGCAGCGCCTACCGTGACCCCGCGCTACGCCGGCCTGCGCTCCGGGCTGGCCGCGCTGCGCGCCCGGCCGGGACTGGGCCGGGTGGTGCTGCTCAACGGGCTGACCACTTTCGCCGGGGATGGGATCATGCTGGCCAGCATGGCGGTACTAATGGAACAGCGGCTGGACCCGGCGCTGGGGATTGGCATGGCCACGGCCAGCGGCGCGGCTATCGCGCTGCGCTCACTGCTGGCGGCCGTCACCAGCCTGGTGGCAGGCCGCCTGTCGGACGGGCCTGCCGGGCGCGCCGCGCTGGTGCGGTTTAGCCTGGTGTGCGGAGCGCTGGCCTTTGGCCTGCTTGCGCTGGTGCCCACACCAGCCGGCGCGGCGGTGGGCGTGTTGCTGGGGGCGATCAGCGGCGGAACTGCTATCGCTGTGCTGGCAGCCTGGATGGGCGACCTGACCCACGGCCGCAGCCAGGCGGCAGCGTTGGGTGCATATGCCGCGGCGGGGGATATCGGCAGCGCCAGCGGGCCGTACCTGGCTTTTGCCCTGCTGCCGCTGGTTGGTCTGGCGGGCGTATACATGCTGACCGCCGGGTTGCTGGCCCTGGGATTGCCCCTTGCGTCGCGCGGCCTTGCAAAAGTTAAACAAAATAATCACAAAATTGATACGGAATTTTAATGTTGGATGGCAGGAATATGGTAAACTATCGATGTCAGCCGCCCGGGTGCCCCCCTCACCCGTGCGGCTGACATCTTAAACCCCCCTGTGCCCGGGGGTTTTCTTGTTACAATAAGGCCAATACCATTCCAGGAAGGGCGTATGGACATTTCGATTCTGGCAGAAGTAACCGGCGAGACCCTGGCGGCGTTTGAGCGGCTGGTGCCACAGCTCTCCAGCACAGCACCTGCACCCACCCGCGATGAATTACAGGCGATGGTGGATTCCGACGCGTCGATCGTGCTGGTGGCGCGCGGTGCGGACGGGCAGATCAGTGGGTCACTGACGCTGGTCGTGTTCCGCGTGCCCACCGGGGTGCGCGCGTGGATCGAAGACGTGGTGGTGGATGAAAACGCGCGCGGCCAGGGCGTGGGCGAGGCGCTGACACGCTTTGCGTTGGACGAAGCGCGCCGGCGCGGGGCGAAAAACGTCGACCTTACCTCGCGCCCTTCGCGCGAGGCGGCCAACCGCCTGTACCAGCGCATCGGCTTCGAGCTGCGTCACAGCAACCTGTATCGCTTCGATCTGAAGAAGTAATTCAATGCGAAACCGGGATCCAGAGGCTGATCCCGGTTTCTGTTCCCTAAGCCTACCTACCTGCAATGTTAGCTGCGCCACGCCAGAATGCGACGCAGGTTGATGCCTTTTTTCAAATGGACTTCCACGGTCTTTCCGGTGGGAAGCACCGCGTTCAGGCGGCGCTCTTCGCAGGCGGCGCGTTCCATTTCGTGCTGCTTATATTTCACGAGCTCATACAGCAAAATGTCTTCCATGGTACCCTTCTCCCGCGGCCATTAGGCCGGCCTGTTGATCCATCTGCCGCGCCGGTGATGATTGAGCAGGCGCAGCGCGAATTGTTTTTTGTTTCGACCCTATCATACGCCAGACACGGCGCGGTTTCATCGAGAGAACCGCGTATCCGGGTGCGTATTCTGGGCGCGCAGGCAGCGGGGAGTCGTTTACGTAGAACTGCGTAGGTCGCCGGCCAGGCCGTGGTCCAGCGCGAAGCGCGTGGCGGCGCTACGCGAGGTGACATCCAGCTTGCGGTAGATCGACTGCAGGTGCTTGCCCACCGTGCGCGGGCTGAGGAACAGCCGCTCGGCTACCTGCTGGTCGGTGAGGCCGGTGGCCACCAGGGCCAGCACTTCCTGCTCTCGCGCGGTCAGGCCAAACGCCTCGGCAGGAGATTGTGGCGCAGGCTCGGCGGCCTGGGCGTGCGAGGCCAGGCAGGCCATCAGCAGCGGCTCGGCAATTTCTACCAGCTTTACCTGCCCCAACGCAGCGCCGCGCGCGGCGGCTTCCACCAGCTCCGGCGCGCTGACCTGCTCGCGCAGCGCGTTGATGAACGCCTCATAGCTGTCTGAGATCAGATCCAGCCGCGCGGCTCCAGCCTGGATCACCAGGTCTTCGGCGCAGCCGGTCAGCTCGGCAGCCAGCTCGTACGCACCGCACAGGCTGGCAATTTCAGCCACCTGAACCAGCGCGTATGAGATATTGATCTTGCGCACGTTCGCTTTGAGCAGCATATGCAAGCCCACAAACAGAAACTGGAGCGCCTGCTGCAGGTCGCCGCGCATGCGCTGCACTACGCCCAGGTGCACCACCGACTCGGCCACCCACACGTCGTTGCCCAGGCGGTGGTAAATGGTGATCGCCTCGTTGATATGATCGTAGGCATGGTCATAGTTGCCGGCGTGCAGCTCCAGATCACCCAGGCCGATGAGCGCATCGGCCAGCACAACCAGGTGGCCGGTCTGGCGAGCACGCGCCAGCGAAGCCTCCAGCAGCTCGCGCTGCGCACGCGGCTCATTATGCTGCACCAGCGGGCGGGCAGCCAGGTAATGCTCAATCGTCAGCGCGTTCCATTCGTCGCCACTGGCGCGCAGGTCGGCCAGTGCGAGCTGAAAGAAGTGCGCGGCGGCCGGGTAGTCGCGGCGGGTGGTGTGCATGCGCGCCAGCCACATGCGCGCCATTCCGAGTGTGTGCGTATCACCCAGCGTTTCGGCAAGCGCCAGCGCCTGGTTGATCCATTCCGTGCCAAGGGCCAGGTCGTGGCGACGCATCACCAGTACACCCAGCGCCAGCAGGGCGCGGGCACGCAGACCGGCCAGGGCAGGGTCCTGCGCGCCGGGCAGCGCCAGGGCGCGCTCCAGCCAGCCCGCGCCTTCGACAAACAGGGTATGCAGGTCCCAGAACTCCAGCAGCCCGGCAGCAATGCGCAGCGCGGGCTCTGCCAGGCCGTGCGAGATCGTCCACTCCATCGCAAAGCGCAGATTATCCAGCTCCAGGTCCAGGCGGTCCAGCCAGGCGACGACATCCCGGCTCCACAGGCCGCGCGCAGCCTCATCCGCCAGTCGGATGCTGTACTCGAGGAAGGCGCGGCCGGCCGGCTCGCGCTCACCGGTCTCGCCCAGCTTCTCCAGCCCGTACTGGCGAATGGTTGACATCACGCGGTAACGCGCGCTTTCACCCGGCTGATTAAGGCGCAGCACAAGACTCTTATCCACCAACTGTGTGAGCAGGTCGAGCACGGCGTTAGGCTGCAGGCCGGCGCTGCGCGCGATGGTCTCGGCCGCCTCCAGCGGCCAGCTGCCGGGCATAGGCGACAGCCAGCGAAAGAGCAGGCGCTCTTCGGCTGAAAGCAGGTTATAGCTCCAGTCGAATGCGGCTTTGAGCGTCTGCTGGCGCGGGACGGCGGTGCGGCTGGCGGCGGTCAGCAGGTTGAAATCGCGCTCCAGGCGGTCGGAAATCTGGCGCACACTGAGCACGCGCAGCCGCGCGGCGGCCAGCTCGATGGCCAACGGCAGGCCTTCCAGCCGCTGGCACATGCGCGCCAGCGCGGGAGCGTCGTCTTCATCCAGCGTAAAGCCGGGCAGCACTTCGCCGGCCCGGGCGCAAAACAACTGGACGGACTCGTACTGCGACAGGCCACGCGAACCATCCACGAAGGCCGGGTCGGGCACGGAGAGTGGCGGCAGGTTGTAAACCATCTCACCGGGGATGCGCAGCGCCTCGCGGCTGGTGGCCAGCACCGAAAGCTGCGGGCAGGCGGTGAGCATGTGCTCCACCAGCGCGGCCACGTCATCCACCATGTGCTCGCAATTATCGAGCACCAGCAGCAGGCGCTTGCCACCCAGGAACTCCAGCAGGCTCTCCATGCGGGGTTGATTGTACTCATCGCGAAGTCCCACCGCCTGCGAAACGGCCTGAAGCAGCAGCCCGGGCGAAGGCAGGGGCGAAAGCTCCACCAGCCAGACGCCGTCGCGGTATTCGGGCAGCAGGGAGGCGGCGCTTTCCAACGCCAGGCGGGTTTTGCCCATCCCGCCCGGACCGGTGATGGTGACCAGGCGCGCGGCGCGCAGCAGATGCAGCACTTCCGCCTGCTCGCGCGCGCGGCCCACGAACGTGGTCAGGCGGGCGGGCAGGTTGGTGGGGGCAGCAGCTTCTACGCGATACATGGCGCCGGTGTGGCGCGGCGAGCGAGGGAGGTCAGGCATGATAGAACTCCTGTCCCATGAGTGTAGCACGACAGGCGGGCGAATGTCCAGCGAGTGGGAGGACGGTTTAAACCACCTTCACCAGGGCGTAGTTCTTGCGGCCTTTGCGCAGCACCACGAAACGACCCTCGATCACATCGCTGAGGGTGACACTGACTTCCGCGACGCGGCGGTTGTTGAGGTAGATACCGCCCTCTCCCAGCGAGCGCCGCGCTTCCCCCTTCGACTTTGCCAGCCCGGCAGCCACCAGCAGGTCGGCCAGCGGCGCGCCTTCACCTTCGAACTGCGTTTTGGGCAGCTCGGTGGATGGCACATCGGAGAAGATGTCTGCGATTTCATCCGCGCTCAGCCCGCTGATCTCGCCGCCGAACAGCGCCTGGCTGGCGGCTTCGGCGCGCGCCAGCGCGGTGTCGCCGTGCATAGTGGCGGTCATTTCACGCGCCAGCACGCGCTGGGCTTCGCGCGACTCGGGGCGCTCGACTACCGCCTGGGCCAGGGCTTCCACCTGCTCGCGGGTCTGGAAGGTGAACACCTTGAGATAATTGACCACATCGCGGTCGTCGGTGTTCATCCAGAACTGGTAGAAGCGGTAGGGTGACGTGCGATCGGCGGAAAGCCACACCGCGCCGCTTTCGGTCTTGCCAAACTTGGTGCCGTCGGCTTTGGTGATTAGCGGGTAGACGAGGCCGTAGGCCTGGCCGCCGCGCGTGCGGCGGATCAGCTCGGCCCCGGCGGTGATGTTGCCCCACTGGTCGCTGCCGCCGGTCTGCAGCACGCACCCCTGCGTGTCGTACAGGTGCAGGAAATCGTACGATTGCATCAACATGTAGGTGAACTCGGTAAAGGAGATCCCTTCTTCGCGTTCCAGGCGCGTGCGCACCGAGTCTTTGGCCAGCATGTAGTTGACGGTGAAGTGCTTGCCGATATCGCGCAGAAATTCAACCAGGTTGAGCTGCAACAGCCAGTCGGCGTTGTTGACCAGGCGGGCCGGGTTGGTCTTGACGTCAAAATCGAGAAAGTGCGAAAGCTGCTTCTTGATGCACTCGACATTGTACTCGATGGTATCGCGGGTCATCATGCTGCGCTCGGCGGTCTTACCGCTCGGGTCACCGATCATGGTGGTGCCGCCGCCAGCCACGGCAATGGGGTGGTGGCCAAAGCGCTGCATGCGCGCCAGGGCGATCAGCGGAACCATGTGGCCGATGTGCAGGCTGTCGGCGGTGGCGTCGAAGCCGTTATAGAGGGTGACCTTCTGGCTGCCCAGCAGCTCCGAAACACCGTCCATCGCGGCGTACACCATCCCACGCCAGCCAAGCTCATCCATGATATTTGTCGCCATACGCACCTTCCTGAACAAGATTGGTGCTTAGTATAACATCGAAGAAAAGCAAAACGCATCACGAATTGCACAATTAAAATTTCTTTCAAGAATGAATTCGTGGCCTTCGCCTCATTCGTAATATTTGTGATGTATCTGGTTTTCCGCTTATCCCAAGAGAAGTTCCAGCGGCAGGCGGGCTTGCTGGAGCTTTTTCTGCTGCTGGCTGAGGGCGTCGAAACGCACGGGCATGTGCGCCTGCAGCGTATTGAGGTACGGGCGGGTATAGTAGCGCGCCGCACCGGCCGCTGAAACGCTGAGCAGCGGATTGAGCGCGCGCAGCACCAGGTCTTGCAGCGGGCGCGCCGCAGGGGCAGGGAAGTGCTCCATCTGGCGAAAAATCGCGTGGCCCAGGTGGAAAGCGGTGTTGGTGATGGCGTCCAACGGCCAGCGGCCGGCGGTGTGCGAGAAAATGGTGAGCGCGCCGGCGCGGCGGTCGGACTCGACGTCTTCCAGATCGTCCATGAGCTGGGTGTACGCGCCGTAGGCAAAAGCGAACGCGGACTGCTCTTCGGTCAGGCTGCCGGCCACCAGGTAGCCGTCGGCCAGTACGCTGGCGCCGCCCTTCTCAAAGCTGATACCCAGTACGTCCACCTCGTATGGCGAGCTCACGCCACGCAACTGCGTCAGGCTGCGCGCCTGGGCGGTATGGATGGCCAGCAGGCTGTCGTACAGGCGCGGCCACGCGGCGCGCGGCCATTCATCTTCCACCATTGTCACCAACCGCCAGATGCGCTCCTCAGACAGATTTGCAGGCGGCAGCGGATCGCCGGCCAGCCGCCGGTAGAAGCGGCGGTTGAAGGCGGCTTTCTCGGCTGCCGGCACGGACGGGTCGTCCAGATAGTTATCGGTGTAGGGATAAAGCATGCTGTAAGCAAACACCGATGGGGTGAGAGTCACCGGGAGGCCAAACAGAAGCTGCAGGAAGCCCATCGTCATCACATTGCGGCCGGCCTGAAAGATGTCCGCGCCACGGATGGCCGGGTCGAAGCGGCGCGCGGCGCGGGCAAACTCCTGGTTGGCCTCGATCAGCCCACTGCCGCGCAGCACGTCCAGCGCCGGGGCGGGGAAATCAAACACCTGGTTGAGGAAGGCAAAGGCCTCATCCAGCGTGCGCTCGCGCAGGGCAGCCGTCTCAGACGAGCCGGGGGCCAGGCGCTTCCATTCGCGCGTGTAGCGCTCGCGCAGGCCTGCCATACGCTGCTCGTTGGCGCGCTGCTCAGCCGGGTTATAGACGCGGCCCAGATCGAGCGGCTGCGTGCCGCAGCTCCACCACAGCGATTGCATGCGCGCCACGCGGCGCGCGATTTCGGCAGGCATCGGCTCGGAAGCGATCTGAACAATCGAAGAATGGGTAGTAATCATTGGTTCTCCTTCTCTTTTCTACGCACCGGTCAGAAAAAAGTTGCGAGGAGGAAAAGCTTAATCACGAATTTCACGAATAAAAGCCGGATAACACGAATAAAGCTTTAATCTCGTTCCCACGCAGAGCATGGGAACGAGATTAAAAAAGTTGCAAGGAGAGAAAAGGGCTCAATCCCGGATGATCAGCGCGCCGCGCTCGCCGTCGGGGTAGGCGGTAACTACCTGATCTCCGCGGGTGAGGATGCCCTCGTAGGGGCGCTTGCCGGCATGGGCGGTCCAGCCGCTCATCACAAATGGGATCGTGCCGTCCAGCGGTAGCCATTCGCCGTTGTACTTGCGCGCCAGGTGCAGGTGGGTGCCGGTGGCGCGCGTGCCCTCACAGCTCGGGTGGCCAATGCGCCCATCCTGTGGCAGCACCGTGCCGGCCGGCACACGCTCTTTCGACGCCATGTGATAGTAGAACAGCACCATCCCGGTCTGCTCCAGGCCATCGCCGTCCAGGTCGAGGGCCACGCCGGCGCGCGCCGAGCGCACCACTACCCCCGGCGCGGCGGCCAGCGCCCACGCGCGCGACACCACGCACGGCTTCTCGCCGGTCACCGGCGCCAGATCGATAGCGCCGCGCGGGCTGCCCACGCCCCACGCCAGGTGCGCGCCGCCGGTCAGGCTCCACGCCTCGCCAGAGGCAAAGGGCAGGGTCAATTCGGGCGGCTGCACGCCATCCGGGAACAGCGGGCCGGCGGCGGCCGCGCGCTGCCAGGGGTCGCCAAACATGGTCGTGTAGGTCTGCACCACGCCATCCGGGCCATACAGGGCCTGCTCCCAGGCCGGCTGGTCGAGCAGGCGCGAAAACAGGTGCTGCACGGCCACCGTGCCGGCGTTGAGCTGCGGGCTGATCAGCACTTTGCTGCCGTTGACGAACTCCAGTTCCAGCAGCGAGCCGTCGCGCCAGCCGTAATATCCCTGCGAGAGAAAGCGCACCGTCAGCGACAGTTCTTTCGCCAACCCCTGGTAGGCGTCCACCTCGAAGCCGATGGGGAACTGTGGGCGCGGATTGCGCGGCTGGCCGTGCACCCAACCCGAGCGGTATTCCAGCACTGCCAGCAGCAGGCGCGGGTTGGTCGAAGTCTCGGTAGCCACTTTCTGGATGATCTGCGCGCCGGTGAGGGTTTCGTTATCCACCATTTCGGTGTAGCCGGCCAGGTAGCCACCCGCGGTGTTGACATAGGCGGCCAGGTCAAAATCCACCGTGGTAGGCCCGTAGACGATCTCACTGTCCGGCAGCAGCGCGTTGGGGTAGGCCGAGGGCGGGAACGGCATGGGCATCTGCAGCGCCAGACCGGTGGGCAGCAGGCCATCCGCGGTAAGCGGCGCGGCGGATGTGATCTGCTCGGGCGTAACGCCAAAACGCGCGGCCACCGCTGGCAGCGTATCGCCCGGCTGGGTAAAGTAGGTGTACGGAAGGTCGCCAAACGGCGATTCGCCCGGCTGCAGCGGCGGAACCAGCGGGCCTTCCGGCATGGGCTCGCCGGGGATGGTCGTCAGCGTGGGCAGCGGGAAAAGCTGGGCCTGCTGCGTGTTCTGCGCGGCAGGCCCGCCGCCTGCCGCGCCACCCGGCGCGCTGCCTGGCGGGCGCGCGTTGGGTCCAACAGGCAGATTACAGGCGAGTACCGGTAATACGAACAGGATCAGGGCCAGCCAATAAATTTTTGTCGTTCGTTTCATAAGCCTCACGCCGCGATGGGCGTCACGGCCTTTCTATGAGGATATTATAGATGAGAAGGCAGCCAGGCGCAGGGGTTATTGGCTGGCGGCGAATACCTGGATCAGGTTTTGTTTCAGCGCAGGGACGTCCGGGTCCAGGCAAACCTGGACGTTGGGATCGCCCTGCGTCTCAAGGGTCTGGCCGTATGTATTCCCCTGTTCGGTGACAACCTTCAGGCTCAATGGCGTCAGGTCGCAAAGCTCGGGGTGCAGCATGATCGCCGCGGTCATCACATCCCACAGGGGCATGATCGCTGTGTCCGACCTGAGCAGCCGGTCATACATATCAGCGGCGAGGTCGGCGGCCCGACCGCCGGACCGCCACTGGCGCGTGTCTTCACGCGTCGCGCTGACCTGGTTGGTGGCGTCGAGAGGCACAAGAACAATGCGCAGGCCAGAGGAAAAGACTTCCGCGGCAGCCAGTGGATCGCTGTAGATGTTCCATTCAGCGCTGGTGTTATCAGGATTTGTGGAAAAATCGGTCAGGTTGCCGGGGACGCGGACAGCCCCACCCATAATCGCAACCAGGGAGATATGCTCGCGGATACCGGGGTCCATGCGCAGGGCGCGGGCCAGGTCGGTGCATGGGCCGCTGACGAAGATCGCCATGGGTTCCGACGACTGGTTGAGCAGCGAAACGATTAACGCCGCAGCATCCTGTGTTTCGTAGGTGGATGTTGCATTGGGTACCGGCAAGCCCCAGAAATTATCGGAAGACTGGCGCAGCCACTCCGGAAAATCTTCCCCCGGCTGCAAAGCCGTGTCTGCGCCCGCGCCCAGGGGTATGCCGGCCAGGCCAAAATCGTCCAGCACGCGGCCCATATGCTGGATATACACCTGCGGATGCGCCTCGCCATGTGAAATCGTGACAGCCTGCACGCTGGCGGCCGGGTCACTGAGAAGGTACATCAGGGCGGTGGTGCCATCCGGGCTGCCATCATCGTTGAAGATCACCGGGAGCTTTGCAGCGGGCGCGAAAGGCGAAGCGATGGCGGATGGAGCGGGCGTTTGCGCCGGTTGTGGCATGCAGCCTGCCAGCAGGATCAGAAAGCTGGCAAGCAGCAGGTTGAGGTAAAGCAGGGGTTTCATTTGAGATTCCTCATAAACCAGGGTCGAGTACCTGTATGATCCCGGTCGAGCCGTCCACGCGGATGCGCTGGCCGGTTTGCAGGCGCTGCGTGGCCTGGTCCACGCCCACCACGGCAGGGATGCCGTACTCGCGCGCCACCACCGCGCCGTGGGTCATCATCCCGCCCACTTCCATCACCAGCCCGCCGGCGGCGAGGAACAGCGGCGTCCAGGATGGATCGGTACCGGGGCAGACCAGGATTTCACCGGGTTGAAGCTGGGCCTGGCGCGGGTCGAGCACCACGCGCACCGCGCCTTCCACCAGGCCGGGGGATACCGGGTCGCCGCGCAGGCCGGCGTGCCCGTCAGGGCCGGTGATGCCAGCGTAAAACGCGCGCCCGTCGCTGAGCAGCAGGCGCGGAAGCTGGCGGCGGCTCTTTTCACGCTCATAAGCGGCGCGGCGCTCGCGCGCCAGGCCGGCCCAATCACGTTTCTCGCCCGCCGCCAGCGCTTCCAGCTCGCTCACGCGCAGGTAGAACACGTCATCCGGCCGGGCCAGCACGCCCGCCTGCACCAGCTCGCGGCCGCTGTCCAGCAGCGCCAGCCGCCCCATGCCAATGGCGCGCACGGCAAAGAACTTGGGCGCCTCGCGGATACCGAGCACGGCGCGGGCGCGGCGGCCGGCAAAACGCACCAGCCGCGCTTTGAGCCAGCCATGCGGCAGGCGGCGCGCGGCGCGGGCGATCTCGTCCAGCGCGCTCTGGCCTGCCTGGGCCGCGCGCGCAAACTGCACGTCCGGGCCGTCGGCGGGGTCGATGGGCAGGTAAGCGGCCATCAACTGCATCACGTGCTCGGGCTCTTCGCGCCAGCGCGGGCGGCCCAGGTCAATCTCAGCCAGGCCGCGCAGCCCGTACTCATCCAGAAAGGTGGTGATGGCCGCCTGCGCGGCCGGGGGCAGCGCGCCGGCGCTCCAGCGCGCGGCCAGCTCGGCGGGAGGCAGCGCCTCGAACAGCGCGGCGGAAGGCGCATCCGCGCGCACCTGGCGCGCCACGCGCCACAGGGCCAGGTCCATCTCCGTGGTGACGTTGCCGGGCACGCCGCGTGGGATCTGCATCGCCAGTCTTGAGAAATGCTCGCCGCCTTGCTGGCGGTCGAGCTGGCCGGCAAAGCGCCGCACCAGCATCCAGGTGGACATGCCGGTGCCTATGCCGGGGATGAACGAGGATGCCAGCATCTTGAAGATACTGCTGGTACGGCGCAGCACCGCGACGCGCGCGGCCAGCTTTGCGGCGGTCGTGCCGCTGGCCGCGTCCAGTCGGGTGCGGAAATCAACCAGTACCTCGCTGACCCGCTGGCGCGTCTGCGCCATGCGCTTTTCGGGGGTGGCCATATAGCGCAGCAGGCTGAACAGCATGGGTCCCATGCCGCGCACCAGGCGCAGGGCGGTGGCCGGGCGCAGGCGGCGGGTGGTGGGCGTCAGGCGCGGGTCATCCCACACGCTGAGCAGATGGTCGTGCGCGCCGGGCTCAACATAGCGCAGGGCGCCGCGCACCACGCCGCGCCCCACCGGGTTGCGCACCGGGGTGGTAACATCCACCCACAGGCGCTCGCCGGCCTCGCGCAGCACCGTCTGGGTCTGCTCGGTGAAGCGCAGGCCGTACAGGCGCGCCCCGCCAACAGCCAGCAGCATCATCACGTCACGTCCCAGCGGGGTGATCGGGTCGAGCATTCCCTGCACCGCGCCAAACGAAAACAGCACGCGCAGATCGTCCGGTCCGGTGCCTTGCGGAACCGGAAACAGCGAAGTGATGGCGCGCGACTGCAGCAGGTACAGGCGCTGGCCGTCCCAGGCCCATTCAATATCCTGCGGCGCGCCAAAATCGTCGGCCACGCGCGCGCCCATCTGCGCCAGGGCCAGCACCTGCTCGTCGGGCAGGGCCTGGCGCAGCGCGCCGGTGGCCACGGTCTGCACGCCGCCGCCTGGGCCGGGCACCACCGCCAGCGCCTTCGCGCCGATGGTTTTCGACGTAATGCGCCCGGTCAGATGGTCCACTACGTAGTGATCCGGTTCCACCAGACCGGATACCAGTCCCTCGCCCAGCCCCAGCGCGGCATCCATCACGGTTTCCGAGCGCAGCCCGGTGAGCGGGTTGGCGCTGAACAGCACACCCGAGGCGGCGCTGTCCACCATCTGCTGCACAATCACCGCCAGCCCCAGCCCGGCCTGGCCCACACCCTGCCGCCCACGATAGGCGATAGCGCGCGCCGTCCACAGGCTGCCCCAGCAGCTTGCCACTGCGCGCAGCAACGTCTCGCCGGTGGTGACGTTCAGATAGGTATCCTGCTGGCCGGCGAAGGACATTTCGGGCAGGTCTTCGGCAGTCGCAGAGGAGCGCACCGCCACCGGCGGCGCGCCCAGCGTCTGCCACGCGGCCAGGATAGCTCCAGATAGGGCAGCAGGCAGCAAGTCGGGGGTGAAGCAGGCGCGGATTTGCGTTGAGAGCGCGTCGAGCGCGGCCGGGTCGGCGGTGTTCACGTCGCGTGCCATCGCGGGGATGCGCTCATCCAGCCCGGCCGCGGCCAGCGCGGCGTGGTAGGCGCCCACCGGGATGATAAAGCCCGGTGGGACCGGGCAGCCCAGCCGCGCCAGGCGGGCCAGGTTGGCGCCTTTGCCGCCGGCTGCGTCCAGCGTGGCGGTGGGGGAATCGAGCGGGAGCAGGTCAGGGGTCATAGGTTGCGCTCCGGACAGTGGGGGATGGTTCCATTGTATCACCCGCGGGCGCAGTGCGGCGTTGACACGCTCGGGTGCGCTCTTTACAATGATCGTATTATCGGCGCAACGGCAACCGGAAGTAATCATAGCGTGAGGAGAGGGGAATGGCCGCCACGTTTGACTGTCCATCTTGTGGAGCAAGCCTGCTGCCCAACGGCAGCGATACGCACGTCGTTTGCAAATACTGCGGCAAGACCGTGGTGGTGACGTCTGAGCTGCGCGCGCAGCGCGCGCCGGGCGCAACCGTTTTTCCCGGCAGCGTGGTCATTGGCGGCGCAGCAGACGTTTTCACGCGCGAGCAGGCGCTGGAGATCGCGCGGCTGATCCGCGCCGGGCAAAAGATCAGCGCGATCAAGCTGCATCGCGAGATTAGCGGCATGGGGCTGGCCGAGTCGAAGGCGGTAATCGATCGCATGGAGACCCTGCTGCGAAATGCCGGCGTGGGCGACCGCGACGGGGTGCTGGCCGAGCAATTGCTGGAGAGCATGACCGCCGTCCAGCCCGCGGTAGATGCTGCCAGGGGCCAGGCGCGGCGCGTGGGCTGGATCTTTGCGCTGGTCATGCTGCTGGTGCTGGCCGCGGCCGCCATCCCAGCCATCATCGGGTGGCTGACGGTATCGCGCGCAGTGGACACAGTGGTCAGCCAGGTGGATACATCACCGATGCAAGCGCTGACCGACCTGCCCGGCATCCTGTCGACCGCGAACTCGATCTCAAAAAACGTCCCAGCGGTCACCCCGACCCCCGGCTTCGGCCAGGTGCTGGCCAGCTTTGGCAAAGAGGGCATCGGCGCGGGCATGTTCCAGGACGCGCGCAGCATCGCCACCGATAATCAGGGCCGGGTGTACGTGGGTGAGTACACCGGCGGGCGGGTGCAGGTGTTCGACGCGGATGGCACGTTTTTAACGCAGTGGATGGTGGATGCGGAAATGCCATTGCGGGGCCTGGCCGCGGACCGGCAGGGCGTGGTGTATGTGGTGCAGTCGGGGAATATCACCCGCTATGATGGCAAAACCGGCAAGATGCTGGGGCAGTTGACCGCGCCGGGGCTGGGCGACTACGACGACGTAACTGCCACAGTGGATGGCGGGCTGGCGGCCGCGGTCGGCGGCGCCGGGCGCGACGATATCGCCTTCTTTGATGCCGGGGGCAACCTGGTTCGCACCATCGAGGGGGCGATCAGCTCACAGACCGGCGCGCCCGAGCTGGTGATGCGGCTGGCGGTGGACGGGGCCGGTAACACCTATATCCTGGCGCGCTTTGAAGATTCGATATTCAAGTACGGGCCGGACGGCCGCTATATCAACCGCTGGGGCGGGCGCGGCACCCAGCCAGGGCAGCTGAATGCGCCCTACAGCATCGCCGTCGATGGCCAGGGTCGCGTCTACGTGGGCGACATCCACGGCATCCAGGTGTTTGATAGCGGTGGGCGCTTCCTGGGTACCATCGAAGGCGCTAAGCCGTTGGCCTTTGGCATGGTTTTCGATGAAAACGATGAGCTGCTGGTGGCCGCGCGCATCCAGTGGCACCGTGTAAAGATGAGGGAGTAGCGCGCATCTCATTTCCGTGCAGGGGTAAAAAAAGAACCCACCCGCAAACCCATCACCTGTAGGGGCGAGGCTTTGAGGCAATATAGGGATCAGCTCTTTTTCTCGCCTCGCCCGGGGTTGGCCGCTCGCGGACCGTGCCTCGCGAGCAGGGTTTGACCGGCTCGCGGGATTGGTCTACAATATTGCGGTACGCCCGTTCCCCAATCCCCTGCTTCCTTCCCAATGAGGTCTGCATGCCCAACTTCGATTCTCCTTCCTTCCGCGCCTGGGTGTTGGATGGCATGCGCGTGCTGCGCGTGCCCGCGCTTTCACTGGCGGTAATCCGCGACGACGCGCTGATCTTTGCCGGTGGCTTTGGCCTGCGCGACGAAGCCACGCAGGCGCCGGCCGACGAGCACACCACCTATGCCATCGCGTCGATCTCGAAAACCTTCACCGCCACGGCGCTGGCCATGCTGGTGGACGAGGGAAAGCTGGGCTGGGATCAATACGTGACTGAAATCCTGCCCGGTTTCGCGCTGATGGACGACTTCGCCACGCGCGAGATGCGCGTGCGCGACCTACTGGTGCACCGCAGCGGGCTGGGCGAGGTCTCGGGTGGGACGATCTGGTACGGCTCAGATCTGGGGCGCGACGAGGTCGCGCGCCGGCTGCGCTACCTGCGACCGGCCAGCAGCTTCCGCAGTGCATATGCTTATCAAAACGTGATGTACCTGGTGGCGGGGCAGCTCATCCCCGCCATCACCGGGCAGAGCTGGGATGACTTCGTGCAGCAGCGCATCCTCGACCCGCTGGGCATGGCCGACAGCGCGCCCAATTATGCACGCGGGCGCTCGAATGCCAACATGGCCACCCCCTACGCGCCGCTGCCGTATGCCAGCCGGGGGGCGATGCACCCCATCCCTTACCGTGACCACGATAACGTTGGCCCGGCGGCTTCTCTGCACGCCTCGGCCTGGGACCTGGCGCAGTATCTGCGCCTGCACCTGGAGGACGGCCGCTTTGGCGGCACACCGCTGGTGCGCGCAGCCGGCATGCACGAACTGCACATGCCACAGATGGCCATCCCCAACCAGCGGGCAAGCGGGCCGCTGGCGCACCTAGCGCCGCGCTTCACCACCTACGCGCTGGGTTGGCGCGTGCAGGATTACCGCGGCCGCAAGCTGGTGCAGCACTCCGGCGGGGTGGATGGCATGCGCACGCTGGTCACCATGCTGCCCGAAGCAGGCCTGGGCGTGGTGGCGCTGACCAACGCCGAGGCGCCGCTTACCTACCCGGTAACGTTCCGCGTGCTGGATGAGCTGCTGGGCCTGGGCGCGCAGGCAGTGGATTCGCTGCCCCTCTACCGGCAGGCGGCGGAAGAAGAGGCGCGCGCCTATGCGGACGAGGAGCAGGCGCGCGCGGCGGCGCGCGTGGCGGGCACGCGCCCATCGCTGCCGGCCGAGGCGCTGGCCGGGCGCTACGCCAGCCCGCTGATCGACGGCGTGGACGTGTGCGCCGAGGGTGGGCGACTGTGGCTGCGCTTCGCACACACCCCGGCCTTCACCGCCGACCTGGAGCACTGGCATTACGACACCTACCGCCTCACCTGGCTTGATCCGTACATCCCGTGGGGGCTGGTGACGTTCCAGCAAGACTCGCGCGGCCGGGCAAGCGCGCTGGCCTTTGACCAGCCGGCGCTGCTGGACGTGGATTTTGATGAGCTGGGCGTGTTGGCAAAAGGCTGAACCGCGAGAAAACCTTAAAACGCGAAAGACGCGAAGCTGTTTGTATGCAAAAGTCCTGTAGGTCGGGTTGAGCGATTTTTGCGATATCGTGCCCCCGTAGGGGAAAACCCGACGTACTGAATCATGACGATCAGCCACCACAAAACCAAACAAGCGAAGAACCCCATGACCCTCACAACCCTGCCCTACCCGACCTGGATCGAAATTAATCTCTCGGCCATTGAGCACAACACGCGGCTGACGGCCGATTGGGCCGGCGTGGCGCTGATGGGCGTGGTCAAAGACGACGGCTACGGCCACGGCGCGGTAGAAGTGGCGCGCGCCTTCCTGGGGGCGTCGGCCGCATCGGTGGCGCTGGCAGTGGCGCGGGTGAGCGAAGGGCTGGCGCTGCGCGTGGCCGGGATCGACGCGCCGGTGCTGGTGCTGACCGGCGCCACCCCGGGCCAGATCGACGCGGCCCTGGCAGCCGGGCTGGACCTGCCGCTGCCCGACGCAGACACTGCCAACCAGATTGCCGCGCGGGCGCAGGCGCAGGGGCGCAGGGCGAAGGTGCATTTGAAGATCGACACCGGCATGGGGCGCTTTGGCGTGCTGGCCGGAGACGCCGCGGCACTGGCGCGGCACGCGCTGTCGCTGGGCGGGCTGGAAATCGAGGGCATCTTCAGCCACTTTGCGCTGGCCGGCGATGACCACGCTTTCAGCCAGTTGCAGCTTGCGCGCTTCCGCGAGGCGCTGGCCGGGGTGCGCGACGCGGGCGTCGAGCCGCGCTGGGTGCACCTGGCCAACACCATGGGCATCATCCACGAGCGCGACAGCTTCTTTAATATGGTGCGCGCCGGTGGCATCCTCTACGGCCAGGGCATGGGGCCCGGCCCCGCCCCATTCACCGCAGGGCTGCGGCGCGGCTTCGCCTGGAAGGCACAATTGATGAGCTGCCGCAAGCTGCCAGCCGGTTGGGGCGTAAGCTATATGCAGGAATACCACACCGCGGGCGAAGAATGGATCGGCGTGGTGCCGGTGGGCTACGGCGACGGCTACCAGCGCGCGCCCGGGGCGCACATGCTGGTCAACGGCCGGCGCGTGCCGGTGGTTGGGCGCATCTGCATGGACCTGCTGATGCTCCGCCTGCCGGAATACACCCCGCCCGGCACCGAAGTGGTGCTGGTGGGCCGCCAGGGCGATGAAGAAATATTACAGGAAGAGCTGCAGGCGCTGTGGCGTTCCAGCTTTTCGGCAGTCACATTGGCGCAGCCGCGCGTGCCGCGCGTATTCGTGCGCGACGAAACAGAAATCTGACCCGCGGGTGGTATAATTCCGGCGCGGCCGCGCCAGCGTGAACGGCCGGCGCACAGGAGAAACCTATGATCTACCCGCTCAACCAGCGCGAGCTGACCATCCACCTCAACAACGGCAACTGGTACCTGCGGCCCATCGAGGGCAAAAAGATCCTCGGCCCCGTGGATTACGGCTGGCAGCGCTATAACCTTTACCCTGACAGCTTTACCTTTGGCGAGGGACTGCTGGCAGGCAGCAGCATCCCCGGGTCCCGCCGGCTAGTGTTTTGCGCCTGGAGCCCGCAGTGGGAAGGCTTTTACGTCTCCAGCATGGGCGGCGCGGCGTATACCTTCCACGGCGTGGGCGTCAATTACGTGGCGCTGCGCGGGCAGGCCGCCACGCCCAGCGTGCTGATCCTCAACCACAAGAATGGTGAAATCCTGGTGCGACTGGAGCCGGTGAACTGCGAGCTGCTGTGGGCCGGTTACGCCAGCCCCGAAGGTGAAAAGCTGGCCGGGTTCTATGCACTGCAGCAGGCGCTGTTCGACCGCTACGCCGGCGAGTTTACGCCCGGCAAGGTGCGCGTGATGGCCGTAGGCCCGGCAGCGTTATACACCGACGAAGGCGCAATCGGTTCCAACCCGGTGCGGGCGCGCAAAGACCAGCCGGCGCAGTTCAGCCCGGTGGTAGACTGGGCCGGGCGCGGCGGGTTAGGCAGCCGCCTCTTGCAGCACCACAACATCGCCGGCATCGTTTTTGGCGGCGACTGGGAAGACCCCGACCTGCGCGACTCGGCCGAGATTGACTCGTATTTCCTCGAGCATTTTGGCAAAAAGACGCTGCAAACCGACATCGCGGTGACCGAAAAGTACCGCTACGTGCCAGAGTTCGAAACCGGCGGCACGTTTGGCGTCAATATGCGCGAGCTCAACGAGCGCATTCTCAGCTACAACTACCGCAGTATCTATGCCAGCGACGCGGATCGCCTGCGCCAGCACGAGGTCTTCATCCTCAAGCACTACCTGGCGCAGTTTAATGAGGAAACCATCAAGACCAAGAGCTTCCAGCACTGCGGCGAGCCCTGCCCGGTGGTGTGCAAGAAACTGTACGGCCGGTACAAGAAGGATTATGAGCCCTACCACGCGCTGGGGCCGCAGGTGGGCGTGTTTGACCAGCGCGCCGCTGAGCTGCTCAACGACCACGTGGATATGATGGGCTTTGACGCCATCCAGACCGGCGGGACACTGGCGTGGATCATGGAGCTGGTGGCGGACGGGGTGATTGACCCGGCGGAATACGGCCTGCCGCCGGCCAGCGAGCTGCGTTTCACCTTCACCGCCGACCCCGCGGTCTTTGACGTGGTGGCCGACAGCATGCAGAACGCCAACTACGCAATGGCCGTGGTGGATGCGATCCTGTTCGAGCCCAAAGCCGCGCTGTTCCGGCGCGGCATCCGCGCGGCGGCACAGGTGATTGACCGCAAGCACGCGGCGCGCGGCGCGAACAGCATGGACCGCGCGGTGTTCGTGGCACACGGCGACGAAGGCCATATGGTTCCCAACCAGTACTGGGTGCCGGGCATGCTCTCGTCGATGCCGGTGATGGGCAAGTATTACGTCTATTACGGCAACGATTTCGTGCCGCCCTATGAGCTGGGGCGTAAGAACGTGGAGCGCATGACCTACGAGCTGTTCAGCGACAACACCGGCATCTGCCGCTTCCACCGCAAGTGGTCTGAAACGATCACCGACGAGGTGCTGTGCGCGCATTACGGGCTGGACGTGGATTACAAGGCGCACCAGTTTGCGCTGGCCAGGCAGATCGCTGAGCGCGAGCTGCCCAAGAGCCTGCCGTGGCAGAGCGCGCGCATCGTCGACATGGTGGTGGGCTTCCTGGAGCAGTGGCAGCGCGACGGTTTGAAGAACGCCGACCTCGACGCGTGGCTGGCGCGCTTCCAGGCTGACCGCCGGGAAGCGGCGCGCGCGTGGTGCGCCGAGGTGCAGCGCGGCATTGAAGATGCCTTCGCCGCCGGCCCCGACGCCGTGCCCAACATGCTCACCGATGGGCAGAAGAAGCGCCTGGACACCATCCCGCCCGCGGCGTAGCAGCGAGCTTTGTCATCCGCGCGAAGGGGCGAGGCTTTGACGCGCCTTACGGGCAGCCTGTCCTCTCTCGCCTCGCCCCTACGAATTTTTGATTGCAGATACAAATTGTGGGCAAAATCCTATAAACAGCCCGCACCGCGCGCATAGGGGGATTCCCGTATTGCGCGGTAGCGCCAGCCTGCCTATACTGGACATAACACAACGCGCGCTGGCCTGATCCCCGGCGCGCGATTCTTTGGGTGAGGGATTGGAATGCGCGCTGCGTACCTGTTACTGGCAATCTGGCTGATCTTGACCGGGCTGGCCCAATTCGGGCTGACCTTCGACGGCATGGCGATGATCCTGGCGGTGCTGGCCATCGCCGCGGGAGTGCTGTTCCTGGTAGGCGATTCCGGCGGCTGGCGTCGCCGGCGGCGGTCATAGGAATCCAAAACCGGGCGGCCCGTGGGCCGCCCGGTTTTGCGTTTGGTTTGCGCCGCGCGTTAGCGCCAGCGTGGCGTTTCGTTTACGGCAAGATAACTGCGCTGGTTCTCGGGCCGGCTAAAGTCGTACGGATTTTCCCCCTTGCGTGACCGGTTGAGCACAGCCGGGCGCAGAGCGCCAGACAGCAGTCGAAAAGCCTTGTACAGTGTTTCCTTCGTATCCACCCAGCCATGCGTGAGGTGCAGGTGAGCGGAAGCTCGCAATTGTACAGCGTCCATCGTTCGTCCTTCTTCGGTAATCCTGTTTGCAACTGCACCCCTGGATGGTGCCGAGTGCCGGTCCGGAAGCCGCGGCCTGAGGGCGACGGAACGAAAACGATGGCGAGTGGCCTACCAGCGCGTCTGGTTAAAGCTCAGGTAGGTGCGCTGGGTTTCCGGATTGCAGAATGTATCCGGGCGGAGCTGCGCGCGTACTCGCAGGCGGATGGAGAACCGCGCAGCCAGTTTATGCCATCGATTCGTTTCTTCCGGCAAGGGAGCGGGCAGCGCAGCGGCGGCCTTTCCCCTTACTGCCAGTCGTTTCGTCATAGCTGTCATCGGATCCTCCTTCCTGTGAACTATGCGCCTGTTTGACTACGGTAAGCATACGCCGTTGCGCGGCGTTTCTCTACACCGCTTTGGGCAGTCTTGCGGTAGCCGGGGTGGCAGGGATAGACTGGCCGGATGGCCAGGAGTTGGATAGGCTACGGCCCGGCCAGCAGGGGCAGCGGGTCGAGCATGGCGAACAGGCCGCTGACGCGCCAGGCGCAGTAGGCGGCCATTTCATCCAGCGTGGCGCTGTCGGTGTAGTGCGCCAGGCTGCCGGGGCGCGCCCCGGCAGGGCCGATCCGCGCCTCAATGTGCAGGTGCGGGTTGAGCGCGTTACCGCTCTGGCCGATGGCGCCCACCGGCTGGCCGCAGGTGACGGCTTCCCCCACCTGCACGGTTGGAGCGTCTTGCATGTGGGCGTAGAGCAGGTACAGCGACTGCCGCGCGGGATCGCCGGCGCGTGCGGGGTCGAAGGGCGGGCAGGTGAGCGCGGGCGGGGTGATGGTGGGAGCGGCAGCGGGCAGGGCCAGCGCGGATACCAACCCGGGCGGCAGCGCATCCAGCGGGGTTTCGATGATCAGTGCGTTGCCGTAAGGGAAACGGTCCGTTACCACGGCGGCCACCGTGCCGGCCAGCGCAGCGCGCACTCCGCGACCGGAAAGCGCGATGGCGTTGGGGTTAAGCGTATCCGCAAGGTCCACGCCGTGGTGCGGATCGTCACTGCCGGTGCGCGGGGGATGGTAGGGATTGGAGACCAGCGCGGCCAGGTCTGCGCGTTCGATGCCATCCAGAGGCGAGCAGACCAGCGATACAGGCGCAGCCGGCGTGGTTGGTGCGAGCGTGGCAGTCACCGGTGAGGTCAGCGTGGGTGAAGGGGTGGCCGGGGCTGGAGTGGGGCGCGCAGGCAGCACCACGGCCGGGGAAGGCGTAGAGCGCGCAGGCAGCGCCGCCGCCGGGACGCAGCCGGCGAGCAGAATCAACACACAAAGAAGGGGCAGCGAGCGGGACACACAGGCATTGTACCTGAAACCCGCGCGGGCGAGAGAAGCAGGTAAAATCAGGGCATGCGACGATCGCCCACCCGCGCCCTGCTGGTCCTTACCGCGCTGCTCTTGATCGCCGCGGCCGTGGCCGCCTTCGCTTTCACGCGTTTCCGCTCGCAGCCTGCCGTCGCCGACCCGGCCGCAGCCTGGGAGTTGTGCCGCCAGGCGGTGCTGGGCGAGCTACCTGCCCCATCCACAGCGGCATTCGCCCCGTTCACCTCGTCCAGCGTGGCCGTCGACAGCCCCGAACGCTACCGCGTGCAGATGCGCGTGGAAGCCGAAGACTTTGGCGGACACCTGGTGCAGCTCACCGTGCTGTGCCGTCTGAGTTGGGATGGAACGGCGCTGGAACTAACCGATTTGCAGATGCGCTAAGCCCACCCTTTTCGAATCTGTAAACGACTCCCCCTGCCTTTTATGATAGGATGAAACTGCGCTCGCGCCGCCGTGAGCGTGCCTGTCCGCATCCATCCCAACATCGCAGCAGGAGTACCGGCGTGAACGAGCTCACACAACAGGGCATTAACGCACTCAAAGCAGGCAACAAGCTCCAGGCGCGCCGCCTGCTGCAGCAGGCCGTGCAAGCCGACCCCAATGATTTGCAGGGCTGGCTGTGGCTGGCCGCCACGGTCGATGGCCGTGCCGAGCGCATGGACTGCCTGCGCCAGGCGCTGCGCATCGACCCAGGAAACGCGCTGGCGCTGCGCGCGCTGGCCGAACTGGAGCAGCCCCCCGCCCCCGAGCCGGCCGCGCCCGTCCTCAATCCCGCGCCACAGCCCAAAGCCAAAGCTTCTGAGCCCACGCCCGATCCACTGCCCCCGTCTGTGCCCGCGGCGCAGAAAGCCGCCAAAAACACAAAGCCCGCGCAGCCGGTTTCCAAACGCACCGTGCGGCTGGCGCTGGGGCTGGTGGCGCTGCTGGTGGTGGCCAGTATTGGCCTGGGGATCTTCCTGGTGAGCCAGATGCGCGCTGCCCCGCCTCTGGCAGCCGCCGCCGAGCCGCTGGCACAGTCCGAGATCGCGGGCGAGCCGATTGCCGCCGCGCCGGGTGCAGCCAGCGGCGGTGGCGTCACCGCTACGCCGGCCATGCCCACCCCGCTGCCCACCGAGACGCCGCGCCCCACCTTTACCCCCGCGCCCACCGAGACGTTCGTGCCGCTGGGCGATACGGTGCAGCAGAAGCGCGCGCGCATCCAGGAGCAGGTTTCCGCCATCCGCGGGCTGACCGGGCAGGGTGACGTACCGTTTAACATCGTCTCGCGCGACCGCACCGAGCGCTACCTGCGCAACCAGTACCTGACCCCGGCGTTTGAAGCCGAGACTGAACGCGAGCGCAGCGTGCTGGTGGCGCTGGGGTTGGTTAGCCCCGGCTACGACGTGACCATGAACCGCTTTAACCGCATGGTAGACGCGCTGGGCGGCTTTTACACCCCCGATACCAAGCAGATCTTTGTGCTGGGGCTGCGCTTTGGGGCGGTGGAGCATTATATCTACGCGCATGAATACACCCACGCGCTGCTCGACCAGAATTTCTTCATCACGGATCTGTCCGCTGCGCCGAGCTGCGCGACGAATAACGAGCCGTGCGCCGCGCTGGCCGCGCTGGCCGAAGGCGACGCGCAAATGACGATGGAAGCCTGGCGCCAGAAGCACGCCAAGAGCGCCGAGTACCGCGATATCACCCTCTACCGCCCGCCAGCGCTGGCGCTGCTGGAGCAGAATCCGCCGGCGTACGCCAGCGAGAACAACCGCTTTGGCAGCGTGCGCGGCGCATCCTTCGTCAACTACCTGTTCAATCTGGGCGGCTGGGCCAAGGTAAGCAATGCCTACGCCAACCCGCCGTCTACCAGCGAGCAGATTATGCACCCCAAGAAGTATGTCAGCGGCGAAGGCGCGCTGAGCGTGCCGCCGCGCCCGCTGCAGGAAGCGCTGGGCGACGACTGGAGCGTGCTGCGCCAGAACGTGCTGGGCGAATGGTACACCTACCTGCTGCTGGGCTTTGGCGCAGACCCGAGCGCGCACGTCGATACCGACCGGGCGTCGAAGGCAGCGGCCGGCTGGGGCGGCGATAGCCTGACCGTACTGCAAAACAGCGAAGGCCAGACCGCGCTGACCGTGCATTGGGCCTGGGACGATGAAAAAGAGGCCGGCGAGTTCTTCCCGGTACTGTTCGAACACATGAACGAGCGTTACCGCGGCCAGCGCGTGGATAATATCAGCGGCGAGTGCTGGCAGGGCGAGCAGGTAAGCTGCATCTACCTGGCCGGCAGCCAGGCGTTGTGGCTGCAGGCGCCGGATACCGCCACCATCGACCTGATGCACGCGCTGTACCCCGAATTTCCGTAAGCCGCCGCGCGCATCCGCGCGCTGTGCTACAATTCCGTCTATGAAAGACGGACGCTACCAAATTCTGTTAACCAACGACGATGGCATCCAGTCGCCGGGCATCTGGGCCGCGGCGGAAGCCTTATCGAAACTGGGGTTTGTAACCCTGGCCGCCCCGCGCGACCAGGCATCGTCCACCGGGCGCAGCATGCTGCTCACCTCGGACGGCCGCATCCATTCCAACACACTGCGCATCGGCAATCAGGACTGGCAGGCCTACGCCGTGGGCGGCACGCCGGCGCAGACGGTGATGCACGCCGTGCTGGAGATTATGGCCGATAACCCGCCCGACCTGGTGGTTTCAGGCATCAATTACGGCGAGAACGTGGGCGATATTATCACCATTTCGGGCACGGTGGGCGCGGCGATGGAAGGCGCATCGTTGGGCATCCCCTCGATGGCGGTGTCGCTGCAGCTCACCAGCGACGATTACTACAACTACTCCACCAAAGTTGATTTTTCCAGCGCGGCGCACTTCACCCGCGTGATCGCCGAGCGCATGCTGAAGCAGCGCATGCCGCCGGACGTAGACCTGCTGAAAGTGGAAGTGCCGGCCAATGCCACGCCAGAAACTGCCTGGCGCATGACACGCCTGGCGCGCCACCGCTATTACCGCCCGGCAGTGATGCGCAAGGGCGGCTGGGAAGAAGAAGGCGCGTTTGGCTTTGAGATCGACGTCAAGCAGAGCGACATCAGCCCCGATTCCGACATCTACGCGCTGCTGTTCGACCAGGTGGTGGCCGTCACCCCGCTCAGCCTGGATATGACCGCAAGGGTAGATTTGCACGAGTTCGAGAAAAAGCTGCGGGAGTAAGTAAAGTTAAGCAGGCCAGGCGCTACGCGCCTGGCCTGCTTAACTTTACTCTAATACAAAAGACCCCGGTTTGGGGTCTTTGTGTGCCCTCGGCAGAACTCGAATCTGCAACCTTTTGCTCCGCAAGCAGACGCTCTATCCAATTGAGCTACGAGGGCGTGTCATTGCTGACAGGCAATGAATATACCCCAACTCGCAAAAATCGTCAAGATGCGCGCGGCGGTTTTTCATGCGCCCTCGGTTGATGTTTCTGCTATAATCGTTATACTGGTTTGGTGATCGACCTGTTCTGGTGCCAGCATTTCGCTTGCGTTGCCACAGGAGGTGACATCCAGCTAGACTTTCCCCACCCGCTCACAATTGCATATCCAGGCACGCGTACCTATCGATTCTTCGTCCTTGCCCACTTCGCAGAACCGGATTTTCCAATCGTTCGTTTGAGGAGGCAGAAATGAGAAGAATGTATGTCACGGTTTTGGTGCTGTTTGCGCTAAGCTTGCTGGCGACGGCTTGCCAGACCGCCGCGGCCCCCACCTCGATCAAGGTAGGGTTGAACGCGGAGCTAACCGGCTCGGTACCGGTGGTAGGGGAATCGTGTAAGAATGCCGCAGAAATGGCGGTGAAGGAAATTAACGATGCCGGCGGCCTGGATGTGGGTGGTACCAAGTACCAGGTAGAGCTGCAGATCGAAGACAATGAAGACAAGGCCGAATCGGCGGCCGCCGCGGCGCAAAAGCTTTCCACCGCCGGCGTCGTCGCCATGATCGGCCCGAACGCTTCGCGCAACGCCATCCCGGCAGCCGAAGTGTCCGAATCCTCGAAGATGCCGATGATCAGCCCGTGGTCGACCAACACCAAGACCACGCTGGATACCAAGACCGGCCAGCCCAAGAAGTACGTATTCCGCGCGGCCTTCATCGATGACTTCCAGGGCGTGGTGGCGGCCAAGTTCGCCATGAACGAGCTGAAGACCCAGAAGCCGGCCGTGCTGTATGATGTAGGCTCGGAATATAACAAGGGTATTGCCGAGGTCTATAAGAAAACGCTCGAAGCCGCAGGGCTGACCCTGGTGGGCTTTGAGACGTACACTACCGGCGATAAGGACTTCTCCTCGCAGCTCACCAAGCTGGTGAACGCCGGAGCGGATACGCTGTTCCTGCCCAACTACTATGCCGAAGTGCCGCTGCAGGTGCAGCAGGCCAAGAAGCTGGGCTACACCGGCAAGTTCCTCGGCTCCGACTCGTGGGGCTCGCTGGAGCTGGTGAACCTGTGCGGCGCGGACTGCGATGGCTCGTTCTTCACCACGCACTACGCCGCTGATATCGCCACGCCCAAGGCGCAGTCGTTCATCCAGGGCTACCAGAAGGCCTACGGCAAGGTGCCGGATGACGTAGCGGCGCTGACCTACGACTCGTTCGGCATGCTGTTCCAGGCGCTGCAGACAGCGGGCAAGATTGACCGCGAAGCGGTGCGCACGGCCATTTCTTCGATCAGCAACTACGAAGGCGTGACCGGCAACATGCAGTTCAAGGGCACCGGCGACCCGGTAAAAAGCGCGGTCGTAATCCAGGTAACCGGCGGCGCGTTCAAGTATTACCAGACAGCCAACCCGTAAACCATCCTTACTCCGTTCCAGAGTGTTTCCCGGCGCGTAAATGCGCCGGGAAACACTCCCCTTCGCGCCCCGTTCCCCGCGGCCCGTACAGGAGTGAAATATGCAGTTTTATATCCAGCAAGTGTTGAACGCTCTGCAGGTAGGCAGTGTGTACGCCCTGATCGCGCTGGGCTACACCATGGTCTACGGCATCCTCACCATGATCAACTTCGCGCATGGCGACATCTTTATGGTGAGCTGCTACGCGGCATTCTTCTTCTCCAGCCTGGTGCTTTCGGTGGCAGCCGGCATGCCGCCGCTGCTGATTTTCATCCTCACCATGCTGGTCTCGATGTTCCTCACCGCGCTGCTGGCGGTGGTCATCGAGCGGCTGGCCTACAAACCGCTACGCACCGCACCGCGCATCTCGGCGGTGATCACCGCGCTGGGTATCGGCCTGCTGCTGGAGAACTTCATGGTAGCCTTCAAGCCGGTGGGTCCCGCGCCGCGCTTTATGCCCGAGCTAATCCCCAACGTGACCTACAACATCGGCGGGGTGGCCGTCTCCAATATCCAGATCGTCATCATCGTGGTCTCGATCATCGCCATGATCTTGCTGGATATCATCGTGCGGCGCACGATGGTGGGCATGGCCATGCGCGCCATCTCGTGGGATAAGTTCACCGTGCCGCTGATGGGTATCCCGGTCGACCGCATCATCTCGCTCACCTTCGCGCTGGGCGCATCGATTGCCGCGATAGGCGGTACGCTGTACGGTATGGCTTACACCATCGATCCGTACATGGGCATCCGCATCGGCTGGTGGGCGTTCATCTCGGCGGTGGTGGGCGGCATCGGCAACATCCGCGGGGCCATGCTGGGCGGGTTCATCCTCGGCTTTGTCGAAATCTTTACCCCGGTGTTCCTGCCGGCATCCACCTATCGCGACTTCGTAGCCTTCTCATTACTGCTGGTGCTGCTGACCTTCAAGCCGACCGGCCTGCTGGGGCGGCCCATGGTGCAGAAAGTATAAAGGTGGGATCATGATTGCAACGTTGTGGAACCGCTACAAAGTGCAGTTGATCCTGCTGGTGGGGCTGCTGCTCACCATCCTGCTGCCCATGCTGGGCGTGATCAACGACTATATCAACCTGGTGCTCAAATACATTGGCATCAATATCATACTGACCATCAGCCTGAACCTGGTGAACGGCTATATGGGCGAATTTTCGGTAGGCCACGCCGGTTTCATGGCGGTGGGCGCCTACACCGCCTCGCTGCTGACCGTGCTGGTGATCCCGGAAAATTTGAACCCGATCCTGTTCCCGCTGGTCATCATCGCCGGTGGGGTGATGGCAGGCATTTTCGGCCTGGGGCTGGCGTTCCCATCGTTCCGCACGCGCGGCGATTACCTGGCAATCGTCACCCTGGCCTTCAACATGATTATCAAATCCGCGCTGGAGAATATCGAAGCCATCGGCGGGCCACGCGGGTTTATGGGGATGAGCAAGCTGACCAGCCTGTTCTGGGTGTTTATCTGGGTGGTGATCACGGTGTGGCTGGCACGCAACTTCATCTTCTCCAACTTCGGGCGCGGCGTGCAGTCCATCCGCGAGGATGAGACCGCCGCCGGGCTGGTGAGCGTCAACACGCGCCAGGTGAAGGTGCTCACCTTCGTGTTCAGCGCGTTCCTGGCCGGCATCGCCGGCGGGCTGTTCGCCCACGAGCTGCAATTTATCAACCCGCGCTCGTTCACCATCGCCAAATCCACCGATATGCTGGTGATGGTGTACCTGGGCGGCATCGGCAGCCTGGGCGGCTCGATTCTGGGCGCCACCACCTTCACCGTGGTAAGCGAAGGCCTGCGCAGCCTGCTGCAGGCGGTAGGTATCTCGCAGGAGTGGCGCCAGGTGTTCGCGCCGCTGATGCTGATCCTGCTGATGCTGTTCCGGCCCAAGGGCATCATGGGGCTGCGCGAATGGCGCTTCCTGATCCCCAGCATTGACCGTGGGCGCAAGAAGCCGCCCGCGTCGAAACCCCAGCCGGAGGTGGCGGCATGACCCTGCTTAAGATCACCGACCTGACCCACTGGTTTGGCGGCCTGCGCGCCGTGGCCGATTTTTCGATTGACCTGAACGACGGCGAGCTGGTGGCCATCATCGGCCCTAACGGCGCGGGTAAGACCACGGTGTTCAACCTGATCACCGGCGTCTACCGCCCAACCAAAGGCAGCATCCGCTTCGAAGAACGCGAGCTGGTGGGCATGCCCACGCACAAAATCATCGCCGGCGGCATCGCGCGCACCTTTCAAAATATCCGCCTTTTCCGCGAGCTGACCGTGCTGGATAATATCCGCATCGCCGGATACGCGCGGGTGCAGTCCAGCCCGCTGGCCTCGATGTTCCGGCTGCCATCCTTCCAGCGCGAAGAAGAACGCATCCGCGATCAGGCGCTGGAGTTCCTGGGCATTTTTGGCCTGGCCGATCTGTATGACGTGCCGGCGCGCAACCTGCCTTACGGCCAGCAGCGCCGGCTGGAGATCGCCCGCGCGCTGACCACCCAGCCTAAGCTGCTGCTGCTGGACGAGCCCGCCGCGGGGATGAACCCGGCCGAGATCGAACAACTGATTGACCTGATCCTGATGGCACGACAGCGTTTTGGCCTGACCATCCTGCTGATCGAACACCAGATGCGCGTGGTGATGGGCATTGCCGAGCGCATTAAGGTGCTGGACTTCGGGCAGACGATCGCCGAAGGCACGCCGGTGGAAATCCAGAACAACCCGCGCGTGATCCAGGCATACCTGGGCGAAGAGGAGAAGGTGCTATGAACGGCAACGCTGCGGCAGACCTGCTCACGGTAGAAGACCTGTACGTGTCGTATGGCAGCATTGAGGCGCTGCACGGAATTTCGCTCACCGTCCGGCCGGGCGAGATTGTGACTCTGATCGGCGCCAACGGCGCGGGCAAATCCACGCTGCTGCGCAGCATCTCGGGCATCGTACCGACGCAAAAAGGACGCATCCTGCTGGATGGCGAAGACCTGCGCAAAGTGCCGGCGCACCGCATCGTGGAGATGGGCGTGGCGCACGTGCCTGAAGGCCGCGGCATCTTCGCCAACCTGACCGTGACCGAAAACCTCAAGCTGGCCACCTGGATCCGGAAAGACAAGAACAAGCTGGATGACGATTACGAGCGCGTGTTCACCACATTCCCGCGGCTGAAAGAACGCCGCGACCAGTTGGCAGGTACGCTTTCGGGTGGCGAGCAGCAGATGCTGGCGGTGGGACGCGCGCTGATGACCGGCGGCCGCCTGCTGCTACTGGACGAGCCTTCGATGGGCCTTTCGCCGGTGCTGGTGCAGGAGATTATGCAGACCATCCGCAAGATCAACGCGGCGGGCACCACGGTGCTGCTGGTAGAGCAGAACGCGCGCCAGGCGCTGAAGGTGGCCAACCGCGGCTACGTGCTGGAAACCGGCAACCTGGCCCTCAGCGGCTCGGCGCAGGAATTAATGAGTAACAGCCGCGTGAAAGCGGCGTATCTGGGGGCGTAAGCAGATACATTGCGCCCGCCGCGGCAGTTGCTACCGCGGCGGGCGCAAACATCTTAGCAGCAGTCGCGCATGTCGTCGATCTTGACCACGACGGGCAGCACGGCCTGTTTCAACTGCTCGGGGTCCACGTCCGTCACCTTGAGCACCACGGTGGCATTGGCGGGCGTCTCACCTGCGAAGGTGACCAGCGAGATGATGTCACCGCCAAGCGAGCTGACGGCGTTCGACAGCGCGGACAGCGAGCCGGGCCGGTCGATCAACTGCACGGTGAGGCGAATGCCCTTGAAGCGCGCACCAAGCAGCTCGGTGAAGATGCGGAACAGGTCGGTCTCGGTGATGATGCCCACCACCTGGTTTTCCCGCACCACCGGCAGCCCGCCGATCTTGCGGTCGGCCATGATGCGCGCGGCCATTTCGATGGGGGTGTCTTCATCCACCGTGACCACGTCTTTACTCATCACCCGCCCAACAGTAATTTTGCTGAGCAGGTAGTTGATTTCCCACACGTTCAGGCTGGTGGCATCCGAAGGCGACGCGTTGAGCAGGTCGGTTTCGGAAACGATGCCCACCAGTGCGCCGCTGGCATCCACCACCGGGAAGCGGCGCACGTGCTCCTTGCGCATCAACTCCAAGGCTTCCTGGATGGGAAGATCGGGCCGGACGGTAATGACCGGGCGTGACATGCGGTTTGAAACGAGCATACTCTGCCTCCTGGGTTTAGATGATTGCCATCCGAGAATTGGGTGAACGCCGCGCGCGGGGTACGTATGCGGTGCCTATATGATACACGTTTTTGAGGAACATGAGGGAAAAAGAATCACGAAAAATATGAGAAATGCCTGCTACCACCGGCTGCATTTCTGCTCGTGCCGCACTGTTTCCAGCGCGGACTGCTGTTGTGGGCTGGCGGGGGTATCGCGGCGGATACCAGCCCACAGATTACACAGCGGCACGGACATCTTCTCGGCCAGCGCAGCAGACTGGCGCGTGGCCTCCAGCGCCGCGTCCCAGCGGTTTTGCAAGGCGTAGGCCTGGATGAAAGGAAACAGCTCGGCGCCGTTCTGCGGCGCGTAGCCGGCCGCTGCGGCCTCATCCGCCAGCGCAGTGACGCGCGGCCAATCCTTGAACTGGCGCGCCAGCTCGGCTTTCTGGTAATAATAGCACCAGGTATGCGCCGGCTCGCGGCCAAAGATGTCCTGCGGCACGGGGTGGACCGGCTCGCGCAGCACAGCGGGCGGCGCGGTAGCCAGCGGCAGCAGGGTTGCATCACCGGGGGCCATGGGCAGCACGCCGGCATAGATCGGGTCGATGACGCGCAAGCAGCCGCGCGCGTTATTGAAGGTGACCGGCAACACGCGGTCGGTAGAGCCTTCAAAGGTCACGTTCCATTGCTGGTAGAAAATCGGCGTGCCGGGGGCGTAGCTCTTTATGGTATTCGAGCCCAGGTAGCGCTCGCCTTCGATGAACCAGGTATCCGCCCGGGTGCTTTCCAACGCTCCGCCATACAGCGCGTTAAGCGCGAAACCGATCGAATAATCACCCACCAGCGCGAAGGGCATTTCCGGGCCGATCACCGCCGTGCCCGGCTCCAGCGCCGGCGCGCGCCAGCTCAACTGCCAGTAATACTGGCGCATGATGTCCCAATAGGCGGCGTAGCGGCTATAGGTGCGCATTTGCGCCGAAATACTGAGCGCCAGCAGCACGGCCAGCGCAGCCGTCTGGCGCGCGCGGTGGCTGCTCAGCCAGTCCACCAGCCACACCACCAGGATCACCGCGCCTACCATTGGCGCCAGCGCGAAACGGTCGGACCACGTGCCAACGATCACCTGGCGGTCGGTGGCCCACACCGGCAGGCCACCCAACAGCAGTGCCAGCCCACCCAGCAGCGGTATCTGCCAGTTAGCGGCATTGCCCACGGCGGCTTCCCCGCCGGGGCGGGCGCGCAGCAGCGCCCAGCCCGCCAGCCCGGCAATGAGCAGCCCGGCGGCCAGCGTGAGCCACACCAGCCGCGTCTTGAGCAGCAGCAGGTCGGGTGTAAACGACTGCGTCCAGGCAAACACCAGCAGGTGCGCCGAGTCCTGCACGGCGTGTTCTACCAGCGCGGACAGCGCGCCGGGCAGATCGGTACGCGCGCGGATCAGCAGCACGGCCGGGTTGGCGTCCGGCGCGGCAATCAGCCGGTCGTAGAACACAAAGCGGAACAGCACGAACACCAGCAAAACGGCGGCGTATGGCAGCCAGGCGCGCAGCGCGCGCCACAAGCCGCGGCGGGTGGGTTCACCCGGGCGGCGCAGCAGGAACCACAGCAGCATGGGCCGCAGCAGTTCCAGCCCGAAGAAGTACTCCATCGTCAGCAGATGCAGCAGCGCGGCGAGCAGCGAGGGGATCGTAAAAGCCAAGAATCGCTCCGGCCGGCGCTGCGCCCACACCATGCCCGCCAGCGACGCCCCGAACAGCGCAAAGGTAAAGAAATGCTGGATGTAGGCCACAGATACCGCCTGCTGCAGAAAACCGGGGTAGAGCGCCAGCAGCAGCCCCATCCAGCGGATTTGCCAGGTCTTTTGCGGCCACACACCCGCCAGCGCAGCGCACAGCCCGAGCACGCCCAGCCAGCGCAGCAGCAGGGCAAACATCTGCCAGGCCAGCGGGTGCATTCCCAGCACCGGCAGAGTGAGGGTATACGTCCAGGCGGAAAGCGGGCGGATGTAATAGAACAGGTCCCAGGCGATGCGCGGATCGCGGAAGCGCGAGAGGTACACCACCGGCCAGTCGTCCCAGTAGAAGCCCAGCCGCGGCAGATAGAATGCGGCGGTGGCCAGCAGCACGGCAAACCCGAGCACAGGATAGAACCAGGGGGAAGCGAAGAACCGGCGTGGTTGCATACGGGGAAATGATAACACAGCCGGGCGGGGAAATGCCCGTTCTACTGCCGAAAATATGATCTGCCGCGGCGCAAGCGCCGCGGCAGATTAACGTCTGCTCCATTCCCAAACAACCTACTTGCCCGACAGCAGCTCCTGGATCTTCGTTCCGTTCACGTAGATGGTGGCGGTTTTGACGGTGGAGAACTGCAGCGCGGTCTGCTCGATCTGCGCGATAATACGCGGGTCATCGCACACGCCGCCCGAGGTGAGCTGGCCTTTGAGGCGGATCACGGCATTGCCGTCGGTCAGCGAAAGCTGATCCAGCGACAGGCTGGACTGGTACAGCGCATTGTAGAAGCCCGACTCGCCGTAATCTTTGCTGTGCAGCGAGAGCAGCTTTTCCAGCGAGGCGCGCAGCACGGCCTGGGTGCGCGGGACCTGCACGCGCACCATCACGGCGCTATCACCGCAGCCGACAGCCGGGCCGCTGGCGCCGTTATCGTTGAGGGCAATCAGCGCAATACTGACCGAGGTGGTGCCGGCCGGCGGCTGTGGCGGCGGGGGCTGGGTGGGTGGCACACTGGTGGCTACCGGCACAGCCTGTACGGTGGGCGGCGGCGTGGGGCTGGCCGCGCCACCCCCGGTGACCGGGGCCGACGTGGGCACAATCACCACCGGCTGGCTGGTGGCAGTGGGCGCGGGCTGCGTGGGGTTCGCTGCCTGGGGTTGGGTGGGCAGCAACGCCAGCGCGGTGAGCGTTGCCACCAGCGGCGGGTTGGTGGCGGTGGGAAACAGCGGCGTGGGCTGCGGGCTGAGCAGGCGGGTGAAGCTGCATGCCCCGCCCACCAGCGCGACGATCATGGCCAGGATGAGAACAGATCGAGGTTTTGACATTTCAGACTTCTCCTTATTACGCTGCCGTACGTCTGAGAGAGACGGAGCCGGGCGATGGGTCATTCCAACGGGCAGACCAAACTTTCTACAGGATAGACGCTGTGCGCGGTGGATAGTTCCACCCGCGGGCTAGGGCGCGATGGCCCACAACTCGATGCCGCGCTGCGTCTGGAGCAGCAGGTGCTGGCCGTCGCGCTGGAACGCGGCGCTCTGCACCTGGGGCACGAGCTGTAAAACAGCCAGCAGCTTACCGGTGGCCAGGTCGGCGATCTGCGGGTAGACCAGCAGCAGGCGCCCATCCGGGCTGACGGCCGCCGGGCCGCTGCCGCTGAGCGCATCAAAGGCGCCGGTCTGCTTGCCGCTGCTCACACTCCAGATATAACCGCTGCTGCTGATCAGGTTGGTCTCATCCGGTGAGAAAACCAGCCGCCCGCACACGCCGCGTGGCCCGGTGATGATCTGCTTGGGGCTGGAGCCCACGCGCACCTGGTAAATGTAGACGAACTCACCGCCCACGGTGCAGTAGGCCACGCGGCTGCCACTGTCGCTGACCGTGTATTCGAAGCCCACACCCTGGGGAATGTTATCCAGCAGCGCGCGGCCGCTGGGCATATCGAAGAAGCGCAGCACGCCATCGAAGCACGACATGATGCTGCCGTTGCGATTGAAGGTACAGCTTCCCAGGTCGGCATAGCGGAACAGGAACTTGCCGCTGGGGATGTCGTAAGTATCGAGGAAGGTACGCCAGGGCGTCTCGACGAAGATGGCCAGGGTGTCCATGCCGGCGAAGCGCGCTTCGAGGTGGGTGGCCTCGGGGTAGCTGCCCAGGCGCGAAAGCTCGCGTCCGGTGGCGGGGTCGGTGAGGGCCACGGTTTCGAGCAGCGAGTAAGCCACCAGCCGGCCGTCGGCGCGCACCTGGGGCGTATTGTCCACGTCGTAAGGCTCGCTGGCCACCAACTGGCTGCCGCTGGCGCTGTTGAACAGGCGCAGCAGGCCGTCTTCCGAAGTGGCCAGGAAGGTCTCACCATCGGGGGAAAAAGCAAAGCCGGTGAGGCGCTGCGGCAGGTTATTGACGTAGCGCACCACGCGCGTGGCTTCGGTGTCAAAAATCATCAGCGTAGACGGGAACCAGCGGTTATCCGGCAGCTCGCGGTCGGTAAGCTGGTCGGTGTAGAGCACGCCCACCTGCGTGTTACCTTCCAGAAAATCGTAGGCGTGCGCGGTGAGGATATCGGTTTGCGTGGCGGAGACGTTCTTCACGATGCGCAGCGCCATGTTATTCCACAGGCGGCCGTCGCCGGTGAAGGCCACGTTGAGGATCTCGCCGCTGGCAAACAGCATGCGCTGCGAATCGGCGGAGAACAAAGGGGCGCTGTCGGCGTTGTATAGGGAATAAATCTGCTGCCAGGCGGCGGTGTCCACCACGGCCATCTCGGTTTCGCCATCGGTGCGCGAGAGCGTGGCAAACAGGCGCTGGCCGTCAGGCGAGAAATTCAGCGCGATCACCTGGAAGGGGATATTGGTCTCGGTTTTGAGCGTCACAGGCTCGCTGCTCCCGCCGGACAGGGCTGTAACCTGCAGCGAAACACCATCCGGAGCCGTGACCCAGGTCAGGCCATCGGGGCTGAGGGCGAACACATCCGGCGGGGCGGTCGCGTCTTCAGGCAGCGGAACCGCCAGCGGTGTGGCGCCGCCTTCTTTCAGGTCGAGCAGGCTGAGTGTTCGCGCGTCGCGCACCAGCAGCTCGCCGCTGTTGAGGAAGTACAGCGGGCGCGCGTCGGGCAGGCTGAAGCGCTTTTGCAGGTCGCCAGCCGAGAGCACCTGCAGGCCCAGGCTGGTTTCGACCACGATATTAAGCCCATCCGGCGACCACATAGCGCGGCGCAGCAGCCCGCGGCGGAAGAGCGGGTAGATGGTGGCCGGGCGCAGCCGGTCAGCGTTGACAGGACGGATGGCAGGCAGCGCGGTTGGCGTGGCGCTGGGAGTGACCGCATCCTCCTGCGAAGTCATGGGGATGGCAGCGGAACGCTGCGTAGCAGTGGTGGGGGTCAGGGTAGGAACGGCAGGCGTGCGCGAAGGCAGCCCTGTGGCGAGCGCGGGCGGGGTGGCCTGGGTTGGAGCGGGCTGCAGGTATGGCGGGTAATTATTCGGGAGCGCAAGTCCGCAGGCCGCCAGGCTGAGCGTAAGGATGAGAGAGAGTAGACGGCGCAGCGTCAAGGGGTTCTCCTGGCGTTGTTGGGATTGGGGGGTTTCCCAGGTTAATTGTAGCGAGAAACGAAGGTGGAGTCAAAAAGCGATCGTGAGAACGATATACTTCCGGCGACTGCGACAAGTAAATACGCATTTGCATATACAATCAAACCGAAAGAGGATGGAAAATGACAGACCTGGAACACTTTTACCTGCGCACCAATGGCATCTGGCTGCACACGGCGGCCGCCGGGCCGCGCGACGGCCGGTTGATGATCTTCCTGCACGGCTTCCCCGAGTTCTGGTACGGCTGGCGGCTGCAGCTTTCTTACTTCGCGCGCCAGGGCTTCCGCGCCCTGGCCCCCGACCAGCGCGGCTACAACCTGAGCGACCGGCCGGGCGGCATTTGGGCCTACCGCACCGATGCGCTGGCCGAAGACATCGCCGGGCTGGCGCGTGCCGCCGGGCGCGAGCGCACCGTGATCGTGGGCCACGATTGGGGCGGCGTGGTGGCCTGGCGGCTGGCCGCGCTGCATCCCGAGCTGGTGGAGCGGCTGGTGATCCTCAACGCGCCTCACGCGGAAGTCTATGCGCAGTACCTGCGCTCGCACCCGGCGCAGATGCTGCGCAGCCTGTACGCGGCGTTCTTCCAGATCCCGCTGCTGCCCGAAGCGGCGCTGGGGGCTGCCAACTGGTGGGGCGCGCGCAACCTGCTCCGCGCCAGCAGCCGCCCGGGCACGTTCAGCGCCGCCGACTTGCGCGCCTACCGCCAGGCGTGGAGCCGCCCCGGGGCGATGACCGCCATGCTCAACTGGTACCGCGCCGCGCTGCGCTTCCCATCCAAACCGCTGGCCAACGCGTACATTCGCCCGCCCACGCTGGTGATCTGGGGCCAGCGCGATGTGGCGCTCAGCAGCGGGCTGGCCAGCGCCAGCCTCAAGCGCTGCGCGCAGGGCCGGCTGGTTAGCTTTCAGAACGCCTCTCACTGGGTGCAGCACGAAGAAAGCGACCAGGTCAACGCGCTAATCCACGCCTTCCTGACGCCGGAAGGGTAGAAGTCTCCGCGCCGGATCGAGCGCCAGTGCCAATCAATGTTTTTCGTAGGGGCGGGTTCCAAACACGCCCCTACATCGCATCCGGATCCTTCAAGAAAAAATACCCGAACGCCGCGGTGAAGAACAGCCACATCACCACAACCGGCCACAGCAGGTTGTTGTACGTGCCCGCCAGCGCGATGTGGCTCTCAGCAGCGTGGCCCCATACAGCCGGGCAATGGCCGTGGCGGCCGGGTCCAGCGATGCGCCAAACACGCTAAAAAACGACCCGGGCAGCAGCAGGCTGGCCCCGGGGCCGCGTATTATAATCTGATCAGGATGAATCTTCTCCGGCAGATGTTCAAATGGCAGGCAGCCGATATCGAGCTGCTGGCAACCACCTCGCGTAAGGTCATGCTGACCATGGGCGCGGCCTACATGGCGTTCCACTTTGTGCTGACGCTGAGCTGGCCGCACATCTTCAGCCCCAGCCTGTGGGCGGTGACACTGATCCTGCTGGCCACCCTGGCGGCGACGATGCAGCTCCTCGAGCGCTCCTTCCTGGCCGCGCAATCGATCTGGTTTGGCGGGCTGACGCTGATGATCCTCACCGCCTTCTCGCTGTATGGCCGGCCGGAGATCGTGCTGCTGCTGTGCTTCTTCCCGATGATGAGCGAGGTAATGCTCGGCCTGCGCGCCACCGCGCTGGTCGACCTGGGCATCCTGCTGCTGGTGGGCGCGTGGAATTACATCCCCGGGCTGGCGCCGCTGCCGGATGGCTACACCGGCTGGGTGCTGCTGCTCAGCCTGGGCGCCACCTTCCTGGGGTGGAGCATGTCGGATAACCTGATTTCGGCCATCGAGACCTCGTCGTTCCATTACAACGAGGCGCTCAAACGGCTGGAAGAGACGCGCCAGCACCGCGCCGAGATCAGTGTGCTGCTGAATGAGGTCAACAAGGCCAATTACCAGCTCGACCGGCTGAACAAGATGCTCTCCTACGCGCGCGCCAAGGCCGAGGAAGCGCGCGAAGAGCGCGACCGCTTTGCGCTGTCGGTCAGCCACGAGCTGCGCTCGCCGCTCAACTTCGTGATCGGCTTCAGCGACCTGATGGTCAACTCGCCCGAAACCTACGCCCCGCTGGAAAGCTGGCCGCCCGGCCTGTACGACGACGTGCAGGAGATCTATCGTTCCAGCAACCACCTGCTGGGGCTGATCAATGACATCCTCGACATGGGCAAGATGGACGCGCGCCAGATGCCGCTGTTCAAAGAGCGCGTGGCGGTGAGCGAGATCATCGAAGAGGTGGCCAACATGACCCGCCCGGTGGCGGAGAAGAAGGGCCTGGCGCTGCGGGTCGAGGTGCAGCCGGGGCTGCCCGAGCTGTACGTGGACCGCACGCGCATCCGCCAGGTGCTGCTCAACCTGGTGACCAACAGCCAGCGCTTCACCGCGCAGGGCAGCATCACCATCCGCGCGCGAGCGCACCTGCCCGGCACGGTGATCGTCGAAGTGCAGGACACCGGCAGCGGCATCTCCGAGAGCGACCTGCCCAGGCTGTTCAGCGAGTTTCGCCAGGCGGGCAGCCCGCAGTGGCAGCGCGGCGAGGGCACCGGGCTGGGGCTGGCCATCGGCCGGCGCTTCGTGGAGCTGCACGGCGGCGAGATGGGCGCGCGGAGTAAACTGGGCGAAGGATCGACCTTCTATTTCACCCTGCCGGTGCAAACGGTGAGCGAGGTGGAGCTGGAAGAGGTTGAGGCGGTGCGGCGCAGCGCGGCGGCGCGCGGCGATGCTGCTCCGCTGCTGCTGTTCCTCACCGCCGACCCGTTCTGGGCGCGCACGTTTGCGGAATCGCTGGGCGCGTTCAAATTCCTGATCCTCTCCGACCCGGCGCAGCTGCTGCCCGTCACGCGCCAGATGTTCCCGCGCGCGGTGATCCTCGACCAGGCGCTGGCCGGCTGCGCCGAGGCCGAGCAGTTCGCGCGCCAGCCGCCCTACGACCTGCCGGTGATCAGCTTTGCCATCCCGGTCAACCTCAACCGCGTCACCGCGCTGCCCGACGGCGTGAGCCAGTACCTGCTCAAGCCGGTCTCGCGCCAGGCGCTGGTGGAAACGGTGCGCGGGCTGGGCGCGCGCCGCCTGCTGGTGGTGGATGACGACCCCGGCATGGTGCGCTTCGTCACCCAATCGCTGCGTTCGGCGGAAGATGGCGGCGCGCTGCCCGCGCCCGAGCTGCTGACCGCGCTGACCGGGGCGCAGGCGCTGCGCATCCTCGAGCGCGGCGGCGTGGACGCGGTGCTGCTCGACCTGGACCTGCCGGATATGAACGGGCTGAGCATTGTGCAGCACATGCGCGAGCGGGAAGCGCTGCGCGCGGTGCGCGTGGTGGTGCTCTCGGCCAACGACCTGCCCCAGTCGCTGACCGTCCAGCAGCGTGGCCAGTTCCGCGTCACCGTCAACCGCCCCCTGGCGCGCCAGGAGCTGGCCGACGTGCTCGCCGCCGTGCTGGGCAGCGTGCCCACGCAGTACGAGTGACAACAGATTTTTAACGCGGATTACACGGATTAGAGCGCGTTCTGTCCTCAACCGTTTCTTTCTGCCCCCAAAAGTGTACTTTGTTTCTCCAATGCCCTCCGAATGGAGTGTGGGGGGAGTTAGAGGGGGGAGTTAGAGGGGGGTGAGAGCGGGTAAAGAGCTGTCAACGGATTTTGAGAGCGGATTTAACGGATTCGAGCTCGTCCGCTTCAAAACGATGCTTGCTTCCATGCTGATTCGCAGGTCGGGTTGAGCCGCCCCGAAAGGGGCACCCCCGGATGCGGCGACAAGGCACACCCACCTTCGGGGGACCGTCCCCTGACGGGGACTTTGCTGCAAAATGAAAAACCTGTCATTGCGCGAAGCAATCTCCCTCCAGGATTTCTGTGGAGATTGCTTTCCCGAACTGCCGAGACGATGCGTCGCTGCGCTGCTGGCACAGGGTCCCCGCCCTTTGGGGAATGACAGGAACGATCAAATAAGGAAATTCATTTTTGCGGGGAGAGTAGCGTATCATCCGCTCAATCCGCTCCCATAATCCGTTGACAGCTCTTTGCCGGCTCTCACCCCCCCTCCAGCTCCCCCCCAAAGGTAAAACGCTTTTGGGGGGAGAGCGGGCGGCTTTGGTAGGAAGAGAGCACTTTGGGGGTAGACCACGCTCGAATCCGTGCAATCCGCGTTAAATAATCCGTTGTCAAAATCCGTTGTACCCGTTGTACAATAGATTCACTCACCCAACCACTCGTCTGCCGGGGGACGCATCATGGGTAAACCGCGCAAAGCTTCAGCCGCACAAATCCTGCGCAAATGGCTGCGAAAACGCTGGAAGTTTTGGCTGGCCTTTGTTTTGCTCGTATCCGCCGTTATCGCTGTTTCCGTCTGGCTGTTTGACTTCACCACCGTCCAGAATATTGTCTTGCTGCTGGTGGCAGCCGTGGTAGGCACGGTGGGTTTCCTGGCCGATGTGAAAAGCCTGTTGGATGACGAAACTCCCAAGACAAGCAAAACCGACATCCACGCCGGTCAAGTCCAGGTAGTCAGCGGCGAAGACGCGACTGGCTTTCAGGTGAATTACGGTGATCACTACGAAGGCGGCGTTCACAACCACCCGCCCGCCCCCGAAAAACCGAAACCCCAGGTCACACCCAGCCCCAACCCGGGCTCGCCAGACTACATCTCGCGCGGCGAAATTGAATATACGCTGCGAAAAGCACTGCAGAACCATACCACGATGGCCGTTGTGGGAGCGACAGGGTTAGGTGGCGTGGGGAAAAGTGAGCTTGCCAAGCAGCTCGCTCGCGAGTTGGAACAACAGCGCAAATCCAGCACCCTGTGGGTGGACCTACCGGGTAAGTCGCTCGAAACCGTCCACTCAGAAATGGCCGTTGCCCTGGCTGTACCGCTGCCGCCGAATGCTAATAAAGAACAGCGCGCGCAAATCCTGCGCTCAGCGATGCAGGAACAGGAACGCACCGTGTTCCTGGACGATGTGCGCCCAGAATTTCTGCCCGACCTGCGCTACTGCCTGCCGCCTTCACCGCCGTGTTCTGCGCTGATCACCTCGCGTATCCATGATCTTGGGCTGGCGCCGGGCGCTGTGCGCGAGCTGGATGTGATGGACCTACTTCAGGCACGGTCGCTGCTGCGCTGCCATGAAGGGCTGCCCGCACTGCTGGACGCCGAGCCAGGCATGGAAGACCGGTTAATTGAAGCGTGCTGCTTCCACCCGCTGGCACTCTCGCTGGCCGCGCAGCGGCTGCTGGAGAAGCGATATTTCTGGACGAAACCGGTGGACGGGTTGGTGCAAGCGCTAGAACACCGCCTGGACGAGCTAAAACGCAATGGGCTGACCGGCAAGGACGCCAGCCTGCGCGCCAATATGGACGAAAGTTATCGCTCGCTAAACGAAGATGAGCAGCGCTGCTTCCGCGCCCTGTCCGTGTTTGCCCCCACCGGGTTTGGCCTGGATGTAGCGGCGGCAGTATGGCAGGTGGAGCGCACCGCCGCGGGCGCAATGGTGGAACGATTGGTAAACTTTTCGCTGCTGCGATCGGTGGAAAACCGCCCCGGCCGCTGGCGGCTGCACGAACTGCTGCGCGACTACGCCGCCGAGAAGCTGGCCGGCTGTGGCGAGCAGCCGCAGGCCGAAACTGCCCTGGCGGAGTGGCTGATCCAATTATTTGAGGAGCATTACACGGATGATCGCAGCAGCGCGCCGTACGTGGCGCTGGAGCAGGATAACCTGACCGCGGCCGCGCGGCGCGCCCTGGAAAGCGGGCAGGGCCGGCGCCTGGCGCTGCTGGCAACCGCCCCGCGCAACTGGCTGATGGTCTGGGGGCTGTGGAGCGATTGGGAAGGCTGGCTGCGCGGCGCGCTGGCGGCGGGAGCGGGCGAGGATTACCTGACCGCGCGGGTGCATGAAACGCTCGGCGATGTGCAGCGCAGGCAAAACCAGTACGACGCGGCGCTGGAGAGCTACGACGCCGCGCTCGGGCTTTACCGCGCGGTGGGCGACCGGCGGGGCGAGGCCAACACGCTCAAAGGCACCGGCAATGTGCAGGCTGCACTTCGCCAGTACGATGCGGCGCTGGAGAGCTACGCCGCCGCGCTCGCGCTCTACCGCGTGGTGAGCGACCGGCTGGGCGAGGCCAACACGCTGGCCGGGCAGGGGCAGGTGCTGCTGGCGCGGGGCGATCAGGCCGGGGCAGACCGGCTGCTGGCCCAGGCGGTGGAGCTGTACCGCGCGATTGGCGACCGTTACAGCATTGCCACGCAGACCGGCAATTACGGCGGGACGCTGTACAACCTGGGCCGCAAAGCCGCGGCGCGGCCGTACCTGCTGCGCGCGGCGGAACTATTTGAGGAATATGGTTTCCCGGAACAGGCCGCACGCCACCGCCGCTTCGCCGCAGAAAATTAGTTCCACTGCCCCTCTGCGCTGTGGTACAATCCCCCGCGTATGGACATCCTCAGCCAACTCAACCCACAGCAGCAAGAGGCGGTCACCGCCGGGGCGGGGCAGGTGCTGGTGCTGGCCGGGCCCGGCTCGGGCAAGACCCGCGTGCTCACCCACCGCATCGCCTACCTGGTCGGCTCGCTGGGCGTGCGCCCGCACAATATCCTGGCCGTCACCTTCACCAACAAAGCCGCGCGCGAGATGGAAGCGCGCCTGGGCCGGCTGCTGGGCGAGGACGGCAAGGGCATCTGGCTGGGCACCTTCCACGCCAACTGCGCGCGCATCCTGCGCCGCGAAGACCAGTACCTGCCCTACAAGTCCAATTTCGTCATCTTCGACAGCGACGACCAGGAAACGCTGGTCAAGCGCGCCATCCGCGACCTGCGCCTGGACGAGAAGCTCTACCGCCCGGCCAGCCTGCACGCCGCCATCTCCACCGCCAAGAACAACCTGATCAGCGCCAAGACCTACCCCATCCGCAACTACCGCGACGAGGTGGTGGCGCGCGTCTACCAGCGCTACGGCGAGCTGCTGCTGGAAAATAACGCCGTCGATTTCGACGACCTGCTGCTGCTGAGTGTAAAGCTCTTGCAGGAGAACGACGATGTGCGCGAGCGTTACGCCAGGCGCTTCGAGCATGTGCTGGTGGACGAGTTCCAGGACACCAACACGGTGCAGTACGAGCTGATTAAGCTGCTGGGTTCCGATCACCACAACATTTTCGTGGTCGGCGACGAAGACCAGTCCATTTACCGCTGGCGCGGGGCGGATTTCCGCAACGTGCTGCGCTTTGAAACCGATTACCCGCAGTGCCACAAGATTTTGCTGGAGCAGAACTACCGCTCGGTGCAGACCGTGCTGGACGCGGCCCGCGCGGTGATTGACAAGAACGACCACCGCACGCCCAAGCGCCTGTTCTCGGACCGCGGCCAGGGCGAGAAGATCGTGGTCTACGAGGCCGGTGACGATACCGGCGAGGCCGCCTACGTGGTCGACCGCATCGCCAACCTGCTGCTCACCCGCGCCGCGCAGGGCGGAGATTTCGCCGTCATGTACCGCACCAACGCCCAGTCGCGCCTCTTGGAAGAGGCCTTCCTGCGCAGCGGGCTGCCCTACCGGCTGGTGGGCGCGCAGCGCTTCTACGGCCGGCGCGAGGTCAAGGACATCATCGCCTACCTGCGCCTGGTGCAGAACCCGGCCGACGAGGTCAGCCTGGGGCGAGTGATCAACGTGCCGGCGCGCGGCATTGGCGATAAAACCATGGTGGCGCTGCAGCTCGCCGCGCGCCAGGGCGGCCAGCCCGCCGCGCCGGGCGCGGTGCTGCTCGACCTGGGCCGGAGCGGCAGCGCGTCGCCCTACTGGAAGGCGCTGGGCGGGCGCGGCGCGATCCTGCTCTCTGATTTTGGGGCGCTGCTGGCCGGCTGGGTGGATGCCCACGCCGCCGGCGCCACCCTGCCCGACCTGTTCGACCGCATCGTCGAAGAGATCGGCTATAAGGACTACATTGACGACGGCAGCGAAGAAGGCGCCGACCGCTGGGGCAACGTCGAAGAGCTGCGCCGGCTGGCGTTCGAGTACCGCGAGCGCGGCCTGACCGCCTTCCTCGAGAACCTGGCGCTGGTCAGCGACCAGGACACGCTGCCCGAGGGCGTGGACGCGCCCACCCTGCTCACCCTGCACGCCGCCAAGGGCCTGGAGTTCGAGCAGGTGTTCATCGTCGGCCTGGATGAAGGCCTGCTGCCGCACAGCCGCTCGCGCGACGACCCGGAAGAGATGGCCGAGGAACGCCGCCTGTTTTACGTCGGCCTCACCCGCGCCAAGAACAGGCTCTACCTGGTGCGCGCCGAGCGCCGCAGCAGCTACGGCTCGTACGAAGAAGCCGTGCCGTCGCGCTTCCTCGACGACCTGCCCGAGACGCTGGTGCAGCAGCAGGGCATCAGCAGCAGCTCGAACTACCGCCGCGGCGGGTTTGGCAGCCAGCGCGAGGAGCGCAAAGATCGCTATTCGCGCTGGGAAAGCCCCACCCCGGCCCCCGGCGGCGGCCCGCGGCCGGGGCAGCCGGCCTACGGCTACAGCGCGCACAAGCCGGTCGAGCGCCGCTACTCCCCCGCCATGCGCGTGAAGCACCCCATCTGGGGCGAGGGCATGGTCATCGAAAGCCGCGTCCAGGACGGCGATGAGACGGTGGATGTGATTTTCGAAAGCGTAGGCTTCAAGCGCCTCGCCGCGTCGCTGGCGAATTTGGAGATTATCAAGTAATCACGACCTCCGCCGAAAATCCCCGCGGGTGCTCTTCGAGCAGGCGCACCCTCCGATGTACTCCAATTCCATCCCATGAACATCTTCCTCACCGGGGCCACCGGCTTCATCGGAAAATACGCCGCGCGCGAGCTGCTCGCCGCCGGCCACAGCGTGCGCGCCCTGGCGCGCGACCCGGCGCGGCTGGGTGGCCTGCTCCCGCTGGGCGTGCAGCCGGTCCACGGCAGCCTGGCCGATGCGCGCGCCCTGCGCGAAGGCATGCGCGGCTGCGAGGTGATCGTCCACCTGGCGGGACACTACGCCATGTGGTCGCGTACACCGGAGCTGTTCTGGCAGGTCAACGTGGACGGCGCGCGCGCGGTGATGCAGGCCGCGATCGAGAGCGGCGCGCGCCGCGTGGTGCATATGTCCACCGTGGCGGTGTGGGGCAGGCCCGCCGCCTGCCCGTTTGATGAGGACACCCCGCGCGCCGCGCGGCTGCTCAGCCAGTACGCGCGCAGCAAGGCTGCCGGCGAGCGCGCCGCGCGCGAGATGTGCGCGGCGGCCGGCCTGCCGCTGACCGTGCTCTATCCGGGCATCGTGCTCGGCGCGGGCGACGACCGCCCCAGCGGCGATTACATCCGCCTGCTGGCCTTCCGGCGCACGCCCAGCGACATCTTCCCCAACACGCCGGTGACCTACGTGGCGGTGCGCGACGTGGCCGCCGCGCTGCGGCTGGCGGTCGAGAACCCTGCCGCCGCCGGCCGCGGCTACCTGATCGGCAGCGAGACGCTGCTGGGGCGCGATTTCACCGACCTGGTCAGCCGGCTGTCCGGGGCGCCGCGCCCGCCGCTGCGCCTGCCGGACTGGCTGGTGCGCGCCGCGTCCTACCCGTTCACCGCGCTGGCGCAGGTCACCGGCCGGCCGCCGCTGTGGACGCTCTCGGTCGACGCCGGGCGCACGATGCACGCCGGCTTCTGCTTCGACGGCTCGCGCGCGGCGCGCGAGCTGGGCCTGCGTTATACCCCCGTGCGCGACGCGCTGGACGAAGCCATCCGGCAATACCGGCGGGAAAAATCTTGAAATGCAAAGGGCGCGAAGAAATTACGAAAAACGCGCGGATCACCGTATAATATCAGCCTTCGCGGCCCCTGCGCGATTTCCAGATCTGGCAAAAGGACGGCAAGCATGATTACAAACGAGCAGGTGTTAGATGCTCTGCGCCCGGTGATGGACCCGGAGCTGCGGCGCAGCATCGTTGACCTGGGCATGGTGCGCGATATCCGCATCGAAGCAGAACACGTGGCTTTCACCCTGGCGCTGACCGTGGCCGGCTGCCCGATGCGCAACCAGATGGCGCGCGCGGCCGAATCGGCGCTGCGCGACCTGCCGGGCGTGCAGCAGGTGGAGATCACCTTTGGCGTGATGAACGCCGAGGAGCGCCGCGCGGCTACCGGCGGCGGCCAGCCGCAGCCGTCCAAGCTGGCGGCGTTCAACCGCGTGGGGCAAATGATCGCGGTGATGAGCGGCAAGGGCGGGGTGGGCAAGTCGTCGGTGACGGCGCTGCTGGCAGTGGCCCTGCAGCGGCGCGGCTTTAAGGTTGGTGTGTTGGACGCGGACATCACCGGGCCGTCGGTGCCGCGGTTGTTCGGGCTGGCGCGCGGCGACGTGCGCGGCAGTGACCTGGGCATGCTGCCGGCCATCACCCGCACCGGCATCCGCGCCATCTCGATTAACCTGTTCGTCGAAAATGAAGACGCGCCGGTGATCCTGCGCGGGCCGATGATCTCGGGAACGATTTTGCAGTTCTGGAATGACGTCATCTGGGGCAAGCTGGATTACCTGCTGGTAGACATGCCCCCGGGCACGTCGGATGCCTCGCTGACGGTGATGCGCAACCTGCCGCTGAACGGGGTAGTGCTGGTGACCACGCCACAGGAGCTGGCCGGGATGGTGGTGCGCAAGGGCGCCAATATGCTCAAACAGCTCAACGTGAAGGTGCTGGGCGTGGTGGAGAATATGAGCTATTATCCCTGCCCGGAGACCGGCACTCGGCACGAAATCTTTGGCCCGGGCCACGGCGCGGAGATCGCCGCGGCGGTGGGTGTTCCGCTGCTGGCGCGCCTGCCGATCGACCCGCAGGTGACCGCGGCGGCGGATGCGGGCGAGATCGAAAGCGTGACCCTGGCCGAAGCCGATGCCCTGGCCGCGCAGATGCCCGCCCCGGTCTTCGCCCCGCCCAACTTTCCGGCCAGCTTCGGCCCGCTGCCGGAAAGAAAAGCGTGATCAAGCGCTCCCCTCTTTACCCCTTCACCACCACCACCGCCATCGCCAGGGTGAGGATGGCGAAGAAGACCGCGCCGAGAATGGGGCTGCCGGCCTGCAGGGCGTAATAGATGCCAAACGGGGTGAGCAGCGAGACGGCCAGCGCGATAGACTGTACCCGCGCGCGCTTGCCGTTACTGTTACCATTTTTCTTCGGAGTAGATTGCGCCATCGCATGCTCCTTTAGCGCGCCAGCAGCCAGGCCAACAGCGAAACAAGCGCCACCGGGGCCATGCCGTACAGGATCACCCTGCCCACCACTTCGCCCTCGCGCTCGCTCAGGCCCACCGTCGAGCAGCCCACGATCACCTTTGCCGGGGCCATGATGCTGCCCAGCGCCCCGCCGGCGGTCTGCGCGCCGAGGATCAACGGGACCGAAAGCTGGAGCAGCTCGGCGGTGCGCATCTGCAGTACGGCGAACAGCACGTTGGAATTATTGTTGCTGCCGGTGATGAACGCCCCAATCGCGCCGATCACCGGGGCAATCAGCGGGTAGGCCGCGCGGCCAAAGCTCTGGCTGAGGCCTTCGGCGAGGATGTTGGTCATGCCGCTGTGCGACATCACCACCGCCAGCCCGACCATCGACACGATGCCCAGGCTGGACGAGACCGCGCCCTTGAGCACGCGGTTGGCAATGCGCTGGCGCGCCCCGGGTTGGTACAGCCCGGCGCGCGCGTAAATCCAGGCGGCGATCAGCGATGAGTAAATCAGGATGGCGCCCGGGTGGTTGAGCAGGCTGATTTCGCGCCCCGGCCCGGCGGCGGTGACAAAACCGTAGGTGGTGGACAGCTCGGGAAAATTGAGGTTAAAGCTCACGCGGTCGAGCAGATTGCGCAGCGGAACGATCAGGTTGATGCCAAACGCCAGTACGATCAGCACGGTGTAGGCCGAGAACGCGGTAAACAGCTTGCGCGCGGGCGGCAGCGCGGCCACCGGCGCGGCCGGGGCCATCTCGGGCGCATCTTCGGGATGGTGGTTGCGGTAAATGGGCAGGCGCGCCACCAGCAGCCCTACCAGCAGCCCGGCCAGCGCCCCGCCGGTCGCGCCCAGCGTCCACAGGCGATGCGTCACCAGCCAGTACTGCACCCCGCCCATCACCACGCCCAGGATGGCCACCGCGGGCAGGCCGCGCAGCAGCCCCTTGCGCCCGCTGCCCACGTAGGCCACGATGGCCCCGCTGGCGAACGAGCTGACGCCCAGCAGCAGGCCGGCATCCGGGGCCAGCAGCGGCCCGGGCAGGTTGGTGACCGCCAGCATGGTCTGGAACGAGGTGGCCAGCGAGCCAAAATTCACCGCCCAGCCGTGGCCCACGCAGGCCATCACCACCGCCTGCACCGGGTTGAAGCCCAGGCTCACCAGCAGGGGCGCAGCTACCGCCACCGGCACGCCAAACCCGCCCATGCCTTGCAGCAGCGAGGCGAACAGCCAGCCCAGCAGCAGGCCCTGCATCATGCGGTCGGGTGTCAGGGCGGGCAGGGTCTGGCCCACCAGCTTGACTGCGCCGGCCTCGTCGGCCACGTGGAACAGCAGCAGCGCGGCCCAGATCACGTACAGCACGTCCAGCGTCAGCAGGGCGGCCTTGGCCTGTGTGTAGGCGATGAGTTGCGGCGTGGCGCCGAAGCGCAGCACGGCCACCAGGATAGTGGCGAACCACGCTACCGCGCCGGCCCGGCTGCTGGACCAGTGGAACACGAGCATCAGCACGAGTACGACGACAATGGGAGAGAGGGCAAGGAGCCAGTTCAGCAGGGTCAGCGGCATGGGGAGAATTATAACGGAGAAAGGGGGTTTTTCGTTTTTGGCAAATGCGCTTTCGCGCATTTGCCAAAAACATTTCTACCAGGTTATCCACAATTCTCCACAGATATCCGCCCGGTTTTCCCGCGGAATCCGGGGAGTTATCCACATTTCTCCACAGCTTTTACCATACTTATCCACAGATTCGCCGCGTGGCTGTGGATTGTTTCTGGTTATTTCCCGTTATTTTGTGGATGGGGCCGGGTGGCATACCCCCGACCCGCTGTCGGTGTAGGTTTCGCCTTCCACCGGAAGAAAGGTCCAGTTGTAGCCATCGGGGCGCAGGCTGAAACGGATGACGCCAAACGCGCCGCTGTTATGGGCTTCGCTCTCCGGCAGCAGCCCGGGGAACGGCAGGCTGTTGACCCCGCCGGTGCCCACCACGAACTGGCGGATGCCATAGTCCGGGTCGCGCTGACCTTCGGGGTCGAGCGGGGCCAGGCGCTCGTAATCATGGGCGTGGCCGCTGACCACGATTTCCGCGCCGTACTCGTACAGCGCGCGGTAGGCGGGCGACATGCGCCCGTCGCTGCTTGCCAGGCCGCTGCTCCAGCGCGGGTGATGCCAGATGGCCAGGGTGCAGAGCGCGTCACTGGCGGCCAGGTCTGCGCGCAGCCAGGTCACCTGCGGGCTGTGCGGGCCGCAGGCCACGTCGTTGCAATTGCTGTTGAGCACCACAATGTGCCAGCCGCCGTAGTCATAGCTGTACCAGCCCTCGCCCGGCTTACCGGCGGCATCGCCAAAGTACTGGTAGTAGAACTGCGCGCCGGGAGTGTAATACTCGTGGTTGCCGGCGGCCGGGCGCAGGCGGTCTTTGAACTGCCCCCACGATTTCTCGAAGCAGTTCTCAAACTGCGCCTGCGTGCCGCTTTCATTCGAGTTATCGCCGGCGGTGAAGATCTGCCCGGGGATCTGCGCCAGCAGCGCGGCGGTCTGGTCATCGCCGTCCTGGCCGCAGATCGAGATATCCCCCGCCCCGGTCAGGTAGACCGGCGCGGGCGTGGCGGTGAGGGTTGGCCTGGGGGTGGCAGTCTGGCTGGGGCGCGGCGTCAGGGTCAGCGTAGGCGCCAGGGTAGGCGCTCCGCCAGACTCAGAGGTGGCCGAAGCTGGCCTCGTACCAGCCGTCAGCGGGATGGCGGTGGCCGGGAATGTGCCGCTCCCATCGTTTGCACTGGCGCAGGCGGCCAGCAGGATGCACGCAAGAAGAAGAAAGTGTTTGATTTTCATACCAGTAAGCCTAAAGGATCCAAATTGGTTCCTGTTCGATATTCCATTCCCGCCTTATGTCAGCAAACCTAACCCCCACGGAGCAAAGGCTCTGTCACGGGCAAAGTTACTTCCCGCTTCCCCCTTCCCGAATCGGGAAGGGGGATTGAGGGGGTTAGGTTCTTGGTTTAAAGAATCGGATCGATGATGTAGTCCAGAAAGACGCCAACATCGGTATCCGGCCAGGCGCTGATCAGCTCCATCAGCTCATTAATGCTGGGGCCGCGCGGCTGGCCGACGTTGTCTTTGAGCATATCCGGGTTCTGGCTGAAGCGGGTAAAGTAACTGTCGGCCCACAGCAGCTTCATCACCGGCGAAAAGAACCCGCTGCGCACAAAGTTCACGTCGCGCGGGTCCTGCGAAACCATGTAGCGCACCAGCACCGGCTTGCCGATGTGGTCGCGGATGAAGGCACGCATCTCTGCCTCGGAGCGCAGGTTGCCGTAGGCGAAGCCCGACCACGCGCCATTGAGCGTGGTGTCGGTCAGGCCCACGCCCACCTGCGGGTCGTCGCCACCCAGGTAGAGCAGGACGGCACAGTGGGCGTAGCCCACCACGTCCGCGCGGTTGATGGCGATCTTGTACTCGCCCAGCAGCAGCATTTTCGAATTGGTGGTAGCGTGGGCGTAGGTGTTGGTCACGTCGGTCAGCGAGGACATCAGGTCGTAGACCGGGTTTTCTTCGTCGAACTGCTTCCACAGCTCTTTGAGGTCTTCGACGCCCTGGCGGGCCATATAGGCGTTGACCATTGGCTCCCAATCGCCGGGATTAAGACAATTGCGCGAGAGGTTCTTCTCCAGCGTGGGGGTGGTGTACGGCTGCGGTGACTGGTTCACGTCCGGCAGCCCCTGCGTGGGGGTAGCCTCGGGCAGCGCTGGCTGCGACTGCGCGGGGGCCGGCGCGCTGGTAGCGCTCGAGGCCGGCAGCGGGGCAAGGGGCGGCGTGGCCGAAGGCTGCGGCGCGGCGGGCGTGGGGTTGGGCGCGCAGCCGGTCAGCAGGACGAGGCACAACAGCAGGAGGGTCAGTCGTTTCACCGTGGTAATGATACTATCAAACGAAAGCAATATCCACCCTGGTGCTACAATTACAGCAAATTCCCATTCCGCCGGAGATGCCCGATGCCCGACCTGTTCACCCCGCTGACGATCCGTGATATCACCCTGCGCAACCGCGTGGGCATGTCGCCTATGTGCATGTACAGTTACGAAGACGGCCTGGCCAACGACTGGCTGCTGGCGCACCTGGGGGCGCGCGCGGCGGGCGGCGCGGGTCTGATCATCAGCGAGGCCACGGCGGTGGAAGCGCGCGGGCGCATCACCGCCGACGACCTGGGACTGTGGAATGACGCTCAGATCGCGCCGCTGGCGCGGGTGACGCGCTTCCTCAAACAGCAGGGAGCGGTGGCCGGCGTGCAACTGGCGCATGCCGGGCGCAAGGCCAGCGGTACGCGCCCGTGGGATGGCGGCCAGCCGCTCCAGCCATCTGACCCGCGCGGGTGGCAGGTGGTGGGGCCCAGCCCGTTGGCCTTCAGCCCCGCGTACCAGACGCCACAGGAGCTATCCGTTGAAGAAATCCACGCAATCCAGGCGGCGTTTGTGACCGCGGCGCAGCGCGCGCTGGCAGCGGGCTTTGAATGGCTGGAGATCCACGCGGCGCATGGCTACCTGCTGCACAGCTTCTACTCGCCCTGGTCCAACCGGCGCACGGATCGCTACGGCGGCAGCTTTGACAACCGCATCCGCTTCCTGGTCGAGACGGCGCAGGCGGTGCGCGCCGTGTGGCCCGAACACCTGCCGCTGACCGCGCGCATCTCGGGCACGGACTGGATCGGCGCGGATGGCTGGCAGGTGGAAGACTCCGTGGCGCTGGCGCTGCGGCTAAAGGCCGAGGGCGTCGACCTGATCGACTGCTCGTCCGGCGGCAACGTATTCCAGGCGCGCGTGCCGGCCGAGCCCGGCTACCAGGTGCACATTTCCGAGGCGGTGCGCCAGGGCGCGGGCATCGCCACCGCCGCGGTCGGGCTGATCACCACCCCGGGGCAGGCGGATGCGCTGGTGCGCGAGGGGCGCGCCGATATGATGCTGCTGGGCCGCGCGCTGCTGCGCGACGCCTACTGGGCCGTCCACGCCGCGCACACCCTCGACCGTCCCGCGCCCGTCCCCCCGCAGTATTTGCGCGCGTATTAGGGATACGCCGGTTTGTTCATGCTACTTCGAGAGATTATGGCAATCTTCATTCTTACGCCCACCCCCCTCTAACTCCCCCCAAAAGGAAGTACACTTTTGGGGGGAGGATTGCCAGCTTTCTCTCCCCAAAA
>JBDHWQ010000020.1:0-74136 GCA_039810245.1 Longilinea sp. | reverse complement strand
TGGCCGGCGCGCTGCTGATGGCCAACGCCGTCAGCCTGGCGGTGCTCGACCGCCGCTACGAGATTGGCGTGCTCAAGGCGATGGGCTACACCCGCGGTCACGTGCTGGTTACCCTGGTGGTAGAATATGCCATCATCGCCGCTGTGGCGTGCGCGGCAGGTTTGGGCGTAGTGCGCGCTTTTCTGTGGCTGGTGGGGATGAACAATCCGCTGGCCGCCAACCTGCTGCGGATGACCCCCGCGGCGGCCGGGGCGGTGACCCTGGCTACCCTGGGGCTGACGTTGCTGACCGTGCTGGCGGCAACCAGCAAGCCCACCCGCGTTTCGCCGCTGGTGGTGCTCAACGACCGGGAGTAAACATGATGGCCTGGCTGCGATCTTTCTTTCACGGGCTGCGCGGGAAACTAACCCTCACCTATACCCTGGTGACCGTGCTGGCGTTGATGGCGCTGGAAGTGCTTGTGCTGGCGCTGGTGCTGCTGATCTCGCTGCTCATGCGCACCGATGAGCGCAGTTACCTGAACGATGTGACCTACACGTTGTACCCGCGCGCCAGCGCGTACCTGCAGCCCGACGCGCGCGACCTGGCCGGCCTGCAATCCTGGCTGGACGGCGTGGCGCAATCGGGCTACGCCAGCCAGCAGCCGTTGGGCGTGTTTGACAGCCCGGCAGCCGCGCTGGCCAGTGGCGACCCGCTGCTGGTGCTCGGCCCGGACCGCACCGTGCTGGCGCAATCGCCGCGAGATGGCAGTGGCCTGGTGGGGCGGCGCTATACTTCCGCGGACAGCGCCGTCGAGGGCATCATCGAAAGCGCAATGAAAGGCAGCCTGGATGCGCTGGCGCTTTCGACACGAACCGCCGGAGGCAACTACCACATGGCCGTGCCCGTGCTGCAGGAAAGCCGCGGCTCGGAGGTGCTGGGCGTGGTGCTGGTGACGGTGAAGCCTTCGCCGCCCATGATCCTGGCCACCCTACCGGTATACCTGGTCTGGCTGCTGGTGACTGGCATTGTGCTGGTGATGATGGTGGCTCCCTTTGGCGCGCTGTTCGGTTTCTTTATGTCGCGCGGGCTCACCCGCCGGCTGAATGCACTCACGCACGCCGCCGATGCCTGGAGCGAGGGCGATTTTCAACACGCGCCCAGCGACCGTTCGGGGGATGAGATCGGGCTGCTGGCGGTGCGCATGCGCCATATGGCCGAGCGCGTCCAGGCGCTGCTGCACACGCAGCAGGAGCTGGCGGCGCTGGAAGAGCGCGGCCGGCTGGCGCGCGACCTGCACGACACGGTGAAGCAGCATAACTTTGCCACGCTGATGCAGGTACGCGCGGCGCGCAATCTACTGGAGAGCGACCCAACCGGCGCGGCGCAGCGCCTGGTGGAAGCGGAAGACTTGCTGCGCACCTCGCAGCAGGAGCTGGGTCTGCTGATCGATGAGCTGCGCCCGGCGGCGCTGGAAGGCCGCGGGTTGGCCGCCGCTGTGCGCGACTTCCTGGCCTCGTGGAGCGAGCACACGCGCATCCCCGCCGACCTGCAGGTGAGCCAGGAGCGCGCCCTGCCGCTGGCGGTGGAGCAGGCGCTGTTCCGCGTGGCGCAGGAAGCGCTATCCAACGTGGCGCGCCACAGCCGCGCTTCGGCGGTGACGGTGCGGCTGGAGTACCACGCCTTCGCGGTCCATATGGAGATCAGCGATAATGGCGTGGGCTTTACCCCCGGCGAAGCGCGGCGCGGTTTTGGCATGGACAGCATGCAGAGCCGGCTGGCCGAACTGGGCGGGACGTTGGAAATGGATTCATCGCCGGAACAGGGCACGCGCGTGCGCGCCGTGGCCCCCATCCCCGAGGAAGGCAGGGCGTGATGCAGAGCGAAACGATCAGCGTGCTGCTAGTGGACGACCACAGCATGGTGCGCATGGGGCTGAAGTCCTACTTCAGCACCCTGGCGGATATCGAAGTGGTGGGCGAGGCGGCCAATGGCGCCGTGGCGGTGCAGATGGTGACCGAGCTGGCCCCGGACGTGGTGCTGATGGACCTGTTGATGCCAGAAATGGACGGCGTGGAAGCCACGCGGCGCATCAAAAAGGCCAGCCCGGCCACCCAGGTGATCGTGCTCACCTCGTACCACGAGGATGAGCACATCTTTCCCGCCATCCGCGCCGGGGCGCTGTCCTATGTGCTCAAGACCATCGACCCCGACGAGCTGGCCGACACGGTACGGCGCGCGTGGCGCGGCGAGGCCACGCTGCACCCGCGCGTGGCGGCGCGCATGGTGCAGGAAATCCAGGGCGGCGGGGCGCAGGCGGCCAACCCGTTCCAGGAGCTGACCGAACGCGAGCTGGACGTGCTGCGCCAGGTGGCGGCGGGCAAAAACAACCGCGAGATCGCCGAGGCGTTATTTATCGGCGAAAAGACGGTCAAGACGCACATCTCCAACATCCTCAGCAAGCTGCACCTGGCCGACCGCACCCAGGCGGCGGTGTTCGCCTGGCAGCAGGGTATGATGGGCAGGGGGAAACAGGAATAGTTTCGCATCCTCCTGTGGCTTGCTGATGCTGGCGCTGCCCGTCCTGGAACCTGGTTTCGGCTCGCAGGTAAGGGTGACTGCCGTGGGCGCAGCGTAACGCGCGGGGCGGGGCAAACATTTATGCGAGGGGAGCACGCTTGTGCTCCCCTCGCGTTGATTCATCCGATCAAACAAATCAATGAGGTTCATCGCCGTAAAAGCGGAAAGATGCAACAGGCGAAAATACGCCGCTTTGGGTACACTGGTACTGGTGCCCGCCTGCCTGCGGGCGCAGCTTAACATCCTAATTTCACCAACCAGGGTTCCCGCCTTCCACGGTGGTCTGAAGGGTTAACGCAAAGGAGACATATTTTATGAAACCGATTCGTATTCTTCAGTGGGGCCTGGGCGCAATGGGCAGTGGCATGGCGCGCCTGATGCTGGAAAAGAGCGGCCTGCAGATCGTCGCCGCCGTGGATGGCCGCCCGGACTACGTGGGCAAGGACCTGGGGGATGTGCTTGGCGCGGGCAAGCGCCTGGGCGTAACCGTCACCGACCGCCCTGAAAGCGTGCTGGATAAGGCCAACGTGGATGTGGTCGTCATCGCCACCACCTCGTGGACCAAAGACCAGATGGACGACCTGCGCAAGATCCTCAGCGCGGGCATCAACTGCGTTTCGATTGCCGAAGAAATGGCCCTGCCCGAGGCGCAGAACCCCGAGCTGGCGCGCGAGATTGACGAGCTGGCGAAGCAGAACGGCGTCACCATCGTCGGCACGGGCGTCAACCCCGGCTTCGTGCTCGATCTGCTGGTGGTGACCCTCACCGCCGGCTGTCATTCGGTGGAGCGCATCGAGGCCTCACGCGTCAATGACCTGAGCCCCTACGGCCCGACCGTGATGCGCACCCAGGGCGTGGGCACCACCCCCGAGGCCTTCCGCGCCGGCGTGGCGGATGGCTCGATTGTGGGGCATGTGGGCTTCCCCGAGTCGATCACCATGATCAGCGACGCGCTGGGGCTGGGCGTGGACCGCATCGAGCAGACGCGCGAGCCGATCATCAGCACGGTGCGCCGCGAGACTCCGCACGTGGTGGTGGAAGCCGGCATGGTGGCGGGCTGCTCGCATATTGGCGTGGGCTACCGCGGTGACAAAGAAGTGATCCGCCTGGTGCACCCGCAGCAGATCCACCCGCAGCTCGAAAACCAGGACACCGGCGATTACATCCACATCTACGGCAAGCCGGAAGTGCACATGTCGGTCAAGCCCGAGATCGCGGGCGGCAAGGCCACCATGGGCATTGCCGTCAACCTGATCCCGCTGGTATTCGCCGCTACCCCCGGCCTCAAGCGCATGATCGACCTGCCTACCCCGGCGGCCCTGATGGGCGAAAGCGCCTACCAGCGCCGGTTTTAACATTATTGGGAGCTGCCCATATGGAACTTATACCCGCGGGAACCTGGGTGGAAATTGAACAGGTCATTTTGACGCCCGAACAACGCGCCCCGTCGCTGCCCGAAGACACCCAGCGCACCCCCTATGTGATGCGCGTCTCGGGCTTCCTGGTGGAATCCGCGGCGCTGGGGCAAAGCGCCGCGGTCAAAACGCTGATCGGGCGCGAGCTGCAGGGCACGCTGCGCGGCGTCAACCCCAGCTACACCCACAGCTTCGGCGCCACCGTGCCCGAGCTGCTGACCATCGGCGTGGAGAACCAGCCATGACCGCGCGCGACACGTCTTACGCCGCGGTGATGGGCCGCAAAAACGAGATCATGAAGGCCTCGATGGGCATGGATTATGAGGATTTCATCGCCAGCCCGGTGGCCTTTGACTACGAGCGCATGATGCGCGAGACCGGCTACAGCCTGGACGACATCCGCCGCATCCAGAGCGAGACCAAAGTGGGCAGCACGCCGCTGTTCGAGCTGCGCAACATCACCGCGGCGGTGCGGCGCATCGCCGGGCCGGGCAAGGGCGCCACCATCCTGGTGAAGGATGAGGCCGCCAACGCATCCGGCAGCTTCAAGGCGCGCCGCGCGTCGGTGAGTGCGTTTGAGGCCGCTCGCAAGGGCTACAAAGGCATGATCGCCGCCACCAGCGGCAACTATGGCGCGGCGGTGGCCTCGCAGGCCGCGCAGCGCGGGCTGAAAGCCATCATCGTGCAGGAAGTATACGACAGCCGCGGCGTGGGCCAGCCCGAGATCGTGGAGAAGAGTCGCGTGTGCGAAGCCTACGGTGCCGAAGTGCTGCGCCTGACGGTGGGCCCGGAGCTGTTCTACGTGCTGCTGCGCACGCTGGAAGACACCGGATTCTTCAACGCCAGCCTGTACACCCCCTTCGGGGTGCGCGGCGTGGAAACGCTGGGTGTGGAGATCGCCGAGCAGGTGCGCGCGCGTTACGGGAAAGACCCCGACGCGGTGGTGATCACCCATGCCGGGGGCGGGAACCTGACCGGCACCGCGCGCGGCCTGCTGGAAGCCGGCTGCACCGCCACACGCATCGTAGCCTGCTCGGTAGACCTGCACGGGCTGCACATGGCCTCGGACCGCGACTTTAACCGCAAGTCGTTCACCACCGGGCACACCGGGTTTGGCGTGCCTTTCGCCACCTGGCCCGACCGGGTGGACGTGCCGCGCAACGCGGCGCGCTCGCTGCGCTACATGGACGAGTACCAGCTCGTGACCCAGGGCGAGGTGTTTTACGTCACCGAGCTGCTGGCGCGGCTGGAAGGCATGGAACGCGGACCGGCCGGCAACACCAGCCTGACCGCCGCCGTCACCCTGGCGCGCCAGATGGACCGCGACCAGGTGATCGTGGTGCAGGAGACGGAGTACACCGGCGCGGGCAAGCACCAGAACGCGCAGCTTTCCTTCGCGCGTGAGAACGGCATCGAAGTGCGCCGCGGAGACCCGCGCGAGAACGTGCCCGGGCAGCGCATCGTCATCCCCGAACGGCTGGAGCAGGTGTGGGGCGCGGTGCAGGACATGGACCGCCTGCGCCTGAGCTACCTGCGCAACGCGGCCAAAGCCTTGCCGGTGGAACAGTGGAGCGAAGAGGATTACGCCTTCCTGGGCGCGGACGTCAAGAAAGACGCGGCCTGGGTGAAAAACGCATTGGTAATGGAAAAGTGAGGTTGAAATATGAATGACGACCGCATCGCCCGCTTTGAACAGCGCCGGGCGCAATTGCAAAAATTGAGCGATGAAGAATTGAAGGCGCGCTTCTGGGCGCTGTGCGACCAGGTGGTGGAGCCGATTATTGACCTGGCGCGCACGCACACTTCGCCGTCCATCGAGCGCTCGGTGCTGCTGCGCATGGGCATCGACAGCATCAGCTCGCATGGCGTGGTGGAGCGCATCCACCGCGCCGGGCTGCTGGGCAAGGGCGCCGGCCATGTGCTGCTGCGCCTGGCGCAGAAGAACGGCACCGACGTGCGCGCCGCCGCCGCGGCCATTTTGGAAAATGAAGACGTGCTGGCCGGGCTGTTTGCCCCGGCGGCGGAACAGGGGGCCGCGCGATGAGCCACAAACCCCTTAACCCGCAGCACAAGATGGACATCGAAGAGATCATGAGCGGGCTGGAGAGCTACCGCCCGGCGCGCAAGGGCTGGGTGTGGCGTAAGAAACCCGCCGGCGGCGTGGATATGGGTCCCTTCCATTACCGCAACATGTCCGAGCCGCTCAAGAACAGCATCGGGCTGCCCGCGTCCAAGTACTTCGATCACATTGACCCGCAGCCCGACTGCGTGGTGACCACCGAAATCGCCTCGGGACGCTTTGAAGACGACCTGCGCCGCATGCGCATGGCCGCCTGGCACGGCGCCGATCACATCATGGTCATCCGCACCACGGGGCAGAGCCACATCGACGGTCTGATGGAAGGCACGCCCGAAGGTACCGGCGGCGTGCCCATCACCCGCAAGCAGATCCGCGCCAGCCGCAAGGCCTGCGACCTGATCGAAGAAGAGGTCGGCCGCCCGATCAACTTCCACAGCTACGTCTCGGGCGTGGCCGGGCCGGAAGTGGCGGTGCTGTTCGCCGAGGAAGGCATCAACGGCGCGCACCAGGACCCGCAGTACAACGTGCTGTACCGCAACGTCAACATGTACCGCTCGTTCGTCGACGCCGCCGAAGCCAAGCGCGTGATGGCCGAAGCCGGCATCTTCCAGATCGATGGCGCGCATAACGCCAACGCCACCGCCAAGGCCGGCTGGCTGGTGATGCCCGAGCTGATGGTGCAGCACGGCATCAACTGCGCCTACTCGGCCAAAGCCGGCATGCCCAAAGACCTGATCGGCCTGTCCACCGTCCCGCCGGACGCGCCGCCCGCGCCCAAACTGTGGTACGACCTGCCTTACGCCGTAGCGCTGCGCCAGTTCTTCTCGGAATACAAGATGCGCGCGCAGCAGAACACGCGCTACATCGAAGCCGACATTGAAGAAGCGGTGCGCACGCACACGATTGACACCCTGATCTCGATGCTGACCAGCGCCGACATCCAGTCTACCATTACGCCGGATGAGGGCCGCAACGTGCCCTGGCATTACAACAACATCCGCGGCGTGCAGACCGTCAAGCAGACCTGGGCCGCGCTGGATGGCATCAAGGAGCTGCTGACGCTCAACATGCAGGGGCCGCTGGGCGAGATGGTGCGCGACCTGCAGGAACGCGCGGTGGCCTTCCTGGAAGAAGTGATCGAAGTTGGCGGCTACTTTGCCGCGGTGGAGCAGGGCTTCTTCGTTGACTCGGGCAAGTACCCCGAACGTAACGGCGACGGCATCGCCCGCGACGGCCGGGGTGGGGTTGGCGCGGACAGCATCGTGACCCGCGACGCGGATTACATGGCCCCGGTGTGCGCGCATTTCGGCGAGAATCACCTGCCCGATGGCAGCGCCAAAGCCTGCGACCCGATTGACGGCTGCACGCTGTGCAAGCCGGAAAAAATTGCCTATATTGACGAGCTAGACCCCGAAGACTCGGCCGGCAAGCGCCTGGAAGCCACCTATCCCTACCGCAAGGGCGGGCTGATCCGCCCCGAGGCGGAATGGGCCGGTGACGGCGTGGTGCTGACCCAGTTTGCCGTGCCCGAAGCCGAGCCGGTGGCGCGCGAGGCGGCGCTGGAGATCGCGCGCAAGATGGGCCTGCAGGACCCCGAAGTGGTGAACCTGACCGTGCTGCACCCGGCCGAGGGCTGCTTTGTGGAAGTGAAGGGTAAGGTAGCGTTTGACATTCGCAAGGACGCGCTGAAGATCCCGCCCAAGGAAGAAATGCTGCCCGAAGACGAGCTGCGCGCCGCGGTGAAGCAGATGGGCCTCAAGGTGGTGGCGGCCACGGTGGGCGAAGACGAGCACAGCGTGGGCCTGCGCGAGATTCTGGACATCAAGCACGGCGGCATTGAAAAGTATGGCGTCAAATATCACTACCTGGGCACGTCCGTGCCGCTGGGTAAGCTGGTGGACGCCGCCATCGAGACCGGCGCGCAGGGCATCCTGATCTCGACCATCATCAGCCATAACGACGTGCACCGCACGCAGATGCGCAAGCTGGCCGAGCTGTGCCAGGAGAAAGGCATCCGCGAGCGCGTGGTGCTGATCGCCGGCGGCACGCAGGTCAACCGCCAGATGGCGGCCGAGACCGGCCTGGACGCGACCTTCGGCCGTGGCACCAAGGGCATCCACGTGGTCGACGCGATGGTGAAAGCCTTCCGCAGTAAGGGGATGGTGGAGTAACGCCCTCATCAATAGCTCTCCCCCCAAAAGAGTTCTTCCTTTTGGGGGGAGATGGAGGGGGGTGAGCGCGGGTGTGTTTGTATCGTATGCTGTCAAGAGAATACACCCCTCAATCTCCCCAAATCGCGCTCTTCAGCGATTTGGGGAGAGGTTAGGAAGCAAGCATGATTGACGACCCTTCTCAACCGGTAGACATCCTCACCCTGGAAGTGGGCTCCACCATTACCAAGGCCAACGGATTCCGGCGTGGCGCGGACGGCGGCTTTGTGCACGCATTGCAGGGCTTTGCCCCCACCAGCGTGGCGCAGGGCGATGTGGGCATCGGCGTGGACGCGGCCATCCACGATATGTGCGCGCGCGGCTGCCTGGCCAAAGACCCCGAAGTGTTCGTCAACAGTTCGGCGGCGGGCGGGCTGCGCATGACCGTGCACGGGCTGACCCAGTCGATGACGGCGCGCGCGGCGCGCGAGGCCGCGCTGGGCGCGGGTGGGATCGTCAAAATGGTCACTGCCGGGCGGCTGAGTGACTTCGAGCTGGAAGAGATCGCCGATATCCGCCCCAATATCATCCTGCTGGCGGGTGGGGTCGACTTTGGCGAGAAGAACATCATCCTGCGCAACGCCGAGATGATCGCTTCGCTGCGGCTGGCCGTACCGGTGATCTACGCCGGTAACGTGGCGGTGCGCAAGCCCATCCAGCGCCTGTTTGAGGCCGCGGGCATCGAGGTGATGCTGGCGGATAACGTCTTCCCGGACGTGGACGTGCTCAATATCGAGCCGGTGCGCCGGCTGATCCACGAGATGTTCAACCGCCACATCATCCACGCGCCGGGCATGGCGCGGCTGGCCGAACTGAGCAGTTGGAGCATCCTGCCCACGCCCGGCGCGGTGCTGCTGGGCGCCGAGCTGTTCGCCGAGGTGCTGGGCGACTGCCTGGTGTTCGACGTGGGCGGCGCCACCACCGACATCCACAGTGTTACTGCCGGCAGCATGGAGTGGGCCTCGCGCAGCATCGAGCCTGAGCCGCGCGCCAAGCGCACCGTCGAAGGCGACCTGGGCGTATACGTCAACGCGCGTAACATCGTCGAGCTGGCCGGCGACCCGCAATGGGAAGCGCGCATGGCTGACCTGGACGCCATGCCGCACACCGAGGCGCAGAAGGCGCTGACCCACTGGCTGTGCGCCCGCGCGGTAGAGACCGGCATCCGCCGCCATGCCGGCGTGGTGACCGACCTGTACACGCCCACCGGCAAGAAGCAGATCGTCAAAGGCAAAGACCTGACTGCCGTGCGTTGGGTGATCGGCACCGGCGGGGCGCTGACCCGCGTGGAAGGTGGCGAGGAAATTCTGCGCGGGGTCTGCACCGGGGCGGGCAAGTACCTGCTGCCCACCCCCGAGGTGCGCATCCTGATGGACTGCGATTACCGTTTCTCCGCGCTGGGCACGCTGGCCCAGGCTTACCCCGAAGCGGTGAAAAAGACCTTCGCCGCCTGGGTGGAGCGGGAGATGGCTTGATGTTTTTTTGGGGGTGTTTACGGTTGTGGGGAGAACCTAACCCCCTCAACCCCCCGTCCGGGCCGGCGGCCCGCCCCAAACGGTGGGAAGCGGAGAGCTTCTCCGGCTGCGAATAGTCTTCGCTCCGCGGGGGTCAGGTTCTCAACCCTCATGAATACAAAGAATGGAAAAGGACCGCGTATGGCTACTCCACGATTAGAAATCTACCCCGACCGCATCATCGAGAACGCGCGCAGCGTCATCGCCCTGTGCCGCGCGCACGGCGCGCAGGTGGCGTGCGTATCCAAGGTCATCGCGGCGCACCCGGCGGTGGTTGAGGCGCTGGCGGCGGGCGGGGCGGATTGGATCGCTGATTCGCGCACCCAGAACCTACGCGCCATCCAGCAGCAGGGCGTGCGCCTGCCGCGGCTGCTGCTGCGGCTGCCGGCGCCCAGCCAGGCCGCGGACGTGGTGCGCTGGGCGGACTGCTCGCTCAATTCGTCCTATCAAACCGCGGCCCTGCTTTCGGCCGCGGCGGGTGCAGCCGGCACGCGCCACCAGGTGATCTTTATGATCGACGTGGGCGACCTGCGCGAAGGCATCTGGTCCGACCGCGCGCCTGAGGTGCTGCGCGCTGCCGCGGCGCTGCCTAACCTGGATATCATCGGCCTGGGCTGCAACCTGGCGTGCTACGGCGGGGTGATCCCCAGCGAAGACAACATGCGCCGGCTGATCGAAGTACGCGACGCGTGCCGCGCTGCCAGCGGGCTTGCGCTGGACTTGCTCTCGGGCGGCAACAGCGCCAACCTGCCGCTGCTGGCCAGCGGCAAAATGCCTAAAGCGATCAACCACTTCCGGCTGGGTGAGTCGATTTTGCTGGGGCGCAATGTGCTCGACCGCTCGCCCTGGCCGGGCACGCGGCAGGACACGTTCCGCGTGGTGGCCGAGGTGATTGAGGTGGAGCGCAAGCCGTCCATCCCCATCGGCGCGCGCGGGCAGGACGCCTTCGGCGGCGAGACCGAGTTTGTAGATCGCGGCGTGCGCCGCCGCGCCATCTGCAACATCGGCCGGCAGGACGTGGTGGTAGACGGCGTCACCCCGGAAGATCCGGGCATCATCGTGCTGGGCGGCAGCAGCGATCACCTGGTGCTGGACGTGGAAGAAGCGCAAACGTCGCTGCGCGTGGGCGACGAAGTGGCCTTCTACCCGGGCTATGGCGCGCTGCTGGCCGCCAGCACCTCGCCCTACGTGGAAAAAGTGGTGCGATAAAACTTGAAAATTTTTTGCAAAAATTTCCTCAAAAATGCGCCGAAAAGGCGCATTTTTGCAAAAAATAATCCAATTATTTTCCTGCTTGAAACGCGAACAAAATATCTATATAATGACTATCAACAATATCCGTATTTATCCCAGGAGAGGCTTATGGAAGAACCTGCTCGCGTCCCTGTAACCCTGTTGATCGGCACGCGCAAAGGCGCGTTCATCCTGCGCAATAGCGAACCGGCCGCGCCCTGGGCGGTGAGCGGGCCATTCCTGCTTGGCGCGGCGGTCAACCACATGGTGCTGGACCCGCGTGACGGCCGCACGCTGCTGATGGCCGCGCACCCCGGCCACCTGGGGCCCACCATCTACCGCTCGCGCGATTTCGGCCAGACGTGGACCGAAGCTGGCGCGCCGCCGGCCTTCCCCAAAGTAGAGGGCGGAGAAACCGTGCGGCATACCTTCTGGCTGCAGCCGGGGCATGCCAGCCAGCCGGAAGTGTGGTTCGCGGGCACCAGCCCGCCGGCGCTGTTCCGCTCAGATGACGGCGGCGATACCTGGCGCGGCGTGGATGGCTTTAACCAGCATCCCATGCGCCGCGAATGGGCCGGCATCGGCGAGCCGTTTGAGATCCCGGGCGGCAACACGCTGCACTCGATCCAGATTGACCCGCGCGACCCGCGTCACATGTACATCGGCATCTCCGCCGGCGGGGTGTTTGAGACCACCGATCAGGGCGAAAGCTGGCAGCCGCTCAACCGCGGGATCGTTTCCTACTTCCTGCCCGATCCTGAGGCTGAATTTGGCCACGATCCGCACTGCGTGCGCATCCACCCGGCCCAGCCTGACCGGCTGTACATGCAGACGCACGTGGGAATTTACCGCATGGACCGCGACAAAGCCTGCTGGGAGCACATCGGCGCGTCCATGCCGGCTGAGGTGGGTGATATTGGTTTCCCGATGGTGGTGCACCCGCGCGACCCGAACACCGCCTGGGTGTTCCCCATGGATGGCACCGATATCTGGCCGCGCACCAGCCCGGGCGGCAAGCCTGCCGTGTACCGCACGCAGGATGGCGGCGCTTCGTGGACGCGGCTGGACGAAGGTTTTCCACACCAACACGCGTATTACACCGTCAAACGCCAGGCCATGACCTGTGACGGGGCGCAGCCGCTGGGACTGTACCTGGGAACCACCGCCGGCCAGGTGTGGGCCAGCCAGGATGAAGGCCAGCACTGGCGCATGCTGGCGGATGGCCTGCCCGAAATCTATTCCGTCGAGGTGGCGGCGCCATGAGGGTGATCATCCCCACCCAACTGCGCTCGTACACGCGCGTTGCCGAGGTGCAGGCGGATGGCGGCACGCTGGACGACCTGCTGCGCGACCTGGACCGGCAGTTCCCCGGCATCCGTTTCCGCATGGTGAATGAGCAGGACGCCATCCGCGAGCACATCCGCATCTTTGTCAATATGGACACGGCGCAAACCCTCGACCAGCCTTTGCGCCCCGGTGATACGGTGCGCATTATCGGCGCGCTGAGCGGTGGGTAGTACACGGCGGGGTCTGAATGGCCCCGCCGTTGTTTTTCGTCTCCAGTTATTCCTTTATAGTTGTCTGAACAACATACATGCCCGCGTGCTATAATTCATCTATCGCAGCTTCTCAATAGTTAATTATTGTCATCCTATCGCGTAGAAAACATACTTTACTTCAACGTGCAGGCAAGTTTTTTGTCTTTACAATGGAATACATAGCATCGCGGAAAAGCCTCGCCTGGAAAAAAGGAAGATTTCCCCGTGATCACCCTCACCACTCGCCAAAGAGACATATTAAAAATCATTCTCGAGGCGAACCGGCCCATTGGGTCGGCGGAAGTGGCCCGCCGCCTGCAGATCACACCGCGCCAGGTGAAGTACTGCATCAAGGGTGTACGCACATGGTTGAACCTGCACCAACAAGACTTGATGATTATCCCGGGCGCCGGGTTTGGGCACGAAATTCCGGACGAGATGGTGCGCTCACTGCTCAAAGAAGTCAGCGGCAACCCTGAGCTCCTGCATATTGTTTTATCAGTCAGCCAGCGCCAGCAATTGCTGGCGTTGTTCCTTCTCACTGCCCAGGAGCCTGTGATCGTTTCTCAACTGGAGCAGATGGCCCAGGTTTCGCGCGTGACGCTGCTCAAGGATCTCGACGAAATACAGGCCTGGCTGCAAGCGCAGGGAATTGACCTGGTGCGCCGCCCGAACTTCGGCGTGCAGGTGCGCTGCCCGGAGCCGGAGTGCCAGCGAGCGTTGGCCAGAGTGCTGTGGCGTGAGACACCCTTCAGCAGTGATCCGGTTACCAGCATCACCCACGCGGATGGCCTGGTGTTCCACCTGGAAAGCGACGCGGCATTACTTCCGCTGGTCGAAGCGGTGCGCCGGTTTATTGCTGCCATCCAACTGCGGCGGACGATCAACCTGGTTGCGAAGGCCGAGGAGCAGATCAGCGGGCGCTTTACTGATGACGCCGTGCTGCACCTGGCGCTCATGTTTGAGATTATCGCGCATCGCCTGGAAGGCGGGCACATGCTGGAAATGCCGCCCGAACAGTTGGAATGGCTGCAAAACACCAGTATGTGGCCGGTGGCCGAATACGTGGCCAAACGTCTGCGCCGAGAGCTGCTGCTGCCCTGGACGCCGGCCAATATTGCCTGGATTGCCACCGAAATGCTGGCCGCGCCACGCAGCGAGGTGCTGCCCGGGCAGCCCAGCATGGATGAAGCCTTTTCGGTGTTGATGGCCGAGCTGATGGACACGATCAGCCAGACGTACGGCATTGCCAAGATGAAGCACGACACCACACTGGAGAGTGGCCTATATAACAGCCTGGTACCCGCCCTGTTCCGCCAGCGCTTTCACCTGTGGTTCCCGGCCGAGCTCAACACCGTTTCCCTGCCCGATCAGCCCGGGCCGGAAGTAAAGATCGCCGCGGATATCGCGCGGCGCACGCAGGAACACACCGGCGTGATGCTGCCGCGCAGCGAGGTGAATAACCTGGTTGCGCTGCTGCACGCGGCCTATATTCGCAACCGCACCTACCGTTTTGAGCGCATCATCGTTGTTTGCCCGAGTGGCATGGCCACCGCGCAACTACTGGTGGCGCGACTTAACGCGCGCTTTCCATATCTCAATGCGCTCCAGGTCACATCGCTGCGCGACCTTACCCCCGCGCTCATCAACAGCGCCGACCTGGTACTCACTACCGTTCCGCTGCCCAGGCAGTTCAGCGGGAATGGCAAGGTGATTCAGGTCCACCCATTACTGATGCCTGACGATATTGAAGCCATCACCCATTTTCTGACCTGAGGCATCCTTAACATTGGTTACGCGGTAACCAGCCGGCGGTTACCTTGTAATCCGGGCCGCTCCATCGAGCACCCGGCGCTCATCCATCACCTGTCTTTGGTAAAGGAGAAATTGTTATGCGCGAGAAACTACAAAGCTTTGGTGGTTTTCTGGCTGGTATGGTGATCCCCAACATCGGCGCAATCCTGGCCTGGGGTCTGCTCACCGCGCTCTTCATTCCCACCGGGTGGATTCCCAACGAGAAATTCGCGACGATCGTTGGCCCCATGATCACCTACATGCTGCCGCTGCTGATCGGCTACACCGGCGGCAAGATGATTTACGGGCATCGCGGCGGCGTGGTTGGCGCAATCGCTACCATCGGCGTGATCGTTGGCGCGGGCATCCCCATGTTCCTGGGCGCCATGATCGTTGGCCCGCTGGGTGGCTGGCTGATCAAGAAGTTTGACGAGCTGGTGGAAGATAAAATCCCGGTCGGCTTTGAAATGCTGATCAACAACTTCTCCGCCGGTATCCTCGGTCTGATCCTCATCATGCTGGCCTATCTGGTCATCAGCCCCATCGTGGTTGCCTTCTCCAACGCGGCTGGTGCCGCGGTCGACTGGCTGCTGCGCATGCGCCTGCTGCCGCTGGCCGCGATCATCATCGAACCGGCCAAGATTCTGTTCCTCAACAACGCCCTCAATCATGGCGTGCTCAGCCCGCTGGGCGTGGCCGCTTCGGAATCGACCGGGCGCGCGATCCACTTCCTGCTGGAAACCAACCCCGGCCCCGGCCTGGGCCTGCTGGTAGCGTTCTATGTAGCCGGTAAGGGCATGCTCAAGCAGTCGGCTCCGGGCGCGATGATCATCCACTTCCTGGGCGGCATCCACGAGATCTACTTCCCCTACGTGCTGGCACACCCGATCATGATCCTCTCGGTCATCACGGGCGGCATTGTGGCTGACCTGTGGTTCGTGATCATGAACGCCGGTCTGGTGGCGACACCGTCGCCGGGCTCGATCTTTGCTTACCTGGCCGTCATCCCGCCGGGCCAGCACTTCGCGGTTCTGACCGGTGTGCTGCTGGGCGCGGTGGCCTCGTTCCTGGTTGGCTCGCTAATCCTGCGCGTCAACCCGGTTCCGGAAGAGGAAGAAGAAACTCAGTCGGTTGCCGCTCCTATGGCCGTACCTGGCCTGGGCGACTGATCAACAGGTGTCCCCGCTTGCGGGCGCGGTCGCGACCGGCCGCGCCCGCAAGAATTGAACCACAGTAAAGGAGTGAAGCATGGCCAGCACAATTTCAGGTGCAGATATCAAATCCATCATTTTTGCCTGCGAAGCGGGTATGGGTTCCAGCCTGATGAGCGTCAACTCGCTGAAGAAGAAGCTCAAGGCAGCGCAGGTGGCCAATGTGACCGTGGTGCATAAGCCCGCGCGGGAAATTCCGGCGGATGCCCAGGTGGTGGTGGTGCATAAAGGGCTGGCGAAGGTGGCCCATTCCAAGGCCCCCGGCGCGGTGATCCTGGCGTTCAATCACTTTTTGAATGACCCGGTGTTTGACAACCTGGTAAAGGCTATCGCGGAGAAAACCGATATTAAGGGTGCGGATTTTTAACCGGCCGCGCGACCGGTGCGAAAGACTGCCGCACGGTTCGTTTATGGCGCGGCAGCCGGCTTTGTTATTGTATATTTGAGGGAGCGACGATGACGATATTGTCGAAAGATCGTATTGTGCTGCAAGGTAGCGCGCTGGATAAGGCGGATGCCGTGCGCCAGGCTGGTGAGCTGCTGGTGAAATCGGGCTGCGTGCTGCCCCCATATATTGACGGGATGCTTGCCCGGGAGCAGTCGATGTCTACCAGCCTGGGCAATGGCGTGGCCATCCCTCACGGAGTGTATGAAAATCGTGACCATATCCTCAAAACCGGCCTTTCGGTGCTGCAGATTCCGGCCGGCGTGCTGTGGGACGAAGACGATACCGTATATCTTGTGATTGGTATCGCCGCGTCGGGCGATGAGCACGTGGGCGTGCTTTCGAACCTGGCCGAAGCTGTAGAAGACGAAGCGATCCTGGCCGAGATGCTCAACACGGCCGACCCGGACGTGATCCTTGGCCACCTGAGCGCGGAATAAACGCGCAAACAACTCCATGCCGGCGCAAATATGCCGGGCGGAAAGGCCTGAGTGATGAAAGAGATTGACCTTGTAATCCCCAACCCCACGGGCTTGCACGCGCGCCCGGCTAAGGTGCTGGTCAACCTGGCCAAAAAATTCCAGGCGGATATATCGCTGCAGCATGGGGCCAAAAAGGCCAACGCCAAGAGCATGGTGTCGGTGCTGACCCTGGGCGCTACCCAGGGCAGCCCGGTTCACCTGCAGGTGAGCGGCGTTGATGAAGATGCCGCCTTCGAAGCGCTGGTCGAGGCAATCAATGCCGGGCTGGGCGATCTGGAACCCGCACCCGCAGCGGTCGCTGTTTCGCAGGCGCCCATTCCCCAGGTGACGGCGCCGGCTGCCTCATCTAGTACCCTGGCCGGGGCATTGCGCGGCATCGCTGCCTCTCCGGGGATTGGCATTGGGCCTGTGTTCCACCTCGAACAGGCCGATACCAGCCTGGATGCACTGGAAGAACTATGCCGCAACCCAAAAATGAACCTGGAAGCGGCCATGCAGCAGGCGCGCGAAGATCTGGCCCGGCTGCACCAGGGCATGGTGGAAAAGAAGCTGGGCGCCGAAGCCGCGATTTTTGAAGCGCACATCGAGTTGATGGAAGACCCCGAGCTGCACGAAGCCGTGCAGGAATCTGTGGCCGGTGGGGAGAACGTGGTGCGCGCCTGGCAGACTGCCATTGAAGCGCGCGCCGCGATGGTTGCCACCCTGCCCGACCCGCTGCTGGCTGCTCGCGCCGATGATCTGCGTGATGTGGGCAGGCGCGTGTTGCGGTTGATGCTCGGCCTGAAGGAAAAGACTCTGGCTGAAGCTGGTTCTCCGGTGATTGTGATTGCCACTGACCTGTCGCCATCGCAGACGGCCACGTTTGACCCGCAACGTGTGCTGGGCTTTTGCATTACCACCGGCGGGCCAACCGCACATATTGCTATCCTGGCGCGCGCGCTGGGGCTGCCCGCCGTGGTGGCCGCGGATGAGGGCATCCTCTCGCTGCCCGAAGGCTGCATGGCCGTGATCGATGGGAATGATGGGCTGCTGATCCCGGATCCGAGCCCGCAGGTGCTGGAGCAGGCGCGCCAGCGTGAGAGCCTATGGCAGGAGCAGCGCCGGGTGAGCCTGGCGCAGGCCGGCAAGCCGGCTATTACGCTGGACGGGCATCACGTGGATGTGACCGCGAACATCGGCTCGCTGGCCGACGCGCTGGAAGCGCTGCGCCAGGGCGCGGATGGCGTGGGGCTGCTGCGCACCGAATTCCTGTTCCTCGAACGTGGTACCGGCCCGGACGAAGAAGAGCAGTTCAACGTTTACCGTGATATTGCCGCTGCCATGAGAAACCTGCCGGTGATTGTGCGTACGCTGGATATCGGCGGCGATAAACCGGTGTCGTATATCAGCATGAAGCCGGAGCTCAACCCGTTCCTGGGCGAGCGCGGCATCCGCCTGTGTTTCAACCGCCCAGAGTTGTTCCAGGATCAGCTGCGTTCCATCCTGCGCGCCGCCCCGTACGGTAACCTGCGCATCATGTTCCCGATGGTGGCGGATGTGACCGAGGTGCGCCGCGCGCGAGCCATCCTTGACGATCTTTGCCGCGATCTAAACGCGCCGGCGGTGCAGGTGGGTATTATGGTGGAAGTGCCATCCGCGGCGTTGATGGCGGATGTGATTGCGCCCGAGGTGGATTTCTTCTCGCTTGGTACCAACGACCTGACCCAGTACACGCTGGCAGTTGACCGCGGCCACCCGACGATGGCGTTTATGACCGATGGCCTGCACCCCGCGGTGCTGCGGCTGATCGCCCATACCATCGATGCGGCGCACAAATTTGGTAAGCGCTGCGATCTGTGCGGCGAGTTGGGCGCGGACCCAACCGCGCTGCCGGTACTGGTGGGGCTGGGTATTGATGAACTGAGCGTCAACATCCGCTCAGTGCCACAGGTGAAGGCGCAAGTGCGCACGCTGCGGCTGGCCGATGCGCAGTCGCTGGCGCGCAGGGCGCTGGACTGCGCCACACCCCAGGAAGTGCGCGCGCTGGTAAAAGCATTTCAAGGTTGATATCGGAAAAAGATTGGTTTTGTGAAAGGATGGATAGGATGAAGGAAAATTATCGCGCGTACCGTTCGCTCGATTATCACCTGCCGGAAAAAACCCTGGCCTGGAATTTGTACGGCGCGGGCATGGACAGCATGGGCGAAGATGGCAAACCGGAATTATTCGATGTGCCTGAGCCAGACGACGATCACATGCTGGTACGCATTGACAGCGTGGGTGTATGCTTTTCCGACATCAAAGTCATCAAGCAGGGGCCGGATCATCCCAAGCTTTATCACCGGGATATGCGCAAAGAGCCCACCCGCCTGGGGCACGAAGTTTCGCTGACGGTGGTGAAGGTGGGCAAGAACCTGGCCGCCCGCTTCTACCCCGGGCAGCGCCTGGCTGTGCAGCCGGATATTTACCAGAACGGCAAAAGCACCGCCTACGGTTACACCGTGCCGGGCGGTTTGATCCAATACCACCTGATTGGCAAAGAGCTGCTGGAAACCGATACCGGTGTATGCCTGCTGCCGTTGGAAGACGAGATGGGCTACGCCGAGTCGTCGCTGCTGGAACCCTGGGGCTGCGTGATCGGCGCGTATACGCAGCGCCGCCGCCTGTGGCCCAAGCCTGGCGGCAGCATGTGGATCATCGGCCGTCCCGGGGATACGACCGAATACAGCTATGATGCGCCGCTCCAACCCGGCTGTGTGGTGCTGACCGATGTGCCCGCCTCGCTGCGCCGGCTGGTGGAACAGACCGGCGCGCAAATCATCGAGCGCAACGGGTTGGCCGTCGATGCGTACGAAACCATCACGCGCGAGATTACCGGCGGTGGCTTTGATGACATCATCGTGCTACAGCCGTCTTCGGCGGCTGCCGTAGGCCAGATCGGGCGCCAGATCGCACGGCGCGGCACGCTCAATCTGGTTGGCACGCAGCCACTGGATGGCCTGGTAGAAGTGGACCTGGGCCGCCTGCACTACGATTACATTGCTTTTTATGGCACAAACGGAACCGTAATCTCCACGGCATACGGCGAAGAACGCAACCGCTGCGAGCTGCGCAGCCACGGGAGCACGGTGTTTATTGGCGCGGGCGGCCCGATGGGCCAGATGCACGTGCAGCGCGCGCTGGAGCTGCCGGACGGACCGCGGCTGGTGATTGCCACCGAGGTGAGCGACGAGCGTCTGAAGACGATGGAGATGCTGTTTACCACGCTGGCTGAGAAAAACGGGCGCAAGCTGCTGCTGTTCAATCCCAACACCAGCCCGCTCAGCTTTACCGATTTCGTCATGCAGGCCACGGATGGCGCCGGTGCGGATGACGTGGTGGTTTCGGTGCCGGTGGCAAAACTGATGGAAGAAGGTGACGCGGTGATGAAACCGGATGGCATGCTGGTATTGTTTGCCGGCGTGCCTAACGGCACGATGGGCAAGGTGCAGTTGAGCAATGTGTACCTGCACAACGCGCAGTATACCGGCACCTCCGGCCTGACGATCGACGACCAGGCGCAGGTGATGAACCGCCGCATGGCGGGTACGCTATCCCCCGGCCGCTCGGTGGCTGCCATTGGCGGCATGGAAACGGCGCGCGAGGCGATCGAATCGGTGATGCAGGGTCGCTACCCCGGTAAGGTGGTGGTCTTCCCGCAGATCAGCGGGCTGCCGCTGATGGGCCTGGATGAGCTGAAAGAACGCCTGCCGGAAGTTGGCGAAAAGCTGGGCGAGGGCAACCTGTGGACACAGGAAGCCGAAGAAGCGCTGATCGAACAGAAATGGGTAAAGCCCGAATAGACTGCGAGGCAGTATGATCTACACCCTGACGCTCAACCCGGCGGTGGACCGCGAATTGACCGTGAGCGAAGTTGCGTTTGACTCGGTTCTGCGGGCAAGTGAAAGCCGTGTCGATTATGGCGGCAAAGGGTTTAACGTCTCCCGGCTGCTGCGCGGCCTGGACACGCCCAGCGTGGCGGTGGGCTTTCTGGGCGGCCACGCCGGTCAGATGCTGGAAGACGGCCTGGCCGACCTGGGGGTCGCCACCGATTTCGTCTGGGTCCCCGGCGAAACGCGCACCAACGTCAGCATCGTTACTCAGGCGCACGATCACTACATCAAGGTCAACGAAAAAGGCCCGGTGGTGGATGAAGACCACCAGCAGGCGCTGCTGGAAAAGATCGATGCCCTGGCCGCGCCGGGCGACTGGTGGGTGATGGCCGGCAGCCTGCCGCCGGGCGTGGGCGAGGATTTCTACGCGCGCATCATTGCGGTGCTCAACCGGCACGCCGCGCATGCCATTCTCGACACCAACGGCGAGGCGCTGCGGCTGGGCTGCCTGCAAGGGCCATATCTGGTGAAGCCCAATGCCGAAGAAGCGCGCGGCATTACCGGGCTGCCCATGGACACGCCCGAAGCGATTGCCGCGGGTGCGGCCGCTATCCGTGCGCTGGGCGCGCAGAACGTGGTGATTTCGATGGGCAAGGCCGGCGCGCTGCTGCAAACCCCGGAAGAGACCTGGCTGGTACGCAGCCCGCGCATCCAGGAGAAGAATCCGATTGGCGCCGGCGATTCCATGGTGGGTGGACTGGTGTGGGCGCTGATGCGCGGTGAGACGCTCAAAGAAGCCCTGGGTTGGGGCGTGGCCAGCGGCGCGGCCACCGCCAGCCTGAGCGGTACGGAAGTGGGTTCGCAGGCATTGATCGAGGCGCTCAAGGCGCAGGTGCGCTACGAGCTGCTGGAACGAATTTAACCCGAAAAAGCCGGGGCGGGCGCAACCCGCCCCGGCACATGTGCATGACCATGTGAGGTGAAGCATGCCCCTGGAACAGCATCAGGAAAAACGCTACAATCAGGATGCCGCCAGCATTTACCAGGCGGGGTTGAAGGCGATTGAAAAGCTGGAAGGTAAGATCGTCAAGTCGGACACCGCGGCGTATACGGTGGAAGCGCGCTTTCCCAAGACGATCCTGGGCAAGGTGCTTGGCGAGCGTACCTATCTGACCTGTGAAGTGCGCGCAGATGAGGGTGGCAATCTGGTGGTAGTAGATGCCTACCCGCTGGACGCGCTGGACCGAAAGCTGATGTTTGGCGCGCGCAAGGGCGTGACCCAAACGGTGGTGGCGTGGTTTACGGCTCACCTGGAGCACAACCTGGGTATCGCGCAGAAATAATTGTCGCGCGCTCGGAACGGCTGGAAAAGGGAGTACGCATGGGAACACAACCGACCACGCGCCTGTATCTCGTGCGCCACGGCGCCACCCGCCTGAGTGCGGAAGACCGTTTTGCCGGGGCAGTAGACGTCGAGCTGTCGGAAGAGGGCATCGCCCAGGCCGAACGGCTGGCGCTGCGCCTGTCGGATGACGGCATCTCAGCGGTATACTGCAGCCCGATGGCGCGCACGGTGCATACCGCGTCGATCCTGGCCGCGCCGCACAGGCTGGAATTGATCCGGCGCGAGGAGCTGCGCGAGATCCATCATGGCCACTGGGAAGGCATGCGCCGCGCCGACGTAGAAATGGAATTCCCGGCCGAGTATGCCGCCTGGGAAGAAGACCCGTTCACCTTTGCGCCGCAGGGCGGAGAGGCCGGGGTGAACGTGATCGCGCGCGCCCTGCCGGTGATCCGCGAGATCGTCACCTGCCACCGCGGCGAGCGCGTGCTGGTGGTGTCGCACAAGGCCACGCTGCGCCTGCTGATCAGCAGCCTGCTGGGCTTTGACGCGCGCGGCTATCGCGACCGGCTGGACCAGTCGCCGGCATGCCTGAACGTGGTCGACTTCAAGGACCCGGTGCGCGCGCGGCTGATGCTGTTCAACGACGTATCGCACTACATGGACCAGCCCTCGCTCAGCGGCCGGCGTCTCTCAAAATGGTGGGACACGCCCACCGGGTAAGCTGCACCTCGTGGCCGGCGTCCGGGTTATAATCAGGTACAAACTTCTCGGATCCGGCTGTCCATGTCCCTTATTCGCATTGTCACGTATGGGTTAATCCTCACCGGGGCCGTCTTGCTGGCGTTGAGTATCGCGCTGGGCGGACAGGTCAATTTCGCCTTGCCGGTCGTATTCCTGGCGCTGGGCGGGATCTTCCTGGGCCTGGGGCGCTACCTGGGCACGGAGCAGCGCTGGGCCGCGCTTCTGTATGTTCCCGGTGCTGTGTTTGCCGCCCTGGGGCTGGTATTTCTGCTCAACGTGGCCACCGCGGATTGGAGCGCCTGGGCCTATGCCTGGATGCTGCCCCTGGCTGCCGCCGGGGCCGGCCTGCTGCTGGCCGGGCTGACGTTTCGCTGGCCGCGCGTGCTGCGCCAGTGCGCCTGGGGTCTGCTGCTGGGCGGGTTGAGCGGCTTTGTAATCTTTGGCGCCATTACCGGCGGGCCGTTTATCCAGATTTCCGCGCCGCTGCTGCTGATCGGCGCGGGGGGCGTGCTGTGGCTGGCGCGGCGCAACCCGGATCTGGCGCAGCGCTTGCGCGTGGAGCCGGGTGACGGGCTGCCTGACGGCGCCGGCATAGCGCGCGCAGAGGCCGGGGAGCCGGCCGAGCCGGTCAGCGCGCGCGAGCTGGATGTTCTGCGCCTGTTGAGCGACGGCCTGTCGAACCAGGAGATCGCGCTGCGGCTCAAGATTGCCCCGAGCACGGTGAAAACGCACATCAACAACCTGTATACCAAGATCGGCGCCCAGAACCGCGTCCAGGCAGTGCGGCGCGCGCGCGAGCTGGGTCTGCTCTAGCGCTCTCCACCCGGAATCCACCCCAAATCCACCCTGCGGTGGATTGTTTTTCCATCCCCGCGCATGCTATACCGGAGCGGCAGTACAAACTATATTCTTTGGGATGGAAACGATGGCATCTGAACTTGTGAACAAAACCTTCCTCATCACCGGGGCAACCTCGGGGATTGGGCTGGCCACCGCGGAACTGCTGGGGCGCCAGGGCGCGGCGCTGATCGGCGTAGGACGTTCGGCTGAACGCTGCCGCCAGGCCGAGGCGCAGCTTCGCCGCGCCAATCCGGATGCGCGCATCGGCTGCCTGACCGCGGATTTGCGCCTGCAAAGCGAGGTTACGCGCCTGGCCGGCGCCGCGGCTGATCTGCTCGCGGCCTGGGGGTGTAACAGGTTGGATGGGCTGCTCAATAACGCCGGCACGTTCACTTACTGGATGGCGCTCACCGCGGATGGGATCGAAACCCAGTGGGCCGTTAACCACCTGGCGGGGTTCCTGCTCACCCACCACCTGCTGCCGCTGCTGGCCGCCGCGCCATCCGCGCGCGTGGTCACAGTCAGCTCCGATTCGCACTACGCCGCGCGGTTGAACTGGAATGATTTGCAACTGCGCCGGCGCTATAACGGGCTGGCCACGTATGGCAATACCAAGCTGGCCAATATCCTGTTCAGCCTGGAGCTAAACCGCCGCCTGGGCAATGGCACGCGCGTACGCGCGTTTGCCGCCGACCCCGGGCTGGTGAAGACCGACATCGGGCTAAAAGGCACGCCTGGCGTGGCGCGCTGGGTCTGGAAGCTGCGCCGTTCCGGCGGCGTTGCCCCGGAGACAGCGGCGCGCGGCATCGCATACCTGCTGGCCGACCCGGCAGTGGATGGCGCGCAGGATATTTACTGGAAGGATGGCCGCCCGAAACGCCCCAGCCCGCGCGCGCTGGACGCGGATTCGGCGCGGCGTTTGTGGGAAGTATCCACGCGCATGTGCTCGCTGCCGCAGGAGGCGCAAGATGCTCCCCGGTGATAAGCGTTCCGGTAATAGCATGATCGCCATCAGCGGCGCGGCCGGTGGGTTGGGCAAGGCATTCGCCGTTGAATGCGCCAGCCGTGGGTATGACCTGTTCCTCACCGACCTCTCGGAGACGGCGCTGGAAACCCTGTCGCGCGGGCTGCGCAGCGCGTATGGCGCACGCGTCATTACCCGCGCCTGCGACCTGACCGACCCCGCTGCGCGCGCCGGCATGTACCGGGAAATGCGCGCCGCCGGGCTGCGTTTCTGGGCGCTGGTCAATGTGGCCGGCGTGGATTTTGAGGGCCCGTTTTATGAGCAAAGCAGCCAGCATATCCAGACCATCGTGCGGCTCAATATTGAGGCCACCCTGGACCTGACCCACGCCCTGCTGGAGTTCCGCGACCCGTACGACGTGTTCCGCATTATCAATGTGGCCAGCCTGGCGGCGTTTGCACCCATGCCGCTCAAGGCCACCTACGCCGCCTCGAAGCGCTTTCTGCTCGATTTCTCGCTGGCACTGGGCGCCGAGCTGCGCGACGCGGGCGTGACCGTCACCGCGCTGTGCCCGGCCGGGCTGCCCACCACGCCCGAATGCGTGCGCGCGATTGAAGCCCAGGGGTGGGTAGGGCAGATCACCACCTGTGACGTGGGACGCGTGGCGGTGCAAACGCTGGACGCGGCCCTGGCCGGCCGCCCGGTGGTCATCCCCGGATGGGCCAACCAGTTCTTGCAGGTCTGCGGGTCGCTGGTTCCCGCGCGCCTGGCGGCATGGATGCTGGGCCGGCGCTGGCGCAGCGCGCAAAAAATATCGAAACCGGCGGTATTTTCGCAGGGATAGTGGCGAAGCGGTTTGAGAAATTTTTAGAAAAATATCTTGGCGACTTTGAGCGCCTTCTGCTTCCACGGCACGCGGTGGGTGACGCCTTCGCCCTGGACAAAGTGGTCTTTGTTGGCCAGGTACCAGCGGTAATTGCGCAGCAGCGCCTCTTTGTTCGAGTAGCGCGGGCGGAAGCCCAGCTTTTGCTGCGCTTTCTCGATCGACACAAACGAATCCTTCGAGGCGGTTTCGTAAATCCACGGGTAGAGCGGGGAGAGCTTGAGTACCTCGAGCAGCTTGAGCGCCAGTACTACCGGCCGGGCGGGGAAGGGCACAATGCGCTTGCGGTAGCCGGCTTCGTCCAGCACGGCCTGGTAATCTTGCTTCATGGTGGTATATTCGGCCGCGCCGATGTTGAACGTATCGTTTGCGGTTTCGGCGGGCAGGGTCATGCAGGCTTCGATCACGTCACACAGGTCAGCCACGTCGAGGAGCTGGTAGCGGTTGTTGCCCATGCCGATCATCGGAAAGTTGCGCCCCTCGCTGGCCCACTCGTAGAAGATGGCGAACACGCCCAACCGCTCCGGCCCGACGAAGGATTTGGGGCGCAGCACGGTGGTGCACAGGCCTTTGGCGCGGTATTCCTGGGCCAGCTCTTCGGCGCGCACTTTGGCGTGCCCGTACGGCCCCACGCCCACCATCGGGTCGGTCTCGAACAGCGGGTGGTGGTCGGGCACACCGTAGACCGCGGTGGATGAGATGTGGATGAAGCGTTTGACGCCATACTCCAGCGCCTGCTGCAGCAGGATGTGGGTGCCTTCGATATCGGTGGAGTAGATTTCCTCGGGCGGGTAGAGCGGCAGCGCGGCGGCGGTGTGCACCACCACGTCCGCGCCCTGCATCGAGCGGCGCACGGCCTCGCGGTCACGGATATCGCCCTGCAAGAATTCGATCTGGTCGCGCTCGGGGTAATCGAAGTTGACCAGGTCGATGCCGGAAATCTGGTCGTAGCCGCGCGCCAGCAGGTGGCGCACCAGGTTGATGCTCAAAAACCCGCTGATGCCGGTGATATAGATTTTCATAAACGCTTCTCCTGGGCGGCCTGCGCGGGCCGGGGTATTGGTTTCGCCGCCCATTGTACCCCATTAAGTCCGTGGAATGCCCGGCAATACCCGGAACGGTTGGCAACCATGCGCGCAGAGCAGCGTATTTCTAGAAATAGTTTTTCCCTGCCTGGGATTACTGCCGCATTTTCCTGCTTGACTTTTCCAATTTCATCTATAATGAGATCAGGCTTTACGATTTTTCGTTTGATTTGCTCAGGACCGCCATGGTGGTCCAACCCAATCGTAGTTTGCCGCCTTCACTGTCACTGGCTGCGAAGGGGAAATACGCTGTCCGTCGAAAAGGGAACGGCGCTGCCGAGGGGCCAGACGGCATACTAACTTTCGGGAGGCGAACATGAATTTGAGTAAACCCACAAACCTGGTATTTATCATTGCTGTCATCGTCGCGCTGCTGGGCATCATCGCCCAACTGGTGACCATCCCGGTCCTTTCGGGGTTTGCATTCTGGCTGGTCGTGATCGCATTCATCCTTCTAGCGGCGGGAAATTTGTTTGAAGGATTCTAACTAGTGACCGCACGGCTGGCGCCTGGGCCCCTATGCCAGCCGTGTTTATTCACTCTACCCAGACGCAGCGCGCAATCGGTCGCTGCATCAGGAACAATTCGGATGGCATGCGCGCACGAACCCTGGCGCGGCGTTATCCAGCCCATTTATACGGAGAAAAAAGAGATGGCAAACGAAGAAAAGAAGAAAAATATTTTCCAGGCCGCGATTGATGCGCTGACCAACCGCGACGAAAAAGAAGCCGAAGCCGCGAAGCAGGCTGCGGAACAAAAGGCGCAGGCGGAAGCCGCGCGGCTGAAGGCCGAAGCCTCGGCGAAGGCCGCCGAAGAAAAGGTAAAGGCCGAAGAGATGGCCGCGAAGAAGGCCGCCGACGCCAAAGCCGCCGCGGAAAAGTTTGAGGCCGAGCGCAAAGCCGCGGCTGAAAAGGCGGCTGCCGAGAAGAAGGTCGAAGACGAGCGCAAGGCCCAGGAAGTGGCGCGCCAGTATGCCGCCGCGGCCGCGGCGATGAAGGAAAAAGCCCAGGTGATCAAGCACGTGTGGGGCAAAGAAGACACTTACGCCAGCCTGGCCTTCAAGTACTACGGCTCGATCAAAGAACCCTTCTGGCGGCTGATCTACGAACACAACAAAGATATCATCGGCAGTCATCCCAACGCCATCCGCGAAGGGCTGGAGATCGAAATCCCGCCGCTGCCGGATGAGCTGAAGGACAAGAAATAGACGAGCACCCTATGCCAACCTCACAACGCGTAGACCTGGCCGGTTTGTTCCAATCCGTGGTGGCGACGCTGGCCGAAAACCAGCAGACCCTGGACCGCATGGATGAGTACAACCACGACCACGGCGATAACATGGTGCAGACGTTCCAGACGATCAGCAGCGCGCTGGAACAGAAACGCGGCAGCTCGGACAGCGCCGCGCTGGCTTATGCCGCGCGCCAGCTTGGGCGCAGCGCTAACAGCGGCTCGAGCAAGCTGTACGCGGAAAACCTGGCCCAGGCGGCGACGCAGTTCAAGGGCCGCCGCGTGGATGCCAACGGCGCGCTGCAACTGCTGCAAACCCTGATCGGCGCCACGCAGGGCGGTGGACAGCCGGCGCAGCAGCCCACGCCCTCGGGCGGTATGGAAGATTTGCTCGGCTCGTTGCTGGGTGGCATGGGCGGCCAGGGCAGCGGCCAGACGTCGCAGCAGCCCACCCCCTCGGGCGGCATGGAAGATCTGCTCGGCTCGTTGCTGGGCGGCATGGGCGGCCAGGGCAGCAACCAGACATCGCAGCAGCCCACCCCCTCGGGCGGTATGGAAGATCTGCTCGGCTCGCTGCTCGGCGGGCAGGGCACGCAGCAGCCGGCGACGCCTTCGGGCGGGCAGGGCATGGGGCTGCAAAACCTGCTGGCAGCCGGCATGGCCTACCTGCAGGCGCGCCAGACCGGCCAGGGTAGCGCCCAGGCGCTGGCGCAAGCCTTTGCCGCTGCCAGCGGCATGGGCAGTTCGGCGCACCGCGAGCAGTCGACCCAGTTGGTGGTGCAGGCTTTCCTGCAGGCGCTCAGCGCCATGCAAGCCGGCAGGTAAATCGATCCGGTAACCAAAACAACCCGCGCAAGTGCGCGGGTTGTTTTGGTTCGATTCGTTATAGCTTCAGGATCTTGGGGTTGATGTGCTCCCAGTTTTGCTTCTTTTGCTCCGCTTCGTCCATCGGGATGCTGACGCGAATGGTGGTCCCGCCACCTTCCCTGGAACGGATGCTTAGCTCGCCACCCAGCGCCGCGGCGCGCTCCGCCGAGCCGATCAACCCGTAATGCCCTTCCTGGGTCAGATCGATCCAGCGTTCTGGCACGCTGAAGCCTTTGCCGTCGTCGCGGATTTCCAGCACCAGGCGCTCGCCAGCCTGACCCAGGCGCACTATCACATGCCGTGCCTGGGCATGGCGCAGTATGTTGCTCATGCAGTGCTGGTAGATGCGGAAGATGCCCTGCGCGGCGCGCGGCGAAAGCTGCCAATCTTTATCCTCAATCTGGGTCACGATGTGCAGGTTGTTGTCGCTGGTGAGGATCCGGTCTACAGAGGCGCGCACCGCGCTGCCCAGGCCGAAGTGCGCCAGCACCGGCGAGCGCAGCATTCCCGACACGCTGCGCAGCATGTGGATGATTTCATCCAGGTCGGTATGAATGCCCTGCAGCTCGTCGTGCAGCTCGGAGGCATCGTGATCGAGCTGGAACTGCTGCAGGCGGTATAGCACGCCGATCGCTGACTGCAGCGGGCCATCGTGCAGGTCGCGTGCCAGGCTGTCGCGCTCTTGGTCGCGCGCTTCATCCAGCCTGTGTTCCAACACCAAAATTTCTTCTTCGCGCTGGTGCAGCAGGGTCACGTCTTCAAACAGCCCCAGCGCGTAGGCAGGCGTGCCTTCGGCATCCAGGACGAGCGAAAAGTGATTCTTGATCCAAACCAGCTTCCCACCAGGCAAGGTGATGGCCTGCTCCAGTGCGTAGCTCGGCCGAATCCTCCTGACCAGTTCCTGGAACAACTCAGGCTCATTCCACGGCCGGCCCCCGGCAACCAGCTCCAGGTAGCCGCCGGGCTGGCCGGGTTCGGTATCATGACTAAAAAGGCGCTGGAAGGCCGGGTTAACTTCCAGCAGCGTGCCATCCAGCCCGATTAACGCGATGCCCACCGCCGCCGAATCGAAAATCGCGCGGTATCGCGCGCGGCTTTCAAAGATTTGCTGCTGGATGCGCATCTCCTCGTCGATATCGCGGAGCAGCCACAGGATGGTGTATTCCTGACCATTATTGTCCGCGTTTTGCAACCCAACGCTGACACGGATGTGAATGAGCGACTTGTCACGTGGACGCAGCTGCGTATTCCATTCCTGGGGTTGCTCTGGCCGCCCCGTGTCGATCGCATGGAGCAGTTGCATCAACGCGCGCAACTGATCTTTTTGAAAGAACGTTGCCAGCGGCTTGCCCACCAGCCGGTCGGGCGAAATATTCAGAAGGTTACCCGCGGCCGAATTCGCCTGGCTTATTACACCCAACCGGTCGGTCACCAGGTAAGCATCGGGCGCGGCGTGGTACAACAGCTTATAGCGCAAACGTTCTTGCTGCAGCAGAGATTGCATTTGCAGCAGGTCTTCATTCTGCTGCTCCAGTTCCTCGCTGGCAGCTTGAAGCTCCTCGATCATGGTGTTCATCGAGGCCAGCAGGGCTGCGCTGTCGTGGGATGCCGCATCGTTATCGGCATACTCTTCAATCAGCGCTTGTGTTCTTTCACGGAATTTCAAAATCTGTTGATCGAGTGAGTCGCTATCCGTTTTCATGGCTCACGCTTCCCTATTTCTACCAATAAAAGAAGGTTTCTCAGGCGCCATCCGTTTGCTGCGTTTCAATGATCAACACGCAGCCTTCCACGCTTCCGCCTGGGAACAACAGCGGGAACATGCTGGCATGGCAGGTGATGGCTTTGCCGCGGCGGTTGGTGGCCTTAATTGTAGTGGTGGCGATGGACTCTTCTCCGTTGAGAATCGATTGAATACTCGGTCGCAGCTCATTGAGCGGCAGGCCGATATCCAGGCTGAACAGCGGCTTGCCCAGCACTTCCTCGCTGCGCATCCCCCACAGGTCTATGGAGCGCGGGTTCCAGGTGAGCACGCGCAAGTTCTGGTCGAAGACGATCAGCCCACCCTTCAGGCTGCTCACGATGGCGTCTTGCAGGGTGTTGATGCGAATCAGATCGTCGGTGCGAATACGGGACTGCTCGCTCATCACTTCCATCTCTTCGTTGGTCGATTGCAGTTCCTCGTTCATCGTTTCCAGTTCTTCGTTCGACGATTGCAGCTCCTCATTGGTTGTTTCCAGCTCTTCAATGGTGGATTGCAACTCTTCGTTGGTGGTTTCCAATTCCTCATTGGAAGACTGCAGCTCGCCCATGGCAATCTCCAGTTCCATGTTGGCGTGTTCCAGCTTTTCTTGCAGCTTCACCTGCGCGCTGATATCGTGAAAGGAAATCAGCACGGCAAAAATGCCGCTGCCATTGTTGCGCAGCGGGCTAAAGGTGATATCCAGGAAGCGCTTTTCGCCGGACAGGGTGTTCCACGGCACGGCATTGAGGCGCGCTTCTATCTGGTCTTGCATCACGGTCTCGATGGCAGCGCGCAGTTCCACCGGGCGATAGGAAAGCTGCAAATCCTGGAATGGCCGGCCAATGTCCTGGCTGGAGAGGTTAAACTCCACCCGGGCGCGCTCGTTGGTCAGCGCCAGCGCTCCCGAGGAATCAATCACGATTTCCGGCATGCGCCCGGCCTGAAAACCTGCTTCGTATAGCTGATACTGGTTGGTCAGTTGGTCGGTCACCTCGCGGTTGCCTGCCATGGTCATCAATTGCACCCGGTCGCGCAAATTGGGTTTGACCGCCGATTGGAAAATGCGCGTTTTCAGGTCTACCGCGCTGAACAGGCTGGAAAACGCCAGGATCATCTTGGCTTTGCCCAGGATCAGATAGCCGCCGTCTTTAATCGCAAAATGCAGGCGCGAGAGCACCAGCGACTGCGTCTCGGTGTTGAGGTACATTAGCATATTGCGGCACAGCAGCAGGTCCACGCGCGAGATGGGCGCATCGTGGATGATATCGTGCTTGCCAAAGATCACCGAACGGCGCAGTTCTTTATGGAAGTTGTAGCAGCCCTCGCGCTGCTCGAAATACTTTTCGAGCAGCTCCTGCGACAAGTCTTCCACTTCTGCGGCGGTATATGTGGCCGAGCGCGCCTTTGCCAGCGCTTCGTCATCCACGTCGGTGGCGTACACCTTCACCCGCTCGTTGAAGTTCTCCATGCCAATTGCCTCGGCCAGCAGCATGACAATGCTGTATGCCTCTTCGCCCGAGGCGCAGCCCGCCGACCACACCCGTAACGGGCCGTTGGCCGAGTGCTCTAACACCCTGGGGATGATGTGGTCAGAGAGGTACTTCCACACCTGTGGGTCGCGAAAAAAACCGGTGACATTGATGAGGATGGTGTTGAACAACTGGGTAAATTCTTCGGGGTGTACCAGCAGGTAGTCCAGGTAGGTGGCATAATTGTAAATCTTGACCACCTGCATACGCTTGTCAATGCGGCGCGACAGGCTGGCGCGCTTATACCCCGAAAAGTCAAAGCCGCGGCTGGCCTTCAGATAATCCAGCAGTTGTTCGAAGTCTGGGTTTTCGTGTTTATTTGGATTCATAACGGTTTATCCATTCCCATTAATTCCATAATTTTTGGGCCGATCGCGTCGGCCGGAAGCACATAATCTACCCAGCCGGATACAATGGCGGCGTGGGGCATGCTCGGGAAAAGCGCGCTGCCAGGGTCCTCGGCGATGACCACGCCGCCCTCCGCCTTGACGGCGCGTGCGCCATCCGTCCCGTCGCTGCCCATGCCGCTGAGGACGACTACCAGCGCGCGCTCGCGCAGGCTGTAGGCCGCGGATTCAAACAAAAGGTCAATGCTGGGGCTGGACCCGGCGTGGTTGGCGCTATTGGCCAGGCAAAACTGACGGCCAGCGCGCACCATCAGGTCTCGCCCGGGTGGCGCCACGTACAGATTGCCAGGGGAAAACACTTGACGATCCTCCGCCTTCTGCACTGCCAGGCCGGTCTTTTGCGCCAATATCTGCGGCAGCAGGCTTTCATGCGCGGGCGCCATGTGCTGAATGAAGATAATGGCGGCCGGAAAGGTGCGCGAGATGGGCTTAAGCACGCGTAGCACGGTAGGCAACCCGCCGGCCGAAGCCGCCAGGATCACAAGCTCAAAGCGCCCGGGTAAAACCGGCTCATTCTCCATCATGCGCCTGGGTCACGTCCTGGTTGGCCTGCTCGCCGGCGCTGATGTCGAATGATTCGCGCGCGGCGCCGCGCAGCCAGGTGTTGCGGATCATCGCGGCTTCGTCTTCTGCGATGCGTGCCTGCCCGAGGTAATATTGCTCCAGTTGTGGGTTGTTATCTTTGGCGGCCAGCAGCGCCAGGCGGTTGGACAGGGCAGCCTTTTCCACCAGCACGCGCACCGCAGACCAGAAGGCCTTTTCCAGGGCTTCATCCTGCTGGCCCAGCAGCGTGTTGGCGCTGTATGTGTGGCCCACGTGGCAGCGGAAATGCACCAGTTTGCCGTCATCCATCTCCCACAGCACCCCGCCACAGTCCGGGCAGGTGATCACCGAGCGATGGTTTTGGCGTTTCCCACCCTGGTAATCTTTCATATCCCGGCGGATAAATGCGACTTCATCTTGTGCGTAATCTTTTGACTGTGGGTCAGACATGCTACCTCCCAAATTCGAAGGCATAGAATCAGCATACGCATTGATCAGCGCGGCGATGTTGGCGATGGTGAGGGTCTTATCGACCGGGACGGAACTGATGGCGCTGGTGGGCATGCCCGGGAAGAGTGCTTCTTCCGGGTCCTGCACCACCGTCAGCCCGCCGGCGCGGTTGATGGCCTGCAGCCCCTGCGTGCCGTCACGCAGGTTGCCGGAGAGCACCACGCCCATCACGTCTTCACCGAAGGCGGCTGCGGCGGAGCGGAAGAGCGGGTCGATGGCGGGGCGAAAACCATTCTCCTTGGGGCCGAATTCCAGGTGCAGTATGCCATCCTGCACCAGCATGTGGCGATTGGGCGGGGCGATATAAGCGTGGCCCGGCCGGATCGGCTGCTGGTCAGTTGCATGCTGCACGGGGATATCGCCCACTCGGGCGAGGATGGCGGGCAGGGTGCTTTTGCTCTCGGCCGGGATGTGCACCACGATGAGAATACTGGTGAATTGGTTGGGTCGCAGCAGGCGGAACAACTCGCGCAGCGCTTCAATCCCGCCGGCGGATGCCCCGATAACGATCATGCTGTACGTTTTCATTAAATAAATCCTCGGTTCCCTTCAAGCACCAATCTCTCCAATGCAACCTGCACGCACCTGAAACCAGAAGCAGTATCGGCGGCATTGCCAGGTTAGTAGAGAACGGCGGCTGGAAGAGCGAGGATCCAGTGGCATCTACCGGGCCGATGTTTCTTCTTTCATTATAGCGCAACGGCTGTCAAATCGCGCAGACGTTTGGCGTTTTTTTCGGTATACTTAGCCCATAAACGATTATTATTGGTAGAGGGTTATGGAGTTTCTGTATCGTGAAGTGTTTGGCAACCCGCTGCTTAACTGGCTGGTTGCGCTGTTGACGTTTTTTGTGGTGTTCGTGGGGTTCGCATTTTTGCGCAGCGCGCTGCTGAGGCGCATCCAGGCGCGGGCGCAGAGCACGCGCAGCGGCATGGATGATGTGGTAGCGCACGTGCTGAGCACCACACGGGTGTTTGGTATGTTCGCGCTGGCGGTGTACCTGGCTTCACTGGCGCTGGTGCTGCCGCCCAATGGAGCGCTGTACCTGCGCACCGCCATGGTGATTTTGCTGCTGTTGCAGATGGCGCTGTGGGGCAATTCGTTCGTTTCGGAGATGGTGGCGCGCGAGGTGCGCCGCCGGGTGCGCAACGACGACCAGAGCTCCACTACGGTCAACCTGCTGGGGTTCTTCGCGCGCGTGGCGCTGTGGGCGGTAGTGGTGCTGCTGGTGTTGGATAACCTGCCTAACGTGCGTGTGGACACGCTTGTCGCCAGCCTGGGAGTCACCGGCGTGGCGGTGGCCATCTCGCTGCAGCGCATCCTGGGGGATGTGTTCTCATCCATCTCGATTGCGCTGGATAAGCCCTTCGTGATTGGCGATTACATCATCGTCGATGAGCTGCAGGGCACGGTGGAAGCCATCGGGTTGAAGAGCACGCGCGTGCGCAGCCTGTACGGCGAGCAAATCATCGTTTCCAACTCGGACCTGCTGAACAGCCGCATCAAGAACTACAAACGCATGGTCGACCGGCGCGTGGAGTTTCACCTCAAGGTGGCGGGGAATATGAGCGTCGAGGCGCTGATGCGCATCCCGCGGCTGGTGCAGGAGCTGATTTTGGCGCAGGAGCAGGTGCGCTTTGACCGCGCGCATTTCGACGCGATTGGCGATGGCTTTTACGATTTTGAGGTGGTGTACTGGGTGCTCTCGCCGGACTATACGCTGTATAAAGACATCCAGCAGAACATCAACCTGGCCATCCTCAACCGCTTCCAGCAGGAAGGCATCCTGCTGTCCAAAAGCGCCGCGTAGGGTGCGCCTGCTCGACGAGCACCCTCCAGGTGGCGCGCCCTCCGGGTGATGATGAGCTCATGCCTGCGCAGAAAACGCCAGACAGCGCGGGCGCTGCGTGAGCAGCCCGCGCTGTCTGGTATTTCTAAGCCATGCGCGAAATTACTTGCTCTTTTTCTTGAGCACGGGCAGGCCGTTGCGGGTTTCGGAGACTTCGTAGCCCTCCGGAACCTTGTCAATTGCGCCTTCGCCCTTGGTGCCGGAGAAGAAGAAGATGGTGCGTTCCGTGCCACTCTTGAGCTTGGTGACGCGCGAGTGCAGAATGTACTCCTTGCCAGCTTTGTTCTTATAGGTAAATGCCATGCTTACACACTCCTGTACAGTTAAACCCCCCTGGGGGGTGGATTGCCCCGCGCAGATACGCGGAGAACTAGCCATATTATAGCGATGTTGTCAACATTCAGCCAATGGGGGATATACCGGGGGAAAAGGTTATTTTTGAGTGTTTGCGGTGCAAATACGCGCCGCAAACACTCAAAAACGAGAAAAATCTACCCTATGCTATACTCACCCACAGGAGAAGAGACATGCCAACTGTGACTGTGGGCGAGAAGAGTTTTACTGTGGAAGCCGGCGAGCGGCTGGTGCTGGCGCTGGAGCGCAACGGCATCCCGCTGGGGCACCGCTGCGGCGGGCAGGCGCGCTGCACCACCTGCCGGGTGCAGTTTGTTTCCGGCGAGCCGGATACGATGACCGAGGCCGAGTACGTGCGGCTGATGGAGCGCGAGCTGCTGGGCAAGGCGCGCCTCTCGTGCCAGATCGAAGTGACGCAGGATATGAGCGTGATCCCGTTGGTGTTGATCCGCGATAACCCGCAGTGGGATGGCGACCCCGGCCCCGAGCCGGATGAGCTGGTGGAGCCGGAAGCGGTGTGGTACCCCAAGGCCGACCTGATGGGCAGCGTGGAATAACGCCCATGCCGCATGTCATCATTGCATCCACCAATCCGGTGAAGGAGCGCGCCGCGCGTGGCGCGTTTGAGCGGCTCTTCCCCGGGCAAACCTTCACCATCGCCGGCGTCAGCGTGCCATCCGGGGTGAGCGTGCAGCCTTTTACCAGCGCCGAAACACGCCAGGGGGCGCTCAATCGCGCCCGCGCAGCGGCTGAAGCCCGCCCGGATGCGGATTACTGGGTAGGCATCGAGGGCGGGGTAGAGCCGGAAGGCGATGGTCTGGCAGCCTTTGCCTGGGTGGCGGTGATTTCAGCCGGCGGGCAGGTGGGGCTCAGCCGCAGCGGGACGTTCTTCCTACCGCCGCGTGTGGCGGCGCTGGTGCGCGCCGGGCACGAGCTGGGAGCCGCCGACGATCTGGTATTTGGGCGCAGCAACTCCAAACAGGAAGAGGGCGCGGTGGGGCTGCTCAGCGGCGGGGTGATTGACCGCGCCGGGCTGTACCAGCATGCCGCTGTGCTGGCGCTGCTGCCATTCAAAAACCCGGAGCTGTACGCCGAACCGGGCGATTAAATGAACCTTCCCGCAGGCTGGCCACCCGCGGGAGGTTCATGCAAAAACCCATGACGCTCGGTAGGAGATCGATTTAAAGCTGCGCCGCGGCTTCATCCTTGATCTGGGCGAGGATCTTGTGCAGCTCGTCCAGCTCGTGCTGGATTTCATCACGGTCGTTGATGACCTGTTCCAGCAGGGCCTGGAAGGCCGGCTTCTGGTCATCAGGCAGCGTTTGCAGCAGGCGCTCGGTGCGGGTGATCTGCGTGTTTTTGTGGCGCAGCTTGCTTTCCAGGCGCTCGCGATAGCGCGAATAAAACTCTTCTTCGTCCATCGGCTGGGCGGGCTGGTCGTAGCCCATGGTCAGCACCTCGGCAATCGTCAGCAGAAATTCCTCGGTGTCGATCGGCTTTTCCAGAAAGCGCGCCGCGCCCAGGCTCATGGCGAAGGCCTTGTCTTCCGAATTGAGATACGTGGCGGAGAGAAAGATGAGCGGAATCTGGCTGGTGCGCGGATCTTTGCGCAGGTTGTGAGCCAGGGTGAAGCCGTCCATGCGTGGCATGAGGATGTCGGAAATGATCATCGCGGGATGCTCGCGCTGGATGATTTCCAGGGCTTCCTGGCCGTTGGTAGCCGTGACCACCGGGTAACCCTTGAACTTCAGGGTTACTTCCAGCAGTTCCAGCACGTTCGGAACGTCGTCAACGATCAGGAGAGGGCCGTAGGGAATGCTCATATACGAGCATTGTAATGGCTGGCGCGCGCCGGTACAATCGCTACGGCCTTACAGCGACTTAATCAAACTGTAAGGTTTGTAAGGTGTTGCGCCCGCACCCTTGATCCTGTCGAAGGGCCGGCTATTCCTCGCCGCGGTACTCCGCGCCCAGCTTGCGGAAGAATTCGCCGATGTAGTCCAGCCGCTCGGCGGCGATGCGGTGCGCGCCGGGGGTGAACATGCGCTCTTTCACCCGCCGCAGCTTGAACAGGTATTCGTGGTAGGCGCTGTGCGGCTCGCCGAGTTCTTCCTGCCCGGTTTCAAGGAACTGCGCCGACGGCTCGGCGTACACCGGCTGCCCGGCCAGCACGGCGTAGGCGATGACGCGCGCCACGCCCACCGCGCCGAGCACATCCAGCTTATCGGCGTCGAACAGGATGCGCGCTTCCAGCGTGGCGGGCGGCTCGCGCGTGTCGCGGTAGCGGTGCGCGCGGATGCAGTGCTGCACCGCGGCGATGCGCCCGGCGGGCCAGCCCTCGGCTGCCAGAACTTCAGCGGCAAAATCGGCTGACTGGTGGTGATGGCCGGCGCGCTCCTCGCCGCCGGGGGCCGCGCCTTCGGCATCGTGCAGCAGCGCCGCGGCGCGCACAATCTCCAGGTCGGCGCCTTCTTCCTGTGCCAGGTGCTCGGCGGTGCGGTACACGCGCAGCACGTGCGCAAAGTCGTGGACGGGGTCACTGGCGCTGTACCAGCCGCGGGCCTGTTCGATGCTGGGCATGGGGTCTCCTGGGTAGAGAAGAAAGTTTGCGTTTCCGGCGCATCACGCCGCGAACGCAAACATTATAACCATCTTTAAGCGAAGAGGCGGGGCCTGTGGCCTCGCCTCTGGAAATTGCGGATGGTACGGATTTCGGACGTTCCGGGTTTAGTAGCGCCGATCACCGCTGTCATCGCCGCGATCGCGGTTGTAACCACCACCGCCGCCGCCGCCGCGGTTGTAACCGCCGCCGCCACCGCCGCCACCGCGATTGTAGCCGCCACCACCACCGTAGCCGCCACCACCACCGTAGCCGCCACCACCGCCGCCGCGACCATAGCCACCGCCACCGCCACCCGGGCGATCTTCGCGTGGTCGAGCAATATTGACACGAATTTCACGCCGCCCAATGGCCTTGCCATCAAACAGTTGGATCGCCTTTTCAGCTTCCGCCTGCGATCCCATCGTCACAAACGCAAACCCCTTCGAATTGCCTGTCTCACGATCCTTGATCACTTCCACGGCCTCAACGGCCCCGGCCTGGGCGAACATCGTGCGCAGCTCTTCTTCGGTGGTGTTGTAGGGCAGGTTCCCTACATACAATTTGGATGACATCCTGGCTCCTTATCCCGGATTGAACAGAAATCGGCCCCCGTACGAACGCTACGGTAGTAAAACCGGGCCATACCCTCGCATGGCGTGGATTCATTATACCAATTTTGAAAAAGAATACTACTATTTCCAGATATTTATGTCCAAATATCAGGCGAATCCCCGGCATTAACCCACGAACGGCCTACTCCCGGGCGAGGCTGTAAGGCGGTTTCCAGCGCGGCGGGAGAGCATAACCCGGCCACACAGCACCCGGAACCCTCATCCGGCGCGGCCAGGCCCCAAATAACGCCTAAATGTTCTCCACCGGGTACACCTGGCCCTTTTTGATCACCGTGTTGGCCAGGTTGCTGCCAAAGCGGTAGCCCAGGTGGCGGTAATCGCGCACTTGCAAGACCAGCAGGTCGGCCTGCTTGCCGGTCTCAATCGAGCCGATATCAGCGGCGCGGCCGATGGCCTGCGCGGCGTTGATCGTGGCCGCGGCGATGGCCTGCGCTGGGGTCAGGCGCAGGTAGCGGCAGGCCAGGGCAATGACGAACTGCATGTTCTCGCACCAGCCCGTGCCCGGGTTGATGTCGGAGGCGATGGCCAGCAGCCCGCCCGCCGCCAGGATAGCTTTGGCCGGGGTGTAGTGCGGGTCGGCCAGGCCAAACGGGGTGCACGGCAGCGACACGGCCACCACGCCGGCCGCGGCCATGGCGCGGATATCGCTCTCCGATGTCTTCACCAGGTGGTCGGCCGAGGCCGCGCCCAGCTCGGCGGCCAGGCTGGCCCCGCCCAGGTTGTCGAACTCATCCGCGTGGATTTTAAGCGGGAAGCCCAGCGCGCGTGCAGCGGTCAACACGCGGCGAGACTGTTCCAGCGTAAACGCGCCGGTTTCGCAGAAGATATCCACAAACGGCAGCCGGCGGCCGGGGGCATGCCGCTGCCACCAGTCTTTGAGCGCGGGGAGCTGCTCTTCGCACACCACGCGCGTGTAGCCGTCAGGGTCGTTGGTGTACTCCGGGGCGATGGCGTGCGCGCCCAGGTAGGTGGGTACGATCTCCAGCGGGCCGCTGCGGTCGAGATCCAGCAGGGCTTCGAGCTGGCGCAGCTCGCTGGACAGATCGAGGCCGTAACCGGTCTTGGCCTCGGCGGTGGTGGTTCCATGGCGGAACAGGGCGCGGGCGCGCGGGGTGGTCTCATCCAGCAGAGTTTGCAGGTTGGCGCCGCGCGTGGCGCGCACGGTGGAAAGGATGCCGCCGCCCGCGGCCTGGATTTCCAGGTAGGTTTTGCCCTGCAGGCGCATCTCGAATTCGGCGGCGCGGTCGCCGGCCCACACCAGGTGGGTGTGCGGGTCCACAAAGCCGGGCAGCACAACGCGGCCGCCGGCGTCAAAACGCGGCTCGTCCGGATAGGCAGCCAGCAGATCGGCGGCCGCGCCCACGGCCTCGATGCGCTCGCCGCGCACCAGCACCGCGCCATCTTCGATCAACCCCAGGCGTCCCAATTCCGCGCCAGGCTGCGGACCACCGGCCAGCGTCAATAACTGCGAAATGTTATGGATCAACATGGCGGCTCCTTGGAAGGTTATTTGAAAATGGGATGGAAATGGCTGCTTCGATGCGCTCGCACGGAGCGCGGGGCGGGTCATCAGCGCCGGCAAAGCACGCGCGCGCGGATCTCGCGCGCCATCGATTCGCCCAAATAATCCAGAAGCTCGGCGCCCAGTGCGGGGGTAGCGCGCTGCAGGTCGCCGGCCGGCGATGCCGGGGCAGCTTCCGGCTGGAGCGCCAGCAGCATGGATACCTCACCCAACCCGGGCGTGCTGGCTTCCAGGTGCGAGATAGACAGTTTTTCGGCCAGAAAATCCTGCTGCCAGCGGCGGCGCTGCATCAGGTCACCGAAGGGCAGCACCACCACGCGCAGCTCGGCGTCGTAAATGCGGTTCTGCACCGCGTGGCACATGTCACTGATCTTGAATGGGTGCACCGCGCCGGGGATAACCACCACGTAGCGCACGCCGTTTTGCGCCAGCGCCATGCAGGTCTCGTCCAGCCGCGCGGCAAAGGCGGCATCTTCCGGGTGGGCAGCCGGGTCGAAAACCGAGCCGGTGGGCAGTGGCCCGGGCGCCAGCAGCGGCGCGACAAAAGCCGTGCCCAGACGGCGTGTCACTTCCAGGGCAATCGCCTCGGTCACATGGTCGGCGTGGGCCGGCGCGTAGCCCGCGGCAGGTGCGTCACGCGAAGCGCAGGGCAGGATGGCGGTGTTATAGCCTTCCGCCAGCGCGGCGTGGATCGCTTCCGGGGTGCAGTTCTGCAGTTTGAGCGGATAGTCCATGCAATCTCCGGTTTCGGTTCGTGTCCTGATGATAGCGGAAAGCGCGCCGGTTTGCCAGTTTGGAAGCTCACCCTTTGGCCAGGCGAAACTCCTGATTCAGCAGCGCAGCGAGCTGCGCGCCGAACAGCAGGCTGAGCAGTACCAGCGCGACGAAAAATACCTGGATGCGCAGCGACCCGGAGCCAAACACGGGCGACTCGGGGTGCAAGATAGCCTCGGCGCCCAGCGTGCTCCACCACAACGCTGCGCCAAAGCCCAGGTTGCCCAGGCTGGTGAGCAGCGGCGGGTTGCCCAGCAGCCACAGGCCAACCTGCAGCAGCACCGCCACCACCGCGAAGGTGAACGGCACGCGCCAGCGCGGCTCGTCGAAGAACAATCCGCCCCAGAAGCGCTGCATCACCCACAGCGACATGGGCAGGTAAGTGAGCCAGAAGAACAGCCCGGCGCGCCCCAGGGCCAGGCTCCAGCGCGCCCAGCGGCGCGCCATAAGCCCGGCCAGCCCGGCCAGTGCCGCCGCGGCAAAGGTCAGCAGCCCGGCCCACACCCACGCGCCGTGGAAATAGACGATGCGTATGCCGGCCCCCAGGGTCTGCTCGATAGGGGAGAGCGCGGTGACCAGGGCGATGAGAAAGAGAGTGCCGGCCAGTGCGGCCAGCCGGCCGCGGGTGGATGCAAGCAGGGTCTTCAAATGAGCGCCTCGCAAATAAAAGGCTGTCCAACGCATGCGTTTGGACAGCCCTGCTGGATCGAACCTACGGGAGAAGATCAGCCGGCCAGGGCCGGGGTTTTGACGGGTGCAAAATTCGCAAAGGTGGTTTTGCGCAGGCGCTCAACCAGCTCAGCCTGGGTTTCGCACCACAGCGAATGCAGCGGGCAGTTCTCGCCCAGCACGCAGGCCGACGGGTTCTGGGTGCACTCGTTGAGCGCCAGCGGGCCGTCGATGGCTTCGACCACTTCGAGGATCGAGATCTCTTCGGGCGCGCGTGCCAGCGAGACGCCACCCCGCGCGCCGCGCGAAGTGTGGATCAGGCCCGCGATGGAGAGCTGCGAAATGATTTTGGCCAAAAAGGACGGGGGGATGTGTTGTTCTTGCGCGATCTGGCTCGTGGCAGCCCGCTGGTTGTCATCAAGTTTGGTCAGGTACAACATCGCCCGCAATGCGTAATCAGCCTGGCGCGTGATTTGCATACTGGTCTTCCGTTTCTAAATTGGAATTCTAGGTAAGATTACTCTTGTTATAAAGTTTAAGGGATGTGTATATTTCGGGCAAGTGTCATGCGTCATAGGGCGAATATGACCTATGACGCAGATTTGAGGCGAAATGTGCCAAAAAAGTTGACAGCCCGGCCGCCGCCCGGCATGTATTATAATAAGCGCATGGATTCCTTCCGCCTCACCATCCCAATTGACGTGCGCTACAGCGACCTGGACCCGCAGTGGCATGTGAATAACGCCAAATTCCTCTCCTACCTCGAGCAGGCGCGCGTTGCGTATATCCGCGGCCTGGGCCTGTGGGACGGCAAAGACTTCTTCACCATCGGCCTGATCGTGGCCGACGTGCATATTGCTTACCTGGCGCCCATCAACCTGGGCCAGCGCGTGCGCGTGGGCATCCGCGTGGCGCACATTGGCAATAAGAGCCTGCGCTTTGAGTACCGCATTGAGGATGAAGATAGCGGCGCGGCCTGCGCCACCGCCGAAAGCGTGATGGTGGCCTATGATTACAACGCCAATACCAGCATGCGCGTGCCGGATGACTGGCGCGCGAAGATCAGCGCGTTCGAAGGCCTGGGCTAGCCTGCCCATCCCCGCTTCGCATACCATCCCCGGCGCACGACTGGCTCGCCCAGATGCCTGCCCTTGCAGCGCCCCGCGGCGCAAACATTCCAACCCTGGACGAAAACCATGACCGACAAAACCTACCTGTTCGACTTTCTCACCCGGCTGCTGAACACCGCCAGCCCCACCGGCTTCACCGGCGCGGCAGTTGACCTGACCGAGGAAACCCTGCGCGCCTTCCCGCAGCTTGCCCTGCACCGCACGCGCAAGGGCGGGCTGGTGGCCACCTGGCCTGGGCAAAAGAGCGACGCGCCCCGCGCCCTGACCGCCCACGTCGATACGCTGGGCGCGATGGTCAAGGAGATCAAGGACAGTGGCCGGCTGCTGCTGACCGCTATCGGCGGGGTAGTGTGGAGCACGGTGGAAGGCGAAGGCGTCACCGTCCACACCCAGTCTGGCGCGCCGGTGCGTGGCTCGATCCTGGTCAACACCGCCTCGTGGCACGTTTACGGCCGCAAGCTGCACGACACGCCGCGCGACGACGAGAATATGGAAGTGCGCCTGGATGCGCGCACCAACAGCCGGGAAGAAACCCGCGCGCTGGGTATTGAGGTGGGCGATTTTGTGTCCTTTGACCCGCGCGTGGAAGTCAGCAACGATTTTATCCGCTCGCGCCACCTGGATGATAAAGCCTGTGTGGCCAACATCCTGGCGGCGATCAAAATGCTGTCTGACGCCGGGCAGACGCCGCTGCAAACCACAACCTTCCTGATTTCCAACTACGAGGAAGTGGGCCACGGCGCGTCGGCGGGCATCCCCGCGGATGTGGCCGAGCTGGTGGCGGTGGATATGGCCGCGGTGGGCGAGGGGCAGAACTCGGACGAGTTCCACGCCACGCTGTGCCTCAAAGACTCGGGCGGGCCGTACCATCACGGGCTTTCGAATAAGCTGCGGCGCATCGCCGAGGCCAACGGCATCGACTACCGTCCCGACATCTACCCGTTCTATGGTTCGGATGGCGAGGCGCACTGGCGCGCCGGCGGAGACGCGGCCGTGGCGCTGATCGGCCCGGGGATAGATGCCTCTCATAACTACGAGCGCACGCACTGGGAAGCCCTGGACGCCACCACGCGCTGGATCGCGGCCTACCTGCTGGCCGAGTAGAAAACCTGATGCGTGCCCGCATTCCCGCCCTGCTCGACACGCTGGCCAATTTCCTGTTCCAGCCGGCATCCACGGCTCGGTGGCGGGTAGTGCGAGCCTGGAACGTGGCGCTGTGGCTGGTGGGCGCATTCCTGCTGGCCTACCTGCTCAATTTTGGCCGCGGCCCGTACGATTTCCACGACTGGGCCGAGGTGAACGCGGCGCGGCTGGCGTTTGTGCAGAACGCGGTGCAGACCGGCCAGCTCCCGCTGCATATGCCGGATAGTACTGCGCTCCGCAACGTCACCGACCGCTACATGGCGCTGCCGGATGTGCTGCTCGCGCCGCAGATGCTGTTGCTGCCGCTGTTCACGGTGACGGGCTGGGTGCTGTTCAACACGCTGCTGTTGTACACGCTGGGGGCGCTGGCGCTGCTGTGGCTGCAGCGGCGCTTCGACCTGTCGCCGTTTGTGTTTGCCATGCTGTTCCTGATTTATGCTGCCAATGGGCACATGCAGGCACACCTGAGCGTGGGGCACGTCAACTTTGCGTCCAATTACCTGTTCGCGTGGCTGCTGGTGCTGCTGGTGCAGGCCATAGATGGCGGGCAGCGCGGAGCTTTGCCAGGCTGGCGCTGGGTGGCGGCGACGGCATTTCTGCTGTTCTTCATCCTGCTCAATGGCGGCTTCCACCAGTTCGTGTGGGCGCTGTTCCTGCTGGGCCTGGTGGGGCTGTTCGCGTGGCAGTATCTGCCGCTGATGCTCAAAACAATTGTCGCCAGCGGTCTGCTGGCCGCGCTGCGGCTGCTGCCCCCGGCGCTGCAGTTGGGTGCATTTGATACCGAATATTTGGGCGGCTACCCCACATTGGGCGCGCTGCTGGATGGGTTGCTGCGGCTGGTGGATCCGTACCAGTCGTTCGGCACGCGCAGCTTTCTCACCCCGCTGGGCTCGTGGGAGTTCGATCTGTTCGTGGGGCTGGCCGGGGCGCTGTTCCTGCTGGTGTTTGGCGTGGGACGCTGGGCGCAGCGGCTGCGCGAGCCGGACGGCTTTGCGCCGCTGTTCTTGCCGGCGCTGGCCATGCTGCTGCTCTCGGTGGGGCAGTTCTACCGGGTGGTGATGCGCATTCCCATCCCGCTGCTCAATGGCGAGCGGGTGTCTTCGCGGTTGGCGTTTCTGCCATTCCTGATCCTGGCGCTGATGGCGGCGGTGCAGATGCAGCGCTGGCTGGATCAGCGCCGGCCGCGCGCTGAGGCTGGCTGGGCGATTGCGGCGCTGGGGCTGGCGCTGCTGCATGATCTGTGGCAGCATACTCGTGCCTGGCGCGTGCCTATTGCCGCGGATGCCTATGGGCCGATGGATGTCAACCTGGCGATCAAGGTGGTAGCCAATCACTCCGACCCGGCCTACACCAACCTGCTGCTGGCGGGTCTGGCGGTGACCCTGGTCACCGCGCTGGGTCTTGGCGTGCTGGCGTGGCGAGAGGGTAGAAAAACGTAATCCATACGCTTCCGGCCACTTCCGGCGCTTTTACACGACCCGAAGCGTATGAGATTCGTCGTATTCTCAACCCTGGTCGGGGATTCCCCGGCGTGCTTAACGCATGCGTTCATTGTATAATCCCAATCGTAGCAGTGTGCGTTACGGATCGAGGTGTACCAAAGGGCCTGTACAATCCCCCAAATGGGTGACTCGACTTTTGAATGTTCTTTGGTAGAATCGAATCAGAACCTTTGTAGATAAAGATTTGGAAGTTTATTCAGGCGGCCTGACAACGCTGAATTCTTCCATGTGCGGTTAACGGTGCTCGCAGGACCCTACGGGTGAGCACGTGTAAGTATGGAGGATTAACCATTGTCTGGAATGGAACGTTTTACCCAACGGGCGCGCCGCGTGTTGAGCCTGGCTCACCAAGAAGCGGAACGGATGCGGCAGAACTCGATCGGCACCGAGCACCTGCTCCTGGCTCTGATCCAGGAAGAGGGCGGGGTAGCCGGCCGCGTACTGCGCGATCTGGGTTTGGAAACAGACCGCGTGCGGGAAGTGGTCGAACGATTCAGCGGTACGGGATCGTATCGCGGTGGCAAAATCGACCTTTCGCCGGGCGTACAACAAGTTTTAGAATATGCAATCGATGAGGCCCGCCGCATGGGCCACCATTATATTGGAACCGAACACCTGCTTCTGGGCCTGATCCGTTCCAACGAAGGCACGGCCATGGACGTGCTGCGCAAGCTGGGCATCACTCCCGAGCAGATCCGCCGGCAGACGCGCCGCGTGCTGCAGGAATCCAGCTCGGCGGCATCTTCGACCCCTGCGCAGCAGACGCCCAATCAGACGCCCAGCCGCGGCCAGCGCCAGCAAGAACAGAAACCCAAGACACCGCTGGTGGACCAACTGGCTGTGGATCTGACCTCGCTGGCCGAGGAAGGCAAGCTGGACCCGGTGATCGGGCGCCAGATGGAAATCGAGCGCGTCATTCAAATCCTGGCGCGCCGCAACAAGAATAACCCCGCGCTGATCGGCGAGCCGGGCGTTGGCAAGACCGCCATCGTTGAGGGGCTGGCGCAGCGGATTATCGAGGGCGACGTTCCCGCGCCGCTGCTGGATAAGCGCGTGCTGCAGCTCGACGTGGGCTCGCTGGTGGCTGGTACGATGTACCGCGGCCAGTTCGAAGAGCGCCTCAAGCGCGTGATTGACGAACTGAAGTCCTCGGGCGCTATCCTGTTTATTGACGAAGTCCATATGCTGGTGGGCGCCGGCGCTGCCGGCTCCTCGGTCGACGCGGCCAACATCCTCAAACCGGCGCTCTCGCGCGGCGAACTGCAGGTGATCGGCGCGACGACCCTGGAAGAGTACCGCAAGCACATTGAGAGCGACGCGGCGCTTGAGCGCCGTTTCCAGCCCATCGTAGTCAACGAGCCGTCGGTGGAAGAGACGATTGCCATTCTCAAGGGCATCCGTGGCGCGTACGAAGAGCACCACCGCCTGACGATTTCGGATGAAGCACTCGAAGCGGCGGCGCGGCTTTCCTCGCGCTACGTCACCGAGCGCTTCCTGCCGGACAAGGCCATCGACCTGATCGACGAATCCTCGTCGCGGGTGCGCATGTACAAGAGCCCGGCGGCGCAGACCACGCGCGAGCTGATGACTCAACTGCGCGAAGTGCGCCAGAACCACAGCCTGGCCCTGGAAGACGGCCGCAACGAAGATGCCGAGGAACTGGTGGAGCGCGAGAATTCGCTGGAAACACAGCTCGAACGGCTGCGCAGCGGTTGGGATCGCTCGAACAGCCCGGTGGTCATGGCTGACGACATCGCCGAAGTGGTTTCGATGTGGACCGGCGTGCCGCTGATGCAGATGGCGCAGGAAGAATCGGCGCGGCTGCTGGATATGGAAAACGAGCTGCGCAAGGTTATCATCGGCCAGGACGAAGCCATCGAGTTTATCTCCAAGGCCGTGCGCCGCGCGCGCGCCGGGTTGAAAGACCCGCGCCGCCCGGTGGGCTCGTTTATGTTCCTCGGCCCGACCGGCGTGGGCAAGACTGAGCTGACCAAGGCGCTGGCGCGCTTTATCTTCGGCAGCGAAGATGCGCTGATCCAACTGGATATGTCTGAGTTCATGGAACGCCACACCGTGTCGCGCCTGGTGGGCGCGCCGCCCGGATACGTGGGCTACGAAGAGGCCGGCCAACTGACCGAAGCCATCCGTCGCCGCCCGTACTCGATTGTGGTGTTCGATGAGATCGAGAAGGCGCACCCCGAAGCGCACAACATGCTGCTGCAGATCATGGAAGAAGGCCATCTCTCCGACGCCAAGGGGCGCAAGGTGGACTTCCGCAACGCGATCATCATCATGACCTCGAACGTTGGCGCGGACATGATCAAGCGCCAGAGCTCGCTGGGCTTTGGCCTGCCGGTGGATGCCTCGATGGAAGAGCAGAACAGCTACGACGAAATGCGCAAGAAACTGATGGACGCGCTGCGGCGCGTGTTCCGGCCGGAATTTATCAACCGCCTGGATAACGTGATCGTCTTCCGCGCGCTCAGCAAGGAACACATCAAGCATATCGTCAACCTGGAAATCCAGAAGGTGGCCGAGCGGCTGGAAGATCATGAGATTGTGCTGACCGCTACGCCCGCCGCGCTGGAGCAGCTTGCCAACGAAGGCTACGATCCCGAAATGGGCGCGCGCCCGCTGCGCCGGGTGATCCAGCAGAAGGTGGAAGACCGCCTGTCCGACGCCATGCTGGCCGGCGACTTCGCCGACGGCGACACGGTGCTGATCGACCTGAACGAGAACAATGAGATCGTTCTGCGCCGCGACGAGAAGAGCCCGTCGGAGCCGGAACCGGCCGTGCAGTAAGCGAATCAAACGCAACCAGACACCCTGAAGGTCAAAAGCCTTCAGGGTGTTTTTTTGTGCAACATTTTCATTTGGTGCTTTAATAGGTCAGGTACGTTCTTGATTGTTTTGATGGTGGGAAAGGAAAAAACAATGCAGAAGAAACCCGTACTTTTCGCGGCAATCCTGGCTGCCCTGCTGTTCTCGACGATATTCTCCATGCCGGCGGCGGCGCAAACCCCTACGCCCACCACCGCGCCAACGGCCACCCCTGGCGCCACGGCCACGCCCGCTCCCGGCGCCACCCCTGCGCCAGCGACGGTGGATGTGAACGGCATGACCGCCTGGTGCTGGCCGAAGGGCAGCGTGGTGACCAAAGCCCAGCTCGATACGGACGTGGCGCCGGCAAATGCCAAGCTGCTGCGGCTGGAAAATGAAAAGCCCACGCTGTGGACGGTCAATGACGCGTGCACGTTTGTCTACACGGCGTCCGCGGCCATCCCGGAAGGCACGCAGTTACAGGTGGCGGATAACAGCGGCGCGGTCTGGCTGAAAACCGATATGAAACCGGGCACCAACCCCAACAGCGCGTACGCCGCGCTGATGCACGGCTATATCGTTGATCCCCCGTTCTGGTCGGTGACATACACGATGAAAGTGGTCACCAGGGATGGCAAGGAGTTATGGTCGAGCCCGTTCGTGTTCCGGCGCGGGTACGAGCCGGGCAAGTGCTACGATGGCTCGTGGCCCGACCCGGTGACGTGGTACTGCTACTATCCGCCCGACGCGCACCCCTGGGATTCGTGGTACAAGTTCGAAAACCCGAAGCCGTAGGCAGAAGCGGATCAGCGGACTTTAAGATACCACCCGGCCACGTTGGTAGTGTAGGGTGTCATATCATCCGGACTGGTGGTTTCCACCAGGTACCGGGTAGTACCGGTGTCTACCTGCACGGCCAGGTGGTTAGGGTCGCTGGCAGTGCCGGGGTGGTCGGCATTGAGATACACCAGGCTTACGCTCCAATCCACCGGGGCGGCGCGGATCATGCTGGCGAACAGGATTGACGTGTCTTCGCAATCGCCGCCGCCGGCCAGCAACGTTTCCAATGGATAACGCGGCGTTTCCTCATCCGGGTCTGAGGCATAAATGGCCAGTTGGGTGACGATGTGCCACACTTCGCGGATGAAGGCTTCATCGCTGCCAGCCTGCGCATACAGGTCGGGAATAACGCGGGTAAAGATGTTCCCATCCACGTACTTACGGAAGTCCACCACATGATAAATTTCGCCCCAATCGTCCTTCAGCTCGATATCGTTGTTATAGAGCTTTTCGCGGCTGGAGAAGCCGCGTTGGAAGTCGCGTTCCAGGCTGTCAAACGGCACGGTCCAATACAGGATGGAGCCGTCCAACTTGTAAAAAGACAGTGTTACCTCGCGCTGGTGTACGGTGATGTAGGGCGGAACGACCGCCTTGCCGCTCAGGTCGGTGTAATCGCTGTTGAGGGCGTTAAAGCGTGACTGCAGGACGCTAAACTGGCCGGACAGGTCGTTGTAGCGGTCAACCAGCCCGTTAAACTCGCCCTGCAGGCTGGTGTACTGCGCACTCAGCCCGCGGTACTGCCCATCGAGCTGGCTGTAATCGGCGGCCAGCCCGTTATGCTGCGCGGAAAGCTGGTCGTAACGGCTTTGCAGTTGGTCGAGCTGGCTTTGAGCCTGGTCGCGCTCGTTCTGCGCAGCGCGCGTGCTGCCGCGCAGGCGAATATTCTCATCCTGCAGCCCGGCCATGCTGAACAGGTACAGCATCAGAAAAATTAGCGCGCCGGCGAGTAGTCCCCAGCCAACCGCTGGAATCAGCCGGGTCTGCGGCTGCAAACGGGCGGGCGCGCGTGGCGCATGGGTAGGTGGCGCGAGCGGGCGGATTGCCCGGTACGCGGCGCGCACCTGGGGCATGTCCGGGTTGCGCGCGATCGCATCGCGCAGTACATCGCGGCGCTGCGCGGGGTCAGGAAAGGTACCGGCGTAAAGCATCCACGCTGCTTCGTTGGTTTTGTCCATGAGCAGGATGCCCTGCAGCAGCCGCCGCGCTGTTTCGCAATCACCGGCGCGAGCAGCCGCATACGCGCGCTTGAGAAGCTGGCTCTGAGCAGGCATAAGTCCCCCAGTTCAGTGGACGGATACGCTCTCCCATTATAACAAGCCGCGCAAGCGGTTTCATCCATTCATTTATTGGGTGGATTTAAACGTCTAGCTGAAGCGCCTGGAGCGCAGATTGCAGGGCTTTGAGGGTGACCGGCTTTTTGAGGAACCCGGCCGCGCCAAGTGAGCGTGAAAGCTCGGGCTCTTCCCAGGCCGAGCACACCAGCACCGGAATGGCGCGCGTGTCTTCGTGCAGCTTGAGGGTTTGCAGCACTTCCCAGCCGTCCATCTGCGGCATCATCACATCCAGGATGATCAGCGCGGGGTGTATCTGCGCGGCCAGGGCCTGGGCCTCTTCGGGTCGGTTAGCGCCCTGCACCTTCCAACCGCTTTGCGCCAGCAGGCGGCGGTACAGGCTGACCGCCGCGCTCTGGTCATCCACCACCAGCGCCAGCGGCTCGGCACGGCGCGCCAGGCGCACGACCAGCCGCAGACGCGTGCTTTCCCCGGGCATTTCCAGCGTCAGCCGCTCCAGCCCGGCCTGGATGCGCCCGGTCCAATAGCGCGCGGTGTCGGGCAGGGGATCAGGAGCCGGCGGGGCCGGGATATCCACTTCCACCAGCGCTTCTTCGCTTTCCGCGCGAGCGCGGATACACACCGCCCCGCCACGCGCGGCATGGATGGCCCAGCTCAGCAGGCTGATGAGGATCTGGCGCAAGATCACCCGGTCGGTGGTGATGCTCACCGGACGGCCGGGCTCCAGCAGCAGGCTGGCGCCCTCCTCGGCGGCGCGCGGGCGCAGGATGGGCAGCAATGCGCCCAGCGCAGCATATAGCTCTACCGGCCCGGATTGTACCGCAAACGCGCCATCATCCTCGCGCACGAGCGTCTCTTCACTTGCGCCGGTGGGAATGGGGCGCGGCGCGGCGGCGCTGCCGGCCGGGAACAGGCGGTGCCACAGCAGCGCGGTAAGCGCATTGAGCGCGCGGTGCTGGTCGCGGCGCATCTGGCGCTCGCTGACCGCCAGTGACGCAGCGACTTCCTGCAGGCCCATGCCTTCGACGTAGCGGCGCTGCAGAATCCAATAGGGGCGCCACTCCAGCGCACTGGGAGGAAGGTTCTGGCGCTCGGGGCGCAACGCGGCAATCGCTTCCAGCGTGACCTGGCGGATGTACTCGCCGCGGCGGCCGCGAAAGCCCGGCGGGGGTTCGAAGATCGTCAGCTCAAAGTCGGCTTCGAGCGCAACGCTATCGTACAGGTTGGCGACAATCTGTTTGACCAGTTCTTCGAATTTTGCGTAGTCCATAAGTTCGCCCGCGGCAGGTGTCCAGCGCGTGTCCGCTGTTTGTCCGCAAAGGGGTTGCCTGGCCGGGTGGCCTCATTATAATGGATGTAACGGGGTAAAGCCACCCCCGCCGGTATCGCTGCGACTTGTATAAAAGGACAAAATCTGTAAGATTCTGAGTCCAAAAACCATATAAGGAGGCGATGTCAACCAATCCCCATGAACACTGTGTCCATCCACAGCCTCGCGGCGATCCGCGAGCGCGTCCCATCCACTTTCAACCCTTTGAAGGAGAAGAGTACGATGTCCAGTAACAAGCGTGTCATGTTCGTGATCGCTCTGCTGACCGTCTTTACGATGGTCCTCGCGGCGTGCGCCCCGGCCGCTACCCAAGCCCCGGCTGCGCCTGCGGCCACCGAAGCCCCGGCGGCTCCCGCCGCTACCGAGGCCCCGGCTGCGCCTGCGGCGCCTGCCGCCACCGAAGCCCCGGCGGCTCCCGCCGGCGCTAAGCAGGTGGAAGTGTTCTCGTGGTGGACCGGCGGCGGTGAGGCGGCTGGCCTCGACGCCATGATTAAGGTCTTCAAGGCCAAGTACCCTGACATCGAATTCGTCAACGCCGCAGTCGCCGGTGGCGCCGGCACCAACGCGCGCGCCGTGCTGGCCACCCGCCTGCAGGCTGGCGAAGCCCCTGATAGCTGGCAGGGCCACGCCGGGCAGGAACTGATCGGCACGTACGTAAAGGCCGGGCAGATTTCCCCGCTCAACGACCTGTACGAAAAGAACGGCTGGCTGGATGTGATGCCCAAAACCCTGATCCCGCTGATCTCGGAAAATGGCAACATTTACTCGGTGCCGGTCAATATCCACCGCGCCAACGTGCTGTGGTACAACCCGGGCATCCTCGAAGCCAACGGCATTGCCGTGCCCACCACCCTGGAAGAATGGTTCGCCGCGATGGACAAGCTGCAGGCCGCCGGCGTGCAGCCCCTGGCCATGGGCGAGCAGTGGACCGCCATGCACCTGATGGAAACCATCTTCCTGGCCACCCTGGGCGTAGACAAGTACAACCAGTTATGGAGCGGCGAGCTGGCCTGGGATGATGCCCAGATGACCACCGCGATCGAAAACTTCAAGAAGGCGCTGACCTACGTCAACAGTGACGCGGCTTCGCTCACCTGGCAGGATGCCTCGCAGCTCGTGGTCAATGGCGATGCGGCCTTCAACGTGATGGGCGACTGGGCCGAAGGCTACTTCAAAGAGCTGGGCAAGGCCCCCAAGACCGACTTCGGTTGGGCGCCCGTCCCCGGCACTATTGGCACCTTCCAGTTCCTGTCGGACTCCTTCGTGCTGCCCGTCAACGCGCCGCACCCGGATGCCGCCATCGCCTGGTTGACCGTCGCCGGCTCGAAGGAAGGCCAGGATGCCTTCAACCCGGTCAAGGGTTCCATCCCCGCCCGCTCCGACGCTGACAAGAGCCTGTACGACGAGTACCTGCAGTCGGCTATGGCCGATTGGGCTTCCAACACCATCGCCGGCTCGCTGACCCACGGTGTGGTTGCCAACGACTCCTGGAAGACCGAGATCAATGACGCCCTGGGCGTCTTCCTCGCCAGCCAGGATACCGCCGCCTTCCAGAGCGCGCTGGTTGCCGCCTGCGCTTCTTCTGGCCCCTGCAAGTAAACCGTTTTGATGACCGCCACCGGGGGGAGCAATCCCTCCGGTGGCCTTTTGGATGGGTAATCCGCATCATCCGGGCGGCTCAGCCCGGTCGCGCCACTCCCCACGAGGAAGCGATCATGCGATCGAAAAGAGAAACTCTGCAATCCGTTCTGCTGGTGCTGCCCTCGATCATCGCCATTGCCGTGTTCGTCTACGGTTTTATCGGCTGGTCGATCCGGGTCTCCTTAAGCGCCTGGAAAGGCCTGCTGCCCGATTACACCTGGGTAGGGCTGTCCAACTACATCCAGTTGCTGACCGCGGATGCCCGCTTTCAGGTAGACATTCGCAATACGATCATCTTCACCCTCATCTTTGTGATCGGCTCGCTGCTGATTGGGCTGGCCCTGGCCATCTTCCTGGACCAGGGGCTGCGCGGCGAGGGTTTTTTCCGCAGCGTGTACCTGTTCCCGATGGCAATTTCGTATATCGTCACCGGCGTGGTATGGCGCTGGCTGATGAACCCGGCCATGGGCTCGCGGCTGAGTGGCCTGAACCTGCTATTCCAAAGCCTGGGGCTGGATTTTCTGATTAATCGCTGGTATACCACGCCGTACTGGGGTATCGCCGCGGTAGCCATCCCGGCTATCTGGCAGATGTCGGGTTACACCATGGCGTTGTACCTGGCCGGGCTGCGTGGCATCTCGGATGAGCTGCGCGAGGCGGCGCGGGTGGACGGCGCCAGCGAAGTGCAGATCTACCGGCGTATTGTGCTGCCCCTGCTCAGCCCGGTGACGCTGAGCGCGATGATCATCCTGGGCCACATGTCGCTCAAAGTGTTCGATCTGATCATTTCCGTGTCGGGCAAGCAGCTTCCGTTAGACGTGCCGGCCATCTACATGTGGCAGACCACGTTTGATGGCTACTTCTATGGCCGCGGCGCGGCCATCGGCATCCTGCTTCTGCTCAGCGTGGCGGTGCTGATTATTCCGTACATCATCTATACGCTGCGATCCGAGGCGAAAGTATGACCACCAAACATCGCGCCCGCTACTGGCTGTATATCCCGCTGGTGTTCATGGCGATTTTTTACCTGATCCCCATGTATGTGATGCTGGTGACCGGGTTCAAGGGCTTCGAGGAAGTCAGCCTGAAAACGATGTGGCAGCTACCCACCGGCTTGCGGCTGGATAACTTTCGCGAGGCGTTCGACAAGCTGGCCCCCAGCCTGTGGAACAGCCTGAACATGGTCTTCCCCGCCGCGATCATCTCGTCGATCCTCGGCTCGCTCAACGGCTACGTGCTGGCCAAGTGGAAGTTCCGCGGGGCGGACGTGATCTTCCCGCTGATCCTGTTCGGCATGTTCATCCCGTACCAGGCGATCATGATCCCGTTGGTGGAGTTCATGCGCACCATCAACCTGTACGGTGGGCTACCGGGGCTGGTGTTGGCGCACGTGATCTACGGCATACCCATCACCACGCTGACCTTTCGTAACTATTACGCCACCATCCCCACCGAGCTGCTGGAAGCCTCGAAGATTGACGGTGCGGGGATGATGGGCATTTACTGGCACATCCTGCTGCCGATCTCGATCCCGGCTTTCGTGGTGGTGCTGATCTGGCAGTTCACCTCGGCGTGGAATGATTTCCTGTTTGCGGTGATCCTCACCAGCCCGTCGAACTGGCCGATCACGGTGGCGCTCAACAACATGGCCGGCAGCCAGATCATCGCGTGGAATGTGCAGATGGCGGGCTCGTTCCTGGCCGCGCTGCCCACGCTGCTGGTGTATGTGCTGTTGGGGCGCTACTTTGTGCGCGGCCTGATGGCCGGCGCGCTCAAAGGCTAAGGTGGGCCTTTTCCTCTTGCAAAGTAGCAATCTGACCAAAGCCCATCCCCCTGCCCCCTTCCCGCGAGCGGGAAGGGGGTTTTCTTATTTTTTGCGGTTTTTGTGCGGAGCAACTGCGCCGCACAAAAACCGCATTTAAGAAATTTCCCCGCCCCTGGCCTGGGGCGGGGTTGTCAAAATCTCCCAAACGTGCTGGCCGGCAATCGCCGGCCAGCACGTTTGCTCCTGTTATATTACAATCAGCGGTATGGATTTGCCCGCGATGCTGCCAACAGAACACATTGCCGTGGGCGTGCAGGCCGCGGACTGGCGCGCGGCGGTGACGGCTGCCGGGCGGCTGCTGGAACGCAGCGGCGCGGTGCAGCCGAGCTATACCGCTGCTATGCTGCGCGTGGTTGAAGAGCTGGGGCCGTACATCGTGCTGGCTCCGGGGCTGGCGCTGCCGCATGCTCACCCGCAAGACGGCGTCCTGCGCCCGTGCCTGGCGGTGGTGGCCCTGGACGCGCCGGTAAACTTTGGCAGCCCGGAGAATGACCCGGTGCGCGTGGTGATCGCTTTTGGCGCAGTAGATGATACGGGGCACACGGCCGCGCTGGCGGCGCTGGCCGGTGCGCTGATGGAGCCTGGAGCGCTGGACGCGTTGATGGCGGCGCGGTCGGTGGATGAAATTCAAGCGGTACTGCTCCCGGCGCGAGCGCCGGGGGCGGAGGAAGGCTGAGGAACAATGCAGCGCTGGAAGATCCTGGCGGTGTGCGGCATGGGGTTGGGCAGCAGCATGATCCTGCGCATGCAGGCCGAAAAAGCGGCCAAAGTGCTGGGGATCGACGTGGACGTGGAGCTGGCGGATATCGGCAGCGCAGCGGCGCAGGCGGCCGGGGCGGATATCATCCTGACTTCGCCGGCGCTGGCCGGCCAGTTGATGCACGCCCGCGCGCTGGTGATCCCGATCACCAATTACATGAATCTGAACGAGATGGTAGAGAAGCTCAATAACGCCACCCAGCCGCCCAGCGATATGTAGGCGGCGAAGCGCGGGCGCGACCGTGAGGGGTGTTATGATCTGGGCTCACCCCCCCTCAGTCCCCCCAAAACTGTACTTCGTTTTGGGGGAAGTGAAGACGGGTTTCCAAACGAAGTCCAGTTTTGGGGGGAAGTGAAGACGGGTTTCCAAACGAAGTACAGTTTTTGGGGGGAAGTTAAGGCGGGTTTCCAAACGAAGTATAGTTTTCGGGGAAGTTAAGAGGGGTTTCCAAACGAAGTATAGTTTTGGGGGGAAGTTAAGGCGGGTTTCCAAACGAAGTACAGTTTTTGGGGAAGTGAAGACGGGTTTCCAAACGAAGTATAGTTTTCGGGGGAAGTTAAGAGGGGTTTCAAAAACGAAGTATAGTTTTTGGGGGAAGTTAAGGCAGGTTTCAAAACGAAGTACAGTTTTTGGGGGATTGAGGGGGAGTCTAAAACAAAGTACGTTTTGGGTAGGCACAAAGCTTTCTCTCCCCCAAAAGTGATTTCCCTTTTGGGGGAGCGGGAGGGGGTGAGAGCCGGCCGGAGAACCACTCTCATCTAGCCGGCATCGCCACATCCTCCCCGAAGAACAGGCGGCGGGCGTTGGCCTGGTATACCTGCCACAGCACTTCGTCGGGAAGGTACAGGCCGCACACGTGCCAGCGCCCCTGGCCGGGCACGTCGCCGACGTTGTAATTGAAGTATTCGTCATCGGTTTCGAGGAAGCGGTACTGCAGCCGGTACGATTCCACGCGCGCGCCTTCATCTAGCCCAAACAGAATGCGCCGGGCGTGCTCGAGGAAGAAGCGACGCGCGCTGTACGGCTGGCGGCCCAGCTCGCCGGTGCGCGCGCTGATATCTACCCAGAAATTCGGGCAGCGGCGCAGCAGGTCGCCCACCCAGGCCAGGTTTTCGGCATAGCAGCCCACGTGCGCGCCGATGAAGGTGGTGCCGGGGTGGCGCTCCACCACGCGCGCCATCGCGTTGACGATATCTAAGAACGGCGGGAAGGGCGGGCTGGGGAACTGCCAGTCGGGGAAGCGGTGCAGCTCTTCCCAGCGCTCGTTGTGGTGATCCAGCGGCTGGAAGAAGGCAGCCGGGTCGGCGACGTGGATGGTGACCGGCAGGCGCAGCTCGCCGGCGGCAGCCCACAGCGGGTCGAGACGCGGGTCGTCCACCGCTACCAGTTGGCCGTGCTGGTCGCGTACGCGCAGACCGAGCGGCTTCCAGATCTTCAACCCACGCGCGCCCATCGCCTTCTGCGCGGCCAGGCGCTCCGCGGCCCATTCGCCAAAGCGGTTACCGTGCTGCGGCCACTGGCTCCAGTCCACGCCGCCAAAGAGCAGGAAACGCTCGCCGGCCGGGGCCAGCCGCGCCAGGTGATCCTGTAAAATGTCTTCGCCCCAGCCGCCATCCAGGTCTACCAGGTGGGTGATGCCGGCTTCATCCATCGCGGCCAGGAGCTCGGGCAGTGGGCGATGGATCCAGTCTCCGCCGAATTCAGGGCCGAGGTGGTTGTGGGCGTCGAACACCGGAAAGCGCGGCCTGGAAACATTGGTCACTTTTGTCACCAGCGCCGCCCGCGGCGCAAATTGAGAGAGGTCCATGAAATTACCTCCTTGGCGGGCCCATGTTGATCTTCCTGCGCGCCACATCGAAGGGGTAATGCCAGGGGTCGAGGGCTTCCATGTACCAGGTGGCACCGGCGGCGGCATGGGCGGCGGTAAACTCGGCGGCCTCGGATGCGCTCATCGCGTCGGTCCAGCCGGATGCCACCAGGTCGAGCGCGGGCCGGCCCGCGCTCGCGGCGTCCAGCGCGCGGCGAATTTCAGCGGTCTCTTCGGCGAGAAGGAAACGGTTCTCGCGCAGACCACCCAGCGGGAAGTAACCATCCCAGCGCAGCGCGCGGCGGAAGGGACCTTTTTTGGGGTGCACGCCGGCGATCCACACCGGCACGCGCGGCTTTTGCACTGCCCTCGGCAGGAAGCGCGTGGGCTTCACATGGTAATACGCGCCGTCGAACTGGTAGGTCTCGCCGCTGCACAGGCCTTCCAGCACTTCCAGGCCTTCATCCAGCATTTGCGCGCGCGCTACCGGGTCGCTTTCCTCGCCCAGGTTGCCAAACTCGACCGCGTGCGTGCCCAGCCCGGCGGCGAAGATCAACCGGCCGTCTGACAGGTGGTCCAAAGTGACGACTTCCTTGGCCAGCTTCCATGGCCGGCGGCGCGGCACGGGGGTGACCATCAACCCCAGGCGCATGGTCTTCGAGGCCAGCGCCGCCGCGGTAAGCTGCACCCACGGGTCAGCAAACGGCTGATCGAGGTGGTTGGGGTGGGTGAGATGGTCCCACAGGAAAAAGCCATCCCAGCCCGCGGCTTCGGCTTCGCGCGCCAGATCGGCGGTCACGCGGGGGTCAAAGTATTCGCCAAAATTGGGGAGATAGACGGCATACTGCATCGATGGCCTCGCAGAATCAGGTGTATGCGTTTATTATAGGCGCGGGCGGCGGGGAGAGTGTAGTACAATGGGGCGGCAGAGGGAAAACAACATGGCAGACGCGAAAGCGGTATTGTGGGACATGGATGGCACGCTGGTGAAAACCAGCGAGCTGCATCTGGAAACCTGGCGCGAGGTGTTGGCGCCGATGGGCGTGCACATGGATGAATCCCTGTTCCGGCGCACGTTTGGCATGAATAACCACGGCGTGCTGTCCACGGTGCTGGGTCACCCGGTGGACGACGCCTTTGTGGAAGACGTGGCCGGGCGCAAAGAAGTTGCTTTCCGGCGCGCCCTGCGCGGGCGCGTCCAGCTCCAGCCTGGGGTGCGCGACGCGCTGGAAGGCCTGCGCGCGCTGGGCTACCGCCAGGCGGTGGCCTCGTCAGCGCCGGCCGAGAATATTGACGCGCTGGTGGACGCGCTCGACATCCGCGACCTGTTCGATGCGCTGGTTGCGGGGGCGGAACTGCCCAGCAAACCGGACCCGGCAGTATTCCTCGAAGCCGCGCGGCGTCTGGGCGTTGCGCCGGAGCGCAGCACCGTGGTGGAAGATGCCGGGGTAGGCGTCGAGGCGGCGCTGCGGGCGGGAATGCGCGTGATCGCGGTGACCAACACCAACAGCCGCGCCGCGCTCAGCCACGCCAGCCTGGTGGTCGACAGCCTGGAAGGGCTGCCGCTGGCGACCTTCGACCCGCGCCCGGAAGGTTAGGGATGCGCCTGCGCCCGCGCGTCGACCGTTTTCCCGGCGGTGTGCTGGATGGCCTGCTGGTGGCCCTGGCAGCGGCGCTGGCATACCTGCCGCTGGCCCCGCGTCTGGGCTTCTATGCCGATGATTGGTACCTGGTTTACGCCGGGCATACCCAGGGCATCCAAAAGTTCTGGGACATTTTCATTATTGACCGGCCGCTGCGCGCCCTGCAGGTGGGGGCGTGGTACGCGTTGTTTGGCGATGCCGCGCTGCCCTACAGCCTGACGGCTTATCTGTGGCGCGTGCTGGCCGCGCTGGCGCTACTGCGCATCGCGCGCGCGTTGTGGCCGGGCCGGCCCGCGGTTACCGCGCTGATGGCGCTGCTGTTCGCAATCTATCCCGGCTTCCCCGATATGGTCAACGCGCTGGATTTTCAGTCGCACCTGCTCAGCCTGTGCCTGGCGCTGTGGTCGATTGCCTGGTCGCTGGACGCGCTGCGCGCAGCCAGCCGTGGGCGTACGCTCCGCGCACTGGGGCTGGGGGCGCTCTCGTTCGCGGCGGCGCTGCTCTACCTGGGATTGATGGAATACTACATTGGCCTGGAAGCACTGCGGCTGGGGGCCATACTGGTGCTAACGCTGCGCGAGCCGGGCGGGCTGCGCGGCCGGCTGGGGCGTGGGCTGCGGCGCTGGCTGCCGTTTGCCGCAGCGCCGGCCGTGTTCCTGTTCTGGCGCGCGTTCCTGTTTGAAAATCAGCGCGGGGCCACCGACCTGAGCGCCATGGTCTCGGCGCTGGCCGGGTCTCCGCTGCTGCGCGGGCTGTGGACGCTGGTCTATTTGCTGCAAGACCTGTTGAACACCCTGTTCTTCGCCTGGGCTGTGCCCGCCTATCAGACGCTGTTCCGTCTGCGCCTGCGTGACTTTCTGCTGGCGCTGCTGGTGGGCGCGCTGGCCGCGCTGGTGGCCTGGGCTGTGTTGCGCGTTACGCGCGCGCGCGCGGCGGAGGGCGAGGTAGTGGGAGAGGATCGCTTCGCGGCCGAGGCGCTGCTGCTGGGATTAGGGGCGGCTGCCGCGGCGCTGCTGCCCGTGACGCTGGGCGACCGGCACATCCAGTTCCCGCTGTACGCGCGGTTTACGCTCACCCCGGCGGTGGGGGCGTGCGTGGCGCTGGCCGCGCTGCTGTGGCGCGTGCGCGGGGCGCGGCTGCGCATGGGGCTGGCAGCGGTGCTGGTGTTCGTGTCGGTGGCCTACCATTACGCCAACGCGCAGAACGCCGTAAACCAGTTCCGCGATATCCAGACCTTCTGGTGGCAGGTAGCCTGGCGCGCGCCAGGAATCCGCGAGAATACCAACCTGGTGGCCAACTACGCTGTCGCGCCGATCACGGAAGACTATTTCGTCTGGTCGCCGGCCAACCTGATCTATTACCCGCAAAAAAAAGACGGCAGCCCCACGCCGCTCAGCCTGGCGGCCACCGTGCTCAATGGGGACACGGCGCGCAAGGTTCTGGCCGGGGCGGCCCCCGAGCAGGTGGACCGGCGCGGGCTGCTTCTGACGCGCGATTACGAAAACCTGCTGGTGCTCTCGCGCCCGGTGGAAGGCTCGTGCGTGCAGGTGATGGACGGGCGGCAGCCCGAGTTTTCCAGCGCCGAAGCCTACGACATCATGTTGGTTGCGCCGTATTCGCGCATTGCCAATCTCGTCTCGCAGGGCAGCGCGCCCACGCCGCCCGCGGCGATCTTTGGCCCGGAACCGGAGCATGGCTGGTGTTACAGCTATGAGAAAGCAGCCCTGGCGCGGCAGACCGGCGATTGGGCCGAGGTAGCGCGGCTGGGCGATGAAGCCCTGGCGAACGATCTACGCCCGCTGGACCGGGTGGAATGGCTGCCGTTTGTGCAAGCCTATGCTCACCTGGGGCGCGACGAGCGCGTGCGCGCGCTGGCCCCGGTGATCAACGAGCAGCCAATCCTCAGCCGGCAGGTTTGCGATGCGGCCGGGGCGGGGACGGGCTGGTACGCCGGGCTGGACGCGGCGACGCGCGACGACCTGCTGGCCCTATTCTGCCGCTGACGCGCTTTGCGCGCCGCGCAACAGCGCCTCGACCTCGACGGTCGTGGCGAGCGACAGCGCCTGCGCTGCCAGGGCGCGGCACGCGGAAGACTCCAGCGCGCGGATGGTGGTCTTGACCGCCGGGATCGCGCGCGGGGCCATGCTCAGCTCGTCCAGCTCCAGGCCGACCAGGAGCGGCGTGGCGGCCGGGTCGCCGGCCAGCTCGCCGCATACCCCGGCCCAGCGCCCGTGGCGGTGTGCCGCCTGCACGCTGTGATGGATGAGCTGCAAGACGGCCGGGTGCAGCGCGCTGGCCAGGTGCGCCACGCGCTCGTTGGTGCGGTCGACGGCCAGGGTATACTGTGTCAGGTCGTTGGTGCCAATGCTGAAGAAATCTACTTCGCGCGCCAATGCATCGGCCAGCAGCGCCGCGGAGGGCACTTCGATCATCACGCCAAGCTGCGCATCCGCGGCCAACGGTACGCCGGCCGCGGACAGCTCGCTCTGCGCCTGGTTGAAAAGGGCGCGCGCGGAGCGCACCTCGTCCAGGCTGCTGACCAGCGGGAGCATGATGCGCAGGTCGTGGCCGGCGCCGGCGCGCAGCAGCGCGCGCAATTGTGTCCGCAGCACGTCCGGCCGCTCGCGCAGCATGCGGATAGCGCGCCAGCCCAGGAAGGGATTGGGCTCGGCGCGCATCCCCAGGTACGGGGCTGGCTTGTCGCCGCCGATATCCAGCGTGCGCGCTACCACCGGGCGACCGCCCAGCGCGCCCAGGATAGCGCGGTAGGCGGCGGTTTGCTCATCTTCGGAAGGCAGGCGGTCGCGGTCGAGGTACAGGAACTCGGTGCGCAGCAGCCCCACGCCTTCAGCGCCAAAGCGCACGGCGTCCTGCGCATCGTCCAGGTTGCCGATGTTGGCGTGCACGCCAAACCTCACACCGTCACGGGTGACGGCCGGTTGCTGCGCGGCGGCAAGCTGCGCGGCAAACTGATTGTGCGCCCCCTGCTGGCGATGTCGGGCGGCATCTAGCGCTTCGTCGTCGGGGTCGAGGGTTACCTGGCCGCTGGAGCCATCCACAATCAGCAGCGCGCCAGGGGCGATGCCGCCCAGATCCAGCGGGGCGGAAACCACGGCCGGTACGCCCAGCCCGCGCGCCAGGATGGCGGCGTGCGCCGTTGGCCCGCCGCGCCGGGTGACAAACGCCAGGATGCTGGCGCGTTCAAACTGCACCGTGTCTGACGGGGCCAGATCGTCGGCCAGGATGATGGATGGCGTGGCCGGGCGTGGGGTATGATCGAGGTCAACCCCTTGCAGCGCGGCCAGCACGCGGCGAGTCACATCGCGCACATCGTCAGCACGCGCGCTGAGAGCTTCATCCGGCAGCGCGGCCAGCAACGCGGCGTAACGCTCCAGGGCGTCCTGCGCGGCGGTCTCGGCGCTGTGCCCACCGGCCAGCACGGCCTGAGAAAGCTGCTCCACCAGCTCGGGGTCGGAGAGCATCAATCGCTGCGCTTCAAAGATCGCGGCCTGCTCCGCGCCAACCTGCGCGGCGGCGCGCTGTTCCAGGCGCTCGAGCTGCGCGCCGGCCTGCTCCAGCGCGGATTGCAGTCGATGCCATTCTTCTCCGGGCGCGGCCGCTGCGCGCGGGGCGACATCCAACCGCGGCGGGCGGTATACCCATGTCGGGCCAATAGCAATCCCCGGCGATGCCGGCGTTCCCTGGATGATGCGGCTCATGGCAGAAGTGTAGACGAGATTCACAAAGGCAGGGGGAGAAACGCATCACGAATTCTACGGATGAATGGAGCGAACACCACGAATAGAACAATCCGTTTTTCGCAATTGACAACCTTCGCCGCAGCCGCTATGCTAGTGTCATCCCGCTGCTGGAGGATATCTATGCCCACCCGAGAGATCAAATATATGCACCCGGACGAGATCCGCGCGGAACGCGAGCGCTGCCCGCTGGCGTTCCTGCCGTTGGGGCCGCTGGAATGGCACGGCCCGCACCTGCCGTTTGGCACCGATCCGCTCAACGCTGAGGCCATCGCGCTGCGGCTGGCAAACGCGCTGGGCGGGGTGGTATTCCCTACCCTGTTCTGGGGTACGGAGCGCGAGCGCGACCCGCAGTCATTAGGGCTGCTGGGGTTCGCGCCCGACGAATACATCGTGGGCATGGACTTTCCGGCCAACAGCGTGCCCAGCGGTTACTGCGCCGAAGACGTGTTTGGCGTGGTGGTGCGCGAGCAGCTGCGCGTAATGCAGCGCATGGGCTACCGCCTGGCGCTGATCATCAGCGGGCACGGGGCCAGCAACCACATGCAGGCGCTGGAGCGGCTGGCAGTAGAATACAGCCACGAGACGCCCCTGCGCGCCAGCGTGGCCGTGCCGTTTGCTTGCGACGCGGCCGGGGTGCAGCGCGTGGGCCACGCCTCGCGCATTGAGACGGCCATGATCCAGGCGCAGTTCCCGCATCTGGTGCGCATCGAGCGCCTGCCAGCGCTGCCCGCCGCGCTGCGCAACGTAGATCATGCCGTGGTAGATTACCTGACCTTTGGCGGGGACCCGACCCCCGGGCGCACCGTGCACGATGAGGACGATCCGCGCCATGCCAGCGCTGCCGAAGGCATGGAAACCGTGCAGGAAGTGGTGCGCCAGCTTTGCGCGCGCTGGCAGCCGCTGGTGGATGCCCTGGCCAGGGTGACGCCTGCAAGTTCTGGGGTATGATTAACGATGCGGCAGCCGCCGCGAAAAGTGCCTTTTTCCCGGAGATCTGCCCGTGAATTCTCGCCAGCGCGTCCACGCCACCCTGGAACACCGCGAGCCTGACCGCGTGCCGTTCGACCTGGGCGGTACGGTGCTCACCAGCCTGCACACGCAGGCCTATACCCGCCTGCGCGCCTGGCTGGGCCTGCCCCAGCGCCCGGCGCGGGTGATGGATGTGTTCCAGCAGATCGCGGTGGTGGATGACGACCTGCGCGCCGTGCTGGGTGCTGACGTGCGCAACGTGGCCCCGCGCTCCAGCGCCAGCTTCCAGATGGACGTGCGCCGGATGCCCGGTTATTCGTACTTCCACGATGAATGGGGCATCGGCTGGAAAATGCCGCTGGATGGCGGGCTGTACTACGATATGTTCGACCACCCGCTGCGGGATGCCGGCAGCCTTGAGGAGATCGAGCGCTACCCCTGGCCGGACCCGGTCGCGCCGGAGCGCTTCAACGGGCTGCGCGAGCGCGCCCGCCGCGCCGCGGAAGAAGAGGGCCAGGCGGTGTTCCTGGATGGCCTGTGCTCCGGAATTATGGAGATGAGCGGCTGGCTGCGCGGCTTTGACCGCTATTTCGCCGACTTTGCCGCCAATGAGAGCTTGCTGACCGGGCTGATGACGCGCGTGATGGAGCTGAAGATGCAGTATTGGGACGTGGCGCTGCGCGAAGCCGGCGAGTATGCCAGCGCGGTGAGCGAGGCCGACGATTTTTCCGGCCAGCTGCGCATGTTGATTTCGCCGGCCATGTACCGGCGCATTGTCAAACCGCTGCACCACCAGTTGTTCGATTTCATCCACGCGCGCACGCCGGCGAAACTATTCTTCCACTCGTGCGGGGCGGTGCGCCCGGTGATCCGCGACCTGATTGATATCGGCGTGGACATCCTCAACCCGGTGCAGGTCAGCGCGGCGGGGATGGACTCAGCCGAGCTCAAGCGCGAATATGGCCGCGACCTGGTTTTCTGGGGCGGTGGGGTGGATACGCAGGCGGTGCTGGGCAGCGGCACGCCGCAGCAGGTGCGCGACGATGTGCGCCGGCGCATCGATGACCTTGCGCCGGGCGGCGGGTTTGTGTTTGCCGCGGTGCACAATATCCAGGCCAACGTGCCGCCCGAAAATATCATGGCGATGTGGGAAACGTTGCAAGCATATGGCAAGTATTCCATTCAAGAGGAGAGGGAGCATGGACGCAATCTACCAGCAAATCTTTGATGCAATTCTGGACGGTAACGCCGCTAAGACGCCCGGGCTGGTGCAGCAGGCGCTGGACGCTGGCCGCGCGCCGGACAGCATCCTCAACGACGCAATGATCGCGGCGATGGCCGAGGTGGGGCGGCTGTTCGAAGAGGGTGAGTATTTCATCCCTGAGATGCTGGTGGCAGCGCGCGCCATGCAGGCCGGTCTGGCGGTGCTCAAGCCGCGCCTGGCGGGCAGCAGCCTGGCTTCATCCGGCACGGTGGTGGCCGGCACGGTCAAAGGTGACCTGCACGATATTGGCAAGAACCTGGTGTGCATGATGCTGGAAGGCGCGGCGTTTCGCATCATCGACCTGGGCGCGGACGTGGCCCCGGAAAAGTTCGTGGCGGCGGTGCGTGAGCATGGCGCGCAGATCGTGGCGCTCTCAGCACTGCTAACCACAACCATGCCGTATATGCGCACCACGATTAAAGCGCTGGAAGAAGCCGGGCTGCGCAGCCAGGTGAAGGTGATGGTGGGCGGCGCGCCGGTGACGCAGTCCTATGCGGATGAGATCGGCGCGGACGGCTATGCCCCTGACGCCAGCCGCGCCGTGGCCAAAGCCAAAGAATTGTTAGGGGCGTAAACCCGGCACTTTACTCCCCGGCCGTAGCCGCCAGCGCGTCGCGCAGGGGGGCCAGAAAGGCGTTGGTTTCATCCTGGCGCTGCGCGTCTTCGGGCAGCGGCACGGCCAGAGCGTCGGCCAGTGGTATGCCGTCCATATTATCGTCACGCAGGTCGAGCAGCCGCGCCAGGGTGGGCAGGATGTCCACCAGGCGCGCCGGAGCGCTGGAGATGCGACCGGGGGACACGCCCGCGCCGGAGAACACCAGCAGCACGTGCTGGTCGTCCCAGTTGAGCGGGTTATGCGTGCCGCCGCTGCTTTCGGCCTGCTCGTCGTAGGCGGTACGCCCGGCAGTAGTCACCACCACGTTGGGGCTGTACGCGCTGGCGTAGGTATCCAGCAGATACAGGTAGGAATCGTTGAGCGCGGCGGGCAGGCTGCCGGCTGTGGCCGGAGCAGCCTGGTAGGTATAGCGCCCGTCTTGCTGTACCAGCGCGTACGCGCCGGTTAACCCCGGAGCGCCGCTGACAGCAAGCGCCGCGGCCACCTGTGGCGCGCGCCCCGGCTCGGCTAACCGCGCTTCGGGCAGCATCGGCTGGTCGGCGTCGCTCATGCTGACGTCCATCTCAGCGTACAGGTCGGCGGGCACGAGGATGTTACCTTTGGGCGTCATGCCGTGGTCGGCGGCAATGACCCACACCGTTTGGTCAAGCACACCGGCTACGCGATAGCTTTGTATCAGGTCACCCAGGGCGGCGTCGGTGCGGTCCAGCACAGGCACCAGGCTGTTGGGAGTGCTGAACCCCCCCTCGATGTGGCCGTAGTAATCAGTTTCGGGCAGGTTGATCAGCAGCGCGCGCGGCCGGAAGCGCTCGAACAGGCGCGCCGCGGCACGCAGGGCAAAGGCATTGGCATCACCTGGAGTATTGAACGAAGTGCGCATGTCCGGGTCGCTGAGGAAGTCTTCGGGTGGCACGCGCCCGCGCAGAGCTTCGAGCTGCGCCATCTGCGGCAGGCTGTAGGCATCTTCATCCGTGCCGCTGGCATACAGCAGCACGTCCGTGGGGCCGAGACCCAGGCACTGCGCGGCATAAAACTTCTGCGCGCTGAGCGCCGCAACCATATCGTCCGGGTAACGGTCTTTGATTAACCCGGCCAGGGTTGGCACGCCGCTGGATTCGACCATTGTATCGGCTTCGCCGGCCTGCACCGCCTCGAGCGTGAAGGGGGTGAAGCTCTCGCCGGATTGCAGGTTGGCCCAGGTATGGCCGATGATGCCGCTGCGGCGTGGCAGGCTGCCGGTGACCATCATCACGTGGCCGGGCGGGGTGTTGTTCGGCATGGCTCCCACCCAGGCGTCCGTATAGCTGGTGCCGGCAGAGATCAGCGCCTGCAGGTTGGGCATACCGGTCAGGGTGAGGTAATCGGGACGGAAGCCATCCAGGGCGATCAGTACCACGTACTGCGCGGCCGGCAGCGGGCCGTCCGGTTCGGGTGTGGGCTGGTCCTGCTCGGGTTGCGGCGGTGGCAGCTGCGGCGCGCTGGTGGGCAGCTCCGGCGCAGGTGTGGGGGGCGGTGGAGTGGGACTGGCAGCAGGGGCGGGGAAGGCGGTGTTCAGTGCCTGGGGCGTGACGGCCACCCATGCCGGCCCGCTGCACGCGGCCAGCAGGGCGCAAATCAGGGCAGTATAGAGCAATGATCGGTTGATGCGCGGCATGGCACCATTATACGGTGCGCGCCGGAGCGGCCACATTACAGATTTATCAGCCGCCGCCATGACGCGAATTCATTTGAGCGCACCTTTCAATGATGTTAAGACTATTTCGCGGCCATATTTGTATAATCTCGGCTACATCCAGGCACCAACGCGCTGCCTGGATGGAACTTTTTTGGTTATGTATCGTTAATAATAGTAGACCCCTCTTTATTGCAGACAAAGGACAGGTAAGAGCAACTTTATGGAAACCTCGTTTTCCTTAACGATGGCCAATGTTACCGCCATAGAAGAACCGTTAGCGCTGCATCCCACCCCGCAAATGGCGCGCACGCAGTGGCTGGACCTGTGCGGGGAGTGGGGTTTTGCGTTTGATGATGCCAATACCGGTATGGACCAGCACTGGGAATGCCGCGAAGATGTATTTGACCAGAAGATCAACGTTCCCTACCCACCCGAGGCGCGCGCCGGACTGATTGATGGCGCCGGGATGCATCCGGTGGCATGGTATCGCAATAGCTTTCGCGTGCAGCCGCCCACCGATGGCCAGCGCCTGCTGCTGCATTTTGGCGCGGTAGATTACAGCGCCAGGGTGTGGGTCAATGGGCAGATGGTGGGCACGCACCGCGGCGGCAACACGCCCTTTACCTTCGATATTACCCACGTCCTGCAGCCGGGAGCGGCGCAGGTGGTGGTGGTGCGAGCGGAAGACCAGCCGCAGGATTTGTGCCAGCCGCGTGGCAAGCAGGATTGGCTCGACCAGCCGCATGCCATCTGGTACCGGCGCACCACGGGCATCTGGCAGCCGGTGTGGGCCGAATGGGTGAATGAGACCCGCGTGGAGCAGGTGCGCTGGACGCCAGACACCGCCCGCGGCCGCGTGGGCGTGGAGATCAGCCTCAACCGCGCGCCGCTGGCGCCGCTGGCGGTGCAAGTGCGCCTCTCGCTGCGTGGTGAAGTGCTGGCCGAAGATACGTACCGCATCACCGAGCGCCAGGTGGAGCGGGAAATCCAGCTTTCGGCCGGGCGCGCGGTGATGCATGTCCACCAGATGCTGTGGGCGCCGGAGCATCCTAACCTGATCGACGCTGAAGTGACCCTGCTGGACGGCGCGCGCACGCTGGATGAAGTGGTCAGCTACTTTGGGCTGCGCAGCGTGGGCCTGGACAGCGGGCGCTTCCTGCTGAACGGCGGGCCGTATTACCTGCGCATGGTGCTGGAACAGGGCTACTGGCCGGAAACCTGCCTGGCCGCGCCCAGCGCCGAGGCCATCCGCCGAGAAGTACAGTGGATCAAAGACCTGGGCTTTAACGGCGCGCGCATCCACCAGAAGGTGGAAGACCCGCGCTTCCTGTACTGGTGCGATCGGCTGGGCGTGGCAGTGTGGGGTGAGATGGCGAACGCCTTCCTCTTCTCACCCGAGGCCGCCAGCCGCCTGATGCAGGAATGGACTGAGGTGCTGGAGCGCGATTATAACCACCCGTGCATTGTCACCTGGGTGCCGCTCAATGAAAGCTGGGGCACGCACGACCTGGCCGGCGATCCGCGCCAGCGCGCATTCTTGCGCGCGCTGATCGCCATGACCAGAGCCTACGACGCTACACGCCCGGTGATCGACAACGACGGCTGGGAGCACGTGGAAACGGACATCCTCAGCCTGCACGACTACCAGGTGTGTGGTGAGAAGATCATCGAACGCTATGGCACGCGCGAGGCGCTGGCGCGCACGCTGGCCCTCGGCCGGCCGATTGGCAAGCGTTTCACGATGCCTGAGTACGAGCTGCAGGATGACACCGTAGTGATGCTGACCGAATTTGGCGGCATCAGCTACAAGCCAGACGCAGGCGCGCCCTGGTTTGGCTACGGCACGGTGAGCAGTGAAGAGGAATACCTGTCCAAGCTGGACGAGCTGATCAAGGCTGTGCTGGCCTGCCCGACAATCAGTGGCATCTGCTACACCCAGCTCACCGACACCGAGCAGGAGACCAACGGGCTGCTGACCGCCGATCGCAAGCCTAAGTTTGCGGTGGAAACGCTGCGCAAGATTATCACACAGCAGCGCGGGTGGTAATAAACGCAAAACACAAGTCGGCCGGATGCCCGGCCGACCTGTGTTTTGATTCCAGCGCGATTATGCTATGATCACTGCCTATGGAATTTGAATTCTCTGGCGAGCTGTATTACTGGCGCGGGCCGTCGCCGTTTCACTTCGTCAACGTACCCGAGGAGTACAGCGAGGCGATCAAAGCCGTCGCGCGCTTTGTCACCTACGGCTGGGGAGTGATCCTGGTGACGGTGCGGATCGGCGAGACGCAGTGGAAGACGTCGCTGTTCCCGCGCCAGGGACTGTACGCAATCCCCATCCGCGATGCCGTGCGCGCTGCGGAAGGCCTGGAGTTGGGCGACGTGGTGGCCATTCACCTGACCGTGGGTCGGTAGACAGGCTTATTTTTCGGCGCCGGAAAGCGCCTCGCAGGCGCTGGATGGATAGATCTGGTCGCGGCCCTGTTTTTTGGCCTGGTACAGCGCGCGATCGGCCATATCTACCAGTTGGCCGGCGCTGGCGGCGTGCATGGGGTAGCTGGCGATGCCCTGGCTGACGGTGGGCGCGGGGACGGAATGCTCATCCACCACGATGGGCAGGTCGGCCAGCGTCTGGCGGATATGATTGGCTACCTGGCAGGCGCGTTCCTGCCCGGTGGCGGGCAGCAGGATGGCAAATTCTTCGCCGCCCCAACGGCCTACCACATCACCGTGGCGCATGTGCGCCTGGATGGCCTGTACCATGATGCGCAGCACCTGGTCGCCGGTAATGTGGCCGTACGTGTCGTTGTAGTTCTTGAAGAAGTCGATGTCCAGCATGATCAGCGAGAGCGAGTGGTTACCCGAGGCGGCGCGCTGCACTTCCTGGCCGAGGAGCTGGACGAAATGGCTGTGGTTGTATACCCCGGTGAGCGAATCGCGGCGCGACTGTTCTTCCACCTCGGCGTGGCGGCGGGCGTTGTTGAGCGCCAGCGCCGCCTGCCCGGCCATGCTGGTCAGCAGGGCAATATCGTCATCCTGGAATGCGTTGGGCATATAGCTGGCAATGACCATCACCCCGGTCACATTGTCATTGACCAGGATGGGTACGCCCAGCCAGGATTCGGATAGCTTATCGGTGCCCAACAGCACGCCTTTCACCGGCAGCGTGTCTTTTTCCTGCGAGAGATGGCGGATAAACAGCGGCTTGCGCGAGCGGATCACGTAGCTGGTGAAACCCGGTCCGTAGGGCACGCGGTACGAAGGGAAGCGTTTCCCCTCGTCAAAAATCACGCGCAGGTCAATCACCTCGTCATCCTTCTCGTGCAGGCCGACAAAATACGTTTCGGCGGGGATGACGCGGTTGAGCTGCTGGTAGATAATTTCCATCAGGTCATCTAACTGGATGGTTGATGTGATGGCGCGCGTGACTTCGCGCAGCACTTCCATGCGTTCCACCTGCTTGCGGGTGGACTGGTGCAGGCGGGCATTATTGACCACCACGGCCGCCTGCGCGCCGATGGATACCAGCAGTTCGAGCTTCAACTCGTCAAATCGCTCGCGCTGCCAGGAGCGGCGCTCGCCCACCGAAATGACCCCCAGCACCTGGTCGTCGAACACCAGCGGGATAAGGCAGGCGGAGCGGATGCCGGGCAGCATCATTTCCCGGCTTTCTTCTTCGCGGATGCTCATGTAGGGCCGGTCCTGGCGGAAGATCATCACCTGGCGCGTCTCGATCGCTTTTTTGTGCCAGGGCACGCTGTTCACCAGGCGGCTGCGGCCGATGATGGCATGGGTGGGGTCATTGGGCGTGATGGAGCTGGCAGCCATGGTCACCAGGAATCGGCCGTCCTGCTCCAGCAGGTGAATGCTGCAAAACGAGGCCGAAAGACCTTCAACGATTTTGGCCGCCATCTCCGGCAGGGTGACGTCCAGCTCGAGTGAATTGCCGATGGCGCTCATCTCCAGCAGCAGGGCCAGATTACGGTTGCGCCCGGCGGTTTCCGAAGATTGGCGCTGCATGGCCAGTGCCAGCTCGGAAGACAGCAGCCCGGAAAGCACGTACACAATGAGCTGGAAGCTGGCAAAGAACAGCTTGCCGCCGGTGAGCGGGCTTTGCAGCGCAGACGCAAGCAGGCTCACGACGGCAGCCATCAATGCGGCGGCCAGGCTGGGGCTCTTACCCAGCCTCAATCCAGTCAGAATCACCACCAGCATAAAGAGCAGGGCAATGTGCGCTGTCAGCCCGGAGATGTGCTGGAATGCGCCCAACAGCAGGATGGTGATGACAGCGTTGACCGTCTGCAGCGAATCCGTGTCGCCGAAGTAGGGCAGGGCGAGGCGAAAATAGGCCAGCACGTATGCCAGCGCGATGGCGCCCATCAGAAAAACGCCGCGCAGGCTGCCAATAACTTCATGATAGAAAATCACCAATAGCCCCACGCCAAACAAAACAAAAGCAATAGAAACCATTTCTATTGCCCTGGAGTATTTCATCCAGAGGCTGGGTGGCGAATTTTGCCGCATGCGTGATGACTTGTAAGACATTGTTTGCAGGTTTGCCTTCATTTTACAGGAGATTTAATCGATATGAATTGACGCTTTTGACAGGAATGTGAACCACGCAACCTTAAAAATACTTGACAGGGCCGGCAAATTTCCCTACAATGAAAGAGCTTTCATTGAAGCGATTTCATAACGTTGCGTGCCGGGAGTGTGATGAACAAAAGGCCTGCTACCACAATCTATGATGTGGCCAGGACGGCCGGGGTGAGCATTGCCACAGTTTCGCGGGTGTTGAATGACCCGCAGAAAGTCAACGAAGAAACTCGCGCCAGTGTGTTCGAGGCAATCCATCGCCTGGGCTACGTGCCCAAGGCCGAAGCCCGGGCGCGCGCCATGCAGCAGAACCGCCGTATCGGCGTCATCACCCCCTACTTTACCGCACCCTCTTTTGTGCAGCGACTGCGCGGGGTGGCTAGCACGCTGCGTGACAGCAACTACGAGCTGGTGATCTACACGGTTGAAAACATGCACAAGTTCAACCGCTATATTGAAACGCTTTCGATCAACCATTACCTGGATGGCTTGATCGTGCTTTCGTTGCAGTTCGATAACTCGTTCGCCGAGCGCCTGCTGGAATATGGGTTAGAGACGGTGCTGGTGGAGTATCCGCACCAGGTATTGAGCAGCGTGGAAATCGACGATGAAGCCGGCGGGCGCATGGCCGCCGATTACCTGGTGCAGAAGGGCCACCGCGAACTGGCTTTCCTGGGCGATACCGTGATCCCCGAATTTGGCATCCACCCGATCACGCTGCGGCTGGCAGGTTACCGCCACCGGCTGGCGGAGCTGGGGAAACCGTTGGGCAATGACCGCGTATACACCGTGGCCTACGATATGGATGCCACGCGCCGCCTGGGGCGGGAAATTTTGAGCGGCCCTCGCCGGCCGGACGCAATTTTTTGCGCTACCGATATGCAGGCCGTGGCGCTGCTGAAGGTGGCGCGTGACTTGGGGCTGCGCGTGCCCGGCGACCTGGCAGTGATGGGTTTCGACGACCTGGACGTGGCCGAGTACGTAGGCCTGACCACCGTACGGCAACACCTGGATGAATCGGGCAAAATTGCCGCGGAGCTACTCTTGAGCCGTATCGCCAACCGCGACCGGCCGGTGCAGCACATCCAGCTACCTTTATCCATCGTGGAGCGCGACAGCGCGTAATCCCCGTTCTGGCGGGAAGGAGAGGAGGTGATTGACCTCAAAGCGTGGTTTGTTCTCTCAGATGTACGTTCTGCGTATAACCGTCTTGTTGTGTAAGGAGAATAGGATGAACCGCTCGTTTAAGTTGTTGAGTATTCTTGTTCTGTTCGTGATGGTTCTGGGAGCCTGTACCCCGGCCGCCACCCAGGCCCCGGCGGCCACCCAGGCCCCGGCAGCCACCCAGGCGCCTGCCGCTACTACGGCGCCGGCCACCACCACCAGTGAAGTTCCCCCCGCTGGCCCTGAGCTGGCCGATGCCTACACCGGCAAATACAAGGGCACCGTGGTGACCATGGCCGGCCCGTTCACCGACAACGACGCGGTGGTCTTTGAACAGTCCATCAAGCCGTTTGAGGATGCGACCGGCATCGACATCCAGTACTCAGGCTCGAAGGAATTCGAAGCCAACATCTCGATCCAGATCGACGGCGGCAACCCGCCCGACATCGTGGACTTCCCCCAGCCCGGCCTGCTGGCCACCCAGGTGCGCAAGGGCAAGGTCATCCCCGCCGACAGCGTGATTGACCCGGCCTGGATCAAGCAGAACTATGCTCAGTCGTGGCAAGACATGGCCACCATGACCGACGACGCGGGGAAAACCATCGTCGCCGGCATCTGGGCGCGCTTCAACGGCAAGAGCATCGTATGGTACCCCAAGAAGGCCTTTGACGAGGCCGGGTACACCGTCCCGACCACCTGGGACGAGCTGATGGCGCTCAGCGACCAGATCGCTTCCGACGGCGATACCCCGTGGTGCATCGGCATCGAATCGGGTGCTGCCACCGGCTGGCCAATGACCGACTGGATCGAAGACATGATGCTGCGCACTACCTCTGCCGAGAACTACGACAAGTGGGTGCGCGGTGAATTGAAATTCGACTCCCCCGAGGTCAAGAAGGCCCTGTCGTACATCACCAAGCTGTGGTTTGACGACAA
>JBDHWQ010000019.1:0-79036 GCA_039810245.1 Longilinea sp. | reverse complement strand
GGCGCTTGCTTAACCCTACCACTCTCTTCCCAAACTCTTAAGCGAGTGTAAGGTGCAGCGCGGCTTTTTGCGTTGCAATGGCTTTGCGCGGCGCTTATAATCAAACTATGGTTCCTGCCGCTTCGCGCGGCGCGTTTTCCCTGCCATTATTTTCCCCATTGGAGATTCGTTCTGGACACGCACAGCATCACGCAAAGCTTCGACGGCGGTACCCCCGGGCCTTCGCGCCAGCTACAGCGCGGTTCCACCCTCGTCAATCGCTACCTGATCCAGGATATTATCGGCGTCGGCGGGATGGGCTCGGTGTACCGCGCCCGCGATATGCACTTCCCCAATATCGTCAAGCTGGTGGCGGTCAAAGAGATGATCAACGCCGCGCCCGACCCGGTGGTGCGGCAGAGCATCGTGCAGAACTTCGAGCGCGAGGCGAATATCCTCGCTACCCTGTCGCACCCGGCTATCCCCAAGATCTTCGATTACTTCACCCACGAGGAACGCTCCTACCTGGTGCTCGAATACGTGCACGGCAAGGACCTGGAAGCGATCCTCTCTGAGACCAACCAGTTCTTCCCGGAAGACCAGGTGATCGCCTGGGCGATCGAAATCCTCGATCTGCTGCAGTTCCTGCATACCCACACCCCCGAGCCGATCATCTTCCGCGATATGAAGCCCTCGAACGTGATGATCAACCAGAGCAATCACGTGGTGATGGTGGATTTCGGCATCGCCAAGATCTTCCGCGAGGGCCAGCGCGGCACGATGGTGGGCACCGAGGGCTATTCGCCGCCCGAGCAGTACCGCGGCGAGGCCACCATGCAGGCCGACCTGTACGCGCTGGGCGCTACCATGCACCACCTGCTCACCCGCCGCGACCCGCGCCTGGAAGCGCCGTTTACCTTCTCAGAGCGCCCCATCCGCCAGATCAACCCGGCTGTGTCCATCGAGCTGGAAACGGTGGTCAACACCGCGCTGATGTACAACCCCAACGACCGCTTCCCCAGCGCCCAGGCGATGAAAGACGCGCTGCTGGGCGTGGCGCGCAAGACCGGCGCGCTGGAGCGGGTGGACATCCGCACCACGCGCGGCACCGGCCCGGGCAGCAGCATCCAGCCGCGTTGGGTGTATGCCTGCGAGGACGAAATCCGCGCCGCGGTGGCGGTAGAGAACAATATCCTCTACGTAGGCGCGCTGGATACCAACCTGTACGCCCTCAGCGCCGTTACGGGCAGCTTTTTGTGGAAGTATCCCACCCGCGGCGGCATCGTCAGCTGCCCGGCGGTGCAGGATGGCGTGATCTACTTCGGCTCGGAAGATGCCAACCTGTACGCCGTCTCTGCCCGCAGCGGCCAACTCATCTGGAATTACCCTACCGAAGGCCCCATTCGTTCCTCACCGCGCGTGGCCGAGGGCCATGCCTTCTTTGGCTGCGACGATCACTACCTGTATGCGGTGAATATCAGCGCTGCGCGCCGCCTGTGGCGTTTTGAGACCAGCGGGCAGGTGCGCTCTTCGCCGTTCGTGACCAAAGATTACATCTATTTTGGCAACGAGGAAGGCGAATTCCACTGCATTGATTTCCGCGGTCAGGTCAAATGGAAATTTAATGCCCGCCGCGCCATTATTTCCTCACCGCTGGTCTACCACGACACGGTTTACTTCTGCGCGCTCGATTCGCAGATGTACGCCCTCGAGGCGCGCAGCGGGTGGGCCATCTGGCGTTTCCGCATGGGTAAGGGCTCGATTTCCTCGCCCTGCCGCGCCGAGAATACCATCATCGCCGGCTGCGCCGACAGCTTCATTTACTGCGTCGACAGCTCCAACGCGCGCGAGGTGTGGCGCTTCAAAACCGACCACCAGGTGAGCGGCTCGCCGGTGGTGCATAAAGACGCGGTCTACTGCGGCTCGGCCGATGGCTACCTGTACTGCCTCGACCAGCGCACCGGCCGCCTGCGCTGGAAATACCTCACCGGTGGCGCAATCACCGCCGCGCCGGTGGTATATAATGACGTCTTGTACATTGGCTCGACCGACCACCAGGTGTACGCGTTCAACGTGTAAGCTCGCCGGGGCCGCGTCGTTCAGGAGGATGTTCGTGTCTGCATGGTTTGATCGGCTGTTCCGCAAGCAGAAACCCGCGCGCAAGTCTTCGGCTGAAGACATTAAGACCGCGCCATTGACCGAAGAGCAGTTGCTCGCTGTCACCCGCCAGGAGCCGCCGGTCCAGCCTTCGCAATACCTGGTTGGCTGCGCCCAGTCGGTGGGCATGCTGCGCGACCACAACGAGGATAATCTGTTCGTGCTCAACACCGTGCTGGCCGGAGGCGAGAAGGAAATCCCGGCCGGTATTTTCATCGTTGCCGACGGCATGGGCGGTCATGAGCACGGCGAGGTGGCCAGCGCCACCGCCACGCGCGCCATGGCCGATCACCTGCTCAGCAACCTGCGCGGGCTGTTCACCGGCCGCGGCATGGATGGGCAGACCACCAGCCTGCAGGAAGTGCTGGCCGCCGGGGTGGCCGCCGCGCATGCGGCTGTCAGCGCCAGCGCGCCGGGCGGCGGCACCACGCTCACCACGGCTCTGGCCCTGGGTAGCCAGGTAATCCTGGCCCACGTGGGCGACAGCCGCGCGTACCTGATCAGCCCGCGCGGACAGATGACCGCCATCACCCAGGACCATTCGCTGGTACGGCGCCTGATTGAGCTGGGCGAGCTGACCGAAGAGGAAGCGCGCGTCTACCCGCACCGCAACGTGCTGTACCGCGCTGTGGGTCAGGTGGACCCGCTGCACCCCGATATCCACAGTCATGAGTTTCCCCAGCCCGGCTACCTGTTAATCTGTTCGGATGGCCTGTGGGGCGTGGTGCCGGATAAAGATATTTTCCACATTGTGCAGAAGAGCGCCAGCGTGGACGAAGCCTGTCGCCAGTTGGTGGAAGCCGCCAACAGCGAGGGCGGGCCGGACAATATCAGCGTGATCCTGGTTAAGTTCCCACGGTAGGTGCGTATGGCGGGGGATTATTACGCGGCACTGGGTTTGAGCATTGACGCCACGCCGGATGAGATCCGCAGCGCGTACTTTGCCGCTGCGCGCCGCTCGCACCCCGACGCCAACCCCGACGCCCGCACCACCGAGTGGTTCCTGCGCGTGCAGGAAGCCTACGAGGTGCTTGGCAGCGCGCGCCGCCGCGCCGAATACGACGCCACCCTGCCCGAAGGCCTGCTGGCCCAGCCCGAGATTTCGGTCCACATGCGCACCAGCCGGCCGGCCATCGAGCGACTGCCCGAGCCTCAGTTGCTGTACGCCCTGCTGGAAGTCAACTGCACCGCCAGCGCGGCTGGCGAGAGCGGCGTGCCGGTGCACCTGGCCTTCGTGGTCGATCGCTCGACCTCGATGCAGGGCGAGCGCATGGACATGCTTAAGGCCAGCCTGACCCAGGCGATTCGCCGTCTCAAGCAGACCGATACCGTCTCGGTGGTTACCTTCAGCGACCGCGCCGAAGTCGTGCTGCCGCCCACGCGCGTATCCGCGCTGGGCAAAGCCGAAACGCAAATTTATACGATCCAGACCGGCGGCGGCACCGAGATTTTTCGCGGCCTGTCGCTGGGGCTGGAGCAGCTGCGCCGCGGCGCAGCGGAGGACTGCCTGCGCCAGCTCATCCTGCTCACCGACGGGCACACCTACGGCGACGAGCAATCCTGCCTGGCGCTGGCCGAGGCCGCCAGCCAGGAAGGCATCGGCATCCATGCCCTGGGCATTGGCCACGAATGGAACGACACCTTCCTCGACGCGCTGGTGGCGATCACCGGCGGAACCACCCAGTTTATCCGCTCAACCAAAGACCTGGCCGCCGCACTGGACCAGAAAGTGCTCACCGCCAGCGCGGTCTACGCGCGCGGCATTACGCTCGAGTTCCAGCCGGAAAGTGCTGTGGCGCTGCGCTACGCTTTTCGCCTGCACCCCGATGTGGGCTCGCTGGCCCCTGAGACGCCGCTGGTGCTGGGTAACCTGCAGCGCGCCAAGGGTCTCTCGCTGCTGCTGGAGCTGGTGGTGGCGCCTATCGCCGCCGACGCTGACGCGCTGCAGCTCTTCTCCGGGCGGCTGAAGATGCAGGTGTTCGATCGCGGCGCGCGCCGCGCGCGCCTGTTCGTCGATGTGCGCTGCCCGGTCAGCGACCTGCCCGACCTCGAGCCGGTGCCGTCCGCGGTACTCGAAGCCGTCTCGCGCATGACGCTGTATCGCATGCAAGAGCGCGCCCGCCGCCAGGTGGAAGCCGGCGAGCCGGACCAGGCGGCGCGCCAGTTGCAATTTTTGGCTACCAATTTACTTTCGCGTGGCGACCGCGAGTTTGCCCATACCGTGCTTGCGGAAGCCGAACATATTCGAAACAGCCGGGTGTTCAGCAAAGATGGCGATAAGCGCGTCAAATATGGCACGCGCGCCCTGCTGCTGCCATCCGGGATGGAGCCGCGCTGATGATTATTTGTCCAAACTGCAAGCATAAAGAACTGGAAGGCGCCTACTATTGCGCTGAATGTGGCGCGCAACTGACTACGGCAGACCCGCTTTCCACGCAATCCTTGCAGCGCACGTCTACCAACACGCTGTCCTCACCGTTCATGTCCATGCCCACTGCGCCGCTCACCGGTGGCGTGGGCGCCAGCGAGCTGATGATTTCGCTGCACATCGTCGAAAAAGGCAGCGTCATCCACCTTTCCGGCCGCACGGAGTACATTTTGGGCCGCGCCGCCGATGGCCAGCCACAGCAGGCGGACGTGGACCTCACGCCCTACGAAGCCTACGGGCAGGGAGTTTCGCGCAGCCATGCGCTGCTGAAAATCTCACGCCAGCGCTGCTACATCGTCGACCTGGGCTCATCCAATGGCACGCGCGTCAATGGCCAAAAAATCGCCCCGCAGATCGAATACCCGGTCAGCCACGGCGACGTGTTTGCACTTGGCAAACTGAAGATCCAGGTCTTGATCCGCCGGCCCGGGAATTGATACAATACCTGTGTATCCGCACTCCACGAAGGGCCACAAAGTGCTTTGAGCCCGTCGAAGGGTACGTCTCATACCTCAAACTGATTCAATAAGGCATGCCCATGATCTCGGTAATCCTGCACATTCAGAACGAAGACCCCATCGTCGGTGAAGTGGATGCGCTGCCTGGCTCTTCCGACCAGATTATCACCGTAAAAAGCCCGCGCCGCAGGGATGGCAAAGATATCAGCTACATCAACAACAACGTCACCACGGTCATCTGGCCCCTGTCGCGCGTCAACTTCATCGAAGTCATGTCGGATGGCGCGGAAGAAGAGATCATCACGCACGTCCGTGAATAACGCTCTGCCGGTCAGGGCGCGCAAGGCAAAATTGCGGAAGCAAGCAAACGATGGATGACTCTCTCAAAAACCGTACCATCCTGGTAGTCGATGATGAAGAGCGCATAGCGCGTTTTATTCGCTTGAACCTCGAGCACGATGGTTTTCACGTGATCGAGGCCTACCGCGGCATGACGGCCATCCAGGCCCTGCGCGATTCCCTGCCCGACCTGGTGCTGCTGGACGTGATGCTGCCCGACCTCGACGGCTTCGAGGTGCTGCGCATGATCCGCGAAGTCAGCACTGTACCGGTGATCATGCTCACCGCCAAGGGCGAGGAAGACGACCGCGTGCGCGGCCTGGAGCTGGGCGCCGACGACTATGTCACCAAGCCCTTCAGCCCGCGCGAGCTGGTCAGCCGCGTGCGCGCCGTGCTGCGCCGCACCGACCAATCCGGCAGCGGCGCGCCTGAGCTGATCAACGTCGATGATCGCCTGAAGATTGATTTTTCGCGCCGCGAGGTATGGGTGGATGGCGAGCAGGTCAAGCTGCGGCCTACCGAGTACCGGCTGCTGTATCACCTGGTGCAGAACGCCGGCTGGGTCATGACCTATGACCAGCTTCTCTCCAAGGTGTGGGGTTACGAATACCGCGACGAGCCACATTACGTGCGCCTGTACATCAACTACCTGCGCCAGAAACTCGAAAAAGACCCTGCCAACCCCAAATATATCCTCACCGAGCGCGGCGTGGGCTACCGTTTTGTGGATTACAATCGCCTGCGCGCGCAGGCGAACGGTTAAGACATTTGTTTCGAAGGTCAAGTTTTTTTCCCGTAAGGGAGAAGATTCCTGACCTTCTACATTTGTTCATCCACACCTCGCGCTCCCCTTTTGGTATGGTATACTCTCCACGACTGACCCGGATATAGAAAGATAGGAGTAAGCTGGATGACACAACCCATTCAAGTAACCGATAACGACTTTGAGCAGACCGTCCTCAAATCCGACCTGCCTGTGATCGTAGATTTCTGGGCGCCCTGGTGCGTGCCGTGCAAAATGGTCGCTCCGGTGCTTGATAAACTTGCCGAAGAACAGGCCGGCAAACTGGTGATTGCCAAAGTCAATACCGACGAAAATTCGGAATGGGCCATGCGCTACGGCGTCCAGGGCATCCCCACCATGCTGTTCGTCTGGAACGGCAAAATCGTCCACCGCCAGGTCGGCGCGCTGCCCGAGGGTATGCTGCGCGACGTGGTCAACGAGTTCCTGACAGTTGCGGGGAACACCGAAAACAACAACTAGGCTGCGCTGTCAGCCAACAAAGAGCCGGGCGTACAGCCCGGCTTTTTGATTGTCTTTACTGTTCGGTCTGGCGCTCAATGCGCGCGCCCAGTGAGGCCAGTTTTTGGTCCACATTTTCATAACCGCGATCGATCTGGCCGATATTGCGGATCACTGAACGCCCGTTGGCGGATAGCGCCGCCAGCAGCAGCGCCATCCCGGCGCGGATGTCCGGGCTTTCCATCTTCTCGCTGTACAGCGCCGTAGGCCCCTGTACGATGCAGCGGTGCGGGTCGCACAGCACGATCTGCGCGCCCATCCCGCCCAGTTTATCGGTGAAGAACATGCGGCTGGGATACATCCAGTCGTGGAACAACACCGACCCGCGCGACTGCGTGGCCACCACAATGGCAATGCTCATCAGGTCGGTGGGGAAGGCCGGCCAGGTATTGACGTTTATGGTGGGGATCGCCCCGCCCAGGTCATTTTCGATCTGCAGTGGCTGCTGGTGGGGTACGATGATATCCTCACCGTCCACCTCCCACACCACGCCCAGCCGGCCAAAGACCAGCCGGATCATGTCCAGGTAGCCCGGCCCGGCGTTGCGGATGCGGATCGAGCCGCGGGTAACCACTGCCGCGCCGATAAAACTGACTACTTCAAGATAATCCGGCCCGATGGTGTACTCGCCGCCGTGCAGCCGCGGCCGCCCGCTGATATGCAGCGTGTTCGAGCCGATATTTTCAATCTGCGCGCCCAGCCCGTTGAGAAAGTGGCATAATTCCTGGATATGCGGCTCAGAGGCCGCATTGCGCAGCACCGATTCGCCCTGCGCCAGCGCGCAGGCCATGATCGCGTTCTCGGTGGCGGTCACGCTGGCCTCGTCCAGCAGGATATCCGCGCCTTTCAGCCCGTTGGACTGGAAGGCAAACGAGCGGTCGTAGCTGACTTTCGCGCCCAGCTTGCTGAGCGCCAACAGGTGCGTGTCCACCCGCCGCCGGCCAATCACGTCACCACCTGGCGGCGGCAGCCGCAGCTCGCCGAAGCGCGCGGTCATCGGCCCGGCCAGGAGAATGGATGCGCGGATTTTGCGTGTCAGGTCGGGGTCCAGGTCGGCCGGGGCGATATTCCTGGCCTGCAGCACCCAGTTGTTGGCGTCCAGTTGGGTGATTTCCACGCCCAGGCTTTCCAGCAGCCGGCGCATGGCCTGTACGTCACCGATATTCGGTACGTTGTGCAGCGTCACGGGCTCGTCGGTCAGCAGGCAGGCCGCCAGCAGCGGCAGTGCCGCGTTCTTGTTGCCCGCCGGGGTCACCTCGCCATGCAGGGGGATCCCACCCTCAATCACAAACTTATCCATTCACAGCCTCCAAGGGGGATTGTGGTTGTCGAGCGCTTGCCTCACAGTATACTATAGATGCAGGATGCGCACCCGCCATGACAATTGCAACCCTCGACCCTTACCCGCAAGGAACCCGCCCGGTGGTGCTCATCCACGGCCTGGGCGCGGATGGCGAATCGTGGGCTTTGCAGTTCCCCGCCCTGGCTGCCGCGGGTTTCCGCCCACTGGCGGTAGACCTGCCCGGGTTTGGCCGCTCGCCCGCGCCGGCCGGTCGCTGGACAATTTCTGGCGCGGCGCGCGCCGTGCTGGCGATGCTGCGCGAGCAGGGCATCCCGCGCGCTGCGATCATCGGTTTGTCGTTGGGCGGCACGGTGGCGCAGACCATTGCCCTGCTCGCCCCCGGGCTGGCGGAGAAGCTGGTGCTGGTGAGCACCTTCGCCTGCCTGCGCCCGCGCCGCTGGAACGAAACAGCCTACCTGCTGCGCCGGTTTGCCGTTGCAAACCTGCGCGGCGTGCGCTATCAGGCGGAAGCGGTGGCGAGGCGCGTCTTCCCCGCTCCTGAGCAGCAGGTGCTGCGCGACCTGCTGGTGCAAAAGATCCTCGCCGCTGACCCGCGCGCATACCGCGCCGCGATGCGCGCGCTGGCCCTGTTCGACAGCCGCCGGCGGTTGGCATCAATTCGCATCCCCACGCTGATCATCACCGGCGCGCTGGACACCACCGTGCCGCCGCGCGTGCAGGCCGAACTGATGGCCATCCCTGGCGCGCGCCAGGTGGTCATCCCGGGCGGCAACCACGCCGTGATCGCCGACCAACCCGAGCGCTTCAACCAGGAACTACTCGCCTTCCTGGCCGCCTGAGCCTGCCGCAAGCTGCGCTTCCAACGCGGCTGCGTCCGTCACCGGCAGCTCGCAGGTGAACCCGCGGCACACGTAGGCGGTAGGCGCGCCATTCCGCGCCGGGCGGTCGGCCAGCAGCGCCGGCGTCTCTGCCTCCAATGGCAGCTTCGCCAGCGCCGTCACCACCCGCGGCCGGTAGGCGCCGGTCAGGGTCTTGCGCATCGCATCCAGCGCCGGAGTCTTCTGCTGCCATACCACCGCCACCTGCTGCACCGGGCCTAGCGCAAAGTCCATGGCCTGCAGCCAGTAGGCGAACGCCATCGGGTAGCGCGTGGCATAGCTCTGCATCCCGGCCAGCATGCTTTCCGCCAGGCTGCGCCATTCGCCGTGCGCCTCGTAAGCGTCCAGCACCAGCAGCGCCATGGCCGCCATTGCGTTGCCGGATGGCACAGCGTTATCCTGGAAGTCTTTGGGCCGCACAAGCAGTGCGGCCGCATCACCGCGCGTGTTGAAAAAACCACCCGCCGGATCGCGGAAGGCTTCTACCATCTCGACTGCCAGCCGGCGCGCCGCTGCGTACCAGCGCGGGTCGCCATCCGCCTGGTATAGTGCCAGCAAACCCAGCGCCAGCCCGGCGTAATCTTCAAGGAAACCATCGTGCCGTGCCTGCCCGGCGCGCCAGGCGCGCATCAGCCGGCCATCCTCCAGCAGGTGTTCGAGCAAGAAGGCTGCGTTGCGCTGCGCTGCGGCCAGATAATCCACGCGCCCCAGGGCGCGCGCCGCTTCCGCGAAGGCAACCAGCGCCAGCGCGTTCCAGGCAGTCAGCACTTTGTCATCCGTGGCCGGGCGCACCCGGCTCTCGCGCGCGGTGAACAGCCGCGCGCGCATGCCCGCCAGCCGTTCGCGCAGCTCGTCCTCGCTCAGGTTCCATTTTTCGGCCAGCCGTGCATCATCAACCTGCTGCTGCAAAATGTTATAACCCTCGAAGTTGCCCTCATCCTTCACGCCATAAGCATCTTCAAGGATGCCGCGCTCCAGGTCATCCCGTACCAGGTGGGCAATCTCGCGCTGCCCCCACACGTAATACAGCCCTTCCTTGCCATCCGAATCGGCGTCCAGGCTGCTGTAGAACCCGCCTTCCGGGCCGGTCAGCTCGCGCAGCACAAAATCCAGCGTTTCCTCGGCCGTGCGCCGCAGCTGCGCGTCGCCGCTCACCTGGTAACCGTGCAGGTAGGCCAGCGCTAGCTGGGCATTATCATACAGCATCTTCTCGAAGTGCGGCACCAGCCAGCGCTCGTCGGTGCTGTAGCGGTGAAAGCCGCCGCCCACCAGGTCATACATGCCGCCGCGCTGCATGGCACGCAGCGCCCCTAGCGCGGTCTCCAGCGCGCCATGCATCCCACGCGAAGCCTGCTGCAGCAGAAACTCCACGGCCATGGGCTGTGGGAATTTGGGCGCCGGGCCCCAGCCGCCGTGCGACCGGTCATAACTCTGCATCAGGTCTCGCGCGGCGGTTTGCAGCGTAGTCTCCTGCAGCACCGCGCCCTCTTCCGCACCCCAGCGCGCGGTTTCGCGCAGGTGCTCGGTCAGCCGGTCAGCCACGCGGTAAATTTCGCCCTTTGATTCCTTCCACGCGCGCGATGCGCTGATCAGTACCTCTTTAAAGGATGGCATGCCATAGCGTCGCGCCGGGGGAAAGTAGGTGCCGCCATAGAACGGCCGCCCCTCGGGCGTCAGGAATACGCTCATCGGCCACCCGCCGCTGCCGGTCATCGCCGTCACCGCGGTCATGTAAATGCTGTCCAGGTCCGGCCGCTCTTCGCGGTCGACTTTGATGCTGACAAACTCGCGGTTCATAATCTCGGCCGTCGCCGGGTCGGTAAACGACTCTTCTTCCATCACGTGGCACCAGTGGCAGGCTGCGTAGCCAATGCTCAGGAAAATCGGCTTGTTCTCGCTGCGTGCCTTTGCCAGGGCTTCATCGCCCCAGGGGAACCAGTCCACCGGGTTGTTGGCGTGTTGCAAGAGATATGGCGATGTTTCTTGGATCAATCGGTTGGGCACGGTCTTACCTCGTTTCGGTTACCTTTAATAAGCCTTCGGGCTGGTCGGGGTCCAGACCGCGTTCCAATGTGAGCTGTATGGCGAACATCTGGCCGGGGATTACTGCCACCAGCGGCGAAAGCCACTCTGGCAGCCCTTCTGGGATGGGCAGCGCCAGGTTGGCCTGCCGCAGCAGATCCTGGTCATCGGAAATCACCAATAACTCGGCCTGCAGGCGTTTCAGTCGCGCCGTCAGGTCGGCAATATCTTCCGACATCTGACCGCGCGGGGCCACCAGTATCACCGGGAAACCATTCGATACCGTTGCAATCGGCCCGTGGCGGAAATCCGCTGACGAATACGGCTCTGCTACAATGCGATTGAGCTCTTTAATTTTCAGCGCCACTTCGAAAGCGGTCGAGTAATTATAGCCGCGCCCCAGCACCGCGCAGTGCTGCATAAAACGGTAGCGCTCCACGTGGCGAATGCTATCCTGGATCGCCTCGAAGGTGTTTTCCATCCGGTCGGGCACCTGTTCCAGCGCGCGCAGGTGGTCTGCATTGCCCGATAGCGCGCCCGAGAGCAAGGCCAGCGCTGCCAGCGAAGATGTATACGACTTAGTGGCCGCCACAGCCTGCTCGGGTACGGCGTGCAGCGGGATCACCCGCTCCGCTGCCGTGGCCATGCGCGATTGGACGTCGTTGGTGATGGCCAGTGTGGGGCAGCCCTGCCGGCGGCCTTCGGCCAGCACCGAGACGATATCCGGCGACTGGCCCGACTGCGATATGCCAATCACCAGCGCGCCGCTCAGATCCGGCGGGCGGTGATACAGAGAGAACAACGATGGCGTGGCCAGCGCCACCTGGTACTGGTTGTGCGCGCCCAGCAGGTATTGCGCATAGCGAGCCGCGTTGTCAGACGTGCCTCGCGCGGCAATCACCACATAGCGGAACTGGCCTCGCAGATCGTTCGCGATGCGCTGCACGTTGTCACTTTCGCTGCGCAGCAGCTCGCGGATCACATCAGGTTGTTGGTGGATTTCAGTATGTAAAATGGAATTTCCCATCAGCTTTGTTCACACCCCTGTGTCGGTTTGTTTCGTCAAGTATACGGTTCTTGCCTGCGTGCGTCAACAAAGCGGAGCATAACCAGCCCGGTCAACAGGTGTTGTAACCAGGGAGTGGATTGTCTCAATAGTGATATACTCTATCCATTCATGTACGGGCAATTCGCAAATCGTTTCGTTTTCCCTTTATGTTCATCCCTTCATAAAGAGGCCTCGTATGTTGCAGATTGAACAGCTCGACATTAAGAACACAGCGCAGGTCAACGAATTCATCCGGCTGCCGTTTCGGCTGTATAAAGACAGCAAACAGTGGGTCCCGCCCTTCATTTCGGATGTGAAGGCTATGCTTGACCCGAATAAACACCCTTTTTATGAACATTCAGATGCGGTGTTTTTCACTGCCCGGCGTGATGGTCGCCTGGTAGGCCGCCTGGCGGCGATGGAGAACAAGCCCTTCAACAAGTATCACGGCGTGAGCAAGGCGCAGTTCTACCTGTTCGAAATCGAAAACGACATTGATGCTGCCCGCGCGCTGTTTGACCGCGCCTACGAATGGTGCCATTCCCGCAACCTGACCGAAATCGTAGGCCCTAAGGGCTTCAGCGGTTTCGATGGTTATGGGATCCAGATTGAGGGCTACGAGCATCATTGTATGATGACCATGATGAATTACAACTATCCATATTATGTAGACATCATGGGCCAGCTTGGGTTCGAGAAAGAAGTGGACTTTGTCTCCTGCTATATCCACCGCGATAACTTCCAGTTGGGCGAAAAGATCAACAAAGTGGTGGATATCATCCGCAAGCGTGGCAAGTTTCAAATCAAGAACTTCTCCAGCAAGCGCGAACTGCTATCCTGGGCACCGCGCATCGGCGAAGCGTATAACGCCACCTTTGTGAACAACTGGGAATACTATCCACTGACACAGCGCGAGATCAAGTTCGCCGTGGATACCGTATTGAGCGTCGCCGTCCCGCAACTCATCAAGCTGATCACCTATGAAGATAAGGTGGTGGGTTTCCTGTTTGGTTTCCCGGATATCACCCCCGCGCTCCAGCGCGGCAAGGGGCGCATCACCCCGTGGAGTGTGGCGGACATGCTCGTTTCGCTCAAGCGCACCAACTGGATTGACCTCAACGGCGTAGGCGTGCTGCCCGAGTATCACGGCAGCGGCGGAAATGTGCTGCTGTATGACGAAATCCGGCGCACGATGATCGACAACGGCTACGAGCACGCCGAACTGACCCAGATGGCCGAGACGGCCACCCAGGTGCGCAAAGATATTATCACCGTCGGCGCTATCCCCTACAAGAACCACCGCGTTTTCTACAAGAAGATTTAATATCCATCGGCAATAAAATTCACCCCAAAACGCGACAAGTTTTGGGGTGAATTTTATCTCCAACAATTAGCGATTCTTTTGAAAACCTGCCGCCACATTCGCCGCGCCTATCCCCACCCACAAGGCTGCATGGGGAACCAGCGCCACCGCGTAACGCTGGAATGGCACTGGGATGAGCAGCAGCACACCCACCTGCGCCACCCCGGCTGCCAGCAGCAGCCAGATTTCCGCACGCACCCGGCGCTCGCGGGCTGCGCGCATCCCCGTGGTGACCGCGCCAAACAGCGTCAGCAGGAACAGCACGCCCCCACCTGCAAAACCACGCAGCAGCCGGTGGACCGGGTTACCCAGATAACGCGCGCTCGCGTCGGCCAGCGCATCACGATAATTGTCAACATCCATAACCGCCGGCTCGGTGATATACCACTGCGCCACTACGCCGGCCAGACGCGCCGCCGGGCTGCTTGCCAGCAGTACGCCACCCTGCGCGCTGTGCGCCTGCTCCTGTGCCTGTGCAAATGCTGCGCGCTCGCGCAGCGCGGCCTGCAGCGCGCCCACCGGGTGCGCCCAGGCAAACGGGTTGCACAGCACTACCAGCCCCACGAATAAACCAGCAGCGGCCAGCGTATTTCGAAGCCGAGCAGCCAATTGCAGTTCCCCACCCAGCGGGGTAAGCAGCGCCAGCGCGGCCGGTAGCAGCAGCGCGGCCGCGCTTTGCTTGGCCAGGAAGGCCAGCGCCAGCCAGGCGCCCACCAGCCACGGATGTCGCGGCTGGCCTGACAGCCACCATACGTTGAAGTAGATCAGCAGCAGGAGCAGCCCTTCGGCCATGGCGCGCCGGGTGTGCAGCAGCACCAGGGCGTTCGTTGCCGTCAATAGCAGCGCCGTCCAGCCCGCGATCGGCCTGCCCAACCGCCGCCCAGCCAGGAAAGCCAGCAGCAGACTGAAGGGGTAACACAGCGCCATCATCCAGCGTCCAGCCAGCAATGCGTCCTGCCCGGGCAGCGCCCCCCGTGCTAAATTGCGCTTCCAATCCAGAGTCCAATCCCAGTCGGCCAACGGCGCGGGCTGCCCGGCCAGCATTCGACCCAACCCGATCCAGGTACGCGGCAGTGGAGCGTCCATCAGCCGGTAATGCCCGCGCTGATCACTTTCCCCCGGTTGCCAGGCCAGCGACAGCGGGTCGCGCAGCAGTGTTTCCAGGTCGGCGCTCATATAGAGCTGCGTAGTTTCATCCGGGTGAAAGGGTACGCCAGCTACACCTGCCAGGTAGAATGCGCTGGCAGTAACAATCACCAGGGACAGCAGCAAGGGCGTGAGGAATTTGCGTAGCATATTCGATTTCAATTGTAACCTTCGCCTGCTGTGACGCCTGCCCGGCCGGGCTAACAGAATCGTTGGTCAAAATGCTGCCAGTTTGATCCCTGCTCGAATTACAATAACCCCGTCCATGACCACCCGAACGCGCACGATTCTAGCCATGATCTGCCTGCTGCTCCTGGCCGCCGCCTGGAAGCTGATCTTTCTGCTGCGCGATGCTTTCCCGTTCAACAGTGATGAGGCCATCGTTGCGCTAATGGCGCGCCACATTTTGCAAGGGGAACGCCCGGTGTTTTTTTACGGCCAGGCTTACATGGGCTCGCTGGATGCCTTTCTGGTGGCGGGTGGTTTTGCCCTTTTCGGCCAGCAGGTGTGGGTTATCCGGCTGGTGCAGACGCTGCTCTACCTGGGCACGCTTTTTACCACTATTCTCCTCGGTCGCGCTGCCCTGGGTTCCTGGCGAGTCGGGCTGGGGGCCGGGTTGCTGCTGGCCGTGCCGGCGGTGAATACTACCGTCTATACCACCGTCAGCCTGGGCGGCTACGGTGAAGCCCTGCTGCTGGGCAACCTGATGCTGTTGGCAGCGCTGGCGCTCCACCGCCGCGACGAGGCCGGCAGCCCAATGCCTGCCGGGTGGTTCTGGCTGTGGGGACTGCTGGCCGGGATGGGGGTGTGGGCTAACGGCCTGACCCTGGTGTACAGCGCCCCATCCGGCCTGTTTCTGCTCTGGCTGGTGTTCCGGCGCCGCCGGCCGCGCCCTGGATTGTACCTGGCCTGGGTTGCACTGGGTGTGCTGGCCGGCGCTTCGCCCTGGCTGGGTTACATCTTCAACCACGGCCCGCGCGCGGTGCTGGCGGAGCTGTTTGGCAACGCCGTGGCGGTCGAGCGCGCTCCCTGGCTGGCGCAGTTGGGGCAGCACGCTCTAAGCTACGTACTGTTTGGCCTGACGGCGCTGTTTGGCTTCCGCCCACCGTGGGATGTCACCTGGCTGGCGCTGCCGCTGCTGCCGCTGGCGCTGGCGTTCTGGCTGGCTGTGCTGGGTTGGACGGCGCGCGCCGCCGTGCGTGAGCGCAAGCATCGCGCTCCGCGATGGCTGCTGTTGGGGATGCTGCTGGCGCTAACCGCCGGCTTTCTGTTCACACCCTTCGGCGTTGATCCATCCGGGCGCTATTTCGTTCCGATGGCCATCCCTCTGGCCGTGTTTGCCGCCGAGTTGGCGCTGCGCATAATGCCTCGTACCAGGAATGCCGCTGCGCTGCTGGGTCTGCTGGTGGCTTTCCACGCCTGGGGCACGTTCCAGGCGGCGCGCGCCAATCCGCCCGGGCTCACCACGCAGTTTTATGCCCCCAGCGTGGTTGATCATCGCTACGACAACGAGCTAATGCGCTTTCTGGCAGCGCAAGGTGAAACCCGTGGTTATACCAATTACTGGGTTGCCTACCCGCTGACGTTCCGCTCCGAAGAGCGCCTGCTATTTGTGCCTGCCCTGCCATACCATACTGACTTGCGCTATACTGCCCGCGACGACCGCTACGCGCCATATACCCGCACCGTGGAAATCAGCCCGCGCGTGGCATACATCGTCACCCACAACCCGCCGCTGGCGTCCGCGTTGCGCGCCGGCTTTGAGCGCCTGCTGGTGACGTGGCAGGAGCAGCGTATCGGCGATTTTGAGATCTTTTACCACCTGTCGCGCCCGGTGCGCCCCGACGAGCTGGATATTCGACCGCCCGGCTGAGTCTTCATCAATACAGGTCCGGCCGCCGGTCAGTGAACACCGGGATGCGCTCACGCGCGGCGCGCACTGCGTCCGGGTCGATCTCGGCGTGGATCAGAGCTTCTTCGTCGCCGGCCGCGGCCAGAATTTCCCCCCACGGTGAGATGACCGCGCTGCCCCCGCCAAAGGTTTCTGCGCCAGCGCGCCCGACCGCGTTTACCCCGGCCACAAAAGCCTGGTTTTCAATCGCCCGCGCTTGCAGCAGGACATCCCAATGCGCGCGCCGCTGCGCCGGCCACTCTGCCGGCAGGAGCATGATCTCGGCTCCTTCCAGCGCGTAGCGCCGGAATAGCTCGGGGAAGCGCAGGTCGTAGCACACCGCCATTCCGGCCTTGCCAAACGGCGTGCCGGCGCAGCGCGGCTCTGCGCCCGGCTGCAGGTAGCGCTGTTCAGCCATGAGCCGGAACAGGTGTACCTTGTGATAGCGTCCCAGCTCGCTGCCGTCTGCGCCGATCAGCACAAAGGTGTTATAAATGCCCCCTGCACCCTCCAGCAGCAGTGAACCACCGATCGCCAGCCGTAGCTCGATGGCCAGGTCCCGCACCGATTCCAGAACTTCCTGGTTGGCCAGCGCATGCTCCGCGGCATGCTCCAGGTCATACCCGCTGGACCACAATTCTGGCAGCAGCAGCATGCGGCTGCCGCGTTCCGCGGATTTGCGCGCGAACGATGCGGCCTTTTCCAGGTTGGCCAGCCGGTCACCCAGGACGATATTCATCTGTGCCAGGCTGAGATTCGGGCTCATAGCCGTATTATAATGGAAGCCAGAATTTGCATGGATCACAACGTTGAGGAGTTCTCTTTGCGCAACCGTCGTAACGACGCGATCAATTGGATCATCCTGCTGGTGCTGGTAATTGCCGGCATCGGCGTACTGGGCTGGCAAAATTGGGTATATGCTCGCGCCAACCCGGGCGGAAACGATTTCCTGGTGTACTGGACCAGCCTGCGCAGCTTTTTGATGGATGGTACCAATCCCTATGGGCCGGATGTCGCGGCGCGCATCCAGCAAGCTGCCTTTGACGGCGCTGCTGCCCCCGGGGCTCCCGCGCTGCGCATGGCTTACCCCCTATATTCGCTGGTGCTGTTCTTCCCGTTTGCCCTCATCCCCGATTTCGCTCTGGCGCGCGCGGTGTTCAGCACCCTGCTGGAAATCTTTCTCCTGCTGACCGCGTTTTTTTCCATCCGACTGGCGCGCTGGCGAATCCCACCGCTCGAGCTGGTGCTCTACCTGGCGCTGTTCCTGTTTGGCTTTCATAGTATCCAGCCGCTGCTGGATGGCAATGTCTCCATCCTCATCGCACTGCTGGTGGCCGGCGCGCTGCTGGCGCTCAAAAACGGCGGGGATGCCCTGGCCGGTATCCTGCTGGCCTTTGCCACCGTAAAGCCGAACGTGGTGGTTCTGCTGGTATTCTACCTGGTGGTCTGGTCGCTGGTCTCCGGGCGGCGCGCACTGGCGGCCTACTTTCTGGGGGCGATCTTCATTCTTTCACTGGCCGCAATGCTACTGATGCCGGACTGGATCTGGCAAAACCTGATCGCTATCGTGCAGTTTCCGGTGCGCCAGCCGCCCTCGACCCTGGGCGCGGTGCTCACCGCGGCATTCCCGGCCATGGGCGAGCGCATCGGCCGCCTGCTGTACGGATTGCTGATCGGTATGCTGGTCACCGAGTGGTGGCTGAACCGCCGTGCCGAATTCCGCGGCGTGATGTGGACGGCATTTTTCACTCTCACTCTCAGCCAGTGGATTGGCATTCCCACCGCGCCGACCAATTTTGTGGTGCTGCTCCCGGCGCTGGCACTGGTGTACGCCTCGTGGGAAGAACGCTGGCGCCGCGCTGGCCACGCCCTGACAGTTTTCACCATACTGCTGCTGGGGGTGGGCATCTGGGCGCTGCACCTTTCCACCGCCACGTTTGGTCCTACCCGGGCGCTCAACCCGCTGCTATTCCTGACGCTGCCGGGTTTCCTGGTCATCACCCTGTACTGGGTGCGATGGTGGGCCATCAATCCGCCCACCGTCTGGTACGACCAGCTCTCGCCCCGCGCCCGCCGGTAATCATCCCAGCCGCGCGAATATCTGAACAAATCTGTAAGGAATATCAGAACTGCACCTTTCAGACCCGGAATAGTTTATGCTATACTTACCCCGGTCTCCATTTCCGGAAACACATTGATCGGAATACCTTGCAGGAGTGAGCAGCATGGCGCAAGACCCCAAGAAACCCAATCCGTGGGATGAATTCCAACGCGAGCTTGAATCGGAAATTGACCAGTCGCGGCGTTTGCTCAAAGAAGTCAGCTCCATGCTGGAACAGAGCCAGACCGAAATGGCGCGGCTCACCCAGCGCAATGCGGTGGTTACCGGTCACTTACAGCAGGTGCAGGCCCAGCTTGAAGAGCTGCCCCGCGCCGACATCCGCATGGCTTACACCGCCGCGCTTGACTCGCAACAGCGCCTGCTGTTGATGCGCGGCCAGCTCGAAAAGCTGCAAAGCGACCAGGCCTCGCTCAACCGCCACATTGGCGTGCTGGAAAATGTCCAGCGCCAGAGCAGCGAAAATCTGTCGCGTGCCCGGGGTGGGGGTGGGAGCACTTCGCTGGAGATGGTGATTAACGCCCAGGAAGCCGAGCGCCAGCGCCTCTCGCGCCAGATGCACGATGGCCCTGCCCAGGCGCTGTCCAATTTCATCGTCCAGGCCGAGATTATCAACCGCCTGTTTGATATGGATGCCGGCCGCGCGCGGGAAGAGCTGGCGAACCTCAAGACCTCGGCCATGACCACCTTCCAGAAGGTGCGCACATTTATCTTCGATTTACGCCCCATGATGCTCGACGATCTGGGCCTGGTTCCCACGCTGCGCCGCTACATGGATGCCTTCAAAGAGCAGACCGGGCTGGACTGCCACCTGTCGGTAAAGGGCGCCGAGCGCCGCTTTGAGCCATACGTAGAAGTGATGATCTTCCGCGCTGTGCAGGAGCTGATGGGTAATGCCGCGCGCCACAATGCGGACAACCCGGTGAAAATTCAGGTCAACGTGCAGATCACCATTGAAGAAAACCTGGTTAAGGTTGTCGTCTCCGACAACGGTAAGGGTTTCGATGTCGATGCCGCCGCGCAGAAAGGTGGGTTGGGTCTCAAGCTCATCCGCGAGCGTGCCGAGCTGTTGGGTGGTTTCTTTGAAGTTGATACGAGAGAAGGCCAGGGCTGCCGCGTCACCTTCCAGGTGGCCGCACCGGAAGTTTCCGCCCCTGGATTGAAATCATAACATTCCAAACGCCATTTTTTCGGAGGATTTTGCATGACGAAGACGATTGGTATCCTGACCGGAGGCGGCGATGTCCCCGGACTCAACCCTGCCATGAAGGCAGTGGTGCTCAATGCGCTGGAGATGGGTTACCGCGTACTGGGCATACGCCGAGGGTGGGCCGGCCTGCTCCAGTACAACCTGGACGAGCCTTCCACCCACGATTACTACATCCGCGAGCTGCACCGCGACGACGTTCGCACCATTGACCGCACCGGTGGCACCTTCCTGCACACTTCGCGCACCAACCCCGGCAAAGTCAGCCCTAAGAACGTGCCCGATTTCCTCAAGAACACATCTTTCGGCAAAGATGGCCCCGAAGGCAAGCTGGACTACACCTCCTATGTGGTCAAAGTTCTGGAGCACCTGGGCATCGATTATCTGGTTCCCATCGGTGGCGATGATACCCTCAGCTATGCCCATCGCCTGCACAAAGAGGGCTTCCCCTGCGTGGCCATCCCCAAGACGATGGACAATGACGTCTTTGGCACCGATTACTGCATCGGCTTTTCTACCGCCGTCACCCGCAGCGTCGAATTGATCACCAACATGCGCTCCTCGGTTGGTTCGCACGAGCGCATCGGCATCGTGGAGCTGTTCGGCCGCAATTCCGGTGAGACCAGCCTGATCAGCGCTTACCTGGCCTACGTCGACCGCGCGATTATCACCGAAGTTCCCTTTGAAATCCAGCGGCTGGCCGAATTTATCATGGAAGACAAGCGCAATAACCCGTCGAATTACGCCATCTTTACCATATCGGAAGGCGCAATTATGGAAGGTGGCGACGTGATTGAGACCGGCGAAGAAGACGCGTACGGCCACCGCAAACTGGGCGGCGTGGGCCAGCTCGTCTCGGAAGAGATCAAGCGCCGCACCGGGCAGGATATTATGTACCAGCAGCTTGCTTACATGATGCGCTCTGGCGCGCCCGATTCGCTCGACCGCATGGTGGCCATGTCATTTGGCAACCTGGCGATGCAGCTTATCCGCCGCGGCGAAACGGGCAAGATGGTTGCGCTGCATGGCGGCAAGTATTCCACCGTGCCGATCGAAATGATCACGGCCGGTAAGAAGCGCGTGGATGTGCCCGCGTTCTATGATATCGAGAATTACCGCCCCAAGATCCGCGATTTCATGGGCGTTCCGATGTTCTTAAGCTAAAATAAGGACAGACGGCCCCACTATCAGGGTCCTGGTGAGCAAGTGCGCATGCACCCTTTCACGGTCATCGCTTCGATGTGATGCGACGGGGGAGGATGCAGCATGGCCGAAAAGTCTGGTTTTGCTCAGGAGGGCAAGAAATGATCGTAACGACCAAAGAACTGTTCCGAGCCGCATATGGTAAGTACGCGATCGGCGCCTATAACATCAACAACCTGGAGCAGACCATGGGCCTGTTCCGCGGCTGTATCGACAGCCAGGCGCCCTTTATTATCCAGATCAGTAAAGGCGCTCGCTCATACTCCGATAAGCGCATGCTGGAAGCCATCATCCGCGTGGCCGACGAAGTCTTTCCGGACGCGATCTTCGCTGTGCATCTCGACCATGGCGATGAGGCCACCTGCTATGATTGCATCGAATCGGGTTTTTACAGCTCGGTGATGATCGATGCCAGCCACGAAGATTTTGAGAACAATATTGCCACCACGCGCCGCGTGGTCGAAGCCGCCCACGCGCGTGGCATCGTCGTCGAAGCTGAGCTGGGCCAGTTAGGCGGCGTGGAAGAACACGTTGCCGTGGATGAAGCCAACGCCAAGCTGACCGACCCCAAAGTGGCGCGCGAATTCGTCGAGCGTTCCGGCTGCGATTCGCTGGCGGTTGCCATTGGCACCAGCCACGGCGCGTTCAAGTTTTCGGGCAACCAGGCCCTGCGCCTGGATGTGCTGGCCCAGATCCAGGAACAGCTCCCCGGATTCCCGCTGGTGATGCATGGCTCCAGCTCGGTTCCGCAGGAAGAAGTTGAGCGCATTAACGCGGCCGGTGGCATGCTCAAAGGCGCCAAGGGCGTGGATGACAATCAGTTCCTCGGCGCAGCCAAGCTGGGCGTCACCAAGATCAACATTGATACGGACGGCCGCCTGGTTTGGACGCGCGTGCACCGCGAGTTCTTCCAGCAGCATCCCGAAAAGTTTGACCTGCGGGATCCCGGCAAGGTGTTCATGGCAGAATACGCAAAGTTCATCGCCAGCAAAAACGTGAAGCTCGGCAGCGCCGGCCAACTCCCTGAACTGCGCCGTCTGGTTGGTTGAGTTACCCATAAACCAGAAAATCATCGTCCCGCCGCCAAACCCGGCGGGACGATCCTTACAGAGGTCAGGTATCACCGGGGTTTCTCTCTATGCCAAGATCCGAACAGGGCGTCAGCAGCGATCGCTACCAGATCATCCCGCGCAGCCTGGTGTTCGTCGTCCAGGATGGGAATGTGTTGCTGCTCAAGGGCGCTCCCACCAAACGGCTGTGGGCCAACCGCTATAACGGCATCGGCGGGCACATCGAGCGCAGCGAAGATGTGCTGGCCGGCGCGCGTCGCGAGCTGCACGAAGAAACGGGTCTGCGGGGTGGCGACCTGTGGCTGTGCGGCACCATTATGGTAGATGCCAGTGAACAGACCGGCATTGGCGTGTTCGTCTTCCGTTGCGACTTCCCGGACGGCGAGCCGCTAAAACTGCGACCTTCGCCCGAGGGCGCGCTGGAGTGGCACGCCCTGGACGCGCTCAACGGCCTGCCGCTGGTGGACGATCTGAAAGTCCTGCTGCCCCTGGTCGCCACCATGCGCCGCGGCGATCCGCCCTTCTACGCTCGCTCCTTCTACGACGCCCAGGAGCGGCTAAGGGTGGTGGTCAATCACTAGAATGTGTTATTCCGGCGCGCCGGCGTTCTGCTCATAAAACATCAGCAACGTGTTGCCGTACTTGCGTTCTTCAAACATCGTAAAGCTCTGGAACGTGCGCTCCTCATGTTCTACCGGGTCAATCTGCACTACCACCCAGCCGCCTTCGGCCAGCCAGCTGGGGTTTTTGTCCAGCTCTTCCAGCGCGCGTTGCCACATGCCTTTATATTGTGGCGGGGCAATGAAAATATAATCGAACGCGCGGTCGGGGCGCTGGCGCAGCAGCGAATAGGCATCCATCTGCAGCACATCGGCGCTGTCTTTCAGCCGCGTTTTCTCCAGGTTGGCTTTGATCGTCGCCACCGCCGGGTGGTTGAGGTCAATAAAACGCACGTAGCGCGCCCCGCGACTCAGCGCTTCAATGCCTACACTGCCCGTACCACCGAACAGGTCCAGCATGGTGCTGTCGACGATATCTTCACCCAGGATGTTAAACAGCGCGGTCTTCACCATGTCAGTGATCGGGCGGGTGATATTGCCCGGCACATCGCTTAGGCGAATGCCCCTGGCCTTACCGGAAATGATGCGCGGAGTGCTCATCGTTCCACCGCGCTCCGCGCGGCGATAATGTTGCCATAAGGCGCGGTGATCGGCAGCACGCAGCCTGTTCCCAGGATAAAACGCCGCCCGCCGGTGGCCTGTAAGGCACTTGCGGCTTCTGCCCGCACCTGGTCCGGCGTACCCAGCACCATGGTTTCCCACTGGCGCAGCCCACCGCACACTGAACCACCGAACTGGTCCAACCCGCCGGCCAAGTCGGGCGGGGTCTGCCGGTCATGCCAGTTGATAATTTGCACCGGGTAATCCGCCACCTCGGCGAACATCACTTCCTCGCCGTGCAGGTGCAGCATGTTTAGCCACAGATCACGCGCGGCTTCCAGGATGCGCAGGTCATACGGCCGGCCAAACTCGGCATACTCTTGCGCCGAAAGCACGCCATACTGCGCGTGCTGCACTGCATAAAAAATGCCGGCGATGCCGGTTGGCTTGCAAGCCTCGATAAAGCGGATGGTGGTCTCGGTAAGGGTTTTCAGTGCAGCGTGCAGCGCGTCGCCGTGGCTGCGCAGGTGCGCGGCCAGGTTCGCCTTGCCCACCAGGTTTTTCGCCTGCGATAGCGGGCTAAAAATCGTCTGGATCACCGGCGTTTGCGGCGCAAATTCGGCGCTAAGCAGGCGAAGGCACTCTACCTGCTCGCCCAGGTGGCCCGCCCGTGGGTCCAGCGGCCGCAGCGTGGGCCAATCCTCCGCGCGTCGGATCACCGGCTGGCTGTACTCGCGCGTGCCTTCCGGATTGCCCGCCCAGCGGTCCTGTACACCCCAGTCATACAGGCAAAACGACGAAGACGGGGTCACTTTGATCAGGTCAAAGTCGAACTGGCGCTGAAACGCTGCCACCGCCGCCGCCAGCCCGCCTGGGGTCTGGTCGTCCACCGGGAAATGCCGCCACAGCGCCACTGGCGCCCGGTCGGGTTGGCCGCCGGCCAGGGTGGTTTCCAATCGTTCGCGGTGCGTCAACGTCGTACTCATCATCCTTCTCTCCTTGATTGATCGCTAGTCTTCTTTGCCGCGCCCTTCAGCCCCCTCAGGGTACAGCTTCTGCCAGACCAGGGCCTATTTCTCGCTCTGCACGGCTTCCAACGCGTCGCGGATACCGGCCTCTTCGGCTGCCTGGCTTTCCAGGAACTGCTGCATAAATTCCGAGCGCCGCATGCGCAGCGCCGCCGGGGCCACAGTTTGCAGGTCTTCCAGGCGCACCTCGATGCGGTTATCCGCCGCGGCCAGCGCCCGGGCGCTTTCCAGCAGCGCCAGCTCGGCACGCAGCGAAGGGATGCCCAATGCGCGGATCAGCCGTATGCCGGCCTTTGCCACCTGTTCCGGGATGCTTACACCGGGCAGCAGCCGCCGCGCGGTATCAATCTCATCCCGCGCCTGCGCGGTGGCTTGCGCATAGCCATTAATTACCCTGCGCGGATGTTCGCGATACAACCGCACCCGCCGGTAGGCTTCCAGCCGCTCGGTTTCATTTTCCAACCCGCGTACCACCACGCGCAGCCCGAAGCGGTCCATCATCTGCGGGCGCAGCTTGCCTTCTTCGGGGTTCATCGAGCCTACCAGGGTGAAAGCTGCGCGGTAGGTGGCTGCAACAGACCCGCGCCGCACGCTGTATATGCCCTGCGCCGCTGAATCCAGTACCGCGTCGGCAACTTCAGCCTGCAGCAGGTTGACCTCGTCAATATACAAGACGTTGCGGTCGGCGCGCGCCAGGATGCCAGGTTTGAGCCGCATGCGGTCATGCGCCGTGGCTTGCTCGTCCAGCCCGCCGATCACGTCATCCAGCCGGGCGTTGAGCGGCAGTTCCACCAGCCGTACCTGGTCGGGGCGGGTAAGGGGGCGGCCTTCACCGTACTTGCGCGCACAGTCCGGGCACACCGCGTCCATCCCACCGCTTTCCACGTCTTCCGGCAGGCAGCCATACGGGCACAGGCTGCGCTCTACCTGCGGCAGCAGGTCCACCAGGCTGCGCACGGCGGTGGTCTTGCCTGTGCCGCGCGGTCCCACCAGCAGCACGCCGCCCACTGCCGGGTTGATTACCCCCAACAGCAGCGCCAGCTTCATTTCTTCCTGTCCCACGATGGCCAGGAAGGGATAGGGCAGGCTTTCGGCCAGCCCGGAGTCTTCCAGGGCGGCGTCCTGCGCCCCGCCTTGTGGGGCCAGTCCCAGCAGCTCTTTCAGCGTGCGCGGGCCGGCCGCAGCCTCAGCGCCTAACGGTACGTTTGGGGGTCGTGTCACGCTCATCCAGGGTCACCATTCCGGTCGCCAGCGGCCGGTCCACGTCATTATAGGTCCAAAACCGGTTGGCGATAAAGTTCCAGAACATTACCACCACAATGGCAATCGCCAGCGAAACATTGTGGCCGGCAAATACCGGCGAGATGCTGCCCGCCGGCAGTATGCCGCTGAACAGGCGGATCAAATTGGGCTCCAAAAAAGCAAACAGCGGCGTGCGGATCAACAGCCCGACAACACTGATCAGTGTGAATTGCACGATCTGGCGCCGCACCGGTTTACTGCGCGAATCAGGATAGGTCCAGAAGCGGTTCCAGATAAAGTTGCTCACTACCGCCATGCTGAACGATACAACCTGCGCCAACAGCGGGCGAACGCCCAGTAGCGTGGCCAGCAGGTTGAAAATGCCAAAATCTACCACCGCGCCGATTACGCCAACCAGGGCGAAGCGCAAAAATCGCGAGAACTCTTTGCTTCTATTCATCTCGCTGTGCTGTCCCCATCTTTTTCTGGAAGTAGGGTATCGTGCGGCGAATACCTTCGTCCAGCGAGATTCTCGGCTCCCAGTTCAAAATTTCACGCGCCCGGGTGATATCGGGCTGCCGCCGCTGCGGGTCATCACCCAGCCGCGACGCGGGTTTCATCACCGTGCCGGCCGCGTTTCCCACCAGCCGGTTGATCGTTTTAGCAAATTCCAGGATGGTCGTCTCGGTCGGGTTACCGATATTCACCGGGCAGTGCTCATCTGAGAGCAGCAGCCGGTAGATGCCTTCCACCAGGTCATCGGCGAAGCAGAAGCTGCGTGTCTGCAAGCCATCGCCATAAATTGTCAGCGGTTCGCCGCGCAGCGCCTGCTGGATGAAGTTCGGCACTACGCGGCCATCATCCAGGCGCATGCGAGGCCCGTAGGTATTGAAGATGCGCACAATGCGCGTGTCGATGCCATGATAACCGTGGTATGCCATCGTAAGCGCCTCGGCGAAACGCTTGGCCTCGTCGTATACCGAGCGGACGCCAATGGGGTCAACGTGGCCCCAGTAGGTTTCGCGCTGCGGGTGTTCCAGCGGGTCGCCGTAGATTTCACTGGTTGATGCCAGCAGGAAGCGCGCCTTGAACGCCCGCGCCACGCCCAGCGTATTGAGCGTGCCCAGCGCGCCGGCCTTCATCGTCTGAATGGGCAGATTGGTGTAACCATAGGGTGAGGCAGGGTTGGGGCTGGCCGGAGAGGCAAAGTGCATCACCGCATCCACCGGTTTAGGCACAAAGATAAAGTTGGCCACATCGTGGCGGATAAAGTCGAACCCCGGCCGCCCCGCCAGATGAGTGAGGTTATCCGGGCTGCCGGTGATGAAGTTGTCCATGCCGATCACTTCGTGACCTTCGTCCAACAGACGCTCGCACAGATGTGACCCTAAAAACCCTGCCGCTCCTGTAATCAGTACTCGCATGATTGTCTCCCTGCTTTGCCTTCTAAATGAAAATCATTCCTGCCAGTCAATGCGGCTGATCGACCCGTCGCCGGTCACTTTCTGCACCTCGCCTGAGGTGGGATGGACGAAATAAATATTGCCTTCGGAGAGCACGCCAATCCATAGGCTGCTATCCGCCCCCACGGGCGACCAAACCACCTGCTGCGGGCCGATCCCCGCGCTGCCTTCGGCCGGGAAAATCGCTTGCTGGTTGGAGCCGTCGCGGTCCATCAGCCACAGCCGGTAAGTGCTCGTTTCGCTTTGCGCCGGGAAGCGCGCTTTGAGGAATGCCACGCTGTAGGTGCGATCTTGCGCGCGCGGTGCGGCGGCCGGGTATGCAAACATGCCGCTCTCGCTCGCCACCGGGGCGGCACTGCTGCCATCAACCGGAAGGGCGGTCACGTGGAAGTGCTGCGATTCCTCTGGGCTGGGCATGCCTTCTTCCACGCCGTGATTTACGCTATACAGCACGCGCCCATCCGGCGACCAGCTTAACCCGGGAACCCAGGCCCAGTCGCGCCCGGTTTGTAACGGCAGCATTTCCATCAACGGCCGGAAGGTCCCCTCATCCAGGTCTACCAGCCCAACGCCATCCGGGCGCGCGTACGCCAGCCGGCTGCCATCCGGTGACCACGCAAAGGTGGTTCCCCACCAGCCGTAAATGCCGCCGGCGTTGGTTTCAACCAGCACTTTGGGCTTACCAACCCCGCCGCCCGGCAGGATGGACAGGGTCTGCAGGTCGTTATTGGCCTGCCAGCCAGGTGGCGCGCTGCGCGGCTCGACAGTCGAATAGCTCACTACCTGGTTCTGTCCAGGCACCCAGCCCGCGAAATGGATCACGTTGCGCACTTTCAGGTCAATTGGCGCGGGTTCTTCATCGGTTACCCGTACCGCCCACAGGCTGTTAATCGTTTCTTTATCACCCTCCGCGGCTTTGCGGGTATACAGCAGCCAGGCGCCATCCTCCGAAAGGCTGAATACGTATCCGTCCAGGTCGCCGGTGGTCACCAACGGTTTGCGCTCGCCGGTGGTACCTTCCATCAGCCACGCGTTGCCGGCGGTCAGGTAGGCCAGCCGTCCGGGCAGCGCCACCGGAGTATATGGAAGCTGCGATCCGACCATCACGATTTCCGGCCGTGCTTCGGTGATGATCTCGCTCTTGAACAGCGTATTGGATACTTGCACGCCGTCTTCGTACACGCGCCGGTAGGTTTCCTGCTTCAGACCGGGCACGCCTTTCTGAACGCGGCGCACTTCGTCGCGCGGCAGCAGCTCGTTGCGTACCGTCTGCTGTTCGAATGGGATTACCACATCCTGCACGCTGAATTCTTCGGTTACGCGCGTTACCGTGATGATGGCCGGCCCGGTCAGCAGGCTAAAGCCTGGTGGGTCGACGCGATCCAGGGAGCTGAGCTGCACACCGGCCGCTTCGAGCGCAGACTGCACGCTGCTGCCCACCGGCACCTGTACCGCGCTCTGCCGTCCATCGGTCGCCACCAGCACGTTCAGGGGCGCAGTGGAGGCCACCGCTTGCGGCGCGCAACTGCCCAGCAGCATACCGGCGATCGCCAGAAGCGCGGCGCGCCAGAGCAGGGTGAGGGCGGTGTGTTTCAATCGCATGATCGCTCAAAGAACCTATCAAAATCCGGTATAATCAGGGGAGCCCTCACCGCACACGCTGTGAAGCCTACGGGCCGCGATGCGGTTCTATTGCACAGTCGCGTTGATCGTCATGGCTCCTTCGAGCATGTCAATGCGGTTGATGTACAGGCGGCCCCCGCTGCCAGTCGCATCCGCCAGGGTGTCATCCAGCGCGCTGGTCATGCGCTCGGTGATACTGGACGGCACGGGGATTGCGCCAATATTGGCCGATTCAACATCTACCCGCGCGCGACCGTTTTCTGCCTGAACATTTAAAACTGCCTGGAAATTGCCTGCCACGTTGGGGGCTTCCGCCCGGCCATACACTTCCATCTTGCCGTTGCGCAGCACCACCTGCGGGTCGCTGATCTTCACATCCTGCACCGACCCGACCTGCCGGGCGAGGATAGCCGTCAGGTCACCCTCGGTCAGGGTTATGTCCAGCGTATCGCCGGGTTGGGCATTCGCCAGCAGGCTACGCCAGTCTTGCGCCTGCGCCGGTACCGGCGTGCGGTCGGCCGGGGCTTGCGGGCCGCCCAGCGAAACCTGGCAGGCCAGCGATGCCAGCAGAAGGGCCAGCAGTGGCAGCCAGCGCCACAGCGCCCGGGATGGTTGAAGAGATTCGTTCCGGTTCATATACCGACGTATTATAGCATCATGAGTGACAGCATACCAGAAACCGACATTGCAGATTTATCAGCCCGCCTCGAAGCGCTGCTGTTCGTCGCCGCTACCCCGGTGCCGCTCGTGCAGCTTGCTGAAACGCTGGGCATCAACCCCACCCAGGTAGAGCAGGGCCTGCGCTGCCTGGAGCAGATGTACTCCCAAAACCGCGGCCTGAGCATCCAGTGGCAGGGCGGGCGCGTGCAGCTTACCACCGCGCCGGCCTATGGCCTGCTGGTGGAAAAGTTCCTCGGCTTCGATGCTACCGTGCGCCTCACTCGCGCCGCGCTGGAAACGCTCACCATCGTCGCTTACCGCCAGCCGATTACCCGTCCCGGCATTGACGCCATCCGCGGCGTCAACAGCGACGGGGTGCTCAAAAGCCTGCTCAGCAAGGGACTGGTGGTCGAGGTCGGCCGCACCGAAGGTCCCGGCAGACCCATCCTGTTCGGCACCAGCGCCGAGTTTTTACAGCATTTTGGCCTCGCCTCGCTCGACCAGCTTCCCCCGTTCGAGCGTTTGCTGGATGAGGAAGCGCCTAATGGCGGCAATGGTATTTTGAAGGATTAATCGATGGAAGAACGATTGCAGAAGATTCTGGCGCGCGCCGGCTATGGCTCGCGGCGCGCCAATGAAGAATTGATCGAGGCCGGGCGCGTGCGCGTCAATGGCAAAGTGGCCGAGCTGGGCATGAAGGCTGATGCCTCGCGGGACTCAATCACCGTGGATGGCCGCCCGGTGGGCAAGGAAATGCCGCAGTTCGTGTACATCGCTCTGCACAAGCCGCGCGGCGTGCTATCTGATGAAGACCCGAACGAGCCCAACCCGCGCCCCACCGTGCGCGGTCTTGTGGATGTTCCCGGCCACCTGTTCGCCGTGGGCCGGCTGGATTTGGACAGCGAAGGTCTGATCCTGTTGACCAATGATGGTGAGCTGGCCAACCGCCTGACCCACCCGCGCTATGAGCACGAGAAAGAATACCGCGTGCAGCTCGCCGTGCGCCCGGATGAAGAGCAGCTTGCCACCTGGCGGCGCGGCGTGGTGATGGAAGACGGATACCGCACCGCTCCTGCCCAGGTGACCCTCACTGGTTTTGCCGGTAAAGGTTCCTGGCTAACGGTAATCCTCAAAGAAGGCCGGAAGCGCCAGATCCGTGAGGTGGGCAAGCGCCTGGGACTGCCCGTCTTTCGCATCATTCGCATGCGAATCGGGTCGCTGGAGCTGGGCAACCTTAAGCCACGCGAATGGCGCCACCTCACCCCGGCGGAAGTTGCCAGCCTGAAAAAGCTGCAAAATCGCGATAAGACTCAGCGCCCGGCACAGCGCCCATCCGCGCAGACCAGGCCCGGTCACCCGGCCCGCCCGGCGCGCCGGCCCAGCGCCCCGCAAAAACAGGAACAGTCGCACGCTCCGCGCCCAGCCGGCAAACCTGCCACCGGGCCGAAGCCGGGCGCATCCCGGCCCCCGCGCTCAACCAACCCGCGCCGCCCAAAAGCGCCGCGCTAAATGTATGCAAGCAACAAAAAAGCGCCGGCATGCCGGCGCTTTTTTGTTGCTCGGATATCACTTGATATCACCCTTGATTACTTCTACGTCAGCCTCGGGCAGCGCCGTGGTAAGCTGCTTCACCATATCTGGCGTCATCACCTTGCTGCCTTCTTTGGCATTTTTGCGAATCAAATCTTTGAGCTTATCTGCTTTCACCGCCGTGATAGGCGCTTCGGCCGTTTCCAGCTCAGCCTTCGGGTTGGTGAATACCAACGCCGCCTGGGTGGGCAGTTGCGTGCCACCCAGCTCGCGCGTGTAGAATCGTTCCATATCCTGCAGCGCCGATTTTACCTCGGCATCAGGTCTTCCCAGACCTTCCTGAGCAAAGATCTTCAGGTACAGGTTCCCGCCTTTTTGCTTCCAGCGGCCCTTCTCGAAGCTGATCTTACCGCGCTGCGCGTACGGGATCAGCGCCCACACCCCCGCCGGGCCTACCAGCAGGTGCGCCGTCGGCGCAATGTAATGATACAGCGTGTAACGGTCGTCCAGCCCCTTGAGCGAGGCGGTGAGCACCTCGTCCGGCCGCGGCGACCGTCCCCAGCGGTTGCCATAGTAAATGCCAATCTGCGATACCATAAAGCCCACGATCAGGGCCAGGAACGAATATGACAGCAGCTCTGGCCGGAACGACATGTACATGCCACCACCCAGGATCAGCAGGCTGCCGATTGAAAGGAACTGCCCGATTTTGCGGTTGCGCTGCAGTAGTTTTTTATTGGTTACGATTTTCATGGCGGTTGGTTTCTCTCTCTGCGGTTTACGCGGCGCTGCTCGCGCCTTCTAACATGGCTAAACGTTCCTGGATCATAGCGCGCGTGGCTTCCACCAGGTTGGAATCAGCCAGTGAGCGTGCCACGCGAATGGCATTTACCAGCGCGTGGGCGTCTGAGCGCCCGTGACCCACCAGCACCAACCCATCGATGCCCAGCAGCGGCGCGGCGCCCACTTCACCGGGGTCGAGCATGGCCCGCAGCTTACGAAACGCCGGTTTGGCCAGTAATGCACCGATCTTGGTCACGGTGGAGGCCATCAGCTCGTCTTTCAGCATGTCCACCAACAACTTGGCCACCGCTTCGCTGGATTTCAACAATACGTTGCCGGTAAAGCCGTCGCACACGGCCACATCGGCCTTGCCGCCGAACAACTCTTTGCCTTCCACGTTGCCAATGAAGTTCAGCCCGGAGTTTTCCAGCAGCGGGTAGGTGTCTTTGATAAGCTGGTTGCCCTTGCCGCCTTCCTCGCCGTTAGAGATCAACCCCACGCGTGGTTGGGAGATCCCCAGAGCGCGTTCGGCGTAGGCGGAGCCCATTACCGCGAACTGCAGCAGAAACTCCGGCCGGCAGTCAGCGTTTGCGCCGATATCCAACACCACACATGAGCCGTCCTTTACCGGGAAGCGCGCCGTCAGCGCCGGGCGCTGCACGCCCTTGATACGACCCAGCGTGCGCAGCGCGTTGAACATAATCCCGCCGGTGTTGCCCGCCGAGATAAAAGCACGCGCCTCGCCACTTTTTACCAGCTCCAGTCCTACCGCCATCGAGTTGCGCGGCTTGCGTTTGGCCGCTTCCACCGGCTTATCGTGCATTTCCAGCACGTCTGGCGCGTCTACCAGGCGCACCGGCAGGCCGCGCGGGTTGGCCGCCACCAGTTTAGCCTTCAGCAGCGCTGCGCTTCCCACCAGGATAATTTCCTCGCCGAACTGCTCGGCTGCGGCCACGGCAGCCGCAATTTCCGGGTCGGGGTAGGTATCGCTGCCCATCGCATCTAATACGATTGCCATGCATCCTCCTCAGATGTCCCTGCTGTTATGAGTGCATTTGGAAGAAAAACGAGAAAAAAGAATGCCCATCTGCAAGCGCCGGGCAAACCTTGACGCTCCCATTGGGCACGATTATAATATGAAAGTTCGCGCGCTGGTGCTGGAACTGGCAGACAGGCATGGTTGAGGGCCATGTGCCGCAAGGCGTGGGGGTTCGACTCCCCCCCAGCGCACACGAAGGGCTGCTATGGCAGCCTTTTTTGTTTTGTAGCGAAGGTTTTCTTCACTCTTCGAAAATCTTCTTCGCGCGGGCATCGGCCTTTTCCACCGCTCGCCGCAAATCCTCGCCCTGCCCGGCGCCAAAACTGACCCCATCGCGGCCGGCGCTCTCGAAATACGCATGCAGCTTTTCGCGCCCGGCCTGTACCAATGCTCCCCGGCGTGCCTCGTCCATGCCAAACTCGGTTGTGCCGTAGCCTTTGGCCGGCATGCGCACCACAAAGCGCTCGAAGGACTCGATAACCATCTTATCGTGCGCGCTGAGCGCCGTATTCATCAAGCTAGCCAGCCGCTGCACCGTGCGCAGCTCGCCCAGTTTCAGACCACTCGCAACGGCCGCCGGCGGGTCCGCACCTTCCACCGGCAGGCTTTCATCAATCAGCATCCCCAGCACGCTGCCGCCGGGCTCTTCACCCATCACCGACCGTACCGAAGGATCGCGACTGACGAACAGCTCAATGGGGAAGTTCGATAACAGCCCGCCATCCACGATCTCGTGCCCCTGCATCTCGCGCCCCAGGTACGTTCCCCATTCCTTGCGCCAGGTCACCGCCTGCCACAGCAGCGGGATGCTCATCGACATGCGCACCGCCCACACCACTGGCACGTCCGGCGCGGTGCGGTGGTTGAGCACCAGCATGCGCTCGCCGGTGGTATCGGAAGCGATCACGGAAAAGTCTACCCCGGTGTGCTGGTGGAACTGCGCCAGGTTCAGCCCACTAAAACGGCGCGGCTGGCCTTTGTATTCTCCCTGGTCGAGGTGTTGCTGAAGCCACGCTACGAAGTGATCCGCTGAGAACCAGCCGCCATACTCAATGAACGAAAACAGCCCGCGCAGGCTGGGGTTGGTGGCAATCCAGTCCGCCAGGCGGTCATCCAGACCATCCTCCACCCGGTCCGGCACCAGCGGCAGGTTGATCTGGCGCAGTAACTGGCGTGTCACGCTTTCACGGACCAGCCCGCGATCAATAGCAGGTGGCATGGCCATAAACCGGGTGAACACCGGCGCGCCGTCGGGTTCTTTTTCAGCCAGCATGCCCAGCATTTCCTGAGCGTTGAACCCCGCTGCCAGCATCACAGCCGTGATCGCCCCGGCCGAGGTGCCCAGCAGGCGCTTATAGGTGTGTCCGCGCGCCTCAAATTCTTGCATCGCGCCAACGAATACCATCCCCTTGGCCCCACCACCTTCAAACACCAGATCGTATTCCATCCCACCCTCGCTTTTCCTGCACCTGTTGTTCTTCTACGTATTTTCTTCGTTACTTCGTGCCCTTATCGTATTCTTCGCATCTTATGGTTTTAACTCCAACACAGGGACATCGTTATTGTTGCACGATTCCCTGCGAAATTCTATAGAAAATCTATGTACTTTCTCTAATTTCTCTGCCGCGTGATCTTCACCGCGATATCACTCACCAGCGGCTGAGGCAGCGCCAGTACCAGCATTCCACCATTGCTGGCGATCACTTCGGTTTTGATCACGCCCGCGCCGGGGGTGTACGTGTCCCACCATTCCACCCGGTAGGTGGCCGGCGGCATACCGGTCAGCAACACGCTGCCCGCCACCGCCGGGATACGCTTTCCGTCGGCGACCGCGCGCCAGGTATGCTCACGGTTCTGAATCCACAGGTGTGCCTGCCCGCTGGCATCGTCGCGTTGGCCCCACGCCCGCAGCCGCGGGTCGGAAGTCTGCGCTTTGGCGTCGTGGTATTGGCCGTTATTCAACGGGATGCCTTCGACGAAATCACGGTAGGTTCGGTAGACCGGCAGCAGGCCCGGTACGCGGCCGGTCTGCGCATTTTCCATGATCGTTTCGCTGGTCCACCACATCAGGTCGGTCATCCCGCCCGGGCCGAGCTGCGCCCATACGTTGTTATGCAGCCACACGCCATCTTTATCGCGGTTCAAATTTGCCAGGTATCCGCCCATCTGCGGATCATCCAACCCGGCCTCGCCGCGCATCAGTGGCATACCTGCTCCAACCGGGCTGTTTGCGCCCAGCAACAGACCGTAAGCCGCGTTGTACCAGGCAGTATCGTCGTCAAACCGCGTGGCATCAAACGCGCCAATCACCGGTGTGACCCGGCCCGATGGGCTTACCAGCTCCACCTGGCTGATCCAGGCTGAGCCGCGTGTGCCACTGGCATTCTCAATCGATAGCGCAATCTCATGTGGTTGCTCGTCTTGAATGACCAGCCGGAACTGCTCGGCCAGCGGCTGGCCCTGGTTATCCCGGTCGCTGCGGAACTGCTGCCAGTCATATGTGCCATCCGGCGCGGTGCAGACAAAGTCGCTGCCCTCGCTGTTGGTCGGTACCACAGCTTCGCGCCCGCCATTGTACGTGCCGCCGTCCAGGCTCCAGCGCACGCGCTGCATCCCGCCGCTGGTGTTGTACGGGCAGCTCATCTGAAAGCCACGCGCTTTCATCCAATAGCGCACCAGCCACTCGCCTTTTTCGCGCAGCACCAGCCCGCGCGGGGTGATCGTCGTCGCTCCGCTGGCGCCCGCGTCGATGCGCACCGCGTTCAACCCGTTGTGTTGGTTGGACGCGCTGGTATCCAGCGCAAAGGTGGAAACAAAACTCGCGTTCTGGTCCGGCCAGCCGGTACTCAGGTAGGCGTGCAAGTCGGCGTAATCCAGGTCCCCATAATCCGGGTTGGACCACAGCTCTTTGTTGGGGAAGGACGCCCACATCGAGGTGGTAACCATGTGGCGCGAGGGATCCCAGCGATGGAAGTAGCGCGCCATGCTGTTGGCGGCTTCATAGTGATTGCCATTGTACGGGTCGCCTTCGTTGATGTATTCAAAGGAATGGATCGCGGTGCTGTAGCCCCAGCGCGCAATCACGTAGCGCCACCAGGCCTGCTGCAGCCAGCGCACTTTTCTGCCCGGCGCGGCGTAGAAATTATTATTATCACCTTCCGTCGTGAACTGCCCCTCTGCATTGATGCGATTGCGGATCCATTCGTTTTTCTCATCGATCACCAGCTTGAGATACACGCCGTGCTCTTCCGCGCTTTGGATGATGGCATCCCAGCGTGCCGCGGCGGCCGGCTCGAACACCAGGTGCGCGTCGGCGCGGCCATCGGCCAGCAGATTACGTTGCAACGCATCGTTTTCCTCGTACAGCCGCACCTCATCGACCAGCGCTGTGCCGCTGCCGCTCTGCCGCGCCAGGTAGAGAAAGTCCAGGCGCGTCTGCCCCGGCGCGGTGCGCAGTGCGCCGCTGACCTCAGTCCAATTGCTGCTGCCGCTCAACGGTTGCGTCAGCGGCCGGCCCTCACCAGCCTGCTCGCAGCGTTTTTCCAGCCAGTCGCCGGTCTTGATCACAAACCCCTCTGCGCCAACGCCCTGTACTTTAACCCGCGCCCACACGCGGTACGTGGTATCCGGCTGAACCGCCACCGGCCCGCTCAACCAGCCCTGGAACAGGCACGGGTTCGTGCTGTCCAGCCGGTAGGCCAGCTCGTGGCCGGGGAAAACATCCTTGCTTTCCAGCGAAGTCGGGGGCAGGTAACCGTCAAAAGGCAGATAGAAGGTCGACCACGCCGTCCATTGCGAACCATTGATCCCGGCCGCGCTCATCCAGGCGCGCACCAGGTTAATACCGTTCTCTTCAAACTGCGCCAGCCGCTGTTCCGCGCCGGTCGCGCTGTCAAAACCGTCGTTTAATCCCACCGGGTGGAACGGGCTGCCGTCCGCAAACTCAAAATAGCGCCGGTCGCGGGTGCTGACACGTAAAAAGCCCTTCGCCCGGTTGGGGTTCTGGCTCGCGCCGCGCACTTCCACCAGCGTCTCGCCCGAAAGGCTCATGCCATCCGCATCCACCGCGCGGATGCGCACCCGCCATGTGCCGGGCTGTTGCGGAGTAAAGCGCACCTGCCACTGCGGGCGGCCATCGGGCAGCAGGCCATCCTGGCTGTTAGCCGGCAAGTTGGTGTACGCCTGGTAGAAGAACGCCGGCTGAGTGACGCGCCGCCCGTCGGGTGTGGTGAAGATTGCATCCACACTGATCCCGCTGACGCTTTCCAACCCGGTTGGGGGAGTAGGATCATAAGGTAAATTCGTATAGCCAGCACTGGTGCGCACATCGAAGCGCAGCTCAATTCTGTCGTAAACAGCTACCTCTGGCGTCAATACCTTCAGGTTGCTGATGCGCGGCGCAATACCCGGCTGCGCCGGCGGCAGCAGTAGCGAAATTGCCAGCAGGATGGGTAGAATTATGATCCGCAGCATACACTTGTCCCCGCTTTCTGGACCAGTATAGCACGAAGGTTCCCGCAACCCAATTGCCTGTCCACCGCTGCGGTCGCCTTCTGCTGTTCACCGCGTTATAATTACCCTGTGGATGCGACAAGCAATCTCTATTCCCTGGCTGTCTCCCTCTCTACCGCGTTAATATCACTGCCCTCCGCCGAAACCGACGCCGGAATTGAGAACGCGCTGGAACAGGTGGGCAGCGCCCTGGGCGATGATCGTGCCTTCCTGACTCTTTTTTCGCGCGACGGCGAGTCGATGGACACGCTTTATGAATGGTGCGCCGAAGGCATCGACCCACAGGCGCACCGCGTGCAGGGCCGCCCACTGGCTTCGCTGCCCTGGCTCACCGGGCAGCTTCGCCAGGGGAACCCGGTTATGGTCAGCGACATGGACGCGCTGCCCTCAGACGCTACACTCGATCACGAGGAATATGGGATTGAAAGCGTCCGCTCTATTCTGCTGCTGCCGCTCCGCTTTCAAAGCCGCGTGGTGGGGATGCTGGGTTTTCACGCCGTGCGCGGTGCTCGTTCCTGGCCCGCGGATGCGCTGCCTGCGCTCCAGCTCATCGCCGACCTATTCACCGGCGTTCTGGCGCGCAAGCAGGCCGAAGAAGACCTACGTGACGCGCAGGTTCTGCTTGAAAAGCGCGTGGAAGAGCGCACCCAGGCCACCGACCGCCGCGGTCGCGCCGCCAATGCCCTGCGTGATATCTTGCAGGTACTCAACTCTGACCGCTCACTGCCAGACGTGCTCAACTATATTGTGGTGCAATCCTGCAAGCTGCTGAATGCCTCGGCCACGCTTATCCGCCGTGTAGACCTGGAGAACGAGCGCGTCACCAGCGATGCCAGCTACCAGGTGCCGGCTGATTTCGATTCAATTCGCGAAACGCGCCTGTACTATAACGCCAACGACCTGATCCTGATGTCACGCCGCCCGGTACTGGTTGCCGATATCCGCGCCACCTACGCTCCGTTAGTCGAAAATGCTTCCGGTCTCGACGAGACGCAGCAAGCTTATGCCCAGGCCTTGCTGCACCACTTTAGCGCCATGCTTTCCGTGCCGCTGTTCATCCGCGATGAAATTTTTGGCTCGCTGGTGTTTTTCTTTGCCGATCCGCGTGGTTTTTCCGAAGAGGATATTCAGCTCGCCATGGCGCTGGGTGATCAGGCCGCGCTGGCAATTGAAAACGCGCGCCTGTACCGCGAAGAGCATGCCCGCCGTGAGGAGACCGAGCGCCGCCGCCGGGTGGCCGAGAGCCTGCGCGACGTGCTGGCAGTGCTTAATTCCAACTTGCCGCTTGAGCTGATTTTGCGCCAGGTGGTGCTGCAGGCTACCAGCCTGCTGCGCCCGGATGCCGTGGTGCTCTACCGGCTGGACGAGGCCGATGATGAGCTGGTAATCAACGCGTCTGACGGATTGGACGACGGGCTCGCTCGCATGTTGCGCATTCCATCTACTCCCGAGCTGCTCTCGCCCGACCCGCTGGCCATCTCCGATGCGCGCCAGGACGCCGGTCCTTTTGGTACCATCGCATTTGATGAGGAACAGTACCGGCTATTTACCGCCCTGCTCGATGCCTATCCGGCGTTTCTCTTTGTCCCTCTGGTGGGAAAAGGCAACCCCTATGGCGCGTTAGCGCTGTATTACTGCGTCCCGCGCAGCTTCACTGGCGAGGAAATTGGCGTGGCCGTGGCCTTTGCCGATCAGGCCTCGCTCGCCATTGAAAACGCTCGTTTGCGCTCCGAAAGCGCCGAGACGGCCGTGCTCATGGAACGTAATCGCCTGGCGCGTGATCTGCACGATGCCGTGACTCAAACTTTGTTTTCCGCCAGCCTGATTGCCGATGTGTTGCCACGCATCTGGCAGCGTGACCCTGAGGAAGGCTGGCGCCGGCTGGAAGAGCTGCGCCAGCTCTCGCGCGGCGCGCTGGCCGAAATGCGCACCCTGCTGCTGGAACTGCGTCCCTCGGCACTCACCGAAGCCCGCCTGAGTGATCTGCTGCGCCAGCTTGGCGATGCTGTTTCCGGCCGTGCGCGTCTCTCGCTGGAACTAGCGATAGAAGGCGATGAATTTTCGCTGGAGCCTGAGGTGCAGGTGTTCTTCTACCGCATCGCTCAAGAAGCGCTCAACAATATCCTCAAGCACTCCGGCGCCACGCGTGTGGATATGGATCTGATCTATGCTATCCCCGAGCCGAACACTCGTTCGGTGTGCCTGCGCATCCACGACAACGGCCGCGGCTTTGACCCCGCCAGTGTCCCGCCCAATCACCTCGGCCTGGGCATTATGCAAGAACGCGCGCACGCGATGCTGGCCGAGTTTACCCTCACCAGCGCCCCCGGCATGGGAACTACCGTCGAAGTCACGTGGCAGGATTAAATCCTCCTGCGCTATAATCAAACTATCCTCGTAGCAGAAAGGCAGGCGCAATGGATTCCACAATGAACATCCTCGTGGTGGATGATGAATCGGGCATCGTGTTGCTCTGCCAGCAGTTGCTTGAGCTTTCCACTTATAAAGTCACAACTTCCACTGATCCCGACGACGCCATTGACCTGGCCGGGCGACAGCCGTTTGATCTGCTGCTGACCGATATCCGCCTGCCAGGGATGGATGGATTTGACCTGATCCAGCGCGTCAAAGAAATCCAGCCCGGCATCGCTGTCGTGGTAATGACCGGCTACAATACCGTAGAAACCGCAATTAAAGCCTTGCGCAGCGGGGTGGATGGACTGGTGATTAAGCCCTATGAGCTGGGCTCCGAGCTGCTGGAAATTATCCAGCAGGTAGTGCAGAACAACCGCCGCAAACACAGTGCCGTTCCGCTGCAATCGCTGGCCCCACTGTTCCGCCTTTCCAGCCTGTCCCTGCTAGATGCCGAGCCTGGATCGGTGGAAACTGCCGTGCTCGATGCCATGAGCGAATCTCTTTCCGCCGCGCACGTGGGCATGTACATCCGCCCCCGCGGCTTGGAGCGCTTTCAGCCGGTTGCCACACACGGCCGCATGCCCGATCTTTCCGATCCATTGTGGATACATGCGAGCCTGCGGGCATTGCCGGGGGATGCTGCACAAGCGCGCTGGGATCTGGGCCGCTTCGACTCTGGCGAAGGCGCAGAATTCCTGCAGCGCATGAATTACGCCTGCTGCTCGCTGGTTGTTACGCGCCGTCGTGCGGAAGATTTTCTCTTTCTGGCTGCGCGCGACCGCAACCAGCCGTCATTTGAACAGGTGGATCGCGAGCTGCTGTCCGGTTTGTGCGCGCAGGGCGTGGCTCTGCTGGAAAATGCGCGTCTGGTGACGAACCTGGCGGAAATCGCGCGCAAGGTCGAGCGCCGCGGCGGGCTGTTGGAGCGCAGCGAGCGTATGCGCTTGCTGGAGTGGCTGGTGCCGGCCATGTTGCCCGACCTCAATAACCCGCTGCAATCGCTCAAAAATAGCCTGTACCTGGCCAACCGGCCGGAAAACCGCTCCGGGCGCGCCGGTGAGTATCTGGGCAGCGCGCAGCAGGAACTGTACCGCTTTGAGGTGGCTTTCCAGCGCCTGCTGGGGCTCGTCCAGCGACCGGCGGCCGCGCCGGCCGCAGACGTGGAAAGCGTGGTGCAGCAAGCGCTCGACCTGCTTGCCCCGCGCATCAAAGAGCAGAACATTCAGGTGCGCACCAGCTATCAGCGGCCGCTCAACCCGATAAACATAGCCCGCGACGACCTTGCGCTGCTACTGCTCATCCTGCTCGCTAACGCCATCGATGCTCTAGGCGGACAGTCTGGAGAGAAAATGATCTGGGTCAGCGCTACCATTGCTGCGGAAACGATCAGTATTGCCATCGAAGACAGCGGCACCGGCCTGACGCCTGCCGCGCGCGCACGGCTCTTCCGCCCGTTCTTCACCACGCGCAGCGAGGGCAGCGGGGTAGGCCTGGCGATTGCGCGCCGCATCGCCGAATCTAACGGCGGACGCCTGGAATGGCAGCCGGCCGCTCAGTCCGGCGGGGCGCGCTTTGTACTCACCATCAGGTGCTGAAAATCGCGTAATCGGCCACATGAACAGCCTGGTCAAGGGCTTTCGTTCAGGGTCTACGATCCTTCGCGCGTAACTCCCGGCTTGAGCACCTTGGCTTTTACCGCCGGCGGCTTGCCAAAATCGCGCCCCTGGAAGCTGAGCACCTGGTGGATCCAGTCCAGCCAGACCATAGGTCGTCGCTGCTCTGGCGCAAAGCGGTCAAATCCTACCAGGAACAGGCTCAGCGCCAGCAGCGCCGCGCCGAACCACTGCATCACACCCAGCCGCTCGCCCAGCCACGCCTGCGAAATCAGAATGGCGATTAGCAGTTCACTCAGTCCCAGCAGCGCGGTTTGCATCCCGCCCAGGTGCTTGACACCCAGGAACAGCAGCACGCGCGCCATGGCGGTGATGGCTGCCAGCGCCAGCACCGGCCACCAGGGCACACCTGCCGCCGGCATGGCGCGATCGAAGCCAGCATAGATCACCATCACGGTAAAGCTCATCCCCAGCAGCGTGTACAGTGCCACGGTGGGCGCTGGCACTTCGAACAGCACACGCTGGTTAATCATCAGGTGCAGCGCGTAGAAGAAGGATGAGGCCAGCATGCAGCCCACGCCCAGCAGGTCGATCGTCTCACGCCCACCAGCCTGCAGGATTAGCAGCGCCGCCGGTAGCGAGATTGCCAGCCGCAGCTTGGTCAGGTTGGTGATCTTCTGCCGTTCCAGCATCAGCAGCAGGGCGATGAACACCGGGTAAAACGAATACAGCATATGCCCCACACCGGCTTCCAGACGGCCCAGCGCAGTGTAATAAAACACCGAGCCCACTCCGTTGACAAACCCTGCCATCAGGCAGCCGATCAGGCCTACCGGAAAAATATACAGGAACTGGCGACGGAACATGGCTGTCAGCGCTAAAAGCAGCAGCGCCGCCACGGTTGTGCGGAAAGCAGTTACCGCGATAGGCGAAAAGCCGAGCAGGATGGCTTGCTTGCCAAAAATTGGCGCGAATCCAAGAAACATCGCGGATGTTAAAGCTGCTTGAATCCCCTTTTTTCGTCGCAAGCGTTCCATCGTTCCTCGTTGCAAGCTGCATTGCTGAAACGTGTATGTGGCGGTGTATCTGCCGGGTCAGCCCAGCAGCGCGTGGATCTCGTCAATCAGATCATCACTCATAAAATCGCCCTTTTGCATCAGCGAGCGGATATGACCATCCAGCCGCTCGCGCTCGTAACCGGTTAATTCCTTGGCGGTGACCACAATCACCGGGATGTCCTTTGTTTCAGCGCTGGCCTGGAGCGAATCGAGCACCGAGAAACCATCCATTCCTGGCATCATCAGATCGAGGATGATCAGGTTGGGGTGCTGCTCGCGCGCCACCTGGATGGCCTCATGCCCGTCGCAGGCTTCGAAGATGGTGAAGTCGCCCTGCGACTGCAGGATACGGCGGATCAGTCGCCGCGCGTCGGGCGTATCATCGACGATAGCAATGCGCGGGTAGCGGTCCAGAGAAACCTTGCTCAGCGCTGCCAGCAGGCCGTCTTGCCGGTTCTCTTCCATCGCCTTCGATCCCGAAGCCACAAGATCCTTCGACCAGCCTTCGCCCAGGATATCACGCTCCACCGGCATGGTATGGCCGGTGCAGTTGATCACCACTACCTCGTCACTCTTCACCTGGCCGGCGCGTACCAGCTTCACCAGTCCGGCGACCGCTATCGCCGCCGCCGGTTCCACCGAGATACCTTCCATTTTGGCCAGGTAATGCATGGCCCGGTAACCTTCTTCGTCGCTCACGTATTCAAACGTGCCGCCAGAATTGTCCAGCATTCGTTTCCGCAGCAGTGTGTAGGGCTTGCCCGGGTCGCCGGTGGCCAGGGTAATGATCAGGGTGCGCGGCGAGCTGACCACCGGGGCTTTCTCCAGCCCCTGCTTCCAACCGTGCACCATCGGCGCGCAGCCTTCGGTCTGGATCACCGCTACCTTGGGCACGCGGTCGATCAACCCCAATTCTTTGAGCTCGATAAAGCCCTTGAGCACGCCCAGCGGGCCTAAACCGCCGCTCACCGCCTGCACGTACCAATCCGGCGCGCGCCATGGTGTGCTGCCCGGACCCAGGCGCATCCCAAGCTGCTCAGCGATCTCCAATGCCAGGGTTTTCATCCCCTCGGTGCAGGCAATGCTCTTGGCTCCGGGGCAGTAATACAGCCCGCGCTGCTCGGCAAAGCGCGTCGCCAGTTCTTTCACCTGGTCGTAGGTGCCGGTTATCTTAATCACCTGAGTGCCGTAAATCGCAACTTCGCGCATTTTGGCGCCTGGCACCAGGCTGGTGAGGAAGGCCCAGATCTTGATCCCCGCGCGTGCTGCGTACGCCGAGTAAGAAATCGCCACGTTGCCGGTAGATGCCACCACCATTTCGTGCACCCCGGCTTCTTTGAGCATCTGGATCGTCACCGCCGCCTGGCGATCTTTGAAGGAGTGGGTTGGACCCTGGCGCTCATCTTTCAAATAGATATTTGGGCAGCCAATCATCATCCCCAGGTTTGCCGCGCGGATCAACGGCGTGCCGCCTTCGCCGATACACAGCTCGGGGTTCGGGTTGGCAATTGGCAGCAGCTCGCGGTAGCGCCACAGGTCAAAAGGCCGGTCTTTTACCAGCTCCGGCAGTTTTCCGGCCAGAGTGCTCAGATCATAGCGTGCCTCGCGCCACGGACTGCCACAATGCGTGCAGGTGCGCTGTTGCAGCGAGAATTCGCTGTGTTGGCCGCAGTCCAGGCAGGCTACAGTGAATGGAAAAGGCATGATTAGGTTTGCTTTCTACGCAGACGTCCCCGAAAGGCTGCTCTCCAGCGATGCCAGCAGGTCGGCTTCGCTCAGATGACCCTTTCCAAGGAGGTGTTGGCCGAACTCGGCCAGCTGCTGCTGTTGTTCCGGGGTCAGGTCGGCTCCGGTGAGAATGATTACGGGAATGCTGCGCAGCACGTCGTCGGCGCGTAGCCGTGCCAGCAGGTCAAAACCGTTCAGCCCGGGCATAAACAGGTCGAGGATGATCGCGTCTGGCCGCGCGGTGAGGATACTGTTCCAACCATCTTCGCCGCTGGAAGCGCTGTTCACCTGGAAACGGCCTGTTTCATCCAGCATCTTCTGCACCAGGCGCGTATCGGCCGCCGAATCGTCGATGATCAACACGTTCTGAATGCTGCCATCGCGGTTCAACCGGTTGATCGCCGCAAACAGGTCATCCTGTGCAAATGGCTTCACGAGGTAATCCGCCGCGCCCATGTTCAGGCCTTTTTCGGTTTCTTCCAATATGCTGCATACGATCACCGGGATGGAGCGCGTCTCCGGGTCGTTCTTCAAATCGCGCATCACCTGCCAGCCATCACGTTCCGGCATCATAATATCCACTGTAATGGCGGAAGGCTGCAGCTCTTTTGCGCGTTCCACTGCCTGGGTCGGGTCAGTCAGCGCGATCACCACGTAGCCGTGCGGCTTGAGATAGCGCTCGTACAGGCTGATCACCTGCGCATCGTCGTCAATCGCCAGCACCGTCCGGGCTCCCGCCGGGATGATCTCCGCTTCTGGCTCGGGTTCCGGCTCCTGAACCGGGAGGGTGAAGAAGAATGTGCTGCCTACGCCCACTTCTGAGCGCAGCAGGCCAATGCGGCCACCGTGCATTTCGATCAGCGAGCGGCAGATTGAAAGGCCCAGACCGGTGCCGCCCGTTTTGCGCGTGGGCGAGTCATCTACCTGCGAGAAGGGCTGGAACAGCTTGTGCGTATCTTCCGCCGCGATGCCCGCGCCGGTATCCGTCACCGTTACCATCACCTCGCGCTTGCCCGCAGGCGAGCGCGTAAATTCGGCCGCCACTGTGATCGAACCATCGTCGGTGAATTTGGAAGCATTGCTGATGAAATTCAATAGCACCTGGCGCACACGGGTATTGTCGGCTCGCACCAACGGCATATCCGCCGGTATGGTCTGGTTGAGCCGAACCGGCTTGCCTTTGACCAGCCCCACCGCCGTGGACATGACACTATTGGCCATCTCCGACAGGTTGATTTCCGAGAAGGAAAGCTCCATCTTGCCGGCTTCGATCTTGCTCAGGTCGAGGATATCGTTGATCAGGTTGAGCAGGTGCTGGCCGGAGTTGTAAATCGCGCTGAGGTCCTGGCTCTGGGTTTCGTTGATCGGGCCGTCGATGCCTTTCAGGATCACCTTGGAGAAGCCGATGATCGAATTCAACGGGGTGCGCAACTCGTGGCTCATATTCGCCAGGAACTGGCTTTTCATGCGATCCACCTCGCGCATCTCTTCCACCGCTTTTTGCGAGATTTCGTAGGCGCGCGCATTTTCGATAGCAATCGCGATCTGGTCTGCCAGAATTTGCAGCACCGCCAGATCATCCTGGTTGAAGGCATTGGCGCGGTTTGATTGGATATCCAGTGCGCCGATGACCTGCGTGCCAAGTTTTAGCGGAATGCCCATCTCTGAGCGCGTATCCGGCAGCAGCGGGTTGGGGAAGTGCAGCGGGCTGCGCGCCGTGTCACCCAGGATCAGCGGTTCGCCAGAGGCCACCACTGAGCCGATAACCGAGCGCGAGCCGACTGAGAGCTTGTGACCACGCTGTTTGAGCTCGCGCCCCGCCTCACCAGTTGATTCGCGCACGATCGCGTACTTGCGGTTGGCGTCCAGCAGGAAGATCGAGGCATGGTAGAAGCCGAAACGGGCGGCCATGAGCTCCACAATGGAGTGTAGCAGTTGATCCAGCGACAGGGTGCTAGTGGTGTCGCGCGCGATTTCCGCCGCGGTTTGCAGTTCCAGCGCGCGCCGCTGGGCTTCCACCAGCAGGCGCTGCTTTTCCAGTGATACCGCGATGCCGCTTGCCGCCACCTGCAGCCGGCGTGTCTCTTCCACCGTCATCTGCAGCACCTTTTTGCTGGACAGAGCGATCAACCCGATAATCTTACCCGTGGCTGTCAGCGGAACCAGGCAGGTACCCACAATCCCGCCGCTGGTCAGCATCGCGCGCGAGCTTTCATCCAGCGGGTACTGGCGGATATCCGAAACCAGAATTGGCTCGTTGGTGATGGATGAGAAGAACGGCAGCAGCGACGCGCGGTAGCGCGTGCCGATGCGCTGGTATTGTCCTTCGCGGTCAAAGTGCCCGATCAACTCAATTTCTGAAGGCTCGCCATCCACGGAGTAGCTAATGGACGAGAGCGATACGCGGTCGGCGCCGGCAGGCATCAGGTGTTGCGCAACGATGCCTACCAGGTCCTGCGGGTTCTGCGCCTGCGCAATTGCATCGCTTACCTGGTACATCAGCCCGGTCTCTGACAGCGCGATTTGCGTTTCCTGGAACAGCCTGCGGTTATCCAGCGAGGTAGCGAGCTGGTCGGCCAGGGTTTGCGCGCTGCGGCGGACCTGGTCACCAAAGGCGTGCTTTTCGGTGGATGCCAGCAGCAGGCTGCCGGTTTGCCGGCGGCCGGAGAACAGCGGGATGATCACCAGCGAGCGTGTTCCATTTTGCAGCATCGTATCACGCGCCACATCATCCACCGCGGCATCCACGGCCAGGTCGTCTACGAACAATGGGGTGGGGCGCAGCAGCATCCGCCCAAACGCGGCAACATTGTAGTCGTCAGCGGTTAATACCTGGCCATCGCGCGCCCACATTTCCCGGCTGTCGAGCCCGGTCACTTTCCCGTGTTGGTCATACGTGTAGGTCACCAACGCGGCGCGGTGGAGTTCCTGCGCTTCCAGGCCGGTGGCAATCGTAGCCAGCATCTCGCGGGGTTCGTTTTCCAGCGCCAGGTTGTGGCTGAGGTTGTACAGGTTCTCGGTATCGTGCAGGGAGACCTGCACCTGCTTAAGCAGGTTTTCGCGCAGCATGGTGTTGGAGAGAGCATCCGTGGCGATCTGCAGGACACGAACTTCTTCCATCTGCCATTCGCGGGCGGCATCCACCTGCTCAAAAATCATCAGGCTGGGCAGTTTGGCGCGCCCCGGCACTGCCAGCACCAGCACGCTGCGCACATTCTGCGCGGAGAAGAACTCGCGATCAGGCGAGGGCAGGTCGGCCACATGGCGCGCTACCCAGCCGGTTTCGCGCATCTGCTCGATGAGCGTGGGCAGCTCATGGGTGGTGAAATGGCGCGTGGGCGCCTGGTTGAATGTGTTTTTACATTCCGGCGATACCCATTCCAGCACCATTTGCCAAGAGCAGTCGCTTTCTTCGTCTATTACCTGGGCAAAGTATACCCGGCTGGGCTTTGCAGCTTCGCCCAAAGAACTGAGCACATCCGGCAGCGATTTTGAGCCGTACTTGCTCAATGTGGCCGCCACCAGTGCCACATTCGCCTGGTAGCGTTCGCGCGTTTCAATCGCTGCCAGCGCCGCGCGGATTTCCTGGAACAGGTTCGCGTTTTCCAATGCCGTGGTCGCCTGGGATGTCAGTGTAGAGAGCAGCTCGACGTGGATGGCGCTGTATGCGTTCTCGTTTTCATAGTCGTACAGGATCAGGCTGCCCACCGGCCGGTCACCGGCCAGCATGGGAATGCCCACAATCGAAACCGGCACGCGTTCGGGCAGTGCGATTCCGCGTTCCACCATCTCAGACTCCATATTGCGGCCAATCAACAGCGGCTTTTTGGTCCAGAACAGATAGCCGGCCACGTCGTTACCCAGCGGCTGCATGCCCTGCTGCAGGCGCTCACCACCACGCAGGATCACCGGGTATGCCGCGCTGCGCTGCGCAGCATCAAACTGCGCAATCTCCAGATTGTTGCAGCGCATCATCTGGCTGACGATATTGCTCACCAATTCGTAGATTTCCTGCGGGCTGGTCAACCGGCTGAGCTGTTGTCCTGCCTGGTTCAGCGTCGCCAGGTCCTGGTTGCGGGTGCGGATTTCCTGCTCAGCGCGGATTCTTTCACCCAGCTCCTGCTGTACTGTCTGGTACAGCTCGGCATTCTCCAGCGCCAGGGCCAACTGATTAGCCACTTCCTGCACAAGCTGGCGCTCATCATCGCTCCACGCGCGTCCTTGTTCATCGTCCACAATTTCCAGGATGCCCGTACCGCGCTCACGCAGCCGGAAGGGTGCCGCGATGGCTGATGGCCCATTCTCGTCGCTGTGCGCCACCACGTTGTTCTGGCTCAGACTCTGGATGCCGGCTTTTGTCCACAGGCTGCTTGCTGGTCGTATACTGCCGGCTTCAATCGCTACGCCGTTCGATGCCAGCCTGCCGGTTGCGATCTTTTTGGTATGCGGCGCTTCTTTGGGCGGCGCGGCAGGTTTTGATTCCTGCGGTTCGGGCAGGGCGACATCAGGCAGCACCTGAACAAAACCCTGCCAGCGCGATTCATGCCCATTCTTGTCAGTCTCGGTCAGAACGCTCACCCGCGCCGGGATTAATTTCCGCTCGGCATCGACGAAGAACACATCCACTTCGCGCGGCGGCTTGGGCTTGCGCAGCGTTTCCAGCAGGGCGCCGGCTGAATCGGGGTGCAGGTGGAATCGCTCTATTGGCTGCCCGGCGAATGCTTCCGACGGGATGCCCAGGCACGCCATCACTTCCGGGCTGCACGTCAGGTACGTTCCCTCAGTCGTGCATTCCCAGTACCATCCGTTCAACGCGGCTGCCGGGCGCTCGACTTCTTCCGGCTCCAGCGTCTGGATTTTCTTGAACAGGTTATCGAGTCGGTTCTGCAGTGGTTTCTTGGACATGCTCAAGGATCTCCTGGGCCAGGGCGCGGTATTGGGCGGCGGCGCGGCTCTTGGGGGCGTGCGCCAGAACAGATGTCCCGCTGATCGGGCTTTCGCGCAGCTTGGTATCAATATCAATGATCGTATTGAAGAGGCCGCTGCCGAAATTCTCGTGCAGTTGTTCCGTAAGATTGCGGTGCGTGCGGTTGCGCCGGTCGTGCATGGTAAGCAGCAGGCGGTACGTCAGCCGCGGGTTGTACTGCGCGCGCACGCGCCGGATCACAGCCATCATGTTACGCAGCGCGTAGATTGAGAAGTATTCCGGCTGGGTGGGGATTACCAGCAGGTCGCACGCGCACAGCGCGCTCAACGTCACCGCGCCCAGAAAAGGCGGGCAGTCGAGCAGGATATAGTCGTACGCATACCCGGCGCGCGCCAGCAGATCGCGGATGGCCAACTCATAGCCCTTACGGATGGGCAGGAAGCGCTCAGCCAGTCCCATCTCGCTATTGCCCGGTAGAATGGTCAGCCGTTCGATATTTGTCTCGCGGCAAACACTATCCAGATTGGCCGGCTCCAACAGCAAGTTTGCCACCGACTGTTTCACGGTTTCGGGTTCGATGCCCACCGCCAGCGAAAGGTTGGCTTGCGCATCCAGGTCTACTGCCAGGACGTGCTGCCCCGCTTCTGCCAGCGCAGCGCTCAGTGAGAGGGTCGTGGTCGTCTTGGCCACCCCGCCTTTTTCATTTGCTACCGCGATGATTGTTGTCATGCTTTTTCCCCTTCCCGCCCCTTACGCGGCACCGTTGTGGCCGTTACCGTTGCCATTCCCGTTACCATTACCACCATGACCCGCCGGAGCCGGTTGTAGTAACACCTGTGCCCGGCTTGCCTTCAACGCGTTTTGCAGTTCTTCCACCGCCACGCGCAGCATTTCCTGCGGATCGTTGTGCTGGCGGATCTTGCTGGTGATCTCCAAAACCTTGCGCTCGCGTTCCGCGCGCCGAGCCGTCTGGGTGAACAAGCGTGCATTTTCCAGCGCCAGTGCCACCTGGTCGGCGACGTCCTTCACCGTTTCCACTTCTTCTGTGTGCCAGTCGTGGCTGCCTTCGCTGTTTTCCGTCACCCGGATCACCGCAATGGTCTCGCCACGCAACTTCACCGGCATTGCCAGCACGCGCAAACCAGCTTCTATGGTGGCCACTGGCTCACCCAGTTCGACCGCTGAATTCACATCATCCGCCACGACCGGCGAGGAGGGTAATATCGCGCTATGCGTGTAGCGGTACGCAGCATATTGGCCGTTTTCCATTTCACGGTTCCACTCCGCCTGCAGGTAGCGGCGGTGTACCGCCTGCGACTCAGCCAGCGTCTGCGACATTTCGGCGTACAACTGGTTGTTGTAAATCGCGATTGCGATCTGGTCTGCCAGAATGCTGAATAACTGGATATCCTCATCGCTGAATGCATCTGATTGGTTACTCTGCACATCCAGCGCACCAATGATTTGCGTGCCCACCTTCAATGGCAACGCCATTTCCGAGCGGGTGAGGGGCAGGTCGGGGTTGTTGAAGAACACAGCATCCTGACCGACATCGGTGGCCACGCGCGGCTCTCCGGCGGTAGTCACATAGCCTACGATGCCTGCCTGGCCCACGCGCAGCCGGTGCTGGCGCGCCAGCATGCGCGCGCCGCCTTCGCTGCTCGCCGCGCGCAGCACCGCGAATTCGCGCGCATCATCGATGAGAAAGATGCCGGTATGCGCGAACCCAAACCGGTCGCTGATCATGACAGTCACGTTATCCAACAGGTCTTGCAGTTCTTGCGTTTCCGCCACACCGCGCGCCACATCTGCCACAGTCTGGAACTGCCGCGCGCGCAGCACCAGGGCGTCGTTTTGCTTTGCCAGCTCGCTGGTGCGCTCGCGCACGCGGTCTTCCAGTCCGGCAATCATTTGCTTCACCTGATTCGCCATCATGGAGAAGGTCTGTCCTAGCAGCAGGAATTCCTGCAAGCCCTTTTCGATGGGTTTGGCATCCAGATTGCCACCCATCACTTCGCGCGCAAAGCCGGTCAGCGCAAGGATCGGGTCGCTGAACGAGCGGCCCAGCCGCATAACTGCCATGCTTACCAGGCCGGCCAGAATGGTAGCGATCAGCACCGCCAGGCTGGTCTGCTGTTCCAGTTGTGCCTGCAGTACGCCTGCGCTTTGCACGAACACCACGTACCAATCCTTGCTAGACATTTTGACGGCCGCCATCTGGTCGGTACGGTCCGACTCGGACCAGCCTGTGTAGTAAGGAGATTCCTCGGCATTGTCCAGAAAGGCTGCCATCTCGTTCATATTGGTGGAGCGCAGCACCTCGGGCTTCCCACCTTCGGTGCTCATCTTCTGTAATTGATCCTGGCGCAGTGGCACAAGCACCTGGTAAAGGAGCTGAGGACGGTAGGGCTGTGCCAGGCGCATATAGTATTTGTCAAATACGATTGGGTAGTTGGCTTCTGTCTGCGAACCGGTGGACTCCTTGGCCATGCTTTGCAGAATGCTGGCGCTATACTTCACACGCAGCACGCCCACCACGATATTGGTTGCATCCCGCACCGGCGCGCTGAAGAAGATATACGGCGCGTTGTCGACCGGGGAGAACATCACATCGGATGCAAACGCCTGTCCCAGGGCGAAGGTCTTAATAAAGTATTGCGTCTTCTGTTCTTTCCAGCCGACATCCGCGGGGTTGGAAGTGTAAGCTACCTGGCCGCCCGCATCGAGCAGCGCAAACGACTTGAGAAACGTGCGTTCCTTCACTTTCAGTGCTGCCTCAAAGGACTTGAGTGCACTGTTTACCATTGCTTCCTGAGTAGTTCCGGCTCGCTTTGCGGGGGCGATACTCAGGTATTCGCCCAGCGCCGGCATGTTGGCCTGGGTATTAATCGAAGCACGGTTACTCAAAATAAACTCATCAAGCTGCTGCGCAAACCGTCCGGCTGCGTCTTCCAACGCGATATTGGCTTCCTGTTGTTTAATGTTTTTGAAGGACGCGTTGTTGATGGCTGCCAGTACACCCACCGGTATCGCAACCAGCAGGATGCCGATCACTACCAGGCGCATCCCGATCGAAAGCTGCACGGTTTCTTTCGCCCGCAAATAACCGAAAACGAGCATCGTTACCACGGTGATCAGGTAACCAAAATGGCCCACCAACCCGATGCCGCTCAGGGGTTCCCAAGGCCGGTAAACCCCTGCTGCGGCAACCACGATCGCTGCAACCACACCCAGCATCACGGCGTTGGCTGCCCGCCCCTCTTCCAGGGAAACCACACCGAATAGCAGCCCCATCGTCACACATGCCAGCACTGCGGGCAGAATAGCGTTTTCAAAGATGACGGCATAGGCGATCAGCGTCAATTCGAGGCATACCAGCACGGAGAAAACCCGCGTAATCCGCGACTCGATGATGCGAGCATCGCGGCAGATGAATGCAGCAATGAACGTGATCACCAGCATTGCCGCCAGCAACAAAGGCTGGCTCGTGCCGCTGCTGATGCCTAGCACGATGAACGCCGCGGCAAATGCCAGGCTGGCCAGGCCGACGATGATCAACAGCCAGCGCGTGTTGCGATCCTGGATATTTTGCGGTAATCCGCCGGCAGGGTCTTGTAAAATTCGGTTGGGAAGGGGTGCGGTCATGAAACCTCCACGCGACAGGTGGGCTTACGCATTGCCGCGAAGCTGGACAACGACTTCGGATACACCCAGCGACCGGCCCAATTCCTGGGCGGCGGTCTTGAGGATGCCGTCGATATCATTGGACGCGCGCACGCGCGTAGCGATAGCGCTCACCGCCGCCTCGCGTTCGGCGCGCTGCTGCACCTCATCCACCAGGCGCGCGTTTTCCAGTGCCAGCGCCAGGCGTTTGGTTACCGCTTCCACCAGGTGCATCATATCCGGGGCAATGCTGCTGCCTTTCATCCGCAGGTGGATGACCCCCAGCGGTTGCCCGCGCAGCACGATGGGCGCGGCGAGCGTGACCATTTCTTTGCCATCGACCTCGGCGGCGGGTGTCACCACCACCTTGCCAATCTTCAATGCCTGGGCTGCTTCCGCCGGCTCTTCCGCGCCAGCTTCTGTGCCCTCGCGGTTGTAGTGGTATGCCATCCTGCGCTTGGTTGAGCGCAGGTAAGCGCGCCAGTTATGCTGCGTGGTTTGCCGCGCGCTGGCTCGCAGGTCTTCCATCGAACGTTCCATCATGGCGATCAGCCGGGCGCGCTCCACACCAGCCGCGGCTTGCGCGGTCAAGTTCTGGTACAGGCTGATGTCATCGATCATTAATTCGCGGTAATCCGCCGAAAATAACAGCACAAAGCCGGTCACGCGCCCGGCACTCTTCATGGGCAGCAGCAGCGCCGAGTCCATACCCTGCAACGCTGAAGAGAAATACGCCGCATCGTCACCACGATTGCGCAGCAACCTGGCATCACCTTTCACTGCCAACGCAGCGAATGTCCCTGGCGCACCGGGGGACTGCACAGGTGTTTCCGCGACGTAGCCTTCTCCCGCCTCGCCACGCGCCATGTGCGCCTTCATACGCTGCTGGCGCTCGTCCAGCAGATAATAAACTTGCTCGCGGTAGCCGAATTCGTTGTCGAAACACGCGCCGGTCACGTCCAACACCTCTTCTTCATCGTTGAGCTGGCCGATTGCCTGCCCCAGCCGGTTTGAGATTTCCATACCAACAGCGCGTTTGTGCAGTTCCTGGGTGCGCTCGTCAACGCGCTGTTCCAGGCGGCTGCGTTCTTCTTCCAACTCCGCAGAGAGGTTTTTCTGTTTCGTCAACACATTCTCCAGGCCGCGAATCATGTACACCAGGGTAAATATGCACAACGCTGCCAGCAGCGCGAAAACCACTATGTTCAAAATCCACGCCGGAATGTTCAATACGTCATAGCGTGACAGATCTGGCTGCGGTAGAACCTTCTGCACCATCAGCACGGCGACCGTTACCATCGCTGCCAGGGATAGCAGCGCGGAGGCAATCGCTTGCCGGGTGCGCAGCAGCACGAATGCCATGATGACATATACGATCAGGAACAGGCGACCGGCGCCGGTGAGCCCATCATTCACCAGGTCTGTGCCTGCCAGGATGAACATCAGCGCCAACAAACCGCCCGCGCGTACCTGGTAGCCCGGTTTTTCGTAGACTGCCAGCAGGATCGTCATGGCGATTACGCCCGTTTCGATCCCGGCGGTAATCCAATCCTGCTCGCGGATCAGGCCAAAGATATCGCTGAAATAGGCCAGCACGCCCAAAATGCTGCCCGCCGCCAGCAGGATGTTGAGGATGCGCTGACGGATCTGCTGCAGCTCATCATCCTGCCCGTGCGGTTTATCGCTCGGATTTTTCTGAAGAAAGGCCGGGATGAATTTCATCGTTCCCTCTTAACCGTGGTTCGCTTTGCCATTGCCGCTGACCGGCAGCATTTCCGCTCCCGGTGGCACTAGCTGGATCGTCACTTCAGCCACCGAGGGCAGCTCGCCCAGACCTGCCACCGCAGATTGTAGAATTTCATCAATCGTGCGCGACTGTGAGAATTGCTCGCTCAGCTCATTGAGTTTTTGTTCTTCGCGCGCGTGGCGTTGGGTCTCTTCCAGCAGGCGCGCGTTTTCCAAGGCTACCGCAGTTTGCTGTGTCACTGCTTCCGCGAACGCCAGCTCTTCAGCGCTCAACTGCGCGCGGTCGTTTTCGAGCGAAATCACGCCGATCACCTGGTCGCGCAGCACAATCGGGAATTCATGTACCCCACCCAGCTCACCCGGCACTACACTCGGGTTTTCATATTGATATTCCAGCTTGCCATACTCGCGCGTGGTTTCTGCCCAGGTGTCGTTAATATAGTCGCGCGTGATGCTGCGCACTTCTTCCAGTGCCGCTTCGGCCTGCTGGTACAGGCGCGCATTTTCTAATGCCGCGCCCAGGCTGTCGGCAATGCCTTGGAGGATGGTGATATCATCTTCGTCAAATGCGTTTGGCTGCGTGGATTGGATGCTCATGGCGCCCAGTACTTCCCCCTTGGCCAAAATGGGCAGCGCCAGCTCCGAGCGGGTGTGTGGCAGGTATGGGTTGTTGAAGCGGATCGCATCCGCGCCTACGTCCAGCGCGATGCGCGCCTGGCGGTTGAGGGTCGACCAGCCGATCATCGACGAGCCGCCCACGGCCAGGTTGTGCCGTGCCGCGATCATCGCTGCGCCGGCTTCGCCGCTGCCTGCGCGTAGCACGGCGGTCTTTTTCTCATCGTCCAGCACAAAAACGCCGATATAGTACAGCTTGAACCGGTCAATCATCAACTCCACCACAGTTTGCAGCAGTATCTGCGGGTCGAGGATGGATGTGATTGAGCCGGAAATTTCTGCCGCTGCGCGTGCTTGCAGCAGTCTGCGCTGGAAATACAGCGTGCGTTCTTCCAGCCGTTTTTCGGTTTTGCGTTGTTCACTTTCCAGCGACTGTCCGACCTCAATTGCCTTTACAGTAGTCTGTTCATATTCGCGCACCAGCATCAGGTGGGTCACCAGGATACCGCCGGCGACGTGTACCATCAGTGATACCGCCACGATCTGATCCAGCATGCGCGTGGGTAAGATCGGTGTTGGTAAAATATTGCCTTCCTGCGCCAGCAGCCCATACACGACCGCACAGCCAATCCACGCTGCCAGCATCGCACCCATGGCGCGCACGCCCAGGTAATGCGCGCAATAATACAGCCCCATGAACAAGAGTACCAGCGTATAAGCGCTGATGCCCGTAACACCCAGCAGCAGGATATCGACCAGGAACACCGCTGACAGAAACAGGCTTGTCCGCCGGCGTATGTCCATGGTTTGCAGCGCTGCCAGTATTCCCATGCACGCCAGCAGGATTGCTGCCAGGATCAACGTACCAAAATTTCCGCTGCGCACGGCATTGGGGTAGTAAAATGCCATCGCGATCCCGCCCAGGACGGTGCTGACTGTGAGCTGGATCTGGATGCCCTGCTTTTGTACCGTGGTAAAGGTTTTGTTACTCCGCCGCAGCGGCCGGGTGGGGACGGATGTGCTCATAAGTCCAGCTCCTGGTGGTGATGCCCGTTGCCATTATGCCCGTTGCCATTGTGGCCATTACCATTCTGACCGTTTCCGTTTTGGCCGTTGTCACCCGGGAAAGCACCAAAGCCTGGTCCCGTATTCTTCTCGGGCACATAATTTTCGAGTTCAGGCCCGGCTGCCTGTTCGGCCATCAGGCGGATCTGCGCGCGCCGAGCGTGCAGAACATTTGCCAGTTCGCGCGTCGAAACCTGCAGGATGGTTTGGATATCGCTTGAGCGGCGGATTTTGGAGCTGATCTCAAACAACTGTTTCTGCTGCTCCACCTGCTGGCGGATCTGGCTCACCAGTTGCGTGTTCGCCAGGATTGCACCCAGCGTGCTGCCGAGGCTCCCCAGGATTTCCTGGTCGTTTTCATCGTATGCCGCGGGCTGGCTGCTGCCAATGCTCATGACACCGATCGTACGGTCGGTGTACATGATCGGCACTGCAAGCTGCGAGCGAATGCCCGTTTCGAGGTCATCACTCTGCTCATCCATCTGCGCATCTTTGACCATCACCGGATGCTGCCCCAGCGCCGCCAGCCCGATGGTTCCCTGGCCCAGCGTGGCGCGCACCTGGCTGGTATCCACATTCACGTATCCAGCCGATGCGCGCAGGTACAACGTATTGCGATCATCGAACAGGTAGATCGCCACGTGATCACTGCCAAAAGCCGTTTGCAGCCCCTCTACCGTGGTGCGCAGCGCGTCATCTTCGCTCGTAGAGCCTGCCGCCGCGGTGCTGATCTGGTGCAGGAAGCGGTGCTTGGTGATGTTGTCCTGCGTGTCAACAAACAGGTCGGCGTTGGAAATGGCGATTGCCAGCTGGTCAGCCAGGATGCCCAGGATCTGAATGTCTTCCGGTTGGAAGGCGTTCGGCTCGGTCGATTGCACATCCAGAACACCGATTACCCGCGTGCCCATGCGCAGCGGCATGGCCAGCTCCGCGCGCGTGAGGGGCAGCAGGGGATTGGCGTAGTAATTAGCGCTCAGCGTTACATCATCCACCACCACCGGATCGCCACTGCTCGTGGCCGTACCAACAATGGAGGATGAGCCTACCGCCAACCGGTGTCCGGCGGCTTTCAACTGCGCACCGGCTTCGCCGGTCGACTCGCGCAGCACCGCGTAGTCACCCAGCGCATCCAGCAGGAAGATTGAGGCGTGGTAGAAACCGAACCGGTCACGTACCATGTTAATGGCGTTGCTCAGCAGCTCTTCCACGTTCAGCGTTCCGCTGGTATCGCGCGCAATTTCGGACGCGGTTTGCAGTTGCTGGGCGCGGATCTGCGCCACCTGTTCGGTGCGTTTTAACTCGGTGATATCGTGCGCGATACTGAGCAGGCCATTTATCTTGCCTTCTTCATTGTGCATCGGCAAAATATCCAGGGTGATCCAGGACTGCGATCCCTGCGCGTTCGGCATTTCGATGACTTCATTGAGCACCGGCTCACCACTGCGCAGCAGGTCCATTTCCAACGCGTAAATCTTCTCTGCTGCCGCCTCACCGCTGCGCAGCTCACTGATCGTCTTACCCACAATTTCCTCTTCCACGCTGTTACCGTGGAATGCCAGCACGGATTGGCTGCACAGCAGATAGCGCGCCTGTTCATCTTTGAAGGAAATTCTGTCAGGTACGTTATCCAGCAGCATATTTAGAAGGAAGTGCTCCTGATCGTAAGCTTTCAGTGCGCCCTGCATCTGGCTTAGAAGCTGCGCGTTGCGGATCGTAACTGCCACCTGTGGCGCCAGGGTGGTAAACAAGCGCAGCTCTTTTTGCCCAAAGCGGCCATCCGCTTCAGTATCCTGGGCTACCATCACGCCAAATACTTCACCACCCACGCTGAGCGGCACGCCTAGCCAGGATTGTGTCGCAGTTCCTACCAGCTTAATCCCCAGCGCGGCCATCTGTTGCATCGCGTTGCGCTCCAGCAGCAGTGGCTTTTGCGTCTTGATCACATGCGATGTCAGTCCCTCACCCAATTGGATCGGATTGATCGTCTGGACCTGGCCATTTTCGTATGTGAAGGGGAAGTGGATCTGGCTTGTCTCGCGTTCATACAACGCGATAAAGAAAGAGAACTCCCCACCCACCACTGCTTTCACCTGTTCCAGTAAAACCGGGTAGAGGGCTTCCACATCCGTTTCCAGGCTGATCGCATGACTTACGCTCGCCAGTGCGCGCAGCTCGCTCAGGCTGCCTTCCATCAATTCCAATGCGTTGAGACGTTCCTGCGCGTTTGCGATCACTTCTGCCAGGCTCAGATACTGCTGCATCGTGGCCGGGGTCAGGCGGCTCTCGCCGCGCGTTGCCAGTGCCACCACCTGCGATAACTCTCCGCCCACGTACACCGGGATCAGAGCCGCTTTGCTGCACCCGCGTTGGTGGAAGTACGATAGGATCGGGTAAAACTCTGATGGCTGCGCCAGGGCGTCAAAGATCTGGTAACCACCCTGGTGCAGCTTTTCCACCACGCGCGATAACGTGACGATGATCGTCGGCTGGCCGCTCTTCTTTGCCTCTGTTTCGATAATGTTGGTGGCGCGTAGCTGGTCGTCCTGCGGGCGGGTTTGCAGCACCATCCCCAAGTAACTGGTCTCGCGCAGGGTTTCCTCCAGCGTGGTCCAGATCGTCTCGTGCGCCTGCGCCTGAGAAATCTGGCGGCTGGCGCGGTACAGCAGGCTGGTTTCTTTCAGGTCAACCTGAGCATTTTCCACCTGGGCAATGTTGTTCAATCCACTGGCCACCTGACCCGCCACCATGCGCAGGGCTGTGGTGGTATCTGCTCCAAAAGTATTTTCCGTGGCGTTTTGGATGTCCAGCACGCCCACCACTTCCGAGCCGATGCTGATTGGCACCACCACTTCACTTTGCGCGCCGGGCAGCAGGCTTTCATTGGCATCAGCATCCAGGCGGTTGTCGATCACCTGAATTTCATTGGCGTTGATTGCCTTGCCGAACACCGACTGCGCGCGGATGCGCCCGCCGATGTTGCTGCCAATGGTTTCGGTGGCCAACACTCCGCTGCTGGCCTGCGTGGTGAAAAATGCGCGGGTGGAGTCCAGCAGGTAGATCGAAGCGTATCCATAACCAAAACGTTCCGCGATCAGATCCACAGTGCGCTGCAGAATTTCCTGGCGGTTTAACGAGGCTGCCGCGTACTGAGATACTTCGGCAGCCATATGCATCTGCTTGTTTCGCTCTTCCACTTTCTGTTCCAGCGAACGGTATAACTGGCTGAGCTCGTCGGCCATCTGGTTGAACGTATGCGCCAGCAAACCGATTTCATCACGCCGTGTCACCTGGGTGCGCCGGCCCCACTCGCCGCCGGAAAACGCCTGCACATTGCCGGTCAATTCCACCAGCGGTCGCACCATGCGCCGGCTGGCAAACCAGATCACAGCGGTGATGATCAGCAGGCTCAGGCCCATAATAATAAGGTTCATGTTGTTTTGCGCGCGTACCTGTGCTGCCAGGACATCAGACGGGGCTTCAATGACAAGGCCAATATTCATATCTGGAAGCCACCGCGCGTAGGCGATCATATTCTCATTACTCCAGCTCACATATTCCGCTGGACCCGCATGCACCTGGCCATCAATCAGCGCGTGCAACGTCTTAATTTGAGCCTGCAGGTTGGAGTATTGGATCACTCGCTGGTCGGAAGTCAGGCCTACTGTCTGATTCTCCTGGTTAAACAGGAATGCCTGCGCATCAGGATAAAATTTGGCGCTTTCTACCAGCACCTGCTCAAAAACATTATCCTGCCCGGCGGCCATGATCGTGTAGGTCTTGCCGCCCGTTGCTTCTGAGGAATAAGGTCGCGCGCTGAAGATCACCATACCCTGTGAGAACAGGGGAGTGGGCGAAAACACAGCCGCCGTGCCATGTTTGCCCAACAGCTGTGCTGGGCCGCGCCCGCTCGTATAAGACGTGCCTTCCCGTTTTTCGTTTGTGGAAATAATCACCTTGCCGGTATCGTCCAGTAGTGATATTTCGCTGAATATACGTCCATTCAGCGTGTCCAACACTGAACGCATATACAGGATTACCTCGTTCTTACTTTGGGTATGGACGGTGCCGTCTGTAGGGTTGGTCAGCATAAGGTCAATGTAATGAAACAGTGACTTGTTTCCCATCAGGCCGTTCATAACCATTTGGGCCGTCGTGCTTTTGATCTGAATATCCTCGCTATAGTTATCTACTACCAGCTGGATTTGATCAGTAGCCTGGCTCTTATACATGGCCTGTGAGCGGAAATAATTGACTATTCCAATACCCGCGACCGGCAGAGTAGTCAATGCCAGCATGGTCAGCACCACCATGCGCACCAGGCTTCCGCGGAAAACTGGGGCATTGGAAGTCTGTTTTGTAGGAACCCGTTTATCCATCCCCGCTCCTTAAATCCTTACTGGTTCATTTCCCACACCGGCTGGCTCGCCAGGATGCGTTGAATTTGCTCTGGAAAGAGGTCGGGGTCGAGCGGCTTGCCCAAAAAGCCGTCGAACCCTGAGGCGCGCGCCTTCTTGATTTGCTCTTCGCTGGCTTCCGCCGTTACCGCCACCACGGGAATGTTATCGAAACGCGCGCACTGGCGGATCTTCTTCAACGCCCCGTAGCCGTCTTCATAGGGCAGGCGGATGTCCATCAGGATCAGGTCAATCCGCGGCAGGGTATCCGCGTATTCCACCACTTCGTAGCCCGATGTCTTCCATTCGCAGTGGATGCCCATAAAACCCAGCAGGCGGGCGATCAAAACAAAGTTGGAAACATTATCTTCCACCACCAGCACCGTCGCATCTTTGGGCACGCCGCCCTTGCGCGGTGAGGTGGGGGGGGAAATGGTGGGTCGGCCGTTTTCGATGTTCGCCATAACGTTTGCCTGCCAGATTGTTATTTGAGATATTCAGTGATGGTTTCGTAGAACCGGTCGATATCGATAGGCTTATCAATGTAGCCATCACAGCCGGCCTGCAGCGTGCGCTCGCGGTCGCCTTTCATCACGTTCGCCGTGATGGCCAGCACCGGAATATGACTCAGGCGCGGGATAGCTTTGAGCTTGCCGGTAAGCGTGTACCCGTCCATCTCAGGCATGTTGATGTCCATCAGGATCAGGTTGGGCGTCACACTCTGGACCACTTCCAGGGCTTTGGTCGCGTTCTCGGCTTCCACCACCTGGTAGCCTTCCGCCAGCAGCAGCCGGCGCACGAGCACGCGGTTATCCGGGTTATCTTCGATATGTAGAATGATGGGATTGTCAGGCATCCATACTCCGGTAATGTAGTAGGTGATGTATGTATCGCATGGAATCGGCCCGGTACAGGCAATCTTCGAGGGTTTCCCCCTGTCTATTGCTGGTCTGATGCGTGTTTCCATTATAACGGTATCGGTTGGCCGTTTCTTTGGAATGGATTTTCATTTTTGTTAGGTTTGGGTTATCTTACGAAAATGAAGGTAAAACCTGCTAATTGCCTGCACCTTGCGACCAGAGAAAGCATGAAACAAGCTCTGTGAGACGGTCGAAGAGGCGGCCCACCAGCAGAATGAGTCACACAATAAAAAGGCCCGGGCGTGTAGCCCGGGTCATCAGAGCGGGTGATGGGATTCGAACCCACGATATCTTGCTTGGGAAGCAAGCGTTCTACCACTGAACTACACCCGCGGAGTGAAAAAATTATACCAGACAACCAAAAAAATGAGAAGCAAATTTGTTTTTCGCAGGAGAGCTGCGTATAGTCAGCCAGATGGCCGGGCAGGTATACCCTCCAACTGCCCCTTGCATTCTGCGCACTTCCTCTATGGTATAATTCCAATGCGCTTTGCACCATTTCTCACCGCATTGAGGAGCATCCTTTGGCAATCAACCCACTAAACTGGCTGATGGGGCTTTTTTCCCTGGATATTGGCATTGACCTGGGCACGGCCAACACCCTGGTCAACGTCAAGGGTAAGGGGATCGTCATCAACGAGCCATCCTGGGTTGCCATTGACAAGCGCAGCCGCCGCCCGCTGGCTATTGGCGTGCAGGCCAAAGAAATGGTCGGCCGCACGCCTGCCAACGTAATTGCTATTCGCCCGCTGCGCGATGGTGTGATTTCCGAGTTTGAGATCACCCAGGCCATGCTGGGGTACTTTATCGGCAAGGCGCACCAGCAGTCTATCGTGCCCATGCCGCGCCCGCGCGTGGTTATCGGCATTCCATCCGGCGCCACCGAAGTGGAAAAACGCGCCGTGTACGATGCGGCTATGTCTGCCGGTGCGCGCGAAGCCTACCTGATCGAAGAGCCGCGCGCCGCGGCGCTGGGCGCCGGGCTGCCGGTCTCAGAGGTGCGCGGCAGCATGGTGGTAGATATCGGCGGCGGCACTACCGAGGTGGCTATCATCTCGATGGGCGGTATCGTCGTCTCGCGCTCGCTGCGCGTGGCCGGTGATGAGCTGGATCAGGACATCATCACCTACATCCGTAACAAATACAACCTGTTCATCGGCGAGCGCATGGCCGAGCAGGTCAAAATCCAAATCGGCTCTGCCTATCCGCTGCCGGCCGAAAAGACCATGCCCGTTCGCGGGCGGAACCTGGTCACCGGGCTGCCTGAGGCGGTCGATATCTCCTCTGTTGAAATTCGCGAAGCCCTGTCCAGCTCGGTGCAGGTCATCATCGATACCATCAAAGATGCCATCGATGAAGCGCCACCTGAAATCGTCGCCGACCTGATCGAAACCGGAATCTGCCTGGCGGGTGGCAGTTCGCAGTTGGGTGGGCTGGTCGACCGCATCAGCGACGAGCTGCACCTGCGCGTGTGGATCGCTGAAGACCCGATGACCTGCGTGGCCCGTGGGGCCGGCATGATCCTCGAAGACCTCGACCGTTTCGACCAGTTCCTGGTCGGGCTGGAACGCAGCAGCGCTCGTTGAAAAGCGCCTGCGCGCCAAGCGCTCGCCCGCTTTTTCGCGCAATCTGATCGCCTGTTATGAACACTTCCAATTCTCGAATCTGGCAGACCGCCCTGGTGGTTTTGCTTGTCGCCGGCATCATTGCCCTGGCGCTGGGTGGCTTTCTCAGCCCGGCGCTGCGCACTGTGCTCGGCCCCCTGGTTTCGGTGCAGAACTGGTTTTCCACGCGCTACATGGCCATTTACGAGTTCGTGACTGTGCCACGCGATGTCACTTCACTGCGCCAGCGCAACACCGAGTTGGAAAACGAAAATGCCCAGTACGAATCTGAGATCATCCAGCTCCAGCAGCAATTGCGCGAAGCGCAGGTGCTGTATGCCCTGCTCGATTTCGCGCGCACCCGACCCGAAAACGAATACGCTGCCGCAGCCGTCATTGGCCTCGATCCCAACCCCTTCCTGCGGTATATCATCATCGACAAAGGCACGGATGCTGGCATTCGTCATGGTATGCCCGTCGTTACCGAACAGGGATTGGTGGGGCGCGTGGATGCCGTCACCGCGAACGCGGCGCGTGTGCAACTCATCACCGACCCCGGCGCGCGCGTCAACGTGCGCTTGCAGTCTAACCAGGTCAAGGCCATGCTCACCGGCTCGCTCACCGGCGAGGTTTCATTGGATATGGTGCCTCAGGAAACCGACATGCAAATCGGTGAGGTGGTGCTCACCTCTGGTCTAGGCGGCAGTTACCCCGCGGATGTGCTCATTGGCAAGGTGGTCAGTGTGAGCCGCCGCCCGAACGATTTGTTTCAGATGGCATCCATCCAACCCGCCGTCGATTTCTCAACCCTGCGCGCGGTGCTGGTCATCACCAACTTCCGGCCGGTTGATATCGCTCCGCTCGTCCCACAAACCCTGCCCTGATATACCATGTCCGTGCTGCTTGCTTTTCCCACGCTGGTTGTGCTTCTCATCTTGCAGATGGTGGTTGTGAGCCGCCTGCCGCTTATTAACGGCACCGCCGATCTGCTGCTGCTGGCGCTGGTAGCCTGGGCTTTGCAGGAGCGTGCGCGCAGTGCCTGGGCCTGGGCGATCATCGCCGGCGTAGCGGTCAGCTTCATCTCTGCGCTGCCGTTCTACGCGCCGCTCTTCATCTATTTGGCGGCCACGGCAGTGGCGCGGCTGCTCCAGCGTCGCGTGTGGCAAACTCCGATCCTGGCCTTGCTGGTTGCGGTATTTGTGGGTACACTCATCCAGCAGCTCGTATCTCTGGTGGTTCTCAATGTTTCCGGTGCCGGTATCCCCTGGGAAGATGGCCTCAGCCTGGTCACCGTTCCCAGCCTGCTGCTCAACCTGGGCCTGGCGCTGCCGGTGTACACGGTCATCGTTGACCTCTCGCGATGGGTCTACCCGGAAGTTGACGAGTAATGGTATGCTTATACTGGTTCGCAAATGAATAAACCCGAAACTCCCCATTCGCGTTTTGAACCCTGGCGCATGGCCGTTCTGTATGCCTTGATCGGCGTTATTTTTGCTTTTTATGCCCTGCGCCTGTTTGACCTGCAAATCCTCTCCGGCTCCGATTATCAGGCGCTGGCTGAAGAAAACCGTATTTCGAAGATCAGCCTACCCACCCAGCGCGGGATCATTTACGATCGCAATGGTGTGGTTTTGGCGCGTAATACGGCTTCCTATAATATTGTCATCACTCCGGCCAACCTGCCGTTGGGCGACACGCTCACCATGCTGGAGCCGAATGGCGCGATCCAGAAGATTTACCGCGAGCTGTCCGCCATGATCGACGTGCCGGTCTCCAACGGCGAAATCAACGACGAAACTGTGCGCCTGTTCAAGCCTTGCGAAACCGACCTGGGCATACTGCAGGTGGTCTATATTGGCGATACCAACGCGCCATATGACCCGGTGCGCATTAAATGTAACGTGGACGTCAACCTGGCGATGATGGTGCAGGAACATGCTACCGATTGGCCCGGCGTGGGCATTGAAGTGGAGCCGGTGCGCGATTATCCCACCGGCGAGCTTACATCCGAGATCATCGGATTCCTTGGCCCAATACCCGCCCTGGAAGAAGAATACTACCGCGGACAGGGTTTCGTGCCCAACCGTGATAAGGTCGGCTATGCCGGCGTCGAGGCCTCGCTGCAGGATATTCTACAGGGCCACAACGGTGAGAAGACCATCGAGGTAGACGTGGCCGGCAAAGAGCTGCGCACCGTGGGCGATATTCTCAACCCTACACCGGGGCAAAACGTTAAGTTGAGCATTGATGTTCGCTTGCAGCTTGCCGCCAAGACCGCGCTCAAGGATGAAATCAAGTACTGGAACACTTTCCTCAACCAGACCCTTTCTACCAACGGCGTAGTTATTGCCATGAATCCACGCACGGGTGAAATCCTGTCGCTGGTTTCATACCCCACTTTTGAAAACAACCGCATGGCGCGCCAGATCCCAGGCGATTATTACGAGCAGCTCCAGCAGGACCCCAACCGCCCGCTGTTCAATCACGCCATTTCCGCGGAGCACCCTCCGGGCTCAGTGTTCAAGATGGCGGCTGCCATCGGTATTCTGAACGAAGACGTGGTTACCGTAAACCAGGTGATCGAAGACCCGGGCAAGATTACCATCATCCAGAAGTTTTCGGAGAACGATCCGGGCACGCCGCGCGACTACGTGTGCTGGGTCTACAAAGACAAGAATAACGGTCACGGGGATGTCAATTACTACAAGGGCATCTACGAATCGTGCGACGTGTACTGGTATAAAGTGGGCGGCGGCTACCCGGGCGAGGTGGAGCAGGGCCTGGGCATCTGGCGCATGGGCGACTACGCCCGCGCTATCGGCTACGGCCAGCGCACCGGTATCGAACTGCCCGGCGAAGCCCGCGGCCTGATGCCCGACCCGACCTGGAAGCGCCTGACCGTGGGGGAGAACTGGTCCACCGGCGATACCTATATCGCCACAATGGGCCAGGGCTTTGTGCTTTCGACCCCGCTGCAGGTGCTCGTCTCGTTTGCCACATTGGCCAACGATGGCAAGCGCATGCAGCCGACACTGGTGCACGAAGTGCTCGACTCGGAAGGCAACGTGGTCAAACCCTTCCAGCCGAAACTCCAAGTAGATATCACCAAAACTCCACTGATCAACGTGTACGATGAGCGCTCTCGCACTACCGGTGAGATGAAAACCGTTGAGCCGTGGGTGATTGATGAAGCCAAGATTGGCATGCGCGAGGTGGTTACCCTGGGCACGTCAAAAGCCCAGTTTGAGGGCATGACCATCCAATCTGCCGGGAAAACGGGCACGGCGGAGTACTGCAACAAAATCGCGGACGACCAGGGCCTGTGCGTCCCAGGGCGCTGGCCCGCGCACGCCTGGTACGCCGGCTATGCTCCGTACGACAACCCCGAGATCGCCGTGGTGGCCTTCGTGTACAACGGGAAAGAAGGCTCCACCGTAGCCGCGCCTATCGTGCGCCGCGTGATGGAAGCCTACTTTGAGCTGAAGGCGGTCGATGCCGCCAAGAGCCCCACGGGTCAATAACCGGACTTCTCTGCTATAATCAGACCCAATCAACGCGGGATAGGGAACATGGTGAACGACAAGCGCATGCTGGTGCAAATCAAGGGCGTGAAAGATGGCCTGCTGGTCACTCTGGGAGAAGGCTCCTGGCCGGACCTGCGCGCTTCGCTGTTCCAGCATATCGCCGAGCGCGAAGCCTTTTTCAAAGGCGCCAAGCTGACCCTTGACGTGGGCAACCAGATTATCCACGCAGCGGACATGGGCTCGCTGCGCGACCAGCTTTCCGAGATTGGCGTGACCCTGTGGGCGGTGCTCAGCAATTCTCCCACCACCGAGCAGACCGCGCAGATGATGGGTATTGGTACGCGCATTTCCACGCCGCGCCCCGAGCGCTCGATCCGCCCGCTGGATACCAACCTGACCAATGGCGAGCCGGCTATCCTGGTGCAGCGCACGCTGCGCTCGGGCTTCAAGATTTCGTATCAGGGGCACGTAGTGGTGCTCGGTGATGTGAACCCGGGTGCGGAGATCATCGCCGGCGGCAATGTGATTGTCTGGGGCAGGCTGCGTGGCGTGGTGCATGCCGGGGCCGAAGGTAACGAAAAAGCCGTGGTGTGCGCCCTGGAGATGGAACCAACCCAGTTACGAATCGGCGGCCAGATTGCGGTGACACCAAAGAAGAAGGGCAAATCGCAGCCGGAGATGGCCAGCATCAACAACGGCCAGGTGATTGCGGAACCCTGGAATGTGCGCGAACGGTAAGTTCCCGCCTGTACGCAGTGAATTGGGGACGAGGATGCGCATCACGCAATGGATACACAATATGATACATCAAGCTAGGGAGGGAATTTGGCCACGGTTTTGACGGTGACATCGGGCAAAGGTGGTGTTGGCAAAACGACAACGACGGCGAACCTGGCCGTGGCGCTTGCGCTGGGCGGGCAAAAGGTCGTGTGCATCGACGGTGATATTGGCTTGCGCAACCTCGACGTGGTGCTTGGGCTGGAAAACCGCATCGTGTATGATATCGTCGACGTGGTGGAGGGTCGCTGCCGGCTGCGCCAGGCCATGATCCGCGACAAGCGCCTGCCGGAGTTATTTCTGATCCCGGCTGCGCAAACGCGCGACAAGAGCGCGATTTCTCCCAGCGACATGGTGCGCGTGTGCGACGAGCTGCGCCCGGAGTTCGACTGGATTCTGATCGATTCTCCGGCCGGCATCGAGCGCGGTTTTCGCAATGCCATAGCGCCGGCGGATATTTGCCTGGTGGTCACCAACCCCGAGGTTTCCTCCGTGCGCGATGCCGACCGTATCGTCGGCCTGATTGAGGCCGAGGAGAAAGGCCCGGCGCGCCTGATCATCAACCGCCTGAACATCAACCTGGTGAAACGCGGCGATATGCTCACCGCTGATGATATTCTCGAGCTGCTGGCCATTGAGTTGTTAGGCATCGTACCAGAGGACGAGAACGTGATTATCAGCACCAACCGCGGCCAGCCTGTGGCCCTGGACGGCCAGAAAAGCCGCGCCGGGCAGGCTTACCAAAATATCGCCCGCCGGCTGCGTGGTGAAAAAGTGCCCTTCATAAACCTGGAAGAAAAGAACGATTTCTTCTCCAGATTGTTCCGGTTCAATCGGTCGGGAGGAGCGTAACATGGCAGATTGGCTGAAGAGTCTGTTCGGGCCTAAAGAAAACAGCGCTTCCAAGGCCCGGGAGCGCTTGAAACTGGTTCTGATCAATGACCGCACCGACCTTACACCCGATGCGCTGGAGCGCATGAAGAATGAAATCCTCACTGTCATCTCGCATTACGTCGAGATTGACCCAACCGATATCCATATTGACATGACCCAGGAAGGTCGTGAACAGCGCCTGGTTGCCGATATCCCCATCAAATCGGGCGGAAAATCCGGCGCCCACCGGCGCTAAAGAGATTGGTTTTATGCTTCGAAAGCAAATTTGGCGACATTTTGATTATTGGTTATTCGGCGCGGTGATGATCCTGTGCATCTTTGGCGTGGCCATGGTGCGCTCGGCCATCGCGGGCAGCCCTGGTCTGGAAGGCCTTGACCGCCGGCAGATGATCTATGCTGCCATCGGCCTGGTGGTTATTCTGATCACCGCTGCGATTGATTATCGTTTCTGGGCATCACTGGCGCGCCTGATGTACGGCTTTGCGGTGATCGCGCTGCTGGTCATTTATGTGTACGGCACCGCCGCGTTTGGCTCGGCGCGCTGGCTGGACACAGGTGTGTTCTTCATCCAGCCCTCCGAGCTGGTGAAGGTGATCGTCATCATTGTGCTGGCAAATTATTTTGCCAACACGTTTGATCAGGAAAAAGACATGCGCTGGATTTTGCGCAGCGTCATCCTGGTGGCCGGTGTAGTGATCTGGATCCTGCTGCAGCCAAACCTCAGCACATCGATTGTGATTATGGTTCTGTGGTTTTCCATGTTATGGATCAGCGGCCTTCCTTTGAAATATATCGCGGTCTTTACCCTGGTTGGGGTAATCATGGGCCTCATTGCTTTTCCATTCCTGGAAACGTATCAGCAGCAGCGCATCGTCAACTTCGTCTTCCCCGACCCAAACGCGCGTCACGGCGCTACGTATAACGTAGAACAGGCGCTGATCTCCATCGGTTCCGGCGGTTGGACGGGCAAGGGCTACGGTCACGGCCCGCAGGTACAGTCTCGCTTCCTCAAGGTGCGCCATACCGACTTTATTTTTTCTGCCATGGCAGAAGAATTCGGTTTTATCGGCACGACGCTGGTGATTGCGCTGATTGTTTTTGTTATCCTGCGCTGCCTGCGCGCCGCGCGCATGGCCGCCGACCCCTTCGGTGGATTGATGGCGTATGGCGTGGGTATTTTGCTTTTCTTCCAGACCATTGTGAACCTGGGCGTAAATATGAAAGTCATCCCGGTCACCGGGCTGACGCTGCCATTCATCAGTTATGGCGGCTCTTCGCTGCTGTCTCTGGTGCTTGGTATTGGATTGGTGGAAAGCGTGATTGCTCACCACAAAACGTTAGATTTTTAAGCTCGGCGGAGTAGACCATGTCTGATACCATTCAACCGGCCCGCGTGCGCTTTGCGCCATCCCCAACCGGTCATTTGCACCTGGGTGGTGCGCGCACCGCCCTGTATGACTATCTCCTTGCGCACCAGACCGGCGGCCAGTTTATTCTGCGTATCGAAGACACCGACCGCAAACGCTTTGTTCCAGGCGCGGAAGAAGAGCTGATGAACGGCCTGCGCTGGTTGGGTCTGCAATGGGACGAAGGCCCCGACGTGGGCGGTCCTTATGGCCCGTACCGTCAGTCGGAGCGCAAGGAAATTTACCAGCAGTACGCGCGCCAGTTGGTGGAGAGCGGCCACGCCTATTACTGTTTTTGTACCCCGGAACGCCTGGAGCAGGTGCGCCAAGAGCAGCAAAAACGCAAAGAAGCCACCCATTATGACCGCACCTGCCGCGATCTCGCGCCGGAAGAGGCCAGCCGGCGTATTGCTGCGGGTGAATCGCACGTGATCCGCTTCAAGACACCACTGGAAGGCTCCACCACCGTCACCGACCTGCTGCGTGGCACCATCACCATCGATAACCACCAGCTCGACGATTACATCGTCGTCAAGTCCGACGGCCTGGCGCTGTATCATCTGGCTGCCATGGTGGATGATCATCTGATGAAGATTACGCATGTGATCCGCGGATCAGAATGGTTGCCCACCTTTCCGCTGCACGCGCTTATCCTGCGCGCCTTTGGTTGGCAGGAGCCGGTATTTGTCCATCTTTCCGTGTTCCTCAAGCCCAGCGGTAAGGGCAAGATGAGCAAACGCGAAGCCGCTGACTTGCAAAAGGACGGCTATTCAATCTTCGTCAAAGATCTGGAAGGGCTGGGTTATCTGCCCGAAGGCGTGATCAACTGGATCTCGCTGATGGGCTGGAGCTATGACGGGCAGACGGAATTTTTCACCTTACCGGATCTGATTGCGAAATTTAGCCTGGACAAGCTTAACCCATCACCCGCGGCGATTAATTTCACCAAGCTGGATCATTTCAATGGACTGCATATCCGCGCGCTGCCGCTCGACCGGCTGGCAGCGTTGCTGCAGCAGGTCTTCCAATCGCGCGGGATCGCCGCCGATCTGCCCACACTTGTGAAGATCGCCCCTATCATCCAGGAACGCATGGTTACCCTGGATGACGCGATTGACTTTGCCGCTTTCTTTTTCCAGGCCGACGTTACCCCAACGCGGGAAGACCTGATCGCCAAGGGCCTCACCGCTGAGCAGTCGGCTGAGGTGGCGCGCAAAGCACTGAGCATAATGGAACTCGCGCCTGACGCGCAGCATGAAACAGTCGAGCCGCCCATGCGCGCCCTGGTGGAAGAGCTGGGCCTCAACCCCGGTCAGGTTTTTGGCATCTTGCGCGTAGCCATAACCGGACAGAAAGTCAGCCCGCCGCTTTTTGAAAGCATGGAGATTATTGGCCACGAGAAGGTGCTGGAGCGCATGCGCCGCGCGGTACAGCTTCTGGAAGCTGCGTAAGCTGCACGGGTCTTGACCAAAGCTGGCGCGGATTGTATAATACGTTCCAGAAAGCCCTTGGGGGCTCGTCTAATGGCAGGACAGCACACTCTGGATGTGCTTGTAGAGGTTCGAATCCTTTGCCCCCAGCTCCACCACCAAAGACCCTCGCAAGAGGGTTTTTTTCATTATAAGGAGTTTCCCATGCAATTTGGTTTTATTCTCCCCTTTGGCGATGCCCGCACCGCCGCGGAGCTGGCCCATATCGCAGAAATGGAAGGTTGGGATGGGTTCTTTATGTGGGAGCCGGTCTGGGGCATCGACCCCTGGGTGGGGCTGGCCGCGGCAGCCATGCGCACCAGTACCATCCGCCTGGGTACCATGCTCACCCCGCTGCCCATCCGCAAGCCCTGGAAACTGGCATCCGAGACCGCCACGCTGGACAATCTTTCCGGCGGCAGGCTCATCCTGTCTGTGGGGCTGGGCGCGCCGGAAACCGGTTTTGCGCGCTTTGGTGAGGATACCGATCGCAAGCGCCGCGCCGCCCGGCTAGATGAAGGCTTGCATGTTCTCACTGGTTTATGGGCCGGCCAACCCTTCTCCTTTGAGGGTGAGTATTATCACCTGCAGCCGACCGACTTTTCCGTTCCACCGCCCCCAGTCCAGCAGCCGCGCATCCCGATATGGGTAGTGGGCGCATATCCCAGCCATAAATCTATGCAGCGCGCACTGCGCTACGATGGGCTGATCCCAAACGTATTGGACGCCGAAGGTAAGGCCGGCAATGTGACCCTGGAAGCGCTGCCCGCCATCGCCAAGTACGTGCGCGAACACCGCGCGAACACGGACTCATATCAGATTATCGCCGAAGGGTTGACGTCCGGCAGTGACCGGCCGGCCGCCGCGGCAAAAGTACAGCCCTGGCAGGATGCAGGCGCTACCTGGTGGCTGGAATCAAACTGGGAAGAAAAAGACTTCGCAGCCATCGCGCATCGCGTTCGCCAGGGACCACCCCGATACACATAATGTGACATTTGTCACAAGGTTTTTGATTGACAAGTTTTGCCGGCAGCCGTAAAATAATGACAATGGTGCATGGTACACCATATATCCTCCCACATGTGTCTCTCCAAAGGAGAAATTGAATATGAAACACCTGGTCAGGCTCGTGCTGATTGCAGTGCTGCTTTCCTCGGTGTTAGCGGCCTGCACGCCGCCCGCTGCGACGGCGCAAACGATTAAGATTGGCCATCTCGTTGCTCTGACAGGTGGGAACGCCACCTGGGGCCAGTCCGAAGCTAACGCACTTACAATGATTGTGGACAAGATCAACAGCGAGGGTGGCGTCAACGGCAAGAAGATCGAAGTCATCACCTACGACAGCCGCGCCGATAAGCTCGAAGCGGTGAACGTGGTCAAACGCATGGTCGAGCAGGATAAAGTCGTCGCCATCATCGGCCCCGGACAGTCTGGCGTGGCCAATGCGGTGCGCGAAGTCAACAACTCGGCCAAGGTCCCGATGATCGGCACGACCCCCACCAACCCCACCGTCACCGTCCAGGACGATGGCAAACCTGTGCCTTACACCTTCCGCGTCTGCTTCATCGACCCGTTCCAGGGCACGGTTGCGGCGCAGTTCGCGCTGGCAGACCTGGGCGCCAAGAAGGCCGGTATCCTCTACGATGTGGGCGATGAATATTCACAGTATCTCGCCAAGTACTTCGTCGAGGCCTTTGAGAAGGGTGGGGGTACCATCACCGCCAACGAAGCCTTCCGCAGCGGCGAGTTGGATTTCCGCGCGCAGTTGGGCAAAATCAAAGACTCGAATCCCGACGTGGTCTTTGTCCCCACGATGAACAAAGATGCCGCTCTGGCGGCCAAGCAGGCCCGCGACCTGGGCATCACCGCGACCCTGATGGGTGGGGACGGCTGGGGCAGCCCGGATATCTTTGAGCTTTCCGGTGGCGCCATCAACGGCGGTTATTTCGTCAACATTGCCGCGTTGGAAGATCCCACCATCCAGGATTTCATCAAGGAGTACCAGACCAAATACAATGCAGAGCCCGTGCTCCCCAATCCGCTGATGGCATATGACGCCATGATCTGGCTGGCGGATGCCCTCAAGCGCACCAACGGCGAAGGCGGCGAAAAACTGGCCAAGGCCCTGGAAGACACCAAGGACCTGCAGGTCCTCACTGGCAAGCTGACCATGGACCCGGCTACCCACAACCCGCTGAATAAGCCCGCGGTCATCCAGCAGGCAAAAGACGGCAAGTTCGTCTACGTAAAGACCTTTGTAACCCAGTAAGCGTTCAATACTCGCCTGCCCCCTCACTGGCTTTGCCGCGAGGGGGCAGGCGCTCGCATATCTGGCAGGGTCTTTGAGGAGGTTGCCTTGATCTTGCAAACGATCGTTACCGGTCTTTCCATCGGCAGTATCTATGCCCTCATGGCAGTAGGTTACTCGCTGGTGTTCTCTGTACTGAATTTCTCCAATTTCGCGCATGGCGCGGTGATTACGCTGGGCGCGTACGTGGCCTGGGCAGTAATGACCCAATACCTGCATCTGCCCTTTCTGCCGGCGCTGATCGTTTCGATGCTTGGGGCCGGGATCATTGCGTTTATCGTGGAGCGCGTCGCATACAGCACCCTGCGCCACCGGCGCGCACCATCGTTGTATCTGATGATCAGCGCTATGGGTGTATCGATTGCGCTGCAAAATGTGCTGTATGCCACCATTGGCGCCAACCTGTATGCCCTGCCACCCATCTTCACCCAGGACTCGATCCAGTTTGGCACGGCGGTGATCAGCCGCATGGACATTTTTGCCTTTGTCTTTTCGATCATTGCCATTGCCCTGCTGACTGTGGTGCTTAACTACACCAAAGTCGGAACGGCCATTCGGGCTGCCTCACATGATTCTGAAATGGTTTCAGTGTTAGGTGTCAACCTCGATGTGCTGGTGGCAGTGTTATTCCTGCTGGCCGGCAGCCTGGGCGGCATGGCCGGCGTTTTCATGGGCGTCAAGTACATGGTCTATCCTTCGATGGGCTGGATCACCAACAAAGCCTATATCGGCGCGGTGATTGGCGGTCTGGGCTCACTGCCTGGCGCCATCGTGGGTGGCATCCTGCTTGGCCTGCTCGAAGCCATTGTCTCGGTCAGCGTGGTGGGTGGGGTGCATCTTTCCACCTTTCGCGATGTATTCAGCTTCGGCATCCTGGCCCTGCTGCTCATCTTCCGCCCGACTGGGCTGTTCGGTCGCTACGTGGAAGAAAAACTTTAGGAGGACCGCATGGAATACGCACAGGCGATCTTTACCAATGCGGCCATCTACATCATAGCCACCATGGGGCTGGCCATCTTTACCGGCTACACTGGGCTGTTCAGCCTGGGACACGCCGCGTTTATGGCCATCGGGGGCTACGCCGCAGCCATTCTCACCTACTTCCTCGGCTGGCCGCTGATGCCGGCCCTCATCGTCAGTATCATTGCCTCGGTGCTGGTCTCGCTGCTCATCGGCTATCCCACGCTGCGCGCTCGCCTTCGCTCCGATTATTTCGCCATCGCCACGCTGGGGTTTGGCGAAGCGGTGAAGGTGTTGTTTGAAAACCTGCCGCTCACTCAGGGCGCGCGTGGCCTGCCGGGCATCGAAAAACTGGCCGGCCCGATGAATACCGCGGTAATTATGGTCATCACCATCTGGCTGTGCCGCAACTTCCTGCGCAGCAATTATGGCCGCAAGATCATCGCCATCGGGCAGGATCCGGTGGCCGCGGAAATGATCGGTATTAAGCTGCTGCCCAACCAAATGCTATCGCTGGCGATCAGCGCAGGGTTTGCCGGGCTTTCGGGTGGCCTGCTGGCGCATTACATCACCTTTATCCAACCGGCCATCTTCAATATGGACCTGTCCAGCCTGATCACGGCTGGCGTGGTGTGCGGTGGCATGGGTAGCCTCACCGGGCCGTTTGTGGCCGTGGCACTATTCATTGTTATCCCCGAGCTGTTCCGTGGGCTGGCGCTGTGGCGTCTGGTGCTGTACGGCGTGCTGCTGGTGGTGATTATCAACTTCCGCCCCAAGGGCCTGTTCGGTTATGAGGAAATCAACCTCAAAAACTTGCCCAAGCTCTTTGTAATCGCCGGGTTGACGGTCGGCCTGACGGTTGGCTCCAGCTTCTATAACATGTACAAAGCTTACTGGAGTACGCTGGCATCGCTTGCGGTGGCCGCCCTGCTGGCCCTGGCGGTCACCTTTGGCATCGCCCTGCTGGGGCGTGGGCTGGTGTGGATTCTAAGCCGCATTTTACCCCCCTTTGGTCGCTGGTTGCGCCGCATTTCTGATGCCCTGTATACACGTTTTAAGACCGTGTTCGTGCCGGTAAAACGCCAGCAGCAGCACGCGGAAATGGTGAAAAAGCGCGCCTCGGTCAGCGTAACCGGCCAACCGGTGCTGAATGTGCGTGGCATTACCAAGCGTTTCGGCGGCGTTGTGGCGGTGGATGAATTAGACTTTTGCGTCTATCCCGGCGAAATTCATGGCCTCATCGGCCCGAATGGCTCGGGCAAGACCACTGTCTTCAACCTGATCTCCGGCGTCTACCCGCTGACCTCTGGCGAAATCCAGTTCAACGGGGGCATCATCTCCGGCCGGCTGCCGACCGAGATTGTGCTGGATGGCATCACGCGCACCTTCCAGAATATCCGCCTGTTTGGTTCGATGACCGTGTTGGAAAACGTACAGACAGCCCTGCATACCACCAGCGATTATTCCCTGGCTGAAGCCTTTGTGCAGTGGCCGTGGGGCGTGCGCCCAACCGAAGAACGGCTCTACCAGGAAGCGTACAACCTGCTGGAAGAGGTTGGCCTGTCAGACCTGGCGCACCGCGTGGCCAACACGCTGCCGTACGGCCTGCAGCGCAAGCTGGAAATTGCGCGCGCGCTGGCGCTCAACCCAGGCCTGCTGCTGCTGGATGAACCCGCCGCCGGCATGAACCCCAAGGAATCGCAAGACCTGGTGGACCTGATCCGCCATATCCACGATACCCGTCACCTGACGATCATTCTCATCGAGCATCATATGGACGTGGTGATGAGCATCTGCGACCGGTTGACGGTGCTGAACTTTGGCAGCAAGATTGCTGAAGGCACGCCGGACCAGGTGCAGAATAACCCGATGGTACTGGAAGCGTACCTGGGAGATAAGGTGGAATATGCTCCTGCGAGTTGATGGCCTGAACGTATTTTACGGCGAAGCAGTTCACGCCTTGCGCGACGTGAGCTTTGAAGTGCACCCGGGCGAGATCGTTTCCATCATCGGCGCCAACGGCGCGGGCAAATCCACCCTGATGTGGACGCTGATTGGGCTGCTCAAGCCGAAATCGGGCAAGATTATCTTCATGGACAAGCCCTATGTGCCGGCTCCGCACCGCATGGTATCGGAAGGCATGGCGCTGGTTCCGGAGCGCCGCCGGCTGTTCCCGAACTTGACGGTGCGCGAAAACCTGCTGCTCGGATCGTATCTGCGGAGCGACCGCGCTGGGATCACGCAGGATGAAGAATATATCTTCTCGCTCTTCCCGGTGCTCAAAGAACGCCTGGGACAGTACGCCGGTACGCTTTCCGGCGGCCAGCAGCAGATGGTAGCAATTGCGCGCGGACTGATGTCTCGGCCCAAGCTGCTGCTGCTGGACGAGCCATCGCTGGGGCTTTCGCCAGTGCTCACCAACCAGGTATTTGAATCCATTCTAGAGATTGCCAGCAAGGGCACCACGATTCTGCTGGTAGAGCAGAATGCACTAAAATCGCTGAAGATCTCCAACCGCGCCTATGTACTCGAGGTTGGCCAGGTGATGCGTGAAGGCACGGGCGAAGAGATGCTGCGCGACCCGGCCGTGCAGGCCGCCTACCTGGGCGTCAAGCAGCATAAGCTGGTCGAAACCGGAGTGGATTAACGTTGCGAGAGGAGCATCCGTGGGGACGAAACAATCGTTGGCGCCAATTTCCGCCCCGGTGTCGATGGAAAAGTTTGCCTACGACGCAATAAAAGAGGCGATCCTGACGTTCAAACTCCAACCTGGTGAAAGTCTGGTAGAAGTCGCGCTGGCGGCGCAGTTGAATACCAGTAAGACCCCCGTACGTGATGCGCTCACCCACCTGGTGCGCGAGGGTTTTGTCGAGAAGATTCCATTCAAGGGTTATACCGTTGGGTTGATCTCGCGCCAGGCAATGGTCGAGTTGTTTGAGATCCGCGGCGTGCTCGAAGGGCTGGCCACGCGCCACGCTGTGGAGCGCATGAGCGCGGATGAAATTGGGCGGGCGGAAAACCTGGTGCGCGAACATTCCGCTGCTGCGGCTGCTGGCGACACTGTCCTTGCCTCGCAAATCAACCACCGCTTCCACAACTTGCTGATCGAATGCAGTGGCTCGGAGCGAATCATCAGCATTCTCACCAACCTTGATGAGCACTTGCAGCGCTATCGCCTCTTATCAAATATCTCCGCCGGCCGCCTGGAGAAATCGGCGCGCGAACATGAAGAAATCATGCAAGCCATCCGTAGCGGCAATGCCCATGACGCGGAGATTTCCGTGCGCCGTCACCTGGCTTCGGTGATCGACGACCTTGCTCGCCAGGATATTGACTTGCTTGCCACACAGGTAAGCTCATTTTCATTCTAAAGAGGTAATCGCATGTCCCCAGATCCATATGCAAATAAGCTGCTCAATCAGGAGCTGCCCTGTACTGAGAAGACGGATGTCGTCGGGCAGGTGAACTGTACCCTGCACGCGCGCGCCGAATCACGCGGGCTGGAACTGGCGCCATTTCCCTCGCGCGCCATCCTGACTGGCGAAATCCACGAGCTGATCCTCACCCTCGAGGAAGCTGTCCCTTCAAAGCGCGTGGACCGCATCGCTTACCTAGCCTTTTTTGAAATTACCCAGGGTGGTATCCTATGGGCGGGTGACGAAGTGCAGTTGGACGGCGTGCCGATTGGCCGCCTGGCCGGATATGACCTGACTCATTATCCCAACCATTTCAATATCATCGTGCGCGTCAGCGAACCGCTACGCACAGGCAAAGAGATGGATGTTCACCCCGGCGCAGAAATCCGCTTTGTCTTCACCGGGAAACCGTTGTAGAAAAGGAGCGATTTGTGGAACAGAGAATTCAGGTTGCCGTGATGGGCTGCGGACATATTGGCTCGTATGCCTGCAAGGCCGTTGAGCTGGCTAAGGATATGGAGCTGGTTGGCATCGTCGAAAATGGCTGCGACGTCGAGCGTATCCGTTGCGCGTTCCCGGGTATCCCGGTGGTCCAGCACGTTGACATGCTGCCCGAAAAGCCGGATGTGATGGTGCTGGGCGTTCCCACCCGCATCGTGTGCGAGGTGGCGCCGCAATTGCTGGCGCATGAAATTCACACCGTGGATGCCTTTGATTTGCACGGTGAGCCGTTTATGAATCTACGCGCCGAACTGGGCCCCATCGCGCGCCAGCATGGCGTGGCTGCCATCATGGGCGCGGGCGTGGACCCCGGCGTATCCACCATCGTGCGCACCCTGTTCGAAATGTGGGCGCCTACCGGGTTGACGTATGTTACCTACGGCCCTGGGATGAGCATGGGCCATACTGTGGCAGCCAAATCCTACCCAGGTGTGGCCGACGCGCTCTCGGTCACGCGCCCGGGCGACCCCGGCTGCCATAAGCGCGACCTGTACCTGGTGATCCAGAACGGCTATGCGTTCGACGAAGTCAAATCGCGCGTGCTGGCCGATTCCTACTTCTGCCATGACGACGTCCGTGTCTTCCAGGTCGAAGATGTGGCACCGCTAATGGATATGGGCCATGCCATCCATGTTTCTCGCAAGGGTGGTGCCAGCGGCGTGGACAACCAGCTTCTCGATTTCACCACCACATTCCATAACCCGGCCTCCACCGCTCAGGTGATGGTTTCCTGCGCCCGCGCGGTCACGCGCATCGCGCCCGGCGCATATACCATGATCGAAGTGCCGCCGCTGGCATATCTCTCCGGGAGCGAAGGAATGTTGAAGAAGTTATTCTAAGCAAACAAGGGGCGGGTTCAAAACCCGCCCCTTGTTGATTCATCCACAAAATTCGGAATTCAGGCAAGCACATCCGGCTAAGGTTGTGGCCGAAAAGCGCCAAGCCACGGCAGGCGGGTCAGGGAAACCCGCCTGGCATGGGCCAGCCTGCGCTGACAGGCTGATTACGAGCCGCGGCCGCCGAAGTTGCCCTTGCTGCCCTGCGGCAGGATCATTTCGACATCGGTGTGCGGGCGGGGG
>JBDHWQ010000018.1:0-79931 GCA_039810245.1 Longilinea sp. | reverse complement strand
CAGCCTGCGGTTCATCTCCTGCACCGAGGCGCTGTAGGTAGATAATTCTTCCAGCAGCCGCTCGCGGTCACCGCCGTAGCCCAGGCGGCGTGAGAGGTACACAAAGTCCTCGCTCGCTTCGGCCGGCACGATCAGGTCACGCGCGTTGCCACTGACCATGCGCAGCGCATCAATCAGCCAGCGCAGGAAAGTGTGCGCGCGGTGCAGGCGGGTGTAATCTTCGGGGCTTAGCACGCCGGCCTCGGCCAGCGCCACCATCGCCTCGCGCGTGTTGGGCGTGCGCAGCGCCGGGTTGTTCGCTCCGTGCGTAATCTGCAGGCCTTGCACCAGGTATTCCACGTCCACCAGACCGCCGCGGCTGTACTTGGGGTTATACGTGCCGGCTTTCACCAGGTGGCGCACCTGGCGCTCGCGCATGGCGCGCATGGCCGTCACATCAAATCCCTGGCCGGTGTAGACGCAGGCGTCGCGCAGCGCCTGCACCTCGCGCCCGAAGGCACGGTCGCCGGCGATAGGGCGCAGCCGGGTAAGCGCCTGGCGCTCGTATGGCCAGGCTGGGCCGCCCGGCGCGAAATAGCGCTGGAAGGACATCAGCGAAACGGCCAGCGCGCCGTTTTTGCCGTATGGCCTGAGTTGCAAGTCGATCTCAAAAATACCTTCGCGCCGCGCGCGGATGCTCTTTAGGAATGTCTCCACCAGTTTTTCGTAATATTCCGCGGCGGTGATGCGCACCGGACCGCGGGTATTGCCGCTGCCGGAGTACACAAACATCAGCTCGATATCCGAGGCAAATCCCAGCTCGCGCCCACCGCATTTACCCAGCGCGCATACCGCCAGCGTGCATGGCGCGCCATCGTCGCGCAGCGGCGCTCCGTAGATCTCCCGCAGTCCGGCCTCGATCCGCTCCACTGCCACCGTCACCACAGCTTCGGCCAGGTCGGTCAGCTCGCGTGAGAAGTCCCAGAATTCACCGGTGTAGCCCAGGATATGGCGCATATCCACGCGGAACATCTCGCGATCGCGCGCCGCGTTGAGCGCGCTTATCCAGCCATCTGCGGTCGGCTGCGCGGCGACATCTTCCAGCTCGCTTTGCAGCGTATCGCGCTCTTTGCGCTCGCGCAGCGCGCCGACGTTTTTCACCACAGGCCACAGGTTGGCGTATTGCATGCGCAGGAAGTCATCCCACAGGAAGTCGCTCACCCCCAATAGTTGCGCCAGCGCTTCCAGCACTTCGGGCCGTTCCAGCGAGGCCAGCGTCTCGGGCCAGTCCGCGCGGCGGAACAGGTCATCAATAAACGCATGGAAGTGCAGCAGCGCTGATTGGGGGTCCGGCGAGAGTGGCAGCAGGTGGGTGAAATGCTTGATCAGCACTGTGGCTGCGCGCAGTTCGGCCTGCCGTTCCGCCGTGATAATTTTGCTGCCGCGCGCGTCGGTCACGTACAGTGTGTCGCGCACGCGGTCACCAATCGTCTCGATCGCCACCCGTGCGATGTATACCCCGCGGAAGGCCAACGCGCTGGTCAGCTCGTACAGGAAGCCGGCCGTATCCGTGCCGGCAATGTGCAGCACGCTGTAGCGCGCCGAGCTGTGATTGTCAATTTCGATTTCTACCGGGTAGAGCGGCCGCGCCGCACCCGGCAAATGCCCGCGCATCATTTCCGCGGCGCGTCGCGCCAGATCAGCCTGGGCTGCCTGCGTCTGCCCGGCGCGCACCTGGCGTAGCAGCCGGCTCAGATCGGCGCTGTATCCCGCCCATGTTTTTATAACGGGCGCTGATCCTGTGGCGCGCACGGTGAATGCGTCCACGATTTTGCGCTCGGTCTGGCCTTCGGCGCCGCTGCCCGGCTCATAGGTGAATACATCACCGTCTTCAATCTCCAGCCCGTAAACGAACATGAGCCCGCAGATTAAGGCCAGCTCGCCGGGCGCGTCAATAGCCACTACCGTCACCCGCCAGCGATTTTCTTCCAGCGGCGCAGCTTCCACCTGCACCAGGGTGTCTGTTTCCAGCCGGGCGGCCAGCGCTGCGTGATGGGTAATTTCCTCACGTGTGAAGGCGCTTTCGTAGGATGGGTCCATGCGTGCTACGTGACGCTGTACATCCGGCGCGGCCGGTGCTCCTTCCGTGGCCTGCTGCCCCAGGTACTTGAGAAAAACTGAGCGAATGGTGGTAGTGTGCAGGTCATAACGCGCGGTGAATTGGCGCGCCGCATCGACGCCGGTGAAGCCCAACCGGCGCGCCAGGCTGGTCAGTGCGGTTTCGTCGCGCGGCAGGGTATAGGTCTGGCGGTAGTGCATAATCTGCAGATGATGCTCGACAATGCGCAAGAAGTTGTAGCCATCGGCCAGCACGCGGCTGTCTTCCAGGCTCAGGTACCCATACTGCGCCAGGTGGCGTATGGCATTGAGCGTATTGCGCCCGCGCACTCTGGGCTGCTCTGCACCGTGGATGAGCTGAAGGTATTGGGCCACAAATTCAATGTCGCGGATTGAGCCTTCGCCCAGCTTGACTTCGCCCCACACGCGACCCTGCTGGCGCAACTGCTGTTCGGTGCGCTGTTTCATCGCCAGCACTTCTGCGCGCGCGCTGCCGGCGTCTGTCTGGTACAGCAGCGGCGCGGCGCGGCGCAGGAAATCATTGGCCAGCAACAGATCTCCGGCGATTGCGCGCGCTTTGAGCAGCGCCTGCTTTTCCCACAGCCGCGCACCCTGGCGCAGGTACGCCAGATAGCTTTCGGCGGTTGGGACAAGCGCGCCGGCGCGCCCCCACGGTCGCAGGCGCATGTCCACGCGGTAGAAGAAGCCCGCCGCGCCGCTGGCGCTCAACGCTGCTACCAGTGCCTCGCCCAGCCGTGTGAACACCGGGCGGTCGTCTGCGCTCAGGAAGATCAGGTCAATATCGGAAGAATAATTCAGCTCGCGCCCGCCCATCTTACCCATCGCCAGCACCGCGAAGCCGGAGGGGGAACCATCCGGGCCGGCGGTCAGCCCTGCGCGCGCCGCGCAAAATGCCACGGCAGCCTGCACCACCGCATCCGCAAGCGCTGAGAGCTGTCCGGTGGCCGCAGCCAGGCTGAACTGCCCGGCCAGGTCGCATGCGCCGATGCGCAGCAGCTCGCCGCGCTGCCAGGCGCGCAGTGCGTCCAGCCCATCATCACCGGCCTGCGCCAGCACATCCAGCGCTTCCTGCGCCAGCGTCTCGGGCTTTTTCAAGCGTGCGGCGCGCACATCCGCTGCCAGGGTTTCAATACTCTGCGGCCGGCGATGCGCGCGCAGCAGGATCTCGCTCAGGTACTGGCTGCTGGAAAACAGCATTACCAGCAGTTCCAGCGCGCGCGGGTCGGCGGCCAGCGCGCGCAATAGCGCCGTGGGCTGCGGCTCGGCTGCCAGCAGGCGGTCAAAGCGCACCAGCACCGCGTCCGGCTCGGCGGCCTGCGCGATCTGCTGTAGCAGGTGCGGCAGCAGCGCATCCAGCGGCTCACGCAGCTCTTCGCCCTGCGCCATGCGCGCCAGAATCCGCCGCGCCGCCTCTGGGTCGGCGAAGCCTGCTGTTACCAGTATCTCGTGCGAAATTCGTTCTACGCTCGCGGGAGACATAGAACGATTATACGCCGGAGGTGCCCACGCGCGAACTCTACTTCCTTGTGTTTCGGTTTGCGCCGTTGAAAGCTTTTCCCTGCGTTATCTTGAGACCTGCCCGGTACAGGAAAGGAATTTTGTAGGTATCTTCAATCGATTCAAAAAAGCCGATATCCATCAATGCCCTGGCATACAACCGCGCCTGCTCGATATCCACATGGAACATATCTGCCAGGCTCTGGTCGTTATGTTCGGCTTTCCGGTTGCGGAAGGCATTAATCAACACCTTAACATCCTGCGCATATTCTGCCAGCAGCGTATCCTGCAGGCGCAGCTCGCTTAAGCGCACAGAGGCTTTTTTAATCGAATCAGCATCGATCAACGATATGCCAGGAATGTAATCACGCACGATTCGCCGCTCTTTGCGTAACTGCTCTTCCTGGGAAAGCACGCACAGGTCGATCAGGTTTCTGGGTGCTTTTACTCCGTTTCCATCACGGATCTGGCTCAGCATCCATTTCCAGGTAAGCTGGTTGCGATTGGGATCAAACTTCTCTGGGAACAGGGTACGAAACAGCGTGGCATTTCCCATGCGGTTGACCCCGAGCGAGCGCAGCAGATCGTGATTATTCTTGCGCAGTCGCTGGCACAGCAAGTCTAGCAGGTCTTCATCTTCCCAGATAATCTCGGTTTTGCGCGCATTGACGTGGGTCAGATTGACGAACCCATCCTGCGTAATCTTACGGAACAGGTCGGAGCGCACGAACAACTTTAAACGGATATGCGCGTATGCAGTGATATCCATAAATGAGCGGATCAAAGCTCGCAGCGCCGGGATTTCGATATCCGGGCGCCCGATAAAGGATTCGTCCAGGCGGTCGAGAATCACCCATACTTGAACATTCAGCTCGGATAATACGGTTTCCAGCAGATGAAACGCATCGTGATGCGAAATGACCACCTGATCGCTACCTTCGCGTTCATGATTCTTGCGGCTTTCGCTGACGCCAAACTCCACTTTTGGCGACCAAACGGGAAAGCCATATTCGTTCAGGGTCATATCCATCCCCACGGAGGTGGGCCGCACGTTTTCTCTCAGCCAGGTCATCAGTCGCGGAAAGACGCTACCGGCCGAATCATCTTTACTGAGCAGGCCAATCTTGGATAACAGCATTTCCAGGTCGCTGTAGTGCCTGGCGGATGTTTTGGGGTAGTTTTTGAAGATCCAATTGCCAATCAGTGACAGGTAATACAGCTTCCAGATGGTCACATATTGGCCTTCTGTCAGCTTTGCTTCTTCGCCAAAGCGCCGGAATAACGGCTCGCCAGATGGGTTGATCCCGGCGATGATATGGAGGTTGGCCAGCATGGGGTCATCGCTCTTATATTGCTGCAAGTACTGGTAGATGGCGGTTTTGCCGGTGCCTTTTTCGCCCGTAACCATATCGGCTTTATCACGGATCAGACGGGAAAATGTTTCGGTTACCAGGAAATAGTGCTGCAATCCCTTGTCGTATTCCGCGACGGGGTTGCCCAGATCTAATTGCTGGAGGATTTCACGGACGAGCATGCTCTCTCTCCACGATGCGCACTGGATTGTATGATGGGTGGAATTTTGGTGCAAGAAAATTATATTCCTTACCGGCGGCTGCGGGGATATTTCCGAAGGGTAATTCACCAAAAAATGCCCCGTTTGGGTCATAGATTTGCGGGCTTGCACCTCTTTATAATCAGGCGAGCAAATTCAAGAGGAGAAAACCTATGTCTATGGTAGAAGATGTGCTTCGATTAGGCGCTGACGTGGAAATGGTAGACCTGCGCTTTGTGGATATGCCTGGCACCTGGCAGCATTTCACCATCCCGGCGCGCCTGCTGACCGCGGCGCTGTTTGAGGATGGCCTGGGATTTGATGGCTCATCCATACGCGGCTTTCAGGAAATACACGAGTCGGATATGCTGCTCATGCCCGACCCATCTACCGCATTTCTCGATAGCACGCGAGAAATCCCCACCCTGGTGGTGCTTTGTGATGTCTATGATCCACTCACCCGCCAGAGTTATTCACGCGACCCGCGTTATGTGGCGCGCAAGGCCGAGGCGTATCTCAAAGAGACCGGGCTGGCCAGCACCAGCTATTGGGGTCCCGAGCCGGAGTTCTTCCTCTTTAACGACGTGCGCTACTCCACCGGCACGAACGCCTCGTTCTACTACATTGACAGCGTCGAAGGCTGGTGGAACAGCGGCAAAGAGGGTTCCGCGAACAAAGGTGGGCAGATCCAGCCGAAACGCGGCTACTTCCCCGTGCCGCCCACCGATACCCAGGCTGACGTGCGCGGCAAGATCGTGATGGCGCTCGAGCGCGCCGGTGTAGAAGTCGAGCTTCACCATCACGAAGTTGCTACAGCCGGGCAGGCCGAGATCGATATGCGCTTCGATACCCTGGTGTGCATGGCCGATAAGGTGATGAAATTCAAGTACTTCGTCAAGAATGTGGCGCGCATGAACGGACTGACTGCCACCTTTATGCCCAAGCCGCTGTTTGGCGATAACGGCAGTGGCATGCACGTGCACATGAGCCTGTGGGAAAACGGCACCAACTCCTTCTATGATGAGTCTGGCTACGCCGGCATTTCGGACATGGCTCGCTATTACATCGGCGGGCTGATCAAGCACTCCTCGGCGCTGCTGGCGCTGGCAGCCCCCACCACCAACTCGTACCGCCGCCTGGTTCCCGGCTACGAAGCCCCGGTGAACCTGGCCTATTCGCAGCGCAATCGCTCCGCCATTTGCCGCATTCCGGTGTATTCTAAGAGCCCGCGCGCCAAGCGCATCGAGTTTCGCGCACCGGACCCGGCCTGCAACCCCTATCTTTGCTTTGCCGCGCTGCTGATGGCCGGACTGGATGGCATCCAGAACCGAATTGAACCCGGTGAGCCGGTAGACAAAGACCTGTACGAACTGCCCCCGGATGAAGCTCGCATGATCCGCCAGGTACCTGGCTCACTCGGCGCGGTGCTGGATGCGCTTGAAGCTGACCACGAGTTCCTGCTGCGCGGCGACGTCTTTACCACCGATCTGCTCGAATCGTACATCGCCTACAAGCGCCAGGTCGAGCTGGACCCGGTGCAGATGCGCCCGCACCCGCACGAGTTCACGCTGTATTATGACGTGTAAAGATACCGGTGGGAAGGATGGCGGCGCGCCGCCATCCTTCTCGCCATTTCAGTAACCACTGATACCATTCGAGATGCCTTTTCGCCGTATAATCCACGCATGCATGCTGACGAAGATCGCTACCTCGACGGCCTGGCCAGCCTCAACCAGATCGGCGCGGCCATTAACCGCGCCGGTAAGGATGATGCCACCGGCCCGCTGGCCACGCTGGAGCTGATCGTCAACAGCGCCATTAAAGTTGTGCCGGGTGCAGCCGCCATTATCTACATTTACGATCCCGCCCGCGGCATGCTCGACCCATCCACGCGCTACGCTGCCGGCGATTGGATGGAGCCCGCTCCCGGTATCCAGCCGCGGTTGGATGGTATGGGCGTGCGCGCCGTGGCGCAGCGCCGCCGTATCATCTCCTATGAGGAGCCGGATTTCTCCATCCATCCCATGCTCAGCGCCAGCGGGGCGCTGACCGCGGCCTGTTTCCCGTTGATCGCCGCCGACCAGGTGCTGGGCGTGTTGTACGTGTACCTCAACCAGGACCGGCGTTTCACCCGCCTGGAGCAGTTAATGCTCGAGAACTTCGTCAACCAGGCCGCGCTGGCGATCGCCCAGAACCAGCGCCTGGCGTCTGTGGTGCGCGATCTGGCTCGCAAGAATGAAGAGTTGGCGCACCTGCGCCACGCCGGCATGCTCATTTCCTCGCGTCTGCGCCTGCACGACACGCTGGAGACCATCCTGCAAATGGCGCTGGAAGTGACTGGTGCGCGCTATGGCATTTTTCGACTGCTGGACCCGCCGGGCGACAATCTGGTCACCGCGGCTGTGGCCGGCGAGCTGCTGGCGCGGCCGCTGATCGAGACGCTGCCGGTACAGTCTATCAGCATCATGGGCTGGGTGGCGCGCAACCGCCGCCCGGCGCTGGTTCCCGACCTGCTGGCCCCGCCCTGGGTCAACCTGTATTACCGCCTGGATGCCGACCTGGAAATGCGCTCCGAGCTGGCCGTCCCGCTGATCGGTGCGGGTGGGCGGCTGGAAGGCGTGCTCAATCTGGAAAGCCCACAGGTGGGCGCGTTTTCCGATGCCGACAGCCACCTGCTGCAATCATTTGCCGCGCAGGCCGTGATCGCTATCCAGGAAGCGCGCCTACTCGACGCGCTGCAGGAAGTGGCCCCGCTGCTGCTGGCACAGGACCGCTCGCGCATGTTCGCCCGGCTGGTGGAGCTGGCGCGTGATGTGGCCAACGCTGATTTTTCCGTACTGTGGACTGCCGATGATGGCCAGCCCGCACAGCAGGCTGCCAGCGGGCAGGCTCCAGATGATGCGCAGCCGCCAGTACTGCGCCTGGCGCGCCGCGCGGTGCGCGAACCGGTTGCCATAGTGGAGACCCTGCGCCGTTCGCCCCCCGCAGACGGCGATTATCACGCGGTAATCGTGCCAATCGTTGACCGCGCCGGTGGAGCGCTGGGCGCGCTGGGTATTTTTACCCGCGCCGCGCCGTCCGCGCCGTTTGCCGAGGCGGATTGGGACACCAAGGTGGTCACCATCCTGGCACAGTATGCCGCGCTGGCGATTCAGAATGCGGCGCAGCAGGAAGCCCTGCGTCAGGCTCAGGAGCAGCGCGCCGTGGCCGAGACCTTTGCCGTGGTGGGCGATGTGGCCGCTAACCTGCTGCACCAGTTGAATAACAAGGTGGGAACAATCCCCGTACGAATTCAGGGGATTGAGGATAAATGCCAGCCGGCGCTGACCGGCGATGCCTACCTGCGCGCCAATCTGGACGAGATCGAGCGTAGCGCCGCAGACGCGATGGAAGCCGTGCGCGAGAACCTGGCGCACCTGCGCCCGATCACCCTGGCGGAGGTGCAGGTGGCCGGCTGTGTGCGCGAGGCCGTGCAGAATGCGGGGCTGCCGGAGGGTGTTCTGGTTAAACTGGAGAACCTTGACGCCCTGCCACCCGTTCTGGCCGGGGCGCGCACGCTGGCGCTGGTGTTCACCAACCTGCTGGATAATGCCGCTGCCGCCATGCACGGCGCGGGCGTAGTAACCGTGCGCGGTTTGGCGCGCCGCGACGTGATCGAAGTTACCATCAGTGACGACGGGCCAGGCATTCCCATTCACTTGCAAGAGCGCATCTTTGAGTTGAATTATTCCGGCCGTAAGAGCGGGCGCGGCGGCAAACTGGGCTTTGGGCTATGGTGGGTGCGCACGCTGATGGCGCGCCTGGGCGGCAGTGTTAGCGTGGAAAGTGACGGCCGTCGCGGGACGACCTTCCGCCTGCGCCTGCCGGCCGCGGGAGGAAATTCATGAAGCCCCTGGCTCCACGAGCGCTGGTGGTAGAAGATGAGCCTTCCTGGCAGCAGATCCTATCTGAGGTGCTGGGCGACTCAGGCCTGCAAGTAGACACCGCCGATAGTCTGCCCGCTGCGCTGGAACGGTTGCACGCGGGCGTCTACCGCCTGGCGCTGGTCGACCTCTCGTTACAGGCTGACGACCCGCACAACGAAGACGGTCTGCGCGTGTTGGAAGCTATCCGCCGCAGCAATCCGCAGTGCGCCTTCATCCTGCTCACTGGCTTTGCCACCGTCGAACTGGCGGTGCTCGTGCTGAACGAATACCACGCACTTTCATGCCTGCGCAAAGAGGCTTTTCAGCGCAGCCAGCTACGCGACCTCGTGCGCCAGGTGCTGGCCGCGCCGCCAGAGTCCCACGGCGCGGAAGCGCGCCCGGCATCAACCCGCACCAGGGCTTTTGATACCGGAGAAAGTTCCGATGGCGCCGGCCTGGTTCTGGTGGTGGAAGACGACGCCGGCTGGCGTAGCATCTACCAGGAGCTGCTGCGCGACGCAGGTTTCAGCATGCGGTTGTGCGCAGGGTATGGCGAGGCGCTGGGCATGCTGCGCCACGAGCGTTTTACCCTGGCGGTGGTGGATCTCTCGCTCAACCCGGCAGTGGGGTGGGATGGCTCCCTGCCATCCGCGGAGCTGGAAGGCTACCGCCTGCTGCGTGCCACGCGCGAACTGGGTGTGCCCACCCTGGTGGTCAGCGGTGTAAGCAGCCCGGATGAGATCGAGCGAGCCTACCGGGAGGGCGAAATCTTTTCTTATATGGAGAAGCAGGCCTTTGACCGCCGCACGTTCACCCGCCTGGTGAAAGATGCCGTGCAGGCCGGCCACGCCGCCTCGCACCTGGGCCAGCTCACGGTGCGTGAGCTGGAAGTTCTGCGTCGCGTCGCGCAGGGCAAGACCAACAAAGAGATGGCGCTGGAGCTCACGATCTCCGAAAACACGGTCAAACGCCATGTCAAGGCCATCTTTCGCAAGCTGGGCATCCACACCCGCGCCGCCGCCGCGGCAAAGCTGGCCGGCATGGGCGAGGAAGAGCCGCGGAAATAAACCGGTTGCACTGCCGAAGCGGGGTATCCCCTGGGGCGATAAGGCACGCCCACCTGCGGGGGACCATGCTGCAAACACGTGTTGTGGGGCGGCCGCTTGCCCCTATAAATACCAACGAACAGACAATAGTATCGAATCAGTCGCCTGTGGCGAACAGGCACAGGGCCACGCGTTCTTCGGCGTGGAGCGTATAGCCAATCTTCTGCGCCAGTGCGGCCGAGGGCAGATTGCGCTTCCAGCAGTGCCAACCCACCTCGCGGCAGCCGCGGAGCAGCGCTTCTTCGACAAAGGCGCAGCCGGTAGCCGTCCCCAGCCCCTGGCGCTGGCGGTCATCCACAGTGGCGATGCCGACCTCGCAGCCGCCCGCGCTGTTGTATTCTGACAGGCACCAGCTCAACAGCCGCCGGTCCTGCGTCAGGCATACGCCAAAGCTGTGCGCCAGGAAGTCTTCGACCGATACGCGCTCTGAACAGGTTTCCTCACGCAGCGCATCGATGCCTTCCCAATTCAGATCGTTCAACAGCACCGCGTCCACCGGGCGCAGTACGGCGCCATCTGGGATCAGCGCGCGCCAGCCGGGAAACAGGCTGTCTTTTCCATCCTCAAAGCAGTAATACTGCCGTTCTGCATTTGGGTACACGCGCTGAAATTGCCCGTCCAGCAGTGCCGGGTAGACCTGCTCCCAGCCAGCGTGTTCCGGGAAAATGAGCACTGCATCACTGCCCTGCGCACGCATGCGCGGGAATATCTGCCCGGCCAGCATTTCCGCCAGGCTTGCATTAAACATCTCATTGCCCGCCTCGCCCAGCAGGTACAGTTTATAGTGATACTGCACTGCTGCGCTGGTGGGGTGGTCGGCATCATCCACCCAGGCGCGTGCAGGGGTGATGCCGGCCAGGATCGAAGGTAGGATGCGGTGGCGCTGGCCTACGGCCTGAAACAGCGCGCGGAGAATGCCAACCTGGAACGGTTCTACTGCAACCAGCATCTCAATGATCCTTTGGGGCTTTGGTGGAGGTGTGCCTCAGGCCGGCCTGTAAGCCGCATTCTGTCGCCCCGGGGGTATCCCTTGTGGGACGGCTCCGGGGTGGGCGACCATCTCTCTGGGCGGCGCGTTGCCGCGCCGCTCTAGCAGTCTACCCGGGGCTCAAGGGAAGCGAGCCGCTTCCCGCCCGCCCGAAGGCGAGCTTCACCCCTGCTTGACCTTGCTCCATATGGGGGTTGCCTGGCCGCGACATTGCTGCCGCGCCGGTGGTCTCTTACACCACCATTTCAACCTTACCGGCGAACCGGCGGTATGTTTCTGTGGCCCGATCCAGCAGGTTTCCCCGCTCCGGGTGTTACCCGGCATCCTGCTCTGTGGAGTGCGGACTTTCCTCGACCTCGCTTGCGCGAAGCCGCGGCCGCCCGGCCGGCCTGAGACAGGATAACTATACCCTGAACTACCTCGCTTGGGAAGATGTGGCGGATATACTCAATGTCACGCCAAATATATGTCAAACCAGCATTGCGGGTTCCGTAAGTGCTGGTTAAAATGAGAGCCAATCATGTTACTCGACAGTTTTGGCCGTCAAATCACATACCTGCGCGTGTCCGTCACCGACCGCTGTAACTTCCGCTGCGTGTACTGCATGCCTGCGGATGGTATCGCGCTGCAAGACCGGCGCGATATCCTGCGCTACGAGGAGATTGTTGAGATCGTGCGCGTAGCGGCTGCTGAGGGCGTGCGTGAGGTGCGCCTGACCGGCGGCGAGCCGCTGGTACGGCGAGACCTGCCCGACCTGGTGCGCATGCTGGCCGCCATCCCTGGCATACAGGATCTGAGCCTGACAACCAACGGCATCCTGCTGGAACGCATGGCCGCCGGCCTGGCTGCGGCAGGCCTTAAGCGCATCAACGTCAGCCTGGATACGCTCGACCCCGCGCGCTTCCAGCGCATCACCCGCGGCGGCGATTTCTCGCGCGTATTGGCAGGGTTGGAAGCAGCCGACCAAGCCGGCCTACAACCCATCAAAATCAATACGGTCGTCATGCGCGGCGTAAACGATGATGAACTGGAAGCCATCGCCCGGCTGACTCTCGACCGGCCGTGGAATGTGCGTTTCATCGAACTGATGCCGGTTGGAAACCAGGCTCCCTGGGGCGAGGGCTTTCCGCCGCCCGAGAGCATGTATTTCCCCATCCAACACATGCTGGCGCGCCTCACCCCGCTTGGGCTGGAGCCCGAAGAACAAAAGGTTGGCAGCGGCCCGGCGCGCGCATACCGTCTGCGCGGCGCGTCCGGTACGATCGGCTTTATCTCTCCTTTGGGCGAGAGCTTTTGCGCCGATTGCAACCGCCTGCGCCTTACCGCTGATGGCCACTTGCGCCCCTGCCTGATGAGTGATACCGAAATCGCGGTAATGCCCGCGCTGCGCGCCGGCCAACCCCTGCTGCCGCTCTTGCAGCAGGCTGCTGCCCTGAAGCCGCAGGGTCATGACCTCGGCCACCAGCCCGCGCCATCCGGCCGCTGCATGATGCAGATCGGCGGGTAAACGTGATGGATTGACGAAGAAACGCAAGCCCGGCCGCCGCCGGGCTTGCGTTTCTTCGTCTGCTGCGCGAAAAAGAACCCTTCAAAATTCTGGTACAATACGAAAAAGAACCAACGAATGACGCACGGGCGGTGTAGCCGCCCGTTGGGTGGATAAAGACAGGTCGTATGCCGGTACAACTATTAGAATTTTTGAAGATTAGCGTTCTCACCCTGTATTCAATATGCATGGTCGCGTTGTTTTTGTTTGGCCTCAACAGCCTGCTGTTGAGCGCGCTGTACCTGATCAACGGTCGCAAGCCACGCCAGCAGCCCCAACCGCTGCATAATGGCGAATGGCCGCAGGTTACCATCCAGCTTCCTATTTTCAACGAGCGCTACATGGTACAGCGCCTGCTCCAGGCGGTGACTACGCTGGATTACCCCGCCGACCGTTTACAGATCCAGGTACTGGACGATTCGACTGATTCGACGGTAGACCTGGTGCGCCCGCTGGTCGAAGCCTACCAACAGAAGGGTGTGAATATCCAATACGTGCACCGCTCTGATCGAGGCGGGTTCAAAGCCGGCGCGCTGAATGAGGGACTTTGCACCGCTACCGGTGAATTTGTGGCCGTGTTCGACGCCGATTTTGTGCCCGGCCCGCAATGGCTCAAGCAGGTTATCCCGCATTTTCAGGAAGCCAAAGTCGGGTTTGTGCAGACGCGCTGGGAGCATCTCAACGACCGCTTTTCGCTGCTCACCCGGTTGCAAAGTTTGGCGCTGGACGGCCATTTTGTCGTTGAGCAAATGGCGCGCTATAGCTCCGGCCTGCTGATGGGCTTCAATGGCTCGGCCGGTATCTGGCGCCGCGTTGCCATCGATGATGCCGGGGGCTGGCAGGGCGACACGCTGACCGAAGACCTCGACCTGAGCTACCGCGCCGAGCTAAAGGGCTGGCGGCCGGTGTACATCCCCCAAATCCAGGTTGGCTCTGAAGTTCCCGTGCAGGTAGATGCCGTCAAGAAACAGCAGTACCGCTGGTCGAAGGGTACGGTGCAGGTTTTTCGCAAGCTGATCGGCAAAGTGTTGCGATCAGACCTGCCGCCGGTCAAGCGCTTTATGGCTGTCATGCACCTGTCGATGTACATGCCGTTCCCGTTTGTGGTGCTGACGCTGCTGATGGTGCTGCCGGTAGGGCTGATCAACCAGAACATGTTCTTCTATTTTCCGTTTGCGGTGGTTTCCAGCCTGGGGCCACCGATTTTGTATCTACTGGCGGCTACTGACCGCCTGCCTCGGCTGGTTGACCGGCTGCTGCTGCTGCCGCCGATGGTGTTATTCGCAGCCGGCATCTCGCTCAACTGCTCGCTGGCCGCGGTGGACGGACTGCTGCACATGGGTGGTGTATTTGAACGCACACCCAAGTTCAATGTCAGTAACAGCGCTAAAAAGGTGGCGCGCAAAGCTTACATGCTGCCTACCAATCCGGTGGTGTGGGCCGAATTGGGCATGGCAATTTACCTGCTGGTCACCCTGTATGTGCTCTGGCCTACGTCTGGGCCGATTCTTGCGCCCTGGCTGGTGACCACGTCAACTGGCTATTTCCTGGTGGCTGGCATGAGCCTGGTCAACCACTGGCGGCTGTGGCGGCAAAGCTCCAAGGCTCCCGCCGAGCCAAATCCCACTGCGCCGCAGTTAGACTGATCACTCCGAGGCGTGCTTTATCACGCCGCGTGAATGAAATTCACACTTTGAGAGGCTATTATGCGTACACCCTTTGTCGCCGGAAATTGGAAGATGAACAAGACCGTCGAGCAGGCGCGCCAGCTCGTTGCCGAGCTGCTGCCCGGCCTGCAGTCGGTCGCCAATGTTGACCGCGTGCTGTGCCCGCCCTTCACCGCTATTATGCCCATTTCGGCTATGCTGGCCGGCACAGGCATCGGCCTGGGCGCGCAGAACATGCACTGGGAAGCGTCTGGCGCATATACCGGCGAAGTGTCGGCCGGAATGGTCAAAGAGTTCTGCCAGTATGTGATCCTGGGCCACTCTGAGCGCCGCGCCTACTTTGGCGAGACGGATGAGACCGTCAACCGCAAGACGGCCGCCGCCCTGGCCGCCGGGCTGATCCCGGTCGTGTGCGTAGGCGAGACGCTGGCTGAGAATGAAGCCCTGCGCACGCGCCAGGTGATTGAACGCCAGATGATGCAGGGTCTCAAAGGCCTCAATATCACCAGCGGCAGTCAGATCGTCGTCGCATATGAGCCGGTGTGGGCCATCGGCACCGGGCGTGCCGCCAGCGGCGCCGGCGCCAATGAAGTCATTGGTGGCATGGTGCGTGCCGCGCTAGTAGACCTGTTTGGCGTGGCCATCGCACGCGATGTGCGCATCCTCTACGGTGGCTCGGTCACCGGCGCCAATGCGGCTGAGTTCTTCGGCCAGTCGGACATCGACGGCGCGCTGGTCGGTGGCGCCAGCCTGAAACCCGATTTCCTCGAGATCGTGAAGGCTGCCGCGGGGTGAGCCTGCCGTCATTTGACGGTCTATTTTGGACGGTGCTGTGCCTGCTTGCACTGGTGTTCATCCAGCGCAAGCTGCACTGGGAAATCCAGGCATTCTTTCTGCTGCTCACGCGCCGTCCGGGCGTGGCGCTGGGTATTTTCTCGTTCTTGTTCTTCCCAGGCGTCCTGCTGCACGAAGCCAGCCATTTTCTGATGGCGAGGCTGCTGTTCGTGCGCACCGGGCGTTTCTCGCTGCTGCCGAAGCTGCTGCCCAATGGCCACCTGCGGCTGGGCTACGTGGAAACCGGCAAGTCGGACCCATTGCGCGATTCGTTGATCGGCGCGGCGCCATTAGTCGCAGGTGGGCTGGCGGTTACCTACGTGGCTGCCGCGCACCTCGGCCTGGACGCGGTGACGCAAAGCGCATTCGCCGGCATCTGGTCAGATTTCTGGGCCGGGCTTTCGCTGCTCACCGGCGAGCCAGATTTCTGGGTGTGGTTTTACCTGGCCTTTGCCATCAGCTCGACCATGCTGCCTTCCGCTTCCGACCGGCAGTCGTGGCTGTCGCTGGGGCTGATCATCACCACGCTGGTGGGCCTGGCTGTGCTGGCCGGCGCCGGCCCGTGGATGGTTGCCAAGCTGGCCCCGGGGCTCAACCAGTTTCTGCGCGGGCTGGCGGCGGTATTTGCCATCAGCGTGGCGCTGCAGGGTCTGCTGCTGTTACCCTTCTGGCTGGCACGCGCCCTCATTAGCCGCATGACCGGCTTACACGTGCAGGCTTAATCAAACAAAAATCGGGCGACCATTGGGTCGCCCGATTTTATCGACGCATGAACTTTCTATTGTCCTACGCGGTTCAGCACCAGCGTGCGCGTGCCCAGCTCGGGGCTGCTGATAACGAAACTCAGCGTGTTACCACTGCACGAGAAGCTGGTGGCGCCCGAGCCGCTCTGACCGGCGCCAAGCATCAGCAGGTCGCCCATCGGAGTTTCATTCACCACCGGGATGCCCGAGACGTTGGCCGAGACGGTCAGGTCGCCAGGGGTCAGGCTGGAAACATTCAGCACGGAATTGGCATCATCCACCGTGTACTGGCCCTGTGTCGAGCCGTTGAGGATGATTTCGCCCGGCAGGGTCAGCCCGCGCGTGGTCACATCCGCCTGGATGCGGAAATCCTGCGCCTGGCCCAGCGTGGTGCCGTCGGCGTTGAAGGTATAGGTCAACCCGCCGGAAACGCCCTTGATTTCCACCTGCGCATCCTCGATCATCTGCGGCAGCGCGGCGTCGATGTACTGCTGTACATCGCTGAACTGCCAGGTTCCCACCAGGCAGCTGGCGCCTTCACCGTCCTGGAAAACTTCGGCCGGGGTGGGCTGCTGCGTCTCTGTCAGCAGCGGCAGCGGGGTGGGGGTGATGGGCATATTGCAGGCCGAGAGTACCATCACCAGCAGGGCCCCAAGCGCCACGAGGCGCAATTTTGTCAAACGCATAACCATTCTCCTTTCCATTGGTAAGGTTCCGAAAAACCTCAGACCGCCATTATAGTGTCAAAAAGTGGCGAAAAGCAAGCATGCGGCCTGCAAAGTGAGAATTTTCTTAGAAAAGAATCGGGCGCACCAATCTGGCGCGCCCGGTGAGGTCTGATCCGCTCGGTTATCCTAATCCATAGGTTTGTAATTGCAGTAAAAGCTTTCGCCTTGTACTTCGGTCGATCCATACTGGTCGATTTTCATCACTGGCAGCCCGGCAGCCACACTTTGCAGGCTGCGCACCGCCCGCGCGCTGGAGAAGTGGTATGACATCCACCTGGGCTGGTAGCTCAGCTCCTCATAGGTGGCAACCTCGCAGGCCAGCACTGCCCCCAGGCGTTCCTTGATATCCGCGGACAGGTCCGCGCGCTGGTATTCAGTTACCATCTGCGGCACAGCATCGTTGCTTAGCGTGCGCAGGTACTGCATGTCCAGCGGGTGACCGCTTTGTGCCAGCGCCACGTTCTGGCGCACGATGAAGGCGTCCACGTTGATCAGGTTGAGCGTCAGCCCAAAGCCCACCGCCACCAGCACCGCCACCAGCGCGAAGGTGCGCTGGCGCTGGGCAATCTCCAGCACGATGGTGGCCACCAGCAGCACACCCAGCCAGATCATGAAGATATGCGTGTAGGTACGCAGGGTTGAGAAGCCGTAGGCGGTTTCATACAGAACCAGGCGTTGGAAGGCTGAGACAAGCATCACCAGCACCAGCGCCACCAACCCCACACCCAGCCCGGCGAAGACGCGCCGCTGCACGGAGCCTGCCCGGCGGGTGATGCTGCTCAGACCCAGCAGCAGCAGCAGGCTGATAATGGCCACGAACACCAGCTCGCTGAAACCGCGCCGCGCATATTCGGCATATGTAAACCCGTCCAGGGTGATGTTGGCCTGACCGCCAAAGAAGTAGCGGAACTGCACGCCTACGAAGGCCGCGAACAATAGATCCACCGCGCCCAGGATCACCCCGGCTTCAACGATGCCCAGAAAGGGGGTCAGCCAGGGTTTTTCCAGGCCGATCAATTTTTCATCCTCGCTCTCGGTCAACGCGTGGATATAGATACCGGTGATGATATAGGCAAAGATCACGATGTAAATGCCACGGAAGATCAGTTCGCCCAGGTTTTCGATGCGGAACAGGTCCAGCACCGATTGCAGCCCGGCTGAGAAGATCGGGTCCGCCGAAGCCAGTAATGCCGCCAGCAGCGCAATGACCGGCACAGCCAGCAGAACGCCACGCAGCACCGGCGCGCCATACGTCTTCCATCCGCTGGGGCGCGTTTCCGGGGCCGGCTGGCTTTCACCTTCCACTGCGGCTGCCTCGCCCTCCTGCGGCTCTTTCTTCTGCGCCACAAGCCGCAGCCCGTTTAGCAGACCGCCAAATGCCAGGTGAAAGAACCGGACCACGTAATCGCTCAGGCTGTAGAAAATCCACTTGCCGCCCAGCAGCGTTACCGCCAGCAGCGCCATCCCACCACCCGTCAGCGCGACATTGGCCAGCGTGGTGCCCGGCTCCTGGCGCACGGCCAGCATCACCGCGAAAAAGGTGATCGGGATCAGCAGAAGCAGGCTGGTCAGCGCGGGCTTGCGTCCTTCCCAGAACGCCACCAGCAGCCCGCCCGCCAGGGTCAGAATGACGGCGATGGGCATGGAAATGCCCGGCTCTTTCTTCCAGAACAGCAGATCCAGCGCCCAGGCCACCAGCAGGGCGGCCAACATCATGCGTTTGGTGTGTCGAAATGTCATGCAGGGTATCCTTTCACCGGTGAAGAGCAACGTGAGTTTGCAGATGGGTTGTGCTAAGATTAACCATAGTCTATCCCGTTCCCGGCGCGCGCGCGACCATTCAAGGCGCATTTGCGCTGCACCTGAGTGCTTGACCCGCCCGCGCCGGGTGCGTACGATCGGAAAACACACTACCATGCTCAAGCTGCTGATCGTCGAAGATAATCCTCGCCTGCGCCCCGCCCTGTGCAAGGGGCTGGAAGCCACCGGCGCGGTACGCGTGTTGGGTGCGTGTGCCAGCGGGGAAGAAGCTCTGGCGTTGTGCGCCGCACACCTGCCCGACGTAGTGCTGATGGATGTGCAGCTCGCCGGGGCGATGAACGGCATCCAGGCCGCTGTGGCCATCCGCCGTGATTTCGCGCGCATGCCGGTAGTATTCTATTCGATCCAGGATGACGACAGTTACTACCGCGATTTTCGCCGCTCGGGCATCCTCAGCCATTACGCCTACGTGCGCAAGTCGAATTACCTGCTGCCGGAAATGATTCTGCCCCTGCTGCAGGATGCCGCCGCCGGGCGCAGTTTTATCGACCCCGAGATCGAAGCCCGCGTGCAGGAAGTGCGCCATAAGGATGAGAATGATCCCTTCGCCCTGCTGGAGCCCAACGAGCAGGCTGTGGTGCGCCTGCTGGCTCAGGGGCTGACCAACGAGCAGATCGCCGCGCAGATGGGCTATCACGATAAGCGCAGCGTTGCGCGCACCAATGGGCAGATCTATGCCGCCTGGGGGCTGGACGTGAGCACCACCGACGAAAAAGTGGCGCGCACGCGTACCGCTATCATCTACAAGGCTGGCCGGCTGCTGGTATGGGATGACCAGGGCCGCCCGCTGGCGCAGGATGAGCGCGGTAACTGGGTTCTCTGGAACGGGGAATGAGCGGCAATCACTGGCTGGATTGGGTCATCCTGACCGTTTCGCTATTCAATACAATGCTGCTAGCCTGGCTTGGCGTGACGGTGCTGCTGCACGCCGAGCGGCGCAACCTGGGCGTGTGGGCCGTGGTGGCCGGGCTGCTGGTGGGGGCGTTGTTCTTCGTCAGCCATTCGGCGCTGGTCTCGCGCCCGCTGTTCCCCTTCACCGCCGCCACCGACTTCTGGTGGCACGCCGGTTGGGGTCCGGTAATTCTGGCCCCACTGGCATGGTATCTGATCATGTTGTGGTATTCGGGTTACTGGGAGCAGGCCGGCTCGGCGCTGCGCCGCCGACACCATGTCTGGCTCTGGGTGGCGGGTGGGCTGGCGCTCATTCTGATCCTGCTGCTGCTGGCCGGCAACCCGCTGCCCGACCTGGAGCAGACCGCGCAGCAGCGCATTGACGAGTACGCCACCGGCGCCAACCTCAACGTGCCGCTGCTGTTGTTTGGTTACCCGGTGTATATCCTGCTGTGCATTGGCCTGGCGCTGGATGCCCTGCTGCGCCCCGGCCCCAGCACGCGCTTCCTGGCCGACCAGGCGCGCGGCCGCGCGCGTCCATGGCTGGCGGCTGCTTCGGTCACCCTGATGATTGTTTCGCTGCTGGTGGGGCTGGTGCTGTTCTGGCTGTTCCAGCAGTTCATGCTGCGCGGTTCGCTGCCCGCCGGGCTGTTTCCCCGCCTGGGCTGGTATGATCTGCTCATCGCCGCGCTGATTAGCCTGGCGGTGCTGCTGCTGGGCCAGGCGCTGATGTCGTACGAGATTTTCACCGGGCGCAGCCTGCCGCGCCGCGCGCTGTTACGCCAGTGGCAGAACGCCATCATCCTCGCCATCGACGTCAGCATTGTTATTGCCGGCATCCTGATCTTCGACCTGCCGCCGGTCTATGGGCTGCTGCTCACGGTAGTGCTGCTGACTGTCTTCTACGCGCTGTTTGGCTGGCGCACCTTTACCGAGCGTGAGCGGCTCGTCGGGCGGCTGCGGCCGTTTGTCGCCAGCCAGCGGCTCTATGATCAGCTTCTCGAGGACCCCGCCGGCCAGCCCGCTTCCAGCCCGGCCTTCGAGGCTCTGTGCCGCGACGTGTTGGAGACGCGCCAGGCCTGCCTGGTGCCGGTAGGAGCGCTTTCGCCGCTGGCCGGCCCGCCGCTGTGGTTCCCCGCTGCTGCTTCCAGTGTTCCGGATGTTTCCGCGCTGGCTGCACGCTTCGATTCGCCCCAGGCCTTCGGCGCGCCGCTCGACCCGCGCCGCACGGGTGGCTTCGCCTGGGCAGTACCGCTGTGGAGCGAACGCGGGCAGGTCGGCATCCTGCTGCTGGGCGAGAAGCGCGATGGCGGCTACTATTCGCAGGAAGAGATGGAGATTGCCCGCGCCACTGGTGAGCGCCTGGTAGATGCCAGCGCCAGCGCTGAGATCGCTCGCCGCCTGATCCTGCTCCAGCGCCAGCGGCTGGCCGAAAGCCAGGTGCTCGACCGCCAGACGCGCCGCGTGCTGCACGATGATGTGCTTCCACTGCTGCACACCGCGCTGCTGTCGCTCAGCACCGGTAGTGAAAAGGCCGCTGAGGAAGCCGGCGCCGCCCTGACCCAGGCGCACCGCGAGATTTCAAACCTGCTGCGTGATACTCCCCCCGCCAGCGCTCCGGAAGTAGCCCGGCTGGGGCTGCTGGATGCGCTGCGCCAGGCGGTACAGTCCGAGTTTGGCGATGCCTTCGACTCGGTGACGTGGCAGGTGGACCCGGCAGCGGAAAGCGCACTGGCCGGGCTGCGCCCACTGCCCGCGCAGGTGTTATTTTATGCCGCGCGCGAGGCGGCGCGCAATGCCGCGCGCTATGGCCGCCGCTCGGGCGACGGGTTGGTGCTAACGCTGCGTGCACAGTGGCAGGATGGCCTGCTGCTGCAGGTGGAGGATAACGGTGGCGGTTTGCAGCCCGGCGCCGCGCCAACCGGCAGCGGCCAGGGTTTGGCGCTGCACAGCGCGATGATGGCCGTCGCCGGCGGTACGCTCACGCTGGAAAGTCCCCCCGGCGGCCGCACCCGCGTATCGCTGCACCTGCCGCCCGGGGCGTGTTGAAATTACGATATAAGCAAGGGATCAAACCTGAAAGGTTTGATCCCTTGCTTATATTTCTCTTTACCCCGTCCCGAATTGCCGGTCGCCCGCATCCCCCAAACCGGGGACGATGTAGCTGTGCTCGTTCAGGCGCTCGTCTACCGCGGCCACGTGGATGGGAACGTCCGGGTGGCGCTCGTGCAGCGCGCGGATGCCTTCCGGCGCGGCGATCAGCCCTACGAACTTGATCTTCTTCACGCCCCACTGTTTGAGTACATCCACCGTGGCGATGGCCGAACCACCGGTGGCCAGCATCGGGTCGAGGATCAGGCAAACAGACACGGTGGGCTCTACCGGCAGCTTGTTGTAGTACTGCACCGGCTGCATCGTGCGTTCATCGCGGTACATGCCGATGTGCCAGACTTCGGCGGATGGCATCAGGTCCCAGAAACCTTCCACCAGCCCTAATCCGGCGCGTAAAATCGGCACCAGGCCGATCTTTTCTTTCAGCTCAACGCCCATGGCGGTGGTTAGCGGCGTGCGCACTTCCTTCGGAATGGTCAGCAGATCGGCGGTAGCCTCATAGGCCAGCAGGGCGGCCAGCTCGCGTACCAGCTCGCGGAATTTCTTGGGCTCGGTTTCCACGCTGCGCAGCCGCGTCAGCTTATGCGCCACCAGGGGGTGGTTAGAAGGAAATATGTTCGACATTTTTCTCCGTCTCCGAAAGAAGATGAACCTTATTATAGTATAATCACCCCCATGAGCGATGAAGACAACGGCATCATCCGCCCCGAGACCAAACCAGAAGACCGCATCGACCAGGCGCTGCGCCCGCGCAAGCTGAATGACCTGATCGGCCAGGATCAGATTAAAGAGAATCTGTCCATCCTGATCGACGCGGCGCGTAAACGTGGTGAGCCGCTGGACCACGTGCTGTTTTATGGGCCACCCGGCCTGGGCAAGACCACTCTGGCGCATATCCTGGCTAACGAGATGGGCGTGAACATTAAGATCACTGCCGGCCCGGCGGTCGAGCGCGCCGGCGACCTGGCTGCCATCCTCACCAACCTGCGCGCGGGTGATGTGCTCTTCATCGACGAGATCCACCGCCTGGGACGCGCCGTGGAAGAAGTGCTCTACCCGGCCATGGAAGATTATGCCCTGGATATCGTCATCGGTAAGGGCCCTTCTGCGCGCTCAATTCGCCTCAAGCTGCCACGCTTCACCGTCATCGGCGCCACCACGCGCCTGGCGCTGGTGAGTGCGCCGCTGCGCGCGCGTTTTGGCGCCGTCTACCGCCTGGATTATTATTCGCTCGAAGCCACCAACGATATCGTCCTGCGCGCCTCGCGCATGTTGAATATGCCTTCTGAGCCGGATGGCATCGAAGAGATTGCCCGCCGCGCGCGCGGTACGCCGCGCGTGGCACTACGGCTGCTGCGTCGCGTGCGCGATTATGCCCAGGTGCGTGGTGGTGGCGTCATCACCCGCCCGATCTCGGATGAAGCCCTCAACCTGCTCAACGTCGACCCGCTGGGCCTGGATGAGGTCGACCGCCGCGTGCTTTCTACCATCATCGAAAAGTATAACGGCGGTCCGGTGGGGCTGAGCACAATCGCTGCGTCGATCAGCGAAGAGCCGGATACGATCATGGACGTCGTGGAACCGTACCTGCTCCAGCTTGGCTTTCTCGACCGTACACCCCAGGGTCGCGTAGCTACCAGACTGGCCTACGAGCATCTCAATTTGCCTTACGCCGACACCCAGCAGCCGCGCCTGATTTAAGTACGCCGATGAAAACCGAGGACTTTGACTATACTCTGCCGCTGGAACGTATTGCGCAGACGCCGGTAGAACCGCGTCACGCTTCGCGTCTGTTTGTGCTGCACCGCGCCAGCGGGATGAACGAGCACCGCCATTTCTGGGAAATCGGCCAGTTCCTGCACAGCGGCGATCTGCTGGTAGTCAACCAGACGCGCGTCATCCCTGCCCGCCTGTACGGACATAAAGACAGCGGTGGGCGCGTGGAAATCCTGCTGCTGCGCCGCATTGACGACTCGGTGTGGGAAGCCCTGGTAGGTGGCAAGCGCATGCACGCCGGCCGGCGCGTGCAGATTGAGCACGGCCCGGTGGTGGAAATCATCGAAAACCTGGAAGGCTCACGCCGCCTGGTGCGTTTTGCCGAGCCGGTGGAACCTTACCTGCCGAATATCGGTCAAATGCCGCTGCCGCCCTACATCCACGAGAGGCTGCAGGACCCTGAGCGCTACCAGACTGTTTATGCGCGCGAGACCGGCTCAGCCGCTGCGCCGACTGCCGGACTGCACTTCACTCCCGAGCTGATGGACTCGCTGCGCGCCCAGGGCGTAGAGTTTGCCAGCGTCACCCTGCACGTTGGGCTGGACACATTTGCGCCGGTCACTGAAGACGACCCGGCCGAGCACGCCATTCATACCGAATGGTGCGAGATTACACCGGCCACGGCTGATGCCATCAACGCGGCGCGGCGGCGCGGTGGGCGTATCATCGCCGTGGGCACCACCAGTGTCCGCACGCTGGAAACCGCGGCCCAGGCCGCGCAACCCGGCGACGCCATAGCACCGGTCAGTGGGCCGACAAGCCTGTTCATCCTGCCCGGCTATCGCTTCCGCGCCGTGGATGCCATGATCACCAATTTTCACCTGCCCAAATCCACGCTGCTGATGCTGGTCAGCGCTTTTGCCGGGCGCGAGCGCATCCTTGCCGCCTACCGTGAGGCCATCGAGCAGCAGTATCGCTTCTACTCCTTCGGTGACGCGATGCTGATCGATTAAGCATTGGAAAAAAGCGTTATCACGAATAAAGGCCGAATAACACACCATTGACACAAATAGAGCTTATTATCTATTTTGGCTGCATTCGTGCTATTTGTGCCATCTATGAGATATATCATTAGCTATAGATAGGTAGCTGTATGACCGATCCTACATTCGATCGCCATTCCGCCATGCGCGAACTCGCCGAGACCATCCATTCCTGCCGGCGCTGCCCGCGCCTGGTGGCCTGGCGCGAAGAAGTGGCGCGCAAAAAACGCGCCGCTTACCGCGACTGGGACTACTGGGGGAAACCGCTCTCGGGCTTTGGCGATTACGATGCCCGCCTGTTAATCGTTGGGCTGGCGCCGGCCGCGCACGGCGGCAACCGCACCGGGCGCGTTTTCACCGGCGACTCTTCCGGCGATTTCCTTTACGTGGCCATGTATCGCTATGGTTTTGCCAACCAGCCTACTGCTATTCACCGTGATGATGGCCTGGCGCTGCGCGATGCTTACATTGCCGCGGTAGCGCGCTGCGCCCCGCCGGATAATAAGCCCCTGCCGGAAGAGATGCTCAACTGCCGGCCGTACCTGCTGCGCGAGCTGGAGCTGCTTACCAACTTGCAGGGCATCGTGTTATTGGGACAGATCGCCTTCAACAATGTCCTCAATATTTATCGCGAACAGGGCTTTACCATCCCGCGCCTGGATTTCGGCCACAACCGGCTGTACGAGCTGGGGCAGGGGCTGCCCTGGCTGCTGGCTTCCTATCATCCCAGCCGCCAGAATACCCAGACCGGCCGCCTGACGATGGAAATGTTCGACCAGGTATGGGCGCGCGCCCGCGCGCTGCTCGATACAGCCGTGGCTGTATAAGATTTGTATAAGCAACCTTTTGCAAACCCATCCGTTTCCGTCTACAATACAAACAAGAAAGAAAGAGGACGGGTGAATGAAGGTTTGGATAAAATGGATACTGGCATTCCTGGCCGTAGTGGTGCTATTGCTGTCCGGGTTTATCATCTGGGCGGAAACGCCGCTCGGACCGTCGCCGGAAGCTGAGGCCGCGCTGGCGAGCGATATGCAGGTGCGCGTGACGACCGCCAACTGGCTGGTGTTCGAGCCAGCCAATACGCAGCCCACAACCGGCCTGATTATTTACCCGGGTGGTCACGTGGACTACCGCGCTTACGCGCCCCAGGCGCGCGCGATTGCCGCGCAGGGCTACCTGGTGGTGGTTCCACACATGCCGCTCAACCTGGCGGTTTTCGACCCCGGTGTGGCCGGGCGCGTGATTGCGAAATACCCGCATATCCAGCAATGGGCGGTGGGTGGACATTCTCTGGGCGGATCGATGGCTGCCAACTTCATTGCCGGCAACCCTGGCGCTGCAGGGGGGCTGGTGCTTTGGGCTTCGTACCCGGCCGGCAGCGATGACCTATCCAGGCAGGACCTAAAAGTTGTTTCGATATATGCCAGCAATGATGGCGTGGCCAGCCTGGATGATATTCGCGGCGCCCAATCGCTGCTGCCCGCGGCAACGCAATGGGTGGAAATTGCCGGTGGAAATCATGCACAGTTTGGCTGGTATGGCCCGCAGGGTGGCGATAACCCTGCCGGTATTGACCCGCTGGCGCAGCAGGAACAGACGGTCGCCGCGACGGTGGCTTTATTGAAAGTGTTAGGCTCTGAATGATACGAAAGATTTTGCGTTGGATTGCGATCGTTCTTCTGGCAGCGGTGGTGCTGCTCATTGTTGCGCCGCTGGTGCTGACCGCGCCACAGCCGCGCGGCACGCGCGACCCGCAGGAACTGGGTGATGCTGACAGCCGTTTTGTGGAAGTGGATGGCGTGAGGCTGCATTATAAGCAGTACGGCAGCGGCCAGCCAGTGATGATCCTGCTGCACGGCTTTGCCGCCAGCACTTTTTCTTTCCGCCAGGTAGTGGAACCGCTAGCGCAGCTCGGCACGGTCATCGTCTATGACCGCCCCGGCCAGGGGCTGACTGAGCGCCCGCGGGTCACGTTCTCCGCCGCGGAGAACCCCTACAGCCTGGATGACCAACCGCGCCTGCTGATCGGCTTAATGGATGCATTGGGCATTCACCGGGCGATCTTGATGGGTAATTCGGCGGGCGGAACGGTGGCGGCGCTGGCCGCCCAACAGTACCCGCAGCGCGTGCAGGCGCTGGTGCTAATCGATGCTGCTATCTATCGCAGCGGACCCAGCTACTCGGAGTTTGTGCGCCGGTTGCTGTTCACGCCGCAGGCAGAGTTCTACGGCCGGCTGCTGCTGCGCTCATTTGCCACAAGGGGCCTGGAACTGCTCAACACCGCCTGGCACGACCCCAGCCGTATCCCGCCGGACGCCGTCCCAGGCTACACCCAGGCTCTGGGCGCTAACGATTGGGACCGCGGGCTGCTGGAGCTGACCCGCGCGCCACGCACACAGAACCCCGCTGCCGGGCTTGCGAGCATGGATTTGCCCGTGCTGGTACTCACTGGTGATGATGATCGCATCGTGCCCACCGAACTCAGCCTGCAGCTTGCCAAAGATATCCCCGGCGCGCAGTTGGCGGTGATGCAGGCCTGCGGCCACACTCCGCAGGAAGAATGCCCCGACCAGTTTCTCCAGGCGGTGACGGCCTTCGTTAAGGGCCTATGATCCGGAAACAAAAAAGGGCTGCGCGGTAATTTGCGCAGCCCTTTTCGATCGGATTTCTACTTCACCTGACGTAGAGCTTCCCAACCGGCGTATTTGGCGGTATCACCCAGCTCGGCTTCGATGCGCAGGAGCTGATTGTACTTGGCCACGCGGTCTGAGCGCGCCGGAGCGCCGGTCTTGATCTGGCCGGTATTGAGCGCCACGGCAAGGTCGGCAATGGTGGCGTCTTCGGTCTCACCCGAGCGGTGCGAGGTGACCGCGCGCCAGCCAGCGCGGTGGCAGGTTTCCACAGCTTCGATCGTCTCCGTCAATGAGCCGATCTGGTTGACCTTTACCAGCAGCGCATTGGCGGCTTTTTCCTGGATGCCGCGACGCACGCGTTCGGGGTTGGTCACCAGCAGGTCGTCACCCACAATCTGGATCTGGTTGCCCATTTCGGCAACCATCAGCTTCCAGCTTTCCCAGTCGTCCTGCGCCAGGCCATCTTCGATCGAGACAATCGGGTACTGGTTGACCCAGTTCTTCCAGAATTCTACCATCTGCTCGCCGGTCAGCTTGCGGCCTTCCTTGCGCAGGTTGTACATTTTTGTGTCTTCTTCATACAGCTCTGAGGCAGCGGGGTCGAGCGCAATCGCGACCTGCTCGCCACGCCCGGCTTTGAACCCGGCTTTGTGGATGGCTTCGAGGATCACTTCTACGGCTTCCGAGTTGGCCTTCAGGGCCGGGGCATAGCCGCCCTCATCGCCCACCAGCGTGGTATAACCACGCGCCTTGAGCACCGACTTGAGCGCGTGATAGATTTCCGCGCCCCAGCGCAGACCTTCGGCGAAGGATGACGCGCCAAACGGCATCACCATGAATTCCTGCGCGTCGGTTGACTGCCAGCCGGTATGAGCGCCGCCATTGAGGATGTTCATCATCGGCACAGGCAGCACGTGGGCATACACGCCGCCAATGTAGCGGTAGAGCGGCAGCCCCAGCGAATTGGCGGCGGCTTTGGCCACAGCCAGGCTGGTGCCAAGGATAGCGTTGGCGCCCAGGCGGTTCTTGTTGGGCGTGCCGTCCAGCTCGAGCATGGTCATATCGATGGCCATTTGCTCCACGGCATCAAAGCCAACGATGGCTTCGGCGATCTCAGTGTTGACGTTCTCCACGGCTTTTTGCGTGCCTTTGCCCAGGTAGCGGCCCTTATCGCCGTCGCGCATTTCCAGCGCTTCGTGGATGCCGGTTGAAGCGCCCGAAGGCACGATTGCCCGGCCCCAGCTGCCATCTGCCAGCACTACTTCGACTTCTACCGTCGGGTTGCCACGCGAGTCAAGCACTTCCAAAGCGGCAACCGATTCAATCGTTGTATCCATGTCCATATCCAACCCTTTCTCAAAAATATCAGGCGGTGTGTCTCAACGGCCATGCGGGCATGGCCAATCCTTACATTTTATGCGTTCAGGGGTTCAAGCAAGGGAAGTATACACCCCTTTGCCTGGTCATGCCCCGTTTTCCACCCCAGGTTTCGCCGCGGCGTGGTCACACACCGCCTGCACGAAGGCCAGGAACAGCGGGTGCGGCCGGTTGGGGCGCGAGAGAAATTCCGGGTGGAACTGCGTGCCCACCATAAACGGGTGACCGGTGACTTCAGCGATCTCTACCAGCTTGCCATTGGGCGACAGCCCCGAAAATAACATGCCGCGCTGCTCAAACTGCTTGCGGTAACCGTTGTTGAACTCGAAGCGGTGGCGGTGGCGCTCTTCCACGCTGGGCACATCCACGCCATAGGCGGCCGCGGCGAGGCTGCCCGGCTGCAGCACGCACGGGTATAATCCCAGGCGCTGCGTGCCGCCCATATCGGTGATCTGCTGCTGGTCGGGCATCAGATCGATCACCGGCTGCGGTGTCGAGCGATCAAATTCGCTGGAGTTGGCTTCTTCCAGCCCCAAAGCATCGCGCGCGAACTCGATCGCCATCACCTGCATCCCCAGGCACAGCCCCAGGTAAGGCACTTCTTCGGTGCGCGCGTAGCGCGCCGCGGCGATTTTGCCTTCAATACCGCGCGCGCCAAACCCGCCCGGAACCAGAATGCCATCCACCTCTTTGAGCGTTTCCCAGCCCTTGCCCTTTTCCAGGTCCGCGGATTGAATCCAGCGGATGTCCAGCTCGACGCCCAGCTTGAGCGCAGCGTGGTTGAGTGCTTCACGCACGCTGATATAGGCATCGTGCAGCTCCACATACTTGCCTACCAGCGCAATCTTGACGGAGGGCTTTTCGCGCACCACATTCTCCACCAGGTGGCGCCACTCGCTCCAGTCCGGCTCGCGCCGCGCTTCCAGACCCAGCCGGTGAGTCATATAATCGCCTACCCCTGCTTGCTCCAGCATTAGCGGGATCTCATACAGCACTTTGTTGGTCACCATCGGCACCACGGCGTTCTTTTCCACGTCACAGAACAGGGCGATCTTCTCTTTCAGCCCCTCATCCACCGGGTGATCGGAGCGCGCCACGATCACATCCGGCGAAATGCCAATCGAGCGCAGCTCGCGCACCGAGTGCTGGGTGGGCTTGGTCTTCAGCTCGCTGGTCGCGCCGATATACGGCAGCCAGGTGACATGTACGTACACCGTATTCTCGCGCCCCAGGTCGCTGCGTAACTGGCGGATCGCTTCCAGGAAGGGCAGGCTTTCAATATCACCCACCGTGCCGCCCACTTCCACCAGCACGATTTCCGCTCCCGTCGACTTGGCCACCATGCCAATGCGGCGCTTGATCTCGTTGGTGATGTGCGGGATAACCTGGATCGTACCGCCCAGGTAATCGCCGCGACGCTCTTTGCTGATCACTTCGGCGTAGACCTGGCCGGTGGTGATATTGCACACCCGGTTCAAGCGCACGTCGATAAAGCGCTCGTAATGCCCTAAGTCCAGGTCGGTCTCCGCGCCATCGTCCAGCACGAATACCTCACCATGCTGGTACGGGCTCATCGTCCCCGGGTCAACATTAATATATGGGTCTAGTTTTTGCACCGCTACCGAAAACCCACGTTCTTTGAGCAGTCGCCCAACCGCGGCCGCGGTGACCCCTTTGCCAACCGAACTGACGACACCGCCGGTGAAGAAAATGTATTTGGTTGTCATGCTTGCTCCTCGAAGGTCAAAACCTGGCCGGCGCAGTTCAAATGCTCCGGCGGTGAAAAAGAAGAGGGGAGGGCCGTTGGACGGACACCTCCCCAGATCGGATCAGGCGTGAAGAACTGCTTCATCAGGCGCTGCGTGTTTTGATATTTCATTCCAAATGCTTTGATCCTGTACTGCGACGTAGTTTACCATAAACCGATTCCATATGTCTACCCAGTCGAGGAAAACTGTGGTATAAACAGGGCAACCCTGCTGTGTTCGTGATTGTCGCAAATCCGGTTTTGAGCCAACACCCAAAAAAAGAAACTCGACTTACAGCAGCGACGCGATAGGCCTCGGCCAAGGCGGAAACTACTGAGTAGAGTTTCTACCTGCGAAAGCAGGTTCAAAACTACGCGGCACACGGCATGGTGGGGCTTTTTTTATCCAAAACGCTCGCAACCAGAAAGAGCCAGGCAATTGCCCGGCTCTTTTGATTCTTGCGAAGCTTGCATCATTCGCGCATCAAATTTCCACGCACCTGGGGTTTGGAGAAATACCACAGCAGGATTGCCGAAAGCAGCATCGAGAGCACGCCCAGCACAAAATACAACCAGTTGAACACTTTCAGGCCATTATCCAGCATCGTGGCGCGTGGCATGAGCATCAACAGGCGGCTGATGATATTAAAGCCCTGCGCGAAACCCAGCAGATCCCATGGCCATACGCTCTGGTTCTTGCGAACCACCAGCTCGACCACCGCAAAAACGGCCAGCAGCACCAGCAGTGCCGGCAGCCACCATTCCTGGCTGATGATAGTGAATGAAGCCGGGGGAAGCATAATTAGCGGGATAGCTTGTAAGATCAAGATCGTGATGATCGTCTTCCGTTGGAAGAGGGCCCGGGTTTGCATCTGGCGGTTCTCCTTGATCATGTCTGGCGTGGATGTCATTGATTATAGGATCGCCATGTGGAGATGTCAAGCATTTGGACGCGCGGGTAACGGCCGGCCTGGCGTTTGTCAATGACTCCTTTCCCAATATTCATGGCTCGTATGTCACTATCTCTGGTCAGAAAAACTTGACATTTGTCACTGTCCCCGCTATATTTATACAGGAATTCGTTTCTTAGACAGGTCACATATCTGGGTTCCCTGACTCTTTTCAATCCAATAGGGTCTCTGAAGTTTTTCAGAAGTATTTGCCAATCTCCATAAGGATCTGGCAAAACACAGGCAACCCAAATGCAGCAAATAGAGGAGGTGATGCTTTCCAGAGGTTTGCTGTCTGTTCGCGAACCTCAAACCGTAATTCCAGCAATCCCCAAACTGTTCGAACCCAATCAATTGCCAATTGTTCGTAAGGAGGAGAGATACGATGCGTACGTTTAAGTTCCTGAGCATCCTGGCCGTTTTGTCGATGCTGATCGCCGGTTGCACGCCCGCTGCCTCCACCGGCGGTGGCGCGGCCTCTACTGAAGACATCAAGATCGCCATTCTGGCCCCTCTGTCTGGCCCTGTACCTACCTTCGGCGTTTCCACACGCGAAGGCGCGCTGCAGGCGATTGAAGAATGGAATGCCAAGGGCGGCGTTTTGGGCCGCAAGCTGGTCGGCATTGTTGAAGACAGCCAGTGCACCCCTGACCCGGCCGTCAACGCTGCCAACAAGGTCATTGACCAGGACGGCGTGAAGTACATCGTCGGCGAAGTTTGCTCCAAGGCTTCCATCCCGGTTTCGGAAATTGTCAACCAGAAGAAGGTTGTGCAGATCTCCGGCACCTCCACCAACCCGAGCGTCGTGCGCGATGCTGCCGGTAAGGTAAAGCCCTACACCTTCGTCGCCTGCTTTAACGACGACACACAGGGCAAGGTGATGGCCAAGTTCGCCTTTGAAACCCTCGGCGCTAAGAAGGCCTTCGTCCTGCTCGATCAGGCGAACGACTATGTGAAGGGCCTGGCGGAATACTTCACCAAGTACTTCACCGAAGACGGTGGCGAGATCGTCGGCACCGAAACCTACACCGCGCAGGACACCGACTTCTCCACCATTCTGGCCAAGGTTGCCGAAGCCAAGCCGGATGTGGTAGTTCTGCCCGACTACTATAACGTGGTCAACCTGGTCACCAAGCAGGCCAAGGAAAAGGGCATCACCGCCCCCTTCATCGGCGGCGATGGTTGGGACTCCCCCGACCTGGATGCCACCGCTGCTGCTGGCGGTTACTTCACCAACCACTACTCGCCCACCGAGAACCGTCCGGCTGTGCAGACCTTCGTGACTAACTACAAAGCCAAGTACGGCGGCAAGCAGCCCGATGCGCTGGCCGCTCTGGCGTACGACGCCACGAATATGCTGATCCAGTCCATTGCCAACGCCGGCAAGGATGACGCCACCGCCGTCGCTGAAGCCATGGCCAAGGGTAAGTTCGAGGCTGTCTCTGGCACGATCACCTTCGACGAGTTCCACACCCCGATCAAACCGATCACCATCGTCCAGGTGGCCGACGGCCAGGCCAAGTTCTACTCGCAGGTTATGCCGTAAACGTTCTTTGTTCCGGCAGCTTGCCCGGCTAATCCGGTTGGAGGACGGCGGATGCCGTCCTCCAACCTACCGTTCTGTATCCATGAAGTTCGGAGGCGTCTGTCAATGCAAAAAACGCTTCAGCCCCAAGCTCTTGATGAGGCCGTCTACAAGCCACGCGCTCCACTTGCCTGGATTGGCAAGATGTTCCTTGCTATCCTGGCACTTTTGATTCTGTACGTGCTGGGCAAAAACCTGATTGCCGATCCGCGCTTATTCATCCAATTTGTTCTCAACGGCCTGCAGTTGGGTTTTGTCTACGCCATGATCGCCCTGGGTTACACCATGGTGTACGGTATTGTAAAGTTGATTAATTTTGCTCATGGCGATGTGTTCATGGTGGGTGCTTTTGTCAGCTTCTTCGCAGTGACAGACTTCAATCTGCACCAGTGGCCATCATTGTTGTTTCCGGGTATCCCGGGTTGGATTTCGGTCGTAGTTGGCTCGCTGACCGTCATCCTGCTCTCGATGATCATCTGCGCTGTGCTGGCGATCACCATTGAGCGCGTGGCATATAAGCCGCTGCGTGATGCTCCGCGCATCGCAGCGCTCATTACTGCCATCGGCGTCTCATTTTTCATCGAATATTTTGGCGCGCTGCAGTTTGTATTTTCCGCGCGCTTCATCCCTTACGAGCGCCCATTTGAGGTGGTTACCTGGTACATCAAGGATGGCATTCACCTGCTCGCTGCCGGCCAGGCAGCTCCGGAAGGCAGCATTACGTTTTCCAACATCTTCCTGATCATCGTAGCAACGTCCATCCTGGTACAGATTCTGCTGCAGTTCCTGGTACGGCGCACCAAGATTGGTGTGGCCATGCGCGCCACCTCATTCGATAAGCCGGCCTCGCGCCTGATGGGTATTCAGGTCGACTCGGTGATCTCGTTTACCTTCGCCGTTGGCGCGGCGTTCGCCGGGTTGGGTGGGGTACTCTATGCCATCGCCTACCCGATGATCCATTCGCAGCTCGGCATCCTACCTGGCCTGAAAGCGTTTGTGGCCGCGGTGCTGGGCGGCATTGGCAGCATCCCCGGCGCGCTGGTCGGCGCGTTGATCATGGGGCAGGCCGAAGCCATGACCATGGCCTATATCTCCACTCCCATGCGCGATGCCGTCGCGTTCACCATCCTGATCATCGTCTTGCTGGTGAAGCCAACCGGTATCTTTGGCGAGCCCGAGAAAGAAAAGGCATAGGAGGCCGGCATGGAAATCGGTTTTCTCGTCATCTCTGTCCTCAAAATTGCCGCGATTATCGCCTGGATTTACGGCCTGCTGTGGGTGATGGGTTTACCCAAGTGGTGGGCCAAACTCCTCGGAGCGGCTGCCGCGTTCGGCGTCGTCCAGCTTGCGCTCACCAGTTTTGGCGGCTTTCAGGTATTCAATAACTTCGACAGCGGCCTGTTGTTCCAGGCCTGCGCCATGACTATGGTGGCCCTGGGCCTCAACCTGATATATGGCTTCAATGGGCAGTTCAGCCTGGGGCAGTGGGGGTTTTACGGGATCGGCGCCTACACCGCGGCGGATATCACCTACCGCTGGACGATGGGCGACGCGCGCGGCTTGCTTGTGGTGGGCATTGGCACCATCCTGGCCGCGGCCATCCTGTATGCCATTAATCGCCTGGTAGTCGGGCGGCTTCGTGGCGTGCCGGTGCTTTCCGCGTTCACGCTGTACCTGATCGGTGCGGTCGCGGCTGGAGGCCTGGCAGTTCTCATCGGCAATCTGATCAACCCGGCGCTTGCGCCGCTGCTTGGCACCATCACCGAACCAGGACCATTCAATTCTGTCGTTGGGCTGCAGATTGTATTCTTCCTGGCCGTGATTTTTGCCGGCGTATTTGCCGCAGAGGTCAGCTTCCTGTTCGGCCTTCCGGTGCTCAGCCTCGGCTCCGATTACTTTGGTATCGCCACCCTGGGCTTCACCATCGTGGTCAACACGCTGATGGTCAACTCGGACACCATCCTGCCCTTCCCGGAGATGAAAGGCGGGCGCGGCATGATCGGCATCCCCAAGCTGACCAACTGGTTCTGGGCGTTCCTGTTTATGCTGCTGGTGATCATCATCATGCGCAACGTGATCCGCTCCAGCACCGGGCGAGCCATCATGTCGGTGCGTGAGGATGAGACCGCCGCGATCGCAATGGGCATCGATGTAGCCGGCTCTAAGCTGCTGGCGTTTATGATCGGCAGTTTCTTTGCCGGCATTGGCGGGGCGGTGTATGCCCACTACATCGGCTTCCTCAGCCCGGGCACGTTTAACTTCCTGGCCGGGTTCAACCCGCTGATTATCGTAGTGTTCGGCGGTCTGGGTAGTATGAGCGGCACCATTGCCGCGGCCTTTGGCTGGACGTTCTTCCTCGAAGGTCTGCTGCGTGTGCTGCTCGGTTACCTGGGCACGGAAGCACCCACCTGGCGGTTTGTGCTCTACCCGATCTCGCTGCTGCTGCTCATGCTCCTGCGCCCGCAGGGCTTGCTCGGCACGGTGGAGTGGGGCTTCCTCAAGCCCAAGCTCTTCAAGGCGCGGCAGGCGGATGAAAACCAGCCCAGCCCAACCGCGGCCGGCGACTGACAGGGAAGGAGATGATGATGCAAGCAGACAACAATGCTGTACCCACCCTCGAAATCGCCAAGCTGACCAAGTTTTTCGGCGGCCTGCGCGCGGTTGGCAACTTTGGCATGGAGCTCCATCAGGGCGACCTGGCCGGGCTGATTGGCCCCAATGGCGCCGGCAAAACCACCGTGTTCAATATGATCACCGGCCTGTATGTGCCCACCTCGGGCGCTATCCGCTTCAATGGCGAGTCAACGGTCGGCCTGGCACCTTTCGAGATCACCCGCATGGGCATTGGCCGCACCTTCCAGAACATTCGCCTGTTCTCCAATCTGAGCGTGCTGGATAATGTGCGCATTGCATACCATCCACACGCCGGCTATAACCTGGTAGACGGTGTGCTGCGCGGCGCGAAGTTTGACGTCAAAGAGAAAGAGCTGACCGAGCGCGCCATCGAATTTCTGCGCATCTTCAAGCTCGAAGGTATCATGAACGAGACTGCGCGTAACCTGCCGTACGGCGAGCAGCGCCGCGTGGAAATTGCCCGCGCGCTGGCCACCGATCCCCGCCTGCTGCTGCTGGATGAACCCGCGGCGGGAATGAACCCCAAAGAGATCGTGCGGCTGATGGAACTGATCCACTTCATCCGCGACCGCTTCAACCTGACCATCCTCCTGATCGAGCATCAGATGCGCGTCGTGATGGGCATCTGCGAGCATATCACCGTAATGGACTTTGGTGAGGTCATCGCGCGCGGCGTGCCGCGCGAAATCCAGGAAAACCCGCGCGTTGTTGAAGCCTACCTGGGGAAGGGAGCAGCCGCCCATGTTGCTTGATGTGAAAGACCTCGATGTATACTATGGCGCCATCCACGCCCTGCAGGGTGCTTCCTTCCATGTGAATGAAGGCGAGATTGTTTCGCTGATCGGCGCAAACGGCGCGGGAAAATCCACCACGCTGCGCGCTATTTCGGCGCTGCTGCGCCCGCGCCGCGGCACCATCGTGTATAAAGACAAAGATATCACCAACACCCCGGCCGACCAGATCGTGCGCCTGGGCATCAGCCACGTGCCTGAGGGCCGCAAGATCTTTGCCCCGCTGACCGTGCGTGAAAACCTGGAAATGGGTGCGTACACGCGCTCGGACCCGGCTGAAATTGACAGCTCGATGAAACGCGTGTTCTCCAGCTTCCCACGGCTCAAAGAGCGCATCAACCAGCTCGGGGGCACGCTCTCCGGCGGCGAGCAACAGATGCTGGCTACCGGGCGCGGCCTGATGAGCAAGCCTACTCTGCTGCTGCTGGACGAGCCATCCATGGGCCTCAGCCCGCTGCTGGTGGAAGAAATTTTCCGCATCATTCAGGAGATCAACGCGCAGGGAACCAGCATTCTGCTGGTGGAACAGAACGCCCTCATGGCGCTTTCCATCTCGCACCGCGCCTACGTACTGGAGACCGGCCGCATCGTGCTTTCGGGTACCGGCAAGGAAGTGCTGGAAAACCCGCAGGTCAAAGCCGCCTACCTCGGCATCTGATCAAATCCACGTGTATCTCAAGATGGCCGGCCCTGCCGGCCATCTGTGCATGCCCGTACCCCATATTGCGTTGACACACTATCCTAAAGCGTATACACTATGTTCATGCATTTGCCTTTGGGGTAGGAGAGGAAAAAATGGCACCCACTATGCAGTTGATTGTTCGCACCGGCCCAACCGCAGGACGCACCTACGCCCTGGAGAAGAATGAGCTCACCATTGGCCGTGATATGGCCAATGACATCGTCATCAGCGACGCGGAAGTCTCGCGCCGCCACGCGCGTATTTTCCTGCAGGGCACGAACTATGTGGTGGAAGACCTGGGGTCAACCAATGGCACATTTGTCAACCGCCAGCGCCTGATGGGCCCTTATGTACTTCGCCCGGGTGAAGTGATCACCCTGGGTGAGCACATTAACCTGGAGCTGGAAGCCCCTCTGGCCGACCCGGATGCCACCATGGCCTCTCCGGTTGCGCGTCCGCCGGTGAGCATGCCACCGCCGGTACAGCCGGTTCCCCAGCCCGTACAGCAGCCGGTCGCGCAGCCTGTTCCTCAACCCGCGCCGCGCTACCAGCCACCGGTCTCGGTTCCGCCGCCAGTGGCATCCTACCCGCCCGTGACTCCAGAGCCGGTGTACGAAGAGCCTTATACCCCGGAACGCCGCCTGCCTACCTGGGCCATCGCGCTGATAATCGCCATCCTGCTGGTGGTATGCGTGTGTGGCGTCATCCTGTACGTGATCGACGCCCGTAATTTATGGTGCGATCTGCTGCCCTTCCTCTTCCCGGCCTGCCAGTAAACGTTGCGAGCGTAACGCAAACAGACAAGCAGGGCGCGCAACACGCGTCCTGCTTTTTACTGAGCGCTCCCAAACCGCAGATCCTGCTCCACCGCGGCCAGTTTTTGCGCAAGCAGCGCGAACTCGCCTTCATCCAGTAATTGCTGCGCTTCCAGCAGCTCGGCTTCTACGCGCAAGTTTTCGGGGTCGTCCGGGCCGCGCAGGTAATCTGCTACAAACCCGCGGTCGCGCATGTCTTTGGCATCCGGCAGCCACACGCTTTCAAAATATGCGGACGTGTCCATTTCTCTCTGGAAGTCGCGCACCGCATCGAACAGCCGCATCGTGCCGCTCACATCCTGCTGCACGTCCGGAAGCGGTGGGATTTCTTCCAGGCTGCCCAGGAAACCGCTCTCCAGTTCGTCCAGGCTTAGCCCAAATCGCTGGCGCAGCGCCGCATCCAGCGCGGCCGCCTGCCCGCCATCATTCGGCGCGATGCTGCGGTAAAAGTTGTCGTATGTATCCCAGCCCCAGCGTTCTACCATGTAGCCCACCAGCGCCCCGGCGATAATATATCCACTCTCATGCTGTGAAGGATAGAAGTGGTCGCTCAGGTACTTCAGCGGGATGTAATTTCCGCTGTGGTACAGCGCTGCGGCGCGCACGCGCACGGCTTCGGGCTGGTAATGCCCGCCGCTCAGGAAGACCGCCAGCCCTTCGATCAGGATGGCGGGCCGTAATTGGCCGTCCTTGATCGCATCGTAACGGTGCACCAGCTCGTGATGCAATAGCTGCTCTACATCCTGGTTGGCATAATTATCGTCGTCATACGAGACGTACACTTCGCTGGAAGTAAATCCACCCTGACCCAGGATGCGCGGGATCAGGTTAATGTGAATTTTCTCCCCCAGGCTGGCGCCGATCTTGCGCGACGCGTCTTCCGCCTGCGCCTGGATCATCGGCAGCAGCGTGCCCAAATCGCGCTCGGCCGCCGTACCGCTAATGACATGCACGTAGCAGCAGCCGGTTTCCGCAGTAACCCATTGGTGCTGCTGTATTGCAGGTTCGGGCGGCAGCAGGGTAACGCTCACCTGCCAAACCAGGTCGCGTTCCGGGATGCGCAACTCCAGCATGTATTCGCCCGCGGCCAGGCCGCCCGTATCCCACACCCACAGCAGGATGGCGCGGAAACGCCCACCCGCCGTGCCGTAAAAAGGAGCGCTGCCCAACTCGCGCGCAACTGCGCCTTGCAGGCTTGCGTATAGATTCGTACGGTCGTAATTCTCACCCGGCGGCGAAAACACCTCGATGCTCACCCAATCGCCCGCGTGTAGTCCCCCGTCCGGGTGCAGCCGCACGCCAAAACCATCTGGCGTAGGCGTGGCCGCAACGCTCAGCCCCATCCAGGGTTGTAGCTGCAAGACCAGCATCCAGGCAACCAGTAAGAAACGCGCCATGCTCGGAATTATACTGTATGTGAACAAGCGCTTTGCCCACAAGCACTGTGCAAGTTATAATCAAAGTAGGAGATGCGCCGGCATACCCGCCGCCGCATGAAAACGGGGAGCTTAACAGAAATGATTGAAGAACCACCCTCCACCTCACCACGCTGGAGTACGACCACCAAGCTGGTGGTCGCGCTAACCGTGGCCGCATTGTTTATCGCGCTCTTCATGCAGTTCCGCAATATCGTTGGGCCGTTGATTGCTGCCCTGGTGCTGGCCTACCTGGTGCACCCGGTGGCCAGCCGGCTTCATCGCGGGCTGCACATTCCCTGGGGGCTGGCTGTGCTGCTGGTGTTCCTGCTCATCGTCGCAGTACTGCTCGGGCTGGCCACCTGGGGCGGCTTTACCCTGGTTGACCAGGTGCAAAGCTTGATTGCGTTTCTGCAGCGCGCCATCAACGACCTGCCGGCGCTGCTCGAGGATCTTGCCAGCCATCCACGCCAGATCGGCCCGTTTGTCCTCGACCTGACACGGATTGACCTGACCCAGGCGACCAACCAGGTGCTGACCTTTGCGCAAACGCTGCTGAGCCGTATAGGAACGATCGTCACCAACTTCGCGTCCGGAGCGGCCACTACCATCGGGTGGCTCTTCTTCACCCTGCTGATCTCTTATTTCATTCTGGCAGAAACGCGCGGCACCAGCAATGAACTGATCGTGATTAACGTTCCAGGTTACGAAGATGACATGAAGCGCATGGGCTGGCGCATGGGACGCATCTGGAATTCGTTTCTGCGCGGGCAACTGATCATCATTAGCTTTACCATCCTGCTGTACACCATCCTGCTTGGCATTCTGGGCGTGCGGTATTACTTTGGCCTGGCGCTGCTGGCCGGCCTGGCGCGTTTTATCCCATATGTTGGCCCGCTGGTGGCGTGGACTACGTATGGCCTGGTATCTTATTTCCAGGGTTTCACCATCTTTGGCATGAGCCCTACCGGTTATGCAGCGCTGGTGGTAGGAGTAGCGTGGGTCACCGACAGTATCATTGATAACCTCGTCTCGCCGCGTATTATGGCCAATGCGCTGCGCGTGCACCCGGCAGCGGTAATGGTGGCGGCGCTGGTAGGCGCCAACCTGTTTGGGCTCACTGGCGTGATCCTGGCCGCACCGGTGCTGGCGACAATCAAGCTGATATTCGTTTACGTGGTACGCAAGCTCACCGACCAGGATCCCTGGCAGAGAGAAGCGGTGGAAACCGCGCCGCCGCCACCCAACCCGGCTCTGGATTGGGTGGTCAAGACGCTACCGCGTGTGCCGGGCCAGGTGCGCCGCGCCACCGAGCGCTGGCACCAGCGTTACATCGCCGAGCGCAAGCCGAAATGAGGCAAGTAATCCTCAAAATTGGTGTGCCAAACTGCTATTGCATGTGCCAACCTGTGGGATAATAGAGGCAACAGATCCTTCTTGCAGAATAGGAGTGGAGAGTATGGCAAACCAGGAACCCAAGACCCAAACGATTGCGGAAACCGACAACTATCTGGCCTGGAGCGCGGATGAGCCGGATGGCGAAAAGACCTACCACCTGGAACTCAATAACGTCACGCTGCATTTCTTCAGCGAAGAGTGGCAGGAGTTCCTCGATCTGGTGCAGAAGCTGGGCCGCGAGCCCCGCTAAACCGGTTGTCTACGAATTCCAAAAGCCCGGCTGAATCTGCCGGGCTTTCTCGTTAAGCGCTTAAAAAACAAAGCCCCGATTGAAATTCGGGGCTTTGGCTTCGATGCGGTCCCCTGTTACGCGCATCGAAGATGAATTGGCAATTCCAGATTACAGCGTATCAGTCGTCTTGCGGCCGGTAGGCGGGGTAGGCAGGTGGGTTGAGCGGGTAGACGGCCTTCTTTTCCTGCAAACCGCGCGCGGGGGGCAATCCTTCACCCTGCTGGATCTCCAGCTCGATCAGTCGCTGTAAATCCTGCAGGCCATTGAAGGTGTACGCGTCACCCGTCGCAATGAATTCCACCCTGCCGCGCAGGATGGCTTGTGGCTGGTCTTCCGCCGGGATGATGGTGAGTAAAAAGGAATGTTTTTTTCTCATCGCTATTCTCAGTCTTATCGTACCAGCATCCACTGACAACTCACTGACACAACGCGGCATATGCTCATTCACGTACTCCCATTTCCACGCTTTCCTCGCGTGCCGCGGCTGCCAGGGCGCGCAGGTCTGAGCGCGGCGCCAGCGCCAGGTCTTCACGTAGCGTGGCTTCCAGCCGCTGGAATAATCGCACGGCGTGTGGAGCGTCGCGCATGCGCAGGTAGGCTTGCATGCCCACCAACACCGCGTCTTCATTCCACGGGTCCAATGCCAGTACCGCCTTGCAGCAGTCAATTGCGCCCAGATACTGGCACCCGGCTAGCAACGCCTGGCCCAGAATTTGCATTCCTCGCTGGTACAACAGCGACAACCGCTCGCGGTGCGCCGCGCTCCAATCGCTGTAGCGGTCCATGGGGAAAAGCTCGCCGGAATAAGCTTTGAGGGCTTCTTGCAGCCTGTCGGGGCGCGCCGGGCTCATCGATGCGTTGACCTGCTGTTCGAATTCGAGGAAATCCACCCTGCTGCCCAATGGCAGCCGCAGGATAATACGCTCGCCCTCTACCACCAGGTAGCGGGAGGGGAATTTGTCCGGCAGGTCAGGCTCGAGAATGCGCCGTAGGGTGGAAGTTGACTGGTGCAGCATTTCTAACGCGGCTTCAGGGTCATGTTCAGGCCACAGCGCTTCCAGGATCGCGTCGCGGTGGGCTGTGAAACCGTTTTGCAGCATCAGGAAGCGAAACAGCTCACCGGCTTTGCGCCGCTGCCAGATCCCGTCGGCGATCTGACGGCGGCTTTGCCAGACCACAAAACCACCCAGCCCATGCACGCGTAGCGGTGGTGGCGAGACGCGTTCCAGACCGGCAAGCATGGTTTCCGCCGCTTTGCGCGCCGCGGCATCGCGGCTGCGCGCGTACGCCGCGATCAGTGGAAATGCGATTTCGCGTTCACGCTCCAGCAGGAAGGCATATCCACCCTGTTGGATGGCTGCAGCGGCGTGCTGCCAGGCCATTTCCGCGCCCGGGCTACCATCTTCCCAGGCCCAGGCCGCCTCGAGGAACAGCACGCAGGCCAGGTCAAACATGGCACTATAGCGATCGAATAATGCTCGTGCTACTGCCAGGTGTGCCAATGCTGCCGGCCGGTCGTCCACGGCACGCTCGCACAGCGATAGTTCCAGTAGCGCCTGTCCGGCCAGGTGCTGGTAGCCAATGCGGCGCGCGAATTTGACCCCGTCTTCCGCCCAGGTGCGGCCAACAGCCGGGTTGCCCTGCAGGCGGTGCATGCGCGCGCTTTCGATACGCGCCCAAATGTTCAAATCCGGCGCGCCGGTTGCCGTGGCGCTGCGCATTAGCAGGTGCAGATATTCGCGCGCGCGTTCAAATTCGCCTTCACCGATCGCCAGCCGCGCCCACAGGTAAAAGTACCCGCCGGTTACGCGGTTGGCCGGCTGCAGTAGGGGCAGCAGCTCATCCAGAGCCTGCCGCGCGTGCCGGGTATTACCGGTCAATTCATAGATCAGTGCTTGCAGGAACGGCATCCCCCAATGGCGCTTCCCAGTCTGGCTGTGGAAATGCTGCGCTTCCTGCATCACAGCCAGCGCAAGGTCAAACTGGCCGCGTGGCACGTACACCGTGCTGGCCAGGTTGTGCAATGCGCGCCCCAGCAGGTTGCCATCATTTATCGCGCGGCTCTGCGCTACCGCCTGCTGGAAGTGCTCTTCCGCGCCGTCACAATCGTCCGTTTCGGCGCAGCAGATGCCCAGGGTGATGCGTGCATCCACGGCCAGCGCCGTGGCAGGCTGGCTGGCGGACTGAGCGGCCAGTACCTGGGCGGCATGGCTGCGAGCTTGCGCGTATTCCCCCGTGCGCGCGTGCAGCCGCGCCAGCTGGGTTTGCACCGCAGCAATACAGGAAACAGCGTTCGCTGCCTGTGCCTGTGCGAACGCCTGCTGCGCGTATGCAATCGCGGTCCTCAGCTCCCCCTTTTGCTCGTTGTCATTGCTTTGCGCTAAAAGCTGGACAATCTGTTCCGTGTATTCTTCCACTCGTCTCTCTAAGGGGAATGCCAATTTTCGTGAGGAGGATTGGACTGGATATCCTATCATAACGCCACGCAGCCGGGTGGGTCAAGGCTTTGGCGCAGCTTGAGAGTAGATTGTAAGCTGCTGCGCCAGTGGCGCGGAAATGGGGTACAATACGGAGGAGTACCATGTCGAACGTTATCCGCAGTATCATAGTGATTGTCTTTACCAGCCTGGCGCTGGAGGGGTGCAATATCAACACGCCGGCTGAGCTGGCCCTGGTTACCCAGGCCGTAGCAACCCCCATTTCTACAACTGTATCCCCAGCCGATTATTTCGTGCAGGTCACACCCACCGCGGAAATATTGCTATCCATGCCATCCGAGCCGGTCGAACAGCCCGCCCCACCGCCGCAGCCGGTGAGCGCTGCCGGCGCCCCGAACGGTCGTCCGTGTGATCTGATCGCGCCTGGCCTGCCGTTTGACGTCACCGTGCCGGATGGGACACAGATGCGCCCCGGTGAAAAGTTCTCCAAAACCTGGCGTTTGGTCAATACGGGGAGCTGTAATTGGACGCAGGGCTATGCCGTGGTCTGGTTTTCGGGTGAGCGCATGGGGCCAGACGTAGAATGGCGTTTACCGGGTGAAGTGCCACCGGGCGCCGTTGTGGACATTCCGGTGGATCTGGTTGCTCCAGAAGCTCCGGGGGTACACCAGAGTAATTGGAAGTTGCGCAACGCGCAGGGTGAATATTTCGGCCTGGGGCCAAATGGCGACGCGCCATTCTGGGTAATCGTTGAGGTAAAAGCGGAAAGTACCGCCACCGTTCCGGCCGCGGCCACCACGCTGCCCACCCTGGCCGTACATAACAGCGGCATACTTAGCATCGTAGCCGGGCAGGCCCTCGATCTGGATGGCAGCGATCTCGAAGATGCCCGGTCACTCGACCTGATTTATCAGGTGGATGCTGGCGGACAACCGCGGCTCGCGCCGCAAAACGGGGCTCGCCTCAGCCTGTTTGGCGCATCCGAGCCGGTGCTGGCCGATTGCGAGCAGTCGCCAATGGGAACTGAGCCGGTAGCGTTTCAGCAGCAGGGCGGTGGGATGTATTTGTGTTTCCGCACATCACAGGGCCTGCTTGGGTTTGCGCACGCTGCGCGCACCGGCGATGATGGCAATCTGCTTGCGCTGGATTACATCACCTGGAATATGCCCTGAGCGCGGACGAGTCGTGTTTGATCCATCCATAGCAAAGCAAATCGCGGCCCACAGGGCGAGAGCGTAGTCTACCCTTTCGAGATACGAACAGCATGAAAACGCGAAGAAAATGCTTTTTAAATCTTCGCGTTTCCTTTGTGTACTTCCATTCTTCCCGGCGAAAACTTGCTTAGTCAATAAAACCTCACCGGCGCGGCGGACTGAGGGGTTGTTCTGAGCACATCGAGTACAATAAATCTGCAACTCTGCCCGAAACCGCAACAAGGAGCACGGATGAACCTGGATGATCTGGATGCCATGCGCGCGCTGGACACCCAAAACCTGCTGGCCGAAATTGATGCTTTGCCTGCCCATCTTCGCTATGCCGCTGCAACTGCCGCGGAGCGCCAGTTGCCGGGCTGGACCGGCCTGCGTCAGGTAATTATTGCCGGAATGGGCGCTTCGGCCAGCGCAGCCGACCTGTTTGCCGGATACACAGCCCCGCTAAGCAGCGTGCCGGTGCAGGTGCATGCCGGTTACGGCCTGCCGGCCGCTGCGCGCGGAGATGGGGCGCTGGTGATCCTGTGCTCGCATTCGGGCGAGACCGAAGAGATGCTTTCCGCGCTGCGCGCCGCGCAGGAAGCCGGCTGCCGCGTGCTCGCCATCACTAGCGGTGGGGCGCTGGCCGCCCGCGCTCGCGCCGCCGGGCTGCCGTACTGGGTTTACCGGCATGCCGGGCAGCCAGCATTGGCGGCAGGCATCTTGTTTTCGCTGCTGGCGGATGCTTTTGCGCGTCTGGGGTTGATGCCGGCGGTAGAAGATGACCTGGAGGCCGCTGCGCAGTACCTGGAAAGCCAGCGCCCGGTGTGGGGCGCGACCTCGCCGGTGTTCCGCAACCCGGCCAAACGTATGGCCGGGCAGTTAATGGAGCGCTGGGTTGTACTTTTTGGCAGCGACTTCCTCGAGCCCGTTGCGCGGCGTTGGAAGGCGCAGATCAATACCCTGGCCAAGGCATGGGCACAGGCCGAGAGCCTTCCCGAAACGAATCACACCACCATGCTGGGCATGCTCAACCCGCAGAACATCCAGAGCCACACGATCACGGTCTTTTTTGCAGGGCAGCCACGCGCACCCGCGTAATCTACTGCGTGTAGACCTGACGCGTGAGGTTTGCCTGGTGGCCGGTATGACCACCGACGTTTTTCAAGCGCCCGGCAGCACGCGACTGCAGCAGATGTGGACGGCGGTGCAGTTTGGTGATTACACTGCCTTTTACCTCGCGATTGCCTATGGTACGGACCCCGCCCCGCTGGAGGTGTTGGAGCAGTTCAAACAGGCGATGCGCGATTGGCCAGACTAGGGTGTTATCCAAACAGTATTGTGCGCATAGTCATTTCCCATCGTGTTGACCACGAATTCGATTCCAGACAACAATCTGCGTCACACAATTCGAACATCTGCAATCCCTCTCTCGCCACCCGCTGAACCGAGCCAATGCCATGCCCACCCGCAAAATCCTTCACCTCGACCTGGACGCATTCTTCTGCGCGGTGGAAGAACTGCGCCAGCCGCAGCTGGTGGGCAAGCCCTTCGCCGTTGGCGGCCGCCCGGAAGAGCGGGGGGTGGTGGCATCCTGTTCATACCCCGCGCGTCTATGTGGTGTGCGCTCTGCCATGCCCATGGCGCGCGCGCTAACCCTGTGCCCGAAACTGATTATCGTGCCCTCCAGCCACGGCCTGTACGAGCAGGCGTCTGAGCAGGTAATGGCAATTTTAGGCGACATGACCCCGCTCCTGGAACAGATTTCGATTGATGAGGCATTTCTGGATGTCACCGACCTGCCGCGCAGCGCAGTGGACATTGCGCGTGACCTGCAGGCACGCATCCGCCGCGAAACCCGGCTGCCCTGTTCACTGGGTGTGGCATCCAACAAGCTGGTGGCGAAGATGGCCACGGATTTTGGCAAGGCCAGCCGTCGCGGATCGGGCGAATATCCCAACGCTATCCACGAAGTGCCGCCCGGACAGGAAGCGGCTTTCCTCATGCCCCTTCCGGTGGATGCGCTTTGGGGCATCGGCCCCAAAACTGCAGCGCGCCTCGCGGAACTGGGCATTCACACGCTGGGTGAGATTGCCGCTATGCCCGAACGCAGCCTGCGCGCCCTGTTTGGACGCAGCGGCCACGAGCTGGGGCAGCGCGCCCTCGGCATTGACGATCGTCCGGTCAGTGTTGAGCGCGTGGTGAAATCGATCAGCCAGGAAGTCACTTTTGATCGCGACGTTCAGGATGGAGATGCCCTCGAAGGCACGCTGTGGCGGCTTTCTGAGCAGGTGGCCATGCGCCTGCGCGCCGAGGGTTACTCTGGTACGACGGTGCGGCTCAAACTGCGCTGGCCCGATTTTACCACCCCGACCCGTCAGCACTCGCTGGCCCAGCCTACCGACCACGATGAACTGATTTACCGCGTGACGCTAGAACTGTTCCACAACCTGTGGAGGCCGGGCATGCCCGTGCGTCTGCTGGGTGTGGGTGTTAGCGGGTTAGGCCACCGCGCCCAGCAGCTTGGTCTATGGGATGCCCAGAGTGAAAAAGACCGCAAGCTGTTAGAAGCCATGGATACCCTGCGTGCGCGGTTTGGAGAAACCGCCATCCAGCGTGGCCGCAGCCTTAAGCGCGCAACCAAGCGCAAGCCACAGCAGGAATAGGAGAACGTATGCAGCAATGGCGCAAAGACCTGGGTAGCAAATTCTTCGACGGCATTATCGCCGCCCTGCTGCTATATCTCTTGCTTTTCCTGGCGATCCTGCTGATCGGTCCCATCGAAGCGCGCGCCGGGCGCCCCGGTCTGCTGATTTATTGCATCACTCTCATTGCCATCTCCATCTACTGCCTGGAACACTCGCTGCTCACGCGCATCCCCGAATCATATCGCGCCTGGTACGGCATGTTCGGGGGTATCATGGCCTGGTCGGTCATCCATCTGGGCAGCGTGCTGGGCAACACCAGCCCAACGAACATTGGCTCCATCCTTGGGCTGCTGCTGATCACCCTCACCGTCACGCGCTTGTGGCGCAGGCATCTGCCGCTGGGCGCGCGATTTTATTGCCTCACCCTGCTCACTGCCTGGATTGGTCAGGGGATCATCAACGGGCAGGTAGACCTGGTCGCCTGGCAGCCGGTGATGAACGCCGTGTACCTGAGCGCAGGGGTGGTGGCCTTGCTGGCCGCAGTGGGTATCCTGGGTTGGATATTCACCCGCACCGATTGGCGCGTGCAGCGCCTGTATGCCGCGCCTCTGCTGTCGTTAAGCGCTACGCTGGCCGCCTACATACTGCTTTAACATCAACGCGCGGCCACGCGGCGCTGCTTCTCCAGCACCTTCTGGTACACCTGCATTACCTGCGCGGCGATTTTCTCCCAGGCATATTCGCGCGCGGTTTCCGCGGCCTGTTCACCCATGCGCTGGCGCAACGCCGGGTCGCTGATCAGCCGGGTCAGCCGGGCGCCGAGGATTTCCGGGTCATCATCCGGCACCACAAATCCGGTGACTCCATCCTGGACCAGGAAGGCCAGCCCTCCCACCTGCGACGCTACCACCGGGGTGCCGCACGCCATGGCTTCCAGTGCCACCATGCCAAAGGATTCGTAGTGCGAGGGCACTACCAGCATGCTCGCCGCGGAATAGTAGTAAGGCAGCATGTCCTGGCTGCGTTTTCCCAGGAACACCACCATATCGCCCACGCCGGTTTCGCGGCACATGCGCTGCAGACGCACCATTTCCTGGTTCATCTGCTCCGGACTAGCATACGGGTCGCCGCCGATGATGGAGAGATAATGCGGGTAGCGCTCGAGTACGCCGGTATCGTGCATCTGCGCCACCGCCCGGATCAGCGTGTCTACTCCCTTGAGTGGCTCGATGCGCCCTACGAACAGGATCATTTCATCGTCCGGCGGGATGCCAATTACCGCGCGTGCTTCGTCGCGTGGGATGGGGTAAAAGCGGCTGGTGTCCACCCCGGGTGGAATCACCACCATCTTCCGCGTGGCCGCCCCATACAGGAACTGCAATTGCGCCTGTTCGGCCAGCGTAGCCGCGATGATCGCGTCAACCGAGCGCAGCACCTCGCGCTCTCCCTTCTCGCGATATTCACCTTCCATTTCGGCGCTGCTGCGCGCAACGCGGTTTTTCATCTGCCCCAGCGTGTGAAACATGTGCACCACCGGCGCGCCCCACGCCTGTTTGAGCGCTTCACCCGCCAGCCCCGACATCCAATAATGGCTGTGGATCACGTCGTATCGCAGGTTTTTCTCTGCCGCAAAGCCGCGGATATTCTCGATAAACTCCGGCAGGAAACCGGCCAGTTCCTGCTTGGGCAGTGGCACTTCCGGCCCGGCAGGCACGTGCACCACGCGGTTACCATAGCCCAGATCGTGCAGCACGTGGGGCACATGCTCATCCTGAGAGCGGGTAAACACATCCACATGCACGCCGGCCGCGCCTAGATGGCGCGTCAGCTCGCGTACGTACACGTTCATACCGCCGGTATCTTTGCCGCCCAGCACAGCCAGCGGGCAGGTATGGTAGGAGAGCATCGCCACGCGCAGCATACCGTCTGTTCCCTTCCCCAGCAGGCTCGAGGTTCTTGCCTTTTCCAGCCTGTTCCATTATAATTTTCCCCACGCCACCATAGCTCAGTTGGCAGAGCGAGCGTTTCGTAAACGCTAGGTCAAGGGTTCGAGCCCCTTTGGTGGCTTTTTGGTTTGAATACCCCCATTGTACTATCATTCGAAGATGGCGAAATCGGAGTATAATTTTTCCATGCTCCCACACGAAACCCCGATCGTAATTGGTATCGCTGGCGGCTCCGGTTCGGGCAAGACTACCGTGGCCAATGTCATCCTGCAGCGCGTAGGCAGCCATCGCATCGCGTTTCTTCCGCATGACGCCTACTACCGCGATTTGACCCATCTTCCGTACCAGCAGCGCATCGAAGTTAACTTCGACCATCCCAATTCGCTCGAAACCGACCTGATGATCCAGCATATCCAGATGCTGAAACGTTGGGAGCCGGTGGACCTGCCCGTCTACGATTTCACCATCCACTCGCGCACCACCCGCACCGTGCATGTCGAGCCGCAGCTCGTGATCCTGGTAGAAGGCATCCTCATTTTTGGCGAGCCTACTCTGCGCGATATCATGGACGTGAAGATTTTTGTAGATACCGACGCCGACATTCGCTTTATCCGCCGCCTGCAGCGCGATATCGCCGAGCGCGGGCGCACCACCGAGCGCGTGATTGAGCAGTACCTGCAGACCGTGCGCCCTATGCATCTTGAGTTCGTCGAGCCTTCCAAGCGTTATGCCGATGTGATCATTCCTGAGGGCGGTTTGAACGCGGTGGCAATGGATATGGTGATCGCGCGCATCGAAGCCCTGCTGGAACGCGACCGTTCCCAGGGCTAACCCATGAAGCCTGCGCTGCGCCAGAACCTCTCCCGCATCCTGATTCTGGTGTTCGTCGTTGGGTTGACGGTTTCACTGTTCGTTTTTCGCGACCGGGTATCCAATATTCGCGCGGTGGGATATCCCGTATTATTTCTGCTGGCCATCCTCACCAATGCCACGCTGATCCTGCCGCTGCCTGGGGTGGCTCTGGCTTCCGTGATGGGTGCCAATACATCCTTCAACCCGCTGTGGGTGGCGGTGGTGCTGGGGTTGGGCGCGGCGGTAGGCGAGCTGACCGGCTATCTGGCGGGCTACAGCGGCCAGACGGTAATCCAAAAAACCGGTTTCTACGAGCGCGTGCAGTGGTGGATGTCGCATTACGGCGAGATTACCATCCTGGTGCTGGCATTTGTCCCCAATCCCCTGTTTGATATCGCCGGCTTCTCGGCCGGCGTGCATAGGATTCCCGTGCTCAAGTTTCTGTTCTTCTGTGCGCTGGGCAAGATCGGCAAGATGCTCCTGTTCGCTTATGGCGGCGCGGGCATCATACGCTTCTTCCCACCCTGGTAACCACCAGGCGTCTCCGGCCGCCCATCCGCGTGGGATGCGGCTCGTTCACGAACCAAGTGCTATCAACAGAAAGGATTTGTGCCATGGCAGAGTTTGAGCAGATCGACCGTTACATGGACGAACACCTGAGCGAGAATATCGCCGAGTTATCTCGCCTGTGCGCGCAGCCCAGTGTTTCAGCGCAGAACTGGGGCCTGCGCGAGTGCGCGCAAATGGTGGCCGGCATGCTGGAAAAACGCGGCTTCACCGCGCAGATCTATGCCACTGGCGGCGCGCCGGTCGTGTTTGCCGAGCGCAAGGGACGCGGCGATAAGACGGTGCTATTCTACAATCACTATGACGTCCAGCCGGCCGAGCCGCTGGAGTTGTGGGAGAACCCACCGTTTGTGCCCACGCTGAAAGATGGCAAGCTCTTCGCGCGCGGCGTCAGCGACGACAAAGGCCACATCACCAGCCGTCTGTTCGCTATTGACGCGCTGTTGGCCGCCGAAGGCGACCTGCCATGCAGTGTCAAGTTCGTCATCGAGGGCGAAGAAGAGACCAGCTCTGTACATCTCAAAGATTTTGTCAATCAGCATGCCGACCTGATGCGCTCCGATGGCTGCGTGTGGGAATTTGGCGGCGTCAACCACGAAGACCAGCCGGTGCAATACCTGGGCCTGCGCGGAATCTGCTATGTGGAGCTGAGCGTAGAGACTGCTAACCAGGACGTGCACTCCGGCCTGGGTGGATCGATTTTCCCGAATGCGGCCTGGCGTCTCGTGTGGGCACTCAACACCCTCAAAGGACCGGATGAGCGCATTCTGATTGACGGCTATTACGACGATGTGCGCCCCCCCAGCGCGCGCGACCGCGAGCTGATGCAGCGCCTGCCCGAGACTGCGGAAGAATACCGCGACCGCTACGGCGTCCAGAGCTTCCTCGGCGGGCTGACCGGGGGCGTGGAGCTGCGCCTGCAGGAAGTTTTCCAACCCACCTGCACCATTTGCGGCCTGACGTCCGGCTACCAGGGGCCTGGGTCTAAGACTGTGCTGCCCGCCCGCGCCAGCGCAAAGGTGGATTTCCGCCTCGTGCCCGACCAGACACCTCAGCGCACGCTGGAACTGCTGCGCGCGCACCTCGACCGCCACGGCTTTGAGGATGTGAACATCCAATTTCTGGGCGGCGAAGCCCCCGACCGAACCGACCCGGATGATCCATTTGTGCGCATGGTGGTAGATGCTGCCGAGGAAGTGTATGGCTCGCCCATGCTGGTCGTGCCCATGACCGGCGGCTCTGGCCCCAACCATCTGTTCACCGAAGCGCTGCATATTCCCATCGTCACCGCCGGCGTTGGTTACCCTGGCTCGCAGGCTCACGCCCCGAACGAAAACATCCGCCTGGATGATTATCTCAAGGGCGCCAAACACATCGCCCGCATCCTCAAGGCGATGCAATAGGAACAAGCACATCAGGGCAGCGGCAGCGCCTCAGACGCTGCCGCTGCCTTTCGTTTTCCGATTTTCCTGCACGATAACCCTGCGTCCTGCCGATTGCACGCGTGCCCAGGCCTGTTCCACCGCCTGCACTTCATCATGCGTCTCTGGGTACTGGCCGTAGCGGATTCCAATATATGCGCGCGTGATTGTTTCTAACTCGGCGATGTGTTCGGGCAGCGCCGATTGCATGTGAGGTAGAAACTCCAGTGGCGTCAGCGCCTGCGGGCGCGGCTGCTGCATACGCGCAAACAGCGTCATCAACTCACCGTAGATGCGCCGGATGTGCGCTGCTGCCAGCCAGCGCCGCAGCCCGGGGATGCCCGCCAGTCCGCGCCGCGGCTGGCGTTCCCGCCGCGGCCAGGCCAGGCGCAGCTCTACGTTGCTGGTCTCTTCTTCAGTTTCGGTGCGCCGGCGCAGCGGGCGGATACGCAGCAGCAGGAGCACGATCACAAAAACGGCCGCCAGCGTGAGCACGCGCATGCCCACCCGGCTGGCATTGAAGGCTTCCGTCAGCACCGGGCTGATGTGGATTGGGTTTTTGGCCATTTCTTCCAGCCACGCTTCGATCTGTTGGAACAGAATGATCTGTGGGAAATTGGCGAATAAATTTTGCATCGCCGGGCCAATCCATTGAACCAGCAGCAGCAGAGGGTAGGCCATCACTACCAGCACGACGCCCAGCAGCCCCATCACCAGCCCGGTGAATGCCTTTACCAGCCACGCCACCGGCCAGTGCAACAGGCTTCCCCCCAGCAGTCCCAACCCCACCAACAGCAGCGCCGACCCGGCGATTGCCAGCACCCAATCTGGCGCAAAGCGACCTGCGCGCCCGCCGCGCAGATCGCTAAGTACGCTCATGCGCACCGAGGCCATGCCCAGGATGCCGATGGTCAGGAAAGCAAACACCAAACCATACCCCGCATTCGCCGCGCGCCCCAGGCTCAGCCCGTAGAAGATCAGCACCACGATGCCCACCTGGAAGCTGCGCTGGACCTGCGTCACTGTCACCGGGGCGGCGGCCAGCACCACACCGCGCCAGATGAGAAAGCCCACCAGCAGCAGGTGCAAAAACCCGCCCAGGCTGGCGTTCTGCTCTGGTCCCACCACGATGAACGGCAGGGTCAGTAGCTCCGCCAGCCGTACCGGCTGGTGCGGGAAAATCAGCAGCTTCATGCTGCCCAGCATGGCCGTGATAATCCACGCTGCGAATAGGATGCGCCGGCCGCGAGCGGAAATGTGTACGGCATTGAGCAGCCGTGCCAGGTAATGGCTGATCATTACCACAACGCCCAGCACCAGCGCCACGCGACCCCAGCCCTGCTGCTGCGTATCCAGCCCGCTATACCACCCGCTAACCAGCATCAGCTCCATCGCCACCAGCATCAGCCGCGCCAGCTCGGCCCAGAAGCGAATACGGATGATCAGTGGGGTAGGGGCAGGGGGCGTGCGGTTCATGCCCGCTCCTCTTCGCGCGGCACGGGCATCAACGTCACGCGCACGCCTGGAATCTCTTTCAATGGGCTGTCCGCATAGGTCAACACGGTGAGATTGGGCCGGTAGGCGCGCAGCCGCGCCAGCGTTTCCGCCAGTTCTGGGGTAATAAACGCGGTGACAATCAACAGCGTGGCCCCGTAAGGCAGTTGCGGCAGAGCGCGGGTCAGCACCCACTCGAAGGCGCCGGTGGTGAAGCTGGTCACACCGGCCAGGGCTTGCAGCAGCAGACCGAGCTGGTTGCGCGAGCGCCCGGGTGGGATGCGAAAAGGCTGGTCGGCGTGCGCCAGGCAGCCGTTAGAGAACAGCCCCACCGCGTAACCGTCGTGTATACCGCGGTCTACCAGTGTGGCGCATACTTTCACCAGGTGCTCCAGCAGATGTGAGGCGGCGCCCAGCCAGTGATGCTCGGTGGTGGTCACATTCAGGCATACCACCAGCACCCGCGCCGAAACCTGCTGGTACTGTTTCACCTGCAGTTCGCCCGTGCGCGCCGTGGCTGGCCAGTGGATGCGCCGGAAGCCATCTTCGGGTCGATATTCGCGAATGCCCATCACTTGCACCGGGTCTTCGAACCGGCGGCGGCGCGTGGGGCGGTCGCCAAATGGGTCTTCGGTGGGCAGATTCAGGCTCTGGAATGGCAGCAGCTCGGGGAATACCGTGATGAACTCGGTATCCGTTGATTTTCGCTCGGTCTCAAACATGCCCAGCATGTCGCCGGCTTCCATCTCGTACGGCCCTACCGGGTAGTAGCCGCGTTTGCGCAGCAGCAGCCGGTAGGCGCGCGTGGAGCGCTGGAACCAGCGCAGGCTGTACAGGTTGACCAGAACACCCTGGCCTGGCACGTGTGTGGGCGCGAGGATATCGCCATCTTCAGGGCCAACATCCTTGGGCCATGGGTCGCGTACGCGCAGCCAGGATACGGGCAGCAGCTTGCGGTTTTCTACCTCAACGCGCACATCCAGGTGCTCACCGGGGAAACCGCGCCGGTAATGCCAGCGCCGCCGGTAATGCACCTGCTGCAGTACGCGCTGTTTCCAGACCCAGGCCAGCCCCAGCACTGCCAGCAGGGTAATGGCCACGGTCACCACCCAGGGCAGGTCGAACAGCGCACCAAGAAAAATCACCAGCGCCAGCAGGGGGAACCAGCCAGGTCCAATCATGCCGGCTCAACGGGTACCGGAACTGCGGCGACGATATCCGCAATTAACTCCTGCGTGTTACGCCCGCGTAATTGCGCCTGCGCAGAAACCATCAGCCGGTGGCCTAACACCGCTGGCGCCATCTTCTTGACGTCGTCGGGTAGGACGTAGTCGCGCCCGGCCATGCCTGCCCAGGCTTGCGCCGCCTGGTACAGCGCCAGGCTGGCGCGCGGGCTGGCGCCGAGCTGGATATCGTGGTCTTCGCGCGTGGCGCGCGCGATGCGCACCACATAATCGCGAACGCTGTCTTCCACACGCACGTCCTTGCGCGCTTCGATCATCGCCGCGATCTCATCCGGCCCGGTTACCGGCTGCAGGCCGGCCAGCGGGTCGTGTTTGCGAAAGCGCTCCAGGATGGCGTTTTCTTCGCGCTGGTCGGGGTAACCAATGGCAACGCGCACAAAGAAGCGGTCAATCTGCGCCTCGGGCAGCGGAAATGTGCCTTCCAGCTCCACCGGGTTTTGCGTGGCCAGCACCAGGAACGGCCGCGGCAGCGGGCGGGTCACCCCGTCACTGGTCACCTGGCGCTCCTGCATGGCTTCCAGCAGCGCCGACTGGGTGCGCGGCGTGGCGCGGTTGATCTCATCCGCCAGCACCACTTGAGCCATCACCGGGCCGGGGCGGAACTCAAATTCCTGGTTCTTGAGGTTAAACCAGCTCAAGCCGGTGACGTCTGAGGGAAGCAAATCGGGCGTAAATTGGATGCGCCGGAACGTGCAGCCCAGTGACGCGGCCAGCGCGCGCGCCAGCGTGGTCTTGCCGGTGCCGGGTACATCTTCCAGCAGGACATGTCCTTCGCACAGCACCGCTGCCAGTACCATACGGAGGGTTTCTTCCTTGCCGATGATCACGGTTTGTATCTGATCGAGGATGCGCTGCGCGGTTGATTGGATCACAGGTGCTCCTTCTAGCTTCGTCTTGTGGGAAATTCATTGTATCATTAGTAGAATTCCAGCATCCATCGACGGGTGCGATCAACTGGATCAGCCTCAAGGCATTCACTGGTATTAAAGTCACGGCGGTGAAGCTTGTTCCAGATGGAAGTCTGGATTCTTGTCTAAACAACGTCCTAAATTTATCCCTTTTTCGCATCCCGCGTTTCCACGCTGGCGTATAATAAGCCTATCTACCCCGTAACCATTGAGGAATGCATTGGAATCTTCGCCGGCCATTCCACTCTCCGTCCGTAATCTTACCTTCCGCTACCGCATCCGGCAGCAGCCGGCGATTCACGCCATCCAGTTCGACCTGCATCCCGGCGAGCTGATGCTGCTGGCCGGTTCCAGCGGCTGTGGCAAGACGACCCTGATGCGCTGTATTAACGGGCTGATTCCGCGCACTTACCGCGGCGAATTATCCGGCGAGATTGACCTGTTCGGCCGCCCGGCGCGCGAAATGACCATGGCCGAGCTGTCGCAGGTGGTTGGCACGCTGCTGCAAGACCCTGAGCGCCAGATCGTTGGCAGTTACGTTCTCAACGATGTGGCCTTCGGTCTGGAGAACCTGGGCCTTTCTCCCGAGGAAATGACTCGTCGTGTGGATGAGACTCTCGACTACCTGGGCATTCTGCACCTGCGGGACCGCGAAACTTTTGGCATTTCCGGCGGCGAGAAACAGAAAGTGGCCCTGGCTGGCGTGCTGGCCATGCGCCCAAAGATTTTGCTGCTGGACGAACCGCTGGCCAGTCTCGACCCGGCTTCGGCCCACGAGGCGCTGCAGCTATTCCGTCGCCTGGCGGATGAGGGTATTTCTATCCTGCTGGTGGAGCACCGCGTGGAAGATGTGCTCGCGGTTAAGCCTGATTCGGTGCTTTATCTGGATGATGGCGAGCAGATCTATTCCGGCCAGGCGGATGGGCTGATGCAGGTTGTAGATTACCACCGCATTAAGCTGCCGGCGCAGGTAGTGATGGAGCGTGCTGCCGTTGAGCCCGCGCCGCACTTCGAGCCGTACCTGAAGCCTGGCGGCAGCGACGCGCTGGTGGAGTTCCAAAACGTCTCCTTCCGCTATGCGCCAGACCTGCCGGAGGTGCTTCACGATATCAATCTCACCATCCATTGCGGTGATGTGATCGCCATTCTCGGCCACAACGGGGCGGGTAAATCCACGCTGGTCAAGCATGCCATGGGTCTGATCAAGCCCACCAGCGGCAGCGTTCTGCTGGAAGGCAAGAATACGCGCGATATCTCCGTAGCCCAGGCCGCCAACACCATCGGTTATGTGTTCCAGAGTCCATCGCAGATGCTCTTTGCGCAGACGGTGCGCGAAGAGCTGGCCTTTGGCCCCAAAAATCTCAAGCACGCGCCCGAGCGCATCCGCGCCGATGTAGATATGGCCTTGCAGACCGTGCGCCTGGAATCCGAGATTGATTCCCCCCCGCTGGCACTGTCATTCGGGCAGCAAAAGCGCATTGGCATCGCCGCGGTGCTGGCCATGCGCTCGCGGATCCTGATGATGGACGAGCCTACCGCCGGGCAGGACTACTGGAATTACATGTCCTTCATGGATGTAATCCTGCAGATGCCGGGATTCGATTCGATCCTCTTTATCACCCATGATGTCGACCTGTCGGTCATTTACGCCAACCGCGTGCTGCTGGTGTACGATGGCCGCGTCATTGCCGACGGCCCGCCGCACGAAGTGCTCAAAGATGATGACTTGCTGCGCCGCAGCCGGGTGCTGCCTACCTCGCTGCTCGACCTCAACCGCCGCCTGTTCCCGCGCACCGGCGCATTTATGCGCGCCGAGCTGCTCGCGCATCGCGCCGGTGTTGCACCGCCGGGATAACTTTTCTTCCCTCGCGGGGTTTTGCCATGAAGGGAGGTGCTCGCACGTTTGATGGCTTTCTGCACTGGTCTTTCTTTCATTCGGGTTTTGTAACGTAAGGTTTTTCAAGGAGGAACGTATGGAACGCAAATCGTTATGGCAGTTTGGGACGCGTGAAGTCGTTTTTGCCGCCATCGGCGCGGCACTGTATGGCCTGTTTTCCTGGGCGACCAACTTCCTGGCGCTGCCCGCCGCCGGAAACCTTTCCCTGCGGCCGGCCGTGGCCATCCCCATGTTCTTCGGCGTTGCTTTTGGCCCCATCGTTGGTTTCATCGCCGGCGCGGTGGGCAATATGCTGGGCGACTTCCTCTCCGGTTACGGCTTCTGGTGGTCGTGGGATATTGGCAACGGCATTATGGGCCTCATCCCCGGCCTGATTTACCCCACCATCAGCAGCTTTAAGGCCGGCTCGAGCATTCTCAAGGCCGAAATCTTCGTCGTTATTGGCGTGGTGTTCGGCATGCTCTTTTCCTCGCTGCTCGAAATCCCGCTCTCCGGGGTAGATCTCAACACAGCTATCGTCGGATATTTTGTGCCTTCCGCGCTCTCCAACCTGGTCAATGGCCTGGTGCTGGTTCCCATCCTGATGGTAGCCTACGACGCCATCGCGGCTCGTTCCGGCCGCTGACGCCGCGCCTTTCTACCGGTTACGGAGCGGCGGCTGTATCCGCTCCGTAACCGGCCCTTGAATTGAGGTTTCCATGCTCGTCGCCTGGCGTTATCGCAAACGCAACAGCCTGCTCGAAAAAGTGGACCCGCGCGCACGCTGGCTGGTATCGTTTATGCTGCTGATCGCCATCACGCAGTTCTGGGACATCCGCGTGCTGCTCGGTTTTTTTGCGCTGGTCATGTTCCAATATGCGCTCACTCGCCTGACCTGGCAGGAAACCTACCGCCCCTGGCTGTTTATCCTGTTCTTTATCGTCATCATTGTCGGCATCAACACCCTGATCACGGGCCGCGCCGGGCCAACCAGCGTGCTGCAGGGCACGCATTCCTTCTGGACGGGCTCGATCCCGCTGCCATTTACCGAGCGCGCCATCACCATCAACCTGACACTGGAAAAGGTATTTTTCGCCCTCACGCAGATCGTGCGCATGATGACCATGGCGGTGTTGTTCTTTATCATCCCATTCACCATCGACCCGCGCACCTATGGCGTTTCGTTTGGCGGCATGGGGCTGCCTGACCGCTTCGCGTTTTCGATGGACCTGGCCTTCCGCTTTGTGCCCACCCTTGGGCGTGATTTTTCCGTCACGCTGGATGCACAGCGCGCGCGCGGCTTTGAGGTCGAAAAATTGAGCGGCGGCATCATCTCCCAGATCCGCAAGATGGCCCCGCTGGTGGTGCCGGTGACGATGAATGCCATCCTCAGTGGCGAAGACATCACCAACGCCATGGATCTGCGCTGCTTTGGGCTGCGCAAGCGCACCTGGGTGCAGCCACTTACCTACCAATGGTGGGATAAGGCCATCATTGCCTTTGGCCTGATCGTCATGATCGGCAGTCTGGTGGTGCGCTATGGGTTTGGTTTTGGCCAGTTCTGGATGCCGGACTGGTTCCTCAACCTGATCTAAACGTCCCAGTCCACTTCCACCGGCTCACCAAACCCAACGCCCAATCGCTGCGCGGCGCTGCCATTGACCACCGCCACGGCCAGCGCGCCATCGCTGTCGATCAGCGCGACCAGGCTGCCCGGGGACGCATCGCCAAAGGTTTGCACCAGGTCGGGGATGATCTGATCCCCCACGCGTACACGCACGCTGCTGCCTGCCGGAAGATTCGCGCGGGTGATATTGGTGGCCAGGCTGCCAAAGTGATCTACGTGCACCACCTGACCACGCAGCCCGCCTTCACGCGGGTGCGGCGCGGGGATTTCCAGGTTCACAGGATTGGTCACCGGTGATCCCATCTCCGCCAGCGGCACACCGCATGCCAGGTGCGCCGCGGCCGGCGCGAAGACATCCCGCCCGTGGAACACGTTGCTGATCTCGTCACGCAGGTAGGCCGGCCGGTCGAGATGCACCATCTCCACCGGCTGCGCGCTTTGCAGCGCTGACTGGATGTGCAGCCCAAATAAGCCGTTATCCGGCCCCACAAAGTAGTGCTCGCCAATACGCGCGGCAAGCGGGCGCCGCTCCGTGCCTACGCCAGGGTCCACCACCGCGAGGAAGATGGTCCCGGCCGGGAAATATGCCGAAACGCGCCGCAGCGTAAGCGCGCCTTCCATCACGTTTTGCGCGCCAGTTTCATGCGTGATGTCCACGAACTGCGCTGCCGGGCAGATCGATAGGATTACGCCTTTCATCACCGCCGGGTAGCCGTCACGCGTGCCAAAATCGGTCAGCAGGCATATTGTTGGCATCATTCACCTATTCCTGGTTGTGTTTGGGTATCATCATAGGAAAACTTGCGGGCGCAGACAAACATGTCCGGCTTATAGCGGCGGTGACCAGTCCATGTCCAGCTTGCGCTGAAATACCAGTTCGAACAGGTCACCCTTTTTTAGCGCGTCGCGCTGCTCATCGCGCGTGAACTGCGTCGCGGTCACGCGCAGCACCACCTTGCGTGGTCGGATCTTACACGCCAGTTCCAGCACGCGGCCCAGGTGATCGTAGTCTAGCCCATCCGCCAGCCGCAGCAGCGCTGCCAGTTTGCTGACCGTATCCTGATCATGAGTTTCCAATGCGGCAAAGTGGTCGTGGGCCTGCGAGGGCAGGCTTTTGCGATGGTAGCGTGCAATTGACCCGATGATCAGGCGTTCCTTGCTGTCCAGCGCCAGCAGCGGCGTCTCCAGAATAATGCGCAGCGCGGCACGGTGGTGGCCTTTACGCCCTTCCAGCCAGCCAATATCATGCAGCAGGGCCGCGCATTCCAGTCGCAGACGGTCGGCCGGGTCCATCTGGTGCACCTCGTGCAGCTCATCGAATAGGCGCAGCGCCAGCCGCGTTACCTGCTGCGTGTGCCCCTGTTCCACATTGCAATGCTCGCCCAGCAGCCGGGCCGATTGAAGGATGCTGTTCGCGCTGCCGGCCAGGTCAGGGTTCGTTTCCATCGCTGTTATCCACCGAATCCAGGTTGCGCCCCTGGCGGATCATTTCGGCAAATTCGGGCGGCAGCCCGCGCTCGAGGATAGCGCGCGCCGCGCGCTCTACATCATAATCGATGCGGTAATGCTGGCAGGCACGCACACCCGGCAGCAGCTCCAGCAGCGCATACGAGGCGCGCGGATCGCCGTCATCCGGGCGGCCTACACTGCCGGTATTGATAAACCAGGTTTCCTCCACCGGTCGCAGGAATGGCTGGTGCGAATGGCCGATCACGATAATTTGCGCCGCGGTCATGGCTGCCAGCGCGCACATACGTTCTTCGGGCGTGTCGGTGAACAGGTGCTCGTTTATTGAGGCCGGGCTGCCGTGCGCCAGCAGCACGCGCCAGCCTTCGGCCATCAAATCGCGCTGCTCGGGCAGGCTGCGCAGGTATGCCCGGCTGTCCTGGCTGAGCTGCTCGTACGACCATAGAAACGACCGTACCTTGCGCGGGTCTTTGTTCCCGGCCCACTTGTACACTTTATCCGGTGCTTTGAGCGCTTTCTGGTCATAGTTACCCAGGATGCTGGTCACGTCCTCGCGCTCGCGCAGCATCCGCACCACTTCTTCCGGGAAGGCGTTATACCCCACCATATCGCCGATGTTCCAGACTGCCTGCGCTCCTTCTGCGGCCGCGTGCGCCAGCACGGCTTCCAGCGCCGGCAGGTTGGCGTGCACATCACCGATCAGCGCGATTTTCATACAGGCGCATCTCCGCTTGCTTCCTGCGTCGTTTGCTGCGTGGCGGGCGCTTCTTTTTGCGCCTTACGCCGCGGGTTGGGTGTCACGCGCTCCACGTGGAAGAAGGGCAGGTTGATCGTCTTACGCAGCGCGTCCCACACCGAGTCATTCTGCCATTCGATCCAGCTTTCGAGGAATTTGGCATACGTTTCTTCGCGGAAGCGTGCCCGATTTTCGGCGAAGTAGGCCAACCCTGGCTCCAACCGTTTGGCCGGCGCGCGCGTGCCGTAGAACTTGTAGATGCGCGCGGTTTCTTCTTCGCGAAACTGCGGCAGGTAGGTGGTCCACACGTCGCTGTCGTGGATATCGCCCAGCAGTTCCTGCGCTTTCCGCATGACACCGATAAAGGGTTTAAGCTCATCCGGGTAAAGCGCGGCGAAGGATTCGAGCGAGTAACGCAGGTGTTTGGCCGCGATGCGCATGGCATGCAGTTCCTGCACCTTTTCCGGCTGCCAGATGATACTCTCAAAGGCCAGGAATGCATCCAGTGCCGCGCTGATCGACTGGTAGCCCAGGTGATATAGTCCTGGCGTGTAAATGTAAACCTCGCCCTGCCGCGCTGCCAGCGGCTCCGCCGCCGCCCGGATTTGCGCCAGCGTCTGAGCGCTTTCCAGGGCGTTCAGCGCCTTCACCACCTTTTTCTGCATCCGCTCGCGCTTCTGCCACAGGCGCAGCGCAAGCCGCCGCAGGCCGGGTCTCTGTTCCGGCAGCGGCGCGGCACGCATCATTGCCTGCAGCAGCGCGAGCTGCACATCCGTGTCGCGCGCTGCGCCCAGCGCGCGCGTGATGCTGCGTACCTCCTTCTCCCACTTTACCAGTTTTTTGGCTGGCAGGCAGCCCCCAAACAACGCCAGGGCCGTGCGCAGCCGGCGCGAGGCCACGCGCATGCGGTGTACATACTCGATATCGCCGCCCTGGCGCACCCCGGTCGTCTCTTCTTGCATGGCGCGCGCGCCGCGCAGCAGGGCGCCGCTGCCAAACACGCACACGCTCTCTTCCATACCTGTTTTCATGCAACCCCTTCGCAGGATTACGCGTTCTCGTCCAGCATCAACGCGTGAATATGGCGCCGAAGTTCATCGAACACGTCGTCTATCGGCTGGTTGGCATCAATCACCGTCAGCCCATACTCTTCGGCAATACGGTCAAACTGCTCGATCAGGCGCGTCTGGTACGCAATAAAGCTGTCGTACAGGTTGTCAGCCCGGCTTACATCCATGCCCGATTCCCAGTAATTAAAACCCGGCCCGTGCACCGTGCGAGAAAGAATGGTTTGCAGGTCGGCGCGCAGGTAAAAAACGCGCGTGGGCTTTAGCGCAAAGCCATACACCTTGCGCACCCATTCCGGGTCGGCGCCGCGTACCACGTCACGCGCGATGGTGGAATAGAAGTAGCGGTCAGAGAGCACCGTAAAACCAGCTTTCAGCGCGGGGACAATCTGGTTTTCCAGCCGGTCGGCAAAATCGGTTGCGTAGAACAGACTCATCGTCAGTTTACTGAGCGTGTGACCGCTCTTGGCTGCGTCCAACCCCGGTTGGGTGAGCGGAGAGCGGTTCAGACCCGTATCGGAAACGGCGTAGCCTTGATTTTCCAGCCAGTTGCGCAGCAGGGCGATCTGCGTCGAGCGTCCCACGCCATCCGTGCCTTCCAGAACGATCAGCTTGCCCGGCATTTCCTGGATCGGGCTGTAGGGGAACCCGGCTCCATAGAATTCGATGGTTTTCACGGCTAATCTCCCTGGCGCACGTTTGAAATCACCTGCGTGATCTTCTTGCGCAGGCTCTTGCGACGTACAGTTGCCGGGCTGGGCAGGCCATCCCATCCCAGCATAGCTTTCTTGAACAGCGCGCGCACCTGTTTCTGCTGCTTTTCCACGCTTTGTGTGCCGTCGATTACCGTAAAGCCGAACTCATAGATCATTTTGTCATATTCGTCCAGGATGCGCTGCTGGAACAGTCGGAAGCTGGTAACTTTACTGTCTGAGAGTCCCAGGTCCATCCCGGCTTCGTAGTATTTGATCTTAGCGCGCGCTGAAAGGATGCGTTCCACAGCCACATCCAGGGGAACGTGGAAGTACAGTACCAGGTGGGGCTGTATCGCGAAAGAATATAGATTGCGCACCCACATCGGGTCGACACCACGCGCTACGTCTCGCGCAAACGCGGTGAAAGCGTAGCGGTCGGCCAGCACGATGGCCCCGGCTTTCAGCATCGGCAGAATGCGGTTCTCCCAGCGGTCGGCGAAATCGGTGGCCTGCAGCAGGCTGAACGTGGTGGGAGTAAACAGCTTTTCGCTCTTTGCCAGCCGCGTGGTGCTCTTTACCAGTTCAGACGAGTTCCACTCGCTGAAATATACCGTCTTGCCCTGGCTTTGCAGCCATTTGTACGCCAGATCAATTTGCGTGGATTTTCCGCTGCCGTCGATGCCCTCGACGACGATCAACTTGCCCTGATAATCCCCATTGCGTAGCATCGCGCCTCGCTTGAATATCGACTTTTCCTATAAAAATTATAGCAGCTTTGCGCGTAGCGATGCCCATAAACAAAACGCCCTCGTGATGAGGGCGTTTTGGATTCAGTCTTGCGAATCATCGTCTTCGTCGGTGCTGATGTCCATTTCCATCAGCTCACCGGTGGCGATGAACACTGTTCGCTCGCAGATATTGGTCACGCGATCAGCCAGCCGCTCCAGGTTATGCGCCACCCACATCATCAGGTTGATACTGTCCACCATTGCCGGGGTGGCGATGATGGTTTCCATGGTTTTATGATATACGCGCAGGTACAGCTCGTCCACGGCATCGTCCTGTTTGGGGATCTCCGCCGCCCGCGCCGCGTCTTCTTCAATGAACGCCGTCAGCGCCTGTTTTAGCATATCCAGCCCGCGCTCAGCCATCTCGTTCAGGTCGTCCATGGGGATGGGCACATCTGCATCCTTCAGCCGGATCACCACTTTGGCAATGCCCTTGGCGTAATCGCCCATGCGCTCCAGTTCTGTTGTCACTTCCAGCACCGCGGCCAGCAGGCGCAGGTCGCGCGCCATGGGCTGCTGCGTGGCAATCGTGATCAGAATGGCGTTCTCGATGGCGTAGCGCTTTTCATTAATGCCGCGGTCGGCTTCGAACACGCTGCGCGCCAGTGGCACGTCGCGCTGCTGCAGCGCGGTCATCGCGCTCATCAGCGATTCCTCGACCATACTGCCCAGCAGCAGTACCTCATCCTCAATCTGGCGCATATGCCTGTTCAGTGTATCGCGAGCCATACCCACCTCATTGCCTGCCCTTAACCAAAACGCCCGGTGATGTAATCTTCCGTTCGCTGGTCGCTGGGCGCGGTAAATAACTTCGCGGTTTGATCATATTCTACCATGACCCCGGCGCGGTCTTCGTCCATGGTGAAGAAGGCGGTCATGTCCGACGCGCGCGCGGCCTGCTGCATGTTATGCGTCACGATGATGATCGTATAGGTTGCCGAAAGCTCGCGCATCAGGTCTTCGATCTTCAGCGTGGCAATCGGGTCAAGCGCAGAGGCAGGCTCATCCATCAGGATGATCTCAGGCCGCACCGCCAGCGCACGCGCGATGCACAGCCGCTGCTGCTGCCCGCCATTCAGCGACAGCGCGTTGGTATGCAGTTGATCTTTGACTTCATCCCATAATGCCACCTGGCGCAGCGATTGTTCTACCAGCTCGCCCAGTTCGGCGCGCTGTCCGCTGATGCGCGCTCCCCATGCCACGTTTTCATAGATCGATTTGGGGAAGGGGTTAGGCTTCTGGAACACCATCCCGATCCGCCCGCGGATCGCCACCGGGTCTACCTCGGGCGCGTAGATATTCTGGTTGTGGTACAGAATTTGCCCATCCAGGTGGAAACCGGGCACGAAATCGTTCATGCGGTTGAATGAGCGCAGCACGGTGCTTTTTCCGCAGCCCGATGGGCCGATAATGGCCGTGATACGGTGAGGATAGACCTTCAGGTCGATATCCTTGACCGCCCGGAAGCTGCCGTAATACAGGTGCAAATCGCGGGCTTCGATAATCGGTTCTTGCGTGGTCAGGTCAGGTTCCGCTTGCATAGGTGCGCCGTCATTTTGCCATTTTCTGCTGCTTGGGCGTTGCATTCATCATACCACAGCCCCACGCTAGCGCGCGTCAACGCGCGGCACGCATCTCTTCCATCAGTTCAGCCAACTGCCTCGACAGGTCGGCACGGTTGAAGTGCCGGCTGACGTACGATCGTCCGGCTGCGCCCATGCGCCGCGCCGCATCCGGGTCGATTGCCAGCGCGCGCACCGCGGCTGCCATCGCCGCCGCGTCACCCGGCTGGGCGAACAACCCGCACCCGGCGGTTTCCACTACTTCGCGCACCACACCATCAATGGCCAGCACCACCGGCCGCCCGGCCGCCATGTAGTCGAATACTTTGTTGGGGTAGGTGGTCTTGTACATCTCCAGTGGCTTGAGGATGGCAATGCAGGCATCGCTGCCGGCCAGCGCATCAGGTATGTCCAGCTTGCTGACCGAGGGCAGGAAGCTGACATTGGCAAGCCCCAGTTCTTTTGCCCGCGTCTGCAAACCGGGCTTATCTTTGCCATCTCCTAACAGCACAAAATGCACCCCCGGCAGGTCGCGCAGCAGCGCCGCAGCATCGATCACCACGCCCAGATCGTTAGACACGCCGTGCGCGCCGGCATACAGCACCACGAACTTGTGCTCCAGCCCATTCCGCGCGCGGAAGGCCGCGCCATCCTGGGCCGGGTCAAACATAGCCGGGTCTGCGCCATTGGGCACCAGGGTCACCTGGCGCGCTCCCCGCCGGCGCACGTGTTCCAGGAATCCGGGCGAATTGACTACTACCCAGTCGGCGCGGCGATACAGAAAACGCTCCAGCCAGCGTGACAGACGGATGAATAGCGGGTGGCGCAGCACGCCTACCGCGATGGGAAACTCCGGCCACAAGTCTCGCACTTCGAACAGGAATGGCGCGCCTTTGAGCCGTGCCAGCAGCCAGGCGGTGACGCCCTGAAAAATCGGTGGCGACGAGCCCCACACCAGGTCGACGCCACGCACGCCCAGCCCGGCAAGAAAGGAGGAGAGCATAAAGCTGATAAAGCTGAAAAAGCGATGCACAAAGCTGCGGTGGAAGGCCGGGTAGGTGTAGGCGCGCAGGATGGTAATCCCCGGCTCGGCGTCCTGGCGATAGGCCAGCCGGAACCGCCCGGTACGCGATTTTCCGGTCAGGTAATTGACCGTGCTGGCAATCACCGTCACGCGGTGGCCGCGCTGCACCAGATAGCGCGCCATTTCGATGTGCCGCGTTCCGCCAACTTCATCCAGCGCGGCAAAGGATTGGTGGATCAGCAGGATATGCACGCTCAGACCTCATCATAGAACGTAAACCGGCTGGTAAACTGGATCGGCAGCAGTCCGCGCGCGCCCAGGCGCAAGGACAGCGCCGGCAGCTTCTGCTGGTACGTGGGCGAATACCAGCCCAGCGTGGAGGGGTAGTCGTCTTCGCCAAACAGCATTTCGCCGCAGCGGATGAGTTGCATGCCCCAGGTCTGCACGTTGCCTCCGTCCAGCCCCAACTCGAGAGTCACGCGCCCCGCTGGCCCAACCAGCGCCAGCCGGCGGCCATCCAACATCCAGGGCCAATCTGGCAGCAGCCAGTGCAGCACGGCGCTGTGCTCGCCCGCGCCTACCATGTGGTCGGTTACCAGCCAGCCGTTGGGCGCAAGTTCCAGCCGCCGTCGGTGGGTCACCCCCTGGCCGCGGTAGCCACCATGCTCTGCTTCCACGAACTTTCCTGGCGCGCTCGCCAGCACGCGCGCCTGGGCCCAATCCAGCCACAGGAATTTTCCCGCGCGCAGCATCTGGTCGCGCCCGTCCAGCGTGAGTGTGTTGTGGGCTTCTGTACGCGCCAGCGCATTCTCCCACGGAGCCGGGGCGGTGTAGCGGAATGTACCCGCATCACGCGCGATATATGCGCCGCGCCACCACACATCCACGTGCAGTTGGTCGGCCTGGGATGGACGCCCGGCGAAATGCACAGCCCGCAGGCTGGCCCATGTTTCTGCGCCGCGAAGGATGGTGGATTCCGCCGGCTGCGGCAGCGTTGGCTGGTCGACCAGCACCAGCCCCAGCCACAGGCCGAATTCATCCCACGCGCCGGGTGGAAAGGCAGGCCGGTTCAAAAATGCGCGCGCCGCGGCCTGCGCCACCGGGCGGTAATCGCAATAGCCGCCCGGCGCCAGGGGCAGGATATAGGCTCCATCATTTGACCCCAGGTTGAGGCAATGCCCGCTGGCGTAGTCCATGCGCGCCAGCAGCCATTCGACGGCGTTTGCCAGCCGCGCGTGGGCTTCCGGGCGATATTCCAGCCCCAGGGCTGCGCCAACCCGCTGCCCCCACAGCGCGGTTTGCAGCATCAACCGGTGATAATTGGCGCTGTGCTGCGCGTATGTCCCGTCCGCGCCGATCTGCTCGCACAGGCCGCGTTCCAGCCAGGTCCAGCCCAGCCGCGCCCATTCTCCAGCACGTGGATGATCCGGCAGGAGCATCCCGGCGGTCAGCAGCCCGGCGGCTTCCGTCAGCAGGTGGTTGTTGCCCTGCGAGCGCGCGTACAGCAATGTGGGCGGGATGCGCTGCGCGTGCTGCGCCACGGCGCGCGCCAGCAGTTCCAGGCGGGCGGGGGTGCTTTCCACGCTTTCCTGCATGGCGCTGGCTGCCAGCGTGGCGCTGATCAGCCGCAACGCAACTTCTTGCGCCGAAGCCCAGTTCGGCCCCAGGTTGTTCGGGTTAGCATCCAGGAAGGTTTCGAGGTTCTGCCAGAAGCACTGCGCATAGGCGTCATCATTACGCAGCAGGTAAGCTCGCGCCAGTGTCAAAGCCCAACCAAAGCGTGCTGGTTCCCAGGTGAGCTTGATGTCCGCGCCATCCTCGCCGCGCCCTTCGTAAGCCGTCCAATGTGCCAGCGGCGCGCGCGGCGCCAGAGCCAGCTCCACCGGCTCGCTGCCGAACAGCCGCACCTCTCCGCCGATAATTTCGTCCGCCTCGCGCTGCGCTTCCGCAGTCAGGGCGGGGTACTGCGCTGCCCATGCGCGATATTGGGTCGCAAAACCATCCGGCAGCAACGCGCTCAGTCGCAGGGGATACGCGCGTTCTTCCGTGGTGGGTGGCGTTACCCGGCGCAAGTGCCCGCTACGCATCCCCAGCCGGTATACACCGTTGAGCACTACCGGGCCGGGTCCAAGCTGCCACGCTGCTTTCCAAGCGGTTCGCAGGCGCTCCGGCAGCCGGAAGAACGGGTTGATGGCTAGGTCACCGTCTCGCACGTTCCGCTTTCCAGCGCGCGCAGGGCGGCAAAACTGGCGCGCGTTACGCCCAGCAAATCTTCATAAGGGATTGGCGCTGGACCGCCGCTCTGGCACGCCGCCAGAAACGCCTGCCAGCCGGCTTTATGGCCCTTGTCCTGCTGCATGCCGGCATGGCGCTTGCGGCTGCCGCCGCGCACCGTTTCCAGGCTGCGGAAGTCATCCAGCACCGCCACGCTGCCGCCGCAGAACACTTCCACGCGTTCTTTCGGCACGCTTTTATCGCCGTTGGCCAGATACGTCACCGTGCCCAGCGAGCCATCCGCGTAGCGGAAGGTCATTTCGACGTTGTCCTGGCGATAGCGCCCGCCGTCCGGCAGCCCCGCGGCGCGCACGTCCACTGGCGGCCCGCCGGCCAGGAAACTGAGAAAGTCGATAAAGTGGCAGCCCTCGCCCACGATGCGCCCGCCGCCAATTTCGGGGTCATGCACCCAGTGATTGAGGGGAATATACCCGGCATTGACGCGGTAATGCGCGTACAGTGGCTCGTTGCAGTTCTGCAGGAAGTCTTTCAGCCGCACCGCCAGCGGGGCAAAACGGCGGTTGAAGCCTACCATCAGCAGCGGCAAACGCTCTCCCGCCACCAGCGCGGCCTCAATTGCGTCCACTTCTTCCGTGTGGATGGCCAGCGGCTTTTCACAGAATACATGCTTGCCCAGCGCAAGCGCCGCCAGCACCTGGCGCGCATGCTGGTTGTGGCGCGTCAGCAGCGCGACTATGTTCGCTTGCGGATCTTCGAGCACTTCCTGCTCGGATGCGCTGGCGTAGCCAAATCCAAAACGTTGGGCCGCGTGCTGTGCTGTCAGTCCGGAGGCCGAGGCGATGCCCACGCGCCGCGCGCCGCCCGCGGCCTGCACCGCCGGCAGGAAAACCGCCGTGGCGTAATTTCCCGCGCCCAGCACGACGACGCCCAGCGCACCATTCACCGGCTTGACCGCCGGGTTGCTTACCCGCGTGCTGGCCAGTGGCGCAGCGGCATCCGCCGGCGGGTAGGTGAGCAGTACGCCCAGGAATGCCTCGCCCTTCTTGCCGGTGATCAGCTCGTAAGCTTCCGGCGCGCGCTCGATCGGGAAGCGGTGGCTGATCAGTGGGCGTACGTCCAGCTTTCCTGCGGCCAGCAGGTCCACTACCGCCTGCAGATTGCGCCCTTCTGTCCAGCGCACGAACCCCAGCGGGTAATCCTGTCCTTTTTCTTCGTAACCCAGGTCATAGCGCCCCGGCCCATAAGAACGCGACACCAGGAAGGTAATCTCTTTCTCGTAATACACCTTGCGGGGTATATTCAGCCCCACCGCGCCCACCGCCACCACGCGCCCGCGATCGCGGGCCAGGGCCCCCGCCAGTTGGATCGGGTCGTTGGAGCGCGCGTCCGCGCACACCAGCACCAGGTCAAAGCCCTGGCCCTGGCTGGCGGCTGCTCCTGCGCTTTCGGCCTGCTCGCGCGTCACCGCGGCTGCGCCAAACCGGCGCGCCATCTCCACGCGCTGCGGTGCCAGGTCCACACCAAACACGCTGCACCCGGCCGCCTGCGCCAGTTGCACCGCGATCATCCCCAGCAGCCCCAGTCCGATGACTGCAACGCGCTCGCCAAGCTGCGGCCGGCCCAGCCGCAGGCCGTGCAGGGCAATCGCGCCCAGCGTAGTAAACGCTGCCGATTCGAAATCGACATGGTCGGGCAGCGTCGCCAGCAGGTTTTTGGGAACCACTTCGTACTCGGCGTGAACGGCGTGATTACCGCCCGCGCACGCTACCCGGTCACCCACCTTATATTCCTGCATACCCGCGCCCACTGCCACCACGATCCCGGCTGACGAATATCCCAGCGGCATGGGTTGGTCCAGGCGATTAAATGCCGCTTGCAGCGTGCCCACCACCCCCTCGCGCCGCGCTTTATCCAGCACCTGGCGCACCAGGTCGGGGCGCGAGCGCGCCTTACCCACCAGGCTTTTTTCAGCAAAAGAAACCAGCGTGCGTTCTGTGCCGGCGCTTACCAGCGAGGCCTGCGTGCGCACCAGCACCGTGCCCGGGCCGGGAATGGGGCGCGGCACGTCGACGACGCTGGTTTTTCCGTCACGCAGATTTTGCAGCAATTGTTTCATATCCGTTCGACCTCGCGCATGATGATAGCCATTCTACCCTACTTTGCGCCGGCCGCAGCGGAATCGTCTGTGGTTTTAGTCTACCCACATCCAGAAGAAATAGAATGTTACCAGCACAAACTGCGCCAGCAGCGCCGGGGCAAACGCCAGCCGCTTGAAGCGTAGATTCTGCGCCCACATGCCCAGCACGCTGTACAGCGGGAACATCATCAGCCCGTAACGCCCGAAACCCACCAGAGGCGAGCTGCGCACCGGTGTGGAGAGGATGAAGAACAGCGCCGCGGCGAAATATACCCACTGCTCGCGTTCCAACTTTTTCCAGCTCCATGCCAGCGCGATAAAGGCCAGCAGCATCAGCAGCGTGTCGGACCAGCCGCTCCAGCGCGTGTACGGGCCTAGCAGCGTTACCGGCAGGTTGAGCAGCGAGATCCACGGCCATTCGAAACCGCGCGCCCACTTGCTTTCCAGCAGCGCGGCGTAGCCGGGGAAACCTTGCGCCATACGCCAGGCCAGGAATAAGGCCGTACCCATCAGCGGGGTGAATGGCACCGCCAGGGCGCTGAAACGTAGTAGGCTCTTGCCCGCGGCGCGCAGCGGCAGCAGCGGCCACAGGTCGCGCAGAACCACAACGCCCAGCAGCAGCACCAGCGGCACGCCGGTTCCATGCGTCAGCCCGCCGGCCAGCCCGGCCAACCCGGCCAGCAGATACTGCCTGCGCCGCGCCCAGCGGTACGCCAGTAGGATGAATAGCAGCGAAAGCGAGGAAGGATATGGCGTGAAAAAGAAAAAGCTGGTGGGCAGCAGCAGCGCCGCCACCACCGCCGCGCGCGCCACCGGAGTGCCGTAATCTTCTTCTACCAGCTCGTACAGCACCACCAGCGCCAGCAGCGCCGCGATGCTGCTCACCACCATCAACGCGCCCAGTGGGTGCAGCCCGGTCAGCGCATGCACGCCGCGCCCCAGCAGCGGGTAGAGCGGGAAGAAGGCCGAAATCCACGGCACGGAGTATCCTGCGCTGAGGATGCTCTGGTAATGAATGGCATCCCAGCGCTGCCAGAATGCCAGCAGCGGTTCGGCCAGCCCGCCCTGGATAGGCTGGATGCCATTGCTGTAGAAGCGCATCGGTACGTCAAAGCCGGCCATCAACCCCATCTGCCAGATAAATAGTGACCAAGCTGTCCAGGTGACACGCGCGGCCAGCCACGCGCCGCCCGCCCAGCGCCATGCCGGGGAAATCCTGGCGCTCCAGGTTTGCAAAGTTTGTGTCATTGTCGCCATAATTTGCCCGACTTCACTCTACCCACAGCCATAGGAAAAAGAAACTGATCAGCAATAACTGCGAAAATACCGCCGGCGCCAGCAGCAGCGTCTTGCGACGCACACCCTGCATCCAGTTCCCCAGAGCCAGGAACAGCGGGAACAGGATCAGCGCGTAACGCCCGTACCCCATCAGCGGCGTCTGGTGGTCCGGCGCGGAGAACATCAGCAGCAGCGCGGCCAGCATAAACACGGTCAGTTCCCAGCGCAGCCGCTTCCAACCCCAGGCGATCACCACCAGCGTGACGCCGAATAGCAGCAGGTCTGCCCAGCCGCTAAAGCGCCGGATGGGTACCAGCAGCGAGTTGGGGATTCGTGCCAGCGAGATCCACGGCCACTGCAGGCCACGCAAGAACAGGGTCTCCTGCACTTCGGCATATGATGGCATGCCCGCCAGCGCGCGCCAGCCAAGAAACAGCGCCGTGCCCACCAGCGGGGCCAGCGGAACCGCCAGCAGCGCCCAGCGCGGCATGCGTTGACCCGCAGCACGCTCTGCTCGCATCACCCGCAGCACTTCTCCCAGGAGAAGGATCGCCAGCGGCACAGCCGTGCCGTGTGTCAATCCGGTGGCCAGCCCGAAGAGACCTGCGCGCCAGAACTGCCCCCGCCGCGCAGCCTGGTACGCCAGCAGGATCAGCATCAGCAGCAGCGCGTTGGGAAATGGCGCAAACAGGAAAAAGCTGGTAGGCAGCAGCACCGCCACCGCGGTAGCCGCGCGCGCCACGCCCGGGCCGAAATCGGTTTCTGCCAGCTCGTATAGCACCTTGAGCGCCACCAGCGTCGCCAGATTGCTCACCATCAGCAGCGCGGCCATGTCATTGAACCCCACCAGCCGGGTCAGTGACCAGGCCAGCAATGGGTACAACGGAAAAAAGACCGAGGTATGCGCGGTGTAACCGTTCTGGATGATGCGCTGGTAATGGATCGCGTCCCAGCGCTGCCAGTAGCCAAGCAGTGGCTCGGCCAGCCCGCCCTGTATGGGGGCGATCTCATAATACAGGCTGGCCTTAGTGAAGATCGGCACGTCCGCCGCCCACACGCCAATCGGCAGCGCAGTGAGCACCACGCGCGCCACCAGCCACAATCCCAGCGCCCAGCGCCAGGCAGGCGGAATATGAGACAGGGCATGATGAAACAAGCGCTTCATGTCCTTGATTATAAACGCTCAAAACTGCGCCTGCTCCGAACACTCCTGTTAATCGACAGCCCTGATATAATTTTTTTACCCACAGTTTTGTAAAGTTTGTAAGCCCGCCATCCAGGAGGGAAATTTAATGCGGAAAATGATCTGGCTGTCCTTGCTGCTTGTCCTGTGTGCCTGCACCTATCTCCCGGATGCCGCGCCTACACCCCAGCCATGCCCTACCATGCAACCATGCACGGTAATCCAGGTACTGCCAACCACGCCACCCACAGCCGCCCCGACTGCCACGCCGCTGCCGATCCCAACGGATGCGCCACCGGTAGGAGAGCCAACATCCACGCCGCCGCCCATCCCGGTCGCCGGGCGTTACCAGGTGGAAGCCGGATCGCCGCGCCTGGTGGCCGATTTTTCCCATCCCGGCCAGGGCTGCGCCTGGGCAGGCGTGGCCGGCCAGGTGCTGGATGAGCGCGGCGAGGCGGAGCGGGGCCGCGTGCTGGTCGTGGCCGGCGGTGTCAATGGCAATCCGTTCGACGCGATCAGCCTTTCTGGTTCCGCGCCAATGTTTGGCCCTGGCGGCTTCGAAGTAACCCTTCCGGCCGCCCCGACCCGCGAGGGCACGCTCACCATCCAGGTCTTCGATCTGAATGGTTTACCAATCTCCGAGGCGGTAGCTTTTGATATGCCCACAACCTGCGCCGAAACCCTGGTGATGGTTAATTTCCGCCGCCTGCCCTGACCCATCGGGTGGGGTATAATCACCCCAGGCAGCCTGATGAACGATGCGGATTTCCCTCTCAACATTGCGATCCAACGCGCTTACCGCGGCTGGTGGCTGGTCGCCCTGCTAACCATCGTGGGTGGGTTGGGCGGGCTGCTGGTTTCTACGCTGCGCGTACCGGTGTACGAGGCTTCGGCCGAATTTACCTTCAGCATCGATTTCAGCCGCACCGGCATTCTCACGGACGTGGAAGAAGATCAGGCCTTTGAGGCCCTGTCGGATGTGATCTTTGCCAGCGACGTGCTCCAGGCGGCGGCTGCCGATGCAAGCCAGCAGGGCATCCCCATCACGCTGGTCGATTTGCAGTCCAGCATCGCCAAAGAACGCAGCTTTAATACCTGGACCTTCCGCGTGCGCCAGGCCGACCCGCGCGCGGCCGCAGCAATCACCAACCTGTGGGCCAACCACGCGCTGCGCGCGCTGGACAGCGCCGCGCAGGCCGCCCTTGAAGTTGGCGCGCTTTCAGCGCGCCTCGAAGGGTTGCAGCGCTGCCTGTCCGCCTCGGTACTGACTGAGCCGACCATGGCCGGCTGCACCGGCGCTGATCGCGCCGCCATCCAGGCCGAGCTGGCGCGCAGCGGCGAGCAGATCGTGGCGGCACGCCAGGCCAGCCGCGGCATGTTGCCCGGCATGGGCTATCAGTGGACGCGCGCAGCGGTGGAAAATCCGCGCGCGGTGGCCAATGGCCGCGGCCGGCTGGCGCTGGCCGGGGCGTTGCTCGGGCTGCTGGCCGGTCTGCTGGCTGTGGAGAGCGGTCTGACCGCTCGCCGCCATGCGTGAGCGCCTGCTGGCCGCCGCCTGGGCGCTGCTGCTGCTCCTGCTGCCCATCACCAGCATGCCCCTGGTACAGAAGATTGTGCGTTCCAGCACCGTGGCTTTGCCATCGCTGCTGCTGCTGGCGGTGATGCTCGTGGCCTGGCTGCTGCCCTACACGCTGCGACGCCGCGCGCTGCCCAAAGCATTTTTGCCGCTGGCCGCCTTTTTCCTGGCAGCGCTGTTTTCCTGGGCCGCGGCTTTTTTCCTGCCCATCCCCAGCTTTAAGGGTAACCGCATCCTGGTGGAAGGCGCACAGGCATTTATCACCCTGTTGATCGGCCTCAGTTACTACCTGGTGACCAGCACCTGGGTGGACCGACCCGGCCGTCTGCGCGCCAGCCTGAGATGGATTAACCTGGCTGGGCTGCTGGTCATCCTCTGGTCAGCGGCGCAGGCTGCGGCCTGGTTCAGCGCCAACCGCTATCCCGGCTGGATGCGCGATATTCAGGACCTGCTCTCGCTCGGCCCGCTATACCGCCAGCGTGTCACCGGTTTTGCCTTAGAGCCATCCTGGCTGGCGCACCAGTTAAATATGCTTTACCTGCCGTTATGGCTGGCGGCCACGGTGCGCCGCACCAGCGCGCACCGCGTCCGGCTGTTGGGTTTAAGTGCCGAGAATCTGCTGCTGGCCGGCGGGCTGGCCATGCTGGCCTTGTCCTTTTCACGCGTGGGGCTGCTGGCATTCCTGGCGGCGTTCAGTTTTGTGCTGCTGCGTGCCAACCTGTGGCTGCTGCGCCACATTCAACGCTGGCTGGCGCTGCGCATCCGATCCGCGTGGCTCGGCCGTCCGGCTGGGCGCGCGCTGCTGTTTGCCGTGCTGCTGGGCGCGCTGCTGGTAGTCTACGCCGCGGCGCTGATAGGTGGGTTGTACCTGTTCAGCCGGTCTGACCCACGCATGGCCGAAGTATTCAATCTCGAATTTTGGCGCGACAGCGGTTTTGCCGTGTACGCGAACAAGCTTCAATTTGGCGAGCGTGTGGTTTACTGGCAGGCCGGATGGAATATCTTTGAGCAGCATCCCGTGTTGGGTGTTGGGCTGGGCAACGCCGGTTTCTATTTTCGCGATGCGCTGGCTCCCGGCGCCTGGCAGCTCTCCGAAGTGCGCCGGCTGATGTATCAGTCCACCGGCTTGCTCAACACCAAAAACCTGTGGACGCGCCTGCTCTCGGAGACCGGTCTTGTGGGTTTTGCTTTCTTCGTTTCATGGTTATACTTGATAGCAGCCGGCGCGCGCGCCTTGCAGCCGCGAGCAGATGCGCTTTCAACCACGGTGGGCTATGCCGGCATCTTTGCCCTGCTGGCGTTGATTTTGGAAGGCTTCAGTATCGACTCGTTCGCAATGCCCTATTGGTGGGTAATGTTTGGTCTAGTCACCGCCGCTGTCCGCAGCGCGCAGGCAGGCCGTCTGGGAGAATAAGCCGAGATGCAACCGAAAAACAATACCGTTTGGATCGTCCTGATCGTGCTGGCCGTCCTGGCCGTGTGCTGCTGTGTAATTGTCGCCTGCCTGAGCCTGGGCATACTGACCTTTGGCATCAACGCCGCCTCGACGGTCATCCCCGAGCTTACTCTGATCCCGCCCGAGCTTACGCTCGACCCGCCCTTCGATTTCCCCTTCGACCTGCCCACCTCCGAGCCGCCGGTGACCTTCCCCACGCCCCTGCCCCCGGATAGCATCAGTCTGGACCAGGCCGGCGAAACGATGCGCCTGCTACAACAAGCCGTCATCCCGCCCAACGACCCGCGGATGCTGGCTGAGCGGTTCAAGGGCATAAGCAATATCCCCGAAACGTTACCTGCCCCACCGGATTACAATCCGGGTGATAAAACTCAGTTCTGGGTGACCAATGTGGGTACGAATGAAAATCGCCAGGCGACCTTTACTCTGGCCTACGAAACCGCGCACACCTACATCTGGGTCGAAGATGGGGTGCAGACGAATGCCGGCGCGGTGAAGAACCTGGCGGAGACGTTTGAGAATAAGATTTACCCAACCAACCGCAATTTCTTCGGCAGCGAGTGGACGCCCGGTATCGACAATGATCCGCATATCTACATCGTTTATGCCCGCGACCTGAGCAATTCGATCGCCGGGTATTTCTCATCCAGCGATTCGATACCGCCTCAGGCGCACCCGTACTCTAATGGGCACGAATCCTTCTACCTCAACGCCGACACGTTGGCGCTGGATGAAGAGGCCTTCAGTACGCTGGCGCATGAGTTCCAGCACATGATCCACCGCCACCGCGACCCAAACGAGACATCCTGGATGAATGAAGGCTTTTCGGTGCTGGCCGAGCTGCTCAACGGTTACGATACCGGTGGCTTTGATTACGTCTACGCATCGCAGCCCGACCAATCGCTCAACGATTGGCCCAACGACCACGATGAAATTGTGCCGTACTACGGCTCTTCTTTCCTCTACCTGGCCTATTTCCTCGATCGTTTTGGCGATGGCGCCACAAAGGCTCTGGTGGCTGAGCCGGAAAACAGCCTGGACAGCGTAGACGCGGTGATGAAAGATCTTACGATCAAGGATGGGCAAACTGGCGCTCCGATCAACGCCGATGACCTGTTCGCCGATTGGGTAGTTACCAATTACCTGCAGGATGGCAGCGTGGCTGACGGTCGCTACCAGTACCACAACTATGCCGGTGCGCCGCGTTTTGGAGACACGGAAGAAATTGATTCCTGTAACGGTGCCTGGCAGGATCGCAGCGTAAAGCAGTACGGCGTAGATTATATCCGCCTGTCGTGCCGCGGCGCGGTCACGCTCGACCTGGAAGGCGTGCAGGAAGTTGGCGTGCTGCCTGTTGGCGCGCTTTCCGGCGACTACGCTTTCTGGTCCAACAAAGGTGACGATTCGGACATTGCCCTGACCCGCGAGTTTGACCTGACCCAGGCCAACGGCCCGCTGACCTTTACCTACAACCTCTGGTACGATATTGAGCAGGATTACGATTACGTTTACCTGGCTGCGTCCACCAATGGCGAGCAGTGGGAAATCCTCAAGACCAGCGGCTGCAGCGAAGATAATCTATCTGGCAACAACTATGGCTGTGGCTACAATGGCGCCAGCGATGGCTGGGTAGAAGAAACCGTCGACCTGTCGCGCTTTGCCGGCCAAAAGCTGACGTTACGCTTCGAGTACATCACGGATGGCGCGGTCAATGGCGAAGGCTTGCTGCTAGACGACGTCAGCCTGCCCGCGCTGAATTACGCCAGCGATTTCGAGCAGGATGATGGCGGCTGGAAGGCGGATGGCTTTGTGCGCATCCAGAACCGCCTGCCGCAGACCTACCGCGTCTCGCTCATCCGCGAAGGCAGCGTCACTCAGGTGCAAAGCGTCGCGCTGCAGCCCGGCCAGCCGTTGAGCCTCAAGCTGGATTTCGGCAGCCAGATGCGTGGCGCCGTGCTGGTAGTCAGTGGCACCACGCGCTACACCCGCCAGCCGGCGTTGTACCGCTTCCGTGTGCAGCCTTAAAGCTGCGTGGCGGACACCCATATCAGATTACTCACCCCTTTGCTGCCGCATAGATGCAAGGGGGTGAGTAATTTTTCTCACGCGACCGGTTGGTTCTTCTCAGCCAGCAGCGACTGGTATTGCGCGTAGATCTCTTCGATTTCTTCCGACCCGTCCTTGATATACGGGATGCCCTGCTGCAGGCGCGGGTACAGCCCCGGCTCGCTGATGATACGCTCCATTTGCGCGCGCAGGTCTTCGGCATCGTTCACCGCGAATGTGAGGCCGCTGTGTTCATGCTGCACCAGTTCAGCCATCCCCCCCATGTTGGTGGCGATGACCGGAACGCGCATTTTGAACGCTTCCAGGATCACCGTCGGGCAGTTTTCAAACCAACGGGATGGCACAACCAGTACATCCATTTCCTGCAGCACATTCCAAACCCGCGCGCCATCAAACGCGCCGCAAAAATGGATGGCATCATGCGCTCTGGCGCTTCTCTGCAGGTTGCGGTAATACTCCGGGTCATCTTTGCTACGGCCCCAGATCGCCAGCTCTACCTGGCGTCCAGCGTCCAACAGGACTTTCATCGCCTCTACCACCAGGTCAACGCCTTTATGCGGCTTGATTTGACCCATAAAACCAAAGCGCATCCGCCGCGGGGTCTCACTTGCCAGCACCGGTTCCACATCCTGCGCACGGTTGACCCCATGTTGGATAAAGATACTGCGCGGATGCGCGTATCCAAATTCAGCATACTTTTCCAGGATGAAACGCGATGGGGCAATCACCAGATCGACCTGTTCCAGCGTGTTATGCAGCACCTGCTGTCGCAGCTGCACTTCCTGGTTCTTGCGCTGCGCAAAATCCGTATTTTGCGCCATTGACCAGAATTTGTCTGCCATGACAGGCGCGGCTTCATTCAGGTAATAATAGCGGCGTTTGTCTTCCAGCACGCAGCGCGCGCATTTTTCCGTGCTTTCCGGACCCACGCAAAGCGACGAGTTGGCATGCATCAGATTCAGGCGTGGGCACATAAAGAAGAACTCGGTCAGCGTGATCACCACCGGCAGACCCGCGCGGCGCGCCGCGCGTACCGCCTGGCCACCCAGCAGGTAGCCGCTGATCATGTGCATCAGGTCAAAATTGCCCTGCTCCAGCACCGGCTTAATTGCCGCGCCGACCAGTGGGTTATCGTACAGGTTGAGAAATTCATTGCCGCTGTGCGAATTGAACGACAGACGATGTACCCGGAAGCCGCCCTGTTCGGTTGTAACCACGTGCGGGATATCCTGATCCAGCGAGCCGATCGTAAAAACCTCAACATAGTGGCCGTGGCTTACCAACCAGGTGGCAATCCGTTCGGCTGCACGCTCGGCGCCGGTATTTTGTAAAGGTGGAAACCCATGGACGGCCAGTAAGACCCGCATATCTTCGAAACCAATCTCCTGATACCAGAGAAAATACCTGTCAGAATAGTGTAAGAGCAGGGGCGGCCAGAGCAAATGCGCTAACGCCGCCCCTGCTATCAATCGTTGCTTGTGCGCTGTTACTCCAGAGGCTCCGGAACGCGCAGCCGGTCGAGCTCCTGGCGCAACTCTACGCGGCGCTGTTCGGCCGCATTGCGCACGTCTCGTTTGACCTGTTGCGTATATTCATTGATATCATTCCGTATCGCGGGCCCTGATTTCGGCGCTAACAACAGGCCTACGCCCGCGCCAATCAACCCGCCCAGCACTGCACCCAGGAAATAAGATCCAAGCCGATGCATACTTTCCTCCTTCGTTAATCTGCTCGGTCTGCTTTCCGCTTATTATATAGGATTCTGGCCTATTTTGTTAGCTGCGGGGTAGGGCTGATCCAGCGCGATATTCGCAGTTGTACAAATAGCAGCGGAGCCAGCGCGGAGATCCATACACCGAT
>JBDHWQ010000017.1:0-81027 GCA_039810245.1 Longilinea sp. | reverse complement strand
GAACCCCGCCCGCCGCGACTATAACCAAAAAACCACTCAATAGGCACATCAGGAACCCTATGCACTACCAGTTCTCCGCCAACGGCAAGAATTACGCCTTCTCCCTCGAGCAGGACGGTGACCGCCTGCGCGCCGTGATGGATGGCGATGACCACAGCGTGGAAACGCTGGAAGACCAGCCCGGCCAGCTCACCCTGCGCCTCGATGGCCGCCGCGTCACCCTGTACTGGGCCGTAGATGGGCCAGACACCTGGGTCTCGATGGGCGGCTGCACCTTCCGGCTGCAGAAACCCATCCCGCACCGCGCCGGCCGCGCCGCCGAGAGCGACGGCAGCCAGAGCGTGCGCGCCCCCATGCCGGCCCAGGTGCGCGCCGTGCTCGTCCAGCCCGGCGACCGGGTGGAAAAAGGCCAGACCCTGCTGCTGTTGGAAGCGATGAAGATGGAAATTCGCGTCAAAAGCCCGCTGGACGGAACCATCCAGCGCCTGCTCGCCGCTGAAAACCAGACCGTCGAGCGCGATCAGGTATTGGTGGAAATTGAAACTTAAGGAGACGCTATGCCCGGAAAGTTCTTTGAAGACCTGGAAGTGGGACAGAAGATCCGCCACGCGCAGGGGCGCACGATTACCGAGATGGACAACACCCTGTTTTGCGCCCTGACGATGAACACCCAGCCCCTGCACCTCAACGAAGACTTCGCCGCGCGCACCCAGTTCGGTCGGCGCATCGTCAATGGCATTTTCACCATGGGGCTGGTGGTCGGCCTCACCGTGAGTGACCTGACCGAAGGCACGGTGGTCGCCAACCTGGGCTATGACCACGTCCAGCACCCCTATCCCGTCTTTCATGGCGATACCGTCTACGTGGAGACCGAGGTGCTGGAAAAGCGTGAATCCAGCTCCAAACCCGACCGCGGCATCGTGCGCCTGCGCCACACCGGCCGCAAGCCCGACGGAACCGTGGTGTGCGAGCTGGAACGCACCGTGATGTTTCTGAAAAAAGCATAATACCAATTCCGAAAGCACCAGGTATGCAGTACACTCAGCTCCGTCGAAGCGTACGGTACTGCCTGCAAGAACGCTGTTTACCATAAGGAGACCCCTATGCGCGCTCGAAGAGCCCTCTTATACATGCCCGGCGACGACCTGCACAAGATCGAAAAAGCCATCGGCCTGAACGTGGACACCATCTGTATGGATATTGAAGACGCGGTGGCATTCAACCGCAAAGACGATGCCCGCGCCACCATCGCCCAGGCGCTGCGCACGCTCGACTTTGGCCGCGCCGAGCGCCTGGTGCGCATCAACTCGGTTGGGTCGGGCATGGAAGAGGCCGACCTGCGCGCCGTGCTGCCCGCAAAGCCGGACGGCCTGGTGCTGCCCAAAGTCGGCGACGCCGAGTACATCCGCTGGGTCAACTACCAGCTCACCCAGGCCGAGCGCGACAACGGCCAGCCCGAAGGCTCCACCATCCTGCTGGCGCTGATCGAAACCGCGCGCGGCGTGGTCAACCTAAAGGAAATCTGCGAGGCCAGCCCGCGCTTGCAGGGGCTGATCTTTGGCGCCGAAGACCTGGCCGGCGACATTGGCGCGGTGCGCACCCGCGCCGGCTGGGAAGTGTTCTACGCGCGCAGCGCCGTGGTCACCCACGCCGCGGCTTACGGGCTGCAGTCGCTGGATATGGTCTTTATGGACCTGCACGACATCGACGGGCTGCGCCAGGAATGCGAAGAAGGCGCGCGCATGGCCTACACTGGCAAGCAGATCATCCACCCGCGCCAGGTGGAGCCGGTGCAGACCGCCTTCAGCCCCAGCGCCGAAGCCATCGCCCACGCGCGCCGCGTGGTGGATGCCGCCGCGCAGCACCAGGAAGCCGGCGCCGGCGCGTTCACCCTGGACGGCAAGATGGTAGACATGCCGGTGGTAAAGGCCGCCGAGCGTGTGCTCGACCGCGCCCGCGCCGCCGGGATGGACGGATAAACCTGGTGCGCTTCCGCAAGCCCGGGTTGCGCCCGGAAAGCCCCCTTGCTGGCAACTGCTCCACCGGGCATTCGTGGTAAGATAGCCCATCTATCTCACAGCTTCACAGGAGCGTACACGCATGGCCCTCTGGCTCGTCATCCTTATCGGTCTGATTGGCGGCGCAGCCGTCGGGTTCCAATCCCCTATCGCCGGGGCCATGGGGCAGCGCATCGGCGCCACCGCCAGCAGCTTTATCATCCACCTGGGCGGGCTGATCGTCACCACCGCCCTGCTGCTCATCCGCCGCGGTGAGGGCATCCGCGCCTGGACCACGCTGCCGTGGTACATGCTGTTTGCCGGGACGCTGGGGCTGGTGCTGTTCCTGACCGTCACCGTCACCCTGCCGCGCCTGGGTGGCGCCATGATGATCACCCTGGTGATCATTGGACAGCTTGCCATCGGCGTGGCCATTGACCATTACGGGCTATTGGGTGTTACCCCCCGCCCGGTGGACGTGCAGCGCCTGCTGGGCGTGCTGGTGCTCGTCGCCGGCGCGTACCTGATCTCGCGTTGACGCGCGAGTATGCTACACTTGAACAGAGCGTCCAGAGAAGAAGTACCCTCGCATTATGACATTCCCGGAAAGACACCGGGAAAGCGCAAGATGACGTGAGCTTGTCGAAGGGTGCTTCGTGATACGCACAGCATACGCGCAAACAGGAAATTCGATTTAGGAGAATGCCCATGACCGACGAACTTTCTCCCGAGACCATCCAGCGGCTAGAAACCAGCAAAGTCATCTGGCTGGCCAGCGTGCGCCCCGAAAACCTGCCCCACCTGGTGCCGATGTGGTATGTGTGGCAGAATGGCCGCTTCTATATCAGCACCGGCCCCAACAGCGAGAAAGCCAACAACATGCGCCACAACCCGCGCGTCATCGTTGCGCTGGAAGATGGCTCTGACCCGGTGGTGTGCGAATGCAGCACGCGCGAAATGGACGCGCCCACCACCGAGGTGGCCGACGCGTTCTTCCGCAAGTACGAGTGGAACCTGAGCACCGAAGAGCATTACACCCAGATGTACGAAGTTATCCCCGAGCGCTGGGTAAACTGGTAAGAACGGCTGCACCTTGTTGGAAATCTTCCCCTGCGCCTGTCGAAGAGGGTTGTTTCCAATAGGGAAATCGTCGCAATCTACCTACCCCGGCTCGCGCTTTTTCATTTTGATCAGCCCTAACGCCATGGCGCGATGCACCGACTCCGCGCGCGTGCGCGTGCCCAGCCGCGCCTTGATGATGCCGATGTGATTGGTGACCGTGTGCGCGCTCACCCCCAGCCGCGCGGCAATCTCCTTATCGGTCAGACCTTCGCACAGCCCCTGCAGCACGTCCGCCTGGCGCGTCGAGAGGCGCAGCGGCGCGCCCTCGTCGTCACCGCTCGCGCCATCTGCCGCCAGCGGCTCCAGCGGCGCTACGATCACAAAGCTGCCCAGCCGTACCGCGCGGAACGCCGGCCGCGGGCGCGCATCATACAGCGCTGGCGGCGTCCAGCGCCCTTCCAGCACCGCCTGTACCAGCGCATCCGCCCCCAGCTCGGATTGCAGCAGCAGCACCGTATCCTCATTGGGTAAAAATACCAGCCGCGCCATCAGGTTCCTCGCATCCCGCGCTCGCCACCATCGACCCTGTGCCTGCGCCCCTGTATTATGTAGAAATCTTGTTCTATTTTATTATCTACGATTTTCCGTGGCTGTCAATATGCCAAACGACGTAGAATACAGGGGAAGATAATCCAAACGCGAGGGACAAGAAAGGAGTTGATGATGCCCAATTCTCCCCTCCCCTGGTGGCAAACCGGCGTCACCTACCAGATTTACCCGCGCTCGTTTCAAGACACGAATGCCGACGGCGTGGGCGACCTGCCCGGCGTACTGCAGCGCCTCGACTACCTCGACAGCCTGGGCGTCGATGCTCTGTGGCTCAGCCCGTTCTACCCCTCGCCGATGAAAGACTTCGGCTACGACGTCGCCGACTATACCGGCGTCCACCCGCTGTTCGGCACGCTGGCCGACTTCGACGCCCTGCTGGCTGCCGCGCACGCGCGCGGGATGAAGGTCATCATCGACTACGTCCCCAACCACACGTCCGACCAGCACCCCTGGTTCCTCGAATCGCGTTCCAGCCACGACAACCCCAAACGCGACTGGTACATCTGGCGGGATGCGAAACCGGACGGTTCACCGCCCAATAACTGGGGTTCCACCTTCGGCGGCCCGGCCTGGACGTGGGACTCCACCACCGCTCAATACTACTTCCACCACTTCCTCACAGAGCAGCCCGACCTCAACTGGCGCAACCCCGCCGTGCGCGCCGCCATGCTGGATGTGCTGCGCTACTGGCTGGAGCGCGGCGTGGACGGCTTCCGCATGGACGTGGTTGGCATGATCCTCAAAGACCCCGATTTCCGCGATAACCCGCCCAACCCGCACGCCCCGGCCATGCTGCACCCTAACGACCTGGTCAGCCGCCAGGTGAACGTCTACAACCAGGATCTGGACGAGGTGCAGGAGATCATCACCGAGATGCGCCGTCTGCTCGACTCCTACGGTGAGCGCGTGGGCATCGGCGAAATCTGGTACGATCTGCCACGCTGGGTGCGCTACTATGGCCTCAGCGGCGAAGGCCTGCACCTGCCCTTCAACTTCCGCCTGATTTGGCAGCCGTGGAACGCCGCCGAGGTGCGCGCCTCAGTGGATGCGCTCGAAGCCGCTCTGCCGCCTTTTGCCTGGCCCAACTACGTGCTCGGTAACCACGATGTGCCGCGCCTGGCATCGCGCTTTGGCGTGGCGCAGGCGCGCGTGGCCGCCATGCTGCTGCTTACCCTGCGCGGCACGCCCACCCTGTACTACGGCGATGAACTGGGTCTGGAGAACGGCGCCATTGCCCCGCACCAGATCCAGGACCCGCAGGGCATCAACCTGGGGCCGGAGCGCACGCGCGACGTGGCGCGTACCCCCATGCAGTGGAGCGATGCGCCCCATGCCGGCTTTTCCAGCGTGGCGCCCTGGCTGCCGGTCAGCGCCGACTACCACAAGCGCAACGTGCAGGCGCAGAGCGCCGATCCGCGCTCGATCCTCAACCTGTACCGGGCGCTGCTGGCGCTGCGCCGCGGCTCGCCCGCGCTGCACGCCGGCCGCTACCGCGCCCTGGACGTGCCCGCTGCCGGCTGCTACGCCTACCTGCGCGAGCTGGATGGCGAGCGCTGGTTGGTGACGCTCAATTTCAGCGCCGAAGAGCGCGAAATCGCGCTGCCAGACCTGGGCAGCGCGGATTTACGCCTGACAACGTACATGGACGCAGGCGGCCCGCGTGACCTGGCGCGCCTGGCGCTGCGTCCCAATGAAGGCTTGCTGCTGCGGCTTAAAGCCGCGGCGGATTAGTCCTGGCGCGGGCTCTCGGCGGCTTCCGGGCCAGCCTGGGTGGCCAGCTCATTGTGCACGTCCACCACGCCCGGCACTTCGTTGGCCACCGACTCGGCCATCTGGCTCACCAGCAGGTTCACCACGCTGCCGCGCAGGGTGATCTCGCCGTTGCGCACGTCCACCTGGATGCGCGTATGGTCAATATCGCCATTCTCGCGCAGGCGAGTTAGCAGGTCCTGGCGCATTTCGTCGTCCGAGGGGCGGTCGCCGCCGGCGGCGATGCCGGTGGCCGGGCCGTCTTCGCGCCCGTGAGTCTTGATCGGCACGTACTGGCTCTCGCGCGCGCCGCGCCCTTCCCAACCCGCTTCATTGGGCTGTTCTTCCTGCTCGGGCATGTTTTTCTGCTGCATATCGCTCATGATTCGCTCCTCACCTGGGTTTTATCGGTTGCTACGCTCACAGTGTAAGCGCCGCCGCCGCTTCCTGCCAGCGGCACTTTCCCGCCGCTGCTGGCAGGACTTTCCCTATCTATTCCTGTGCTATAGTTAATCGAAAGATTGGGATGGAGAAGAGGGAGTGAATCTCAGGGCCGGCGTACACCCCCTTCTAACTCCCCCACCCTCACTTCGGACGGACGTTGGGAAACATAGTACAGTTTTGGGGGAGAATAAAGCTTTCGATCCCCCAAAAGCGTTCTATTGTTTGGGGGAGCGAGAGGGGGTCTGCGCTGGCCGGCCAATAACCTTTTCTTGAAGAAGCCCATCTCACGAGGTTCACCATGAACGTATCCGAAGCTATCCGTACCAAGCGCGCCGTGCGCCAGTTTCGCGACCAACCCCTGTCGCCGGACGTAGTCCGCGCGATCCTCAATGCCGGGCGGCGCTCGCAGTCATCCAAAAACACCCAGCCGTGGCGCTTTGTCGCCGTCACCGAAAAGAGCACGCTGGAGCAGCTATCAAAACTAGGCCAGTACGCCGGGCATATCGCCGGGGCAGCGCTGGCGGTCGCCATCTTTACCCCAGACCCGGCCACGCGTTTCTCGGTCATGTTCGACGCCGGCCAGGCCGCGGCCTACATGCAGCTCGCCGCATGGGAGTTGGGTGTTGGCTCATGCCTGGCCAGTATCTACGAACCGGACGCGGCGCGCGATCTACTGGGCGCCCCCGCGGAGTGGCACCTGCGCATTGCGATCTCCTTTGGCTACCCGGCTGAGGAAACCGCCCTCACCCGCCCGCCCAAAACCGGCGGGCGCTCATCGTTTGAGGATGTGGTCTTCTTCAATCGCTGGGGCGGAACGCATTGATTGAAATCAATTGCACTTCGGTAGGGGCGAGTCTTCAAGATGATTGTTTGCCGGGAAATCTTCTCTCGCCGCGCTCCTACAAGATTTTCTGGCTGCAAAAATCAACCGGGGACTAGCGGCAATACCGGCTCAAATCCAGGCCGGCGGATTCCAACCGATTCTCGCGTGAAAACGCCAGTGTGTATCCATCCACTTCGCACAGGCGGATGTTCTGCGGCAGCGCCTTGCGCGCCCGCGCAATCCACTCCGGGCTGGCGAACACATACAGCATATCCCAATCCGCCTGTCCCAGCAGCAGCCGCTCCGCGATATCATCCGTATATGCGCGAATGTTTTCCAGATCGCTACGCGCGAAATAGGTGTAGTTGAGCACCTTGTCGTGCTGCGCGGCGAAGATCGCCAGCGGATCGCCGGCGAACTCTTTCACCTTACCGGCCGGGATGACTGTGATGTATTGGTTCGTCGCAGCCGCCTGCTCCCAGAATTCCCCCCGCAGCGCGTTGGGGTAGGTGGTGAAGCCGTCCAAATGTTTGGCGCCGTACAACGGCTGCAAATCCAGCACCTGCAGCAGCAGCGCAAAGCCGAGCACTACGCCCGGGTAGCGCAGGTTGCGCGCCACGGTCAGCAGCCCGAACAGCACCACCAGGTAATACACCGGCCAGATAAAGCGCCCCGACGAACGAAACAGGCACAGGAAACGGTACAGCCCGTCCGGCAGGGGCACATCCCACACGGTTTGCAGCCCCCAGTACGCCTTGTGCGAGATGGCGAACAGCAGGTAGACTGCCGCGGCAAGTGCAAAGGGCAGCAATACGCCCAGCCGGCGGCGCGGCTGCTCGCGCTGGGGGAACAGGTATAGCGCCACTGCCACGAGCAGCAGGTTGCCCAGCCCCAAATAACTGATACCTTCATACTGCCCGGCTACCACCGGCGCGCCGCGCGCAAACGCCGAAGCCAAATCCAGCGAGTTGATGAAGCCGTTCAGGTTCCACGAAAACAGCCCATAACCGCTGATCGCCAGAGCGCGGTAGCCCAGCGCAAACGCACCGGTGATGTACCCGGCCAGCAGCACCGCGGCAGGCGATGCCAGCGCATCCAATGCCAGCATCCAGCGCGGCGCGCCACCCGCGCGGACGCGAAAATACAACGTAATCACCCACAGCGGCACCAGCATCGGCACAAAGTATAGGTGCACCAGTGTCGCCACACTGAACAGCGCCGGCCAGGCCCAGCGCAGCGGCCGGCCACGGTAGGCGCGCAGCGCCAGCCAGATAGCGGCCAGCACAATCCAATGCGCCGAAAGCGAGCTGTGATAAAAAGCGCGGAAAATCATCGGCGTAGAAAGCACCAGCATCGAGGCGCACAGCAGCATCACCGGCAGCGAGCGCGTGAACTCGCGCGCGATCAGCAGCCCGGCCAGCACCTGCAAGACCACCGAAAGCAGCTCCCACAGCCCAAAGTACTGGAACGGCGTCTCCAGCCATGGCGCCAGCAGCTTAAACGCCAGCGCCATCAGCGGGATGGAATCCATGTATGTCACAGATGTGCCAAACGGATAGCCCAGCCGTTCGATTGTCCCCAGTGGGAAGCGCCAATCGGCATTACGAAACCACTCCCAGCCAAGCTGGTGCTGGAGCATATCCCCGCCCGCATTGTAAATCCACGCCACGTGAGTCACGTACAGCGCGTAGCGCCCGTACAGCAGCAGGAACCACACCAGCCCCAATAGTGCGCTGATGGCCGCCAGCGCCAGGAAATGCCGCGCCGTCCAGCCCTCACGCGCCCGCCGGATAACTCCAAGCCACACGCTCAAGCGCCGCTCCCCACGCCGCGCTCCAGGCGCGCACCCGGAACCGTCGGCAGCCCTTCCATATCCATGATCTTCAACGCGTTGGTGGTGGGGCTGGGGCCGGGGCGCAGCCGGTAGTCGAACACCATGCGCCCATCACGCACGTCCTCGCGGAAATGGTAGTTGCGCACCCCAGGAATGGCGTCTGCCAGCCGCGCCAGCTCCAGATCATGAGTCGAGATTAGCCCCGTGCCCCGCTTCCCGGCCAGCGCTTCGGTAAAGGCCTGGCTGCCCTGCTGCCGCTCGCGGTTGTTCGTCCCGCGGAAGATTTCATCGATCAGGAAGAACAGCGGATAGGGGTCAGGCCGCTCCAGGGCATCCAGCAGGCCCTTCAACCGCCGCACCTCGGCATAGAAATATGATATCCCATCGCTGAGCGAGTCACTCAGGTTGATGCAGGTGTACAGCCGGAAGGGCAACGTTTTCAACGAGCGCGCGCAGGCCACTGCCCCGGCGTTGGCCAGCACCAGGTTGACCCCCACCGTGCGCAGAAATGTGCTCTTGCCAGACATATTCGACCCGGTGATGATAAATATTTCTCCCAGCCGCTCTGCGCGGAAATCATTACGCACTCGCGCCGCGTGCGGCAGCAGCGGGTGGCCCGCCGCCTCCAGATCCAGCGCCGCCCCAGGCGTTTCCACGGCCAGCAGTTCGGGCGTGGCATAGTCCGGGTTGAGCAGCGCAAAATTGGCCAGCGAAGTCAACGCTTCCAGCTCATACCAGGCATCCAGCCAGGCCGGCAGGCTGCTGCGCAGGTGCACTTTATAGGCTTCCAACAGGTAGGTGAAGATCAAATCCCACGGCAGCAACGTGTTCAGCAGCAGGTTGAGGAACGGGTTGTTGCGCAATCCCGCCGCCGAAACGATCATCCCCAGCCGGCGCAGCGAGCGCGAGGGCCGGCTATCGCCGCTGACAAACGGCTGCGCTGCTTCTGCCAGCGCGCTGCCGCGCGCATAGGGGTAGGTCTCCAGCTCGCGCATCACTGCCGCGAACGGGTTCAGGCTGCGCGCCAGCCCGTAGGACTCGACAAACAGCTCGCTGGTCTCGCGGTAGCGCAGCCCCTGCAGACCCCAAAAAAGCGCCAGCGCTGCCATCCAGGTGACGGCCGGGATGCGCCCCAGCGCGAAGAGCACAAACGTCGTCAGGTGCAGCACCGCCACCACCGACACGGGAATGAGGAATGCGCGCAGCGAGGCCGCGTGCGATTCGCGCCCCAGCCAGCGCAGCACCGCTTCGCCATCCCAGCGTTCTTCCGGACGCTGCAGCGCCAGCGCGCTGGCCAGCGTCAGCCGCCCGCGAAAACCCGATAGCGGCAGCAGCTCGCGTGTCACCTGCTGGCGGCGCGGCACCGCCGCCGGGTTGGGCGCCAGGGCCAGCAGCCAGTCACGCAGCCGCGCGCTGCCGCCGGTGGACGCCGCGGTGTCCAATAACTGGTGCAGTGAGCGCGGCCCGGTAATGTTCAGGTCAAATTCGAATGGGTGCTCCTTGCGCTGTGGCCCATCTGCCGCAGCAGGGATGTTGGCCCAGTCAAGCCTTGCGCGCGCGAGCTGGCCAGCCGCCAGACGGCGCAGCACGCTGTAGCGCTCGATGGCCGCGATCACCTGCCTGTGCAGTCCGGCCACCGTGGCGAAGGTCAGCAAAAAGACGGCCAGCGCCGTCCAGCCTATCCACGCGCGCGGCGCCAGGAAAGCCGCCGTGGTCAGCGCGCCGCCGGCCAGAAACACCGTCGCCCGCAGCCACGGAAAGCGGCCCTCGCGCCGCTGAAGCGCGGCCAGTCGCGCGTCCACTCGTGTAATCCTGTTTTCCAGCAGCGCCTCGCGCGCCGCCCGTTGTGGGGAAGATGCCATAGGCTAATTGTAATCGCGCCGCGGGAAAAAGAGGGGCCCTTCTTTCGAGGGAAACTCCCCACTTGCAGCTCGAGAAGCGCCTGCCTACAATGGGAACGGTCTGGACCGGTCATTATTGGTAGAAAGATGAGAAGTTCTTGGAAAAACGTGCCCTTACCTTCGCGCTGCTGACCTTTCTGGCGGTGCGTATTTTGATTACCCTGCTGCTGTTGTTCGCCTCGCTGGCAGTAGAACCCAACCACCCGCCCGCGCCGTACGAGCCCGCCGTGGTCAACGACCTGCAGGCACGCGGCCCCCTGGCGCGGCTGCTGGTGCTGCCCTGGTATCGCTGGGATACGGTTCATTACCTGGAGATTGCCACCGAAGGATATGCGGCCAATCTGCAGAACACCGTCTGGCCGCCGCTTTACCCGGCTCTCATCGCCCTGCTGAGTCTCGCCATCCAGCCGCCCATGCTGGCCGGGCTGCTGGTGGCCAACCTGGCCGCTATTGGCGCGCTGTACTTCCTCTACCTGCTGGTGGCCAATGTATGGGGTGAAACACGCGCACGCCGCGTGGTACTTTGGACGGTATTGTTCCCCACCGGTTTTTTTCTGCTGGCGGGCTATACCGAATCGCTCTTCCTGCTGTTTGGCGCCGCGGCCCTGTACTACGCTCGCAACCAGCGCTGGTGGCTGGCCGGGGGCATGGCCATGCTCGCCGCACTGACGCGCCTGCCGGGGGCGCTCCTGGCTGCGCCCCTTCTGTGGGAAGCATGGCGCGCTTACCGCGCTGATCCACCCCCGGCGCGCTGGAAACGCCTGCTCACCGCCGGCGCGGCCGCCGCCCTGGCCCCGCTGTCGCTAGCCGTCTTCGCCCTGTGGGTGCATTTTGGCCTGGGCGCCGACTGGCCCTGGGCTACCCTGGAGCGTTACTGGCATTTGCGCTTTGCTATGCCCTGGGAAGGCATCCTCGGCACGCTGGAGATGATGGCGCGCGAGCCCGTAGGGCTGGTGGCGATGAGCAAGTTCTTCGATATCCTGCTGGGGGTCTGGGCGCTGGTGCTGCTGGTCATCGGCCTGCGCCGCCTGCCCTTCCAGTACACGCTCTACGCCCTGGTGCTGCTGGTGCCTTCCTTGACCAAAATCCTCAACAACGACACGCTGATGAGCCTTTCGCGTTACGTGCTGCCGATTTTCCCGCTGTTCGTGCTGCACGACCGGATGCTCACCACGCGCGGCGCGCGCATCGCCGTCGGGACGGTTTTCCTCGCCGGCCAGGCGCTGTTGGCCTTCATGTTCTATCGCTGGATGTGGGTGGCATAAGCCAGTCATATTTTGTGGGCCACCCCCGGATGGGGACCATGCTGCAAAATGGTAGAAACAAGTAATCAATAAAGCGCCTGGCAAAAGATCGCCAGGCGCTTCCATAACCCTTGATTACCGCGGGAAAGCGGTCCGAGAATAGGCTCTTTAGAGCGGGTAATCCTTCTCGGAATTCGTCAGGATCATGCCTTCTTCGTCTTTGACCGGGCCTTCGTCGCCGGCCGCGGCGCGCTTCACGTCTTCCGCGACGTTCTGCGTACGATCCGCAATATTGGCCACGTACCCGCGAGCGGTATCTACGGCCTGTTCCTGCAGCTCAACGGCACGGGTCTTCACCTGGTCCACTTTTTCCACGGCCTTTTCGCGCGCGGTCTGCGCCAGGTCGGCCGCCTTCTCACGGTACTGCATGGCCTGATCCACCAATTCATCCTTGCGCTGGTTCAGCATTTCACGCGTTTCTTCGCCCGTGCGGCGCGCGGTCAGCAGGGCAACCCCCGCTCCGATCAAAGCGCCCCAAACGAACGCCGAAAAACCCGATCCACCTTTCCGAACTTCAACCACTTCATAATCATCGTCGCTCATCGTTCTTTCTCCTTCCTGGTGCGTTACAAATCAAACATTAAAGCATCTACCAACCAGTATATCGCTCCATGCTATCCATGAAAACCGGAGTCTTCCCTGAAAACTGGTAGGAGAATCCCTAAACGCCAAAACATAGTTTGATCTTCTCTATCGGTTTAGGGGAATCCCTGCAGATAGTTTCGGCAAATCCCCATTGAGGCGCGGACTGGCTCACAGATATATTTGTTATAGGTTTTTATGGTTGAAGGTTTACTACGTTTACAGGTAAAAGCGTGAGGTCACCAAATGGATACTGGTAGTTCAGCCTTGGGCCCCAACTCTGGCGGGCTCAATGGCTTTCTTGCAGGAAAAGGTTCATCCGGGTTACCCGGCGCAGTTCTCCACGACCTGCTGACCATTTTTCCCAGGCAAATCGAACGCTTTTCTCTTCCACTGGAAACCCTTCCGTCCAGGCCGTTCTCGTCTCGTTATGTTACGCCATACCATGCGAGCAAAGCACAGAGGGGAGAGCGCTTCGCTCCGGTTCTGGGCGTGATTGACGGCACAGGCTGACCGATTCTTTATTTCACTTGCACAGCGCCGTATCCGGCTCAGGCGGACCGCGTAAATTTTAAGTCTATACGGCGCGCCCCTATTTTACCTTTACCTACCATGCCAATGCGCTGCTGCAATTCTTCCTGGCGAACATCGCCCACAAGAAAACCGGGCAGGCGGAACAGCCCTTCATGGACGACCGCTCCGCAGCCTGGATGAGACTGGAAAACGCTGGCGCCAGCGATGCGATACGATAAAAAGAGGAAATCAACAAAATGAAACGAACGCAAAAGAACGATAATTACCAGGTAACCAAGCTGGATGAAGTTGATCTGGTGTGTTTTTCACACCTGCGCTGGAATTTCGTTTACCAGCGCCCGCAGCACCTGATGAACCGCGTGGCCAAAGAGCGCCGGGTCTTCTTCGTCGAAGAACCCATCATCGATTCTGGCCCCGTGCGCTGGGAAATCAAGCACCCATCCGATCGCCTGTGGATTGCCACGCCGCATTTGACTGATAAATTGAGCAAGGAAGATAGCCATGCCGCGCATATTGAGCTGATTGATGAGCTGCTGGCCAGCAATAATATCAGCCAGTTTATCGCCTGGTACTATACCCCCATGGCGATGGGCTATAGCTACCATCTGAAGCCCGCGGTCACCGTGTATGACTGCATGGATGAGCTTTCAGCGTTCAACGGCGCGCACCCACGCATGCTCGAATACGAAAATGAGCTGTTGGACAAAGCCGACCTCGTCTTCACCGGGGGCCTCAGCCTGTATGAATCCAAGAAAGAACGCCACAGGAATGTGCACGCTTTTCCATCCAGCATCGAAAAAGAACACTTCGGCAAGGCGCGTAATACCACCCAGGACCCGGTGGACCAGTTACACATCCCGCACCCGCGGATTGGCTTCTTTGGCGTGATTGATGAACGCTCCGACCTCGACCTGATCTCCGGTGTGGCCGCCGCCCGCCCCGAATGGCACCTGATGCTGATAGGGCCGGTAGTAAAGATCGATCCCAACTCCTTGCCCCAGGCCCCCAATATCCACTACCTGGGTCAGAAGACGTATGATGAGTTGCCAACATATCTGGCCGGTTGGGACGTGGCCATGCTGCCCTTCGCTCTCAACCGTTCCACCCAGTTCATCAGCCCAACCAAAACGCCCGAATACCTGGCCGGGGGGACGCCGGTGGTTTCCACCCCCATCCGCGACGTGGTGCACCCCTACGGTGATGAAGGTCTGGTGCACATCGCCGCGGATGTGGAATCGTTTGTGACCGCTTGCGAACGCGCCCTGTCCTCTGACTGGGACCGCAATGCCTGGCTGAAAAAGGTGGACGCCTTCCTTAGCAACAATTCGTGGGATTATACCTACACGCGCATGATGCAGTTAATCGAATCCGAGCTGTACGCCGGCAGCAGCTTTGATAACAAGTACAGCAGTAAGAACGCCGGACCTACCGGCATCACTGCATCCGCACTGCAGTCCATCCCGCTGGAACTGGACCCGGTGCAGATTGACCTGCCCTCCAACAGCGGCCCTTCGGGCGTGTTTGATTATCTCATCGTTGGCGCGGGGTTTGCCGGCAGCGTGCTGGCCGAGCGCCTGGCCTCGGGCTCGGGCAAGCGCGTGCTGCTCATCGACCGCCGCAACCACATTGGCGGCAACGCCTATGACCATTACAATGAAGACGGCCTGCTGATCCACAAATATGGGCCGCACATTTTCCACACCAACTCGCGCGAGGTATTTGAATACCTGGGCATGTTCACCGAATGGCGCCAGTATGAGCACCACGTGCTCGCCAGCGTGGACGGGCAGCTCCTGCCCATCCCCATTAACCTGGACACCATCAACCGCCTGTACGGGCTAAACCTGACCTCACAAGATCTGCCGAAGTTCTACGAATCGGTGGCCGAGCCGCGCGACCCGGTGCGCACTTCGGAAGACGTAGTGATCAGCAAGGTAGGCCGCGAGCTGTACGAGAAGTTTTTCCGTAATTACACGCGCAAACAGTGGGACCTGGACCCCTCGCAGCTGGATGCCCAGGTGACCGCGCGCGTGCCGGTGCGCTTCAACCGAGACAACCGCTACTTCACCGATACCTACCAGTCGATGCCACTCTACGGCTACACGCGCATGTTCGAGCGCATGCTCGAACATCCGAATATCAAGGTCATGCTCAACACCGACTACCGCGAGGTGGTCAACTACGTCAGGTTCCGCGAGATGATCTTCACCGGGCCGGTGGATGAATATTTCAACTTCATCTACGGCAAGCTGCCCTACCGCTCGCTCAACTTCAAGTTCGAGACGCTCAACAAGGAGTGGTACCAGCCTGAAGCTGTGGTAAACTTCCCCAACGAGCACCTGTACACGCGCGTCACCGAGTTCAAGCACCTCACCGGTCAGGAGCATCCCAAGACGACGATCGTGTATGAGTACCCGTGCGCGGAAGGGGACCCGTATTACCCCATCCCGCGCCCCGAGAACGCCGAGCTGTACAAGCAGTATCAGAAGCTGGCCGCTTCTACGCCAGGAGTTCACTTCGCCGGGCGGCTCGGGACGTACAAATACTACAATATGGATCAGGTAGTGGCCCAGGCATTAACCCTGTATAGCAAGATTGCGGGGGTGCGTGAAGGCCAGGCAACCAGGACCAACACGCCGCACTACCTTCCGGTCAGCCTGCCCCGTTCGGCAGAGCCGGTAAAATAAATTCCGCTATCAAGGCCCAGGGAATACGCAGCCGCGGGAGAAATTCCGCGGCGCTTCCTTGATAGCTCTTAGTGAGGAGAACCTGTTGAGTAGTACCAAGGGGACAGACGAGCAGCCTGTCCACGTATTAGAGGTAGTCGGCAACGCCATTATTGGCGGGATGGAGATCTACGTTCAGAACCTGGCGCAGCAGCTTCCATCCTATGGCTTCAAAGTCACCTGTCTCGCGCCGTACGAAAGTGCATATACAGCCCAGTTACGCCGGTTGGGCTGCGAGGTGTTCGTCACCGATATGCACGTCAATGTGCCCTTGCGCTCGCTGCAATTCACGGTGGAGCTGGTGCGCCACCTCGGCATCGACCTGCTGCACGCGCACCTTCCGCGCGCGCATGTGTTGGCCGGGTTGGCCGGCAGCCTGGCGGGCCGCCCGGTGGCAGCTACCTTCCACGGCATGGAGTTCAACATCGAAGAGCTGGGCATCGCCCAGATGACCGGTACACACATCATCACCGTGTGCCAGAAGGCTTACCTGCAGGGTCTGGGCCTCAGCATTCCCCGCGAGCGCATATCACTCGTTCCAAATGGGGTGGATAGCAAGGCCTTTACCCCGCACCACAGCGGCGCGGATTGGCGGGAGAAGCATAACCTGCCGCCCGAAGCGCCTCTGGTGGGTTTCGCCGGCCGGCTGGCTTTCGAAAAAGGTCCCGACCTGTTTGTGCGCTTTGCCGGGGCGCTGCACCGCCGCCTGCCCGGGGTGCATTTTGTGCTGGTGGGTGAAGGACCCATGGAAGGCGAAGTTCGCCGCCTGATTGCCGAGCAGGAGCTGGATGGCGTAGTGCACATGGCCGGGATCAGCCACAACATGCACGACGTCTACCCCGCGTTTGACCTGCAGGCCATGACCTCACGCTACGAGGGCATGCCGTTTGCTCTACTCGAAGGCATGTCGTGTGGTGTACCATCCGCGGCGCTGGCCGTGGGCGGCGTCTCCGAAATCATCGAAGTGGGTACCACCGGCATTACCGCCGCGCCCGATGACTGGGACGGGCTGGCCGCCGGCGCCGCCGAAGTTCTGCGCGACCCGCGGCGCTTGAAACAGATGGGCACGGCCGCCCGCCGCCGCGTGGAGCAGAACTTTGACCTGCACAAAAGCATTGTGCAGACCGCCGAGCTGTTCCGCCGCCTGGCGAAAGCCGACGTTGCCCTCGAACCCGGCTGGATCGCCACCGGCAGCGTGGTTCTACCTCCCGCCAAGGTTACCGACCCGCTCCCCGCGCCCCGCACCACCCGCTAAAGATAGATTACCGCCGAGTTTGCGGGCAAAGTCCGCAAACTCGGCGGGATTATTTATATTTTCTGTTCCACGCGTTCCCGCAGCCCTTCCGGCCGGATTCCGTCCAGCCGCAGGCTGCTCGCGCCCAGAAAGGCCGCGAAGCGCCGCAGGCAGGACGCCAGCGCGGCCGCGAACTGCGGATCACCCGCCAGGGTTTCATCATCCAGCCAAAAGCCCAGCACTTCAAATGTGCCAGTCTTGCGGTCCAGTCGCGGGTCCAGTTTGGCCACCAGTTGGTCGCCATACAGCAGCGGCACGTTGTAATAACCCCAGCGGCGCTGCTCTACCGGCTTATACACTTCCCACACGTACTCAACCCCGAACAGCTTGAGCGCCCGACCGCGCGCCGAGACGATATCCAGTGGAGCGAGGATAACCGCCTCATCCAGCGTGGTAGGCCCTAACGGCTGCCACTGCGGCGGGGTCTCGCCGCGCTCCAGTGCGTCCAGCAGCGGCAAGTCTTCGGTCAGCACCAGCTTGGGCTCCTTCACCCCTACCACGCGCACCGGGGTGAGCACCCCGCTATCATAATAGCCTTGCAGCCTGCGCCGGCCCTCGTCCACGCTCCAACGCTGCGCCAGGCTGTCGGCCACGCCGGTCATCCAGCCGCGTTCGCGGCCGATGCCCACGAAGGCCGTCGTCTTGCGCGCGAAATAGGCCTCGGCTTCCGCCTCGCCGGCCGCCCAATCGTACTGCGCGGGAACCACACGCTCGCGCAGGTCATAGGCGCGGTCGAAACCGCGGCGGTGGTGTACCATCACCTGCCCGGTCATCCACAGCGCATACAGCGCCAGCGCGGTGTCTTTTCGCGCGCGGTAGCTGTTGACGCGCGCGTTGCCGGGCAGCTCGCGGTTGGTCAGCGGGCCGCGCTCGCGCAGCAGGGCGCGCATTTCTTCCGCCAGATCGGGGTTCTCGCGCAGATAGTTTGCCCAATGGCCATTATGATTCATGTGCACGGCCCAATACGGCAGCTCGCGCATCGGGTACAGGAACAGCGCCCCGCCGTAATCGAATAACGCGCGCTGCTCGTAAGCTACCTGGTCCAGGTAACCGATCTGGTAATCCAGCACGCGGCTGTGCAGGAAAATTTCCTGGCTGCGCGCCACCATCACCAGCGGGTCGAGCTGCACCGCCTCGCACGCTTGCGCGGCCTGCGCCACGCCTTCCAGCCCCTGCCACCTGCGACCGGGCCATAGTCCCTGCCGCCCCAGCACGAAGCGCCGCTCCGTCTCCGGAGAAATTTCAACTACCTGCATGTTCCTACTCCCTTCCCGCGTTCCGGCATAGGAACACATTTTCTAACAATCCAGAAAGTATGTCAAGCACATAATGCTCGTCAATCTTATAAATAGAAATAAAGGTTGGCCCACCCGCAGGTGAGCCAACCTTTACTGCTTTTCCCACTCCGCGTTCACTGCATCAATGTGTTAGCAGCTTCAGCATCTTCTCCGTGGCCTTCAACCCGTGACCCGTAATCACGGTCGCGATCTCCTCCCCCTCCGGCGCGCCGGCAGCGTATTGCTTTGCCCCCGCGACAGCCGCCGCGCTGGTTGGCTCGATGTAGAACCCGGCGCGGATCACATCCAACAGCGTCGCTTCGATCTCGGCCTCGCTGACGATCAGGAACGTTCCACCGCTCTGGCGCACGGCCTGCAAAATCTGCGCCCCGCGCGCCGGCTCAGCGATGGCAATACCTTCGGCCAGCGTATCGCGCTTATCAATCTTCACCGGTGTGTCCAGCCCCTGCGCAAAGGCCACGGCCAGTGGCGCGCACGCCGCGCTTTGCACCGCCACCAGCTTCGGCGCGCGCGCGATCACCCCGGCGCGCAGCAGGTCGTGGAAGCCCAGCGCCGCGCCCAGCAGCAGCGTGCCGTTTCCGGCCGGCAGCACCACCGTATCCGGCGCGCGCCAGCCCAACTGCTCGCATACCTCGTACGCCCAGGTCTTAGTGCCCTGGAAAAAATACGGGTTCCACGAATGGCTGGCGTAATACGCGCTCTGCGCCGCCGACCAAACCGCCGCGGCGGTATCTTCGCGCGTGCCGGGCACTTTCACCAGCCGCGCCCCATACATGGCGATCTGTGCCAGCTTGCCGGGCGAGTTATCCGTCGGCACGTAGATGTCGCATGCGATTCCCGCCCGTGCGCAGTAAGCCGCAACGGCGCAGCCCGCGTTTCCTGACGAATCTTCCACCACATGGCGCACGCCCAGCGCGCGCGCCTTGCTGATCATCACCGCCGCGCCGCGATCTTTGTACGAGCCGGTCGAGAAGAGCTGGTCTTGCTTCACCCACACCCGCCGCCCGCCTAGTTGCAGCGGCACCAGCGGGGTGATGCTCTCCCCCAGGCTGAGCGGTTCGCCCAGCCCGGGCGGCAGCAGCTCGCGGTAGCGCCACAATCCGCCGCTCCGCGCCTCGATTTTCTCCCGGTCAAACACCGGAAGAAAATCGAGGTCCAGCAGCCCGCCGCAGGCACAGCGCCATACCGGCTGATCGCCGGCATAGCGCGCGCCGCACGCGCTGCATACCAGTGTCTCTATTCCCATGCCGGCTTTAGCGTGCCGTCCTGCGCCTGCCAGTACGGCGCCCAGGCCAGCGCCACCAGTTGCAGGTCAATATCGCTCTTGCGTGGGCGGATGTTCACTGTCTCCAGCGCTTCACGCTGCGGGTCCAGGGCCGTATCCACCGCCGCGATCTCGCGGTTGAACTGCTCCTGCAGCTCGGCGATCTGCTGCTGCACCGCTTCCACTGTCTCTTCGGCGCGGTTGATATCACCGCGCTGGCTGACGCTGCGCCCGGCCTGGCGCACCGCGGTAGTGGCCCGCCCGGTGATTCTGCGCCCGGTCAGCGCCCCCAGCAGCGTCGCGCCGATCGAAACCGCGGCGTTCACGCCCTGGCTGCGCGCCTGTTCTTTCTCGCGCTCCACCGCCTGTTGGGCCTTGCGCAGCCGTTCCTGTAGCGCAGCTACCTTTGGTGTGTATTTTTTGCGCACCGCATCCACCTGCGCATCGCGCTTTTCGCGCGCCACCTGCATCAGCCGAACGCGAAAATCGCGCTCGTCCTCGCCTACGTTGGATACCGCGCCGGTAGATGGGCTGCGCAGCAGGTTGAGCGCCGCGCTGCCGTACAGCCAGTCGGTCAGGTCGCGCTTCCAGGTTGCCAGCGCTTTGGCCGTCACCGAGGTTGGTGGCAGCAGAAAAGCAGCCGGCCCCTGCGCCCCTTCTTCCAGCTCGTTCACCGGCACATCCAGCTCCAGGCAGTTTTCCCAATCCAGCGCCAGCGGACCATCCGCAAGGTGCGCCAGCAGATTTTTGGTTTGCAGCTCGCTCATGCGCAGTTTGGTATCGGTGAACTTAACCCGCGCCGCGCCCAGCACCGCCGGCTGGTACACCAGCTCGGTGCCACCCGGCGCGCGCCCGCGTACCGGCAGGTACACCACCGGCACATCATGCGGCATGGCCGGCGGCACGCTGACCTTGCTGCCCGCGCCGGCGCTGCTCTCCATTACGCTCATCGCCACGGGTGCTGTCGCGCTCGCCGCCGGTCGAACCGCCGGCGCAGCGCCGGCTGCCGGAGCCTGGGCCGGCATCTGGGTCTTATACGGCGCCATCAGGCTCCTAATCTGCTCGCGTGTCAGCGGTCCGCGCAGGTACGAGAGCGCCCAGCGCGTCTGCATCAGCACCGGCGCATCCTCGTGCGTGTTGTTAAGCAAGAACACGCGGTTGCCCAAACCCGAGATCATCTGGTCCAGTTCCTGGCGGTCAAAAGAATCCCCACTGGCCGCTGCCGCGCCTTCCAGCCCTTCCAGCACGCGCAGCTTATCGCGCTCGGTCTGCAGGCGGCCGATAAACCACGTGCCCGCGTTGGATAGCGCTTTATAGTCCAGGTCCACCGGGTTTTGGGTGGCCAGCACCATCCCCACCCCAAACGCGCGCGCCTGCTTCAGCAGGGTCAGCATCGGCAGCTTGGATGGCGGATTTTTGCTCGGCGGCAGATAGCCAAAGATTTCATCCATGTAGATGATGGCGCGCAGGCTCGATGTGCCGCTCTGCGTGCGCATCCAGCCCAGTACCTGGTTGAGCAATAACGAGACGAAGAACATGCGCTCGGCGTCGCCCAGGTGCGCGATGGAAAATATCGCCACGCGCGGCTTCCCCTGCGGGCTGTATAAAATCTGCCCGATATCCAGCGCCTCGCCTTCCAGCCAGGCGCGGAAGCCGGGTGAGGCCAGCAGGTTATTGAGCGCCATCACCAGCGCGAAACGCTCCTTGCCCGGGTAAAAGGCTTCCAGGTCCAGCACGCCAATGCGCTGGATGCCGGGGTTTTGTACCTGGCTGATCAACTGCGCAAGGTCCAGGTCCTGCCCGTTACGCCAGGTGGTCTCGATAATATTTGCCAGCAGGATAAACTCGCGGCTCTGCACCGGATCAGCTTCAATGCCCACCAACCCCAGCAGGCTGATGACCGTGGTATTGACGCGCTCGCGCATCATTTCATTGTCTTCGATAAGCTCGGGCGGCGGCGCGGCAAACGACTTCAAGATCGAAACCGGGATGCCGGCGTTGCTGGCCGGGGTGTAGATGCGAAATTCGGCCGCTTCCTTCAGGCGACGGATGCGCTCGCCATCCTGGCCCCACTTCTGCAAGCCGCTGGCCCACAACTGCGCCTGCTGCGTGGCAAATTCCTCGGGCGTCACGCCCTTCTGGCGCGCATCGTCCTGGTTGATCCACGGCAGAAAGTCCTCTGGGCGCAGCTCAGGGAAGGTAAGCAGCAGGTTGGTCAGGTCGCCCTTCGGGTCGATCAGGATCGAAGGCACGCCATCGATGGCGGCCTCTTCGATCATCCCCACGCACAGGCCGGTCTTGCCGCTGCCGGTCATACCCACCACCACGGCATGGGTCACCAGGTCTTTCGAATCGTATAACAGCAGATCATCTTTGGCAGAGCGTGATGCCAGGTCATAAGCTTTGCCCAGGTAAAACACGCCCAGTTTTTCGAAATCCTGCATGGTAAATTCTCCTTCGCGTTTTGGGTATATTAAGTGTATGCCAGGTAAGGGATAAAATCAACCGCTTTGGGGTGCTTTCCGCGGCGTGTCACAATCGTATAACCCACCTGATGAAATCCTTAGGCGCAATTGCGATGCTTTTTGGTATGATATTCCTGTATCCCGTTTCCAGAAATGCTTAACGGTAGAAACGCGGGGGAATCCTATCCACAGCACTACGCGGGCGGCTGCTATGCCCCGCGCCGATGGCGGTAGCATGTATCGTTTTTGGAAATTGGCTCTGCTCGTCCTGGCGCTTGCCAGCATTACCATCCCAGCCCGCGCCCAGGGCTTTGACCCTTCCGCGCAGAGCAGCGGCTTGTGGTCATATGAAGCCCGCACGGTTTACCTGACCAACCTGGAGCGCGAGAAGCGTGGGCTGGCCCCGCTGCGCTGGAACCAGCAGCTCACCCATGCCGCGCGCTGGTTCTCGTGGGATTCGATCGCCAACCGGCCCAAAGGCTTCTGCGGCCACGAGGACACCAACGGCGAAGGCCCGTCGGACCGCGCCAGTGCTTTTGGCTACCTGGGCGCGGCCGGCGCGGAAAACGCCTATTGCGCGCCCTACCTGATGGACCCCAAAGATGCCGTGTCCGGTTGGATGAACAGCCAGGGCCACCGCGACAATATCCTCAACGGAGACTTTCGAGAGATCGGCGTGGGTTATTATGACGACGGCAACAGCTATATCACCCAGGATTTCGGCGTCGACCCGGTCTACGCGCCGGTGGTGATTGAGAACGAAGCCCCCAGCACCACCAGCGCCGCGGTGAGCCTGTACATCTATAATGGCAAATCGGACGGCTGGGGCGGCTTTACCGGCGCGCAGGAAATGCAGGTCAGCAATGATGCCTGCTTCAGCGGCGCGGAGTGGCAGCCCTACCAGCCGCGCGTAAATTGGCAACTGTTCGCCGGCGAAGAAGGCTGGCGCACCGTCTACGCGCGCACGCGCGACGCCACCGGCCGTACCCGCACCGCCAGCGATGTGATCTATTACGGCGCGCCCGGCGCCGACGCGCTCGACGACCCGGCCCAGTTCAGCACCACCGCCGGCGAAGCCACCCTGCTCGGGCTGGATGGCGGCGGGCTGCCGCGTATGCAGTTCAGCCTCAACTGGCTGGCAGATGACACTGTGCAGACCTTTGAGAAGAAATGGGGCAGCGGCCAGCGCGTGAACGACCCCGCCGCCTGGGGCGGCACGGCCTACCAGATGACCACCAGTGACACTGGCACGTGGGTGTGGAACACCGATTTCCTGCGCGACGTACCGCTGGTGGCATACGTTCGCCTGAAAGTGGCCGACAATCGTGGGGCGCAGCCCGCCGTTTCGCTGTCGATCACCGGTGGGGAACCACGCACGCTCAACGCCAATGATTTTGCCCAGGCCAACGCCTACCAGGAATTCGCGCTGCCCTTCACATTCCCCGGCGACGAAACCTTCCTGATCATCAACTTCGACATGCAAAGCGATGTGGACGTGTGGGTGGATGCGGTCACATTCTTCACCGCGCCGGTCCCCATCCAGCCGGAGTACACCTGGCAGGTTCCCGGCGGCAACTATCGCGGGCAGGGCATCTGGGTGCGCTACGTAGATGATGCGCTCGACCAGTTCAGCCCGTTGCAGGACGCCGGCATGCTAGCCCCGCGGCTGGCAGCTTTGCCATCCGCGCTGCGCGAAACGGCCATGCTAAACCGCGGCGATTACACCTGGAGCATTCGCGTGCAGCAGGCATGCGGCAGCGGCGCCGGTTGGACGCTGGCATCCAGCGCCGGCTGGCTGCGCGCCGCCGTGGATGGTGATAGGATCCACCTGCAGGTTACGCCGAATGCGTTAGGCCCCGGCACGCACACCGCAACGCTCACCATCACCCCGCTCGGAGATTATGCGTCCGGCCCGCTGGAAGTGCCGGTGCAAATCGACACAATCGAGCCAAAGCAGCAGTTCTTCCTGCCCTTCGCCCTGCACTGATACCCCGACATGGTCTGCCCGCCAGTTCTCCGGGGAATCCCTACCTTATATAAGGGGAAGGCTCACCCTTGCTGTGCTTCTCTCCAGCCGCTATAGTAATCACATATAGCCGGCTAGGTAGCGCCGGACGGATAGAAAATAAACCATCGCCGCCAGGCCTCACGGTGGGCGGTTTGCAGGAGAACAAAATGTTGAAAAAAGCCAAGAACTTTTTAGCCCGCCTCGGCCAGGCCGTGCGCGACATGGCGGCCCCCCAGCCGACCCCGGTTCGCATCCCGGTTCCTGTTCCTCTTCCCCAGCGCAGGATGCGCAGATAGGCAGGCAGCGGGATATCCGGTTTGTAAGAGCGTCATCTGGCGGCTCAAGCCTTTGAACCGCCAGATTTTCTTGCCAGACAAGGTGTTCTTAACTGGTCATTGCATGGCCCCGGTTCCCAGGCTTTCCCAAGGAGTGCAGCGTGGACCAGCAAAGCATCCGAGAAGATATAGAACGGCTGAAACAGCGCATTCGGACCCTGGAAAAGGGCGCAACTGATCTCGCGTCTTCCGGCGATGTCGACGCGCGCGCTTTATTCGCCGAGCTCTCGGGGCTGATCCAAAAGCTGGAACAGCAGCAGAAGATTAACCAGCAGGGCAACCGCGCGCGACTGGAAGAGCTGCGCCAGCGGCTGATCCTGGGCAACGAGATCGAGCGCACGCAGCTCGCCAGCCACCTGCACGATGGGCCGCTGCAGGACCTGTATGGCGTCTTCTATCAGGTTAACCTTGTGCTGAGCGAAATGGAAGAGGGCGCGGCGCGTGACCGGCTGCTCGAAACACGCGAAATGCTCCAGCACATTCTCAACGACCTGCGCATGACCTCCTACGAGCTGCGCCCGCCGGCGCTCTCACATTACGGCCTGGGAAAGGCCATCCTTTCATATTCCGAGCGTTTCAAAGCGCAGTATCCCTGGCTGCAGGTGCATCTCACCCTCGCCACCGACGACCGCCGCCTGCCGGAAGATGTGCGCATGGTGCTGTTTCACAACTTTCAACAGTTGATGAGCAATATCGCTCGCCATGCCCGTGCTGAGAACATCTGGATCAGTCTCACGATCGAGGGGGATCAGGTGCGCATGATTGTGCGCGACGACGGCTCCGGCTTCCAGGTCCCCGACCATTGGCTGGAACTGGTGCGCCAGAAGCGCCTCGGCCTGGCCGGCTGCGCCGAGCGCACCAGCGCCCTGGGCGGCGAGTTCCATGTCGAATCGGATGCCAGCGGCGGCTCTACGGCCTGCACCATCATCCCCATCCCCTCCGCCACAATTTACCGGCACCCCTGAACGACGAGCATAGTTGCTCGCGCATCATTCGTGGATAGGAAAATAAAAAACCGGGATCCATGCGGATCCCGGTGTCATTGGCAGTCTTTCTATTTACTGCGGGATGACGTTTACGGCCTGCAGGCCCTTCGGGCCCTGCTCGACGGAGAATTCAACCGTCTGGCCTTCGGTCAGGGAACGGTAACCATTGCCCTCAATCGCGGAAAAGTGTACGAAGATGTCGGCGCCGCCTTCACGCGCGATGAAGCCGTAACCCTTGGTATTGTTGAACCATTTTACCGTTCCGGTAACACGTTCGGTCATTCTATTTGCCTCCTCTGGCAGTAACACAAAAAATCAAGGAGCGCTGTCCTGTGGATCTGGCAGCAAAAAACGAGCCCGGCATGCGCCCGACCCGTCTTGCTTGCTTTCTCAACAGGAACGTACTGCATCCTACAACGTACGAAAGTATACTGGATAATTCTGCGCGTGTCAATAGTCGCGCGCCTCATCCCCGGCGTCCTGTGGGACATTCCCACTGGCCGCGTAGGTAAATCCCTTCTGCCGGCCAACGCGCATTTCCCTTATCATCATAATAACGGAACGTACCTTATCCACTGGAGGAATACGAATGCAACTGAAAGATGTCATGACCAAAAACGTGCAGTTGATCCCTCGCAACGCCACCGTGCGCGATGCTGCCAAACTGATGAAAGACATTGACACAGGCTTCGTGCCGGTCATTGATAGCGAAAATATGATTGGCATTATCACCGACCGCGATATTGTGCTGCGCTCTACGGCGGAAGGCCGCAACCCCAACGAAACCAGGGTCGAAGAAGTGATGACCAAAGAATTCTTCTTCCTGTATGAAGATGAAGACGTCAAAGAAGCCGCGCGCGTGATGAGCGAGCGCCAGATCCGCCGCCTTCCTATCGTTAACCGCCAGGAAGAGCTGGTCGGCGTCATCTCGCTGGGCGATCTTTCTGTCGACGTCAGTGATGAAAAAATGACCGGCAAGGCCCTCGAAGATATTTCGAAACCGGCCAAACCCGACCGCTAAACGCCGCTCCCAGGCCGCAAAATGCCCGCCGCGTCAGTCGATTGCGGTGGGCATTTTGATTTTGGCCTGCGTGCGGCTCATATTGCGCCGCCCCACCGCCGCCGAAATATGCGCTCCAAAGATGATCAGGATGCTGTTGATATACATCCACAGCATCAGCACCGCCAGCGCCGCCAGCGGGCCAAAAATGGTGTTAAAGGTGGCAGCGCGGCTGTTGATATACCAGCTAAACAGGCTGGACGTGGCGCCCCACGCCAGCGTCACCGCCAGCGCGCCCCAGGCAGCTTCGGACAGCAATACCGGCACGGTTGGCAGGCGGTAGTAGGCCACAAAAAACACCATATAGGCCAGCAGCAGCGGCGCCAGCCGGATAGCAATGCCGATCAGCGGCGCGGGCGGCTGGATGGCGTTTATATTGGGAAATAAGACCGGTATGCGCGTGGTTACGAAACTGATCAGCACACTGGTCAGGATAGCAGCGATCAGCAGTACCACCAGCATACCCACCGTCGAGATCGCTACCAGACGGCCCTGCAAAAAGTTGCGCATGCGCGCATGTTCCCACGCCGCGGTAATGTGACGCGCCAGCACCACAAACACACCTGAAGCCGACCATAGCAGCGTCACCGCGCCGATCACACCGCTGGCTGCCCGCGCGCGCACAAACCGCGCAATCACTTCATCAATAAAAGCGTGCGATACCGGGAAGACCGGCGTCAGGTACTGGCCAAGCACCTGGCGGATATCCTGCGTTGGGACGATCAGGCTGCCCACGATCACCAGCAGCGCCAGCAGGGGGAACAACGAGAACACCGCGTAGAAGGTCATCGCAGCGGCCGCTTCGGCAGCGCGCATATCACGAAAGCTGTAATACGCATGCAGCAGGATGGATCCCGCGCCGCCGGCACGCTCGTCCAGTGCCACCAGTCTTGGGCTGATCCTCTGCCGTATCCGTTCTGGTATCCGAATTCGCATCGAAGACATACCGCTCCACAACCTATGGTAAAACGGATTCCTTGGTGGAAAATGGGGGACAGTCCTATTATTTGTTACGGGCTTTCCCCGTTTAATGCCCGCTCAGTGCATGTTTATAATAGAAGAAGTTCTCTACAATGCTTCCGTTTGGCTTTGAGGATACCATGGGTGAATCACAAAGATCGGTGCGCGATTGGGGTGCGGCGCGGCTGCCTGCCTGGACACCCCGGCAGGTGTTTCTCGGCACGCTGATCGTGCTGGCAATTTTGGCAGGTTTTTGGGTGCTGTTCCGCTTTTATCTGGTGGTGTTCGGTATTCTCGAAGCCATTGTGTTTGGCACCGCGCTGCGTCCCAGCGTGGAATGGCTGCGCCGGCGCGGTCTGCCCCGCTGGCTGAGCACCGCGCTGCTGTTCATCCTCGTCACCGGCGCGCTGAGCAGCCTCATTTTCCTGATTGTACCCCTGTTTACCGAACAGGGCAGCACGATTGCCGGTACGCTCACCGGTTACTATCAGAGCCTGCGCGCGGCCCTGCTCAACAGCAACAGCATCATCATGCTGCGCCTCGCCATGCGCCTGCCCGAAACCCTGACTGTTCTTCCAGGCGCAACAGTGCCCGCCACCGCTGCAGACCAACCTCTCGGGCAGGCGGAGCTTGTCTTTAGCTACATTCCACCGTTGCTGAACGCGCTCTTCCTAGCGATCACTGTGCTGCTGCTCACCTTTTACTGGGTGATCGACCGGGACCGCATCGTGCGTTCACTGTTAATCTTTATCCCCACCGAACGCCGCGAGCCTGCGCGAGAATTCTTCGAGGCTTCCGAGCAAAAAGTATCTGCATACCTGCGTGGGCTGGCCATCCTTTGTTTTACTATTGGAGTGATGTCGCTGGTGGCCTATCTGATTATCGGATTGCCGTACGCGCCGCTGCTGGCGGTGCTGGCCGGATTGATGGAAGCCGTGCCGCTGATTGGACCCATCCTCGGTGCGCTGCCGGCAGTGCTGGTGGCGCTGGCGCTCTTTCCCGAAAAAGTGATCTGGGTGGTGGTGTCTACCATCGTCATCCAGCAGCTCGAAAACAACCTGCTGGTTCCGCGCGTGATGGACCGCTCAGTGGGCGTCAATCCGGTGGTCTCCTTGCTGGCATTTGTTATTTTTAGCTCCCTGTTCGGGCTGGGGGGCGCGCTGCTGGCCGTGCCGCTGGCTGCCACCATCCAGCTCATCGTCAACCGCTCTATCCTCGAAACTCCCGAACCGCCGCCGCTGGGGCGCACCGGCACCAGCGTGCTGCGTTATGAAGCCCAGCAGCTCATCCAGGACGTGCGCAAACAGGTGCGCCACAAAGAAACTGCCATCGATGACCCCAGCGATAAGATTGATGACAGTATTGAGGCGATCGTCAACGACCTGGATTCATTGCTGGCGCGCGCCGAAATGGAAGAAGTACAGGAGAATGCCGTATGAAGCAGCTTGCCCTGTACACAATTATCGTTTTTGCCACACTGGCCGGCGCAGCCCTGCTGCTCTATTTCCCCGAAGCGGTGGTCATGTTTCTCATCTCCCTGGCCGTGGCAGCCACCGTGCGCCCCATGCTCGACGGGTTGACCGCGCGCGGACTACCATCCGGCGTGTCGGTGCTGCTCACCTTCCTGCTCATCGTTATCACCCTGATCGGGCTGATCTGGGGCGTCAGCGGGCTGCTGGTGCGCGACCTGGGCCAACTGGGTGATAACCTCGCCGTGCTATACGACCGCATGTGGGCCACCTGGCCGCACGGCTCTTCCCTGCAACAGGCGCTGATCGCCCGGCTGCCGCCGCCGGAAGACCTGTACTCGGCCATCGCCGGTGACCAGGGCGGCGCGCTGGTTACCACGCTGATGGGTGTTACCACCAGCTCGGTTGGCTTTCTCAGCCAGTTTTTCGGCGCGCTCGTGCTCAGCATCTACTGGAGCGCTGACCGTATCCACTTTGAGCGCGTATGGCTTTCGCTGTTGCCGGTTGACGTTCGCGCCCGCTGGCGCGAAGTCGGCCGCGATGTCGAAAAGCTGCTTGGCAGCTACATTCGCAGCGAAGTTTTCCAAAGCCTGCTGGTAGGGCTGCTGCTTGGCGGCGGATTTACGCTCATGGGTATGCCCTACCCCACCGCACTGGCGGTGCTGGCCGCGGTGGCCTGGCTGCTGCCCTGGATCGGCGGTGTCATCGCGATTATCCCCGTCCTCATTGTGGCGCTCATTGCCGGGTTTCCCCTGGCACTGGTGGCCCCGGTGTTCACCCTGGCCGTGCTCACCATCATGGAGCTGGTCGTCGAGCCGCGCATCGCCAGCCGCCGCCAGTACAGCCCGTGGCTTACCGTCATCCTGTTGATGGTCATGGGTGAATCGCTGGGGCTGATCGGGATCATCCTTGCTCCACCCCTAGCCGCCATGATCCAGATCACCGCCCGGCGTATCCTGCAGGAAACCCAGGCATCGGCCGCGCCCAACCAGGAAATTGAGTCGGCGCGGCGTATTGCCGAGCTGGACGAGCGCGTGATGGAGGTGCGCCAGATGATTGATAAGATGGAAGAGCCGCCCTCGCCGCAAACCATTTCCATGCTCGACCGGTTGTCGGAGCTGGTGTGCAAAGCGCAGGAGATCAGCGGCGTGCCGCAGGCTGGGAATTCCCCTACGCCACGCTAGGACTCTCCCGCAAAACGCCCTTGCAGCACTGCCAGGTGTGGTATAAGTCAGTCTGAAAGCAATCCGCGTGGAATGACGTGAAAAAACATCGCGCGGTGAACCAGGGGAAAATGAACGGGAGGGAAAATATTGGAACCCAGTGAGGTAATCGATAAACTGCCGCCAGAAATGCGCGCCACGTTACGCCGCGTGCTCGACACGCTGCCGCCCGCCGAACGCGAGAGCATCCTCACCCTGTTCCGTGGTATTCCGCCGCAGAGCAATATGCTGCGCACGCTGGTAGGCATGTCCATCAACCAGGCCCGCCAGGCATTTGGCGATAAACACCGGGTTGCCATCACCGGACCGGCCAACGTGGGCAAATCCACGCTGTACAACCAGTTCATCCACCGCAAGGAAGATCAGGCCGCCGTCAGCCCGGTACCCGGAACCACGCGCTTTAACCAGCAGGCCGATGCCGGGCTATTTGCCGTGGTCGACACCCCCGGCGCCGATGCCGCCGGCGAAGTGGGTGATGAAGAGCGCCGCCGCGCATTTGAAGCCGCGCGCTCAGCCGATTTCCTTATTATCATGTTTGACGCCATCCAGGGCGTCAAGAAGGCCGAACAGCAGTTATTCTCCGATCTGCGCGCGCTGGGCAAGCCCTATATTGTGGTACTCAACAAAATTGACATGGTGCGCAAAGAGGAAGAAGCCGTCGTCCAGAGCGCGGCCGCCAACCTGGGCCTCGAAAAAACGCAGATCATTCCCATCGCCGCCCGTGACGGCCGCAACCTGAGCCAGGTGTTGATGGCGATTGCCGTGGCGGAGCCGCAGCTCATCACCGCCCTGGGGCGCGCCCTACCCGAATACCGCGCGCAGCTCGCCTGGCGCAATATCGTCAGCGCTGCCTCGGTATCCGCTGCCATCGCGCTCACCCCTCTGCCCGTTCTCGATTTTGGCCCGCTGCTCGTCACCCAGTCGATTATGGTGCTGGGCATCGCGCGCATCTACCAGTACGACATAACACCAAGCCGCGCGCGCGAGCTTATCGCCACCTTTGGCCTGGGTTTCCTGGGCCGCCGGCTGTTTGCCGAGCTGAGCAAGCTGGGCGGCATTCCCGGCTGGCTGCTCTCCGCGGCCATCGCCACCTCTACCACCGTAGTGATGGGCCTGGCCGCCATGCGCTGGTTTGAGAGTGGTGAGCGCATCTCCAACGACACTCTCAACCAGATGACACGGAAGATCACCGATCAGCTCATGCAAACGCTCAAGGGCCTGGGCAAACGCCGCCCGTCCAAAGAAGAGCTCAAGAAACAGGTCGAGGAAGCCTTAAAAGACACGGAAGTGCTGGAAAAAACCCGCCAGCCATAGCGCCGCACCCTCCGGGTAAAGATAAGAGGCTCCCCGTGCGCTTGGTGGGGGCCAACAGGAACAGACATTTTACAGGTGAAACAATGGTAGCAGCAACACCCAACGCCACGCCCGCCGTTACTGTCAGCGCGCGCGGCCTCACCAAGCAGTTTGGCAATGACTACGCCGTGCAGGATCTCAATTTCCAGATCCAGCAGGGCAAAATCATCGGCTTCATCGGCCCCAGCGGCTGTGGCAAAACCACCACCGTGCGCCTGATGACCGGCATTTATCGCCCCACGGCGGGAGAAGTCAGCGTGTTCGGGCTGGCCCCCGACCGCTTCGACAGCCGGCTGCGCGAGCGCATGGGCTATATGCCGCAGCTCTTCGTGCTCTATCCCGACCTGAGCATCATGGAAAACATGAACTTCGCCGCCTCGCTGTATGGCATGAAGATTTTTGGTCGCGGCAAGCGTATTCGCTCGCTGCTCGAGTTCGTTGAGCTGGATGAGCACCGTAACAAGCTGGCGCGCCAGATTTCCGGCGGCATGCAGCGCCGCCTGGCGCTTGCCTCTTCGCTGATCCATAACCCCGAGCTGATCTTCCTCGACGAACCCACCGCCGGCATCGATCCGATCCTGCGCCGCAAGTTCTGGGACCAGTTCCAGGAGCTGAAGGCCAGCGGGCGCACCATGTTTATTACCACGCAGTATGTTAACGAAGCTGCTTACTGTGACTACGTGGGTGTGATGGCCGAAGGACGCCTGCTGATGATGGAAACGCCCGAAGGGTTGCGCCGCCGCGCCTTCAACGGTGATGTGGTAGACCTGACCACCGAACAGCCGCTGGGCTGGTCCGAAATCGGCCAGTTACAGCAACTGCCGTTTGTGCGCCGTACCGGCGGTTACCAGACCGGCTCTAACGCGCTGCGGCTGATCGTCGAAGAAGCCAGCACCGCCATCCCCGATATCATCAATTGGACGAACGAGCACAATATCGCGGTCAAATCAGTGGAAGAATACCTGCCTCCATTTGACGATGTTTTTGTCAGTATTGTCGAAGCAGCCCGCGCCGCCAATACCGAGAACCAGACCGCCAGTGGTCTGACGGGCGAAGAGGTGAAACGTGGGTAAGTTCCTCATCCGCATGTCTGCTTTTCTGCGCAAGGAAATTATTGAAGTCTTGCGCCAGCCGCGCCTGATCCTGGCGCTGGTGTTCGGCCCGTTCCTCATCCTGCTGCTGTTCGGCCTGGGCTACACCAACCAGGCCCGCGCGGTGCGTACGCTGTTCGTGGTGCAGAACCAGGACAGCCCATTGGCGGCGCAGATCAACGAATATGCCCCCACCATCAGTCCGCAACTCGTATACCAGGGCATGACCGCCGACCTGGAAGGCGCCCGGCGCATGCTGCGCAACAACCAGATCGATATGCTCGTCGTTGTCCCCGAAAATGCCAGCGAGACGATCCGCAACAACGAGCAGGCTTCTTTCGAGATCTACCACAACGAGATCGACCCTGCGCAGATCAGTTACATCGAATACCTGGGCCAGGTTTACGTGCAGGAAGTTAACCGGCGCGTGCTCTCCCAGGCCGCCGAAGAAGGCCAGTCGGATGCCGCCAGCGTCCAGGAAGAGGTCAGCGCCGCGCGCCAGAACGCTGCCGCCATGAAGGCTGCGCTCCAGGCAGGGAACGTTGGCGAAGCCCGCTCGCAGCAGCGCCAGATGCGCGGTAACATTTCCTCGCTGGCCCTGGCGGTGGGCGCCAGCGCCGGCCTGCTCAATGGCGTGGAACAAAATATGGGCGCCAGCTCCAATCAGCCCAACAGCGCGGGAAGCATCCTCAGCCTGCTGGACAGCGTACAGAACAACCCCTCCAACACCAACGAGGTGGTGGAAAAAGACAATTACAACGCCGAGATCGCCGACCTGGACAAGCAGGAAAAAGAGCTGGGCGACCTGGAAAGCCAGTTGGCCGAGTTCCGCAGCATTTCCCCTAACGTGCTCACCCGTCCCTTTACCAGCAAGGTCTACGGTATCAGCGAATTCCAGTTCACGCCCATGGCTTTCTTTACCCCGGGCGTGATCGTGCTGCTGCTCCAGCATATCACCATCACCGTCGCCGCTCTGTCCATTGTGCGCGAGCGCCGCGCCGGGATGATGGAGCTGTTCCGCGTCTCGCCGGTCACATCCGGCCAGACCATGATCGGCAAGTACCTCAGCTACCTGTTCTTCGGCGCGCTCATCGCCGTGATCCTGTCACTGCTGTTGTACTACGGCCTGGGTGTACCCATGCTCGGGTCATGGGCCAACTTTGCCATCGTCGCGTTCCTGCTGCTGTTCGCCTCGCTGGGCATCGGCTTCTTCATCTCGCTGGTGGCCGGCACCGAAAGCCAGGCAGTCCAGTTCGCCATGATCGCCCTGCTGCTCAGCGTGTTCTTCAGCGGCTTCATCCTCGACCTGCGCTACCTGGCCGGCCCGGTGCGCATCGTGTCGTGGCTGCTACCCGCCACATACGGCACGGTGCTGCTGCAAGACATCATGCTGCGCGGTAATAATCTCAACCTGACCCTCATCGGCGGCCTGGCGGCCATTGGCGTGGTTATGTTCCTGGTAAGCTGGCTGCTCATGCGCCGCAAAATGGCCACCGGCTAAGATACGGACCTGCAGGAAGCACAAAAAATGGGCTGCGACGCAGCCCATTTTTTGTGCTTCCTGTTTATGCCAGCTCAGGCAGATCAATTTCCGCCAGCAGCTTGCCAAGCTCGTCTTTGGGCGAGAGCAGCGGAGCGATGCCGTACTGCTCCAGCGGCCACTGCACACCGACCGAAGCGTCATTCCATAACAGGGTGCGCTCCCATAGCGGCGCGTAATAATCCGTAGCCTGGTAAACGATCTCGGCCCACTCGCTCAGCGTCAGGAACCCATGCGCCAGACCGGCCGGGACCCACATCATCTGCCGGTTGGCTGCCGAAAGCACCGCGCCAAACCAGCGGCCAAACGTCTCCGAGCCGGGACGGATGTCCACCGCTACATCGAACACTTCGCCCGCCACGCAGCGTACCAGCTTGCCCTGACTCTGGCGCACCTGGTAGTGAAGCCCGCGCAGCGTGCCGCGCACCGAGCCGGAGTGGTTGCCCTGCACAAACGCTGGTATGCCCAGGGCTTCCATCTCGCTATAGCGATAGGTTTCCATAAAAAACCCGCGCGGGTCTTCAAACACTTTCGGCGCCATTAACAGCACGCCCGGCAGCGACGTCTGGCAAATTTCCATGGATGTCCCCTTTTCGCCCCCAAAACCGGCAGCGCTACGCACCTTCGATGCGCGTTTCCGCGCCAAGCTCGGATGGCTTGCGGCGGCCCGGGCGCTTGCGTTTGTTATATTGTGTCGCGTAGTAGGTGCTGCGGCCGCGTACCGTGTTCAGCACAATACCCAGCACGTTTGCCCCCACCCGCTTAAGCTGCTCGTTCATCGCCGTCACCGCCGAGCGCGACGAGATGCCCGGCCGCACGACCACCAGCACACCGTCCACCTTTTTCGCCAGCACCGAGGCATCCGCCACGGTCACCGGTGGCGCGTCAAACACGATCTTATCCGCCATCCCGCGCAGTTCTTCGATGATGTGATCCATGCGCTGCGACAGCAGCAGCTCAGTCGGGTTAGGCGGAATCGTCCCCGCCGGCAGCACTTTCAGGCGCGGGTTGTCCGGATACGGGATCAACATTTCACGCACCGGCAGGTTATGCGAAATCATATCGCTCAGACCCACCGTCTGCTCCAGCCCCAGACCTTCCGCCAGCACCGGGCGGCGGAAATCTGCTTCCACCAGGATGATCTGCTGGTAGTTGCTGTCCATGGCCAGCATAATCGCCAGGTTCGCGGAAACCGTGGACTTGCCATCACCCAGACTGGCGCTGGTGATCATCAGCGTCTTTTGTGGCTGGTCCACCGCAAAGAATTCGAGGTTGGTGCGCAGCAGGCGGAAATCCTCCGTCACGCCCGATTGCGGCTGGTCGGCCACAAAAGCCAGGCGCTTTCCGCTGCCCGGCATCACCGCAACGCGGCCAATCACCGGCTTATCCAGCAGCCGCACGATCTCTTCTTGCGTTTTTACCGATGTGTCCAGCGCTTCAATACCATACGCCGCCAGCGCCGACAGCACAAACCCGCCCACCACGGCCAGCAGAATAATCAGGATTTTATTAGGCCCAACCGGGCGCACCGGCAGGTCGGCGGTTTCATAGATGCTTAGCTGGTTGCGCGCGCTCTGCGGCATGGTGGCCTGCATGTTGGCGTAAATCTGCTGCAGCGAGGTCAGGCGCGTGTCCAGCGCGTTGAGCTCATTTTCCGTCTGCTGGATCAGCACCGCGCTGTTGAGCGTGGCCAGGTCGGCCTGTTTCTTCTTGATTTCGGTCTTGGTGCGGTTGATTTTATCCTGCACGTCTTTGAGTTGTTCTTGTACGAACGCGCTCGATCCGGCATCATCGCTTTGCTGCAGGCTTGCCGGGCTGAGCAGGATCAACTGGCGCGCCAGCTCGTTAGCAACCGCTTGCGCCACTACCGGGTCGGTATACGTTACGGAAATTTCCATAAATGGCCCGTTTGCCAGCGGGCGTGCTTCAAAATCTGGCAGGGCATTGATGCCCAGCGCTTTCATGGTGGCATTGCGCACCGGTTCGCGGTCAGCAATATCTGCGTAGGTTTGCGCCAGTTGCTGGCTCAGGTACAGCTCATCCTGGGTCGGGTTGAGGCTGAATAGAAAACGCCCAATCACCAGCGTGGAGTGCGCTTCGTACACCCACGGCAACGGGCGGGTGGCCAGGTATGCCGAGCCCCCTCCCACCAGCATCGCAATCAGAATCAGCCACCACCACTTCAATAACGGGGCAAAATATTCTTTGGTTTTCATACCTGTTCCCTTTCCAGCGTTTTTCCGGTCGCGCGGATCGCGTCTCGATAAATCGTTTCCAGTTCAGCCGCAATCTCAGACCACTTGTGGTGCGCTTCGACATACGCGCGCCCGGCCTGCCCTACCTGTCGCTGTAGTGGAATATCGGTCAGTAGTTTTAACACCGCCTCGCCAAACGCGATCGGCTCTTGCGCTACCAGCACATCGCGCCCCGGGGCCACGCGCAGCGCGGAAACCGCCTGCGGCGTGGATACGACTGGCGTGGCGCAGGCCATCGCCTCCAGCACCTTGTTCTGGATGCCCGTCCCGTAGGTGATCGGGGTGACCGCCATGGTAGCGCGGTACAGGTACGGGCGAATATCGTCCACCGTGCCTGTCACAATTACGTTGGGATTCGCCCCCAGCGCTTGAATTTCCCGCGGCGGGTCTTTGCCCACCACCAGCACGCGCGTATCCGGCCGGCGCGCCCACACGATCGGCATGATGTTCTGGATCAGGTTAAGCGTCATCGTCACGTTGGCGTGATAGCTCATCTTGCCGCTGATCACCAGCGTGGCTGGCTCGCGCTCCACGCTCGGGTCGGGCGTAAAGTAATCCAGGTCAACCCCGTTGGCCAGCACCGAAATGCTGGAAATCGGGCTGCCGGACGGCATCAGCGAGGCCAGGGCCTTTTGATCCAGCGCCGAAGTCACCGCCACGTGGTCGAACTGTCGCGCCAGCCAGCCTTCGTACGTCTCGGTGCGGCGCAGGTCCAGCCGGGTGATCAGCCGTTTGGGCAGGCTGCGGCTGCTGGCTGCCGCCTGGCGGAATAACAGCGTGATGCAGTCTACGCTGTCCCACACCACCGGCGGGCAAACGCCGCGCGCGGCCAGCTCATTCTTCAGGTACAGGCCATAGCGCGCGCCGCGCAGGTGCTCCACGTGCACCACGTCAAATGATGGGGCCATCTCCGCCAGCGCCTGCGCGAATGCCACGTTCCACGCATACACGGCTTGCAGCGGCACGCGGCTGGGCAGCGCCATGGCTGCGTTCGCCAGCGAACGCAGCGTGGGCATGGGGAATGTGCGCATCCCGCTTACAAACGCGCGCAGCTTTTCGGCTTCCAGCCGCTCGCGCTCGCTGGTGTACAGCGTGGCCACCGTCACACAGTGCCCGCGCTCGGCCAGATTTCGGATCAGGTTATACGGCCGCACGCGGATCAGGTTGGGCACGTAGGGCACGACATAGAGAATGTTTAATGGCTGGTCCAATCCGTTTCCCCCTTGTCTACCAGCGCTTGCGGATCAGGATGACCGCCAGCAGCCCGCCGGTCAGCACAGCGGCAGGGATCAGCGCGCGCAGGAGCAAGTTGAGCTGCCCTACCTCAGACACAGTGTCCTGGCTGATCGCTTCCTCAGGCAGGCTGACGTTCAGCGGCACCGGCGTCGGGTACGGCGTCTCGGCTGGCAGTGTCGGCTCCACCGTGGGTGTTTCGGTCACATCCACTGACACAGGCGGGTAATCCTGCGAAGCAATATACGGCGCGTTCACCCGCGCGCGAGAGAACCAGATCTTATAATAATCCCCGGCCGCCGCCCAGACGAAGTCTTCCGGGCGCACAAACCAGGTCACGTTGAGCTGGTTGCCATTGCTGATGGCAATGCGAGGCCATTCAGGCGTGTCTCCGGTGTACGAAACGATCGCGTCGGGCGCCAGCCAGGCCGTGCCATCCCAGGTCATGTGGTACAGCGTCAGTTTTTCATCGGTAGCCGTAGCGCGACCCACCAGAACCATGTGCAGATTACCGGCGCTGTCGGTGGCCATCGAGTAGGTATCCAGGCGGTTGCTATAGTTCGCCCAGGCCCCCATAATGCCCGGGATCGGCGCGGGCGTGCTCCAGGAAAGGCCGTTATCCATCGAAACCGCGTAATACACCATATCGTCCGGCAGCGACAGCCAGGCGGTCACCAGGTTACCGTCACCATCCTGCCCAATAGTCACGTTGTGACTGCGCTCGCCTTCCGGCGCAACCAGCTCAATCGGATTGCTCCAGCTTAGCCCGCGGTTGTACGATACGGTATACATCACCGAAGTCGGGTCCACCACGTGGCCCAGCGTACCGCCGCGGCCGGCTTCCCATACCACGTGCACGTTGTCTTTGCCGTCAATCAGGATGGTGGTCTTTACCGCACCGGTGGGGATCACCGAGATATCGGTCTCGGTAGACCAGGTCTTGCCCTCGTCGTCCGAGTAACGGTATTGCACATGGTAGCAGATCAGGCACTCGCTGGTGGGCACGGCCTCGGTGTAGACCATGTGCAGCCGGCCTTTCGAATCTTCCGCCAGCCGTGAGAAATACGCCATCTCGTTACTGTTCACCTGCACCGGTTGTTCCCAACTGCGGGCATCGGCCGCCAGGGCCGCCGGAGCGTGCGAATACCATACATTGATATCGCGGAAGGTCATGTGAAAGTAACCTTCTTTATCCACCAGCAGCGCCGGGCGGGTCACTTCCACATTGCCCACCACCGGCTCGCGCAGCGCGGCGATCTCGTTGATCGGTTCCCAATCCACGCCATTGGTGCTGCTGGTATACAGCACCACGTCGAAACCCTGGCGTTCCGAGCCGGTGCCACCACGGATGGCGTTGATCACGCTGTTCGACCAGGCAATATGCACCCGTCCGGTGGCATCACTGGTGATATCCGGGAACCAGCCAGTGCGCTCGAATGAAATGGGCGCCGACCAGTTAATTTTCCCAGTTTGACCGTACGTGACGGCCTGTGTTGGGCCCAAACCAATAATGATTAACAGTCCGGCGATCAGCGCCTGACCAATCGCAGTGCGAACTTTTTTTCTGAGCATATGATGCTTCCTTTGTCGGGGGACTCAATGGTCGCCGGTCTTCTTTCCCACTGTTTCTTATTATAGAAGAAAACCCCTGGGGATTCCAAGAGAAATAATAATCTCTCCCCGCTACAATCACAGATGCCTTTTTTGCATGCGCGTGACCGCCCGTGCTGTTATGGATAACGTGATTCGCGGGATTCTATTTCACCTCACGCCGCGCGACTTTCTGCCAGTACTGCGCCGTGCCGGAGCAAGGCTTCTAGTCCACCCCATCGCCACCTTACCTTCCCCCCTCGCACCTGCGCCCGCTTACTCGCAGCCCTGCGCCGCGCAGTTCTCCATCAGCGCCACCAGGTTTTGCAGACGGTACAGGTCATAGCGCGCATTGAACACCACCGGTTCAGGCACCTGGTACGCCAGCTCCGCGAACGGAAGCCGCTGCACCCGCGCCTTCACCTGGAACATACTCCACGCCAGCGTCGGGCTTTCGTACAGGTGCTCCCCCGACCCGGTGGTATGGTGCGCCAGGTCGGTCATCCACCACCACGGCTGGTTGACTTCGTACGACTTGACATAGTAGGCGGTTTTCTCGCTCAAGCGCGCCCGCAGTCGCGCCGCCAGCTCGGGCGTCAGCGGGTAGTACTCAGAAAGTGCCGGCAGGTACATGAACCCAAGCCCCGCATCCACACGAATGGTTTCGCCATCCCACCAGTTCACCTGGCTAGGGTCGGTGGCGCGGTTGCGCTCCGCCGCGTCGTAGGGGATCAGGTCGCTGTTGTATGGGCTACCCGCCCCCATCACATCTTCATAGACAATGGTTCCATCCGGGTTAAGCCGCAGCGTGGCCGGCTTGCGCGCGCCGCCATCGTATAGCTGTGGCACCAGGTTAGCCAGCGCCACGCGCCCGCTCAGCAGGCGCTCCAGCAGCGCGCCGGCCGCCGCCTGAGTGGCGGTATCGCCCAGCGGCCCGGCCATGTCGCGCACGGCTGTCACCCCGGCAATCTGCGCCCCCAGGTTGAGCCGCCCGGTGCGCCATTCTTCGAACTTGAGGAAACCCAGCTGCGTGTCGTAGCTGCGCAAGAACTCCTGGAAGATGGGTAGCACCACCCCCGGCCAGATCTGCCGCACCCCTTCCCAATCCCCGGTCAGGCGCGCGTACAGTGCCAGCGCGTACAATCGCTGACCCTTCAGGTTCGGGTTATCGTTGCTCCACTGCGCCGCCAGCCCCGGCGTTTTGCATTCCTCTTCGCCCAGGCGGATGCGGGTTTCGCCGTAGAAAAGGCAGGCGCGCAGGTAGGCGTAATCCTGCGGGTCCAACAGCGTCTTCCGTACATAAGCCTTCAGGTATTCCTGCACCGCGCTCTGCTGCTCCGCCGGCAGGTATGGCGCAGCCTCCACCAGGGTTCGTACCAGCTCGTAGTCCAGCCCGTAAACCTCAAACGTGAACTCATACCCTAACATCGGTCCGCCAGGCTGATCCCAGCGTACCGCCAGCGGGGGGTCTTCCGGCCCGCGTGCCAGAATATCCGCCGCGCGCCGCTGCATCTCCGCGCGTGCCTGCGCCGAGGTGATCGCCTCCGCGCGCGGGTAGGTCAGCTCATGGCTCCGCGCGTCACGCGCCGGGAAACTGGTGGCCGGGTACAGGCCACGGTCCTGCCGTCCCACGGCGTACAGCCAGCTATATGATGAATAATAGATCATGTTATTGGCCACCAGCGGCACCGATGCCCCCGGCACGCCGCCCATAGCGATCACCCCACCGTAGCGCCACAGGTGACGCGAAGGCAGCGGGCTGAGCGGATTCATGTGCGAGCCAATATTGAAATAGCTGGCCGGGGTCCCGTCACCAAACAGCACCGCCGCCTCACTACGATCGGTGTGGTATACCGACAGGTCTTCGCTGCTGGTGTACAGGTAGTCCGTCCCGCTGAATATTGCCCGCCCGATCTCGTCCATGCGCGTCTGATATTCGGGCAAATCCGGCCCGCCTGCCACCTGCTCGGTTTTGCCAGTCTGTAGGTCCACGCGAAACAGCCGGTTATCGTGGTCCAGCTCATAGGCGTTGGCCCGCGAGCCGGCCGGCGCGGGCAGGTAAGCCGCCCCGTCTGGGCCCAGCACCGGCCCCATCAACCCCCAGTACGGAATCGGCAGCGGTACGTAGCGCCGCGCGGCCGGGCTCCACAGGTCTTTGCCGCTTTGCGCGTCAAAGTAATAGAGGGTGCGGTTTTTGGGCCACGCCTGATAAAAGGTGTTCCAGGTTTCCACCGGGTCGGCGCTGGCCGGCGCATCCGGGTAGCCTTCGGCCGGCACGTACGAGCTTGCCCCGGGCTTCACCGTCTGGAAAATCACCACCTTGCCGTCATCCGCAACCACCGGGTAGGTATTGCGCATTCCCTGGCCCCACACCGGGCTTTCCCACACCAGCTTGCCGGTGCGCGCATCGACAGCACGCGCGTGCATGTCCTCGCTGCCAAAGTAGACGCGCCCATCCGCCAGCGCCGGCGCGCCGGTCACCGGGCCGCCGGTCACCAGCGTCCAGGCTGCTGCGCCGCTGGCCGCGTCCAGCGCGTACAGTATCCCATCCGTCGAACCGATGAACACGCGCCCGCCATCCAGCACTGGCGCGCACACCACCGGTCCACCCGTGCTGAATTTCCACATCAGGCTTCCATCGGCGGCAGACAGTGCGTACACGCTGCCATCCAGTGAACCAAACACTACGCGCCCATCCGCCACCGCCGCCGTATGCGCGATTGGCCCGCCCGGCTGCGCCACCCACCGGGGCTTGCCGGTCAGCGCGTCGATGGCGTGCATTTCGCCATTCATCACGCCCTGGTACAGCACGCCACCCGCCAGCACCGGCTGCGCTTCCACTTCCACGCGCTCACCAAAGGCGTAGGCCCACTGCAAGAACTGCGGCCCGCTTGTATCGGTTGTGGCGGATGTGCGCCCGGCATGGCGCGGCCCGCCCATGTACATCGGCCAGTCTTCGCCCCCCGCTGTGCTCTGTGCTGACCCAACCATAGAAGGCAGCGCCAGCCCCAGCGCCAGCACCACCCGCGCCACGGCGCGCAACCCGGCGCCTAAGCGCCGCATCCAGCTCTCTTTTTCGCTCATGCGTGCCTCTCCACCCTGTGTACCCATATCTACCAATACGCCAGCACGCGATCCCTCACGGGGATCATTTTCCGCCTTCTACACGCGCGGTGCCGGGCGCAGCAGGCTGCGCGCAATCAGCACCCAGTAGCGCCAGATGGTGCGCGCCACCTTCATTTTACTCGGCCCGGACTTGTAATCATAGCGCAGAACCAGCGGCACTTCTGTCACCCGTGCCCCCAGCTTGCTCAGCTTGATCAGCACTTCTGCCATGCAGGTAAAGCCACGCTCTTCCACCAGTCCATCGCGGTACGCCGCGAAGGCATGTTTGAGCAACGCACCCCGGTAGGCGCGGTAGCCACAGGTGTAATCCTGCACGCCGCGGATCGGGAAAAACAGTTGCAGCAGCAGGCTCGCCCCACCGCTGAACACATGCCGCACCCATGATAGCCCCACCTCACGCCCGCCCTGCGCGTAGCGCGAGGCAATCACCACGTCATAACCTTCCGCGATCTTTGCCGCCATCTCGGGGATCAGCGCCGGGTCGTGGGTGTTATCGGCGTCCATCGTCACCACCACGTCCTCATCGCTGGCCATCGTTTTGGCCCGGCGCAGCCCGGTGAGCAGCGCCTGCCCCAGCCCGCGGTTAAACCCGTGGTCAATCAGCTCCAGCGGCATATGGCTGCTCATCTTCTGCGCCAGGGCCAGTGTGCCGTCTTCGCTGCCATCGTTCACCAGCAGCACCTTGTAATTCACGCGCTCGGCGGGCAGCGCGGCGGTGATACGCTCCAGCAGCGCGCCCAGGTCGCGCTCTTCGTTATACGCCGGTAAGACCACATAAATCATTGCGACAATGCCTCGGTCAGGGGAAAGGTTGATTTCCCCTGTATTGTAACCCATCCGGCCGCATCCGTCCCCACCCGCCTGGTCAGTTCTCGACGTTCTCATCTGCTCCAAAAAGAGCCGACCACTATCGTGCGGCCGGGTCCTTCGTAACGCAATTTGCTGCTTGCGCGGCGGCTGCCCTTACTTCCTACGCACCAGCGCCACGCCGGTGGGCGAGAACACCAGCCGCGCATCCTCACCCAGCTCCGTCCAGTAGAGCGCATCTGCCGGCCAGAACTGCTGCATGCCATCCAGCGCTATCCCCGGATACGGTCCTTCATCGTTGAACATCACCAGGTAGCGCAGCCCATCTGTGGCGGGTCCGCCCGCTTCGCTGAGCGCGGTGCTGTCATACGATAAGAATGTGTAGCGGTAATCTCGCAGGTAGTAATCCGGGATGCGGAAATCCATCCCACCCGCCAGCACCAGGGTTTCTTCCGGCGGGAACTGCGCGCGGATAAACGCCAGCTTTTGCCCCAGCTTCTCATCCCGCTCACGGATGGCCGCGTAGCTGGGCGTGCGCAACAAGAACTTCTCAATCCCCAGCAGGTAGGGCCTGGAGAACAGGAAAAACACCGCATTCACCGCCACAATCCCCACCACCAGCCCGCCCGCGAGACGCGCGCCCAGGCCACGCCGCGTTGCGTATGGCGCGATCACTTCCAGCAGCGTCCAGGCGCAAATGATAATCAGCCCCGGCAGATACGTGAAGGTGTGCCCGCCCTGTTGGATATAAATGGCATAAAACACAAGCGATGGCAGCACCCACAGTAGCAGAACCTGCCAGGCTTCACTGCGCAGCATCGCGCGCAGGTTGCGCGCCAGCCATACGGCCCACACTGGCAGCGCCAGCCCGGCCAGCATCACGCCAAAACCGGTGAACAGCCCCAGCCGCGCGAAGTTCATCAGCAGTGTCTGCGCTGAACCCGCCGCCGAATCGGAGATGTTACTGCCAGTCTGCGCGGAAAGCCCCGCCAGGTAGCGCGCCGGGCCGCCGTTCATGCTCATCATCACCGCCAGCCAGGCCGCCACAATGCCCCCCAGCAGCGCCAGCGCTGCGATGCGCCGGCCCCAGTTCAATTTGCGCAGCGAGAACAGCCAGACCGGCAGCAGCAGCACCAGCGTGTTCTGCCGGAAGCCGCCCGCCATGCCCAGCAGCGCCGCGCCGGCCAGCGCATAGCGACCATCACCCTTCGGTCCGCGCAGCGTGCGGTAGCAGCAGTATGCCACTGCGCTAACAAAAAATGCTTCCACCGTGTACGATAGCGCCACTTCCGAATAGAACCACACCAGCGGCGAAGTCAGCCCAAGCAGGCCTGCCGCCAGCCCTACCCGCTGGCCAAACAGGTGCCGCGCCGTCCAGTACAGCGCTGCGGCCGCAAGCCCCGAAAACAGCACGCTAATCCACACCAGGCTGGCGTTGCCATCCACAAAGATCATCTGGAACAGGCGCCCCAGCAGGATGTACAGCACGTAGCCCGGCGGCTGCGGCTGATGGCGCAAAATATCGAACTGCTCCAGCCCCAGGGCAAAATTGACTGAATCCCAGTGGTAGAGATACTGGCTGCGAAATGGGATTCGCAGCAGCACCCCGGCCAGGAAAAACAGGCCTGCCTGTGCCCGCGCGCTCAGCTTCATGTAGTCTCCGCAACTGGCGTGCCTTCTGTGCCACGCAGTTGCCAGGTAATCAGCGCGATGCCCAGCGCCAGCACAGCCGCCAGCAGCAGCACGCTGCTCCAGCCGTGCAGGTTGAGCACCATGCCCAGGTTGCGCGCGATGTTTCCCTGCGCCAGGTGCGGCAGCGAGTAATTGAACAGCGGGTTGGGCGTCCAATCCGGAAAGCTCTGCCCGCCAATGGTTTCAGCCCACACCGCGAACAGCGACCAGGCTCCCAACAGCGCGGCCAATATTTTCGCCCACAGCCGGCTGCCCCAGCGTGCGCCAAACCCGCCAAAGCCGGCTGCCAGAAACGGCAGCATCGGCACAATGTAGCGTGGCCCCACCGCAAACCCACCCTGCCACATGATCGAAGACCCGTTGTAGAGCAGGTAACCCAGCACCGCCCAGGCGCATACCGCCAGCTCGGCGCGCAGCCGGCCGGTGCGCCACCAGCCATAGAACCCGGCCACAGCCAGCAGCATCACCGGCGAAAGGAAGAACAATCCTCGGAAGCTGCCAAAGGTGATTCCCCACAGCGCTTCGAAATGCGGGTACGTGAGACTGAGGAAGCCCTGGCTGTGTTGTTCGGTGTACAGCTCCGAGTACTCATAGCCCACTGGCAGCACCGTGCGGAAGATCGAATAGTTGTAGGCCATCATCAGCGCCAGGGGGATGATCCCACCCACCACCGCACCGGCTACCCAGCGTTTGTCTGGCAGGGTGAGCAGGATGTACAGCCCAATGCCCCCGGCAATCACCACCGCCGGGTATTCGGAAATAATGGCATAGCCCAGGCAGAACCCGGCCAGGGTGACCCACGCCGGCCGCAGCATGCCCTGCTTCATGCGCAGTCCGATCCAGAACGCAACGAAGAGCAGGAATGCCACCAGCTGGTGACTGAGGAACGCACCGGAATAGGGGAACGCAGGCGATGCCAGCCCCCACAGCAGCACCCCGGCCATATTCCAGCCGCGCGCCGCCGGGTTGATCTGGTTCAGCAGACGGAACAGCAGCACGCCCAGCAGCGCGCCAGGCAGCGCCGCCGCTGCCATCGTCACCAGCGCCAGCACCAGCGCCTGGTAGATCTTCTCCTGCATCAGCCCGCTGCCCTGCGCGTTGAGCGTCTCACCGAAGGCCGCGCTGCTCGCCAGCCGCGTGATGATCCTCTGCACCACCGCCGAACGCAGCACAGGGCGGGCAGCCGCGTATACCGGCACGCCCAGGAATGACGGCCCCGGCGCCTTATCCGAGTAGTAGCGCCCCTCGAACTTGGCATAATCGCCGGTATTCTCGCGGTATGCGCTGATCTCAAACCCGCCCGTGTCCACAATCGCCAGCGTCAGGTCGAGGCGCGAATTCTGGCCCCAATCCGCCCAACGCGGCAGGAAATACACGTTGCTCGCGAACAAAATCAGGAATAAAAGTGCTTCGATGCTGCGTTTCACGCGGTTCTCCCTGGTCATGGCGCGGGGGTGGTGCTTAACAACTTTTCCGCCTGCACCTGATAGAGCGTCACTTGGGGTGCTTCAAATACCGGCTTCAACCACGGCGATCTGGCCAGCGGGTAGCTGCCCAGCGCGGATTCCGCCGGCCCGTAGAGCACGTAATCCACGCCAAAAAGCTGTACGGTCTCCGCGCGCTGGCTCTCCGGCGCGCCAGCGTTGAAAAAGTCCTTCACGCGCTGGGTCTTATCGAAGAACCGGATGGTGTTGGCCCAGTGACCCAGGAATACCTGGTTGCCGCTGAACGCCGGCACGTACTGGCCCACTTCCAGCGAAGATAACACCACATCCTCGGGCTGCGTGTGCGCGCGCAGCCAGTTCATCGCTTCGATGTAGCCGGTCTCCACATAATACGGGTAGGTGGCGCGCCGCAGCTCGATAAAACGCCAGGCGAACAGGTACAGGTTCGTGGGGATAAGCACCGCCACCAGCAGCGCCAGCGCCAGGCGTTCGGCGCGCGCCGCGCTCCATGCCGGCAATCGCCGCGCCAGCGCCGGGATCGCGCGGTCGTACAGCACCGCGCTGGCCAGGATGGCGGTGGGAATTTGCCACGAGTTGAGCATGTGGATCTGGAAGTCGGTAGGGATGTATAGCAGGAAGAACCCCACAACGAACCAGGTAACCACGAACACGCGCTCATCCGTCCACCGCTTCTCGCGCACCCAACGCACCAGCGCCCAGACGGCCAGGAACAGTGGCACGCCAAACAGGAAGAACAGCAGCGGCGGCATGGGGGTGTATACGCCGGCATTGGCAAATTGCGCCAGTACCTCTTCCCACAGCGGGTCCAGGCTGGTTAGCAGAAACGAATACACCGCCGGCGCTACGGAAAGCACCGCCATGATGGTCGCGCCCCAGAAAAACCGCGTCGGGAACTTGCGCCCTCGCGCCCACTGGGCCAGAAAGAACACGCCCGTTACCCCATAAATGATCAGCAGGTCATAGGCGTGCATCCAGCCCATCACAAACCCGATGGCACCCGCCATGGTCATATGCTTCAGGCTGTTTTCTTTCCACCCGCGGAAGATGAACTCCAGCACCAGGCAGATAAACGCCGCCGCCAAGGCAAAATGCGGAAAGCCCAGCAGGCACAGGAAGTAATTCGGCTCGGCAGTGAAGATCAACAGCGGGAAAGGCGTTTCCCCTCCGGCGATAGTGTACTTGGCCACGATCAGCAGCCAGCCAAAGCCCGAGGTAAGCGCCACCATCAGAAAGGCTGCGCGCCGTCGCGCCACATCCGCAAAAAACAGCGCGATAAACCGGTAAACCGCCCAGAACAGGCTGAACCCGGCCGCCACGCGCAAAATTTGGTAGGCCAGCGGGTAGCCCGTGCCGGTCAGTCGCGAGAACTGCGCCAGCAGCCACCACAGCAGGTTGAAGAACAGCGGCTGGTTGGGCTCCGGCGTCAGCTTGTTGTTGATCAGCAAGTTGCTCTGAAAGCTGCGCCACCACGAAAGGTACTGTCCGTGGTCCGAAACGTTCTGCATCAGACCCATAAAGGTCTTACCCTGCGGGGTACTCGCATACCCGTACACGTAGGGTATGCTGGTCACCACCAGCATGGCGATGGCCATCAAAAAAACAAAGCGATATTCGCTGCGTGAGATCTTGCCCGTCATCCACGTCCCCCTGCATTGGTTTCATTCTTCGGCCTGCCCGCCCCGGCGCGACGGTAGACTTCTTCGTATGCCGGGCAAGCGCTGCGATAATCGTACTGCTGCAGCACCAGCTTGCGCCCGTTCTGCCCGAGCTGGTACGCCAGCGGGCGATCTTCCAGCAGTTGCAGCGTGGCTTTGGCAAATGCTTCCGGCGTATCGGCCACAAACAGGTGGCAGCCGTCAACCACGTCAATCCCCTCACAGCCAATGCTGGTGGTCACAATCGGCATGGCCTGCGACATCGAATTCAGAATCTTCACGCGCATCCCACCCCCGGCGCGCAGCGGCACCACTATCGCGCCTGCCTGACGCAGGTATGGTTCGGTATCTTCCACGTAGCCGGTCACGTTAATTCCCGTGCCGGGCCCGCCCAGCGCGCGTACCTCATCCGGCGGTTTGGCGCCCACTACGTCAAAGATCACGTCCGGTCGCCGCGCGCGAATCAGCGGGAACACTTCGCGCGCGAACCATAATACCCCGTCCACGTTGGGCGGCCAGTACATCGTACCAATGTGTACGATATGGTTGGCCAGCGCCACCGGCGTCACCGGCTTCTGCTCGTCGCAGTCCACCGTAATCGGGATCACGCTGATCTTCTCGGCTGGCGCGCCGGCCAGCACCAGCGCGGCTTTGTCTTCGTCGCTCACCGCCACCACGCCGTCGAATTCCCGGCAAATCTCGGCCTCGTAATCCTTCAAAAGCCGCCAGTCGCGCTCCAGCAGCCAGCGCCGCGGCCCACTCATCGTTTCCGCCAACCGCTGGTACAGCAGCCACAGCGCGTTGTGCGTATCGACCACCTTGCGCGCATCCGGCACCAGCGCGGCAAACTGCGCCATGTTGAGCTGGTCAGCCTGTACCACGTCAAAAGCCTGTTCAGCGGCCACGCGCTGCACCATCGCGCGCATCGCGGCGCGGTCGTCGCGCACCATCATCCACGGCTGCCCGGTAGCCAGCGAGCGCAGCAGCGCAACGCCATCCAGCCACGGCTTGCGCTCGATCGGCACGGTATGCACGGCGCGGCAGTACTTGCGCAGCGCATCTACCTCGGCGCTCTGGTCACCGCGCACATATGAGATCAGCGTCACCCGGTGCAGCCGCGCCAGGTACTTGAGCACGTTCAGCGTCTTCACTTTCGGCCCGCTATCGGGCGGGTATGGCAGCACCTGGGTCAGCAGAAGGATATTCATGCTCACGCCCCTTTCAACGCCGCGTAAAGCTGGCGCATACCCACCACCGGGCGGCCCAACCGCCCGCGGCTAAACCATCGCAGCAGCCGGTGCGCCACCATCTTGGCGGCTGTAAAACTATAAATCAAGACTTTCAACAGCGCGGCCTGCGCCCCGCCGTAATGCTTGCGGAAAAAGCGCACCCGGCTGCGGTACAGGTCGGCCTCGCGCTGCGGCTTGCGGTTCTTGCTGCTGGCGCTGCCCAGGTGGATCACCCGCGCCGCGGGCTGGTAAACCACCAGCCAGCCGTGCTTGGCCAGCGTGTAGCACAGGTCCACGTCCTCGGCATACATGAAGTAACCCTCATCCAGCCCGCCAACTTCCAGGTAGGCGCTGCGTGGAGAAAGCATGCACGCCCCTTCCACATAGCCCGCCGGCCTCGGGCCGCCGTCTTCTTCCGGGCCGTAGCTGGGATAGTAGCGCCCCCGCAGCAGCCTGCCCAGCCCACTGAGGATCAGCGCTTCCTGCACCAGGGTGGGAACCCGCGTGTAAGAAGCCTGGAATGAGCCATCCGCGTTTACCAGTCGCGCGCCTACCATGCCGATCTTTGGGTTTGAGTCGGCCAGGGCCACCAGGCTGCGCAGCGCCCCGGGAGTCAGCATGGCGTCGCTGTTGAGCAGCAGCACGTAGCGCCCGGCGGCCGCGCGCACACCCTGGTTGTTGGCGCGCGCAAAGCCGGTGTTGCTGTTATTGGCAATCAGCACCACGTCCGGGTAATCGCGCCGCACCATTTCCACGCTGTCGTCGCTGGAATGATTGTCCACCACCACAATCTCGACCGCGTAGCCGTCGCTGTTGGCGCGGATCGAATCCAGGCAGTCGCGCAGCAACTGGCGCGTGTTCCAGTTCACCACCACCACCGACACATCAAACATGCGCGGCCTCAGGCTCGGGCGGAACCATATTGTCAATGGCGACGATGGTCCCCATAAAGATCCAGTTGAACACGGCGTAATCGAACCCGGCGATGGTCTGGGTGTAGGCGAATGGCAGCAGCCAGTCGCCAAAGCCCATAATCAGCGCGCAGGCCGCGGCGCCTGCCAGCGCCACGTTGGCCATTGCTTCTATCAGATCTCCCCGCCCCCGTAACCTGCGATACAGCAGAAAGCCGTGCCAGAAGATGCTGGCGAACAGCCACAGCATCACCCCCAGTCCGATTACCCCGGTCTGCGCCAGGATATCCAGATAATTGTTGTGCGTAGCCATCGCTTCGTGCGGGAAATAGGTCATGTAATACGCCGCGTAACCGCCCGGACCCGTGCCAAACAGCACATGCTCGCCAGTCACGCGCCAGTTCACGCGCCACGCCGCCAGCCGCGTGATGCCGCTCTCGTTATTTTCATCCGTAAAACGCTCCTGGAAGTAGCTCAGGTTCAACAGAATCGCCACCACCACGATCGGGATCGCCAGCAGCACCAGCTTGCGCGAGCGCATCAGCACCAGCAGCCCCATGCAGAACAGCCCGGGCAGCCATCCGGCCACCCAGCTAATGTTCATAAAGAAACCCCACACCACCCAGGCGGCCGCGTGGCCGATCAGCAAGGCACGCACCCACAGCCACAGGCGCTTATCGAACAGCCCCAGTGCCAGTGATATGCCAGCTGACCACATATACGTCAGGCCCAGGCGGTTGAAGAAGTGGATCTGGCTGTGCAGAAAATACAGTCCCACCGAAATGATGCCCAATACCACCATCAGCAGCGCCATAACCTGCAACTGCCATTCTTTGCGCACTTGATTTGCCACCAACAAATACGCCGCCGGCAGCGCCACCATCAATACCGCCGAAGCCATCTGCACAAAGGGGAATGAATCCCAGATGATCACCTGTGGATCGCGAAAAGACATGCTCCAGAACAGCGAAATGATCACCACCGCGCACCAGATGAGAATTGGCAGGTTGGTTGGGCTGCGCGCCAGCGAAAAACGCCTGTTCACCACCAGCATGCGCAGAATCCATACGCCCGCCACCAGGATCGTTACTATCATGCTGTCGGGGATGCGGCTGGCCGTGCCAGTGGGAAGTGTGAGCGGGCTGAACCCGGCCGTCAGCACAATACCCAGCACACCCCACCCCACGTTCTCGGATAGGAGAAAGAATCCCACCAGCCCCATGATGCCCGCGTACATCAGCCCGGTCAGCAGCAGGCCGTTCTGCTGCGCCAGCAGCAGCCCGGTGAGCGCCGAAAACGCTAGCACCGCCAGAAAAATCGCCGCGATCGTCAGCCGCCGGCGCAGCTCGGGGTGCAGGGTGGGTGCTTGGGGAATTTTTCCACGTAAAATGGGGGATGCCATATACCGTTATACTCCTCTACCGCGCCGGCCGCTCAACCGCTGCCAGCGACGGGCTTTCGGCAGCCGATGCCGCCACCCGCCGCGCCAGCGTATCCAGCTCGTGCCCGATCATGCGCCAGTCATACAGTTCGCGCACCTTATTTCGCCCGGTTTCCGCCAGCCTGGCGCGCATTTCCGGATCGTTCAACAGCCGCAGCGTAGCGTCGGCAAACGTGGCCGGCGTATCGGCGCGCAGGTAGTCTTCCCCGGCGCGCAGGTGCAGCCCTTCGGCCCCCTTGCTGGTAGAGACGACCGGCGTGCCCAACGCCAGCGATTCAAGAATTTTCAACCGCGTGCCGCCACCAATGCGCAATGGCACCACGTTAACCCAGCTCTGCGCCACGCGCGGGCGCACATCCTGCATATAACCGGTAAATACCACCCCATCATTCTGGGGCAGCCGCTGAAGGCGCACGCCATCCGTCTTGCCGGTGATGTACAGCTTCGTTCCCGGCCGCCCGGCCTGGATACGCGGAAAGATTTCAGCCAGGAAATACGCCACCGCGTCAAAATTAGCCTGGTAGGTCAGCGCACCGTTATACACAAGCGTATCCGCTTGCGGTTCGCCAAAATCGCCGGCCATCCAATCGCTATCGACCCCGTTTGGAATGACCACTACCTCGCTGCCGCGCGGCGCCACGCGCAGCACGCGCTGGCGCTCAGCGTCCGATACCACCGTGGTGGCCTGGAACGACTTGAGTAGCTCATGTACGTAACGGCGCAGCTTCAGCCAGGTCAGCAGCCCGCGCATGCGCTTGAACGGGTTGCGCGCCAACGCGTACTGCTCCCAGATAGTGGTGAGCTCAATTTCTTCAAACAACCGCGCCGCGATGTTCAGCTTGGCCGCGTAGGGAGCCATATCGATCTGCGATGCGATCACCAGGTCGTATTGCTCCTGGTTTGATGCCGACTGCGCCAGAGCGTCCAGCTCGGCGCTGTAGGTAGCAACCACCGAGCGCGGGCGTGGCGCAAACAGCCCGGCTAACCCCGCCAGACCACCCGGCGTCATGGGCGAGTACACGCTGGTCTGGATATGCCGGCAGATACCGTGCAGCGGGCTGGTCTTTTGCAGGTCTACCGGCTCGCTGGTGAAGGAGATCAGGTCCACAGTATGCGCGCGCGCCAGCTCACGCAGCAGGTGGTAAATACGCAGCTTCGACCCATTATCCGGTGGATACGGATACCAGCGCGAGAGGAACAATACCTTCATGCCCCACCACCATTCCACTCCACCTTACCAAAACGGCGGCGTGAGTAATCCAGGATCGCCTGCACCATCGCCCGCCGCTGCAGCGCTTTCCCGCGCCAGCGCGGCCGTAGCGCCCAGCTAGCCAGCGTGCGCGCATACTCCAGGTACGTGCGCGCCCAGGCTGCCGGTGTCGCGCCCGACAGTTTCAGGAACAACAGCCGGTTACGCGTCATATAATAGTGTACCATTGGTGAGGCTTCTCGCGCTACCGGGGAGATCTTGTGCCAGATCTTTGCGCACGGCACATGCAGAATGCGGTAGCCCGCCTGCTGCACGCGCACGCACCATTCCGTCTCTTCATAGTACAGGAAAAAACGCGGATCGAGCATGCCCACCTGCTCTACCACGCTCATTTTTATCAGCAGCGCGCAGCCGGTGACAAAATCCACCGCGCGCGGATCTTTACCGTACTGGCCTCGCTCTACCTGGTTGATGCCTACCATGCTGGTGATGCCCTGCTTCCAGTCGATGCGCCCGCCCGCTGACCAGAAGGTATCCGGCTCGTCGAAGAAATAAATGCTCGGGCCGGTAATGCCAACTTTGGGGCTGCTCTCGGCCGCGTGCACCAGCAGGCGCAGGAAATCGGGGTCTACCTCGGTGTCGTTATTCAATAGCAGTGCGTAATCCGCGCCGATCCCGCGCGCCCATTCCAGGCCTACGTTGTTTCCGCCTACAAAACCCAGGTTCTGCCCGGTCTCCAGCAGGCGCACGCTCGGGTAAGCCCGCCGCAGCACCTCGACCGAGGTATCGGTCGAGCCATTGTCGATTACCAGGGTTTCGAAGTTAGGATAGTCCACCTTCTCCAGCGACTCCAGACAGCTCAGCGTATCGGTAGACCCGTTCCAGTTGAGGAGGATGATCACGACCTTCGGTTGTGTGCTATTGGCTTCCATGCAGTTACCCTGATAATCCTTTCGCGGCATGCCTGTGATGTCCCCGGCGCTTGGCCCCCGGCGCGCCAGTCAATATCAATAACGCAGCAGGCAAGCCCGCGTTTCCCCCATCGCGAAGCAATTTTAAAAACGAACCCGGTTTTCTCTTAAATTCGGGCGTGCGTGGCCTGGTTCAGCACGTTCGGCGGCTGGCCGATCAACCCGGTGTACACCAGTTCCAGCTCATCCATCTCCGCCGCGATGCCCTTCACCGGCTCAATGCCAGCCTGCAGCCGCGCCAGAATTTCCGGCGCATCGACCAGAGATTTGATCTTTCTCGCCAGGTCAGCGGCATCCCCCGGGGCAAACAACAGCCCGTTCTTGCCATCCTGTACCAGCTCGGCCATCCCGCCCAGCCGCGCGGTAATCACCGGGGTGCGGTGCGCGAAGGCTTCCAGGATGGAATTTGGGCTGTTCTCGTACCACATAGAAGGAACCACCACCACGTCTAGGTCTTGCAGCGTCTCGCTCAAAAAGCTGAAGGTTCCTGCCAGCCGGATACGCGCGTCGTCTCCGGCCAGCCGCTGCAGCTCGGCAGTGTACTTGGGGAACGCGCTCGTGTCACCATAGATGTCCAACTTCACCGGCACGCCCGGCAGCCTCCGGATAGCCTCAATCAGCACGTGCACGCCCTTCAACTTCGCAATCTGCCCGATGTAGCCCACCCGCAGCACGGGGGATGCCTTTTTTACCAGTTGCTCGGGTGTCAACCCCGGAAAATCGCGTCCCTGGCGCACGTAGCGCATCAGCTCCTGGCGCACCCCCATCCGGGCATACATACTCATCAAAAACACCGACGGGCACAGGATTGCCTGTGTGCGGTTGAGCGCCCCTAACAGATAATCCAGCCGATCGCCCACCTTTTTCGCCCGTTCATGCTGCTGCTTCCAGTACAGATCCATCAACCCGGGTAAGAACTTTCCCGGCAGGCGGAAGCGCCGCTGTTCTTCGGCCATGCAGCGCACGCAGGTTTCGGCCTGCACCGGCACAGTGGAAAGGGTTCCATCGCTGCGCAGCAGCGATATGCGCGGGCAAATCCACCAGTAGTCGGTCAGCGATACCACCGACTGGATGCCCACTCGCGCGGCTGCATCCAGCGCGCTGGCGGTGATCAGGTAGCCGCCAATCATGTGGAAAACATCCGGGCGTTCCAGGCGCAGCAGCGCCTCGATGTGCGCGCCCACCCACGGGTTATCATACTTCCAGCGGAAAATATCCGGCGCCGATTCCAGGTTGAACGTCAGGCGACGCACCGGTACGCCCTGGTAGACCTCATCGTACCAGGTCAACCCGGCCTGCGGGTCTCCCTTGATCGATTCGATCGATACCACGCGCACCTGGTAGCCGCGCTCCTGCAGCGCGACGGCCGTGCGCAGCGTCCGCCATTCCGCGCCACCGGTGTAGTGCGGCGGTAAATGATGCACCGCCATCAAAATCTTCATACGGCTCCCCTGATCAAGGTTTGCTTGCGTACCGATAGACAAGTATACACATCTTTAAGCCCCTTCTCCAATTCGAGGGGTCATTATGTTTGCCGCGAGGGCCGCAGGAACCGCAGCAGTAGGTCCCACTCACTCGCGTCAAACATGCGCAAAATGAGCACCAGCAGCGCATACACCCCCGCACCGGCCCCAATTGCCAGCAGCACCGGTTCGTTGCGCAGCAGGTACACCACCACGCCCATAATCGTGGTGGCAAGCAGGGTCTTGAAAAACGTCAGTCCCATGTTGGGTTGTTCCAGCCGCTTGTTCAGCAGCCAGGCAAACTGGATCGTGCCGATCAGGTCAGTGGCCACCGTGATGATCGCCGCGCCCATTACCCCATAGCGCGGGATGGCCCACAGGTTGAGCAGCACATTGGCCACCGCGTTTATGCCATAGATGCGCGCAGCCTGGCGCTCTTCGCTGATGATGGTAGTGATATTGCCGCAAAAAGCCGTGTACATTAAAAATGGCACATCCCAGATCAGCACCATCAGCGCCACCGCGGAAGGCAGGTAAGACTCGGTGTACAGCAGCCGTATGATCGGGAACGCCAGGATCATCCCGCCCGTCGCGATGGGCAGCGACACCAGCAGCAGCATCTTTACTGTGCGCTGGTACCAGCGCGCCACCTGCGTCGGGTCGCTTACATGCGTGCGCGCCAGCGATGGCACGATCGCCTCTTTGAACCCGTTGACCAGGAACATCAGCGAGAACACCAGGTTGTAGGCCGCATTGTACCAGCCTACCGTGCTGTCGTTGGTAAAATTCTTCAGCAGAATGGTGTCCACCTTGTAGGCCATCGAAAGTGTAAGAGCAATGATGCCGAACGGCAGCCCGCCCCGCACCAGCCCCCACCAGGTGCGCGGCTGCACGCGCGGGCGCAGCGCCAGGTAGCGGTTGCGCAGCACCCCATACAGCGCCAGCCCAATCACCGGCACCTGGCTGATCAGGCTCGCTACAATCAGCCAGATATAACTGTGCCCGCCCAGCAGAAACGCCCCACCGGCGATCACAAAAACCACCTGCCCCACAACGCCGCACGCGGTGACGTAATCAAAGCGCTCGTGCGCCGTCAGCACACCTTCCAGCGGCACGTACACCGCCGCCAGCAGGAAGGTGCAGCCAAATAGGAGTACGCCCTGAACCAGTTGGTCAGAATAACCCAGCGCGTTGGCAATCAGCGGCATAACGATCACCGCCACCACCGCCAGCAGCATGCGCACGGACACCAGGTTCCAAAACAGGCTCTCAGTCCGCGTGCGATCTTTGGCCGTTTCGCGCATCACAAACTGCGAAACACCCAGCTCGGCGAAGATCTGGTAAATGCCCACAAACGCCAGCACCACCGAATACTGCCCATAGCGGTCATCACCCAACTGGCGGATGACGTACACGTTAAACAGGAAATTGATCAGCTTCAGGGCCGCGCTGCCGGCAGTAACTAGCACCGTATTGCGAGCGATGGTCATACCCAGGCTGCGCTGCGCCGGCTGCTTATCCATTCGCGCTCCCCGCATACAGATTTGATCGCCCGCCGTGTCGGCCACGGACAGGTCGACGCCATACTACACCAATGCTGCGCGCTGGGAATCCCATACCAAATAATCCTTTACCAGTTCCTGAAATCAGACTTTGCCGAGTATTTCATGTCCCCGCTTTGCACATTGTAACACCTTCCGCGGCGAGGGAAAACAGCGTAATACAGCCTCACTCGCCGCGATATCCGTCGATAGCATCCAGCACAAACTGCGCGAACTGTGGCGCGACCGCGCGGTTGGCCGCCGCGTTGGGATGTGAATCGGCACCGTCGCGGTAGGTGGCGCGCAGCATGCCATACTCCGGGCTGGCCGGGTCATTCTCAGCCAGCAGGCTGTAAAAGTCGAACACGCGCAGGTTGGCGCGCCCACCCTGAAATTCCTCCGACAGCAGCCATTCCGACATTTCGCGCGCGTAGCGCGCATTTTCCAGCCTCGTTTCCGCCGGGTTGAGCGGCGGCGTGGTCAACAGAATGAACAGCCGGTCAGGATGCCGGTCCATTGTATTGCGCATCCTCACGTACAGCGCTTTGAGCGCGTCCATTTGCGCCGCATCCGCGATGCTGCTGTTGGGGTAACACGATTTGAGGATGATTACTTCGTGCTGCAGCAGCCCGCTGAGCGCATTCACCGGCAAGCCGCGCGGCTGCTGCGCCAGCACTCGCGCCAGCCCATCCGGGTCGGTGTTGTCGTTGGGCACCGGGTACCAGAAGCCGGTATCCTGCCCATCCGGACCGCGCATGCCGTCGTAGCGATAGCCCTGGTCCCAAAAATCCACACCAGCCTGCTGGAATAGCTCGCGCAGGTTGCCCTGGTCAACCAGGTTCATGCCCACCGAGTGGTGCAGGAAGAACACGTTGGTATATTCGCCGCGCGTGCCGGCCAGCACATCACCGCGCTGGAGCACCGCCATGCCTGTGCCCAGCGCAATCCTGGCAGATTCGCGCAGCCCAAAGGCCTCACCCGCCAGTCGCCGCGCGCCCAGCAGCGCCGCTGCGGCCACAACCACCGCCAATATCGACAGCGCGGCCAGCCACAGCCATTTTTTCCGGTTGGAAAGCGTGGTCGTCGTCATCGTTACGTTTCCTCTATCCAAACAGGTATCTGTAAACGTTAGCCCCCATCGCCCTGCGCGAGCCGACCAGCACCAGCGCGGGCACGCACAGCCCGATGGCGATCATCAGCATCAGGAACAGGTACGGGAAGCTCAAAATCTGGTGCAGGTAATATTTCACAAACCGCATGATCAGGAAGAACACCACCGGGTGGATCAGGTAAATCGAATACGTCTTATCCGCCAGGAAATAGAACGGCTTGGAGATGGGCGAGCGGGTGAAGTCATACGCCAGGAACACGAACGTGGTGCACAGCGCGTACAGCGTGGTGGGGATGGTCAGAGCGCTGTCACGCAAATTGCCGTTCAACGCCGACGCCACGATTTCGGTCTCCAGCACGGCCAGGCTGCCAAACGTCACCATGCCCACCAGCAGCCACGGCCGGTAGCGCGTGATGAGCTGGTAGAACTGCGTGGCGTGAAAGCCCGCCACCATGCCCAGCGGAAAGAAGAATGCCCAGGTGGGGAACAGCGACCAGATGCGGTTGGTCACCACAAATTGGTGCGCCAGTGGGATGCGCACAAACAGGCTGGCGTAGCTCACTACCACCACGCTGAGCTGCAGCAGCCCGGCCAACAGCAGCAGACGGCGCGGGTGCTCGCGCGCCTGACTCACCAGAAAAGGCGCAAGGATGGTGAACTGGATCAATAGCGGCACAAAGTAATACTCCGGCACCGCGCCGCCGTACAGCAGTCGCGCCGCCATCTTACCCAGGCTCACCTGCTGGTCGTACGGGTTGAGGATAAACAGCACCACCGACCAGATTGCGTAGGGCACGAACAGCGCCAGCACGCGCCGGAAGATCACCTTCGCCTGCGCGCTGCCCTTTTTACGTCCACTGTACGCCGCGAAGTAGCCCGAGGCAAACAGGAAGGCCGGCACGCAGAACGTCATCAGCTTCTTGGCTGCCAGGATCAGGTGGTAAAACATTTCATTGACCGGGAACCCGGTGCCCAGGGTAAAGCGCAGCGCCAGCGGCTCAATCCAAACCTGGCTGCTGTTGGCCGACCAGTAGATGGCGTGGTTGATGATCACCGCGGTAATGGCGTATCCGAAGAGGAGTAGCAATCGTTTGTTCATGGGTTCCCCCTCTGCCCGATTCCTGCGCGGACAAGGATTTGCGGTGCTAATGATTCTTCAAGATCGTATCGATCTGCCCGGCCAGCCAGGTTGCAATTGCCTGGTTTGCCGGCTGGTTGGGATGCGAGTTTCCATCCCACTGTACATACTCGCGACGCAAAAAGCCCCAGTTCGAATTTGTTTGTGGGCTGCCGGTGGTATCCACGAGCTGGCCGTACAGGTTTAGCACATAAAAATTCGGGTGCTTTGCATTGCTCATTTCCGTGTTGGTATTCAACCAGTCAATAAACTGTCTGGCGCGCTGCGGGCTGCCTGGCGTTGGATTATCGTGCGACTCCTGAGGGGCATATCCCAGGCTGATAAAAATGTGATCGGGATGCGCATCGGCAAAGGCAACAATCCGCGCGTACACGTTCTTATATTCCTGAATGCGATTATCGCTATCGATGTCCGAGTTTGTGTAACATGACTTGAAAATAATCACCTGGTGGCGCATCAGGCAAGTCATTGCCCGGTCACTCGGCTTACTCCCATTGATCGTGCAGTCTCCCGGCAACGCAGAAACTCCGCTGGTGTAAACCTTCTGGCCAAACAGATCCCACAGCCCTTTTTCCCACAGATTCTTGGTGCTGGCATTGGGATGCGGGCCTGCAAGATCTAACGTCAACAGATCTGTGCTGTTACGTGGAATGCTGTAGTCGTAGCCCGATGTATTTCCATTGGGCAAGCTTAAACCCCTCCCCTGGCTGGAAAGGTTATAAGCATGGTCATAAAACTGGTAGCCCAGGTTGGTTAGCTGTGTGCGCAGCCCACCATCAATGAAGCCTTGTCCCACCGAATGATGCAGGAAGACGATATTAGAGTACTGCCCGCCCGGCACGCTCGTTTTGGTGGGCGTGCGCGTGCTGGTGGACGTTCGCGTGGGGGTATTCGTGGGCGTGTTTGTGGGGGTGCGCGTCATAGTGGCCGTGGGGACCAGGGTGGCCGTGGGTGGGATAGGCGTTGCATACGGGTCAGACGAGAACAGCGGCAGATACCATGGAGTGGCGTATGTTCCAGCCTGCACCACCGCGGTGCTCTCCCCCGGCATCACCAGTGCAAACATCACGAAAAGCACGCCCAATGCCAGCATTATCCGTGCCAGCAAGCGAGCAAAACCCTGTCGATTCAGCATAACCATAATCTCCTGGCGCCGTCAGGCCGCGCCACAGCGCGTCATGCGTTCTTCGCCCACCCTCTACCAATAGAATTGTGCAACGGAAATTGTGCTGTGCCGGGAGAATCAATTTCCCCCCGTCTTGCACAGTATAGCACGAAAGACCGGCCGGGTGAAACATGTGTTCACCCTTTCCGCCATCCATGACTTTATCCTTCCAGGCCTTCTGGCGCAGCGCGCAGGTATTCCGTGGCGTTGCGCTTGCTGATGATATCATTGACCACATTGCCCACCTGCTCCGCCGTCAGACCCAGCCCTCGCGCGATGTCTTCATGCGCAACGCCGCGCTCGAACCCCAGCCAGATCGCGTCCAGCGTCTCAAACGGGATACGGTAGAAGAATTCTTCCTGCGATCCCCCACCCGGGTATGTGTCGGTAGTGGGCGTGCGCTGCCGAATGGTTTCTGGAACGCCCAGGTACTCGGCCAGTTGAAAGACCTGCGTCTTGTACAGGTGCTCGAGCGGTGCAATGTCCGACCCGCCATCACCATACTTGACGAAGAAGCCCAGGTCGTGCTCGTTCTTCTGCGCCGTGCCGATCACGGCATAGTTGCGCAGCTCGGCGTGGTAATACAGCATGCTCATGCGCGTGCGCTGCTTGAAGTTTGAGGAAGCCACAATCTGCCGGTATTCCTGCGGCGGCAGCCGCTTGCGGTACTCCGTGCCGTCCGGGTTGGTGACCACCAGGTGGAACAGGTTGAGCGTGGCGCGCTCCATCAGGTCGCCGGGCAGCACGATCTTGGTATTCCAGCCCGGCTGGTATTCGGGGATCACGCGCCGGATGGCCTCATCACGCCGCGGGTAACAGCCAAACCCATCCAGCGCCCCGCTGATCTCCTCAGTGATGGCCTCTACCCCGTAGCAGCGCGCCAGCTCGTGCGCCAGGTCGGCGCTCTCCGGGCTAGACTCGCGCTCTGGCAGCAGGATTCCCACCACGCGTCCCGGCCCAAAGGCGCGCACACACAGCGCCAGCACCACCGACGAATCAATGCCACCGCTGATGCCCACCACCGCGCCCTGCCGCCGGAAGGCGCGCAGCACCTTCTCCTGCAGCCAGGTCACGATGCGCTCGGTCTCCGCCGCGCAGTCCAGATCCAGCCAGCTACGGTCAAACCCTCGCGCCGCGCTCTGTTCGCTCATCTCATGCTCTCCTTGATTGTCTTTGTCGGTTGTTATCGGCGGGTATCGCCTCCGCCCGGTGATGCTGCTCGTTTGTTATCGCGGGAGAAGCCCCCTCAAACCCCCATTTTCAAAGAACAAAAATGGAGAGAAGTTACCATCTTCCCTCCAAATCGCGCTCTTTGCGATTTGGGGGGAAGAGTGGGGTCTGCGTTCTTGCTCATCCTCACGCCTCCACCCGGTCCACCACCCGCTCGACGGGCAGCGGGCCGCGCGGCGCGGCATCCAAATGCTCCACAAACTGCTGGTGCAGCAGCTGCGTCGAAAGCACGCCCACCAGCGCCATATCATCCACCTCGCTCAGCGCCGCGCCGGCCGCGGCCTTGGCCACCAACCGCTCCACCGCCTCGGGCTGGAAATACCCGCTGGCGCGCAGCGCCGCCGTGCCGGTCAGCTCGCTCACCCACTCCAGCGGCTTGCCAGGGAAGAACGACTTGTGGATCGGCGCGCGGTACGGCCGCTTGACCCGCTTCCAAATCGCATCCGGCACATACTTGCGCCCCAGCTTCTTGAGCAGGTATTTCTCGGTCAGCACTTCCAGCTTGAGGTGTGGCGGCAGGCGGTTGGCAAACTCGATCACGCGGTAATCCAGGAACGGGTAACGCCCTTCCACCGAGTGTCCCATCGCCATGCGGTCACCCTGCGACGAAAGCAAGTACTGCGACAGGAAGGTATGGAACTCCAGGTACTGCGCCTGCGCCAGGCTGTCCCACTCGCCAAACGCGTCCGGCAGGCACAGCGCGTCGGGGAATAGCTCTGCGCCGGCCGGCGCTGGGGCCGCATCGGCCAGCAGCCGCCAGGTGCGCGCTGTATTGCTCCAGCGGATGGCATGCGAATACCAGGGCGAGCCGGTATCGGTCAGGTTTTTTTGAAAAAACGCCTTCAGGTATGCTCCACCGGCGCTGTTCAACCCTTTAATGTCCGGGTACAGCCGCTGCAGCAGCAGCGGGCGCAGCTTCGACTGCGGGTCGCGCGCCCAGAAACGGCGGATTTTCATCTCTTTAAAGATGTCATACCCGGCCAGGATCTCATCCGCGCCCTCGCCGGTCATCACCACCTTGAAGCCGGTAGCGTGCACCAGCTTCGAGAGCAGGAACAGCGGCGCGGGGCCGGTGCGCAGCAGCGGCGTTTCCGTATGCCAGATCACTTCGGGAAATATCGCGCCGATATCCGCATGCGTACAGTACACCTCGTGGTGGTCGGTGCCCAGGGCGCGTGCCATCTGCTGCTGGAATGGGCTTTCATTGAAATTCTCGTCCGCGAAAGCGATCGAGAACGTGTCCAGCCGGCTGCCGGTGTACGCGCGGATCAGCGCGGTGGTGACCGAAGAATCCAGCCCGCCGGAAAGGTACGCGCCCACCGGCACGTCGGCGCGCAGCCGGATGCGCGTGGCGTCAATCAGCAGCCGCTCCAGCTCGTCCATCGCTTCTGTCTCGTCCGCGAAGCGTGCATCGAGCGTATAATCCAACTCCCAGTAACGCCGCACCGTCACCTGGCCGTCCTGCACCAGCATCCAATGCGCGGGCGGCAGCTCGAGGATGCCGCGGAAGATGGTGCGCGGCGGCTGTACGCTCCAGAAGGTGAAAACCTCGCGCAGCGCAGCGCGGTCTACCTCGGCCTGCATCTGCGGCGCGGAGAGGATCGCCTTCATCTCGCTGGCGAATACCAGCCGGCCGTCCTGCAGGCTGTAGAATAGCGGGCGGATGCCCGCCCGGTCGCGCGCCAGGAACAGCGAGCGCGCCCGGCTGTCCCAAATCGCCAGCGCAAACTGCCCGTTGAGGAAGCGCAGGCACTCTGGCCCCCATTCCTCATACAGGTGCAGGATCACCTCGGTATCGGACTGCGTGGTAAAGCGGTGTCCGCGCGCTTCCAGCTCGGGGCGCAGCTCCACGTAGTTAAACGCTTCGCCGTTATAGACGATCCACAGCGTGCCGTCCTCATTCCCAATCGGCTGGTCGCCGCCGGCCAGGTCGATGATGCTCAGCCGCGCGCTGCCCATGCCGATGTGCGCGTCGCGGTAAATGCCAAATCCATCCGGCCCGCGGTGGCGGATCGTCGCCAGCATGCGCCGCACGCCGGCCACTTCTACTGGCGGGAGATCGTTCAGGTTGAGAATACCAGCAATGCCACACATGGCGCGGCCCCTTTTCTACCCCTGCAAACACGGGGAATGCCGCGCTACTTTACCGCGGCGCCGTTGGAGCTGCCGCGCTTTCGCAGCTCCGATTTGAGCACCTTACCCTGCGCGCTCAGCGGCAGGCTGTCCAGCACCTCCACGCGCTTGGGCCACATGTGCCGCGCCAGCTTGCCGCGGCAGTGCGCGATGATCGCGTCCGGCTGCAGCACGCTGTCTTCACGCAGCGTCACAAACACCACAATCGCCTCGCCGCGCATCGCGTCCGGCTCGCCCACCGCGGCCGCCGCCACCACGTCCTGCAGCGCCAGCACGCAATCTTCCACCTGCTGGCTGCTCACGCGGTAGCCGTAGGACTTGATGAAGTCCGCCTTACGGTCCACCACGAAGATGAAGCCGTCTTCGTCCACCGTGGCCAGGTCGCCGGTGTGCAGCACCCCGTCAATGAACTTCTCACCTGAGGCCCCCGGGTCGTTCAGGTAGCCTTCCGAGATGTTCTCGCCACGCGCCCAGATCTCACCCACCTCGCCCGGCTGCACCGGGTCCCCGGCTTCGTTCACCACGCGCAGCTCTACGCCCGGGATGCCCTTGCCAATCGAGCCCAGCTTGGTGTCCAGCAGGTGCGGCGGCAGGTACGAAAGCCGCGCCGTGGCCTCGGTTTGCCCGTACATGGTGTAGATGTGCGCGTTGGGCAGCATTTCCACCAGCTCTTTAATCTGCACCGCCGGCAGCTTGCCGCCCGCCTGCTGCACCTTGCGCAGTGTTGTCATCGGGCGCCTGGCCATAGTGGTGTTGCGAATAAAGGTCTGGTAAGTAGACGGCACCCCGGCGATGCCGGTACAGCCGTGCTGTTCCATCAAATCCAGCACCTTTTCCGGGAAGGTGAAGCCGTTGGAGACCACCATGGAGCCGTTGACGCGCAGGTGCGTGTGCAGCAGCGAAGTGCCGAAGCAGTAATAGAACGGCAAGATCACCATGATGCGCTCGTTCTCGTCCAGCTCCAGGTACTCGATGATGGAATCGGTGTTGGCGCGAATGTTGCGATGCGAGATGCGCACCGCGCGCGGGCTCTGGGTGGTGCCGGATGTGAACATTAAAGCCGCCTCGCGCCCCTCATCAAAATCGGAATTGTAGGGCAGCGACTTCCAGTCGGCCGGAGAAGCAGGGTCGAGGCAGTCGTCCATCAGCAGCGGCAGCCCGGCGGGAAAGGCGCTCTCGTAGCGCCCGTGGTAACGGTTTTGCAAGCACGCCGCGCGGCAGCCCGAAAACGCCAGTTGCGCCTGCACTTCTTCGGGCATGGCCATGGTCGAGAATGGCACGGCCACCGCGCCCAGCTTCATGATCGCCAGGTACGAAGCGACCCAGAACAGGGAGTTAGCCCCCAGCAGGCCCACGCTGTCGCCCGCGCCGATTCCCTGACGCTGCAGCAGCAGCGCCACCTGCGCCGCCGCGTGGCGGATATCGGCGTAGGTACTCTGACCGTCCTCAAAGATGATCGCCACCTTCTGGTCATCGCCGTGTTCCAGCAAATAATCCGCGATATTCATACTACCCCCCTGCGCCGGGCGGAAGGCCGCGCGACCCGCCGGCGCTACGATATGGTTTAAGCTGATTCCTTCTCCGCCTGCTTACGGCGTACAAACGCCGTCATTGCGCTCAGCGAATCAAAATTCTCCGGCACCACTTCCTCGTCCCCCACGGTAATGTGGAAATGCTCTTCCACAAATACCACCAGCTCGAGGACATTCATCGAATCAATGATCCCATTTTCCAGGAACGATGCATCGTCCGGGTACGGGTACCCATCCTTGCTGAACAGGATATTATCGGCGATGTACTTGCGGATGAGTTCTTCAGTATTTCCCATGTTTCTTCCCTCGTAGAAACAAAAACAAATGGTGGCGAGGAGCTTTTCTGCTCCTCACCGAGTGCCGAAAGTCAAATGTCAAAAACGGAAACCATCTTCATTGTACCGAAAAACCCACCAGGTGAAAATAACAGATTTGCAACACGCGCAAAGAGCTGATTTTGTTTTGGAAAAACCTGCGCGCCATGTGACGCGCAGGTTTTTCCAGTGTTTGCTCGGGCTCAATCGGCCTGTTTGCCGGTCTGCCAGCGCAGGGTTTGCATGCCCACGTCCAGCGCCGTCTTGAAGGTCGACACGTCGGAGAGCAGCATCTTCAGATAGGTAAACATCGGCCCGGGGCGTATGGCCCATTCGCGGAAGGCGCGCTTCTGCCAGTACAGCAGGCGTTCGGCGGGCAGGCCGGGGTAATCCAGCACCGTGCCCTTGTCCATATCCACCTGCTCCCAGCGCGTGCCCTCGCGGAACCAGCCTTCGCGTACCACCTCGAAGAAGAACGGTGTGCCGGGGTACGGCGCGGCCACGTGGAACAGCGCAATATCCAGCGGCAGCTTCTTGGCAAAATCGATCGTCTGGCGGATGGTCTCTTCCGTCTCGGTCGGCAGGCCAATGATGAAGTAGCCCCAGTTCTTGATCCCCGCCGCCTTCGACCAGCGCAGCGCGCGTTCCACCTTATCCGGGTACGCGCCCTTGCGCGCGTGCTTCAGCACCTGCTCTGACCCGCTTTCGATACCCCAGGTCATAAAGAAACAGCCTGCCTTGCCCATCATCTGCAGCATTTCTTCGTCCACGTAATCCACGCGGCTGTTACAGGTCCAGTGCATATCGATCTTCGATTCGATCATCAGCTTGCACAGGCCCATCACCTGGTCGCGCGAGACGGTGAACAGGTCGGCGTACATGTTGACGTAGTTAATGCCCAGCTTCTTGAGCACCCACAGCTCTTCCAGGATTTTCTCCGGCGAGCGCAGCCGTACCGTGTACTGGTAGTTAACGTGCTTGATGCAGTAGATGCAGCCCGCCGTACAGCCGCGGCTAGACACGATGAAGGTGAACGGGCCTTTCATCAGCGGCATGCGGTACTTATCGTACGGCAGCAGGTGGTGCAGTGGGATGGGCAGGTCGTCCAGGTCTTTGATAAACGGTCGCGTGGCGTTGATTACCACTTCGCCGTTCTTGCGCCACACCAATCCCTTGATGGCGTGCATATCCAGTGTGCCATCTTCGTGGAAAGCCAGCCTGTAGTTCGGATCGTGCTCGTTGATCATCTTTTGGATGAAATCCGGGCGGTTGGCTGTCTTGCCTTCCATGTGATCCAGAAAATCGCGGATCGTCAGGTCCGGCTCGCCGCGCAGGATGTAATCCAGGCTGGGGTAGGTCAGCATGGTCTGCGTGGGGATGGGGGTAACGTGCGTGCCAAACGCAATCGTTTTGGCCCCGCGCGCCCGCGCCAGGAACGTGCCGTACATATCGTTTTCCAGCGTGGGGGCAGTTACCTGGGTCAGGTAATACTTGGGCTGGTACTTATCCAGCAGCTGTGAAAACTCTTTCCAGCCCATGCGCTCGGCGTTGGCGTCCACGATCTTCACCGTGTAATCCGGCACCAGCATCGCCGCCATCTGCGCCAGCGAGACCTGCGGCCACACCATATTTTCGCGCGTGCGCCGCCCCACACGGTGCTGGGTGCGGATCCACAGCGCGCCATCCGGCGTGGGCGGGTTGACCAGCATAATGTCGACGGCATCCGGGCCACGCTTGTTGTTCGAGCCGGCCGCCACAATTGCGTCAGCGTCAGGGAAGTTCGCCATCCGCAGCGGCGGAACGCGTGAAGTGCCCAGGTTTACGCCGCGAGTATTGTTAAATTCATCAGTCATAGAACATGCCTCCAATAAATCCATGCGGCTTGCGCCGCGGGTTGGTTACAGTAAGTCTTTTTGCGCCAGTGCTTCGCGCTGCTCCAGCTCTTCCAGGATGCGCATTAGCACCCATGAGATCACCAGTTGCAGGCCCACCAGCATAATCATCGCGCTCACCAGCAGGTAAAACCAGATGCGCGCGGTATCTGCGCTGTTGAGGCCCAGCACCAGCCCCAGCACCGCTACCACGATGCCGACGCCAATACCGGCCAGTCCCATCCAGCCAAAGTTGTTTTCCAGCGGTTTCTGGAATACGGGCTTGCCGAACAATCCCTGCCGGATGGGGCGGTTATAGAACAACGATACCAAGTGGTTGAACGTCGCGCCTAGGGCGAAAACGCTCACCCCGGCCACGCCGGCTACCACCGCAGCGAAGAAGGCGAACACACCCCACGGACCCAGCGCAGTGGTGCCGCTCAGGCGCGCCACCAGGATGCCCAGCCCCACAATGGCCGCTATGGCCACACCGATCAGGCCGATGATGCCGAGGATGCGCACCGGGTTGTAAGAGAGTACCGTCCACAGGATTGACTGCAGGAAGGTGTAGCCGTCGCGCACAACGCTCAGCTTCGAGCGCCCCACCCGTTCGCTGTAAGGGATCGGCACTTCCACCATCTTCAGGCCTTCATGCACCGCGCGGGTGCTCATCACCGGCGTCAGGTTGAGGCCATTAGGCAGCGGGTACATGCGCGCCAGTACACTCTTGTGGAACACGCGCATCCCACTGGCGCTGTCGGTCACCTTCTGCCAGCCCACCAGGCTGAGCAGGTTGGCGAAGAAGAAGTTGCCAATGCGCCGCGTGACCGGCATCTTGCTATCGGCCCCGCTCATGCGCGAGCCGATCACCAGCTCCGCGCCATCCATCGCCGACTGGCACAACTGCGGGAAGTATTCGGGCGGGTATGTGCCATCCGCATCGAGAAAACCCACCAGCTCGCCGCGCGCCTGGGCAAAGCCGGTCTTCAGCGCCGCGCCATAGCCCTTGTTGCGCTCATGGCAGATCACGCGCATCCCCTGATGCTGCGGAGCCAGCGCCATCAAAACCTGCTCGGTCTTGTCCTTCGAGCCGTCGTTGACGACCAGCAGCTCCATGTCGTCAACTCCCGCGCTTTTCAGGCTTTCTTTAACGGCCATCACACGTTCAACGATCTCAGTAATGCCCCGTTCTTCGTTGTAGGCCGGAATTACGATGGATAGTGTTGTCATTGTCCCTCCTGGTAAACCTTATCCCATTGTACGAAAACTACGCTCAATAATAAATGACCCGTCGAGGGTCTTGTACACCTTGTTCACCAACGTGCTTGATAAATTTCGCCGGCACGCCGGCCATGATCGAATACGGCTCCACGTCTTTGGTCACCACCGCGCCCGCCGCCACCACCGAATGGTGGCCCACGCGCACGCCGTCGGTGATAACCGCGCCGGCGCCCAGCCACACATCATCTTCAATAACAATGCCCTGTGCGGTGATGCCCTGCTCTACGAACGGCCGGTTGGGGTCGTCAAATACGTGGTTGACCGACAAAAGTTGGGTGAACGGCGAGGTATACACCCGGTCGCCGATCGTCACCCCGCCCTGGCCGCGGATCACGCAGTACTCACCGATCAGGCTATCGCGCCCGATCTTAATCCCTGATTGCGGCATGCCGCGGAAGTTATACACATGCAGCACCGCGCCGTGCATCACGATGGTGTTCTCACCGATCTCGATGCCGTTGGGGCAGGCATGCAGGTAGGTGTTGCTATCCAGATACACGCCGCGCTGCAAATGGATATTGCTGGCATAACGCAGCCGCACCCCACTCTCGATTGCCGCCAGCCCGCGCATGTGCAGGATCAGCCGGTAGAACACGCCGCGCAGCGCCACGCCCACCACCGTGGGTACCCAGCCCAGCAGCAGGTATAGCGTTTGCTCCAGGATGTAGCGTCCCAGGCCATCGGCCTGGCGGCTGAGGTACAGCCGCACGCTTGCCAGCGCGGATGTTTTTTCCTGTGCATTTGCCTTTGCGCCTGCCGTCGTTTCCATGATTACGTACTGCCTTCTCCTGCCCCGCCCGCGTCATGCGAGCGGCGATATCGTATGAATGGGTGCGTCCCAAACTCAATGGGATCATCTATAATAACGCAATGCGACCCGCTTTGTTCCTCGACCGCGATGGTGTCATCATTGAGAACCGCGACCAGTATGTGCGCTCGTGGGATGACGTTGCGTTTCTCCCCGGCGCGCTGGATGCACTGGCCGCCCTGCGCGGCAGCCGCTATGCGTTGGTGATTGTTACCAACCAGTCGGCGGTGGGCCGGGGGATTATCACCCTGGCTGAGGCAGATGCCATCAACCGCCGCGTGGTGGCTGAAATTGAAAAGAACGGTGGGCGAGTGGATGGCGTTTTTGTGTGCCCCCATGCGCCCGCGGATGCGTGTGACTGCCGCAAACCCAGGCCGGGCCTGCTGCTTCAGGCCGCCGCTGCCCTCGATCTGGACCTTTCCCAGTCAGTGATGGTCGGCGATGCAATCAGCGATTTGCTGGCCGGACAAAATGCTGGCATCCGGCGGACCTTCCTGGTGCGCACCGGCCGGGGAGCGGCCCAGGCATTGCTGCCCGAAGCCGCGGATCTCCAGCCGTTCCAGATCTGTGATGCGCTGCGCGACATATTCACCTGTTTGTAGGCGCGCGTGCTGCTGGCCTGGTTTGCCTGCCTTTCACCCGCTAAACGAATAAGAGATCGAAATCGTAATCGCCGTGAGCAGGGCCAGGTCTTCCATTGTGAAGCGCCCCGCTTCGGGATATACCAAAGTTACCACCCCCACCACCCGGTCACGGGTGAGCAGAGGCACGGATAAGGCCGAGCGCTGCGTCTGGCTCATCGATTCCCAGGAGCGTGGCAGCCAACGCGGGTCGTCGGCGGTGTTGGTCACCAGCGCCGCCTGGCGGTTTTCCACCACCCAGCCCGCCAGCCCATTCTTGACGATATCGGTGAGCTGTTCCATGCCGGTCTGGCGGACTTCGCCGGCATAAGCCAGCGCGCCATCCACAACCCGGCCGCCCTCATCCAGCACCACAATGCTGCCGCTCGAAGCGCCCACCGATTCGAGCGTCATGGGCAGGATGCGGCACAGCATGTCGTGCAGGTTGACCTTCGAGGCCAGCTCCTGGCTGATGCGCGAAAACTGCTCCACCGATGACTGTGCTTCGGTGTAGGCATTACCAGTGATCATGGCTTCGCCAAACAGGCCGTTGACCAGCGCGTCAGTGTAGGCCGGCGCCTGCTGCACCGCGGCGGGCATCACCGCGCGCATCACGTCAACCTTGGTCAGCTCGCCCAGCGTGTTGCACATCATGTGCTCCATCGCAAGGTGCAGGTCTTCAACAATTTCAATGCGGTTGGACGGCACGTTGAGGTGGTAGTCCACCATTTCGCCCAGTTGGCCGCCGGCGTAGCCGGTAAAGCCTACCGTAATGGCCTCAGCCTTGCGCGCCGATTCGATGGCTTTGAGCACATTTTTGGAATTGCCGCTGGCCGAAATCCCGATCACAATATCTCCGGCGCGCACCAGGTTGGCAAGCTGCGCCGAGAAGACATTTTCGTAGCCTTCATCGTTGGCGTAAGCCGAGAAGATGGCCATGTTATCGGTCAGGCCAATCACGCGAAAGTGCGGCCAGCCCATGCGGCGCGTATTCTTCGCCAGGTCGCACACGAAGTGCGTGGCGGTGGATGCGCTGCCGCCGTTGCCCATGACGAACACCTGCCGGTCGTCCAGGCGCGCCTGGTGGAGCAGATCGATTACCTGGTTGATCTTATCCATCGGCAGCATGTCGATCGTTTCTTTCATATCGGTAACGTAACGCAAGGTATTCTGCATTCTACTCCTCTGACCCCCTTGGGTCGATCCGCGTTGACCGCGATCCCAAAACCAGTGTACCCCTGCGGGCAGCAGAAAAACTGCCCCTGTATAATGACGCCCGCTATCTGCGGTAGTTAAAAATCACCTTCGAGCCGTCCGGCTCCAGTTGGAATGGCAGCTCGCGCAGGTGTGGCAGCGCAGCGCGCACCGCCTCGCGCCGGTCGTACGGGCAGTAGAGCAGCAGAAAGCCGCCCCCACCCGCTCCGGTGATCTTGCCGCCCAGGGCGCCCGCGCTGCGCGCCGCCTGGTACCAGTCGTCAATCACGCCGTTGCTGATATTGCTGGAAAGGTGCTTCTTCACCTGCCAGTACTCGTGCAACAGGTGGCCCAGTGCGTCGATGTTGCCATTGCACAGCTCATCGCGCGCGGTGTAGGCCATGCCTTTCATCACACGCAATGCCTCGATGTTGTTGTGCATGTTGGTTTTCTGCTCGGTGAGGATACTGTCTGCCTGGCGCGTGACGCCGGTGAAGAACAGCAGCAGGCTTTCATTCAGCCGCCGTTTGACCATGGCGGGCAGCCGCACCGCGTTGTTCTGGATGCTGCCATCCTGTTGGAATTCAATGAATCGCAGCCCGCCATGCGCGGCGATGTACTGGTCCTGGATGCCAATCGGCTTGCCCAACCGCTCGATCTCTATCTCGCAGGCTTCCCGCGCCAACTGCTCAGGCGTCACCGATTCGCGCAGGAATACGTACATGGCGTGCAGCGAGCCCACGGTCACCGCGCTGGACGAGGCCAGCCCGGTGCCCGCCGGGATATCGCCGGTGGTGGTGATCTCGATGCCGTAGGTAATGCCAGTCTTACGCAGCGCTTCACGGATCAACTCGTGCTGAATCTCATCCACGCTGTCCACCATTTCGGTCTTGGTGTAACCGATGCGCAGCTTGTCATCGAAGCGCTGCTTGATACTGACGAAGATGTATTTGTCGATCGCAGTGGTCAACACGCAGCCGCCCTCGTTCAAATAAAACGAGGGAAAATCGGTGCCACCACCGAACAGGCTTACTCGCAGCGGCGTTTGAACAATGATCACTTCAACGGCTCCTCACATCCAGGCTTCGTGCACTTCGTTCAATCAGATATCGAAAGAAACGAGAAAATGTTACGGCACTTTGGAACTCTTCAACCAGCGTTCCATCGATTTCCAGCCCTTTTTCACGACAAAATCGGGCTGGCGGATTGAGTGAAAAATGGAAAACTGGCGCTGCCCGGAGATCGAGCAGCGCCGGTGGAAAACAGGTCAATAAGCTCCGCGCTGCCGCAGCACCGCCGGGATCGTCTCCAGCAGAATCTGCACGTCGAGCCAGATGTTCCAGTTGCGGATGTACTGCATATCCAGCCGAACGCGCTCGTCGTAGGTCACATCCGAGCGCCCGCTCACCTGCCACAGCCCGGTGATGCCGGGTTTGACCGTCAGCAGGTTGATGCCCCACTGGTTGTACTTCTTCATCTCTTCCGGCGAGATCATGCGCGGCCCAACAACCGACATTTCGTTGCGCCACACGTTGAAGAATTGCGGCAGCTCGTCCAGGCTGGTCTTGCGCAGCAGCGCGCCCACGCGGGTGATGCGCGGGTCAACCTTCAGTTTGTGGTTGGCTTCCAGCTCGGCCTTCAATTCCGGGTTTTGCGCCAGAATTTCGTCACCGTTGACGTACATGGTGCGGAACTTGAACGCATCGAATTGCTTACCATTGACGCCCATCACCCGGCGGCGATGGAATACCGGCCCGGGCGAATCCAGTTTGACCGCGATGGCCAGCAGCAGGAACAGCGGCGAGGCAAAGACAATTGCCAGGGTGGAGAGCACGTAGTCCAGCGCCAGTTTGAGCACCAGGTCCACGCCGGTCAGGCGCACTCTGTTCACCTGCACCAGCGGCACGCCGGCCATCTCGCGCACCTGCAGGCCAGTGGTAATGATCTCATACAGCCCGGACGACATGTTCAGGTTGACTTCGTCTGAAATACCATGCTTCTTGAAGATCGCCAGGATATCTTCACGCGTAAATGCCGACGCGGTTACGATGATCTCCTTGATGCCGTACTGGCGGATCACCGCCGTGAGGGTTTCGATCTGCCCCAGGTTGTAAAGCTCTTCATATACTTTGGCGCCCTGCTGCACATCATCATCCACAAAACCGATCAGGTCCAGGCCGGAGCGCTTCCAGCGCAGAAGCTGGTCGGCCAGCGACAGGCCTTCGTCATTCGCGCCCACGATGATGGCAGGGGTGAGGAACATACCATAGCGCCGCGCGGTGTACACAAACCGCCGGCTGATGAAACGCCCCAGCGCCGTGAAGAAGAAGGTGAGGATCCAGGCTAGCAGCAGCCAGCCACGCGCCAGCAGGAAATCGGGCTGCAAAAAGCCAAACGCGATGACCGCAAACATGCCAATCCCGGTGGCGTTGAACACCAGCGAGTATTCGCGCGTGCCGCCCAGCAGGTTGCCGCGGTTATACAGCCCGATACCGGCAAAGATGAAGATCCACAATGGCACGAGGAAGCGGATCAGCCCGCTGTAGAACAGGGCTTCCGGCACGACTTCCAGCCGGAACAGCGGGATGGAAAGATTGAACCGGATCTGATACGCCAGCCAGAATGCCAGCGCGGTCATGGCCATATCTTGCAGGATCAGCCAACCGGTAAGGATCGTCCATTGATTGTGCTTTAACGTGCGTACTTTGTTACCGCTAAGAAGCTTTGACAAAAAGTGCTGATCACTGCGCACTTCATAATCCATGACCGCTCGCCTCATTCTGTCCTCCCTTTTTTGATAAGGCAGCATTCGCGTTATATTACTGGTAACGCCTTTTAACCCCGCCCGTTACGCGCTTTTGTCGCATTCTACCCGCCTGTTTGCGCAATTGCAGGCACACGCGCGGCAGTGTTCCCTGCCGCCAGGTAGATCGCGTCTTTACGACACAACCAAAATTCAGCCCCATTTCAGAGAAGCAAGATTGTTTGGCAGCCGGTCAAATTTCCCCATGATGTGCTGCCAGGCAGTAAGAAAGGAAGCAGGATCCGGCCAGGGGCACGCTACCTTTAATGGTCTCCCTGGCGCTGGTTGTGCGATAACCCGGGACATAGCCCGAGGCTGCATTGCTCTTCAGTATGTTAACAGGCACACCGGCCACAGGGCCGGTGTTGCTCACTTGACAACGAAAGCGGCCCCCTATTGGCTACATGCCTTCGTTGCCAGCGCTAGATGCGCCTTATACGAATTAAACCGAACTACCCTAACATAGTAAACGGAAATCTATTCAAAGTCAATAGAAAATGTAGATTTCTCCCCAAAAATACCGCCCTTGTGGGGAATCCTATCCGCGCCATAACCGGCGTTATCACTTGTTCAAGCCCGCTTTCTCTCCCTACCCCACATCCATCGCTTTGACCATCGTCTCGTGCCATGCGGGCAGGAACAGGCCAAAGGTATTCTCAAACGCCGAGCAGTCTAGCGCTGAAAACAATGGGCGTTCCGCGGGGGTAGGAAAATCCGCCGTGCGCGCCGGCAGCAGATCGCGCACCGTCTGCTCTTCGCGGCGTGGATCGCAGCTCAAAATGGCCTGCGCCCATTCGAAGCGGCTGGCATGCCCGCCGCCCGCCACGTGATACAGCCCGCGCCGCTCGCTGATCCACCCGGCCGGGTCCGGCACGCTCATCGCCAGCACCTGCGCGGTCAGCTCTGCCATCGTGCGCGCCCAGGTAGGGTTGCTCACCTGGTCGCTGACCACGCGCAGCGTGTCTTGCTTGCGCGCCCAGCCCAGCACCTTGGTGACAAAGCTCGGCCGCCGCAGACTGTACAGCCACGCCGTGCGGAAGATCAGGAAGCTGTCGCTCACGCCCTGCACCCACTGCTCGCCGGCCAGCTTGCTCTGCGCGTACGCGCCCAGCGGGTTGGGCGTGTCGGCCTCGGTATATGGCCGGCCCAGCTTGCCGTCAAACACGTAATCGGTAGAGTAATGGATCAGCGCGGCTTTCAACCGGCGCGCTTCCTCGGCCAGAAACCCCGGCCCGTAGCCGTTGATCGCCATCGCCTTTTCCGGCTCGCGCTCTGCCCCGTCCACGTCGGTGTACGCGGTAGCGTTAATAATCACCTGCGGGTGGATGCGCCCAATCACCTCGCGCACCGCTTCCGGGTGGCTCAGGTCAATCTCGGGATAGTCCAGTGCCGTCACCGGGCCTAATGTCTCTGTGGCGCGCAGCAGCTCCCAGCCGAGCTGGCCGGTCTTACCAAGTATCAGGATTCGCATACGTTCCTTCTTTGATCCCACGGCGCTCGCGGTCGATCAGCCGCTCCAGGTAGGCGCTGTACTGCGTGGCGCCCAGATGGCGCACGCACTCGCTCAGGTCATCCAGGCTGATAAAGCCCATGCGGTAAGCAATTTCTTCCGGGCAGGCGATCATCAGCCCCATGCGTTCTTCCACCGCCTGCACGAAGTTGGCCGCCTGCAGCAGCGACTCGTGCGTGCCGGCGTCCAGCCAGGCCAGCCCGCGCCCGAACACCTGCACGCGCAGGTCGCCGGACGCCATGTAGGCCCGGTTCACGTCGGTGATCTCGATCTCGCCGCGCACCGAAGGCTGCAGGTTGGCGGCGATCTCCACCACACGGTTGTCATAAAAATACATGCCCGGCACGGCGTAATTCGAACGCGGGTGCGACGGCTTTTCCTCAATGCTGATCGCCCGCCCGTCCTCATCAAATTCCACCACGCCGTAGCGCTCGGGGTCGCGCACCGGGTAGGCGAAGATCACCGCGCCATCCTTCGAGATGTCCACCGCTTCCAGCAGCATCTGCACCAGCCCGCTGCCGTAGAAAATGTTGTCGCCCAGGATCAAACACACGCTGTCATCGCCGATAAACTCGCGCCCCACGATGAACGCATCCGCCAGGCCGCGCGGCTCGGGCTGCTCGGCGTAGGCAAAATGCATACCCCACTGGCTGCCGTCGCGCAGCAGCCGGCGGAAACCGGGCAGGTCTTCCGGCGTGCTGATCACCAGCACCTCGTGGATGCCGGCGAACATCAGCATCGACAGCGGATAGTAGATCATCGGCTTGTCGTACACCGGCAGGAGCTGCTTGCTGACCGTCAGCGTGAGCGGGTAAAGCCGCGTGCCCTTGCCCCCGGCGAGAATGATCCCCTTCATTTGACACCTTCCCGGCTGCTGTAGTTGGATGTGACCCACTGCTGGTAGTTCTGCTGCTCGCGGATGGCGGCCACCCACTGCGGGTGGTCGAGGTACCACTGCACTGTCTCGCGCAGCCCGTTCGCCAGGTCGTGTCGCGGCTGCCAGCCCAGCTCGCGCTCAATCTTGCTGATGTTCATCGCGTAGCGCCGGTCGTGCCCCGGCCGGTCGGTCACATGGCGGATCAGTCCGCGGTGCGGCCGGTAGGATGAATCAGGCGCCAGCTCGTCCAGCAGGTCGCAGATGGTGTGCACGATCTCGATATTGGGGGGCTGGTTGTTGCCGCCGATGTTATAGGTCTCGCCCGGCTGCCCGCGCCGCACGATCTCCCAGATCGCCTCGCAGTGGTCGCCCACGTACAGCCAGTCGCGGATCTGCATTCCGTCGCCATACACCGGCAGCGGCTTGCCATCCAGCGCGTTGAGGATCATCAGCGGGATGAGCTTCTCGGGGAACTGGTACGGCCCGTAGTTGTTCGAGCAGTTGGAGATGGTGACCGGCAGCCCGTAGGTGTGCTGGTAGGCGCGCACCAGGTGATCACTGCTGGCCTTTGACGCCGAATAGGGCGAGCGCGGGCTGTAGGGCGTGGTTTCCTCGAAGGCCGGGTCGTCCGGCCCCAGCGAGCCAAACACCTCGTCGGTGGACACGTGGTGGAAGCGCACGTTCGCCGCGCCCAGGCCCTTCTCCTTCAGCCACACCTCGCGCGCCGCGTCTAGCAGCGTGAACGTGCCGTTGATGTTGGTCTCCACAAACACCGCCGGCCCCAGAATCGACCGGTCGACGTGTGACTCGGCGGCGAAATGCACGATGGCGTCAATCTCGCGCTCGCGCAGCAGCCCGGTTACCAGCTCCCGGTCGGTGATGCTGCCCTGCACGAAATCGTGGCGCGCCGGGTCGGGCAGCCCGCGCAGGTTCTCCAGGCTGCCGGCGTACGTGAGCGCATCCAGGTTGGTGATGCGCGCCTGCGGGTCGCTCGCCAGCACGTGGCGGACAAAATTGGCGCCAATAAACCCCGCGCCACCGGTAACAAGCAAGTGTTTGGCCATATGCAACTTCCTGATAAAAGTGGAGTAGCCCAAAAAAGATCAATCCCCCGGTGCGGCTGCGCTCGCGGCGAGCCTGTTTGAATTATAACGGTCTGTTAATCAATGTCAACCAGCACAACAATCATAACGTCCCGCGGCGCAAAACGCTACACATCATTTTTCCGTACGGTGCTAGACTCAATCGCATGTTAAGCGTGTATCACATCAATTCGCATCCCATCCCCCTGCCGGAGAACCATCGCTTCCCGCAGGAAAAGTACGCCTTGCTGCTGCAATCGCTGCTGGCGGATGGCGTGCTGCGCCCGCAGGAGCTGCTGCTGGCCCCGCACGCCACGCGCGACGAGCTGATCCTGGCCCATACCCCCGCGTACGTCGACAGCATCCTCGACGGCACGGTGGACCCCAAAATGATGCGCCAGATCGGCCTGCCGTGGAGCCCGGCGCTGGTGCAGCGCTCGTGCGCCAGCGTGGGCGGCACCATCGCCGCCGGTCGCGACGCGCTGCGCGACGGCATCGCCTGCAACCTGGGCGGCGGCACGCACCACGCGCTGGCCAATGAAGGCCAGGGCTTCTGCGTCTTTAACGACTTCGCCGTGGCCTTCCTCAAGCTGCGCGCCGAAGGCAGCATCCGGCGCGCCGCGGTCATCGACCTGGACGTGCACCAGGGCAACGGCACCGCCGGCATCCTCGGCGGCCGCGACGACGTGTTCCTGCTCTCCATCCACGGCCAGAAGAACTACCCCTTCCGCAAAGTGCCGTCCACCCTCGACGTAGACCTGCCGGATGGCGCCGGCGACGAAGCCTACCTGGATGCGCTCGACGCCGCCCTGCCCGCCGTGCTGGCCTTCCAGCCCGAGCTGATCTTCTACCAGGCCGGCGTCGACCCGCTGGACGCCGACCGCCTGGGCCGCCTGGCGCTGAGCATGAACGGCCTGGCCCTGCGCGACCGCGCCGTGTTCCACGCCGCGCGCGCCGCCGAAATCCCCCTGGCGCTCACCCTCGGCGGCGGCTACGCTCGCCCCATCGCCCTCACCGTCCAGGCCCACGTCCAGACCTACCGCATCCTCAAGCAAATGTTCCCAATTTAGTCCTCCCCCCAAAAGCGTTCTTCCTTTTGGGGGGAGTTAGAGGGGGGTCTCCCTCCAAACGCTGAAAAACGCGTTTGGGGGGACTTAGGGGGTTCCCTGCCAAATCTCGTACCCACCCGCGAATTCAAAACGTCAAACCTCCCTTCAAATCGCGTTCTCCAGCGATTCTTCAAGCCCCCCGAAGCGGGGGTGGGGGAAGTTAGAGGGGGGGTTCGCATTGACACCCACCCCCACCCGTGATAGAATTTCGCACGTCCAGCCCCCATCGTCTAGTGGCCCAGGACGTGGCCCTCTCAAGGCCAAAACGCGGGTTCGAACCCCGCTGGGGGCACTGAAAGGCCTTGGCCCTAACCTTGTAGACAGGGGCCACACACTCCGTTTCAAACTTAACTGAAACGGAGGTATTTTTCCATGAAGCTGTCCAAAGCAATAGAAGGATTTGAGTTGTCCCGTTTGGCGGATGGGTACGCGCCTGTCACACTGCGTGGATACCGTTCTTCGCTTGGCTTGTTGGCCAGATACCTTGAGGATCCCGAGGTTGAGAAGATCACGTCGGAAAACCTGAAGGCTTTTATGCATCATCTCAGAGCGGAATATTGGCCGAAAAGGCCTTCCGGCGTTGTGGAGCCATTAGCAACAGCTTCGCATCACCGCTATTGGAAAGCGATCCGATCATTCTTCAAGTGGGCCGCGGAGGATTTGAAAACGGGTCGCCCCGACCTTGAACTGAAGATGCCGCAGTTCACCAACCGCGAGATCGTCCCATTTTCCCACGAGGAGATTGGGAAGCTGCTCAAGGGCTGCGAGAACTCGATGCCCGTAGCGGATAACAAACGGCGGCCATACCAGTGCAAACGCCCAACAGCCCTGCGTGACCGGGCATTGATCCTGATCCTTCTAGATACTGGAGTTCGCTCTGGAGAATGCGCGCGTCTTCGTATTCGCGATACGAACCTGGAAAACGGCGAGGTGTATATTAAACCGCACCATGTCCGCAAGACGAGGCCGCGAACAGTTTTTCTGGGAAAGTCTGCAAGGAAGGCTTTGTGGAAATACCTCACCACGAGGGAAGACACACGCCCGGAAGATCCATTGTTGATGTCGGTCGATGGAACGCCAATGAACCAGGGCAGCATTCTGAGGATCATTTACTCAATCGGCCGGGCATCCGGTGTACGCAATGCACACCCGCACCGTTTCCGCCACACCTTCGCCATTCAATTCCTTCGCAACGGTGGCGATGTCTTTACCCTGCAGCGGCTGTTGGGTCATGCGACGCTGGAGATGGTACGCCATTACCTGGCTCTGGCCGATGCCGACAGCGCTGAAGCGCACCGGAAATCCAGCCCGGTTGATCGCTGGAGTTTCTAGCGTCACTGGCCTATTCAAAGCATACTCACCGTCATTTTGCACTGGAGGAAACCATGATTGCTCAGGATGATTTCGACAGTATCGCGAATGCCTTTTCGTATGGGTTCTACCCAGACAATGCCGAGGTCGAGCTCATAACACAGCGGTATTTGAATTTTTATGGACCGGCGGTCATCGATCACCGCGAGGAAAGTGACATTCAGCGGTTTTTGGGTTTCTATGAACAGGTCATGCCTCGTTACCGTCTCCCCTATCGTGGTCAATTCCAAGAAAAGACTACTGATCTGCTACGCGCTTTTTGCGCGAAATTACCCGACGTCATACAGAGAGAAGCACCAGTAAGCCCTGTTGTTCCATATCGACTGAAGCGACAATGGTGGAAGGATGCGATACCGGATAATGAGCTTGACAGGTTGTTTACTTATCTCGACCAGCCGGCCATGTTTTTCGAAAAGATGCTGATCGAGCTCATCCTCGGAACAGGTTGCGATCTCCGTGATCTATCCAAGATCACTTTTAGCGATATTGACCTGTATGATGGAAAGATCCTCATTCGGGCAAATCCGTTCAATCATCATTACGTCGCTATCGGCCCCAGGCTTAGGATAGACATCCTGCGGTATCTGAGCGACTACCGCACCGAAACCAATTCAGAAGCCGAGCTGTTTACAATGCATGCTGACCGGGATAAGAAAGCACGCGAGCTTAACCGTATTGTTCTAGCGACGGTAGGCAAGCTAGGAATAAATAAACCGCAAGGAGACGGGTGGATCAGGCTACGCATGGTTTATAATGACCAGTTCTTTCGCCTCGGCGGCAATGAACGTAGGATGATCGAAAATTTGGGTGAGGCAATCACACCAGGTGACGACCAAATACCGCCCCACCCCCGTATGACGGAACTAATCAGTTTGAATTCGTTTGTGTACAGGAAATCACTTTTGACAAAATACTAATATCGAGAAGTTGCTTCCGGCGCCGGAACGCTGTCGAACTATCTGCACCTCAGTACTCCCATTCCTCGTGCGCCAGCGGCTCGCGGTTTAGTTCCTCGCGGATCATCTGCCACTGGGGCAGATACTGGCTCATCAGCGCCTTGAAGCGGTCATTATGCAGTCGCTCCAGCAAATGCACCATCTCGTGCACGATGACATATTCCAGGCAGCGCGGTGACTTCTTGGCCAGTTCCAGGTTGATCCAGATGCGGCTGGCGTTGATGTTGCAGGTGCCCCATTTGGTCTTCATCTGCTTGACGCCCCACTCTTTTACCCTGACATTCATGAGAATTTCCCATTTGGCAATCATAAGGGGAATGACGTCTTTGAGATACTGGCGGTACCAGGCAGCCATCACCCGGCGACGTTGATCGATGCTGCTCTCGGGACGCACGTACAAATCGATGAACCGCTTGTTGCG
>JBDHWQ010000016.1:0-85860 GCA_039810245.1 Longilinea sp. | reverse complement strand
AATCACATGGTCATAAAATCCACGTTGCCAGACACTTCTTCCGGGTGTTTTGCGCCACAGATTTATCCGCCTGGCGGAAAAAGTCTTGAACTGGCGTACCACCCACCGCCCGCCCCTACGGAATGCATGTGACTTTGGTTAATCGATTGATTCAATACCAATGAGTTTCAAATATTCATATATCCCATCATAATACTCTCGTGGCCGAGAATAATCGTCCTCATCTCCTGGGGGAACAAAAATGACAAAGCCCTGTCTGGCGCGTGTTAACAAAACGCGATAAGTATTTTTTATATAGCTTTTTGCAACCAAATTATTCACCCTTTGCCACTTTGCACCTTTGAAGTCGTAATATTGAAAAGCGGTATGTTCAAACCGCATGTTGGCATCCCAACATATAATCGTCCAATCCAGCTCTAGACCTTGTATGTCAAATTCTGTCGCTGTCTCTTCCAAGAAATATGAGGATCGAACATCTTGCTTTGCATTTAAGAACCAATTTTTTGCCTCTATTTTGCTTTGCACCCATACTCCATATTTTCGCAAACGCCTCGCCCCAGAGCTAGCGGTAATACCATACCGCTCTGTTCCTCGAGCATGTGTTTGAACCCAATGCTTCGCTTTTACGATATCTCTTGTCATTACGATTGGATAGTTCTTTTGTAAATCCTGATATACTGCCTTCGCATGATTGAGGTCGACATCCAAAAGCGCTTTTACGAACTCAGACACCTTTTCACTACGAAATGATCTTAAAGAAACAGAAAGGTGCAAATCTTCAACAATCTGATAATCTAACCCCGACAGATATTGCTCCAACGCTTGATCACCAATATATTCATTATCTTCTAATCGGTCGGATACAAAAATGCACCAATTCGGGAATTTATTTCGAAGCGCTTCAAACCATTCTTTTATCCCGGCTTCACCAGTATTTATTTCTTGTCCACCACCGATCAAACAAACGATTACTGCCCAATCATCATGCCTATTCATAATTCGAATCAGAAATTCAGGCTCAGACATACCAAAATCCGAAATACCTTTTTTCCGTTTCATAAAATTATCTAGTGAAGGTTTATCCCATGCGCGTTGTGCCTCATCAAAGATTGCCACTTTTTCAATTGGCGCATTTGGAACAGAAATAGCATCATCCCGAAAATGGTGGATGATCTGAATAAAAGACTTTGCTTTTCTTAAGGCTGCGCTTTTTGGCGTTCCATTATGTTTGAATTCATCTCGCGCAAGAGCTTCTTGTAAAACATCTACTAAAGGCTGATTGCCTGATAAAAATACCGCATGCTCCGTTTCATCAAATCGATGACGTTCATTAGCAATATTTAATCCCGCTAGTGTTTTTCCTGATCCGGGAACACCTGTCACAAGACATATCGACTTCTTACAATTTCGTTTGCTATCTTCGATAATTCTATTGATTGCATTTGTTGTGGCGGTTAGATTTGTTGCGCCGGCATCGCTACGGGATATTTCAGCAACACTGTGACCGCGGTATAAGGCTTGAGCTGCTTCAATAATTGTTGGCGTCGGCATGTAAATGGAATCTCTCCATTTTTTGGGATCTATTATGCTATCGGAGAAGTACTGAGAAAAATGTTCCATCAATTTACTAATATTCTTATCGTTGCAAAGTACGACATCAAAAATCCCGTCTTTTGAAAAATGCCCATGAAACAACAGATGACTGGCATTAGTTGCTACAACAATTGGTATGATTTTCTGATCATGACTTTCTTTATGAAAATTTTTAAGATCGAGCGCATAATCGATTACTTGATCCTTAGCTTCTTCTGAAAATTGATATTCCCCCACCTTGAATTCGAACAGGAAGATCAAGCCATTATAGAGAAGCACAGTATCAATACGATTACCAATACGAGGAATAGTGTATTCAAACAAGATATAACCACCTTGAATTCCTGCTAATTCGCGCTTCAATATTTGGATTTGCTTTATCCAGGTATTCCTCTGCAATTCTTCCAACCGGAATTGGTTGTTTGTTGCAAGAAAACCCAGTATTTGTATTTCGCTTTGAGACAAAAACGTTTTAACGGAAGCTTCATAATACGCTCTATTCATATGTAATCCTTTATGATAGTTAGACGTAGATAATTCTAAAATCATGAATGAAATGCAAGATAGTATTCTTTTACCCCAACTCCTCTGCCTTGATCCTCTCATTCAGCTCATACAGCGCCACGGCATTGGACTGCCAGCGCAGCAGCGACAGCACCTCCTCATACTGCATCCAGCAGTATTCCACGTGCTCGTGCGAAAGGTGCACGCTCTTGCTTTCCATCCGCAGCGCAAAGCAATATTCCGGGATCAGGTAGGTACCGGCCGGCCACTGATCGCGGTGCTTTTGCGCGAACGCCGCCGCAGGGATGTAGGTCATGTACTGCAAAGCAAACAGCGAAACATCCCCCGGCGCGCCGATCTCCTGCTGCGCCTGGCGCAGCGCGGCCTGCGGCGGCGTCTCATAATCTTCCACGCCACCCGAAATGAAATGCCAGTAATACGCATCGCTGCGCTTCAGAATACAATACAGCGGCCGCTCGCCACCCAGCAAATAGGGGATTGCCAGTACCTGCATTGGTGCTCGCATCAGTTCTCCTTATCTGGCCGTTCTTCACCGCGGGTCAGCAGCGACACGCTTTCAATGTGGAAGGTCTGCGGGAACATGTCCACTGGCTGCACATGCTCCAGGTGGTAACCGCCGGCCAGCAGCCGGCGTAGATCGCGCGCCAGCGTGGCCGGGTCGCAAGAGACGTACACCAGCCGCTCCGGCTGCATGCGCATCAGCATATCCACTACCGCCGGGGCCAGCCCGGCGCGAGGCGGGTCGGCCACCACCACTCGCGGGCGCAAGTCCAGGCCCGGAAGGATGTCTTCGGCGCGGCCCTGGTACAGCTCCACATGCTCGAACTCATCCAGGTTGACCGCAAAATCATCGCATGCCGCGGGCGAGGATTCCACCCCCACCAGCCGCGCGGCCAGCGGCGCGAGGAAGGCGCTGAATAACCCCACCCCACAATACAGATCCAGCACGCTCCCCCCCGCATCCGCGCTGGGGGCTGAGCCTGGCCGAAGCCCGGCGGCTTCCAGCACCAGCTCAATTATTCGCGCCGCCTGTAGCGTGTTCACCTGGAAAAACGATCCGGCCGATACCTTGAACGGCCGTCCCAGCACTTCCATCACCAGAAAATCATCCCCGGCCATCAAAATTGGCCCATACTCGTGCAGATGCACCACAGAAATCGGCAGGTCAAGCATCATTTCCGGCGGATTGGGGTCCAGGCTTTCCAGCGCCAGCAGCACATCCTCTCCCGCGCCCAGCCGCAGGCTCACACGCTCCAGCCCCGGCAGCGGCTGCAAGTCCAGCGCCGGCCACACCGCGTCCAACCCGCTTTCCAGCAGGTGGCACTCGCGGATGGCGAAGGTTTCATTCGAGCCCAGCTTCTGGTAGCCCACTTTACCTTCGGCGGTCAGGTGGAACTGCACCGTGTTGCGGTAATCCCAACCGCGCGGGTCGGCCAGCATGGGCAGCACCGGCGGGTCTTCCAGCCCGGCCAGCCGCTGTAATTGCTCGCGCAGGATGCCTGTCTTGGCCGCGAGCTGGTCTGCATATGCCATGTGCTGGTAATGGCAGCCGCCACACACGCCAAAATGAACGCAGCGCGGAGGGATGCGCCGAGGCGACGGCTCCAACACTTCTACCAGCCGCGCGCGCACGTGGCCGCGCTTTTCTTCCACCGCCTGCACGCGGGCGCGCTCACCCGGCAGCGCCAACGGCACAAACACCGCGCGGCCATCCGGCAGACGCCCCAGCGCGTCTCCGCCGTATGCCAGCCCGTTAAAGGTTACTTCCCAGGAATTTGGAGTCTCGTCCATGCCATCCCTTCCTGGATAGATTGTAGCCGAAATCCGCCGCGCCACTCCCCGGAGCAGATCAGCGATTTGCTCCAGAATGTACAGGGATTTCCAACCCGCTTTTCACTGCTCTTTTTATCGGGTTGCTATACAATTAATATCAGCTTAATCAAGCAACACTAATCCACTATGGTGTGTAGTGTATGATGAGCATGGATCCGTTACGGGTGGGAAAGGTCATTCCGCGCAAGAACCTCCGGAGGAACAAAACCATGAAAAAACGTGTGCTTGTTTCCGGTATTTTGTTGGCAGGTCTCTTCGTTGGACTGCTGTTCCTGGCAGCCCGGCCGGTTATGGCCGGCATTCACGCTCAGGCTTCCAATATCCCCCGCGGCGGGGCATTATATGATAACTGGATCGCGGCGCTGGGCGTGCAGGCGCCCACCGGGAATATGCCCATCTGGTCACGCCAGAATACTAACACCGCGTCCGGGCCAGATACCTGGCGATGTGTATCCTGCCACGGCTGGGATTATCAGGGCAAAGAGGGCGCGTACCGCTCCGGTTCGCATTTCACCGGCTTCCCGGCCATCTACCCGGCCAGCCAGCAAAAGAGCATCGATGAGCTGGTATCCATTCTCAAGGGCGGCCAGGACCCAGAGCATGACTTCTCGCCGTACATGGACGATGCCGCCCTCACCGACCTGGCCGGCTTTCTCAAGGACGCCACCATCGATGACAATGAGTTCATCGATATGACCACCCTGAAGGTCAAAGAAGGCGACGGCACGCATGGCAAGCAGCTATACGACCAGTCTTGCGCAAGCTGCCACGGAGCCGATGGCCAGACCATCACCTTTCGCTTTGAAGGCCAGTCCGTACCGCTGGGCGCGTTAGCCGACCAGGACCCCTGGCGCTTCCTGCACAAAACGCGCTACGGCACGCCCGGCACGCCCATGGTCATCGGCCACGACCTGGGCTGGACACCGCAGGACGGGCGCGATGTGCTGCTCTACGCGCAGCAGGAGCTGGTATCCAATGAAGCCGCCGCACCCTCGCCCGCTATGGAACAAACCCGCGTGGCGCAGCCCAACCGTGGTGGTCCGGCTTCAAACTTCTTTACCGGTATTCTCACCGCCATCAGCGTCATGGCTGCCGGGCTGGGGCTGAATATCCTGGTCTTTGGCATCCTGGCCGCCATTCTGCTGCTGGTCGTTTGGGTCGTTCGCCGGCGCTAACCGGCAGACAACGCAGCGCCGCGCGCCAGGTGGCCTTTGCCGCCGCGCCGGGCCGCTGGCATAATCGCCTCAGAGGGAAACGAAGGAGGAAGTATGGAGAAACGAAAACCCTGGTGGAAGCGCCGCCTGTTCCTGGCGTTGATCGGCCTGGGCCTGTTAGTGGTACTGGGCGGAGCCGCGGGGGGCATTTATTTGACCCAACAGCCGCCCGTGCAGCCAATCGATTTCCCCCACAGCACGCACGTGGGTCTCGGCGCGCAGTGCACCTTCTGCCATCCGGGCGTTAACTGGGGGCCGACCGCTGGCGTGCCCTCAATCTCAAAATGCTGGGGCTGCCACCAGCAGATCCAGAAGAAATCTGCGCTGCTCGATAAGCTTGCCAGCTACGTGGAAAAGAACGAGCCCGTGCCCTGGGTGCCGGTAGCATTGCAGCCCGATTTCGTCCACTTTAACCACCAGCCGCATATTGCCGCCGGCGTAGCTTGCGAAACCTGTCACGGCGACGTAGGAAAGATGCGCACAGCTCAACCGCAGTCCGGGCAGAACATGGGGTGGTGTCTCGACTGCCACAAGACCATGCGCCCCGAAAAGGTCGCTCACCTGGTGAACGACTGCTCCACCTGCCATTATTGATTCCGTGCATTGAACCTGGAGAGAAACGCATATGAGTGAAAAAATCTCTCGTCGAGAGTTCCTGAAATTAACCGGCCTGGGCGCGGCGGTCACCGCCGTACTGACCGGCTGCGGTCCGGCGTCGCGCTACGTGGTGCGCCGCCCATATACCGAGTTGCCCGAGTACCACCAGACCGGTGTTTCCACGTATTTCGCCACCACCTGCCGCGAATGCGCCGCCGGGTGCGGCATCATCATGCGCACCCAGGAAGGGCGCGCCATCAAAGCGGAAGGCAACCCCAAACACCCCGTCAACCGCGGCAAAATCTGCTCCAAAGGCCTCACCAGCGTACAGGGTCTTTATAACCCCGACCGGGTGAAGGGGCCGCAGAAAGCTGCTTCGCGCGGCTCGGGCCAGTACCAGACCATGGAATGGGATTCGGCCATCACCGTGGTGCGCAATGGGCTGGTGGACCCCGGCGGCGTGGCTTTTCTGATGGGCAGCGGCAGCGACCACCTGTTTGACCTGGTCACCGAGATCGCTACCGGAGTTGGAGCGGCTGCACCGGTGCGCTATGACGCCGAAGATATGTTCTCGGCCGAAGCCACGCTTATCCAGGCGGTGCAGAACACGTTTGGTCAGGCTGCCTACCCCTATTTCGACCTGGGCGGCGCCGACCTGGCGCTCTCCTTTGGCGCGGATTTTTCGCAGAGCTGGCTTTCCCCGGTGGCTTATTCGCGCATGTACGGCCGCTTCCGCAAAGGCAACTTTGGCCGCCGCGGTTACCTGATCGCCTTCGAACCGTTCCAGTCGGCAACATCCAGCGTGGCGGATGAGTGGTACCCGGTGGTGCCCGGAACCGAGGGCATGGTGGCGCTCGCCATCGCCCGCCTGGTGATCGACATCCGCGGCGCGGCCGGCTTCCCCGCGCTGGACGCGGTTGACCCCGCGGCCGCCGCGCAGGCCGCCGGCATCTCGCTCGAACGCCTGGAGCACGTGGCGCGGCTGTTTGCCAACGCCGCTGCGCCGCTTTCGATGCCCGGCCAGTCCGCGCTTGCCACGGCGCAGGGCCTGGCCAACGCGCAGGTGATCCTGTCGCTCAATGCCCTGGCCAACAACCTGGGCCGCGCAGGCGGCGTGTTCCTGCACCCGGCGCAGGTGCAGCCGGGCAGCATGAACCAGGTGGCTGCCCTGGTGGAGCGAATGCGTTCCGGCCAGGTGAAGACGCTCTTTATCCACGGCGTCAATCCCGTTTTCGAGCTGCCTGCTGCGCTGGGCTTTGAACAGGCCATGCAGCAGGTGCAGACGGTGGTTTCCTTCTCCTCGTATCCCGATGAGACCGCGCTGCTCAGCGATTACGTCTTCCCCGATCACACCGGGCTGGAGTCGTGGGGCTATATGCGCGACCTGGCCGGCGCCGACCGCACCGTAGTTTCGGCAGTGCAGCCGGTGGTCGTCCCGCTGTATAACACCCGCGCCACCGCCGATGTGTTCATCGAAGCCGCCAAACGCGCCAACGTGGCCGGCATTGGCTACGCCGATGAAGTTGACTTCCTGCAGCAAAAGCTGCTCCCACTCATGGACCAGGGCGGCAGCTTTACCGCGCCGGAAATCCTCTCGTTCTGGACGCAGTGGCTGCAGAACGGTGGCTGGTGGAAGCAGGACACCGACCTGACCACCCCCGCCGCGGACGCGCTGCTCGACCAGCCGGTGAATATCACCGCCCCGTCCGCGCTGGGCGATAACGAATTTTACCTGCTCACCTACGCCGGCCCACTGGGCAGCGGCGCCGTTGCCAACCGCCCGTGGATGCAGGAAACGCCCGACACGCTCACCACGGTCATGTGGAACAGCGTGGTGCTGGTCAACCCGGAAACGGCCCACCGCCTGGGCATCCAGTCTGACGATGTGATCACCCTCGCCTCGCCGGCCGGCTCGCTTGACGCGGTGGTCTACGAATACCCGGCCATCCGCCCGGATATGGTTGCGATCCCGTTTGGCCAGGGCCACACCGCCCTGGGCCGCTGGGCCGAAGGCCGCGGGGTGAACCCGGCCAAACTGCTGGGCGTGGATCTCAACCAGGCCGGTGACCTGGCTTATTATGGCGGTACGCGGGTAACCATTACGCCCACCGGCCGCCGCCGCCCCGTCTCGCGCCTCGAAAGCGAAGCGGGCGTCTACGGCCATAAATAACGGTTTTGCGTGACAGGAAGGAGCACGAACCATGGCTGATGAAGAACGAACGGCAAAATGGGGCATGGTGATCGATCTCGATCTTTGCACGGGCTGCAACGCCTGTGTTACCGCCTGCTCGATGGAAAACAATATTAAATGGGTTGGTGAAGACGACGCCGGTTACGGCCGCGGTATGCACTGGCTGCGTGTCGAGCGCCTGTGGACCGGCGAGTACCCGGAAGTCAAGCCCGCGCGCCAGCTGATGCTGTGCCAGCAGTGCGGCAACGCCCCCTGCGAGCCGGTCTGCCCGGTGTTCGCATCGGTGCACAGTGAAGAAGAGCAGCTCAACCTGCAGGTCTACAACCGCTGCATCGGCACGCGCTATTGCGGCAACAACTGCCCCTACTTCGTGCGCGTGTTCAACTTCTTCGACTACGAAATCCCCGAGCCAATGAATTACTACCTCAACCCGGATGTCACCGTCCGGCGGCGCGGCGTGATGGAAAAGTGCACGTTCTGCGTGCAGCGCATCCAGCGCGGGCAGCAAAAGGCCAATGTCGAAAACCGCGACGTGCAGGACGGTGAAATCGTCACTGCCTGCGCCCAGGCCTGCCCCACCGATGCCATCGTTTTTGGCAATATGCGCGATCCCGAAAGCGCGGTCAGCAAGGCGGCGCGCAGCCAGCGTGGTTTCCGCCAGCTCGAATACCTGGGCACCGAGCCGCGCATTATCTATTTGAAGGGAGAAGGCACCTATGGCGGTTGATCGAACCTTCGACACCATCGAAATGGGCGAGATCGAGCACGAGGAAGACCCCCGCGAACACCTGATGCTCGATCCGCGGCCGCGCGAAGAAATGAACCAGATGGTACTGGACGCCATGAAGCATACTACGCGCGCCTTCTGGATCTGGGTCATCGTGCTGGGGGTGCTGCTGGTGATTTCGCTGTTTGGCGCCTGGGGCGCCATCATCGCCACTGGTATGGGGCTTGGCGGCCAGCGCCGCCCGGCCATGTGGGGTATCTTTATCGTCACCTTCGTGTTCTGGATCGGCATCAGCCACGCGGGGACGTTCGTTTCCGCCATCCTGCGCGTGTTCAAGGCGGAGTTCCGCCGCCCGTTCACCCGCGCCGCGGAGCTGATGACTACCTTTGGCTTGGCGGCCGGCGCGCTCTACCCGCTTGTCCACCTGGGCCGCGTGTGGGTCTTTTACTGGATGGTCCCCTACCCCAACGCGCGCTGGCTGTGGCCCAACTTCCACTCCCCCCTGGTGTGGGACTTCCTGGCCATTACCACGTACCTGCTCAGCAGTACCATCTACCTGTTCCTGCCACTACTGCCGGACCTGGCCATGGCGCGGGACCGCACCACCGGGCTGCGCCATTTCGTCTACCGCCTGCTCTCGTTGGGCTGGCGCGGCACCGAGGCTGAATGGCTGCGGCTGCGCAAGGCCATCGGGCTGTTCGCCTTCGCCATCATCCCGGTAATGTTCTCGGTGCACACCATCGTGTCCTGGGACTTTGCCGCCACGCAGGTGGCCGGCTGGCATTCCACCATCTTCGGTCCTTACTTCATCGTCGGCGCCATTCTCTCGGGCGTCTCGGCGGTGGCCACCATCCTGTTCGTATTGCGCTCCACGCTGCTCAACATGAAGTACTTCATCCGCCCCGAGCACTTCGACGGGTTGGGCAAGCTGATCCTGGTCTTCTCGATGGCCTGGGCCTACTTCTTCTTCAACGAGTATCTGCTGCACTGGTACGGCGGCGAAAAAGTGATCCGCGACATCCTCACCCTGCATGCCACCGGCGATTCCGCCTGGGTGTGGTATGTGATGCTGATCTGCAATGTGGCCATCCCCTGGCTGACGTTGTGGAACCGCCGCATCCGCCGCTCGCCGGTCGCCATGTTCATCATCACCTTGCTGATCAACGTGGGCATGTTCGCCGAGCGCTACACCATCATTCCGCTCACTCTCGGTCACCAGCGCAGCCCGTTCAACTGGGGCGAATACGCGCCCCGGCTGGCGGAAATCAGCATTGTGTTTGGCACGTTCTGCCTGTTCCTGCTGCTCTACACCTTGATGACTCGCCTGATCCCCATGATTCCGGTCTGGGAAGTGGTCGAAGGGCAGATGGCGCACAAGCGCGTGAAAGTCGGTAAGACCGAAGTCACCTCGGTGACCGAGCTGGATTAAGGAGAGAGAACTATGGCACAAACCCAAACGGTTCATATGATGCTCTTCCCAGAAGACCGGCTGGATGAAGTCTCTGAAGCCCTGGGACGCCTGCGCGCCAGCGGTTACCACCACGATGACATCTCTGTGGTCTCCGGCGTGCCGATTTCCGAGCGCGTGCTGGGCCGCCCCCTGGCCTGGACACGCATCGGCATCTTCGGTATCGCCGGAGCCATCCTGGGCTTTATCATCGCCGCGTTCCTCAACTTTGGCACGCCGCTGCTCTATGGGTTGCGTGTGGGCGGCCAGCCGATCTTCGCCATCCCCACTTCCATCGTGGTATTCTTCGAGCTGACCATGCTGGGCTTGCTGATCAGCACGTTCCTGGGCGTGGCGGTTGAAATGCTCACCCCATCCTTCGGGCCCAAGGGTTACCACCCGGATGTGACCGGCGGGAAGATCGCTATCCTGTTCAACGGCGCGGAAAAGCTGGATGGCGAGCTGGAACAATCGCTGAAAGACCTGGGCGCGCAGTTTACCGAGGTACAGAAACTATGATCAAACGACTGATCGCGGTAGTGATAATCGTTGCTATGCCCTTCCTGCTCGGCCTGCTGTTCACCTATGATGTGATCAAGATCAACTGGATCAGCTTCATGGAGATCCAGCCGTCGTTCCGGCCGCAGGAAGACCCGCTGCCCATGCCCGCCCGCTCGATCCCGGTGGATGGCGCGCACTTCGTGGCCGGCCTGGATGCGCCGGTCAATCCCGTTCCCGCTGACGAAGTATCCTTGCAGCGCGGCAAAACGCTGTTCGAGATTTCCTGCGTGCCATGCCATGGCGCGGCCGGGGATGGTAAAGGCGCATTTTCCGCCTTCCTGGCCAAAGTCAAACCGGCCAACCTGCTCGATGACCGCATCAAAAACCTGAGCGACGGGTCGATCTTTATGACCATCACCAACGGTATACCGGGGGGCATGCCGCCCATGCGCGAGAATCTGCCCACCGCGCGCGATCGCTGGGACGTGGTCAACTACGTGCGTCAGCTCCAGCAGGGCGGGCAGTAGCCGAGGCCGCATGAAAACACGCTTCTTTGTGCTCGTACTGGTGCTGCTGGTGATCCAGGCTGCCGCGCTGCTGCTGGTGTGGGGCTCGCCGGCACAGTCGGCGGAACGATCCAATACACCTACCCCGCAGCCGCGCCTGCCCACGCAGACTCCGCTGCCCACGCGCACCCCGCTGCCGGTGCTCCCGGCTGCCACGCTGCCGCCTCCGCCGGCGCCATAACCGCTGGTTGCGTATCAACAGAAGAGGCGCGGTTACCCGCGCCTCTTCTTTCGTACAGGCGGCCCCGTGTGCCCCTCTTCTCAGGAATTCACCTATGTCTGCATCCCCACAAATTTACGAAACCACCCTGACTGTGTCCACCTATGAGTGTGACTTCCAGCAGCGCTGGAAGCCGGCCGCCTTCTTCCAGCGCCTCACCGAAGCCGCAGGCGTGCACGCCGCGCGGCTGGGTTTTGGTTACGACGCGATGCTTGCCCAAAATCTCTATTGGGTGCATTCGCGCATGAAGCTCAAGTTCTACCGCTTTCCCGGCCCGGGCGACGCTGTGACCATCCGCACCTGGCCCAAGACCATTCAGCAAAAGCTGTTTTACATCCGCGATTTCGAAGTGCTGGATTCCGCCGGCGAGCCCCTCGCCGCAGCCACCTCGGCCTGGCTGGTGATGGATGCCGGCGCGCGCCGGCTGATCCCACCCCAGTCGCTTGACCTGCAGCTCCCAACAGTCAGCGCCCGCGCCGGGTTGGACGAACCGCTTGAGCGCATCGGCATGACGCCGGGCGGCGAAGAGCGCCTGGTGGCGCAGCCCGGTTACTCGGCTATCGACCTGCTGGGACACGTCAACAACAGCCGCTACGTCGAATGGATCTGTGATGCCTTTCCATTAGAGGATTACCGCGACTACCGGCTGGATTGGATCCAGGTCAATTACGACCGTGAAGTGCGCGCCGGCGACCGCGTGTCACTGCGCGCGCACCCGCCCGCCGCCCACCCGGGCATGTGGCTGCTGGAAGGCGTCAACCTCGCCAACGAGACACGCGCCTTCGAAGCCGCGGTTCAATTCACAGCGTAAAATCTTCCCCCCAAAACGAAGTACAGTTTTGGGGGGAGTTAGAGGGGGGTTATGGATGCTATCTACCCACCCAACCCCTCGAACCACGCCAATCGCTGCGACAGCAGCGCAAAGGTCAACGCCGCGCTGGAAAGGATGCCCACCGCGTAGAACGGGTGCAGATAGAGTGCCAGCATCACCAGCGAGAGCAGCGCCCCACCCAGCGCCAGCGCGCGCCACCACCCCGACGGAACGATCACCCCCAGCAGACCCAGCCCGGCCGCCGCCAGCGCCGCGCCGGCCAGCAGCCACAGCAGCCCGCCCGCGCGCGCCAGGGCGCTCATTTCTATTCCCAGCCCGCTCCATGCCCACGACTGTCCCAGCCCGGTGGGCCAGAAGCCCAACCAGCTCGGGTTGGCGATGCCCCCACCGGGGCGAAAGCTGCTGCCCGCTTGCGCCGCGGTGATCAGCCCGTGAACGATCAGTAACAACGCGATCAAGATTTTCATGATGTTTTCCTTTCTTTATGATTGTTCCTTTGCGGGTCGGGTTACGCCCCTTTGGGACTCAACCGGACCTGCAACAACCTCTCAATACACCGGCACCGGAACGAGCAGCTCCTGATGCGCCTCGGCCATCACTGCGTTCAAAAAATCCGTCACCGCCTGGCGCACCTCGGCGGTGTGGCCCAGCATCAGGTGACCGCCATCCGGCACCGCCAGCAGCCGCGCGCCGGGGATGCGCTGCGCCAGCGTGCGAGCGCTGGTATGCAGCGCCATGGGGTCATCCACCGCGCTGATTACCAGCGCCGGCGCCTGCACCTGCTCCAGCGCGATGGTATTGATCAGCGGGTTGCCGGTGTAGGTGTCATACAGCAGCCCATCCACGCGCTCACCCGAAGGCGACACCTCGCGCAGCACGCGCTCAATATCCAACTGGTATTCCGGTGTGAGCGCAAAGCCCTTCGGCACGCCTACAAAGGTCTGGAATACCGGGCGCAGGTAGGTACTGCACGCCCACCACAGGAAGCTGCTGCCCATCAGCGCGCGGAACACCGGCTGCGGCGGTGGAGTCAGTCCCACCACATCGGCAGGGGCATTAGGCGAGTGCAGTACCAGGGCAGTCACCCGCTCCGGGTAGCGCAAGGCAAAGATCAGCGAAGAGGTCACTCCGGCCGAGGAAGTCAACACCGGCGCTTTTTCGATGCCGAGCGCGTCCAACAGGCAGGCGAAGGCATCCGCCTGCTGCTCTAGCGTAGCACCGCCGGCCGGCATGGGCGTGCCCAGGTAACCGAAGCGCGAGACAGAAATGGCCTCGAAGCCCTCGCCTAGGTAGCCCGCGGCCATGGTCAGCCCATGATCAAACCCGCCCGCATTACCATGCACCACCAGCACCGGCTGCCCACTTCCGCTGCGCGCGTACTCGATCGGTCCACAGGGCGTTTCGATGACCTGACTGCCCAGCGAAGCGATATGCTCCCGCGCGGCACTCATTTCCGTGGTGTAGCGCGCCAGCATCAACGCGGCAGCCACCAGCGCCAGGCTGATCAGCAGCCCCAGCAGACCCTTTTCGACGATGCGCTCGCCACTGCCGTCCCAGAAAAGGGCGATGCCCAGCGCCGAGACCCCCGCCGACAGCGCCAACACGCCCGCAGCCCAGCCAGCGCGCGCCAGCCAGCCAACCCCACCGATCACCAGGCCTAGCCCGGCCAGCGCATAAACCACCGCGGCCGCGGTCCGCGCCGCCGGATCGCCAATCAACCCGGTAAACAGCCAGGAGCGCCCGTTCCAGCCCATAGCCGGCTGGAAAGCCACCCATCGCTGGCTGAGAACAATGTACCAGGCATGGACCAGTCCATGCAGGATGAGAAAAATGCCAAACAGTGTGCGTGCCATCGTCTATTCTCCTTCTTCCGCGGGTGTAGAGCAGCGGTTGACCGAAATCAGCGCCAGGTTGAGATCACGCAGGCGCTCTAGCAGGCCATACAGCGCCGCCGGATCGGGCAGCGCGCCAGATAGCCGCGTGCGGCCGCCCGGCAGGTAGGTAAACGCCATTTCCCCCAGCCAGGCTTCCCAGCAGCGGTCCAGTTGACCTTCGATCACGATCTCGTACGTTTCGGGCATATCCGTTCTCCTGTTGTGTGTTGACAACAGTGTATCCGGCCGGGTGTGGGCGCGCATCGGCTGAACGGATTAACCGTGGTTTATTTTTGGCGCGGGCGGTTTACTCTTGATCGCGCAGCAGTCCCAACTGGCGCGCGCGTGTAACCGCAGCGGTGCGGTTTGGGGCATCCAACTTGCGGTAAATGTTGGCGGTATGCGCTTTCACCGTTCCCGAGGCCAAAACCAGCCGCCGCGCGATCTCCGCGTTGCTTGCGCCTTCGGCCAGCAGCGCCAACACCTCAAGCTCGCGCGCGCTGAGCGGATCAACCGGCACCCGGTCTGAGCTCTGTCGAAGACCAGGTGGAAATTGCTCCAGCAGCCAGCCGGCGTACGCGCGCAGCTCGCCCGGCGCGGCACCTTGCATGAAGCGCCGCAACAGTTCGGCTGCGAGTGGGCCCTCATCCAGGAACAGCCGCGCAAAATGCCCGGGCTGCGCGGCCAGCAACGCTTGCCCCAGCGCAGCCTGCGCTGAGTCTCCATCGCCACGGACCGCGGCCGCCAGCGCTCCCAAAAGATAGGCCTGGGCGGCATTGGCCATGTGCCCGGCCTGGCGCGCGCTTCGCAGCACACGCATTACCAGGTGGTGCGCAGCGGCGGCATCCCCGGCCGCCAGCGCGGCGCGTGCCAACCCCAGTGCGGCCAGCTCGATGGTTTCGTCCGCCAACCGGTCCGCGTCCACCTCGGCGCGCCAGCTTTCCAGGATCGCTCGGGCTTCCGTTTCTGATCCGGCGCTCACCTGGGCAATCTCGACAATGCGCCGCACCACGCGTGTCACCGGCTGCGCGCGCACCACGTCGGCGCCGGCCTGCGCCTCAGACCGCGCTCCGGGCAGGTCGCCGCCAGCCAGCAGCACCCGCGCATGGATAGCGTGCGCGTAGGCCTGGTGGTTGGGGTTCGGCCACTGGCGCAGGTGCTGCTCTGCATCCGCCAGCAGCCGGCGCGCCGCTTCCAGGTCGTTGTATTCGTACAACACCCCGGCCAGCGCGGCTTCCATGCGCGCGATGTACCCCAGCCCGCGCGCGCCCTGCTGCGCGGCTTCGCTCAACGCTTCTTCCAGCAGGTGGCGCGCTTCGCCCAGCGCGCCCTGCGCGCGGCGCACGTTGGCCAGGTCGGTCAGCCCGGTCACCAGAGTCCAGATATTGCCCATCCGCCGCGCGAGCATCACCTGCTCTTCAAAGGCCGCGCGCGCCGCTTCCAGGTTGCCCAGGCTGCGCAGCGCGTAACCGCGCGCCCAGGCCGCCGTAGAACGGTTCCAGGCGTCCTCTTCGGGCAGCAGCGCCACGGCATCGCCGGCCAGCGCCACCGCGCGCGCATCCTGCCCGGCCATCACCGCGCACATGGCCGCAACCGCCGCGCATGCCCCGCGCAGCGGGCGCGCTTCCGGGTCGTTTCCTTCTGGCAGGCGCTCCAATGCGGCATCCAGCAGCGGCTGCACCTCGCGCAGCCGGCCGGCAAACGCCAGCACATAAGCCTGCTGCACGCATAGGCCCGGGCGCGAGGTGCGCAGGTCGGCCGGCAGCGCTTCGATCCAGCGCATTAGCGCGTTCAGCTCACCGCGCACCAGCAGCTCGCGCGTGTTATTCTCCACCATGCGCGCCGCGGCGGCATGCTCGCCGGCTGCCAGCGCGTGGGGAATAGCCTCGCCGGTGTGTCCATTGGCTTCCAGCCAGGCGGCCGCACGCCGGTGCAGCGTCTGCTCCACCCCTGGCGCGCGCCGCGCGCGCAGCAAGTCGGCAAACAGGTGATGATAGCGATACCAGCCGCGCGAATCATCCAGCGCCACCAGGAACAGATGGCCGCGGTCAAGCGCGTCCAGCATGTCTGCGGCCGCGTGGATCTGAGCGGCTGCGGGCGGCTCGTCGCCGGCCAGCGCCGCGCACAGCGGCGCGCTCAACCGTTCCAGCACCGATGTGCGCAGCAGGAAATCCTGCACTTCGGGCGGCTGGACAGCCAGCACTTCTTCGATCAGGTAATCGAGAATATAGCGCTGTGTGCCGGAAAACGCGGCCAGGAACGCTCCTGCATCCGCCCGGTCGCGCAGCGAAAGCGCCGCCATCTGCAGCCCCGCGATCCAGCCTTCGGTGCGCTCTTCCAGCAGCGCCACCGCGCCGGCATCCAGCTCCAGGCCCATTATTCCATTGAGGAACTGCGCTGCTTCCTGCGCCGAAAAGCGCAGGTCCGCGGCGCGCAGCTCGGTCACCCGCCCCTGCGCGCGCAGCCGGCTGAGCGGCAGCGGCGGGTCGGAGCGCGTGGCGATCAGGATGCGCAGGTTATCCGGCTGGTGCTCCAGCAAGAATGCCAGCGCCGCGTGCACCTCGGCGCTGCTGATGGCGTGGTAATCATCCAGGGCCAGCACCAGCGCCTGCCTCCACCCATCCAGGTCGTTGACCAGATTGGCAAGCACCACTTCCACCGGCACCGGCTGAGCGCTCTCCAGCAACTCCACGCCGGGAGCGGCCTGACCAATCGCCGCGGCCAGGTACGCCAGGAAACCGCTCGCGGTACGGTCGCCGCGGTCGAGCGAAACCCACGCCACCGGCATGCCACACTGCGCGGCTGCCACCGCGGCCAGCGTGGTCTTGCCAAACCCGGCCGGCGCGGCAATGACCGTCAGCGGGCGGCGCAGGCCATCGAGCACGCGCTGGACCAGCGCGGGGCGTTCCACACGCGCGTCGCGTGTCTGCGGGATGCGCAGCTTGGTGCGCAGCAGCGGTTCAGTGGTCGGCATGGCGTGTCCTTGAATATACGGCCCGGCATGATCATTATAATGCACCGAAAACAATAGAGACGCAAGCGATTGCGTCTCTACAGCCGAGCGGAGAGGGCGGGATTCGAACCCGCGGTACCTTGCGGTACACGCGCTTTCCAGGCGCGCGCGTTAGGCCAACTACGCTACCTCTCCCTGTCCTCATGACAACCTGGCGGACGTTCGGTATTATAACCGCAACCCGGGTTGGAACGCAAGGCTAAGCGCGCGTCCGCCGGGCGTAGCGGCCTGCCCACCGGAGAACGGTAAAATAACCCTTAAGTGGTAGGTTCCTGCAAACCAGGCCCCCTTGTACCCTGTTTCAAAAAGAGGTAACATGAATTCGGTGTACCATTCGGGGAAAAGGTGATCACCATGTTTTCATCCACCAGCTTTCCGGCCGCTTCGCAGAAATAGGATGAAACCAGACCCTGCCTATGTTCGTTTTTGATACCGGCCAGAATCGTCCCGACCGTCCCGCGCCACCGGTGCGGGTTTCATCCGGCTGATTTTCCGACTGCCGGTCGCATGAAGGAGTGCCCACAGTGAAAACCCTGCGTGTCTTCTATCTCGTCATGATCCTGCTGGCGTTGTTCGCCCTGGCGCCAATGCAAAGCGCTTCGGCTGCGCCCAGCCAGGCGGTGCCAGCCGCCCCAACGCTGGTCTCGCCATCCAACGCTTTGCTGCCTCAATCCGTTGGCTGGCGGCCGACGCTGAAGTGGAAGTTTGTTACCGGCGCGCAGAGCTACGAACTGCAAATTGCCAGCAGCAGCAGCTTTTCCACCATCGTTTTCCCCACCGGTACGTCCTTCCTCAATGTGGGCAACGTGCTCGAGTTCACCCCGGATGGCGACCTGCCGGCCAACAAAAAGCTCTATTGGCGCGTGCGCGCCGTCAATGCGGATGGCGCCGGCAAATGGTCCTCGGCGCGCTATTTCTACACCCGCCCCCATCCAGTTACCGCCGGCTTTGATTATTCACCCAAATCAATAGCCGGGGATACCAGCGCCTCGCTGCGCCCCACCCTGACCTGGGATAAGAGCGAAAACGTCACCAAATACACCCTGGAAGTCGCCACCGACACTGCTTTCAAGAAGAAGGCAGTCAGCAAGACGGTCAGCGTCTCATCTTCTACGAACCCGGTGACCTACACGCTGACTTCCGATCTTAAACCTGGTATCGTTTATTACTGGCGCGTTCTGTCGCAGGGCACGTACGCGAAATCCAGCTACAGCGCCACGCAGACCTTCATGACGCCTATTGACCCGCCCAAAATACCCGTCCAGGTGGCGCCGTTGAATAAGACTCTGGCAGTCTACAACCCGGTGCTGAGCTGGAAACCGCTCATTGCCAGCCCTGGCCGCACGTTGGAGTACCAGATCCAGCTCTCTACCTCGTCCAAATTCGCAACGATCACCCGCAATTACCCGGGCATTACCGGGGACCCGGTGCCAAGCACCACGAACCTGGGTTTTACCATCCCCGAAGAGCTGACTGCCGGCACCTACTACTGGCGCATCCGCGCGGTCGATGACCGCGGCGTGATGGGCAACTGGTCAAAAATTTACTACTTCAAGACCCCGGCTACCATCCAGATCACGGTGATTGATGCCGCGCTCTACAGCATTGGCACTACCCAGGCGCTGGAAGGCGTCAACGTGACCGTCTCGGGCGTTACCCCCACGGCGTATGTCTCCGGCGAAGATCCGATCGTCATTCGCTTCGTCTCCACCGGGAAGCACACCGTTTCGCTGACCTCGCCTGACTTCCTGAATTACAAAAAGACTGAAAGCATTTCGGCCGGCAGAATGTACAATCTGGTCTACCAGTTCAAGCGCCGCCCCATCCGCCTGGAGCTGACCTGGGCCAAGACCCCCACCGACCTGGATACGCACCTGTGGCTGCCGACGGAATACCTGCAGTACCACGTCTACCCCGATCGCCGCGGCAGCACCAGTAAGGTTCCGTGGGCGTACATCGATAAGGATGCGTTTGGCACCGCCACGAGCAAGACCGAAAAACTCACCATCCAGCAGCGCTTCCCTGGCATTTACACCTTCGCCGTATTCAACTACAGCCGCGACGGCAAATGGGAAACTTCCGGCACGGAGAAGGATATCAATGGCAAGAATAAGGGCGCGCGCGTAGTGATGTACAAACTGGATGCCACCGGCAAAATCTGGCAGATGTACGGCAATCCGGTATACGTGGTCAAAGAGGGCGTAACCGAATACCAGGGTAAATGGTGGCATGTCTTCGACATTGACGGCGCGACCGGCGAGATCAGCGGCACGCCCCCCACTATCCTCAACGTGGTTCAGATCGAATCACCCGGCCCGTACGACCAGTTCGGCGGCACGGCCCTCGAGCCCAAGTAAAGGTCCTGAGAGCATCAGCAGCGGGGCGGCCCTAAAAGCCGCCCCGCTTTTGCGCCCGCCGGGGAAATCTATTGCATTTCTACCGGTTCGCCGTTATAATACTCCTCAATCGCGGGCGGTTAGCTCAGTTGGTTAGAGCGTTGCGTTGACATCGCAAAGGTCGTAGGTTCGAGTCCTATACCGCCCACACAACCGCATACATCGCGTTGACCGGGACGAGTATCCGGCAGCGGCCCGCCAGGGAGAGGGGATCAGTGACTGAAAGTCCCCTTCGGAGCAGCGCCAGAGAAAACCACCCGCGAGCGAACCCCGGAACCTGGCGCTATGCCCGCAGTAAGGGAAACGGTTGGCCCCGTTACCGGCCCGGAATGAGATTGCCCCGCCTTCGGGCGTGGTGAATCTGGGTGGAACCGCGGGTTATCACGCTCGCCCCAGTCATGTGGGACGAGTTTTTTGTTTAAAGCAGTTAGGACAGGAGGTAGTAATGGCACAGAAAAAGCAGGAACGCTACGCCGAATCGCAGATCTATCGTATCCGCCACTCCACGGCGCACATCATGGCCGAGGCAGTGCTGGAGCAGTTTCCGGATGCCAAGATCGCCATCGGCCCGGCCATCGAGGATGGGTTCTATTATGATTTTGACCTGCCCCGCCCCCTGACCCCCGAAGACCTGGAAAACATCGAGCGGCGCATGCGCGACATCATCCAAGGCAATTACCCCTTCGTGCGCCGGTCGATTTCGGCGGAAGAGGGCCGGCAGTTGTTCCACGACCAGCCCTACAAGCTCGAGCTGATCGAAGGTCTGGAAAAGGGCGGCCTGGATGAAGATGGCAACCCGATCAATGAGACTCCTGAGCTCTCGACCTATAGCCACCACAAGTTCACCGATCTGTGCCGCGGCCCGCACGTCGAGACCACCGGGCAGATCAACCCCGACGCGGTGAAGCTGATGACCGTGGCCGGCGCCTACTGGCGCGGCGACGAACACCGACCCATGCTCCAGCGCATCTACGGCACCGCCTGGGCCAGCGCGCAGGAACTGGAAGAATATCTCAATCGCCTGGAAGAGGCCAGGAAGCGCGACCACCGCAAGCTGGGGCGCGAGCTGGGCCTGTTCTACTTCTCGGAAGATGTGGGCCCCGGCCTGCCGCTGTTTACCCCCAAAGGCGAGATGCTGCGCCATTTAATGGAAGATTACGTCCGCAAGGTGCAGACCAAACACGGCTTCCAGCACGTGTGGACCGGCCACCTGGTGAAAGAGGACTTATACCGCCGCTCGGGGCACTACGAGAATTACAAAGACGCCATGTTCCCGCCGATGGTGGATGAGAACGTCGCCTTCCGCCTTAAGCCGATGAACTGCCCCAGCCACATGACCCTCTACAATGAGATGGGCCGCCACTCGTACCGCGAGCTGCCGCTGCGCTTCGCCGAGTTTGCCACCCTGTACCGCTATGAGAAGACCGGTGAGCTGAACGGCCTTACCCGCGTGCGCGCCCTCACCCAGGATGACTGCCACACCTTCTGCACCCCCGAGCAGATCCAGCAGGAATTTGCGCTGGACCTGGAAGTGATCCGCGAGGTGCTCAATCGCTACCGCTTCACCGACTACCAGGTGCGCCTGTCGCTGCGCGGCACGGCCGGCAAGTATGTGCAGGATGATGAGAAGTGGAGCCTGGCAGAAGATGCGCTGCGCAAGGCGCTGGATGCCGCCAGCGTGGACTATTTCGAAGCTGAGGGTGAAGCCGCCTTCTACGGCCCCAAAGCCGACTTCCTGGCGCGCGACGTACTGGGCCGCGAGTGGCAGCTCTCCACCATCCAGGTGGACTTCATCCAGCCCGCGCGGTTGGGCTGCACCTATATTGGTGAAGATGGCGCCGAGCACACCCCCGTGGTGCTGCACCGCGCAGTCACCGGCACCACCGAGCGCTTCCTGGGCGTGATCATCGAGCACTTCGCCGGAGCTTTCCCGGTATGGCTGGCGCCGGTACAGGGCGTCATCATCCCCATCGCTGACCGCCACCTGGACTACGCCAACCAGCTCGCCGCGCGCCTGCGCGAAGCCGGCCTGCGCGTTGAGGTTGACAGCCGCAATGACCGCATGAACGCCAAGATCCGCGACGCTCAGAACCAGAAGATCCCCTACATGCTGGTGGTGGGCGATAAGGAAATCGAGCAAGGCGCGGTGGCGCTGCGCCTGCGTGGTGGAGAAAACCCCGGCGCTATCCCGGTGGAAGACTTCATCCAGCGCGCCAAAGCCGAGATAGAAGCCGGCGTGTAAGCATGTGATCCTCTCCGGGCAGGCGGTGAACACCGCCTGCCCGGAGAAAAAAGCTGTCACACGTTGACGAACCGGCCTTCCCATGATATCATTGGCAGCGCCGTATGTCCGCGTATCCTGCGGGCATTCTTTCATCAGTTAAGGAGAAAGCCTTATCAGCGCTAACAGTTTTCGGGTAAATGAAATGATCCGGGTGGCGGAAGTGCGCCTGATCGATGCCAAAGGTGAAAATGTTGGGGTCGTCCCGATTGATGCGGCTATGCGCATGGCGCGTGAGGCCGAGCTCGACCTGGTCGAAGTCGCCGCCGGCGCCGCCCCGCCCGTCTGCCGTATCATGGATTTTGGCAAGTTCCTCTACGAACGCACGAAGAAGGAACGCGAGGCCCGCAAGGCCCAGACCAAAATCGAAGTCAAAGAGATCCGGCTGCGGCCAAAAACCAACGAGCATCACCGCGGTTTCAAGGTCGATGACGCCCGCCGCTGGCTGGGCGAAGGCATGAAGGTGCGCGTCACCATCCGCTTCCGCGGCCGCGAAATCACCTACCCCGAACTGGCGCTGGAAGACCTGCGCGAGATTGCCCAGATGCTTGCCGACGTGGCCGTGATCGAACAGGCCCCCGCGTTGGAAGGCCGCACCATGGGCATGCTGCTCAGCCCGGCCAAGGCCAAGAAAAAGGCCGAAGGCCCGGAAAAGTCGCAGGTTTAAAGGCCGCTTCTGCTGGTATAATCGTCAATCCTCGGCCGCGCAGATTGGCCGATGAATTTTGTTGAGAGGAGTTTTCGCTGTGCCACGCAAACCGAAAGATGGAAAAGTCAAGCTGAAGACCCATAAGGCAACCTCCAAACGGTTCCGCCTGACCGGGTCGGGCGTCCTGGTACGCACCAAGGGCGGCAAGAGCCATCTGCGCCGCCGCACCTCCAAGCGCACCAAGGCGTTGTTCACTGAGATGGTCACCGTCCAGGGCGAGAAGATCATCCAGCGCGTCCGCCGCCTGGCCCCGTCCCTCAAGGACTGATCCCGGCTGAGCAATCGTATTCATTCATTTTTGGAGCGGCCGTTGGGTGCAAGCAACTGGTAACACGCTTTACCGGCGCCCAGGGGTACGCAAAGGAGTTCAATCATGGCACGTGTAAAGGGAGGACCGAAGGGTCATCTCCGCCACAAGAAAGTTTTGAAGATGAATCAGGGCTACTTTGGTAGCCGGCACCGCCTGTTCCGCCGCGCGAATGAAGCGATGCTCAAGAGCCTGTGGTACGCCTACGTTGACCGCCGCAACCGCAAGCGCGATCTGCGCAAGCTGTGGATTGTGCGCATCAACGCCGGTGCCCGCCTGAATGGCATGAGCTACTCGCAATTTGTGCACGGCCTCAAAGTCGCCAACATCACGCTCAACCGCAAGATGCTGGCCGACCTGGCAGTGCGCGACCCGCAGGCTTTTACTGCGGTGGTCGAAGCCGCCAAAGCCGCCTGATTTCCCCAGGCAGCGAACCTTCTCGACGGGATGGGCTTAACCCCCATCCCGTTTTTGCTTTACAATTACCCTATGTCCACCGTTTACGCGCAGCATACCTTCCCCGGCGGGCAGCGGCTGGAGATTGCCCAGGGTGATCTGACCGCCGAGCCGCTGGATGCCATCGTCAACGCCGCCAATGCGCACCTGGCCCACGGCGGCGGGATTGCCGCGGCCATCGCCCGGCGCGGCGGCGCTGTTATCCAGCGCGAGAGCGACGAATGGGTGCGCCGGCACGGCCCGGTGGGACACCGCCGCCCGGCTTATACGTCCGCCGGCAGCCTGCCCGCGCGTTACGTGATCCACGCCGTAGGCCCGGTGTGGGGCAGCGGGGACGAAGACTCCAAACTGGCAGAAGCCGTCACCGGCAGCCTGGAAACAGCCGCGCTCCTCGGCCTGCGCTCGATTGCCTTCCCGGCTATTTCTACCGGGATCTTTGGCTTTCCCAAAGAGCGCGCCGCCCCGCTGATGCTGGCCGCCGTGCGCGACTATTTTGCCCGCCCCGACCCCGGAACGCTGGAGCTAGTGCGCTTTACGCTGTACGATGACGCAGCGCGTGAAGTCTTCGTGCGCGCGCTGCAAACCCTGGACGCTGGCTCTGCCTCATGATCACATCCGCGCAAAACCCCAAAATCCAGCGCGTGCGCGCGCTGCTTGGCCGCCGCCAGGAACGCGATTCCGCCGGCGCTTTTGTAGTCGAGGGCGTGCGCCTGGCCGAAGAGGCGCAGCGCGCCGGCTGGCCGGCCGAGCTGGTGCTGTATACCAGCGCGCTCTCCCCGCGCGGGTTGGGCCTGCTGGACGGTTACCGCGCCGCGGGAGCTGAAGTCGAAGAAGTTCCGCCGCACCTGATGCAGTCCGTCTCCGGCACCGAGGCCCCGCAAGGCATCCTGGCCGTGGTGCGGCGCAAACTGCTGCCGCTGCCGGAACGGCTCGATTTTGCCCTGATCGCCGACAGCGTGCGCGATCCCGGCAACCTGGGCACGCTGCTGCGCACCGCCGCCGCGGCCGGCGCGGGCGCGGCGCTGCTGGCGCCCGGCACAACCGATGCCTTTGCGCCCAAGGTGCTTCGCGCCGGCATGGGCGCGCACTTTCGCCTGCCGGTGCTGGAAGGCGATTGGGAGCAGATCCGCGCCTGGTGTAAAGACCGGCCGGGCGTGCCGGCATTAACCATCCTGCTGGCGGAGGCCGAGGAAGGCGTCTCCTGCTGGGAAACCGACCTGCGCCGCCCGGTGGCGCTGGTGGTAGGCGCGGAAGCTGAAGGCGTGACACCCGCCGCGCGCGCCGCCGCAGACGGTCTGATCACCATCCCCATGCCGGGGCGCAGCGAGTCGCTCAACGCCGCCATCGCCGCCAGCATCCTGTTATTTGAAGTCGTGCGCCAGAGGAGCTCGCGCCAGCCATGAAAATTCGATCCATCACCTGCTTCACCGACCCGCGCCAGCCGCAGCAGCTTGAACAGCTCAGCCGCCTGGGCGCCGAGCTCAGCGCTGCCTTCACCGCCGCCGGGTGGGAAGTGCAGACCACGCGCCTGGCCACCCTGCCCTTTCCTACCTGGCTGGATACCGCCCGCCCCGAGGAAGCTCTGCGCGCCGTGCAGCGCGTCGAACAGCAGTGCGCAGCAGCCGGCTTTTCCTACCTGTCGCTTGGACCGGCGCACTTCCAGCACCTGGATGACTTTGCCCTGATCCCCGATATCATTGCCGCCACGCGCAACACCTTCGCCACCGCGGTGATGGCCGAGGCCGGCGCGGGGGTTTCCCTGCCCGCGGTGCGCGACTGCGGAGCGATCATCGCGCGCTGCGCCACCATTACCCCGGATGGCTTTGCCAACCTGCGCTTTGCCGCGCTGGCCAACGTGCCGCCCTACACGCCCTTCTTCCCCGCCGCCTACCACGGCGATTCTGGTCTGACATTCGCCCTGGCCGTCGAGTGCGCCGACGCCGCGGTGAGCGCTTTCCAGGGCGCAAGCTCGGTGGCCCAGGCCCGAGCCGACCTGCTGGCCGCGCTGGAAGCCGCCGCCGCGCAGCTTGAGGCCATCGCCGCGGATATCGCCGCACGCTCCGGGGCGGCCTTCAAAGGCTTCGACTTCTCGCTTGCGCCCTTCCCCGAGGACTGCTGCTCGCTGGCCGGCGCGATGCAGGCGCTGGGCGTGCAGGGCGTGGGGCTGATGGGCGCGCTGGCCGCCGGGGCCATCCTGGCCGATACGCTGGATCAGGGCCGCTGGCCGCGCGCGGGCTTTAACGGCCTGATGCTGCCCGTGCTCGAAGATTCGGTCATGGCCGCCGCCACCGGCGCGCACCTGGAAGTCAAAGACCTTCTGCTGTACAGCACCGTGTGCGGCGCTGGCCTCGACACTGTGCCGCTGCCCGGCGATGCCACCCCGGCGCAGCTCTCCGCGCTGCTGCTCGACGTGGCCGCGCTGGCGGTGCGCCTAGGGAAACCCCTCACCGCGCGCCTGATGCCCGTACCCGGCAAAGCCGCCGGCGAGCGCACCGAGTACGACTTCGGCTACTTTGCCAACGGCCAGATCATGGCCCTGCCGGCCAAACCCCTAAGCGCAGCCCTGGCCGGCGACGAAATCATCCCGCTCCATCCCCGCCCCACCCGGTAATCTCGAACCTTACCTTCCTCGGTCTGTCTACTTCTGTTTTTCACCTTTCTACGCGTTTCAAGATTTCCTGGTTCCCGCGCTCCCGCGTGGGAACCAGGGGTACCGGGGGATTTCTTTCTTTTCTTCGCGTCTTCGCGGTTCAAGGTATTTCTCATACAGGAGCCATCTATGAAGCACTTCGTCGTCATCATCTCCTACCAGGCCGAAATGGAGGCCATCAGCGCCGTGCTGCCCGAGCACCGCGCCTTCCTGCGCGGCGGCTACGACCAGGGCATGCTGTTATGCTCCGGCCCGCAGAACCCGCGCACCGGCGGCATTATCATTGCGCGCGCCGAAACGCTGGATGCGATCCAGGACTTTTTTATGCAGGACCCCTATTTCCTGCAGGGCGTGGCCACGCACCAGTTCATCGAGTTTGAGCCGGTGCTGCGCCAGTCCTTCCTCGAAGATTGGGTGCAGGCTTAAACAAAAAACGAGCGGGGCCGTAGCCCCGCTCGTTCCGCATCTCCACTTTAGCGCACCTGGCGGAAGTTGATCACCACCAGGTTCTTGGCGCAGTCATCGCTGGTGTTGAAGTAAATCTTGCCGCTCAACGGCAGCCCCGATTGGTCCATCAACCGCACCCACAGGCTGTTTTCGGTGCTGGTCGGCACGTCAGACAGGAACACCTCGAACCCGGAAGGCCCGTACCACACCGCCGTACCGGTCAGGCTGATCAGGTCGATATAGCTGCGGCCCAGCGAGCCGCCCACCTGCACCGTAATCCCGGTCGCGGGGCGGTTTTGCAGGTCAAAGGCCTGGCCGGCTACGCCCAACCACTTGCACGCATGTTCCGGCCGGAAGATGGTGCCATCCACCGCCTTGACTTCGCCCACCACGTTGAACGCGTACAGCGAATTGGATTTTTCCGTGGCCTCGGGCGTGATCTCGGCCGGCCCAGGGGTCACTTCCACCGCCTCGCCACCCAACACCGCCACCGGCGGGGTGATGGTGGGCGTGGCCGTTTCAGGCGGCGTGGGCGTCCAGGTGGGAGGCAGCACCTTGGGCGTGGGCGTGCTGCTGGGCAGCACCAGCGCCAGGGGTACATCGGGTGGGGGCAGCGGGTTGAGCGCCGTGTGCGGGTTGGTGAAGATCACCAACTGAAAAACGCACGCCAGTAGCGCGCCCAACAGAACAAAGATGGTCAGCACATTCCACAGCAGGTCTTTTTGCCGGCCGCTGTGTTCTGGCGCGCTCACTTCGTGGTTCAATGTCTGCAACATACTGCACACTCCGCGATGAAAGGGTAATGTTGGTGCCGTTAATGTCTTAAGGGAGCAATATCTCTACCGTGCCAGCCTCTCGCTGCTGCTGCACCCAATCGCGCAGCCTATTCTCCTGCAAAACCTTGCGCGCATCAGCGGAAAGCTGTCGTTCCGTCTCGCGCTCTACCACCTGGATGATGTGGTACCCGACCGCGCTCTTTACCACCGGGCTGACTTCCCCGCCCTGCAGCGCGAATGCCGCTTCTTCCACTTCCAGCTGGGTCAGGTAACCGCGTGGGAACCAGCCCAGCTCGCCGCCCGTCACCGGGTCGTACTGCGCTGCCAGCAGCGAGAAATCCGCGCCGCCGCGAATCTGCTCCAGCAGCCGCCCGGCCACGCCTTCATCCAGCACCAGGATCTGCCGCGCATGCACCTGCTCGGCCTTTTCGGGCACATCCGCGATGATGCGATCGCGCTGCCAGGCCGCGGCTGCGGCCAGGCGCAGCGCCTGGCGAAAATCTTGTTCACTGTAACCGTTGCGTTTCATCCAATCTTGCAGCGCCGGCACGCCGCCGGCCTGCTTTGCCAGCGCATCCACGCGCGCCTGCAGCGCGGCGTCGTCCATCTGGAAACCGCCCTCGGCCGCCGCCTGCGCCAGAAGATGCTGCGCGATCAGGTCATCCAGCACCGCCTGGCGCTGCGCGGCTGCGTCGCCACCGGGGTTAGCGGCCTGGTAGCGCGCCAGCTCGGCTTCGAAATCGGAAAGCAGGACGCCTTCACCGTTCACTCTGGCAGCCAGCGGCGCGGGCGTGGGCGTTGGCGTTTCCGGTGTGGCCGTAGCCGCGGCTGTTGGCGGTGGCGCGGGTGTATCGGTGACGGCCGGCACAGCCGTGCCACCGCGGCAGCCCGCCAGCATGCCCGCCAGGATGCACAGGACGATCAAACGCGGAAAAACGTTTTTAAGGATCATTGTTTTGATTATACTGGTATCCTTTCCCGGTCGAGTTTTTAGTTTTGAAAGGCAGCCGCTAGCTGCGCAGGCTGAGCGAGCCTAAGAACACCTGCGCCGCCGCCCCGGCGATCCACAGCCAGATCAGCCCGGCGTGCTGCGCGCGCGCATAAGTAGCCGCCACACCCAAAAACAGCAGCACAAAGCAAGCGTACAGCAGCACCTTTTTTCCCAGCAGAAAACTTAGCCCGCCCAGCAGCAGGCCAATCAGCCCGGTGAAAAACAGCACATCGCGTGGCCAGCCCATCAGTAGCCACACATAGCCATAAAAAGCAGCGATGCCCATGATCCAGGATGCGATTGCCATTGTTGTGCACTCCAGGTAGGAAGGAACGGCAGGGGCATTATACCCTACCTGCTCGCATCGCTGGCCGGGATAAAAAAGCGAGGGGTTGCGCGCCGTGGCGCGCAACCCCTCGCGGGAAAGCAAGCGATCTTAGTATTCGGGGCTCGGCATGGGGGCCGGCTTGTCCTTCTCAGGAACGTCGGTCACCAGCGCTTCGGTGGTCAGGATCATCGAGGCGATCGAGGCCGCGTTTTCCAGCGCGCCGCGGGTCACCTTGGCGGGGTCAATCACGCCGCCCTTCACCATGTCCATGTACTCTTCGCCCAGAACGTCGTAACCGAAGTTGACGTTGCCGTGCTCGGCCTGCTGGCGGCGCACATTGGAGATGACCACATTGCCGTCCTGCCCGGCGTTCTCGGCGATCTTGCGCATGGGAACTTCCAGCGCCTTGCGCACGATGGCCACGCCGATCTTCTCATCCGAATTCCCAGGATTGACGTCATCCAGCGCGCCCATGGCGTTGATCAATGCCACACCGCCGCCCGGGACGATGCCTTCCTCAACCGCCGCGCGGGTGGCCGACAGGGCATCTTCCACGCGGTGCTTCTTTTCCTTCAGCTCGGTCTCGGTGGCGGCGCCCACGCGAATGATCGCCACACCGCCCGACAGCTTGGCCAGGCGTTCCTGCAGCTTTTCGCGGTCGTAATCGCTGGTGGTCTTGTCGATCTCGACGCGGATCTGGTCGATGCGGCCGCGGATGCCCGAGTCTTCGCCCTTGCCACCGATGATGGTGGTGTTGTCCTTGTCGGAAACGACCTTCTCAGCACGGCCCAGGTCACTGATGGCAACGGTTTCCAGCTTGCGGCCGGTCTCTTCCGAGATCACCTGCCCGCCGGTCAGGATAGCGATATCCTGCAGCATGGCCTTGCGGCGATCGCCAAAGCCCGGAGCCTTGACCGCCAGCACGTTCAGCATGCCGCGCAGCTTATTCAGCACCAGGGTGGCCAGCGCTTCGCCGTCCACGTCTTCAGCAATGATCACCAGGTCGCGCTTGCCAATCTGCACCAGCTTCTCCAGAATCGGAACGATGTCAGCGGCGGCCGAGATTTTCTTATCGTAGATCAGGATGTAGGGATCGGGAATATTGGCTTCCATGTGCTCCGCGTCGTTGGCGAAGTACAGGGAGATGTAACCACGATCAAACTGCATACCTTCAACGTAATCGGTCTCGAACTCAATACCCTTGGATTCTTCGACGGTGATAACGCCGTCTTTGCCGACCTTGTCCATCACGTCCGCGATCAGGCTGCCGATCACGCGGTCCTGCGCCGAAATGGTGGCGACGTTGGCAATTTCGTCCTTGGTGGTGACTTCGATCGCCTGTTCGGTGATCTTCTGGGCGATCGCCTTGGCGGCGGCTTCAATACCGCGCTTGAGCAGCATCGGGTTGGCGCCGGCGGCCAGGTTCTTCAGGCCTTCGGTCACAATCGCGTGCGCCAGCACGGTCGAGGTGGTGGTGCCATCGCCGGCGATATCGTTGGTCTTCGAAGCGGCTTCCTTCAGAAGCTGGGCGCCCATATTCTCAAACGGGTCTTCCAGCTCAATTTCCTTGGCCACGGTCACGCCATCGTGGGTGATGGTGGGCGAGCCGAATTTGCGATCAATCGCCACGTTGCGGCCCTTGGGGCCCAGGGTGGTGGCAACCGCGTTGGCCACTACATCCACGCCATTCTTCAGCTTGCGGCGCGCTTCTTCGGAAAATACAAGTTGCTTTGCTGCCATATTTCACGCTCTCCTGAATTTTTTTGTTTTAGGAATTATTCTTCTACGATTGCGAGCAGGTCGCTCTCGCGCAGGATCAACAGTTTCTTGCCGTCGATCTTAATTTCAGTGCCTGCGTATTTGGCGAACAGAACAACATCGCCAGCCTTCACATCCATGGGCACGTAGCTGCCTTTGTCATCACGGTCGCCGGGGCCGGCGGAGAGAACTTTGCCGCGCTGCGGTTTTTCTTTGGCGGTGTCGGGCAGCACGATGCCGCCGGCGGTCATTTCTTCCTGTTCGATCGGTTCGACGACCACGCGGCCGCCCAGGGGTTTAAGGTTCATTGCCATACAAAATCCTCCTGCTTGGGATAGTTTGGGTTTTGTGTTTAAATAACACGCGTTTTAGCAGTCGGGATGATCGTTTGCTAAAACCGCATACATCTTACTAGTCTTTGAAAGAGAAGTCAAGAGGGTTTTGGAAGTTTTAATATTTTATTGATATTTCGCTGCCTCGCCTCGGCGACCGCCCACTCCCCATTTTCCTTACGGCGCCGGCGTCGGCTCGACGGTTGGCGTGGGCTCGGGCGTATCAGTCGCGGCGCTGGTAGGCAGCGGCGCGCCGTTGAGCGTCACCCCGTACGAGGCGCAGATTTCCTGGCTGGTGCGCACGATGGACATGATATTCACGTCATCCGCGTAACGGCCCTGCACCTGCCCCAAAACCTGCACCGCCTGGTCGCAAAGATCGTCGCCCTTCTGGTGCATGGCCGCCAGCACCGAGCCGTAGGTATAGTAATACACTACGGTCGAGCCGGTCAGCGGCATGCCCTGGATGCCGGTCAGCGTTTCGGTGGTCTTATCGCACTTGCGCACCTCGCAGGCTGTCTCGGCTTCGCAGCCATACAGCGCGCAGCGGAATGCCGGGATCGAGCCTTCGTAGTTGCGCGCGTGCCAGTACACAATCCCAAGCTGCGCATACACGTCCGGGTTGGTCGAGTCGAACTGCAGCGCCTTGCGCACGTTCAGGCTGGCGGCAAAAAAGTCACCGGTCTGGGTGTAGGTTTTGGCGATACCGATATACGGGTTGGGGTCTTTGATATCCAGGTTCTGGTTGATCGCCACCGCCATAGCGTAATAGCGCAGCGCCTCGTCGTACTGGCGCAGGTGGCGGTAGGTCTTGGCAATCGAGCTGTACAGGAAAGTCAGGTTGGGCGTCAGTTCCACCGCGCGCTTATACGCGTTGATCGACTCGTTGTAATTGCCCAGGGCTTCCTGCACGTAGGCATACACGCGCCAGATATCCATGCTGGTCTTATCCAACTCCATGGCCTGGTTGATGTAGCCTTCGGCCTGTGTCCAGCGCTGGTTGTCCACCAGAATTTCCGCATTATAGGCCATGGCCAGCGCGTTCTTGCTGTCCAAGGTCAGGGCGCGCTCGGCGGTCTGCTCGGCTTCGGTCAGCAGTTTGGCGTTCTGGTCTTCCGACAGCGGGTTGCTGGCGAACCAGTCCAGCACGAATGCGCGCGTGGCGTGCGCATTGCTCAGGTCGGGGTTTAGCTCGGTGGCGCGGGTAGCCGAATCCAGCGCTTCCTGCAGCCGGTCATACTTCTGCTGGTCGGTGCTCAACGCGCTGGATGAATAGGCCTGGATGCGCGCCAGCTCCACCCACAATTGCACGTTCTGCGGGTCCTGCTCCAGCGCAAGCTGATATGCTTCAATCGCTTTGGGCAGGTTGCCGGCCTGGAAATGCGTCTGTCCTTCCAGGGCATAATTGGTGGAATAGCGTGTGGGCGTAGGAGTGATATCATACAGCGGCTTGACCGCCCCCGAGCCGATCGAGCGCAGCAGGAACAGGCCGCCCAGCACCAGCGTGAGCAAAAAGAACACCCGCGCCGGGTTCGAGCGGGCGCGCTGGCTGCGAAAGTGTACGTTTTTCCCGTTGAGCTGCAAATTCATAGTTGCTTACCGCTTAAGGGGTCGGCGTGGCATCTGCGGGCGCCTGCGTGCCATCCACTTCCGGGGTTTCGGTGCCGTCGCCACCAACCTGGTAATCGCCATTCGCAATTTCCTGGCAGATGCTTACCATGGCATCCGCATTATCCACCGAAACCTGGTCATCCGGCACGCCGTCGGTCAGTGCCTGCGCAATCGGCAGCGCCGCCGAGCAGTCGCCTACGCGCGCCGCGGCCAACCCGTACAGGTAATAATACTCGGCAATGCGGCCGTAATCCAATGGCAGGCCCTGCACTTCCACACCGTCCGGGGTGCGCCCACCCTTTACTGCCAGCGAGAGCGGCACCAGGGCTTCATTGTACTGCTGGTTACGGTAATACATCGTTCCCAGGTTGCCCCACATGTAGGGGTCGGCTGAGGCGTCTTTGACCGCCTGCTCCGCGTACTGGATCGCCTTGCCGTACTCGCCTACCGTGGCATAGGTGCGCGCGATGTAGGTTTCGGGCAGCGGGTCGGGCGGGTTGAGCGCATTGGCGCGGTTGAATTCTTCGATCGCCTTGGCGTAGTCTTCGAGCTGGCGGTAATTGCGTCCCAGCGCCAGGTGCAGGTCGGCCATATTGGGGTTCATCAGCACCGCGGCTTCAAACTCCTGCGTGGCTTCTCGATAGTTGCCGGTCAACTCCAGTACGATACCGCGCGCGCGTCGCGTTTCCATCAGGTTGGGGTTAATCTGCTGCGCCATGCGCGAAGCCGCCACAGCCCTATCCAGCGTGCCCAGATCGCCGCGGTTGGCGCTCACCTGCAGCGACAGCATCTCGGCCTGGAAGGCATAGGCCGCGGCGTTATTGGGATCCACATCCAGCGCGCGCTTGAACGAAGCCTCGGCCGGCAAATATTCTTCGAGAAAGCTCAGCGCCCAGCCGCGGATGGCGTGCGCCATCGACAGGTTGGGGTTGAGCAGCAGCGCGTTTTCTGCGCTGGTCACCGCGTCGCGGTATTTTCCCGCGTACACTTGCAGGCGCGCCAGCTCGACGAAGTTGGTGGGGTTCTTTGGGTCCGACTGCACCGCGTCTTCGTAGGAAATGATAGCCTGTGACAGCTTACCTTCGTCCACCAGCGCTTTGGCCTCATTGACGAACGATTCCGGCGAGCGCGTAGCTGTGGGCGTGGGCACAAACAGCGGCGGCGTGGCCGGTACCACCACCTGGTTGACGTACAGACCAACACCCACCAGCGCCACCAGCAGGAGAATGCGGATGGGGCTGGAATGCCGCTTGCGTTTGTTCACACTCCAACGACTACCACGAAGATACATGTTTGCATCTTACCATCATTGCCGGGCACCGGCAAGATACGCCGATTTCGGGCACTACGTTTTTCACGCGCGTACGCGCGTGAAAAACTGCCAATAATCTATTCCCCTTCCCGCCCCTTTGGCGCTACAATCATCCCATGCGGTTTGATGTCTTCACGCTATTCCCCGAGGTGTTCACGCCATATCTCGACAGCAGCATCCTCCAGCGCGCCCGCGCCGGCGGCCTGCTGGATGTTGCACTGCATAATATCCGCGACTGGACCACCGACCGCCACCACACCACCGACGATGCGCCCTTCGGCGGCGGCGGCGGCATGGTAATGAAGCCCGAGCCGGTCTTCGCTGCGGTAGAAGCCGTGCTGGGCGCGCCGCCGGAATGCCCCCTGGTGCTGCTCACCCCGCAGGGCAGGCTGTTCAGCCAGCAGGTAGCCTTCGAGCTGGCCGCCCTGCCGCGCGTGGCACTGTTGTGCGGGCATTATGAGGGTATCGATGAGCGCATCCGCGAGCACCTGGTGACAGACGAAATATCGATTGGCGATTATGTGCTCACCGGTGGTGAGCTTCCCGCCCTCATCTTAATCGACGCCGTCACCCGGTTGATCCCCGGTGCGCTGGGCGACCCAACTGGCGCGGTAGATGACTCGCACGCCTCGGGGCTGCTCGAATATCCACACTACACCCGCCCGGCCGAGTTCCGCGGCTGGCGCGTGCCGGATGTACTGCTCTCCGGCCACCATGCTGAGATCGAAAAGTGGCGACGGCGGCAGTCGCTGCTGCGCACTCGCGCCCGCCGCCCGGATCTGCTGGCGCGCATACTGGCGCGCGCCGAGCTCAGCAAAACCGACCTCAAATTTCTCTCCACCCTACCCGACCCAGATGCACCCACCCAGGACACGAGCGAACCATGAAACTCAACTACGGAAAAACATTTTTGCTTGGCTTTGGCTTCTTCTCGGTCAGCATTATCTGGATGACCTACAACACCTTTGTGCCGCTGTTCCTCAATAACCGCTTCGGCCTCGATCCGCGCCTGATCGGCTTCTTTATGACCCTGGATAATATCGCCGCGCTGCTCATCCAGCCGCCGGTGGGCGCCTGGTCTGACCGGCTGCGTACGCGCATCGGCCGGCGGCTGCCCTTTATTCTCATCGGCGCGCCGGTGGGCGCGGTAGTGTTCGGGCTCATCCCGATTGCCACCGCCCTGCCGCTGTTTGTGGCCTGCACCAGCACCCTGCTGCTCAGCATGGCCTTCTGGCGCACGCCGGTGGTAGCGCTGATGCCCGATATCACCCCATCGGCATTCCGCTCACAGGCTAATGGCATCATCAATTTCATGGGCGGCATCGGCTCCATTGTCGCCACCCTGGGCGGCAGCCGCCTGTACGAGATCAACCAGGCCTACCCCTTCTGGCTCGGCTCGGCGCTGGTCATCTTCTCCGTGCTGCTGCTGTTCGCGTTTATCCGCGAGCCCAAAGAATATGAAGCCGTCAGCGCCGACCGCCCCAGCATGTGGGCAGCGCTGCAGGGCATCTTCCGCGACAGGGAAAAAAGCCCGCTGATGATCCTGCTGGCGATCTTCTTCTGGTTCGTGGCCTATAACGCTATTGAAGCTTTCTTCACCCTGTACGCGCAGAACCACCTCGGCCTGCCCGGCGGCGATGGCGCGCGGCTTCTGGGCCAGCTTTCGCTGCTGTTCGTCATCTTTGCCCTGCCCTCCGGCTACATCGGCGCGCGCATCGGCCGCCGTAACACCATCATTATAGGCATACTGCTGATGATGGCCTGCATGTTGACAATGTACTTTGTGCCCAAAGACACGCTGCTCATCCAGCTCACCAAACTGCCGGTGCTGGGCGTGGTCCCGGTCATTGGCACTGTGTTAATGGTGGCTGGCGTCGCCTGGGCGCTGATCAACGTCAACTCGCTGCCTATGGTGGTAGATATGACCGACGACGTGCGCATCGGCACCTACACCGGTCTGTATTACCTGTTCTCCACCCTGGCCGCCATCGCTGGGCCGAACATCAACGGCTGGATCATTGCCCTCACCAACAACAACTACAACCTGATTATGGTGGTAGGCCCGGTGTTCATGCTGGTGGCGCTGCTGCTGATGCTGCGCGTGCGCCGCGGCGAGAAGAAGGCCCGCCCGCATATGGTGGCCGCGCCGGCCAAATAACAACCTGGCCGCATTTTCCGGATCGCGTACTTCGCGCCTTCGTGCTGCGCTATTGGTGAGTGACAGATGGAATATCCGCCAGGCAACCGGGCTTAATCGTAGGCCGGCCGTTCGGCTGTCCGCGCCAGCAGGCTGTTGATGCGTTCCGAACTGGCCAGCATGACGACGATATATGCCAGCACAAAAGCGGGCAGGAGTGCCAGGCTGGTATTGGTAGCAATGAAGCCAAAGACCGGTGGCAAAAAGGTAGAGCCGATATACGCGGCGGACATCTGGAAGCCCATAACCAGTTGCGCATCCTGCTTGCCAAACCGCGCGGGCGTCTCGTGCAGCATGCCAGGGAAAATCGGCGCGCAGCCCAGGCCGATGAGGATAAAGCCGAACAACGCAGCCACCGGCGGCAGCGGCAGGAAGAGCAGGATCGCGCCGCCCAGAATGGCGACCTGGCCCGCGCGGATCAGGGTCTTATTGCTGACCCGCATAGTGATGAACCCAGTGATCAGGCGGCCGGCAGTGATGCTGGCATAATACCCGGAAACCCACGCGGCGGCGGTAGCCGCGTCCAGCCCACGTGCCCGCACCAGGTAGCTGCTGCCCCACAGCCCCATGGTCCATTCGATGCCGCAGTAGAATAGAAACGTCACCAGCGCCATTTTTACGCCGGGGATTTGCAGTGGAAAGAACACCCCACGCTGCGCGGATTTTGCCGCCGCGGGCCTGGCAGCAGGTTCATGCCCTTGTGCTACTTTTGCCCACACCGGCAGGCTAAAGAACAACACCGCTGCCAGAGCGAACTGGATCAGCGACACAGTCAGGTAACCATTGCGCCAGGAATGGTCGCCGGCGATCAACCGCGACATAATGATCGGGCCAGTCATAGCGCCGATACCCCAAAAACAGTGCAGCCAGCTCATGTGGTGCGCCTGATAATGCTCGGCCACGTATCCGTTCAACCCGGCGTCCACCGCACCGGCGCCCAAACCGAGCGGAATGGCAAGCAGCAAAATCCAGGCAAATGAAGGCGCCTGGGAAAATCCGAATAACGCCACGGCGGTCATGATCACGCTGACGAAGGTTACTTTACCCGTACCAAAGCGTTGGATCAAGCGCCCGCTGAACAGGCTGGAAATGATTGTGCCGCCCGAGATCAGCATGGATACCATGCCGGCAAAACTGAATGGAACCTGAAAACCGGGCTGCATTACCGGCCAGCTCACACCCAACAACGAGTCGGGCAGACCCAGGCTAATAAACGCAAAATAGATCAAGATTAAGAGGAAAAAGGTTGCCATGCTGAGTGCTCGCTCCGCCTGGATCATAAGTGCATTTTGAGAAGATTTTGCATAAGCGGCTGGATTGTACCTTCCGGGGGCGATGATTGTCAAACCGCATTGGAAACTGTGATTTCACCTGCAGGCAGCCTTGCTTCCCATTCTTTTGTACCGTAGAATGTGATCCACGCGCCATTGATCACAGAAAACCTGTACAAATCGGCACATCTTAATCCGCAAGGGGCTCTGTGTCGTGTTTTTAGCTTGCGCCTATAATTAATCAGGTTTATACTTACTTTTGATAGGTGGGAAACGTTCGCTGCAAGCATGGCATTTCGCCTGCCTTCCCACCACCGTTCACCAATTGAAGAGAAGGAGAATCACATGTCGAAGAAGTTGTACACCCTTCTGGCGTTCCTCGTGCTGGCGTCTATGCTCCTGGCGTCCTGCGCGACCGCCGCTACCGAAGCTCCCGCCGCCACGGCAGCTCCCGCCACGGAAGCCCCGGCCGCCACCATGGCGCCTGCCGCCACCATGGCGCCCGCCGCCACGATGGCGCCCGCTGCCACGGAAGCCCCGGCTGCCACCACCGCCCCCACCACCGGAAAGATCAAGGTTTGCGAAGTCACCGACTCGGGTGGTATTGATGACAAGTCCTTCAATGCCAGCGCCTGGGCCGGCGCGCAGCGCGCCGCCGATGAATTTGGCGAGGCCAAGTACCTGGAATCGCAGCAGCAGACCGATTACGAAAAGAATATCAATGCCTTCATGGAAGAAGGCTGCGACCTGATCGTGACCGTCGGCTTCCTGCTGGGCGATGCCACCTCGGCCGCCGCTACCGCTAACCCCAATCAGAAGTTCGCCATCGTCGACTTCGCCTACGATCCCACCATCCCCAATGTGCTGGGTCTGGTCTTCGCGACCGACCAGGCTGGCTTCCTGGCCGGCTACGTGGCCGCTGCCTCCACCAAGACCGGCAAGGTCGGCACCTTCGGTGGCATCCAGATCCCCTCGGTGACCTCCTTCATGGATGGCTTTGCCATGGGCGTCAAGTATTACAACGAGAAGAAGGGCACTAAGGTGGAAGTCCTCGGTTGGGACCCCGCCAAGCAGGAAGGCCTCTTCGCCGGTAACTTCGAGTCGACCGATGACGGCCGCCGCCTGGGCGAAACCCTGATGGACGAAGGCGCGGACGTGATCATGCCCGTTGCTGGCCCCGTGGGTCTGGGCACCGCTGCCGCCGTCAAAGAACGCGGCAATGCCTGGATTGTTGGCGTTGATACCGACTGGACCGTCAGCTCGCCCGATTTCAAGGACATCGTCCTCACTTCGGTGCAGAAAATGATTGACGTGGCCGTGTACGAAGCTGCCAAGCAGGTAGCCGATGGCTCGTTCAAGGGCGGCACCTTCCTGGGCACGCTCGAGAACAACGGCGTTGGCATCCCCGAGACCACCGTGATGAGCGCTGAGCTGAAGGCCGAAGTCGACCAGCTCAAGGCCGACATCATCTCCGGCGCGGTCAAGACCACCGTTTCGCAGTAAGCTTTTCGTCAAGACCAACAAAGACAGCCTGGGTATACCCCAGGCTGTCTTTTGTCATACGATTGGCGCGCCGTTCTTCTCAATTTGTCTACACCTGGGCAGAATTTCAGCTACAATGAAGCTGCCGCGGGTGCGAGAGAATGCCACACTGCCGCCCGGGGCAGACTTTTCTGGTTCGATGCTACAATTATGATAACCACCCAAGATCTGGGAGATAGGATCACATGACGCCCGTACTCGAACTGAAAGATATTACCAAGCAGTTTCCCGGCGTACTGGCCAATGACCATATCAGCCTGACCCTCGAGCCGGGGGAAATTCATGCCCTGCTGGGCGAAAACGGCGCGGGGAAGACTACGCTGATGAACATCCTGTACGGTCTGTACCAGCCCGACGAGGGGCAAATCTCCGTCCGCGGAGTTGCCAAAAAATTCCACTCCCCTTCCGATGCCATCGCCGCAGGGATTGGCATGGTGCACCAGCACTTTATGCTTATCCCCGTCTTCACCGTCACCGAAAACGTTATGCTGGGGGATGAGCCGCTGCGTCCCGGCGGGCTGCTGGACCGCGCCAGCGCGGCCCGGCGCATCCGCGAGATTTCGCACCAGTACAACCTGGCCGTCGACCCCGATAGCTACATCAAAGACCTGCCGGTGGGCGTGCAGCAGCGCGTGGAGATTATCAAGCTGCTCTATCGCAACGCCGATATTCTCATTTTCGACGAGCCTACCGCTGTGCTCACCCCGCAGGAAGCCGATGAGCTGTTCAAGATCATGCACGGGCTTACCGCGCAGGGCAAATCGATTATCTTCATCACCCACAAGCTGCGCGAAGTGCTGGATGTGGCCGACCGCATCACCGTCATCCGCCGTGGCAAGGTGGTTGGCGCTACCCTGCCCAGCGAAGCCGATCAGGAAAAACTGGCCGCGATGATGGTGGGCCGCGCGGTAGACCTGGAGCTGACGCGCAACCCGGTGAACGCCGGAGAGAACGTGCTGGAAGTGCAAAACCTGGTGGTGCTCGACGAACGCGACCAGCTCGCCGTAGACGGCGTCAACTTTGAAGTGCGCGCCGGCGAAGTGGTCGGCGTGGCCGGCGTGCAGGGCAATGGCCAGACCGAGCTGGTGGAGACTCTGACCGGCCTGCGCACCTCACTGAGTGGCAAGATCCTGTTGGATGGACATGATATCACCCGCGCCCACCCGCGCGAGATCACCGAACTGGGCACAGCGCACATCCCCGAAGATCGCCAGCGTGATGGGCTGGTGCTTTCCTTCCCTATCTACGAAAACCTTGTGCTGCAAACCTATTACCTCACGCCTAACGCGCGCGGCATCAACATGGACTGGCCTCGTATCGAGCGTGAGGCTGCCGAGTTGATCCAGCAATATGATGTGCGCACACCCAGCGCCGAAACCAGCGCCGGCTCGCTTTCGGGCGGCAACCAGCAGAAAGTCATCGTGGCGCGCGAGCTTTCGCGCCCCATCAAGCTGCTGATCGCCTCGCAGCCTACTCGCGGCCTGGACGTCGGCTCGATCGAGTACATCCATTCGCAAATCCTGCGCCGCCGCGATGATGGCGTGGGCGTGTTGCTGGTGTCCACCGAGCTGGATGAAATTATGCAGTTATCCGATCGCATCGCGGTCATGTACCGCGGGCAGATTGTCGCCGTGGTACCCGCCGCCGAGGCCACCAAAGAATACATCGGTCTGCTGATGGCCGGCATCCCGCCGGAAAAGGCGCGCGGCAATGGCAGTGCCCAGAAGTTGGATGAAGAGACCCGGACAGCGGGGGGAGGTTCCATTGGATAAGCGCCCTGGGGAACAAAGCCCGGACCCGCGCGCTGACGCGGGACAGATCTTGCTGCAAGAAGTGACCGACCCGACACCGCCCAAAGGCAAAGCGCGCCGCAGTTATGGCCGCATGGTTGCCATTCCGCTGCTGGCCATCTTCTCTGGCCTGGTGCTGGGCGCCATCTTTATCGCTGTCACCAGCCAGGAAGTCTATGCCGCGTTTGGGCAGTCGTTTGGCGCGGGGCTGCGCGAAGCCTGGCGCACAATCGCTACAGCTTACGGCGCGCTGTTCAGCGGCTCTATCGGCGACCCGGCGCGCATCGCTGCCGCGCTCAGCTCCGGTGACTCGGCTGAAATCCGCCGCGCCTTCAACCCCTTCCTCGAAAGCCTGGTGGCATCCACGCCCTACATTTTCGCCGGCCTGGGTGTAGCCCTGGGATTCCGCGCTGGCGTGTTTAACATTGGCGCGGAAGGCCAGCTCTTTATCGGCGCGGCCACCGCGGCATACGCCGGGTATGCCATCAAAGGGCTGCCAACCATCATCCACCTGCCGCTGGCGATGCTGGCCGGTGCGCTGGGTGGCGCGGTGTGGGGCTTCATCCCCGGATGGTTGAAAGCCAAAACCGGTGGGCATGAAGTAATCAACACAATCATGATGAACTACATCGCTTTCCGGTTGAGCGACTGGCTGCTCACCGGACCGATGAAACGCCCCGGTTCGTTCAACCCTATCAGCCCCACCATCGAGCCCAGCGCAATGCTGCCACGCTTCTTCGGCGAGCCAATCCGCTTCCACCTGGGGTTCTTCATTGCCCTGGCGATGGCCTATGTGGTGTACTGGTTCCTGTTCAAGACCACCTGGGGCTTCGACCTGCGCACCGTAGGCGCTAACCCCTTCGCCGCCAAATACGCCGGCATGAACGTCTCGCGCAACACCATCGCCGCCATGGCCCTTTCGGGAGCGCTGTGCGGCATGGCCGGCGCCAACGAAGTGCTGGGCGTCAATTACAACCTGGCAATGGCCTTCTCCTCCGGCTACGGCTTCGATGCGATTGCCCTGGCGCTGCTTGGCAACAGCCACCCGGCCGGCGTGGTGCTGGCCTCGCTGCTGTTCGGCACGCTGCGCAATGGCGCCACGCGCATGCAGGTCACCTCGAACGTGCCGATTGACATCATCTCCATCCTCCAGGCCGTTATCCTGGCCTTCATTGCCGCCCCTGCCATCATCCGCACCATCTACCGGCTGCGCGCGCCTTCCAAGACAGAAGGCGCGGTGACGTTGAGCAGTTGGGGAGGGAATAAATAATGGCCACCGATACCGCTCTTCGCAAGCACGTTGAAGTCTCCAGCCCCACCCGTCGTATCGCTATGGGCTTGGTATTTGTCCTGCTGGGGGTGATTACTCTGCTGTTCTTCACCCGTGGCATCACCTCGGATATGCGCTCCACGTTTGGGCTGAACGCCAGCGGCAGCATCACCGAGCTGCCCCCCTGGCCCGTACACAGTCTGACCGCGCTGTACGTCATCACCGCGTTTGTTCTTGGCGCCGGCGCTTACCAGCTCGTGCGCGGCTTCAAGCACCGCACCAACCTGATCCTCAGCCTGGTGGTATTTGCGTTTGTCTTCGGCTTCCTGGTGTGGGCCGCGGCAGATAAATCACTCAACCTGGCCGGGCTGGTATCGACCACGCTGTCAAAAGCTGTGCCCATTACATTTGGCGCGCTGTCAGGCATCCTGTGCGAACGCGCCGGTGTGGTCAACATCGGTATCGAAGGTATGATGCTGGCCGGTGCGCTGGTGGGAGCGCTGGTGGGCAGCGTGACGCAAAACCTGTGGTTGGGGCTGCTGGCGGCCATGCTGATGGGCATGTTCATGGCGCTGATCCACGCCTGGCTGTCAATCAAATACAAAGTCAACCAGATCGTCTCCGGCACGGTAATCAACATCTTCGCCACCGGCCTCACCTCGTACATCTCGGCCAAGTTCCTGCAGTCCAACGAGGCGCTCAACAACCCCGGCCTGTTCCAGCCTTTCAACATCCCCGGGCTGGTGAACATCCCGTTCTTTGGCTCCATCCTGTTCCGCAACAACCTGTTTGTTTACATGCTGTTCATCTTCCTCATCGTGCTCCAGGTGGCGCTGTTCAACACCCGCTGGGGGCTGCGCGTGCGCGCGGTGGGCGAACACCCCAAGGCAGCCGACACGCTGGGCATCAACGTCATCCGCACTCGCTACCTGTCGGTGATGCTGGGCGGGCTGATGGCCGGCTTTGGCGGCGCATATTTCACCCTGGGTTCGGTGGGTCGCTTCGACGAAGTGATGACCGCCGGGCGCGGCTTTATCGGCCTGGCCGCCATGATCTTTGGCAACTGGACGCCTTTCGGCTCCTTCGGCGCCGGGCTGCTTTTCGGCTTTGCCGACGCCCTGGCCACGCGCCTGGCCATCCTGCGCATTCCCATCCCGTCGCAGTTCCTGCTGATGGCGCCCTACATCGCCACCATGATCGTACTGGCCGGCGTCGTTGGCCGCAGCCAGGGCCCCGCCGCCGACGGCGTGCCCTACGAGAAAGAATAAAGCCTGCGCAAGAAAAATGAGCCGCCCGTGAGCGGCTCATTTTTCTTGCGCGCATTCTTTCCTGGCGGGTGCTGGTATAATGCGCCTGTGTGGAAAAAACTGTTCCTCGTCATTTGGGTAGCAGGTATCCTGTTCCCGGCTGCCTGGGCCAGCCAGTACAACCCCACCACGGCGGCTATCTTCAACCGCGTGTTCGCCCAGAACTGGGTGCACGTGCTGGCCCACAGCGTGCTGTATGCCATCCTCGGCGGGCTGATCTTCTCTCTGGTGGTTCCCCGCAGCCAGCAGTCACCGGCCAGTGGTGGGCAGGTGCTGGCGCTGATCAGCATAACTCTCGCGCTGGGCATTCTGCAGGAAGGTTTGCAGATCATCACTGCCGGCGCGCCATTCACTCATGAAGAATTCTTTGACCTGCGCGTGGATATCCTCGCCGGGCTGGCGGGCATGGCCCTGGTGGCATACTGGCGAGGTAAAAGCCGATCGCTGCGCGCTCAAGAGATGGAAAGGTAAACTCATGAAAAGACTCCCCTGGATTGTTTCGATACTGGTGCTGTTCCTTCCCGTGCTATCCGCGTGTAGCCCGTCCGCGGCCCAAACCACGCCAACCGTAGAAGCAACACTCGACCAGAACCGCATGAATACCGCCGTAGCCGCCACCATGAGCGTGCTGTCGACCGAGGTGGCTTCGCTCAAGGCCAGCGCCCAGGCGCCCACCACGCAGCCCACCCCAAAGCCAACCGGCGGAACGCCTTCGGCAGCCACCGCCCCCACTGCCACCTCGCAGCCGCGCAGCGCCACCTGTGATTTTGCCAGCTTTGTGGGAGACGTCACCATCCCGGATGGCACGATGATCCCCGGCAATACGCCGTTCGTCAAAACCTGGGCCATTAAAAACATCGGCACCTGCACCTGGACGCCGGATTACCAGATCGTCTATGACGGTGGCGACGTGCTCGGCAGCCCGCTGGCCGTGCCAATGGTGAGCAAAAATGTGGCCCCCGGCGAAACGGTGCAGATTTCGCTCACCCTTACCGCCCCGCCGGACAACAAGCGCCATTACAGCTATTGGAAATTCCGCAATGCCCAGGGCGGCGTGTTTGGCGTGGTCGATGTGGCTACCAACCAGGAGCGCCCGGTGTGGGCTGAGATCCAGGTGGGTGATACCTACAGCTTCGTGGATAATATGTGCCTGGCCACCTGGAAGACCGGCAGCGGCACGCTGCTGACCTGCCCCGGCGACCCGACTTCTACCAGCGGCGCGGTATACCGCATGAACAACTCGCAGTGGGAAGGTGATGTGATCGAAGACGAGCCAGTGCTGGTGCTGGCGCCGCCCGCCGGCGAGAACACCACCATTGTTGGCCAGTTCCCCCCGATCATTGTGCCCACCTATGACTGGCTGCTGGCCCGCGTCGGCTGCCTGCGCGACCTGCCGGACTGCAGCGCCACGGTACGCATCACCTACAGCGTGGATGGCGGCCCCGAGCAGCCATTGTACGAAGGCGAGCAGCAGTATGACAACTCGGTTGACCCGATAAACGTTAAGCTGATCGAGTACTCGCTGGCCAATAAGAGCGTGTCATTCCTGTTTTACGTCACCGCCAACGGGGATGGCGCCAATACCAAGATCTTCTTCTTCCTGCCCCGGCTGGACCCCAACAAGTAGCAGGCTGGCAACACACAAGAAAGAACCCCGAATGTCAGCATCGGGGTTCTTTTTTATCTGCTAACAGGATTCAAGGAAAAACCGCTTATATGCTATGATTCTACCAACGCACTGCCTTTCGGGGAACCCGGAAAGGCGGCTGTCTCTTACCTGTACCTTTGCACCTTATCGGAGAGAAGATGGAATTCCTGACCGACCCTAATTCCTGGATCGCCCTGTTGACTTTATCGGCGCTGGAAATCGTCCTGGGTATCGATAATATCGTTTTTATCTCTATCCTGGCAGGCAAACTGCCTGGAAAACAGAGCGTCACAGCGCGGCAGTTTGGCATTGGCGCCGCGCTGGTAACGCGCATCCTGCTGTTGTTTTCGATTAGCTGGATCGTGCGTCTGACTGAGCCTCTATTCACCGTGTTCGGTTGGGACGCTACCGGCCGCGACCTGATCCTGCTGGGCGGCGGCTTGTTTCTGCTGGCAAAAAGCACCTTCGAAATCCATGAGCGCCTGGAAGGCGAAGAAGACCACCAGCGCGAGATCAAAGCGCCCTCGCTGGCCGCGGTGGTGGTGCAGATTGCGCTGCTGGACATCATTTTCTCGCTGGATTCAGTGATCACGGCGGTAGGCATGTCGAACCAACTGGTGATTATGGTCACCGCTGTGATGATCGCCATGGCGATCATGCTGCTCGCATCCGGCACGATTATGGACTTTGTCAACCGCCATCCCACGGTCAAGATGCTGGCGCTCAGCTTCCTGCTGCTGATCGGTTTTTCACTGGTGGTCGAGGCGATTGGCGTGCATATACCCAAGGGCTACATCTATTTCGCGATGGGCTTTTCAGTGATGGTCGAATTCCTTAATTTGCGCATGCGTGGCAAAAAAGCTGCGCCGGTCGAGCTGCGCACGCCATACGTGCACAAGAAAGTCGGCCAGCCCTAGCATTAATACCCGGCCATCCAGAAAAGCCGCCCGCGCTATGGTATTTGTAGAGGGCGGGCCTTGTGCCCGCGCACCCCTTACAACCTGCGGATACCTGGATAGCGCAGTGCCACGTATAAACCGTACAGCAGCGAAATCGCCGCGCCCAGACCTAACGAGACCGGCGCGCCGACCCAGTCAGCCATAAAGCCGGCCTGCAGGCCGCCCAGCCGCATCGTGGCCTGCGTGGTCATGGTGTACAGACTCATCACGCGCCCGCGCATCTCATCTGGTGAGGCCACCTGCAGCATGGTATTGGCCAGCGCATTCTGCCAGGTAAAAACGAATCCCAGCAGGATCAGCAGCCCAAGCGATAGTACGAAGGAACGCGAGAGCGAAAAAAGCAGCAGCACCCCAGGAAAACCGATGGTGCCCACTGTGAGCATCACCCCGCGGCGCGCGGTGGTGCTCAGCGAGGCGATATATAGCGCTCCAATCACCGCGCCCGTGCCCACCGCGCCCAGCAGCAGCCCCAGCGGCAGCGCCTCAGGCGCCACGCAGTTCAAACGCCCCGGGCTGCACAGCGCGGCGATCACCGGCGCGGCGCTCTGGCTGAGGATATTATCGGCGAAGACCGGCATCAGGGTGGTGTATGGCATGGATAGAAAGGCACTAACCGCCACGATGCTCATAATCACCAGGATATTCAGCTGCCCGCGCACGTAGCGGATGCCCTGCCCCATGTGCATGCGCACGTCGGAAGCCATCCCGGCTTCAAAGTGTGGCTGCGGCAGGTTGCGCATCAGCAGCAGGCTGATAATCACCGCCACAAACGTGAATGCGTTGAGCAAAAAGGCGTTGCCCTCGCCGGTGGCAGCCACCACCACGCCGGCCATGGCCGGGCCCACCGCGCGCGCCATGTTGAACATGGCCGAATTGAGCGCGATGGCATTCATCAGATCATCTTTGCCTTCCACCATCTCGACGGTAAACGCCTGGCGCGCGGGTAAGTCTACCGCTGTAACCGCGCCGAGAATGAACGCCAGCAGGAACACGTGCCAGATCTGCACCCGCCCGGTGATGGTCAGCAATGCCAGCGCCAGCGCCTGCACCAGCATGATCGCCTGGGTAATCAGGATGACGTTGCGCTTGGATGCGCGGTCCACCAGCGATCCGCCCCATAACGACAGCGGAATGAGCGGGATGAGCGCCACGAAGCTGATCAAGCCCAGCGCGGCAGCCGAGCCGGTGAGACGGTAGATCAGTACCTGCTGCGCCATGGTCTGCATCCAGGTACCAACCAGCGAGATCGTCTGGCCGAAAAACCACAGGCGGTAGTTGCGATGGTTAAGCGCCCGGAACGTGGCGGGCAAGCGAATTTTACGCGAGGATGGTTTTGCCGGTTTCATGGATGTCACCCGTGTACATGCTGTTCTTGCCGGCTCCGTTCCCCCCAGCGTGGGCCGTTCCCAGCTTAATCGACCTGGTAGGGCACCTCAATGACCACCACGCCCGGCTGCAGCAGCAGCACCATGCGCAGCATCAGCGCCGTCTGGCTGTGCAGGAGGCTGCTCCAGATGCTGCGCGATACGAACTGCGGCACTACCACGGTGATGACCTCATTCGGCTGGCGGATACGGCACAACCCAACAATATAATCGCGCAGCGGCTCTACCAGCAGGCGGTACTGTGAGTCGAGCACCACCAGGCGGATGCCTTCACCATAGATGCTCCAGCGCTCTTCCAGTTTCTGCGTCTGTTCGGGTTCCAACGAAACATACACCGCGGTAATATCATCAGACAGCGAGCGCGCGAATCGCAGTCCTTCCAGCGAGCCCTGGTGCACACCGCTGATCAGGAGCAGCACGCGCTGGTGGGTAATACGCGGCCGGCTGCGCACATTTTGCAGCGAGAGGCGCTTTGCCAGGCTCTGGTAGTGGCGGTGAATGGCGGAGAAGCCAAGTGCCAGCACCGGAATGATAATCACGACAATCCACGCGCCATCTGCGAACTTGGTTACCCCGAACACCAGCGTTACCACCAGCGTGACCAGCGCGCCCACGCTGTTGGAAACCAGCTTCAGCAGCCAGCGCGGATCGTAGCGCACGATGGAGTTGCCTTCTTGAAGCTCTTCACCCGGGGCCAGCCGCCCCGATTTCCACCAGCGGGTTGCCATGCCAATTTGTGAAAGCGTAAAGGACAGGAACACGCCAATCGCGTACAGCGGGATCAGCCGCGTGACACTGGCATCGAACAGGATGATCAGCACCATCGAGGCCAGGCCCAGGGTGATAATGCCGCGCGAGAATACCAGGCGGCTGCCACGGAACGAAAGCTGGCGTGGCAGGAAACCATCCTGCGCCAGGATGGCCGCCAGGCGCGGGAAACCGGCAAAGGCGGTGTTCCCCGCCATCACCAGGATTACCGCCGTCATCGCTACTGTCACCAGATAGACCATGCCTTCGTTGCCATACACGGTGCGCGCGATCTGCGAAATGACCGTCTCGAACTCGGAAGGGATGGCGTGCACGCGCGCCGCGAGGAACGAAATACCCAGGAACAGGATCGAAAGGATAATGCCCATCCACACCAGCACAATGCCGGCATTGCGGCTGACTGGTTTTTTGAACGCGGTGACACCGTTGGCGATGGCTTCGATACCGGTCATGGCCGAAGTGCCGCTGGCGAAGGCATGCAGCAGCAGGAATGGCGTTACCACGCCCAGTGTGCCAAAGTTTTCATACACTACCGGTGGGTTGATGACACTACCCAAGCCCCCGGTCAGGTAGCGCGCCATGCCTATCGCAATCATCAGCAGCATGGTTCCCAGAAAGATGTAGGATGGGATAGCGAAGGTCATGCCCGATTCGCGCACGCCACGCATGTTAATCACCATGATGAATAGCACCAGCACGAGCGCGACCGGCACACGATACAGGAACAGGTCTGGGAAGGCGGAAACGATTTGCGCCACGCCGGATGAAATCGAAACGGCCACGGTGAGAATGTAGTCGGTCAGCAGCGCCGCAGCGGCAATCTGCGCCGGCCAGTCACCGATATTCTCACGCGCGACGATGTACGCCCCACCCCCGTGCGGATATGCGTGGATCGTCTGCTCATAGGAGATCACTACGATCACGATCAGCGCGACGATCGCGATGGAGAGCGGGAAGACATTGCCCAGCGCCGCCGTACCCGCCGCGGCCAGGATCACCAGCATTTCCTGGGTTGCATAGGCGGTGGAAGATAGCGCGTCTGATGCAAAGACGGCCAAACCCACCAGCTTGCCAATCGTCTGGTGGGGTGCATCCGCGGTAGGCAGCGGGCGGCCAATCAGCCAGGAGCGCCACCAGGCCTGCGGAACATTTTTTACTTCTTGTTTAAAAGTTGCCGGTTCGTCAGTCTCTTCGAGTTCTTCCCGCATGGATCATCCCAATTTTTGGTCGCCAAAAAGGTAAGGGAAGGTCGCAGCAGGATCAATCGCCGAGACCAGGCAACCGTATCGAATCAAATAGTGTCTCAATTATACCGTTACCATAGCATCTGCGCGATACGAACGATGCGCTCACGCTGTTTCCTGGCGCAGCGGCAGAGTGATCAGGAACGTGCTGCCTTCGCCTGGATGGCTGTCGATCACCACCGAGCCGGAATGGCGTTCGACAATGCGCCGCACGATGGCCAGCCCCATGCCCATGCCTTCCGCGCGGGCCGAAGCATGCACGCGAAAGAAAGGCTTGAATATCTCTTTGAGGTAGCGTTGTTCCACCCCCAGACCGTTATCCTGCACGCTAATCTGCACGCGGGAATTATGCAGGTACTTGCAGCCGATCTGGATCCGCGGCTCGATTTCGGGGCGGCGATATTTGATCGCATTGGTCACCAGGTTTTGCAATAGCTGGCGCATTTGAACGGGGTCGGCGTCGATCACGGGCAGTTCGTCTGCCTGGATGCGCGCTCTGGTTTGCTGGATGCGCAGCTCGGCATCCTGCAGCACTTCTTGCAAGATTATATTCAGGTCTACGCGCTCAAACGGCCGCGCCTGGGTGCTGATACGAGAATATGTGAGCATACCGTCAATCATCTGGCGCATGCGCTCGCTGGCCTGCTGCATGCGCCGGATATAATCCATTGGTTCTTCGCCCAATCCTTCTGCCGATTGCGACAGGAGCAGATCACCAAAAGCCTGCACTTTCCGTAGTGGCTCCTGCAAGTCGTGGGATACGACGAAGGCGAAATCCTGCAAATCCTGGTTAGACTGCTGGAGCTGCTGCATGTAATGCCGCAGGCTTTCTTCGGCCTGTTTGCGCCGGGTGATGTTATCCATCATAGCCACGCCAGCCACGATCTGCCCGGCTGTATTGGTCACCGGCGTGGAGTTGATGCTAAATGCCTGCTGGCTGCCATCAGGTAGCATGATGGTGATTTCTTCGTCGCGCACCACTTCTCCATGCAGGATTGAGCGCGCCAGCGGCCAGTCCGATGCCGCTACCGGGCTGCCATCGGCCCGGTATCCCACCCACCGGCTATATGCATCAACGTGGTTGATGTCTCGATTTTCGATTTGCATCAGGTTCAGCAGGCTGGCATTGCGTCGCAAGATCTTGCCAGTGGGAGCCTCGGCTATGACCACCCCGGCCGGCATCTGGTCCAACACGGCGTTGAGCAGCGCCTGCTCCGATTTGGCCTGTTCCCGTGCAGCCAGTTCTTCGGTGGTTTCAATCACCTGGATGATGATGCCTTCCGCCAGCCCCTGAGCGCCAGTAATGGGCACATACGTCAGGTCAAAGGATGCCTCTGCCAGCGCGCCATCACGCAGTACCGATACACGCAGGTCGTGAGAAACATATATGCTGCCACTCTGGTAAACCGAATCGAGGCCGGGGATGAAAACATCCGCCGCTTCCGGCCAGACGTCCGCCACTGTTCTCCCGAACAGGGGGCCATGCCCGCGCGCGATGTGTTCGTAGGCCTGATTGGCAAAGACAAAGCGGTGCTCCGGCCCTTGCAAATAGGCGATGGCCGTTGGGGTGGCGCTCATTACCCGTTCCAGCAGTTCTTTCTGGCGCAGATTTTCTTCCGCAAGCTGCTGGCGTTCGGTGATGTCGGTGGCAAACCCGACGATGCGCACGGCCTTGCCATCCGCGGCGCGCTGCACCACCGCGCGGTCCCAGGTATGCACCCAATGGCCGTCGGCATGGCGCATGCGGTATTCCATCTCATAGAACGTGCAGTCGCTATCCAGTACTTCTTGCAGTTCGCGCTGCACGCGCGACTTATCATCGGGGTGCATATCATCCACCCACCAGTTGACGATCATGCTGGTGCTGGTAGAGAAACCGAGCATTTCTTCGACGCCATCTGAATGATAATTTTCGCCGGTGAGCAGGTTCCAGTCGTAGAGCATGCCGGCAACTGCCTGCGTAGACAGGCGGAAACGTTCTTCACTGGCCTGCAGCGCGGCAATGGCACGGCGCTGTTCGCTCATATCGAAGAAGTATGCCACGCCATTAAGCGAGCCATCGGGATTATTACCCAGGCGGTTGACAGCGATCAGCACCGGCACACGCGTGCCGTCTTTGCGGATCAATTCTTTCTCAAACGGGGTCGGGATGACACCGGCGCGCATCTGTTCCAGCGAGCGCTCATCCAGATAACGGTATTCCGGCGAGGTGAGCCTCACCCAGTTGATTTTCCCGGCTTCAAACTCTTCGCGCGTGTATCCGATCAGATCCAGGTAGGCGTCGTTGACCTCTTGCAAGTGCCCCGATTCATCCCACAATTGCGCCCCGATTGCACCCACGGCAAAGATTCGCCGGAACTTGGCCTCGTTGGCGCGCAGTTCTTCTTCGGCCAATTTTTGGTCTTGAATATCACGCAGAATACCGCTGCGGTACAGCGGACGGCCATCGCGATCAACCTGCACATTTACATGGTCGGCTACCCAGCGGTACAGGCCCGAGGCGGTAAGAAAACGGTACTCGATGCGCGCGGAGCCGATGTGAAGCGCCTGATTTGTGCCGGCGACGAGTGCATCGCGGTCATCCGGATGGATATGAGCCAGGTACTCCTCGGTGGTCATGCGGTTGAGATCTTCGACGGAAAACCCCAGCACCTGTTCGACGACCGGGCTCATATAATCCAGGCGATCTTTCATCAGGTTTCGGCGGTAGACCACGTCCCTGGAGTTATCCAGCACATTGCGAAACCGCTCCTGGACCTCCGCCTGGGCAAGCTCGGCCTGCTTGCGCTCGATGGCATAGCGTATAATGCGCTCCAGTAGCAGCGGGCTGGCCTCGGTCTTGGAGAGATACATGGTAGCGCCGGCCTGCATTGCCTCAACATCCACCGCATAACTCCCGCGCCCGGTAAAGAGGATCAGCGGGGCAGAATAGCCCTGTTCCACCATCTCATGGATCAGTTCAATGCCGGTGCCCGCGCCGAGGTCATAATCCACCAGGGCTGCGTCATAATGTTTGGTAAGCAGCTTCTCGCGGCCTTCGCGGTACGAAGAAGCATAATCCAGCGTAATGCGCCTGCCCTGGGCCTGTGATAGCATGGAACGGACAAGAATATAATCATCCTCGTCATCATCAATGTGTAAGATATGCCATGATCGCACGTCGCCGTCCATGACGGGCTCCTGAGCTCTTGGGATACGCTATACGGATTATGACACAAGACACAGGGCGCGGCAATAGCACAGCCGATCAGACATGGTATAATGCAGTCATGCCCTCGTAGCTCAATGGACAGAGCGCCTGACTTCGAATCAGTAGGTTCAGAGTTCGAATCTCTGCGGGGGCGCCTTTCTTTAACCGGCCCGAAACCCCATTCGCACCGCATCCAGAAACTCGCGCACATGCTCCGCGGACACATCCCCCGTATCTTTGCGCGTGTCCTTGAACGTGCTGCCCACGATGGCGGCGTCGCCAATCGCCAGCTTTTCGCGCACCGTCTCGGGCGTCATCCCGGCCGCTACCACCAGGGGGAAGTCGCCCAGGATGGCGCGGAACTGGCGGATCTTTTCCGTGCCGGTCTCCACGCCGGTGCCGCTGCCGGTCACGGCAATGGCGTCGCAGTGCTGCATCCCGATGCGTAAATCTTCTTCCAGCGAACGCCCCGAGAGGTAAGGCTGATATTTGAACCGTACCCCGCCGATCACCGCCACCTTCCCATCACCCCGGTAGCGCTCCACCAGGGCCAGGTATGCGTGCTCATCTTCCGGAACCAGGTGGCCACAGATCGAATCGACCTGCATGAACTTCGCCCCATATTCCCGCGCCAGTTCGTAGCTCTTACCAAACTGGTCCAGCACATTGACGCCCAGCAGGTAATCCGGGCGCTCGCGTGCGAGAAATGCCAGCGCGCGCTCCACGTCGCCCACATCGCCATAGTAATCTTCCACGATCATCGCGTCCACACCGCACGCCGCATAAATGTCCGCCTCGTGGATGGCGCGCTGCAGCCGGTCTTCAGCCGTATCGCCTTTCAGGTGCAGCATGGCCAGCACAGGCTTTGGGTTAGGGAACAGGTCAAGGAACATTTAGCATCTCCAGCAGCCGCGCAAATTCGGCTTCCGCCATTTGGAACAGCTCCGCGCGCAACTCTGCGGTAAAGTGCGGGTACGGCCCAAACTGCTGCGCGTTCAGCCCCGCCGCCAGATTGGCCATTACCGCGGTTTTCAACGGGTGCAGCTCCTCGGCCAGCCCGTACAGCGCCGCCCCGGTCGAGCAGTTGCCGCACCCGGTGGCGTCCACGCTGCGCTCTACGCCCATGGCCGGGGCAAACCAGGCGCGCCCATCCTGGATCATGTACGACCCGCGCTCCCCCACACGGAAGAAACATGGCTTGCCCAGCGCCAGGATGGCGTTCACCGACTCGGCTTCGCTGCTGGTGCCAAAAAAGGTAAACGACTCCGGCAGGTTGAGCGAATAGGCGTCCAGTGCACCGATCAGCGCCAGCACCTGCCCGCGCAGCCCCGTGTCCGCCGTTTCGGCCGTCGGCAGCTCCCACAGAATTTTCGCGCCTGGCGCGGCCGCGCGTATTGCATCCAGCCGGGTCCACATTTCTTCGCGCACGCTCGATTCAAAGTACAGGCCGCGCGTCTCCGCGCCGGCAAACTCGATCACGTACTCTGCGCGCACCTGGGCTTTCGGCCACCACTCGGCTTCAAACTCCGGTCCATACTTCGAGTACTCCCACCAGCGCCCATCCGGGTGGTATTCCAGGTTGTTATAGTGCGTCTTGGGCAGCAGCAGCTTGACTCCCGCCTGGGTTAACCCGTTCTGGCGGTAGTATTTGCCAAACGTTTCGTCAAAGTCCGGCCCCGCCACCGTGACGATCATCACGTCGTCACAAAATGGCTTGATCCCGTTCAGCGCGTAGATCGCTCCACCCAGGCAAGCCACCGCGCGGCTTCCATCCGCATAAAACATATCATTTAGAATCGTGCAGCCCGCAACCAGGTATTTCGCCACAAAACACCTTTCACCAACGTTTTGTTCGTCCACCGTTCCGCGGAGCTGCGCGCGCTACAGGCGCTCCACCAGCTCGTCGCAGAACAGGATTTTTCCATCCAGCCCCAAAGCCGCCGCCATTTCCCCGATCAGCGGTTTCTTTATCCGCGCTTCGGCCACCACCTGCTCGTTCCAGAACACGTCTTTGGCGTCGCCATCCGCGATGATGTTCTTGTGCGCCATGGCCACGATGCGATGGAAGTTATTGACCGCGAACTCCATATCGTGCGTGATCGTGATCAGCGTCACTCCGTCCGCCTGCAGGCGGTCGATCATTCGGGCCAGTGTTTCCAAACCGTGTTTATCCTGCCCGGCCGTGGGCTCATCCAGGATAATGTACTTGGGCCGCGTGGCAATTACCGCCGCGATGGCCACAAACTTGCGGATCGGGTACGGAACGTCGTACGGGTTGGTTTTCAGGTATTTCTCTACCCTGGTCAGCTCCACCGCATATTGCACCCGCTCCTGTACTTCCTTTTCCGGCAGCTTGAAATAGCGCGGCATATATTCGATCTCAGTTTGCACCGATTTATTGAAGATCTGGTCATCCGGGTTCTGGAATACGTAACCCACCATGCGCGCAATGAAGGCAGTGGTTTTATCTTTGGTGTTGATGCCGTCAATGATCACATCGCCCTGGCTGGGTTTGTTCAGCCCGTTCATCATCTTCACGGCTGTCGTCTTGCCCGCGCCATTCTGCCCCACAATCGCCGCGCGCTCGCCATCGTGGATGGTGAGACTGATGTTCTCCACCGCCACGAACCCGTTGGGATACGCAAAGCTCGCGTTTTTGATCTCAATCGCCATGCTGTTCTCTCCAGTTCTTCACCAGCTTCACCGCCTCGTTGAGCGTAATCGGGATGCGCGCCAGCGGCTTGCCGGCCCGTGCCATCTCGTGCCCAAAGATTGCGCTCTGCGACATCATCGCGCCGTGCTCCATGATCGCGGTGTTGCTCAGCACTTCGTGCGTCGGCCCGCTGAACGCGATGCAGCCTTCGTTCATCACGATCACCTCATCGCAGTACTCAGCCACCATGTCGATCTTGTGTTCCACCAGGATAAGCGTTTTGTCCGACGCTTTGAGAGTCTTGATGATCTCAAATACGTCTTCGGTCCCTTCCGGATCGAGCTGCGACGTGGGCTCGTCGATAATCAGCATATCGGTTTCCATCGAAATAATCGAAGCAAACGCCACGCGCTGGCGCTGCCCGCCCGAAAGCTCGTTGGGGTTGTTCTGCAGCAGGTCTTCGATCTTCAATTGCCGGCATACCCGCGTCACCTTCTCGATGATCTCCTCTTTGGGCACGCCCAGGTTTTCCAGGCCCATCGCCACTTCTTCAAACACGGTGTCTTTGATCCCGCTGATCTGCGTAAATGGGTTCTCGAACACGTACCCGATCTGCGCCGAAAGCTCGTCATAATCCCACTCGCGGATGTCCACGCCGTCCACGATTACATCACCCTTCAGTTTACCCTTGTAAAAATGCGGAATCAGCCCGCGCATCAGGTTGCACAGCGTGGTCTTGCCACCCCCGTTTTCGCCGATAATGCCGTAAAACTTGCCGGTCTCAAATTGGTGGTTGATATCTTTCAGCGCGTAATCTCTGGTAAATGGATATTTGTACGATACGTTCCTCAGCTCAATTTTTGCCATGCTGTCTCCGCCTTCTTACCATCTGCCTGGTGCGATGCGTGGCCCGGTTCGTCCATGCAGGCTATTGGAACAACCGCGCCACCGTGGGCGCCAGCCGGTAGACCAGCGTGCCGGCGCAAACCACCCACGCGGCGATGCTCAACACCTTTTCCAGCGGGGTAGCGGGCGCCAGCTCGCGCAGAAAGGTGTGTTTGCGATTGGCTGAAAAAGCGCGCGCATCCATCGCGATCACCTTTTCTTCCGTGCTTGCAATTGCACCCAGCAGCAGCGGCCCCAACGTTGGAAAAAACGCCTTGGCGCGCACCAGGATGTTGCCTTCCGTTTCAATGCCTCTCGATTTCTGGCTCTCCAAAATCGTGACCGAGGCCTTTTTCAGGTCGATGATGTTCTGCATCGATGCCAGCATGATATACGAATTCTCATGCGACATCCCTTTTTGCTCAAAGCTGTACATCAAGTCGCGCATGGTGGTAGTGGTAAAAAATACCAGCAGGCTGCCCGAAAACCCCAGGATGAAGGTGATCGTATTCCATCCGGCGATGAACGACTCGCGGTACCACTGCCAGCCCAGGATATTGATCAACGGGGTGACATTGCCGGTGCGCATGCCAATCTGGCGCACAATCGTCACAAAGACGATGATAATCAGCGCCAGCCGGCCATACAGCTTGATAAACTCGCGGAACTTACCTGCCAGCGCAGCCACGATGCAGCAGCCGATGCACAGCGGGATGCCGTAGCGATAATTCATCATGATCAGCGCCGAAAATGCGAATGCCAGGCAAATATTCAGTTTTGTGATCGGGTTTAAATCCTGCCAGAAGTTTCCGGTTTTTTGGTAGCTGCGAAAACGATTAATAAATTCGCTATTCATCACCGCTCCTTCATCCAGGTAGCACTCAATTCAACGGGGCTGGCCGAGCATCATGGCAGGTGGCTGCCGGCGGCGCTTGCCACCGGCAGCCACGCCGGATACTTTACTCTTCGTCTTCCAGCGCCAGTTCTTCGTCCGAAATATAGATCCTACCCAACGGCAGCTTCGCAAGGAAGCGCGTTGGGATGGCCTTGAGGATACCAAAGGCCGCGATCACCGTCAGCACCTTATCAAAGATGTCCATGGTAAATTCGGCGATGAACTGCGACAGGAACTTGGGCAGCCCCAGCTTCTCGTGGATCGGGATGGCAAACACGGAGGAGACGCCGGTGCCAAAATCGAACCCGTACAGCACCCAGGTCATCAGCGAGCCCAGGCCGCCGCCAATGAAGGCGAACAGCAGCGCGCTGACCAGCGTCTTCCCAAAGCTCTTGAACACCCCGCGCTGCGACAGGTACGCCGCCGCGATACCGAATAACATGTTGAGGATGCCGTAGAACAGCGTGATCGGGTCGGATACCGAGTTGAGGATGTTCGAGACCAGCCCCACGATGATGCCCGGGATATACCCGCATAACGCGCCAACTACGATCGTGCCGATCGCATCCAGATACAGCGGCAGTTTCAACAGCAGGGCAATCTGGCCGCCAATGAAGTTGATGGCAATACCAATTGGAATCAGGAACAATGAGAGCCGGTCAAGCCGGAAACCCTTTTGTACACCAGCTGCACTCTTTTGCGCCATGGGAACCTTCCTCTTTCAAATATTCCAGAATGGAAAATGACTGGTTGACTTGAATGACCGCCCTGATACAATGAATGCAAATCAAGACATAGGAAACATCGTTCGCTGTGGCCTCCTGTTTATTCAATTGGACTACGAAATGGGAGAGAATTGCGGCGCAAACCCAGGTAGTCTGCGCCGGTTTGATCCATTATAGAGAGTCGAATCTGCTGCGTCAAGCAGTGCACTTGTAGCAATTTTTCGGTGCATCCGGCCGGCATGCGAGAAACTTTTCGCACCGTCCACAGTCACCTGTTCAACCTTCCCACCGGAGCCATGATGGATACAGCCCCCTACTCCGTTTTTCTGGGCGACGTTGCCCTCGACGAGTACTACCGCGCCGAGCGCTGGCCCAGCATCCGCGAAAAGCTGCTGGTCGATACCCTACCGGCCGTTCCCGGCGGCATGATCGCCAATGCCGCCTGCGTGGCCGCGGCGTTGGGCATGCAGGTGAAATTCTTGGCCGCCCTCAATTCCGGCCCCATCTCGCGCTTCCTGCTGGATGATCTGGAGAAAAGCGGGGTAGATACATCCATGGTGGTTTTCGATGACAGCCTGCCCGATTCCAAAACCATGATCTATCTGGTAGAGGGCGAGCACACCATCTTCATCCCGCGCCTGGGCATTCAGAAGCTGGAGATTACCCCGCAGCAGCTCGAAATCCTGGCCGGTGCAGAGTTCCTTTACACCACTCCCACCGAGATCGCCCCGCTGCGCTGTGGCGACATGGACAGCATCGCCATCATCGATTACTGCCGCGCGCGAGGCGTAAAACTGGTCTACGACCTGGACGTAGACTATATCCGCGATGGTGATGAAACGCGCTTCCAACGCCTGGATATTGCCTTCTTTAATGAAGCCGGCTTCGACAGCTACCGCGGGCTGCTTTCGTACGACGATGCCATCCAACGGCTGCAATCCTACGGGATCGAAGTCATTGTCGTCACTCTGGCTGAGAAAGGCTGTATCGCCTATACACGAGACGCTACCTACATCGCGCAGGCGCGGCGGGTGCCGGTGGTTGATGTGACCGGCGCTGGCGACACCTTCTGCGCCAGCTTCCTTTACTCGCTCTCGATCGGCGGCGGGGTGATTGTGGCGGTGCAGTTTGCCAACGTGGCCGCGTCCATCTGCGTCAGCGGCATGGGCGCGCGCGCCGGGGCTGTGCCTGCCGCGGTTATCGAAGATATTCTGGGGCTATAGCCGCCGCAGCGCGCTGCTCGCGTCAAAATAATAGATATCCTCGCGCTTGAAGCCCTCCCCAGTGCCCGGAACGCGAATGTGCGGCTCAAAAGTAAAGGCCTTGCCCACTTCCGCAAAGCTGCGCGTGCTGCCCTGCTCAAGGTAGATGCGCTCACGCTCGTCCATCTCTACACTGTGTCCCAGGTTGCCGTGCACGTCCAGGTTTTCGAACCCCAGCCGCGCGATCTCGACGTTCATACGCCGGTACACGTCTTCGTAGGTCATCTCCGGGCGGGCGATCTCCACCAACACCTGGTGCAGGTGCAGCTCCACGTCCAGCCCCTGGCGGTAAGCCGCGCTGCGCGGCGCGTCCGGCGGAGCCACCAGGCCATTTTCAACGAATATCGTGCGCGCGTAGTCGCCCCAGTAGCCGTCCACCGTTGGCGCCAGGTCAATGGTGATCACATCGTTCTCCGCCACGCAATTCTCATCACTCGCAACGTACTGCCGCCCCGGCATCGATTCCACCGAGCGCTTTCCCAGCAGCACCAGGGCCCCAATGCCGTGATACCACCAGCCATTGGAAGCACGCGCCACCATCTCCGCCTCGGCCACCCGGCGGATCTCAGCTTCGCTCATCCCCGCCCGGATCAAGCCGTGAAGCGCGCGCATCGTTTCGCGGGCAATTTCCTGTGCCACCCGGTTCTTCGCGTGGATCACCCCAATCCTTCCTTCTGCCGGCTGAGGGAAATCACATCGCGCAGCCAGGCCTTAAAGCGCGGCAAGTCCAACTCCAGCGCCACGTCGCACAACTCCTGGCGTTCACCCTTGCGGAAAAACACTTCGTTCTTCGCCACGTAGGTATGCCCGCGCGTGTAGCGCCCCTGGCATTCGCAGTCCACGTAGTAACGCACCGTGCGCACAATCGCCGGGTCGGCCACGCTGGCCACCGCCAGCGCATCGTGCATCAGCACGTCTTCTCCCCCGCGGCCAAAGCGCTCCAGCATAAACGCCAGCAGGTCGGCCACCACCTGCCCGGCGCGCGTGCCCAGCCCCCTGTAAAAGTCAATGTCTTCGCGCCCCAGCACCGCCCGCAGGGTTACGTCCAGCCCGATCATCCGGCACAGGATGCCGCTGTTGAGCATAATGCTCAAGGCTTCGGGATCGGCCCATGCGTTGAACTCGGCCGTGGTGGTAATATTGCCACCCACCATCGCCCCGCCCATAAAGACAATCTGTTTTATCAGGGTACGCAGCTCGGGGTAGGCCTTCAACGCCAGCGCGATGTTGGTCGCCGGCCCAATCGGGATCAGCACCAGCTCGCCCGGGAATGCCCGCGCCTGCTCGATGATGGTTTCCACCGCGTTCTTCGCAGAAAAATCGGCCTGCGCCAGCGGCAGCGCCACGCTGCCCATGCCGGTGTCGCCATGCGTCTGGCTTTCCGAGTGCTTCACCACGCCCATCAGCGGCCCGGGCGCACCCAATGCCACCGGGGTATCGAACCCGAGGTAGTGCGCCAGGTTGAGCGTGTTCTGGCTGGTGTACTTGAGCGCTACATTGCCATCCACCGTGGTGATGGCGCGCAGGTCAAACTGCGGCGCGTGCAGCGCTGCCACCAGCGCCACGGCATCATCCGTACCGGTGTCGCAGTCAATCACAATCGGAATTCTGTTCATGCGTGCTCCTGTGCTTGTGTGTTGATGAATGTTAAGCCTGAACCGCCTGCGTGAGGCTGATATAGGCCGAGGTTTCCGCGTCCGCCATTGCCGTAAAGCACGTCGCCGCCCGGGAAAGATCGCGCCGTTCCATTGCCGCGGCCAGTTCGGGCACAACTTCCATCGACTGACGCAAGTAGTCAATCGCAGCCAAAAAATTCAGCGGCGCCAGGGTCATGGCTTCCTGCAGGAAAGCGATATAGCGGTCTCGCCCTGCGGTAAGGTTGTTGCCGTGTTCGTCCGGCGGCGAGTTCAGATACTCTCGTGCCTGGTGCAGGCATTTTTCCGCCGCTGTTTCGCCCAGCTCGCCCGGCCACCCGGCGATCTCACGCGCCACCTTACGCATGGCGGGCAGCCCCAACATATTCACCGGCGGGCGCAGCATGAATTGAGCCTGGTCTGCCACCGCGTGCCGGATCAAATCCTCATCCCTCGGCAAATCTGCAGGAATATCCAGCAGGGCCAGCCTGTTGCGCTTACCCAGACCGGGCACCTGCATATTCCAGGCCAGACGTAGCTCCGTCAGGGGGATTTCCTGCACAGCGTCCAGCGCGGTATCATACACCCAGGCGTTTTCCAAGTCATAGCCCGCCAGCAGGAAGAAATGGATGGGGATATGGCGTTGGTGGTAAATGCCTTCATAATAGGGCAGGTAATACATATCTAATGGTCCCAATATTGGCAGCCTGCCCTGGTCAACCGCTTCGCAAGCCTTTGCCCAGGCGCTTTGAAACGCCCGATTTTCCAGCTCGAAAAACGGGGCGCACAGCAGATCTGCCAGGTAGCGATGCTGGCGCGGGGTCGCGTTACCTGTAAAGATTTGCCGCGGCGGATTGGCTACGTTAACTCGAATGTAGGCAAAGCCGCCGCCCAGCCCCAGCCCCCATACAAAGGCGTTGCTCCAATCGCGCCCGCTGCGCCACTGCACCAGGTCGCGGATGCCATTTACCGGGCACATACCCATCGCTGGCCGGTGTGGAATTTTCCAATAAACGCCCATGGTGACTCCTTTCAGAAACGACAATTAATAAAGTACCACAATTTCTGTATAATACGAGTATCCTCATCCAGCTTTTTTTACAATCGCCAGGCGAGCAGGCCCAACCAACATGATGGCAGTCTTGCGGAATGCAAAGCCGCACAACCGCGCTCCTTCTCCGGATACCACGCCCTCTGCCGGCGTGGAGCTTCAGGCCGTGATCCAGCAAACGCCGGCTGGCCTGGCAATCGTGGATAATGATGGCCGGATCATTGAATGGAACCCGGCGCTGGAGCAGCTCACCGGTTATTCGTTTGACGAGGTGCGCGGCAGGCAGATCTGGGTTCTGCACAGCCTGTTTTCAGACGACGAGGAAAGCGCGCCGCGCTTCAACGAACAAAACGTGCGCCGGGTGTTGCGCGACGGCCCGCTGACCACCGCCGGCCAGCCGATCAAAGCATTGGTGCGGCACAAAGATGGCACGCCGCGGTGGATGAGCATGGTGCCCTTCCCCATCCACGCTCAGGACGGCCATTACCTGGGAGCAATCATCCAGGACATCACCGCGCAGCGCCAGGCCGAGGTGCAGCTCGAGCTCCAGGCGCGCCGCGCCGAAGCGGTTGCCCGGCTGGCTTCGCGCCTGAGCCAGGATTTGAACATCGAGCAAATCCTTGCGGTAGCCTGCCAGGAGATCACCCGCGCCATCGGCATTTCAGCCACCATTGCTCAGCAGTACGACCCGGCGCAAGACGCCATGCTGGTGAAGACGCTCTTTGCCGGCCAGGATCTGCCTAACGACCCGGCTCTTTACCAGCCTATCTCACGCCGGCGCTTTTTAGAGATGCGCGAACGCTACGGCGATATTATCATCATCCCCGATGCGCGCCAGGTGCCCGGGCTGGTAGCGTCAGATATACAACAAGTGATCGACATCCGCACCATTGGCGTGATAGGCCTGGAATATGAGGGCGAGCTGCTGGGTGCGATTACGCTGCTCAACCTGGATACGGTCAAAACAATTGCGGAAGAAGACCTCAGCCTGCTGAGAACCTTTGCCAACCAGGTTTCGGAAGTGATCGCGCATGCGCGCCTGTTCGAACAGGTGCGAAGCGGCCGCGAGCGCCTGTACAAGCTCTCGCAAAAACTGGTAGAGGTGCAGGAAGCCGAGCGGCGCATGATCGCCCACGAACTGCACGACCAGATTGGCCAGGAGCTGACCGCCATGAATCTGACCCTCGACCTGTGTAAAGGCTTACAGGGTGAAGAGCTGGCACAGATGCTGGCTGAAGCCCAAGCCCTGGCCGGCAATCTGATGGACGAAATCCGCGAGCTGTCACTGCGGCTGCGGCCCAGCACGCTGGATGATCTGGGGCTCGAGCCGGCCCTGGCCGGCTTCTTTAAGCGGTTTACCCGCCAGACCGGCATCCAGGTGCACGCGCAGTTCACCGGCCTCGACCGCCGCTTCAGTGCAGCCGTGGAAACCGCCGCCTTCCGCATCGCTCAGGAAGCGCTGACCAATATCGGCCGCTATGCCGGCGTGCGCGATGCCTGCGTGACTGTTTGCTACCAGCAGGGGGAGTTGATATTGACCATACAGGACCATGGCCGCGGTTTTTCCCTCGATTTCCTCAATGACCGCGACCGCGCTTTTGGTATTAACGGCATGCAAGAGCGCGCCACCCTGGTTGGCGGCTACTTCGATATCCAGTCACAGCCCGGCGCCGGCACGACGATCCAGGCCGTACTGCCGGTCGAGCATCCCGTGGAGCGTCGTCGCCATGACCGTTAAGCTCATCCTCGCCGACGATCATGCCATTCTGCGCCAGGGGCTGCGCCGCCTGCTCGAATCGGACCCTGCCTTTCTAGTGGTAGGCGAAGCCGCTGATGGACTGGAAGCGGTGCAGCTCGTGGAGCAAAAACGCCCGGATGTGCTCATTGTTGACTTAATGATGCCCGCGCTCAATGGACTGGAAGTCACGCGCCAGCTCGCGTCACGCGCGCCCGCCACGCGCATCATCATCCTCTCCATGCACCAGGATGACGAATACGTGCTGCAGGCGCTGCGCAGCGGGGCGATGGGCTACGTGCTCAAAGAAAGCACCCCCACCGAGCTGGCGCAGGCGATCCATGATGTGGTGCAGGGCGAGCGCTACCTGAGCCGCAAGCTCAACAACAGCCTGATTAGCCTGATGGTCAAGCAGTCACAGGAAAAGACACCGGCCGGATCCTATGAGCAGCTTTCGGACCGCGAGCGCGAAGTGCTGCAGCTCGTTGCCGAGGGCCTGTCTTCGGCAGAAATTGCCCGGCGTCTTTCCATCAGCCGGCGCACCGTCGAAACGCACCGCGCCAGCCTGATGCACAAAATGGGTTTTGCCAATACCACAGACGTGGTGCGCTTCGCCATCAAGCGGGGTATCATTTCGCTGGAATAGCTTCTGAAACACGTATATTTCACATCCTAATCTCGGTATAACTACGTTTTGAGCCGCCCGGCTGTTCCTGCATAATTAATACTACCATCTCCAATTGTGAGTTACAGGCGCATATTTCGCAGCGAGCATAGAGGGGCTATGATTTGTGTCGGCATCGCGGATGACCATCCGATTGTGCGCAAAACGCTTCGCATCCTGTTCAGCCATGCCAAAGATTACCAGGTCTTATTCGAAGCCCAGGACGGCCAGCAGGCGCTCGACCTGACCATGCGCCACGAGCCGGACGTGCTGCTGCTCGATATTCACATGCCATGCCTGAACGGTTTGGAAGTGTTATCTGCGCTGCCAAAAACGCTGCGCACGCGCGTGCTGGTACTTTCGATGCTCGCCGATGAAGCCATTGTTGTCAAAGCATTTGAGTGTGGAGCCAGGGGGTATGTGCTAAAAAAAGACCTGCCGGAAGAGCTGATGAGCGCGATCCAAAAAGTGAACGCTTCCGGCACATTCCTCTCTGCCGGGATATCTGATTTGGATGTGAATCCATCATGCCTGGCAGGCTGATCTTTCAACGTTATGAGGCCATCGGTATCATCGTTTACGCAGTGCAAGCCGGCCCGGTTATTGTTCAGCGAAATGACACGGGCTGCCGGTAGGAGTGAGAGCGCTCTCTCCACCGTTCGCGAAAGGGGGCAGCTATAGCCATCATGGATAAGACCAGGGTTACCAGTCCATTTTTGCTGGCACAGCCAACAGAAAGGCTGGTGTATTTGGTAACACGCGATGTTGATTTCGCCGCCTACGTCTCGCAGCAAATCACCCATTTCGGTTATTTCGTGCAGCACGTGCGTGATATCAGCGGCCTGGTTCACCGTTACGCCGACCATCACTCGATTGCGATCCTGGTCGATATCCCCCTGGATGAGCAGCAGCGTGTGGATGCCAGTATATTCGCCGAGATCGCCGAACTGCAGCAGAACTGCTGCTCGCTGATTTTCATTTCGGAGCATGACGATCAGGACGTGCGCATGAAGGCGCTGCAGGCCGGCGGCCTGGCCTTCTTCACCCGGCCGATCAATTTCGTCAGCCTGGTGGATAAGCTCGACTCGCTCAACCGCACCATCACCACCCCCGACCAGTTCCGCGTGCTGATCGTCGAAGATCAATACACCATCGCCAGCTATTATCAGATGATCCTCAAAATGTCGGGGATCGACGCGCAGATCGCCGCCAGGTCCAGCAGCGTGCTCGAACAGGTGCGTGAGTACCACCCCGACCTGATCCTGATCGATACCTTTATGTCAGAGGTCAACACCGCCAACCTGGCGCGCGTCATCCGACAGATTGACGATTTCGTCAGCATCCCGATCATCTTCCTCTCCAGCGAAGATGATTTCGCCAAGCGCATCGAAGCCCTGGACCTGGGCGGGGATGACTTTTTGATCAAGCCGATCAAAGCTGCGCACCTCAAGGCCGTGGTGCGCAGCCGGCTGGAACGCTCCAAGATCCTGCGCTCCTATATGGTGCACGACAGCCTCACCAATCTGCTCAACCACACCGCCTTCCGCAACGTGCTGGCGCGCGAGGTCAGCCGCTGCCGGCGGCAGGCTGCGCCTTTCTCGGTAGCCATGCTCGATATTGACCACTTTAAGCGCGTCAATGATACCTACGGCCACGCCGCCGGCGACAGCGTGCTCAAGGGCCTGTCGCGCCTGCTCAAGCAGCGATTGCGAAGCTACGATATCGTCGGCCGTTATGGCGGCGATGAGCTGGTGGCGCTGCTGGTCGACTGCGACGCCGAGCAGGCCTTCAAGATCATGGATGAGATCCGCCTGCACTTCTCCGAAATCGCCTTCTACCCCGATGACAGCCGCCCGCTGTATCTCACCTATAGCTGCGGCATTTCCAGTTTCCCGGCTTTCCAGACCGCCGAGACGCTGAGCGATATGGCCGACCAGGCGCTCTACGCCGCCAAAGCCAACGGACGCAACCGCGTCCACATTTCGCAGCCCTAGTATTTTCAAAGGCTTTGCTATGAATGAATGTCCTCATTGCGGATTTCAAAATTCAGACACCACGCACATCTGTCTGAACTGCGCCACCACGCTGAAAATCCGCTGTCGCAAATGTAACGCCGAGGTTCCCAACACCGACCGCTTCTGCGGGAAGTGCGGCTCGCCCATCGAGGCCGGCTCCAGCGCCAATCACGAAGCTCCTGCCCCGGCCACGGCGGGCATGACCATGCAGGAGCGCATGCTGCGTGATCTGCGCGCCAAAATGCCAACTTCGATGGTCAACCGCTTTATGCAGGGCTCGCGCGAGCTGTACGGCCAGCGCCGCGAAGTGACCGTTCTGATGGTAGAGCTTGCCAACTTCGCCGCCGTGCTGCGCGAGGTGGACAGCGAAGTGATATACCTGGCGGTGGATGAGATCATCCACCTGCTGGCCGATATTGTCTATAAATATGAAGGCACGATCGACAAATACAGCGGCCACGGCATCGTCACCCTGTTCGGCCTGCCGCTCAACCACGAAAACGACCCCGAACGCGCCCTGCGCGCTGCGCTAGAGATGACCTACAAGATTGGCCAGATGGTCGATGATCTGGCCCGGCGCTACGGCTATCCGTTCCAGATCCACGTCGGCATCAACACCGGCTCGGTCATTGCCGGCAGCATGAGCGGCCAGCAGCACCTGGAATATACCGTCATCGGCGATACCCTGCACCTGGCTTCCAGCCTGCTCAAAGCCGCCGAACCGGGCGCGATTCTGGTCAGCTTCAGCACGTACCAGCGAACCCGCCCGATCATCAACTTCCAAAACCTGCCGCCTATTCCAGTAGAAGGCGCTGTCGATCAGGCCATGGTTTACCAGCCCACCGGCGTGCACTCCACGCCCGGGCAGGTGCGCGGGCTGCCCGGTCTGCAGGTTCCCATGATCGGCCGCCGCGAGCACCTCGACCGGCTGATTGATATCTACCAGCGCGGGCTGGACGCCAGCAGCAGCGAGATCGTCTTTTGCAGCGGCGAGGCCGGCATTGGTAAAAGCCGCCTGGTGGCCGAATTCCGCAAACACCTGTCCACGCAGCGTGTGATCATGGCACAGGGCACCTGCGCCCTGTACATGCGCATCACGCCCTACCGTGTGGTGGCGGATATCCTGCGTAATATCCTCGGCATCTCCGAGCTGGACCCCATACAGGAGCAGCGCAAAGTGCTGCGCCAGCACCTGGAGCAGTTTGACCTGGACCGCAGCGATATCCTGCCCTATCTGATGCACGTGCTGGGCATCTTGCACTCTGACCCCGTGCTGGATGTGCGTATCAAACTGCTCGACCCATCCATGCTGCATCGCCAGACGCACTTTGCGCTGCGCATGTTCTTTATCACCCAGGCGCACCAGACGCCTCTGGTGCTGGTCTTTGACGACCTGCACTGGGTAGACCAGCCTTCCGGCCAGTTCCTTGAATACTTCTGCCAGTCGCTGGAAAACGTGCCGTTGATGCTGGTGATGGTGGCGCGCGACTTTGAGCGCTACGCCTTCGCCAAAACCATCCGCATGGCCGCCGAAAAGCATCTGCACCGTCCCAACGATGTATTCATCCAACCTCTCACCGAAGCCGATGCCCACCTGCTGGTGGATCAACTGGTGCAGGAAGACACCCGCCCGGCAAAAGAACTGAAGAACACCATCATCACGCGCGCCGGTGGCAACCCGTACTATACCGAAGAGCTGGTGCGCATCCTCATGGATAACGGCGGGCTGGTCAACCGCGATGGCAGCTGGTACCTCACCAGCACCGCCGGCCGGCTGATTGAAGAAGTGCCCGGTACGCTGAGCGATATCATCCTGGCGCGCTTTGATCACCTGCCCGAAAACCTCAAAAATGTGCTGCTGCGCGCCTCGATCCTGGGCGATACTTTCTCCGTGCGCCTGCTGCAAGACCTGATGGGCGAAGACGCCGGCAGCCTGCTGGATAACCTGGCAGAACTGGAAACGCGCGATTTTCTGATGCAGACTCGGCTGGACGTGGAAAACGGGTACATCTTCAAGCACCCTCTGCTCTCTGAAACCATCTACAAGACGCTGCTCAAACGCGATCTGCGCAAGCTGCATACGCGCGCAGCCGAAGCGATCGAATCGGGCGATTACTGGCTGCCCGGCGAGCGTAACCAGGTGCTGGCCTACCATTATTCCGAGAGCCTCAAACCGGCCAACGCCATCCCCTATTTCCTCATCTCTGCCGAAAAAGCCTACCAGCACTTCGCCAATGACACCGTGGCCCACCTTTGCCGCCAGGTGCTGGCGCTGATGGCCACCCTGCCCGAGCCCAACCTGGCGCAGAAAGAAAAAGCCCAGGTGGGGCTGGCCCAGGCGCTCAAATTTACCGGCGAGCTGGAAGAAGCATCGAATCTGCTCAAAGATATCGTCGAGCGGCTGCTGGTGAGCGATATCAACCAGCAGGTAGACGCGCGTTCCTTCCAGAATCAGATCGAAGCCCTGTGCGAGCTCGCAGATATCCGCGCGCGCGAAGGCGACCTGGACTACGCCGTGCAGCTTCTGCGGCAGGGCAAAGAGCTGCTGGGCGAATCGGGACGCAAGGTGTACCCGGTCATCTGGCGCCGCGTGGTCGACCGCCTGGCCTGGGTTTACTTCCGCCAGCGCAACCTGGACGAAGCTTACAACCTGGTGGACCTGGCCCTGCTGGATACGCCCACCTCCGAAACGGAAGACCCCATCACCCTGGCTTCGCTCTACAACACCATCGGCGGCATCTACTGGACACGCTCGCGCTTCAGCGACGCGATCGAAAGCGTGGAGCACAGCCTCGAAATCTACAAAAACCTGCATTACCACTGGGGCATGGCCAACGCCCTTTCCAACCTGGGCATCCTTCATTATTCCACCGAAAAATGGGCCCAGGCTGTAGAGTACCTGGAACAGGCCGACCGCCTGCGCCGCGAGTATGGCGACGACCCCGAGCGCCCGGTAAACCTGGAAAACCTGGGCGAAGTGCTGATTGACCTGGGCGAATTCCAGGACGCGCGCGCCAAGCTGGAAACCAGCCGCGAGATCAGCCAGCGCCTGGGCCTCAATATCGCCCTGGCGCATGCCGAATTTGGTCTGTGCCGCCTGGCGCTGTATGAAGGACGCACTGGAGAAGCCCGCCAGCACCTGCACAATGCCGGCGCGGTTATCGAGTCGTTCGAGGAATGCAACGAGCGTACCACGCAGTATTTTATGTTGCAGGCCAAAATCGAGATGCAGGAAGAGCATTACGACCTGGCCCTGGCTTCTGCACAACTGGGGGTCGACCGCGCCAGGCGCGGCGAAATCACCGAGAAAGAGATGGATGCCCAGCGTATCATGGGCATTGTGTATGGCAAGATCGGCGAATTTTCCAACGCCGATGCCTGCCTGACCACCTCGATCGAGCAGGCGCAGCAGTTGAATGACCGCTTTTCTGAAGCTAAAGCACGTTACGAGCTGAGCGTGGTGTGCTGGGCCTGGGGCCAGCACGACCTTACGCTGCGCAACCAGCACCTCGACCGCGCCGAGCGCCTTTTGGATGGCGCCATTCGCATCTTTGAAGCCCTGGGCGCCAAACACGAGTTGCAGCGCGCCAAAAACATGCGCCTGCTCACGCCTGTCGCTTCCGATCGTTTCAGCAAGGAAAGCCCGGTGGCAGATGAGCTGGACACCCTGCGCAGCCGCCTGCAAATGCCGGATGGTGAATGGTTTACCACCACCGTCTTCCATGCCATCCTTGCCCCCAAACCCGGCGCCGAAGAAGAATTGATTTTCGAGACCATCGCCTTCCTCATTCCATCCATGTCCGAGCTGATCCGCGAAAACGGCGGCCAGGTAAACCGCCAGCAGGATGGGGTGACCGCCATCTTCGGCGCGCCGGTGACGCATGAAAACGACCCGGAACGGGCGGTCGAAACCATCATGCAGATCATCAATTTCTATCACGAGCTTGACCAGCACACCGAACTGCCGGTCACGATCCAGATCGGCGTTGCCGCGGGTAAAATCGTGGCCGGCAAGCATGCTGCCGAAGCAGGCGCGGAGTTCCTCGCCGCAGGCGAGCCCATACAGCTGGCTGCCATGATCGCCGAGGCCTGCCCCTCCGGGCGAGTGTGGGTCGCCCAGCCGGTGTACAACCTGACCTCATTCCGCTTCGAGTACACCCCGACTCCATCCGGTGTGCTCGAGAATTATGACGGTGGCGCGGTGTTCGAGTTCGAAGGCCTGCGCGAGCAGATTCTCCCGGTGCGCGGCCTGGTAGGGCTCAAGACGCCCTTCATTGGCCGCGACAAAGAGCTGGACGCGATGGAGCGTATGAGCCGCGTGCTGGAAGGCGAAACCGGCGGCATCATCTGGTTGGAAGGCGAAGCCGGTATTGGCAAGAGCCGTTTGATGCGCGAATTTTCCAAGCTAGTCGTGCGCTATAACGCCCGCGTGCTGGGCGGCGTATGCTCGGCGCGGCGCTCAGAGTTCGCTTTTTCGCTCTTCTCCGACCTGCTGATGCAGGTATTCGATATCCAGTACAACTTCACGCCGCGCCAGATCATCGAACAGGTCGATCAGAAGCTTAGCGCCTGGTCACCCGACCTGATGGACACTCGCCCCTTCCTGCAGCTCCTGCTGGGCGTACAGCCCAGCGGCGCGCAGGGCGAGCGCGTCACTTCGATGGAACCCGAGCAGTTGCGCCGCCAGACCTTTGTTGCCATCCACCGCATCTTCAGCACGATGGCGCTGCAACAGCCGCTGGTAATCATTCTCGACGACCTGCAGTGGATCGACTCGATCTCCGCCGACCTGCTGCTGTATCTCTCGCATCTGGTCGTCTCGCGCCCCATCCTGTTCGTGTGCGCCCAGCGTCAAAAAGAAATCAGCCCCTATGAACAGGTGCTGGCACGCACGCGCAGCATGCACGCCGAGAACTACATCCATATTGCCATCCACCCGCTCACCATCAGCGAGTGCCGCCAGCTTCTGGATGAATTCCTCTCCTCTGCCGGCCTGCCGGATACCTTCCTCTCGCTCATCGTGCAGCAAAGCGGTGGCAACCCGTACTTTATCGAAGAATTCGTGCGCCTGCTGATTGAAAAAGACTTCCTGCGCCTGGTGCGTGGTAAGCTGGTGGCCAACCAGGCGCTGCAAGCCGACGAGCTGGCTGTGCCCGCCTCGCTGGAGAGCCTCATCCGCGCCCGCGTCGACTCGCTCGAAATCTCCACTCGCCATCTGCTGCAGGTCGCGTCGATAATTGGCCATCGTTTCAACGGGAACCTGCTGGCGCAGATTTCTGAGCGCGACGATAACCACCTGCTGCTGGAACAGCTCCACACCAGCGGCATGTTGAACCCCACGCCCGAAGACGGCTATTGGGAGTTCAGCCACCCGTTGATCGAAGTCATCGTCTACAACTCCGTGCTGCGCGCCCAACGCCGCGTGCTGCACCAGCGCACCGCGCTGGCGCTGGAATACCAGTGGCGGGGTCAGGAAGATGACCATGCCGAAGACCTGGCCTACCATTTCCGCAAAGCGGAAGTGTATGACTGCGCGCTGCATTATCTCATCCTGGCCGGCGAGCGCGCCGCAGCACGTCACGCCAACGACGTGGCCGTATCATTCTTCGAGCAGGCCATTGAGCTGCTCAACGCCGTGCCAGGCGTGGGCGATGAGGCCCGCTGGCGCATCATTCACCAGATGGGCGAAGTCTACCAGTTCATTGGCAATTACGAGACCTCACTGGCCGTGCTGCAAAGCGGGTTGGACCTGCTGCAAAGCGAGCTGCTTTCCCCGGCCCAGCGCGCGGGTCTGTACCGCCGCATGGGCGATACCGCCCATAAAAAGGGCGATCAGGAACAGGCCATCGATTACCTCACGCGCGCGCTGGACGTAATTGGCGAGCCTTACGACACACCCTCGCGCACCGAGGCCGCCCTGATCTACGCCCGCCTGGGCTGGTGCTATTTCATCATGTCAGACGTGGAGCGCGCCAAAGAAGCCGTGTACCAGTCGATGGTGTACGCCGGGCAAGGCAAGTCGGTTACCACACTGGCGATGGCCGAAAACTACCTGGGCGGTATCTTCTACCGCCAGGGTGACCTGCAGATGGCGTTAAAGCACACCCACACCGCCATGGATTACTGGCAGGACATCGGCTACAGTTGGGGTGTGGCTGCCGCGCTCAGCAACCTGGGCATCCTGGAAAGCGCATCAGGCAACTGGCAGGCTGCCTATAACGCCATCAAACGCAGCCTTGACCTGCGCCAGAAGATGGGCGATGTGGACGGCGTGGCAATCACCAACCACAACCTCGGCCAACTGGTGCGCAGCCTGGGCGACCTGGCGCAGGCGGAAATGTATTACCGCGACAGCCTGGCCGTTTCGCGCCCATTCCAGATGAACCGCCACGCCGCCAACTCATACGTCGGTCTGGCGCAGTCGCTCCTCGGCCAGGGGCGCATTGCCGAAGCCGGCGAAGCGCTGCAGGAATGCTTCCGCCTGGCCGAAGAGATTAACGCGCTGGATATCATTATCGAAGCGTACTGCACCCGCGCCGAGATCGACCTGGCCAGCGGCCAGCCCACGCAGGCGCAGGAAAGCGCGCAAAGCGCCGCCCGCCTGGCGGAACAGATTGGCGTTAGCCAGTTGCTGGCCACCACCTGGCGGCTTACCTCCGCCAGCCTGCTGATGCAGGGTAATCTGCAGGCCGCCGCTGAAACGCTTCAGATCGCCTGGCAAGCGCTGACGGATGGGCCGGACCGCCTGGAAGAAGGCCGGCTGCATACCGTGGCGATGGAGATCGCCCTGGCCGTGCAGGATACTGCCGAAGCTCGCTCGCACGCGGAGACCGCGGCTGAGATCTTCCGCGACCTGGGCGCAGTGCGCGACCTGGCGTTTCTCAGCAAGCTGGGTTACCACAGCGAGGCGGCTGTCAACTAAAGCTTACACTTTTGCAAGCTTGTAACAGAGAGCTTGTAAGAACGATGGAGTCGGCTACAATGAGGGTGAAAATTTCCACACTGCGCAGAAAAAGGCAAAACCATCGAAAGGTGGCGACGCAAAGCTTCGGGCTACCGGTGAGGGCTGCGGCTCTTTCCCATGCCGGTCGGGCTGCCTGGGCATCTGGTGATGATCTTCATCCCTCAGGCAGCAAATCCCTCAGGGATTTTTTGATCGAGCAGTCTGGAAATGATTGAAAGGGGGAAAACTATCGAACGATTCGAACGGATCGGCACACCTGCTTTTGATTGCATCCTGCTTACATTCCTGTTCCCGTATGCGACAACGCTACTCTGAAGGGGAAAACCATGAGTAACAAAACAAAGATATTTTTGGTCGTCCTCGGCCTGCTGCTGATCGCAGCGCTGGCAGTGCCGATGGCCATGCCGAAGGTTGCCCAGACGGCTCCGGTCGCCGGGCACCTCGTTTGGTCGGGCGGCTGGATCTGGTCCGGTGGTTGGATCTGGTCTGGCGGCTGGATCTGGTCCGGCGGTTGGATCTGGTCTGGCGGATGGATTTGGTCCGGCGGTTGGATCTGGTCCGGATGATCCTGATGTTCTAACCCGGTGGGCCGTTATCCACCTGTGCGCAGCTCTGCTGCCCGCAGGGGATAACGGCCCCCACACGTCTGCGCCTTCTCAGGGGGATGGATTAAGAAACGACCGTATGTCTGAAATTCACGAACGCGAACAAGTGCAGGTGCAATACCCACCGGCTGCGGCGGACGGCCGCCAGGCGCGTGATGCCCTGCTTGCGATCATTGCCCGCGCCGACCAGTTGATGGCGGATGTTTCATCCACCACCGGCCTGTTAGATGCCATGTTGGGCCTGATGATTGAAACCTGCCAGGCCGATTCCGCGAGCTTTTTCAAGATCGATGAAGCCAGCAACGAGCTGGTAATTACCAACGTGGCCGGCGATATGGGCTCGTACTACCTGGTGGGACTGCGCTTCAACCGCGACCAGGGCCTTCCGGGCATTCTTTTTGAGGATGCGCGGGTCATCGTGGTTGGCGACCTGCCTTCTGAGCCGGAATGGCTGCGCGCGGTTGACCCGGAGAACGCACTGCGCAAACGCAATGTGATCAACCTGCCCGTCACTCTGCAAGACCGGCTGCTCGGTGTGATCCAGATTTACAATTTCCAGCAGGCTGAGCTTGACTTGCTCAGCCTGCTGTGCCGCCGGCTAGCTGCCGAGATTGCCCGCCAGCGAGAAGTGGAAGACACCCGCCGCTATAACCAGCGTTTGATGACCCTGCTGGATATTATGGGCCAGGTACCTGGCAAGCTCGACCGCGATACAATACTGCGCAAAGTTACGCAAAATGCTTCGCGGCTGGTCGGCGCCGAGCGCAGCTCAATCTTCCTGGTGGAGCCTGGCACGCGTGAAATGATTTTTCAGGTGTCCTACCAGGCATCCGACCAGCCGCAGGAAACCACGCCGGACCAGCCGGTCGAAACGCCATTGAAGCGCACGCAGCCATCGCGGCCCAAGTTCGGAGCGGATGAATTTTCATTTTTCAACCGTTCTGCCATTACCGTTCCTTTAAAGAGCATTATTAGCATGCCCCACAGCCAGGAGGGAGACCAGCCGCAGGTGCTTGGCGGCCTGATGGTGCTCAACAAACAAAACGCCAGCTTTCAGGAAGAAGACGTGCAAATGATCTCGATCCTGGCCGAGCAGGCCAGCGCGCTGATGCAGGTGGTCGAGATGTTTGAAGGCGCGGGTGATCTGTTCCTGGGCGTGATCCAGTCCCTCACCTCGGCCATTGATGCCAAAGACCCATACACGCAGGGCCACTCGCGCCGCGTGGCGGAATACGCGGTGAAGATCGCCCGTGAGCTCGGCCTGGACGAAATGCACATCAACGACTTGCGCATCGGCAGCCTGTTCCACGATATTGGCAAGATCGGAATCCCCGACGCGATCCTGCTCAAAAACGGCCGCCTGAGTGACCCCGAGATGGAAGTTGTCCGCCACCACCCGGCATTGGGATTGAATATCCTCAACCAGGTGAAAATGCTGGAGCCCATGCTGCCCGCCATTGTCGAGCACCACGAGCGCCTGGATGGGTCGGGCTACCCGGCAGGCCTGATCGGTGAACAAATTTCGTGGATGGGGCGCATCGTGGCCGTGGCGGATGTATATGATGCGATGACCAGCAACCGTCCGTACCGCGCCGGCCTCAGCAAGCAGGAAGTGCTGGCACACCTGTATAACCAGGCCGGCATCCAGTTTGACCTGGAATGTATCTCCGCGCTGGATCAGGCGCTCAACCGCCCCGCCATTGACGATATTGAGCTTCCCAGCCGTATTGCCGCGGATTGATCCTATGCGCCTGACTGCTGCCCTCAAGCACGTTCTGTCCGGCCTGCGCCGCCGCTGGTTTCCCATCGCCGGGGTTGCCATTCTATGCGGGCTGTCCTTTTTCGCCGGCTGGTATCTGCGTGACTCTGCGCGCGACCCCGGCCAGAAGCTGCTGGATGCTGCCTACGGCCAGATCACGCAGCAGTCGGTATTCAATCAGCGTACAGGCCAGGAGCTGGCCAATGCCGGCATCCGCGGTATACTGGGCGTCATCGACGACCCCTACGCCGAGCTGATTGAGCCCGAGGCGGCGCATAACTTTACGAATACCTTCACCGGCCGCACCGGTGTAGTGGGGCTGTACGCGAACAACGAGAACGGCCAGGTGATCATCACCATCGTCTATCCCGGCGGCGCGGCCCAGGCGGCCGGCATCCGTGTAGGCGATATTCTGCTGGCTATCGACGGTCAGGAGCTGGATGCCGACACCGACTCGTCCGAGGCCGGGCTGCTGATGCGCGGCGTGCCCGATACGAGCCTGCACCTCAAAACCCGCCGCGGCGGCCAGGTGCTGGAATATGACCTGGTGCGCAAGGAACAGCAGTTCATCGCCACGCGCATGCTGCCCGGCAATGTCGGCTACATCGCCCTGATGGCCTATAACCAGACCGCCAGCCGCCAGATGAAAACCGCGCTGCAGGAGCTCCTGGCGCAGAACCCGTCCGGCCTGGTGTGGGACCTGCGCAACAATGAGGGCGGCGATATGCAGGCCGCGCAGCAAATCCTCAGCTACTTTGTGGACGATGGCCTGCTCTTCAGCGCGCAACTCGCACCGGGGCAGATGATCCCCTTCCGCGCCCTGGGCGGCGCCCTGACCCCTGACCTGCCGATGGTGGTGCTGGTAGACCACACCACCTACTCGGCCGCCGAGACCAGCGCCGCAGCCATCGCTGAGACCGGGCGCGGGAAGACGGTTGGAAGCACCACCTATGGCAAGGGCGTCATCCAGGCCACCATCCCGCTGGGCCAGGACACCATGCTGCAAATGACCGTGGCACGCTGGTACTCGCCCAACGGTGAATGGTATCATCACCGCGGCGTCACACCGCAAATCAGCGCCGCGGACGATCCCGCCACCGAAGCCGATGAACTCATCGAAGCCGGCCTCCAGGCGCTGCAAGGCGCGCCATAAACCTTCGGCCGGCAGGGCAAACACATAACGAATAGCACGAATGATTCGAATTTCACGAATTTTTAAAATCAGAATTCGTGTTATCCGCTTTTCTTCGTGAAACAAGGTCCTCGGGGTTCTTGCCGAGGATTCGTGATCAGGCTCTTCACTTCCGCATGAGAACCGCTTGTACCAACCTCATAGTCAAAAAATTCTGGCAATTCTTGATCAATTTGCTAAAATAAGTTATGTCTTAATACCGGTAGAGGAGCGTATGGTAGAACCAGGCGGGGAGCTATTCCAGTCACCAGACGTAGAGGCGGCGCGCGCCTTTTTCCGCACCAAATCGCGCGCTATGACCGATAAGCGCATGACCGTACCCGAGGCGGTCAAGCGCTTTGTACACGACGGCGATTATCTCGCCATCGGTGGGTTTGGCAGCGTGCGCATCCCCACCGCCGCGCTGCACGAAATTGTGCGCCGCCGCTACCGCAACCTCGGCTTCTGCGGCCACTCCAGTACGCATGACTTTCAAATCCTGGCGGATGGCGGCGTGCTCGACCGCTGCGACATCTCCTACATCGTCGGCCTGGAGATGCGCGGGCTTTCGCCCCACGGCCGGCGGCTGGTGGAAAGCGGCGCGCTGCGCACCACCGAATGGAGTAACGCCGGGCTGGGCTGGCGTTACAAGGCCGCAGCCATGGGCCTGCCATTCCTGCCCGCCCGCGTGATGCTTGGCACCGACACCGAGCGCTTCTCCGCCGCCCGTGAGATCACCGACCCTTTCACCGGGCAAAAGCTGCTGGCCGTGCCCGCCCTGTTCCCCGACGTGGCTATCATCCACGTCCACCAGGCGGATATCTATGGCAACGCGCAGATCGAAGGCATCCATATCGTCGACCGCGACCTGGCGCGCGCCGCCAAACGCCTGCTGATCACCTGCGAGCGCATCATTCCTACCGAGGAATTCCGCCGCCACCCGGAAAGGACCACCCTGCCCTACTGGCTGGTGGATGCGGTGTGTGAAGTGCCCGGCGGCAGCTACCCGGCCGAGATGCCCTTTGAGTACACCTCAGACGAGCCGCACCTGGCCGCCTGGGTGGCCGCTGAAAAAGATGAGACCAGCCTGCAAGCCTTTCTGGAACGCCAGATCTTTACCACCCGCGACTTCGCCGGCTACCTGGCGCTCAACGGCGGCGAGGCGCGGCTGGCCGAGCTGCGCGCCGCCGAGCCGCTCCAACGACCCGAACCGCGAGGATAAATCGCCATGCCTGAAACCGGTCGCTATACCCTCATGGAATTGATGATCTGCGCGACCGCCCACCTGCTGGAAGATGGCAAAACCGCGCTGATCGGCACCGGCGCGCCGCTGGCCGCCGCCATGCTGGCCCAAAAAACCCATGCCCTCAACCTGATCATCCTGTTCGAAGCCGGGGCCATGGCGCCCATCCTCGAAAAGCTGCCCATCTCGGTGGCTGGCTCCAGCACGCAAACCCACGCGCTGGTGCACAGCAGCATGGACGACATCATGGAATCCTGCCAGCGCGGCATGGTGGATTACAGCTTTTTGGGTGGCGCGCAGATTGACCAGTTTGGCAACCTCAATTCCACCATGATCGGCGCGGACTACGCCCGCCCCAAAGTGCGCCTGCCCGGCAGCGGCGGCGCCAACGACCTGGCCTCGTTGTGCTGGCAAACGGTCACCATCATCCCGCACACGCGCCGCAAGTTCGTCCCGCGTGTTGACTTTATCACCACACCAGGCTACCTCAACGGCCCCGGTGCGCGCGAAGCCGCCGGCCTGCCCGCCAACACCGGCCCGTACCGCGTCCTCAGCACGCTGGGCATCATGGGATTCGACCCGGCCAGCAAGCGCATGACCGTGCTCAGCATCCACCCGGGAGTCACCCGCCAGGACATCATTGACAACACCGGTTTTGAGATGCTCTTCGCCGCCGATCTCGCCGTAACCAGCGAGCCCAGCGACGCCGAGCTGCGTATCCTGCGCGAGCAGGTCGACCCCACGGGCATGGTGTTGAGTAAAACGATGAAAGAATAATTCAGGGGAAGGGACACGCACATGGATTTTCGATTAACCGAAGAGCAGGAATTACTCATCAGCAGCCTCGAAGAACTGCTGGCGCGCCACGCGTCCGAAAGCGTGATGGCCGAGTTTGATAACAACCACCAGTTCCCGCACGCTGCCTGGCAGGCCCTGGCTGACCAGGGCATCCTCTCGCTGGGTATCCCCGAGGAGTACGGCGGAACCCCGGCCGACATCCTGACCATGACCCTGGTGTGCCAGACGATGGGCAAATACGCCTTCTCGCTGGGCATCATCTACGCCCTGGGCATCATTACCATCCGCGATATCGTCCAGTTCGGCTCGCCGGAGATCAAGAAAGAAGTGCTGGAAGGCTTCGTGGCCGGCGACGCCCCGGTGGCGCTGGGCATTACTGAGCCGCAGGCCGGGTCGGATGCTGCCGCGCTACGAACCAGCGCCACTTTCGAGGGCGACGATGTGATCTTCAACGGCCAGAAGATGTATTGCACCCTGGCCGAAATCTCGCGTCACATCCTGCTCATGACACGCGACCCCGCCATTGAGAAACCCTACGAAGGCATTTCTATGTGGCTGCTGCCCACCGACACCCCCGGCGTTCGCTTCAATAAGATCAGCAAGGTCGGCTGGTGGAGCATCCCGTCTTACGAGGTTTACATCGAGAACGCGCGCGTGCCGCGCAACACGCTGGTGGGGCAGATGAACCACGGCTGGCCGCAGCTCATGGCGAATTTTGAGATCGAGCGCCTGGCGCTGTGCGCCGCGTCGCTCGGCGCGGCCGAAGCCGCGTACGAAGATGCGGTTGCTTACGCCAACCAGCGCATGCAGTTCGGCCGCTCCATCGGCAGCTTCCAGGCCGTGCAGCATCTGCTCACCGACATGGCCATCAAAAATGAGAATATGCGCAATTACATCTATAAAATCGCCTGGATGATGGACAACGACATGCCCGTGCGCCACGAGCACGCCATGTGCAAGCTGTACGTAGCGCGCGCTGCCGACGAAGTCATCGACTCGGCCATGCAGATTTTGGGCGGCCTGGGCTACACCATGGACCATCGCATCCAGCGCCTGTGGCGCGATATCCGCCTGATGCGCATCGGCGGCGGCACAGACGAAATCATGTACAACATCGCCGGCCCGCAGCTCCTGAAACTGGCTCGCAAATAAGGTAACGGGTTTTGCGGGCATCCGCTGATGGAGACTTCGCGGCAAAATGATGGAAAAGCACCCTCCCGTAAGGACACCGGGACGGTGCGGGACGATGTGAGCCCGCTGAAGGGTGCGGGCTGACCGGACAACGAATTACCAGATAAGGAGACTCCATGCACATTGTCGCGTGTGTGAAATTCACCCCCGACCCGGCCGATATTCAGGTGCGCCCGGATGGCTCGATCTCGCTAGAACGCGCCGAATGGGTGATCGGCAACTTTGACCTGCAGGCAGTGGAAGCCGGCGTGCGTATGATCGAGCAGCACGGCGGCCAGCTCACCGCGCTCAGCGCCGGGCCGGCGCAGGCCGGCAGCTCCAAGCTGCGCAAAGACCTGCTCTCGCACGGCCCGGATGCCCTGTCCCTGGTGATTGACGAAAGCCTGCGTGACGCCGACACCGCTACCACTGCGCGCGTGCTGGCGCGCGCCATCGAAAAGCTCGGCGGGGTCGACCTGGTGCTGTGCGGCGAAGGTTCGGCTGACCTGTATTTCCAGCAGGTGGGCATCCAGCTCGGTGAGCGCCTGGGTTGGCCGGTCTTCAACGCGGTAAACCATATCGAGTGCAGCAGTGACCAGCGCGTGATGATCGAGCGCGATCTGGAAGATGAGATTGAGGTATTGGACGTGCCGCTGCCCGCCGTGTTGATGGTGACCACTAGCATCAACGAGCCGCGCCTGCCCACGATGAAAGATATCCTCAAGGCCGGCAAGAAACCCGTCAGCGAGTGGGCGCTGGCCGACCTGGGGCTGGAACCCGCGCCCGGCGCAGTGGAAGTGACCAGCGTCAGCGCGCCGCACCAGGTGCAGCGCAAGGGCGTGCTCATCACCGGCGCGGCGCAGGAAGCCGCGCAGGAGCTGGTGCGCCACCTCACCCGCGAAGGCATCCTCTAGGAGCTAAGGCATGGCACAATCCGTACTGGTATTTTCCGAGAAACCGTCCCTGCTGGCCGAACTGATTGCCGGCGGGCTGGATATGGGCATGGACGTTACCGCGCTGGTATGCGGCGAGCGCGCCGGCGCCGAGGCCGCGCTGGCAGCCGGCGCGGGGCAGGTGCTGCTGGTGCAGCCGCCCGAGGGCGCGTACCTGGTCGAAGACCTGGTACCCACGCTGGAAGCCGCCGCGCGCGAGCGCCAGCCGGCGCTGGTGCTGGTGGGCGCCACACGCCGTGGGCGCGTGGTGGCCGGGCGGCTGGCCGCGCGGCTGGATACCGTGGCCCTCACCGACGTGCTGGAGCTCAAAGCCGGGGGCGACGCCTTCCAGGCGCGCCACATGATCTTTGGCGGCGGCGCGCTGCGCGTCGAGCGCCTGCGCGCTGCCACTGTGGTAGCCACTGCCGGACCGGGCGTATACCGCGCCCGCCCGCCGCAGCAGACCGCCGGGGCGGAGAACATCCTGCCAATGCCGTTTGTTGACCTGGACCAGTGCGCCCGCGCCGTGCTGCGCGAGCGCCGCCCGCGCGCCGGGGCCAGCGTTAATCTGGCGGCAGCCAAACGAGTGGTATGCGCCGGGCGTGGCGTGGCAAAGATGGAAGACCTGGAGCAGGTCAACGCGCTGGCGCGCGCGCTCAACGCCGAAGTGGCCTGCACGCGCCCGCTGGCTGAAGGGCTGGACTGGTTGCCACGCGAGCGCTACATCGGCATTTCCGGCGCGCAGGTGCGCCCCGACCTGTACCTGGGCGTGGGCGTCTCTGGCCAGGTGCAGCATATGATCGGCATGAGCCGCTCGAAGCTGGTGGTGGCGATCAACAAAGATCAGGGCGCGCCGATCTTCGCCCATGCCGATTACGGCATCGTGGGTGACCTGTACGCCGTGCTGCCCGCCCTGCTGGAAGCGCTGAAAAACCGCCCATGAGCGACGACAAGTTTGATGTCATCATCGTCGGCGCGGGGGTGGCGGGTAGCACCGCCGCCGCGCTGCTTGCGCGCGAAGGTCTGCAGGTGGTGCTGATTGAGCGCGGCCCCTACCCCGGCAGCAAAAATCTGAGCGGCGGCGTGCTGTACACGCGCGCGCTGGAGCGCATTTTCCCCGAGTATGCCGAAGAAGCGCCGCTGGAGCGCTGCATCACCAATCAGGTGATCAGCTTTATGACCGCCGACGCCGCGTTCAACATCGATTTCAAGACCGCCGCTTTTCAGAAAGCACCCTATAACGCTTTCACTGTGCTGCGCGCCAAGTTTGACCGCTGGCTGGCAGGCAAGGCCGAGGAAGCCGGGGCCATGCTCGTCCCGGGCATCAAGGTTGAGCAGGTGCTCAAGGACGCCGCCGGCAAGGTGGTCGGCGTGGTGGCCGGCGAGGACGAGCTGCTGGCGGATGTAGTCATCACCGCCGATGGCGCCACGTCGTTCCTGGCGCAACAGGCCGGCCTGCGCGGGCGTATCGACACCAGGCACGTCGCCACCGGCGTTAAAGCCGTGGTGGCCTTGCCCCAGTCGGTGATCGAAGACCGCTTTCGCCTGGACGGCAACGAAGGCGTGGCCTACACCACCCTGGGCGCGGCCACGCGCGGCGTGGCGGGCGGTGGCTTCCTGTATACCAACCGTGAAAGCCTTTCGGTGGGGCTGGTGATGCGCCTGGATGACCTGGTGCGCACCCAATCCCGCCCGGCCGAGATCTTCGACGAGTTCCTGGCCCACCCGCATATCGCCGCGCTGCTCAAAGACGGCGAGCTCCTGGAATACGGCGCTCACCTGGTGCCCGAGGGCGGCCTGGCGATGCTTCCCCAATTGCACATGCCCGGCATGCTGGTGATTGGTGATGCCGCCGGGCTGGTGATCAATAATGGCTTTGCCATCCGCGGCATGGACCTGGCCATCGGCTCGGCCGTGGCTGCCGCGCAGGCCGTGATGGAATCCAAAGCCGCCGGCGATTTCTCCGCCGGGTTAGGCCGCTACAAAACCATCCTCGACAAGTCCTACGTGATGAAGGATATGCGCACCTTTGCCCGCGCGCCGCATTTCCTCGATAATCCGCGCCTGTTCAAAGACTATCCCGCGCTGCTGGCCGACCTGATGACGCGCATCTACACCCAGGATGCCGCCGGCAAGCCGCCCACCCGCGCCGAGGCGCGCCAGAGCCTGAAAGACAGCCGCATTTCCCTGGCCGCCCTGGCACGGGATATTTTGGAAGGAGCCCGCGCTTTATGAAACGTTTAAGCGTACTGGAAAAGATTGGCCGCGATAAGTTTGAGCTGGACGAAGGCCACCCGCACATCGAGGTGCACGAAGAAGAGCTGCGCGCGCTGTGCCCGGACCTCTCCTGCCTGTTCGTCTGCCCGGCCAACGTCTACAGCGTGCAGAACGGCCGCATCACCGCCGACTGGGCCGGCTGCGTGGAGTGCGGCACCTGCCGCGTGGCCTGCCCGCCCGAGGGCCTCACCTGGGTCTTTCCGCGCGGCGGCTTTGGCATCGTTTACCGCGAGGGCTGAGCCGGGATGGAAACCATCCTCTCCAGTTTGGATATCCACAGTCCTGAGTTCGCGCGCAACCGCGAGCATCACAGCGCGCTGGCGCAGGTGCTGCGCGAGCGCCAATCCCTGGTGGCGCAGGGCGGCGGGGAAAAATACCAGCAGCGCCACGCCGAACAGGGCAAGCTCTTCGTGCGCGAGCGCATTAACCGACTGATCGACCCCGGTACGCCGTTCCTCGAGCTTTCGCCGCTGGCCGCCTGGGGCGTGTATGATGACCAGGCTCCTGGCGCTGGCATCGTCACCGGCATTGGGCGCGTCTCGGGGCGCGAGGTGATCATCGTCGCCAACGACGCCACGGTCAAGGGCGGCACGTATTTCCCACTGACCATGCGCAAGCACCTGCGCGCCCAGGAAATCGCCGAACAGAACCGCCTGCCCTGCGTCTACCTGGTAGATTCGGGCGGCATCTTCCTGCCCATGCAGGATGAGGTCTTCCCCGATTCGGATGACTTTGGCCGCATCTTCTACAACCAGGCGCGCATGAGCGCGATGGGCATTCCGCAGATCGCGGTGGTGATGGGCTCGTGCACCGCCGGTGGAGCATACGTGCCTGCTATGAGCGATGAGACCATCATCGTGCGCGGCACGGGGACCATCTTCCTCGGCGGGCCGCCGCTGGTCAAGGCTGCTACCGGCGAGGACGTCAGCGCCGAAGATCTGGGCGGCGCGGACGTGCATACCCGCCTCTCGGGTGTGGCCGACCACTTTGCCGAGGACGACGACCACGCCCTGCAGCTCTGCCGCGAGATCCTCGCCACCATCCCCTCCGCGGGCTGCCGCTCCGGCGCAGCCTGGCTGGATGGCCTCGATCTGCTGCCACCTGAAGACCCGCTCTACCCACCCGAGGATATCTATGGCATCCTGCCGTCCAACAGCCGCGAGACCTACGACGTGCGCGAAGTCATCGCCCGCCTGGTGGATGCCAGCGCGCTGCGCGAGTTCAAGGCGCGTTATGGTACCACCCTGGTCACCGGTTTTGCGCGCATCCACGGCTACCCGGTGGGCATTCTGGCCAATAACGGCGTTCTGTTCAGCGAAAGCGCGCTTAAAGGAGCGCACTTCATCGAGCTGTGCGAGCAGCGCGGCATCCCCCTGCTCTTCCTGCAGAACATCACCGGATTTATGGTCGGCAAAGATTACGAAGCCGGCGGTATCGCCAAGGACGGCGCCAAGCTGGTGCACGCCGTGTCCAACGCCAGCGTGCCCAAGCTCACCGTGCTGATCGGTGGCTCGTTTGGCGCCGGCAATTATGGCATGGCCGGGCGCGCCTTTGGCCCGCGCTTCCTGTGGATGTGGCCTAATGCGCGCATCAGTGCTATGGGCGGGGAGCAGGCCGCCAACGTGCTCTTCACCGTCAAGCAGGACCAGCTCGCCCGCGAAGGCAAGCCGCCCATGACCGCCGAAGAAGCTGAAGCCATGAAACGCCCTATCCTCGACGAGTACGAGCGCACCGGCAACCCCTATTACGCCACCGCGCGCCTGTGGGACGATGGCGTGCTCGATCCGGCTGAAACCCGCCGCGTGCTGGCCCTGGCGCTCTCGGTGGTGCTCAAATCGCCGCGCATCGACGGGCGCTTTGGCGTATTCCGCATGTGAGGCCGCCATGTTCACCAAGATCCTGATCGCCAACCGGGGAGAGATCGCTGTGCGCGTCATCCGCGCCTGCCGCGAGCTGGGCATTGCCAGCGTGGCGGTCTACTCCGAGGCTGACCGCCGCGCGCTGCACGTGCGCCTGGCGGATGAGGCCGTGTATATCGGCCCGCCGCCCGCACGCGAGTCGTACCTGGACGGCGAGCGCATCATCCAGGCCGCGCGGGAAACCGGCGCGCAGGCCATCCACCCCGGTTACGGTTTCCTCTCGGAAAACGCCGCCTTTGCCCGCGCGGTGACTGCCGCCGGGCTGGTCTTCATCGGCCCGCCCGCTGCGGCGATTGACGCCATGGGCGACAAGGGCCGCGCGCGCGAGCGCATGCAGCACAGCGGCGTGCCGGTCGTGCCCGGCTACCAGGGCAGTGACGACGACGCAGCGCTGGCGCGCGAGGCGGAGCGCATTGGCTGGCCGCTGTTGGTCAAGGCCGCCGCCGGCGGGGGCGGGAAGGGCATGCGCGTGGTGAGCGCGCCCGACGGGTTGGCCGAGGGTATCGCTGCCGCGCGCCGCGAAGCGCAGCACGCCTTTGGCGACTCGCGCCTGATCCTCGAGCGCTACATCCCCCGCGCGCGCCACATCGAGTTCCAGGTGCTGGCCGATGCGCACGGCAATACGCTGCACCTGTTTGAGCGCGAGTGCTCGGTGCAGCGCCGCCACCAGAAGATCATCGAAGAAACCCCTTCGCCCTACCTCGACCCGCAAATGCGCGCCGAGATGGGCGCTGCAGCCGTAGCCGCCGCCCGCGCGGTGGGCTACCAGAATGCCGGCACGATCGAGTTCATCGTTGACCCGGAGCGACGCGCATTTTATTTCCTGGAGATGAACACGCGCCTGCAGGTGGAGCACCCGGTCACCGAGCTGGTAGCCGGCCTCGACCTGGTGCAGTGGCAGATCCGCGTGGCTGCCGGCGAGCGCCTGCCCTTCAACCAGGAAAGCCTGCGCCAGAACGGCCACGCCATCCAGTGCCGCCTGTACGCCGAAGACCCGGCCAACAACTTCCTGCCCGCCACCGGGCCGCTGCTGCGCTTTGTCGAGCCGCGCGGCCCCGGCGTGCGCGTTGATTCGGGCGTAACCAGCGGCGATGCCATCACCATCCATTACGATCCGATGATCGCCAAGCTGGTGGTGTGGGCTGAAGATCGCCCCGCCGCGCTGCGCCGCATGGCATCTGCCCTGCGCGAAACCATCCTGCTGGGCCTGACCAACAACAACCAGTTTCTGCAGGACGTGATCGCCGACCCCGACTTTCAGGCCGGCGAAATCTATACCACCTGGGTGGAAGAGCATTTTGGCGACTGGCAGCCGCCCAACTGCGACCTGCCGCTGGAAATCTTGCTGGCCGGCGCGCTGGCACGCCGCCCGGTGTCCGGGGTAACACCGCCCACCTTCGGCCGCGACCCGTTCAGCCCGTGGCGTACTCCGTAGGGGCGGGTTT
>JBDHWQ010000015.1:0-86601 GCA_039810245.1 Longilinea sp. | reverse complement strand
TGCCATGGTCAATGTGACCCATCGTCCCAATGTTCAGGTGCGGCTTGCTCCGGTCAAACTTTTGCTTCGCCATGATTTCAAGATCTCCTTCAGGAACTTCGTTGATGATTCAATAATATCGTTACTGGTTGAGGACCTTCTGCGCCACCGATTCGGAAACCGGAGCGTAGTGGTCGAACTCCATGGTGAATACACCACGGCCCTGGGTGCCTGACCGAAGCTCGGTGGCGTACCCAAACATTTCCGCCATTGGAACCTCGGCGCGAACTGCATGGGCGTTGCCCGGCCGTGGTTCCATCCCCAGGATGGTAGCGCGGCGCGAGTTTAACTGGCCCAAAACTTCGCCCAGGTAATCTTCCGGCATCACTACTTCAACCTTCATAATTGGCTCGAGCAGGATGGGGCCGCCCTTCTGGCATGCTTCTTTGAAGGCAAAGATGGCCGCCATGCGGAATGCCATTTCGCTCGAGTCGACTTCGTGATACGAGCCATCTACCAGCCGGATGCGCACGTCAGTGACCGGGTAACCGGCCAGCACGCCGCTCTCGGTGGCTTCACGGACGCCTTTTTCCACCGCGGGGATATATTCGCGCGGGATTGAGCCGCCAATAATTTTGTTTTCAAATACGATCCCGGTACCCGGCTCGGCGGGTTCCAGATCCAGCACCACGTGGCCGTACTGGCCGTGACCGCCGGACTGCTTGACGTATTTGTAACTGTATTCGTTCACCGGTTTGCGGATGGTTTCGTGGTAGGCCACGCGCGGACGGCCTACATTGGCCTGCACGCGAAACTCGCGCAGCATGCGATCTACCAGCACATCCAGGTGCAGCTCGCCCATGCCGGAAATCACGGTTTGGGCCGTGTTTTCGTCAGTGTGCACGCGGAAGGTCGGATCTTCTTCCGAGAGCTTGCGCAGGGCTTCAGCCATCTTATCCTGGTCGGCGGTGGTCTTGGGCTCAATCGCCACGGAGATCACCGGCTCGGGGAAGGTGATGTCTTCCAGTTGCACGGGGTTCTGCGGATCACACAGCGTGTCGCCGGTAAAGCTTTCTTTCAAGCCCAGCACCGCGGCGATATCACCGGCGTATACTTCCTGGATGTCTTCGCGACGGTCGGCGTACATGCGCAGCAGGCGGCCGATGCGTTCGCGCCGGCCCTTCGAAGCATTGTAAGACATACCACCCGAGGTAATTTTTCCAGAATAGACGCGGAAGTATGCCAGGCGGCCCACGTATGGGTCGGTGACGATCTTGAACACCAAAGCGCTCAGGGGTTCGTCATCTTCAGACATGCGCTGCACTTCTTCGCCGGTGTTCGGGTTGATGCCATTGACCGGAGGGATATCTTCGGGGGAAGGCAGATAGTCGATCACCGCGTCCAGCACCACCTGCACACCCTTATTCTTGAGCGAGGAGCCGCAGAACACGGGGGCAGCCACGCTGCCGATGACCGCGCGGCGCAAGGCACGCTTGAGGTCATCGATGGCCAGTTCCTCGCCTTCCAGGTAACTCATCAGCAGCTCATCGTCCAGCTCGGCAATTTGCTCCACCATGTGGGCGCGCGCTGCGGTAGCCTGTTCCAGCATGTCTGCCGGAATTTCATCATAGCGTGGCTCGCGGCCCATCTCATCTTCCCAATAGATGGCCTGCATGGTGAGCAGGTCAATCACACCAACAAACGAGGACTCGCTGCCGATGGGAACCTGCATGGCGATGGGGTTCGCGCCGAGTCGCTCGCGGATGCTTTCGATGGTGCGCTCGTACGACGCGCCGATGCGATCCATCTTATTGGCAAAGCAGATGCGCGGAACGCCATAGCGATCTGCCTGCCGCCACACCGTCTCGCTCTGCGGCTCGACGCCCTGCACGGCATCAAACACGACCACGCCGCCATCCAGCACGCGCAGCGAACGCTGCACTTCGGCGGTGAAGTCGATATGCCCGGGCGTATCGATTACGTTGATCTGGTAGCCCTTCCACTCAGCCGAAACCGCGGCAGACACAATGGTGATGCCGCGCTCGCGCTCCTGGGCCATCCAGTCCGTCACAGTGGTACCTTCATCCACTGAGCCGATACGATACGTCTTCCCGGTGTAGAACAAGATACGCTCGGTAGTCGTCGTCTTACCGGCATCAATGTGGGCAATAATCCCGATATTTCGGTACCGCTCTAACGGATGTTCTCGCGCCATACGATTAATTCCTTACCTTCCCTGCTTCCACAGACTACATGCGATAGTGGGAGAAGGCGCGATTAGCTTCAGCCATCTTCAGGGTTTCGTCGCGTTTACGCACCGAAGCGCCCTGGTTGTTGGCCGCATCCAGAATTTCGCCGGACAGTTTTTCGGCGAAAGAACGGCCCGAGCGGGCCTTGGCGGCGTCAATAATCCAGCGCATGGCCAGGGTGACGCGGCGCGAGCTGGGAACTTCCATGGGGACCTGGTAAGTAGCACCACCGACACGGCGAGGGCGAACTTCCATCACCGGGCCGACATTGCGCAGCGCCTGATCCAATACCTCAGCCGCGTTGCGGCCGGTTTTTTCGCCGACAATATCCATCGCGTCGTACATCAGGCGGGTGGCCACGCTCTTCTTGCCGCGGCGCATGATGCGATGCACGAACGAGGTAACGTAAATGTTATTGTAGCGAACGTCGGGGAGATTTTCCCGCTTTTCGGGCTTATTACGTCGTGACATTCAAATTTCTCCGTGTCAATGGACTACTGGTTGGATTACTTCGGCTGCTTGGCGCCGTACAACGAGCGGCTCTGGCGGCGCTTGGCAACACCGGTGGTGTCCAACGTACCGCGAACGATGTGATAGCGAACACCGGGCAGGTCTTTCACACGACCACCACGCACCAGCACAACGGAGTGCTCCTGAAGCTGGTGACCTTCACCGGGAATGTAGGCGGTGACTTCGATGCCGTTGGTCAGGCGCACGCGGGCGATCTTGCGCAGCGCGGAATTCGGCTTCTTGGGGGTCATGGTGCGCACCACGGTGCAAACGCCGCGCTTCTGGGGCGAGCCATCCGCGTGGCGGGTGCGGCGCTGCTTCATCGTGTTCAGGGTGTACAACAAAGCAGGCGATTTGCTCTTCTGCTTCTTGGCCTGTCGGCCTTTGCGGATCAACTGGTTGATTGTAGGCACGCTATTTCTCCAAATGGTTCTATTCGACAAAAAAACCGTTTACGATACCCGGGCACTCCCAGCAAGGGAGGCCATCTGCTTGCATGATGGCCTCACCTGCAATGGGTAAGGTGCCTTTTTTGCCTCTATGACGGCGGGTGATTATATCACGGGCACCATAAGACGTCAACGCTATTGGGTTTGCCGGGCTTTAGCTGATATCGTCTCCGAAATCTTCTCCCAGGCTGAGCAGGCCGACGCCCATCTTCGGCGGGCGCACGCGCTCTTCGTCCTTGCCAAAACGGATCACTTCACCGCTTTCCATCACTGCTTCCACCGCCAGGCCCAGGCTCTGCAGCTCTTTGACCAGCACGCGGAAGGCCGCGGGGATGCTTGGCTCTTCGATCTGCTCACCCTTGACGATGGCTTCGTAGGTGTTGACACGCCCCTGCACATCGTCTGACTTGACCGTAAGCATTTCCTGCAGCGTGTAGGCCGCACCGTAGGCTTCCAGCGCCCACACTTCCATTTCACCAAAGCGCTGGCCACCAAACTGCGCCTTACCACCCAGCGGCTGCTGCGTCACCAGGCTGTATGGGCCAGTGGAACGCGCGTGGACTTTATCTTCCACCAGGTGGTGCAGCTTGAGCATGGTCATCACGCCCACTGTCACCGGCTGGTCATACGCTACACCGGTCTTGCCATCACGCAGTACCAGCTTGCCAAAAATAGGCATGGGCTTGTTGACGTTTTCTGCCATGAACGCTTCCGCGCGGGCGCGGATCTGTTCATACGAAGCTTCTGCGGGAAGCTCTACACCCGAGTCCGCGAGCCAGACGCGTAGCGCAACGGCGATGGCGTTGGGGTCTTTGGTGTCCTCGTCTGAGCTGACCATCACGTCTTCGAAGATAAGGATATCTTCCGGGCTGTAGCCTTTTTCGCGCAGCCATTGTTCCAGCGTGGCGCGGCGAGCATAGAACTCGTCAATGCTGAGCTGGTCGATGTCGTAGCCTTTATCGCCCAGCCACTGTTCGAGATACAGCTTGCGCACCTCATCATCGTCCTTGATGTCTTCCGGCCCGAATTCGTCCAGCTCGTGGATCCATTCCCAGGCCTGGGCAGCGGCATCGCTCCAGGCGCGGTCGATCATCCAGGCGCGAGCCAGCTCGGCTTCGATTTCCGCTTCGGTTGCACCGTCAAAGACGGGCGTGTACGAGCGAAAGCCCAGGCGCTTGGCGGCCCAGCCCAGGTGCGTTTCGAGCACCTGGCCGATGTTCATACGGCCGGGAACGCCCAGCGGATTGAGGATGATGTCCACCGGGGTGCCGTCATCCAGGAAGGGCATATCTTCTTCCGCGACAACGCGCGAAACAACGCCTTTGTTCCCGTGGCGGCCGGCCATCTTGTCACCGGCAGTGATCTTGCGGCGCTGCGCCACGGAGACGCGCACCATCATGTCGACGCCGGCGGCCAGGTCGGTGTTATCTTCGCGGGTGAAGACCTTGACGTCCACCACCTTACCGCGCTCGCCATGGGGCATGCGCAGCGAAGTGTCCTTCACATCGCGTGACTTTTCACCGAAGATGGCGCGCAGCAGGCGCTCTTCCGGGGTCAGCTCTTTTTCACCCTTCGGAGTAATCTTACCCACCAGGATGTCATTGGGACCAACTTCTGCGCCAATGCGGATGATGCCATGCTCGTCGAGGTCTTTGATCGCATCTTCACCCACGTTGGGGATGTCGCGCGTAATCTCTTCGGGGCCGAGCTTAGTATCGCGAGCTTCGACTTCGTACTTTTCGATATGCACCGAAGTGAAGCGGTCTTCCTGCACCAGGCGCTCGGAGATCAGGATAGCGTCTTCGAAGTTGCCGCCTTCCCAGGAGATGAACGCCACAGTGACGTTCTGCCCCAGGGCCAGGTTGCCGGAAACAGTCGAGGACGAGTCGGCCAGGATGTCACCCTTGTGCACGCGCTGGCCTTTTTCCACTGCCGGGCGCTGATCGATGCAGGTGCTCTGGTTCGAGCGCTGGTATTTGCGCAGGCGGTAATTCTGCAGGCCGGTATCGGTGCGCACGGTGATGGACTTGCCAGTGACCGAGATCACTTCGCCATCTTCTTCCGCCACTACCACCTGCCCCGAGTCAATGGCTGCGAAGGCTTCCATACTGGTGGAGATCAACGGGATATCAGGAGAGATCAGCGGGACAGCCTGGGCCATCATGTTCGAGCCCATCAGCGCGCGGTTAGCGTCATCGTGCTCCAGGAAGGGGATTAGCGCGGCGCTGATGCCGACGACCTGGTGCGGGGCAACGTCCATGTAGTTGACCGCATCACCCGAAGACATGATGAAATCGGAGTGGTGGCGGCAGGAGATCTGCTGCTCGGGGAATTCGTTGAACTCATTGAGCTGGGTGTTAGCCTGCGCAATCACGTATTTGTCTTCCGCGTCAGCCGAAAGGTACTCGACTTCTTCGGAGACGAACGGCGCGACAAAAATGCTCGAGCGGTTGAGTGCGGCAATGGCCGGCAGCATGTCGGCGGTAATGCGAGTGTCTTTGGTGGCGATGACTTCGCCCGTATCCGCGTTCTTGAGGTCTTCGCGCAGCTTGCGCCCTTCCAGGCGCGGGTCGTCCGAGGCCAGCACCTTAATCACGCGGCGGTACGGGGTTTCAATAAAGCCGTACTCGTTGACGCGCGCAAAGGAAGCCAGGCGGCCGATCAGGCCGATGTTCGGGCCTTCCGGAGTTTCGATGGGGCAGATACGGCCATAATGCGAGTGGTGCACGTCGCGCACGTCAAAGCCGGCGCGTTCGCGGCGCAGGCCGCCAGGACCCAGGGCCGACAGGGTGCGCTTGTGGCGCAGCTCGGCCAGCGGGTTGGTCTGGTCCATGAACTGCGAAAGCTGGCTGGAGCCAAAGAACTCGCGCAGCGCGGCTACCACCGGACGGATATTGATCAGGCTGACCGGAGAAATCTGGTCCTGGTCGCGGATGGACATGCGCTCTTTAATCACGCGTTCCATGCGGCGCATACCGATGCGCAGCTTGTTTTGGATCAGCTCGCCCACCGTCTTGACACGGCGGTTGCCGAGGTGGTCAATATCGTCCTTGTCTTCCACCTCGTTATTAATCATGATCATGCGGCGCACCAGGTAGACCACGTCCCACTTGGTGACGGTGCGGTGCGAAACCGGGATATGTTCCACCAGGTCGAGTTTCTGGTTGAGCTTGTAGCGGCCCACACGCTCCAGATCGTAATGGCGCTGGTCGAAGAGCTGTTCGATCAGGAACTGGCGGGCATTGTCGAGCGTGGCCGGGTCGCCGGGGCGCATGCGCTTGAAGAACTCCAGCAGCGCGGCCTCGGAAATTTTGGTACCACGACTCAGCTCCCACGGGGGTTCCTGTCGCAGCGAAGAGGCGATGAACAGGCGGTCGGGATTGTTATCTACATCCTGGAACAGGGCCAGCAGTTCTTCGTCACTGCCCTCTTTAATCGGCGAGTCAGCCAGGCCATCATCCACAGCCGCCAGGGCGCGCAGGAAGATGGTGATGGGTACGGTTCGCTTGCGGTTGAATTTGAGAATGATGTAATCATTCTTGCGGGTCTCAAATTCCATCCAGGCGCCGCGATCGGGGATGAGCTTGGCCATCGCCAGCCGGCGGCCGCTGGTGCGGTCAACCGGGGCTTCAAAATAGACGCCCGGCGAGCGGATGAGCTGCGAAACGACCACGCGTTCAGTACCATTAATAATGTAGGTGCCCTTCTCGGTCATCTCCGGGAAGTCGCCCAGGAAAATGTCCTGCTTGATCGGCTCGGGAACATCCGGACCGGCCAGCAGCACGGAAACGTACAACGGTGAAGCATAGGTCAGGTCACGCTCAATGCACTCATCGATACTGTGCTTGGGATCGCCAAACCAATACTTCAAGCCCCACTGCTGCGACTCGGGGCCGCGGCTGGGGAAGTACAGTTTCATGCCTTTGTTATATGATTCGATTGGAGAAATTTCGTCAAACAGATCGGCCAGCCCTTCAGCCTTCAGGCGCTGGAACGATTCAAGCTGGATATCAATTAGATCAGGAAGGTCATAAACGACCGGGATGCGGGCATAGGATTTCTTTGGCAAATCAGAGGCCATAGGTTTCTCCTGACGGACGGGTCAAAAAGGAAGCCGCTTGAAAATCAACTCTCAACAGGCATGGAGTACCCCCGCGAGAGAAAGGATCTCAGAGGTTAAAACTGGCAATGCAAACGGTTATTATAGCAAACGAATTGCAATAATGCAAGAAATTGGTCAGGCAGTTTTGCGGGAATCTTCGAGATTGGTGGCGTCGATCCACTGCCCGTTGACCAGCGCAGCGCCGGCCAGGTCAATTATTTCGCCACGCACGCCGCCCTGCCCGTCAAAATGTAGCAGCCCCACTGTGGGATGGGCCGCCAGGCAGGCCGAGCCAGGGTTGAACCACAGCCGGCCGGCGTGCCAGGTATTTTCGGCGCGATGGGTGTGTCCAAAAATCAAAACCTGCGCATCACGCACGTGGCTCCACGTGCGCTGGTAGCGACGCAGGTCATAGCCGCGCACCCAGAACTGCCACTTGTCCCACAGGTAGCGCGTCCAGGTTCCATGACCATGCACCAGGGCCAGCGTCACCCCGCCGAAGTTCAATCGGCGCTCCCAGGGTAGCGCGCGGGCGAAGGCCCAATCACGGTTGCCGCGCACAGCCACAACCGGAGCTACCTGCTGCAGGGCACGCACCACGCGCGGCAGGCTGATATCGCCGGCGTGCAAAATGGCTTGCACGCCGGCGGTACGCAGCGCCGGGATCAGCGCGGGGTGCAGGTTGCGCGCCCGGTCGGGCACGTGCGTATCCGCCACCACACCCAGGGTAAAGGGTTCGACAGGCACGCCATCCAGCATCAGTCACCCGCGACGACAGCCGCCAGCCGGGCGCTCTGCTGCCTGTCCATGCGGTGGAAGAACACAAACACCAAAGCAATGGACAGCGCGTACAGGATAGCGGTAGCCACGAACAACGGTTGGTAGCCATAACGCATCTGTACGATGCCGGATATATACGGGCCAACCGCCCACCCGGCAGTCCATGCCAGGCTGATCACGCTGTTGGCCGCACCCTGCTCGCTGGCACGGAATTGTTCCATAGCAAAGGTACTATAGAGCGGGTGTGCCATGTTCATAAACGTGCCCCGCGCCAGAAAGCTGATCGCTGCTACCTGCCCAAACGGCGTGAAACCCATCAGCACCAGAAAGACCAGGCTGAGCGCCTGGGTCAGCACCACTGTACTGATCTTGCTATTCAGTTTTTGAGCAACTTTTGGACCAATCACGGTCGCCACGCCGGTGAGCAACGCCGACAGGCTGAAGAGCACACCCAGGCGCTCATCCGACATGCCAAAGCGCTCGGAAAAAAAGACGTTTATATACGGGATGAGGATTGCCGCGCCGAAACCGATTAACAGCTGCGGCAGGGTCAGCTTCCACAGGATAGGCTTGCGGAAAACCGCGCCCGCCGGTTGTCGCTGCTCGTGCGAGATCGCGCGGCTGGCCAGCGGCTCTTTGATCAGGAAGATGGGCAGCAGCGAGGTTGAGCCTAGCAGTACGGCGGTCAACAGCACAGCCTGGTATGCGGTAGCGCTGTCAGCCTGCACACCGAGGACGTTGCTAAACAGGTTGGGAAGCTGCCCGGCGAACAGGCTACCCACCGCGCCCGAAAGCGTGGAAAGCCCGTAGGTGAGGCTGAACAGCAGCGTGCGCGTCTTGTCGTCCGATGCGCTCATCACAAAAGGTGACTGGCTGAGGTAATACAGGTTGGAACCCAGGCCGCCAATGAACACCATGCTGAGCAGCATCGCCGGCAGGGTGAACGTCACCTGCAGACCCATCGCAATCGTATTCACCACCAACCCCAGCAGCATGGCGCGCCGCCGGCCCAGGCGATCGGAAAGCAAGCCAAGAGGAATGATGAAGATCAGCGCACCGAGCGAAGGCAGGGCATTGACCAGGCCGAGAAAATCCTTGTCATAACCCAGCGAGAGGATGTAGAAATTAAAGAACAGCGACCAGGCGCTGTAAATGATGCCGTCGATGACAACCGCGATAAGGAGCAGGCGCGCCGGGCGGCTGAAGCTGCGCACAGGCAGCAGGCTGTGAATTGCGCCACGAAGGTTCATGCGTACTTACTCCATAGATTTCTGCTGGATCAGCGCCAGCAGATCGGTCTTGGTTTGCGGGTTACTGCGGAACAGCACGGCGTGCATGCCGAGTTTTTGTGCGGCCTCGATATTGGCCGGCACATCATCTACAAAGACAGCCGCGGCAGCGGGTAAATCCAGCAGGCTCAGCACGTGTTGGTAAATGCGCGCGTCCGGTTTGGCCAGCCCCAGTTCCGCGGAAAAGATGGCTATGTCGAATGCGCGCAGCAGGTTGTGCTTGCCGGCCACATCGGCGCGCGCATTCGACCAGGCATTGCTGAGCAGCGCGGTGCGGATGCCCGGTCGCAGCGCATCGATGAAATCCAGCAGGTCATCATCGACGCGGTCCCCGCCCCAGAAAGCGTCGCGGAAGGCGGGAATGTCCGCCGCGTCGAACTCCAGGCCACGCGCAATGCTCTTCCAGTGTTCTTCCTCTGGAATTGCACCCACAGATGCATGCCGCGCGCTCTCGCTGTTGAACACCAGCTCATCCATTTCCTCATACGAGCGCCCGAAGCGCGCGCCCAACGCTGTGCGCGGGGCGCGGTCTTCGGTGCGCAGAAGCACACCGCCCATGTCGAAGATTACCGCCTGGATCATTGCTCCTCTGCTCCTGAAGTACGGGCCTGCAAAGGTTTCTGGTAGACGCGGTCCTCATGCGCCACCTGGTAGCCCATCGATTCGTACAGGTGCAGCGCGCCGGTGGGGTTTTCGCTATCCACACCCAGCGCGGCCTGCCGCATGCCATGATCTTTGAGGGTTTGCAGGCTGCGCGCGATGAGCGTGCGGGCAATGCCTTTGCCACGCCAGGGTTTACGCACGCAGATATCCTCCGTCCAACCGCGGCCAAAGCCGAAATGCTCATTTTCCGACCGGTTGATATAGCTGCGCACCATGCCAACCACTTCATCTCCCTGCCAGGCCACCTGCCACAGTTCAGGCTGAAAATCATCCGAGGTGAGATAGGCCTGGTACATAGCTTCGGTTGGTTCTGCGTAACCCCAATGATCGCGGAAGGCATCATTAGAGGCATCCCAGATCTGGCGGTAATGCTCCGGCAGCACCGGGCGGGTTTCAATACCTTCCGGCAGAGCCAGGTCCGGAATATTATCCAGATCTGGGCGCACCATCATAAAAAAGGAGCGCGCGTGGTGGTAGCCTTCGCTTTCGATCAGTGCAATTGAACCCGGGCGGGTGACGACGGCAAAGATTTGCAGGATGGCATCGCGCCCGGAAGGAGACTCCATCTCGATCTGGCGCGCGCGGCGCTCGTTCGCGCGGATGATGGCACGCCCCAGCCCTTTGCCACGCACCGCGGGATGGGTGATGCCCTGCAAAGAGAAAATGCGCCGCGGTTGTAATGCCTCATCATAGATGAATACGCGGCCGTAGCCCACCAGGCGGCCTTGCTGTTCGACAAAGAACAGATCGCGTTGCACGTCAAAGCGCTCCTGCGTTTCATATACATGCTGCACCTGGGCCGCGTTGGCGCCATACTCTTCTTTGTCCAGGTCACTGATTTCGGTACGCAGCGCGGCCAGGCGGGCATAGTCTTCCACACCGGAGAACGGGCGGAACGAAAAGCCCGGAATCTGGGAAAGGTTAATGGTGAGGGTTGGATCAGTATTTTCCATTTCACACCTCGCTTCTATCCGGCGCAGGCCGCCGGAAATTTGAACCGGAATAGGTTAAGCCAGCGCGGAACTGGCGCGCAGCAATACCGGCTTGAATGCCCCACCCTCAAAGGTGAGCAGATCAAAGCCGCCGACCTCGCGATACAGCCGCTCCAGCTCGCGGGCGAGGCGGGTGTTCGCCATCAGGTCAGTGGCACGCAGGTCAAATACGCGCCGGAACATGCCCGCGCGCAGATCGCGCTTCATCTGGTTAAAGGCCGGCCGTTGCGGGTTGTCGATCGCGTCCACATCAAGGTATACGGCAACGAGGTTGTTCGGGCCCAGGGTCTGCTGGATCAGGCTCAAACCGGTATACAGTATGCGTTTTGCCGAAGCGCTGTGGCCCGGGTCACCGGGCGGCTCGCCACATACGATGAACGCGAAGGCCCCCGCTGTGCCCCGGGCGTTGACGTTCAGGTAATCCACCCGGTAGCTGCCCAGTTTCATTAAGGTTTCATACATCGCGGGTCTCCTCAATGAGGTTGTCATCTCTTCCATCATCATTGTATCCACAGGTTCACATCCTGGTTTCGCAAAGGAACAAAAAAGCCACGGTTTCTGCAGTCCCGCGGCCAGGATGGTACAAAAAAATACAGCCACGGGATCTGGAGTGCTCCCGTGGCTGAAATCAAGCCTTCCGTAACGTGTGTTATCCGGAAACAGGCGCACTCCGATAAGGGTATACAACACCGCTGACACCTGCGGCGCAGCGATCGTACACTTTGATGCTTGTTACGGGAATAACCCTCACCATTTGAGCGCTCCTTTCGTTAGAATAGCACAACGATTTCATTGTAATGAAAACGTCCTGGCGTGTCAAGCAGTTTTTCGATTTCTATCCGACCAGAATGAAAAAGCGCGGCGAGGGTGGCTCGCCGCGCTTGCATTCACATCGCAATTATCCCTGCAGCACGCGGTTGGATGCGTGCTTGACCAGGCTCTTGACGCTTTTTTCAAACTTGCTCTGCCACTGCAGGAAGATCACCGGCTTCAGCAGGCCAATCAGCGCGCCGTGGAACACCTCGGTGGTAGTAACGCGCACGCGGCGGTTGGGCAGCAAATTGAACGACCAGATATGGCACGACATCACCGGGCCAGTCTTCTTGCACCAGCCTACCTCGCGCTCGGGGTAAAACTGGGCCACGGTTTCCACGCTGTTGACGCGGCCAAACGGGAAACCGAGTTTCATATCCTGTACGAAGCGCGCACCCACCTGCCAGGCCGGCTCGCCATCCCAGCGCGCAGACGAATGCAGCGCTGACCATTTGGGCCAATCTTCGAGGTTGGACCAGGTTTCCCATAGCTGTTCCAGCGGGATTTCCACATCCTGGGTGGCCGAGATTGTCACAGTTTTCCAGTTGGGCTGTCCGCTGATGCCCAGGCTGCGCAGCGCGCGCCGGGCAAGCTGCGCCTCGGTTGACTTGCGCGGCTTGAAGTTCAAGAAGATAATGGCGGCAACGTAACCACCGGTAAGCGTCACGACGAGGAATGCCAGCATCCCATAAAAGGCCTGCATTTGTTGTTCCATGTTACTCCACCTATAAGGTCGAATTTGGGGTTTTGTTGTCTCGATTATAGTGAGGAACACGCACCATCGCAAGGTGAGGAACGTCAGTTTGCAGATTTGTGAGGATGTTCGCGTATCGCTGAGCAGTGGTAGGGGTTTTTATATTTTTAAACGCCTGAATTAGAACAGGCTGCGCGCGCTCATGCCGCCATCCACCACCAGGTTAGCGCCAGTAATCCAGCCCGCCGCGGAGGAGGCCAGGAACAGGCATGCATTGGCCACTTCTTCCGGCCGGCCCAACCGCCCCAACGGAGCCTGCGTATTCCATAGCTCCACGCCTTGCGGCCAGTCCTGCTCAATGCCCGGCCGCCATAACAGCCCGGGTGAAACCGCGTTGACGCGTATGCCCAGCGGACCCAACTCGAGCGCGGCGCTGCGGGTAAGCATCAGCAGGCCGGCCTTGGCAGCATCGTAGTGCGCGTGTCCGCGGGATGGCTGCAGGGCTTCCAGCGAGGCCACGTTGACCACTGCCCCACCCCGCGCGAAGCGCCGCGCTGCCGCCTGGGTACACAGGAACGCTGCGCGCAGGTTGGCGTCCAACACTTGCGCCCATTCTTCGATACTGATCTCCAGCAGCGGCGTCACCGGGTACACGCCGGCATTATTGATCAGCACATCCAGCCGCCCAAACCGTTGCCAGACGTTCTCCAGCAGTGCATCGACCTCATCCGGCCGGGTCAGGTCGGCGCAAAAAGCAGTGGCATCTACGCCGGTGCGCGCAAGCTCCGCGGCCAGTCTCTCAGCGGGCTGCCGGCTGTGGTGATAATGCAGCGCCAGGCGCGCCCCGGCCTGACCGAAGCGCCGCGCGATAGCGCTGCCCAATCCGCGCCCGGCCCCGGTGACAAGCACCACCTTGTCATCGAATCGCAGCAAGTTTTCCAGTGGGGGAAGCCCGGTATCCATCGGTCTCATTATAGTAGAGATGCGTACCGCAAACGGCAAGAAAAGGGGATCCGCCCGGCGCTCCCGGGGTATAATTCGGAAGATGGAAAAACTCCGGCAGGAAGTGCAATTGCTGTTGGGCCTGGCGCTGACGCCCGCGCAGATCGCTGCCCTGGAACGCTACCAGAAAGAGCTGGTGGAGTGGAATGGGCGCTTTAACCTAACTGCTATCCGCGATGAAGACGGCATCCGTACCAAACACTTTCTCGATTCATTGAGCTGTCATCTGGTGCTGCGCGACCGGCCGCCGCGACGCCTGATCGATATTGGCACAGGGGCGGGGTTTCCCGGCATCCCTCTCAAAGTGATTTACCCCAATATGCAGCTTACGCTGGTCGAATCGGTGGGCAAGAAAGTTGAGTTTTGCCGCCACGTGGTGCAGGTGCTGGGGCTGGAAAAGGTGGATGTGCTCCAAGCGCGCGCCGAAGAAGTGGGGCAGATGCCAGCCCACCGCGAGAAGTACGATTGGGCCGTGGCGCGCAGTGTGGCGCAGATGTCCACGCTGGCGGAATACCTGCTGCCGCTGGCGCGCGTGGGCGGAGCGATGCTGGCCCAAAAGGGCCAGAACGGCCCGGCCGAAACCCAGCAAGCTGAACGCGCCTGCCAGATTCTGGGTGGCCACCTGCGCCACCTGAACCCCATCAACCTGCCCGGCGTAGTCGAAGACCGCTACCTGATCGTGGTGGATAAGGTCGCCGCCACCCCGCTGCGCTACCCGCGCCGGGTGGGCATCCCTGCCAAAACGCCGCTGAACTAGCTCACCACGACGCCGGCTTTGATGTTCCAGATGGTGCTTTGTGCGGCAAATTCCGGGTCGAACAGCTTCAGGTCGGTGGTGGTCATCAACACCTGCTCGGTCTCACGCAGGTAGGTTTGCAGGTCGAGGCGGCGCTGCGTGTCCAGCTCTGCCAGCGTTTCGTCGAGCAGCAGCACCGGCCAGTGACCGGTACGCTCCTGCAGCCAGCCGACCTCGGCCAACTTGAGCGACAGCAGTGCGGTGCGCACCTGGCCGCGTGAGCCAAAATCGCCCAGGTCGATGCCATTGGCGAGGAAGCGCATCTCATCACGGTGCGGGCCGATGGTAGTCACGCCGCGCGCGATCTCTTCCGATCGCACCGCCGCCAGCCGCGCCAGAAAGCCCTTCTGGATTTGCTCGTGCGAGATGTTATTGCGGTACGCTTGCGCGCGAATGGGCAGGCTGTACTGGCCCTGGGGCTGCTCCAACGGATCATAAGATGGCTGGTAGACCAGGCGCAGAATTTCCTGCGAGTGCGTCAGCCGGTGGTGGATGCGCGCCGCCTGGCGTTCCATCTCTTCCACCGCGCCGATGCGAGCGTGGATCAGGGTGGCGCCGCGCGCCGTGAGCAAGTCGTCCCAGTAACCAAGCTGATCCACGTCGCTGCTGCTGCGCTCGAAAAGCTGCTTCAGCAGTGCATTGCGCTGGGCGACAATCTGGTTATATTCGCTCAACGCCAGGGCATAACCCGGCACAGCCTGCGATAGCGCCAGGTTCAGATAACGCCGGCGCTCTTCCGGTCCGGCTTCAATGATGCGGGTCATCTGCGGCACAAACATCACCGCGTTGAATGCGCCCATCGCCTCATGCGCGGCGCGCTTGGCGCCATCAACCAGGATTTCCTTGCGCAGTCGCCCGCCGTTCGTGGCGCTCGAGTCGATAATCAACCGTACTTCCATTTTATGGCGGCGCTCACCGCGCTGGAATTCAGCTACCATTCGCGTGACTGCCAGCGGCTCGTTGCTGACCAGAAAGTTCACCAACTGGCGGTCGCTCTGCGCTTGCAGCGAGGTGAAGGTGGCCAGGTAGAAGACTGATTCCAGGATGCTGGTTTTTCCCTGCGCATTGTCGCCCACCAACAGAAGAAGCCGCCGGGGTACATCCATATCCAGGCGGGTGAAAGCACGAAAATTGGTCAGCGACAGTCTCGTGAGGTACATGCTAATCGGCCGGAATGGGCTCGCCTTCTTTCGGCTTCCATACCGAGCTGGCGCGATCAGTAAACAGCACCCCATCCAAATGGTCTATTTCGTGTTGGAAAATACGCGCCAGCCAGCCCTCAGCCTTGATCTTCACCGGCTGCCCGCGGCGGTTGTAGCCTTTCACCAGGATCTTCAGGTTCCGGTCCACCTCGCCTACCAGCCCGGGAACGGACAGGCAGGCTTCGACGCCGTTCTCGGTCCCTTCCGAAGCCTTCACAATCTCGGGGTTGGCGACGATATACAACTTTTTGGGTGCATTTTCATCTTCCTCATCGCCATATTCGACCACGATCAGCCGCGTGGCAATACCCACCTGAGGCGCGGCCAGGCCAACACCAGGCGCCTTGCGCATGGTTTCCACCATGTCATCCACCAGGGTTTGCAGGTCTTTATCATAATCCGTAACTTTATGTGCCTTGCGCCGTAAAACCGGATCAGGCACGAATACAATCTCGCGAATCGCCATCGTTCCTCACTCTTCCAACAATATGGGTCAATTATATTCTGGAAAAGCTATCTTGGAAATGGCGCGGGTGGCGGTGGCGGCAGAACCGGGCCGCCCTCTTCATCCTCTTCTTCCTGCTCCACCTGGTGGTACACCTCGAGCCAGTCAGCCATACGCTTGCGGTCGGCATTTTCTTGCGCCTGGCGCTCGCGTTCTTTTACCTCGCTGAAGCGGTTAAATAGCTCGCGCTGCACCTGCAGCGGGTTATACACATAATCGAACGTAAAGGTGGTATCACCCACTTTAATAAACACGGTGCCGTAGTTAAAGATATTGCCCCAGAAACCCAGGCGCTGCGATTCAATGCTGAGGATATTCTTAATCGGCGCAGCCTTGCGCGTCTCGGTTCCCAGCGGGCGCTTGTCTACGTCGACAATCTGCTCGCTGGTGATGACATAAATATCGTTGGTCCAATCCCAGTACTCGTAAATCCACCACCCAGTGACGATCAAACCGACGAAGAACACCACCATCAATAACGCCGGGATGGAAAAGAACGTAATTACATTGGCTACGCGCAGAATAATGAGAAGCAGTAATCCCAGAAGGATCAGCGTGGGGATCCAGGCCTGCTGCAGCAGTACCAACCAGAACTTACGATAGGTAATCGCCCCTCGGTCTTCGACGCGCAGGTGCAGGAAGTTCGCCAGCGCGCGCTGCAGCCGGCTCATTTCCATGCTGGATGGTTCTACCAGCTCTTTTTCTTCCACCTTCGGCTTTGGCGGCTGCTGCGGTGGAAGCGGCCGTTCTTTGTGCAAACGCTCGCGGATGGTGCGACGGATGGCGCGCATCTCTTCACTGGTTTTGCGCGAGCGGGCGCGCAGCAACAGGTATTCGATCATCTGCTGCACTTCCTGCGGACCTTCCAGGTAGGTCATCATCAACGTGCCGGTAAAGCTCTTGACCATAATATCGCCATAGGCAAGAATACGCCCCAACCACGTGGTGCGCTGGTTGACAGCCAGCACGGCTTCCAGCGGCGTTTCCGAGCGGCTGTCAAACATCAGGATCACTTTTTCAAACACCAGGATGCGCCGGTCGGTGATGACGAAAAAGTCATTGCGCCAGTCCAGCCAGGACCAGAAGCCCCACCCCACCGCCACCAGCGCGGCCAGTGTGGCAACGATCAGCGGGATGGTCATCGAGCCGCGCATGGCAATTTCGCCGATCAGAAAAGCGGTCAGCGCAATCAGCCCTGCTACCAGGGGACCGATGAGTTGCAGGAACAGCGAGATCATATGGCGACGCGCGTAGTAATAGATATTCTCCCCCGGCTCACGCCAGGCCAGGTCGGCAGCCAGCAGGGTAAGATAGCTGCGCACCGCCAGGTTCAGCCGGTAACGCAGCTCAGGCAGCTCGTAGCTGACGGCTTCAAGTTGCTCGGCGGAAATGCTGAGCACGATGCTATCTTCCAGCGCCACGGCACTGGTCAGCCGGTATGGCTCGCCTGAGATGGCTTCCAATCCGAAGAAGTCGCCCGGAGCAAGGATGCCATCATAGCTGTCGAACTCGTTGACCGAGCGCTGCTGCTGCACCTTACCGCTGTACAGAAAATACACGTCCAGCGCGTCGGAGCTCAGGTCGTATACCAGGTCTTCGCGCGCCACCACGCGCGAATCGATATGCTCGACCAGCAAATCTAGCTGCTCGTCATCCAGCCGGCCAAACAAATGGATTGTCTTGAGAAAGGCGTGAACCTGGGCGGGATCGACAACCATAGGTTAAGTATAGCGCAAATCCTGCCTAGTCCTTATTGCAGTTCGATCGTACCGATTTCTGTTTCGTTTACCAGGACGTGATAATTCCCGGACGTAATACCCAACGGGATGGTTATCTCAAATGGTTGCAGCACTTCCGCGCAGACCACGCCGGCATCAACCAGCGAATAAGCTTCCAACCGGATCCTGTTTTCCGCATCCGGCGGTGACATGCGCACGCGCAGGCTGTGGCATGGCGTGGGCAAATTGCCTACCAGCCGCACTGCAGCCTGCGGTGGATAACTTTCCATTAGCAGCACACCGCTTTCATCCAGGAATACCGGGCCGCGCTGCAGGGAGTCGTCCCCGGGCTGCGGGTCATACGGCCGCGGTGCAGTCGCGCCGGGCGTTGCTTCACCGGATTGCACGGGTGCATCCGGCGGCAGGCGCGTCGGGTCGGGCGGCGGCACCATTTCCACGCTGCCACATGCCGCCAGGATCACGAGAATGAACAGTGCGCTGAAAGCGCGCGAGGTTCGATGGTTGGTTTTCACAGGTTTGTTCTTCATGCATACCAGACGGGGCAGCTTCAGGTTTGGTTCCCGCGGGCCCACCGGAAATAAAACCGGGTTCTGCGATCGTGATGGCCACAGAACCCGGTTTCTTTCGCCCGTCCGCCGGTGAATTACACCGTGGATGGCTGGTCTTTGCTCAATTCCACTTTCGACATGGGCTCGTCCTTACGGAAGATCAGGTGCTGCTGGTTGGGATCCAGGTCCACCACCACCGTATCACCCGAAGCAAATTCGCCAGACAGCAGGCTGATGGACAGCGGGCTTTCGAGGCTCTTCTGCAGGGCGCGGCGCAGCGGGCGAGCGCCAAAGGCCGGGTCGTAACCCACCTTGGCCAGCCATTCCTGCGCGGCGCGGGTCAGCTTTACCTTGAGGCCGTGTTCCAGCAGGCGCGTCTCCACTTCCTTCATTTGTAGCAGGACGATCTCGATCATCTGCTCCAGTGAGAGCGGCGAGAACATGATGATCTCGTCAATGCGATTGAGGAACTCGGGCCGGAAGGTGCTCTTCAGCGCCTTGCTGATTTTCTCGTGCGATTCGCGCTCCTCGTCGCTTTCAGCGCCGGGGATAAAGCCCAGCGTGCCACCGCGGCGCACGAACTCCGTACCCAGGTTGCTCGTCATGATCAGCACCGTATTGCGGAAGTCCACCACGCGGCCCTGCCCGTCAGTCAGGCGGCCATCATCCAGAATCTGCAGCAGCGCGTTCCACACTTCCGGGTGTGCCTTCTCGATTTCGTCAAACAGGATCACACGGTATGGGCGGCGGCGCACGGCTTCGGTAAGCTGGCCACCTTCTTCATACCCCACGTATCCCGGGGGCGCGCCAAACAGTCGCGAGACTGTGTGCTGCTCGCGGTATTCACTCATATCCAGGCGCACCATGGCTTCTTCATCACCGAACATGAATTCGGCCAGGGCCTTGGCCAGCTCAGTTTTGCCGACGCCGGATGGGCCGATAAAGATAAACGATCCAATGGGGCGGCGCGGGTCTTTCATCCCTGAGCGCGCGCGGCGGATGGCATCCGATACGGCGCCAATCGCCTCTTCCTGGCCGATGATGCGCTCGTGCAGGCGTTCTTCCATGCGCAGCAGTTTTTCTGCTTCGGTTTCCATCATCTGGTTGACCGGGATGCCAGTCCATTGGGCGATCACCTGGGCAATGTCATCCACATCGACAACTTCATCCAGCTTGTGCTCGGCTTCCCAACGGTCGCGCAGCTCGGTGAACTCCTGATCGAGGCGAAGGCGCTCGGCTTTCTTGCGGGCAGCGCGTTCGTAATCGCGCTCCAGGCCGGCCTGTTCTTCTTCAGCGGCCAGGCGGTCGATTTCGGTCTTGCGCGTCTTGAGATCCGGGGGCAGCGAGTACAGGGCCACGCGCAGCTTGGCGGCGGCTTCGTCCATCAGGTCGATGGCCTTATCCGGCAGGCGGCGGTCGGTGACGTATTGCGATGAAAGCCGCACAGCCGCCGAGAGAGCTTCATCCGAGAAGCGCACTTTGTGATGCGCCTCGTAGCGGTCACGCAGGCCAAACAGCATGCGGATGGTGTCATCTACGTTAGGTTCTTCCACGTATACCGGGGCGAAGCGACGCTCCAGCGCTGCGTCTTTTTCGATCGACTTGTGGTATTCATCCAGCGTGGTGGCGCCCACGCACTGCAGCTCACCGCGCGCCAGGGCCGGCTTGAGCATGTTGGATGCGTCCATCGCGCCCTGAGCCGCGCCTGCGCCCACAACGGTATGCAGCTCATCGATGAAGAGGATAATCTCCCCTTCCGAGCGCTGCACTTCTTCGATTGCGGCCTTGAGGCGCTCTTCGAACTCGCCGCGGAAGCGCGAGCCGGCGATCATGGCGCCCAGGTCGAGCGATACCACACGCTTGCCCATTAAGATCTCGGGCACGTCATTCGATGCGATCTTCTGGGCCAGGCCTTCGACGATAGCGGTCTTGCCAACACCGGCCTCGCCGATCAGTACCGGGTTATTCTTGGTGCGGCGCGAGAGGATCTGCATCACGCGCGAGATCTCGATATCGCGGCCAATCACCGGATCGAGCTTGCCTTCGCGCGCCTGCGTTGTGAGGTCGCGCGAGTATTTTTCCAGGGTGCGATAGCGGGTTTCAGCCTGCGGGTCTGTGACGCGCTGGCCACCGCGCAGCTGCACAATGGCTTCATACACGCGGTCGCGGTTAAGGCCGGCGCCTTCCAGCAGCCGGGCAGCAGGCGTGTTGCGCTCGCTGAGGATGGCCAGGAAGAGATGCTCGGTGGAAATATATTCATCCTTCAGCCGGCTGGCCTCTTCATTGGCCAGGTCGATGATACGCTTAACGCGCGGGGTAATAAAAATCTGCCCGGCTCCGCCGCCAAAAATGCTGGCTTTGGGGCTGGTGCGCAGAATGTAATCCAACCGTTCCGATAGAGCATTCGCATCGACTTTTAAGATCTCAAGAATCTGAGGAATGACTCCCTGAGGCTGTTCGATCAATGCCAATAAGATATGCTCTGTATCAATCTGATTGTGTCCATAACGCTGGATAATTTCCGCAGCGCGCTGAGCGGCTTCTTGGGCGCGCTCGGTAAATCGATCAAATCTCATCATAGGAAATATCCATCCTTTTATACACAGAGCCAATACGGGTAGTGCGTTGGTGCATTATAGCATCCGGGGTGTTAAGGAAACAACAGCGATCTGTAAGAATCGTATATGAAGCAGGCTGCCATTGTGAGGACAATTTCATTCTATTCGATTTTGATGCTCTTGACACCTTTCAACGTGGTTAATTTATCGAACAACTGGTCGATGGGCGCTTCTTCCACTGTTTTCACCACCAGGTTATACGCGGCATAGTCATTCTCAAAATCGCGCGTCACGGTAGTCTGGATGATGGATGTGTGTTCGTCGCGGATCAGGCCGCGCAGCTCATCCAGCACGCCGGCGCGATCCACCACTTCCACCTGCACGTTCATCGTGCGGTAGGTCTTGATAAAGCGCTTTTCCACCCGGTCGAGCAGGGTCAGTACCACCAGCAGCAGCACCGTGGCTGCCGTGGCGGAAAAGAAGTGCCCTGCTCCTACCGCCATACCGATGATCGCCAGGGTCCACAGCGAAGTGGCGGTAGTGAGCCCACGAATATTATTGCCAAAACGCAGGATAGCCCCCGCGCCGAGGAAGCCAATACCGGAAATCACCTGGGCAGCCAGGCGCGCCGGATCGCCGTTAGGCACCAGGCTGCGGAATTGCATGGCAATATTGATCGAAAGTGTCATCGCCAGGGTGCAACCCACCGCCAGGATCGTGTGCGTGCGCAGCCCGGCGGGCTGATTCTGGCGCTCGCGCTCGAAACCGATCATCGCGCCCAGCAGCGCCGAAATTAACAAGCGGATGAGGATCTGTGTTTCGTCGATAATCACATACTCAATACCCATGTACGGCTCCCATTGTCTGTCGTTTGCCTTGATTGTAGCAAGGATTGAGGGACGCTGCAAACCCGGCACGAATTGGGACAAATTGCCCCTTGACTTCCATAACGCGATGCGTTATAAATGTGATGACGCGTTGCGTCAAATGGCGTTTATGAGAAAGGATGAACGAATGGAATCAAACAACCACTCCAACCAGCCCACCCGAAGCCCGCTGTATGATGCGGTGCGCAAGGTATTCTATGCCACGGTCGGCGCGGGAGTGCTGGCTGCCGAAGAAGTGTCCAAACTGCTGGACAGCCTGGCCGAGCGCGGTAAAGCTGCTCAGGCGGCTGAAGAGCAGCGCTACCGCCAGGCGCGCGAAGCAGCCCGCGCTGCCGCGCAAGCCGAAGCAACGTCACCTGCCGCCGAGATGCCAGTCGCCGAAGACCTGGAAGCACTGGCCGAACGCCGTGCACGCCTGCAGGCCGAGCTGGAAGCGCTGCAGCGCCAGCAGGAACCGCTGGCAGGGCCGGAAGGAGAGAACCGGCTATGACGAAAATCAAACGCTACTCCAACCGTAAGCTGTACGACGTTGAAGCGGCGCGCTATGTGACGCTCGATGAATTGGGCGAGCGCATCCGCAGCGGTGAAGAATTCAGCGTGATCGATCATGACAGCGGCGCGGATATGACCGCACTGACCCTGATCCAGATCATGTTCGAGCGCGAGAAGCATGCCGGCGGCATGCTGCCGCGCGCCATCCTCACCGGGCTGATTCAGGCCGGCAATGTGGCCGTGGGCACGGTGCGCAGCGGCATCAATGCGCTGGTCGAAAACACGCCCGCCATTGAAGCTGAGATCCGCCGCCGGCTGGCGGTGCTGGTAGAAGATGGACAGGTGGCGGTGGAAGAAGCGCAGCGCTTCACCGATCTGCTGGTTTCGAACCGCTGGAAGCGCAGTGAGACCGTGGCTGACAACCCCACCACCCCACCCGCCGAGCCCCAGGCAGCCCCGGTAATGGTATCCGGCGCGGCAGTATACCCGGTGGAAACGCCAGACGCCCCGCCTGCGCCAACTTACGCGGCACCCGAACCCATAGCCCCACCGCCAACCGGCGAGGTAGAGCGTCTGCGCCAGCAGATTGATGATCTGGAGCGGCAGATTGCTGAGATCAGGTCACGCCGCGGTTAAATTCTAACGCACCCCGCGCGAATGGCGCGGGGTGCGGTTGATTCTATGGTTATCTACTCGCTTTCGGTGATCTCTACCGTGCGCAGCGTTACGCCGGGGCCTTTCGGACGACCGGGGTCGCGCTCCGGGATAGAGAGCAGCACGTCCATGCCCGAAACGATCTCCCCGAAGATCGAATGCTTGTTATCCAGCCAGGGGGTGGGCACGTGGGTCAGGAAGAATTGTGAGCCGTTGGTGTTTGCCCCGGCATTGGCCATCGAGAGCAGCCCAGGGCGGTTGTGGCGCAGTTTGGGGTGAAACTCATCTGCGAATTTGTAACCGGGGCCGCCCATACCGGTGCCGGTCGGGTCGCCACCCTGAGCCATAAAGTCCCCAATCACGCGGTGGAAGATGGTGTTGTCGTAAAAGCCCTCGCGCGCCAAAAACACAAAGTTGTTCACCGTGTTTGGGACCATGTCTGCGAACAACTTCACGACGATATCTCCCAGATCCGTCTTAAAAGTAGCGGTGTAATTCTTCTTGGGGTCGATCTGCATTTCCGGAGCAGTTCTCCACTGTTTTGCCATTCGTATCCTCTCTCATCCAATCTTGCTGAGTTACCATCCATTGAAATTCAGGGCCGGATGGTGAAAATAGTTCCCGCACTGGCGCCCTGCACCTCAGGGAAGAAGTAATTATACGCGTGCGCGGGGATAACGCGATACTCACCGGGCTGGAGCAGCACCAGCCGGTACACAAGCTGATAAGTGCCGGCTGGCACATCCTGCGCCGTCCAGCGGATGTGATCGTCATACACCCGGGGCGAGTGGAAGAACCACCAGCCCCAGCCGTCATCAAACGGCCGGCGCGGGTCGATCTCCTCCTCGGGCGAGGCAGGCGCATCTGCTTCTGGGTTGAGCTGCTGGCTGGTCTTCAGGCTGGTGTTTAAGATTTCGGCACCAGCAGGAATGAAGTCTTCCACCACCAGGTGCGAGGCATCATGCTCCAATGTGAGCGACAGGCGCACCAGCACCACCGGCGCAGGCGTGCCCATTTTGGCTTCAGTTGCAGGCGGGCATCCCGGCTCGGCGCAGCCGTTTGTATCCATCAGCGTGTAGGTACGGCTGACGGTCATACCGCGGTTGACCGGCTGCGCGCCTTCCACGGGTCGATCCACGTTAAGGTATGCGCGGTAATACAACCGGCCGTTGCCCTCGCTGCGCTCGATGCGCAGCGCGTTAGCCGTATCGACGCGCAGGTCGACCAGCGGCACGCTGGCAGTAACCGGGTTGAAGGCATTATCTCCACCAGCCTGGCCATCCGCCAGAGGCACGTTGTTCAGGCTGGCCGAGAAGTGGTAATCGCTGTGGATATCACCGGTTCCCTTGAGCGCCTGGCTGAGCGCGATCAACGTCCAGGCTGTGTCATAGGGCGAGTACCAGCCGCCACGGCTATCGCGCGTGGCCACCAGGTAGCGCACCGCATCCACCAGGATCGGGTCGGCCGGGTCGGTGCGCGCCAGGGCATAGGTAACAACGGCGCTGGTAAAAGCGGTACTGCCAAACCCGCGATCGCCATTGGCTGTATCTTCCCAATGCACGCCGGTGGCGGTGCGAACGGCGGCATCTTTCACATCCTGCTCCAGCAGCGCGGCGGTCTGCGCATCGGTAGGCTGGAGCAGCAGCATCAGCAGGGCTTTGGCCCACGGCGAGAGATCACTGCGCCAGCCGGCCAGAGTATTCAGGGGCAGATCATAGCCCTCGCCGCTCTCGGCCAGCACCCAGGTCATGAACACCAGGCGCTGCTTCTCCCAGGCTGTTTGCTCGCCACTCGGGAATAGCGCAGCGTAGACATATTCGCGGGCGCGGTCGATGACGCCATCTGCCACATCCACTCCGGCCTGCTGCGCCCGGCTGAGCGCCAGCAGGATATACGCACTCTGATACGGATCGCTCTGGCTGTCCTCAGACCAGCCCCAGCCGCCGTCGTCGTTCTGCGAGCGCACCAGCCCACTCACGCCTTCCTGAATCGCAGCATCCAGGCTGGTTTTCAGGCCCGGGTTATCAGCGCCCAGATCCGCCAGCGTGCGGTAGGCTTCCAGGTTGGGCAGCAGGCGCGAAGCCAGTGTCACCGGCAGATCGCGCTCGGTATAGGTTTCCACAACCTGCAGCCCGCCCACCAGCGCCGCGGCCAGCGAGGGCGAAAGCTCCACATCCAGCGAGCCGCCGGTGGGCGTGAAGCTGCGCGGGACCGCCACCAGCTCCTGGCGCGCGCCGGCTGCATCCAGCATACCGGCGGTGCCGAAAGTGGCCGGGGCGCTAAAGGTCAGCACCGGCAGGTCGCCGCCTTCAGGGGTGGCGCTGTCGGTCAGCCCGCCGCCCGTGGCGCGGAAGACCAGGCTGGCCACATCTGCCACCTGCGCCGTGCCCCACCAGTCGACGGCCTGGCGGCCTCCAGCGGGCAGGCTTACGCGCTGCACGGCCTGATCGGGCGCGTCGAATGTAAACCCGGTGGCCTGCAGGCTCACTTCGGCATCAATGGGTTGATCGGTATTGTTGATCACCAGCGCCGAGAGCGCAGCATGGTCACCGCGCACCAGGAAGCGCGGGGTCACCGGCTGAACCATCAGCAGCTTGCTGGCGGTGATTTCCAGAGTCGCCTGGCCGGTGCGCGTATCGCCATCCACCCCGCGCACGTCTGCTACCCACGTGGTGAGGTTATCTGGCAGGTCGGCAGTCACCTGCGCAAAACCGTTGGCGTCGGTGACGATCGCTCCGTTCCAGAATGCGGTATCGGCAAATTCATCACGCACGCCGGTATCTTCCGCTGCGCCGCCGCCACCGCCGCCGCGCCCCGTGGCGGGCAGTGGAAGCCGCCGCCCATAGGCGGCCAGCGGCGCGCTGGTCATCACGGCCAGCGGGCGTGGGCCATAGAAAAACTGGTTAATCGGCTGCGAGTTCGGGTCAGCCAGGGCCAGCGCGGCCTTATCCGCCAGCGCCAGCGAGAACGCGCCCTGCACCGGCTTGCCAGCCGCATCGGTGACGCGCAGTGCAAACTGCACTGCTTCGCCCGGCGCGGCGCGCTGTGGCTGCCCGGCCAGTTCCACTTTCAACAGCTCTTCGGTCGGGTCTACCGCTAATTCTACGTAGCCCATCTGGAAGTCCGGCCGGCCGGCGCTGTTCTGGCCCAGCAGTAACACAGAAACAAAAACGTTAGGCGCGTCCACATCTTCCAGCGGCAAATCCACGGTCAGGCTGCTGCCGGTGATCTCCAACTGCTGCCAGCGCATGATTTCCGAACGCTCCACGGTTAGCAGCGCAGTGGCGCCGCCCGTGTAAGGGTTGGGAATAAAAATATGCGCGGTCTGGCCGGGGGTATACTGCGCGGCATCGGCAGTGAGGCGCAGTTTCTGGCTGGGTAGCTGTGGCCACGGAGCGCTGCCCTCACCACCCACCCACTGCATCACTTGCGTAACGGCTCCCTGCCCGCGCACTTCGAGGAGATACGTCCCCGGTTCGGGTGGCGTAAACGCCAGCCGCGCGCGCCCATCAGCCCCGGTAGAAAAGTCGACGCTGCCCACGGTGGTGTACTCTGCTTCTACCGTGCGATTGGAGTATGGGCTGGTGTAGGCGCTGGTTTTGTATACCACTTTACGATACAACGCGGAGAGCGGCGCTTCCCCGCCGGGCTGGATGGCGCGGTCAAAGACCTGCACATCAAAGCCGGTTTCCTGCCCAGCCTGACCGGACCAGGAATCCGGCCGCACGCCGATGATGACCTGCGACGGGTGCAGCGTAATCTCTTCGCGCGCCGAAACCGGAAGCTGGCTTTCATCCAGCGCGGTCACTTCCAGCGTCAGGCGGTAATCATCTTCCGCATCAAGCACATCTGCCAGCAGGCCGTTCTCCACGCGGATTTCAAGGCTGCCGTCCGGCGCGGTGACCCCGGTGCCATCGGTGATATAACGCCCCATGCGGCTATCAAGCAGGTACGGGTTGAGCCAGGAAGTATCCAGCTTGCCGCTCTGGTAGCCTTCAGGAAGGGACACCCATTCGGACATGGCGGTCAGCGTCCAGTTGACCGGGACCCCGCCGGCTGGCGCGCCAAAGTAGTAGCGCGCGCTGACCGCTGCGTCAAGTGGTTGGCCAAACTGTATTTCAGACTGCGGGAAGGTGACCTGCACATCCATCGTAGGCTTGCGATACAGTGCCACCTGAAATGCCAGGGTGGCGCGAGGAATATCGACGATCGAGAAGAAATACATACCCGGCAGCGCATCCTCCGGCAGAGTGAAGGTATCCTGTACTGCGCCAAACTCGGATAATGGCAGCGCCTTCTCATACACAATCTGCGGCTCGCCACCGGTAAAGGGGGCGGTCACGCGCACCGTCAGTTCGCTACGATCCAGCAGGCTGTAGCGGCCATTTTGCGGCTGGCGCGCGATAGCGCGGAAAGAAACCTGCTGCCCGGGGCGGTAAATCGGCCGGTCGGTATATAGATAGGCTGTAGGTTGGTCCGCGCTCGAGTCAAAACGCACGCCAGAATCCCAAGTCGGCGTGCCCTGGTTCCATGCGGTAGTAGACAGGCTAAAATCCGCGTCACCCGGCTGGCCGCTGATCACAAACAGGTTTTCGTAAACTGCAGTGCCTTCCGGCACTCGAATGCTGGCCACGCCATTTTCTGTAATCGCGCTGCCCAACAGCGTTCCTTTCGAGTCATACAGGCCAACTTCTAATCCATTGATGGCTTGTTGGGTAGGCGCATTCACGGCCCACACAAAAACTTCGCCGGCCGTGCGTTTCAGGTTGAGCGCGGTGTTGCTGACCACTGCCAGGAACGGCGAAAGTTGGTAGACTGGCTGGTTGGCAGTCTGCGGTGATGAGATATTGAACGCGTACAGACCCGGCTCCAGGTTGGCGCCATTGGCCGTCAGCGGGATTTCAATCTCCTCATTTCGATCCTGTGGGGTATTCACTGTTTCTTCCCAGCGACTGGCAGGCGCAGGCCATTTCGCGTCATACAGATTACCGGCCAGCTCCAGGAACCCGGCCAGGTCGAGCCGGGTGGAACTGATATTGACGGTTTGCACGTTGGTGGCGCGGGCAGGCAGCACCGTATCGGCAGGCAGCAGGAAAATGGTGCTCATGCCCGCCTGCAGCGCTGGGATCGTCAGCGATGGTACGGCGGACGTGGTACGAAATTCGAACAGGTAATTCTCACCCAGGGGTTGGCCCCAGCGGTCTTTCAGGTCGCCGTCCAGTACCAGCGAATAACTGGTGGCGGGCTGGAAGTACCCGCCGATGATCAGGTGGTTGACGGTATCGTCCACAGAGAGCGTCATATCGCCAATGGGCGGCGTGAACGAGACCAGGTCTTCCAGTGGCTGGCGCGCCAGCGGGGCGCTGAAGCGCAGCGTGACCGCGGAATAGGAAGTCTCGTAAATTTGCAGCAGCTCACCACGCGCGGGGCGGCTCCAGATTACAGTGAAATCGGGCACCGTGCGGAAGCTGGCATTCAGGTCCTGCTCCAGCCCACCGCTCAACCCCAGGCTGCCGGCCGGCAGGTCCACCAGGTAAAGAGCATCGCGCTCCAGCAGCGCCGATGGCTGGAAGGTGACGGTGGTATCGTCTTCGTTCCATTGGAAAGTCCCGGTCAAGGCTTCCCCATTTGGGCCGCGCACGCGCAGGCCCTGCTCCACGCCGGCACGCTCCACCGGCTGATTAAACTCAACCACAATGGGCGCATCCAGGTTGGCAGGCTTATCGGCCGTGGGCGCCAGCAGGGTGGCCTGCGGGCGTGAGGTGCGGAAGCTCCAGTCCGCGTCCGGCAGGCCGGTCAGTTCGCGGTTGACACGCACGGTGTACTGCGATCCGCCCTGCAGCGCCGGCTGGGGATAGAAAATGTAAGTAGTGGTGTTTAGCCACTCGCCCATGCCGGGAGCCTGCGGCTCCAGGCTGAAACCCACCGGGCGGTTGGCCTGCTCGCCCACCAGCGGCACCACCGGCTGGCTGAACACGGCAACGACAGCAGACGTGGGGTTTGCGGCATTACTGCCCGGGCGTGGAAGCTGTTCCAGCAATTGCAGCGGCTCGGCGGTACGGTAGGTAAGCTCGACGACCGGATTGAGGAATGTGCCAGCCTGCGAGCGCACATTGTTGTTGAATCGCAGAAGCAGGTCGGTTGAAGCGGGCAGTGGCTGCTCGGGGGTCAGGCGCAGGGTTGATTCATCCTGCCACTCAAAGCGCGCCGCCACCGGCGGGTTGATCTCCAGCCCGCGCTGTACCGTTTCGCCATCCATCGGCTGGCTGAAATAAAAGGTCAGGCTGTCTTTGGGCAGCAGCACACTGCCGGGCTGCGGCTGGGCCTCCACCAGCACCGGCGGCTGGGGTGCTTCGGTGGCGGCAGGCGCCAGGCTGGGTGCAGCCAGCGTTGTCGGAGCGGTGGGCAGGCCGGCCTCGGCCGTGGGGGTTGCAGAATCGACCAGCGGGGTGGACTGCACCAGTTTGGGCATGCGCACGTTTGGCAGCGCGCAGGCCGACACGAGCATAACCACAATTCCCAGGACTAAAATCACCTTCCCGCTTTTAGTCGCCATGATAGCTCCTATCCTACGCCAAATTGATTGTTCCTCAAAACAATTATACCCATTCAGATAATAAGAGGGCCTGGCAGGGCCAGACCCCCTTATCAAGCTCGGTTGTGAATCCGGCTTAATGACCGCTGCCACGCAGGCGCGGATCGAGCGCGTCCCGCAGCCCATCACCCAGCAGGTTGAATGACAGCACGGTCATCATAATCGCCAGGCCGGGAAAGAATACCAGATGCGGAGCGTTGAACACGCTGTTGCGTTCTTCCCCCATCATCAAGCCCCACTCGGGCTTGGGATGCTCGGCGCCCAGGCCAAGGAACGAAAGCGCAGCAGCGCTGAGAATAGCGGTGGCGATGCCCAGTGTGCCCTGCACGATCAGCGGGGTGAGCGCGTTGGGCAGCACGCGCGTGAACAGCATACGCCAGTTGGATGCACCCAGCGCGCGCGAAGCATAGACGTAATCCAGCTCCTTGACCGCCAGCACGCTGGCGCGCACCACGCGCGCGTAAATTGGTATTTCGATAATGGCAATTGCCAGCAACGCGTTGATCAGTCCCGGGCCCAGCGCAGCCACAATGGCAATCGCCAGCAATAGGCTGGGAAATGCCATCAACACATCCATACTGCGCATCACCACGTTATCGACCCAGCCTCCCAGAAAACCGGCCAGCGCCCCCAGCAACCCGCCGATAATAATGGCAAAGGTAATCGTAGAGATGCCAATCTGCAGCGACAGGCGCGATCCGAAGACGATGCGCGAGAACAGGTCACGATTATTCCCGTCAATGCCCATGATGTGGGTGGGCTTGTCCGCCGGGCAGCCCAGCAAGTGAATACAAGGTGTATCGCGCCGCACCACGCCCTTCAGCGGGACGATCGGATCATATGGGGCGATCAGCGGGGCGAAGATGGCGGTGATGATCAGGATACCCAGTAGAATCATGCCGGCCTGCGCCGAGCGGTGGCGGAACAGGCGGCCGAGCGCTTCCTGCGCCGGGGTGCGGAGCTTGGCGGTTACGGTGGTTTCCGCGGATAGTTTTGCGACTTCAGTGGTGGTCATAATCACTCCAGCCGGATGCGCGGGTCGAGATACGCGTAGGAGATATCGACGAACAAATTGGTGAAGACGAAGATCAGCGCGATGACGATCGAAAAACCCTGGACGACGGGATAATCCCGCGCCAGGATGCCTTCGACCATGCGCGAGCCGACCCCCGGCAGCGAGAAAATGGTCTCGGTAAGCACCGCGCCAGATAGCAGACCGCCGGTCTGGATTCCGATGATCGTCACAATCGGGATCAGCGCATTGCGCAGCGCATGCTTGGTGATCACAAGATTTTCTTTCAAGCCTTTGGCGCGCGCCGTGCGGATGTAATCCTGTCCGAGCACATCCAGCAGGCTGGAGCGGGTCATGCGCGCGATGACCGCCATCGAGATCGTTCCCACCGCTGCAGCCGGCAGAGTGAGATGCCAGATGGCATCGCGGATCAACTGGAAATTACCGGTCAGCAGGCCGTTGAGGATGGCCGAGTTGGAAACCAGATTCAACAAAAAGCGCGGCAACCCGGTCCAATCCTGCAAGCCCCAGGTGGTGGCCAGCGGAATTAGCGACACCCCCGGGGTAAAACGCCCGGACGGTGGAATGTAGAAGGGCGTACCGCGTAGCAAGAGGGCAAAAACATAGGCCAGCAGCAGCCCCAACCAGAAAACCGGCATACTGACGCCGATATTTGCGCCAACCATGGTCACCACATCCCAACCGGTGTTGCGGTTGAGCGCCGCGATGACCCCGAACAGCACGCCCAGTACTGAAGCGAAGACCATCGCCATCAGCGTCAGTTCCATGGTGAGTGGCAGGCGCTCGGAAATGACATCAGCCACTTCACGGCGATCACGGATGGTTGTGCCCAGCTCGCCCTGCGCCACGTTGATCACGTAGCGGGCAAACTGCTCAGGCACGCTCTTATCCAATCCATAGCGCTGCTTGAACAAATCGCACTGTTCAACCGTGGCTTTTTCCCCCAGCATGGCAAAGCATGGATCGCCGGGAATGGCGCGGACGATGACAAACGTCACCAGCAAAATTCCCAACATTACTGGTAAGACCATCAGCAAACGGCGTACGATGTATTGGAGCATAAGCTTTTCCCGGTGTTGTTTCTTCTCTGCTACAGACCTTACCGCGCACGCGCTCCGGCAGGTATTCTGGGTTAAAACGGTGGACGGGATGGGGCGGCGCTGCCGCCCCATCCCAGTTGTTGCGGGGAAAAACAGTTAGCTGGCAGGCTCGTTGAGGGCCTTGGGGCCGAAGAAGTCCTTCCAGTACTGGAAGACACCCGTGTTGCCCTTGCGCAGCGGGTCGTTGTAATCCCACATGGCGCTAAAGCTCGAGACCACGTCACCAGCATCCAGCGTGGCGCCGTTGCTGAACTTTACGCCCGGGCGCATCTTGCAGGTGTACACGGTGGCATCATCGTTAGCGGTGCAGGATTCAGCCAGGTCCGGCTCGTATTCCGAGCTGCCGTACTTGAAGTTGTAGAGCTGGCCGAAGACCTGCAGGCAGGCGCGGAACGAGCTGCCGTCGGTTTCGTCGGCGCAGTACATTGAGACCGGTTCGCCATCTTGCGAGAAGACCAGCGTACCTGAATCGGTGGTCATTTCGGTGAAGTTCTCATTGTAGGGGCCAACCAATACGCCGCCGACCGTGTTCTTGAAGGCCAGCGAAGTGGCGCCATTGGCGATGATTACGTAAGGCACGTGCACATCCACCAGCTTGTTGACCTCGTCATACAGCTTCTGGCGTTCGGCGGGGTCGCCCAGGCGGGCCGCGGCGCTGATCTTTTCCATGATGTCGGGGAAGGGTTTGCCGGTTCCACCAGAAGAGCCCATCAGGAACACATCGTACCAATTGGTAGCATCCGGGAAGTCTTCGCTCCAGCCCAGGAAGTACATGCCTTTTTCACCGGCGCGCACCGCGGGCAGATAAGCGCTCCATTCCATCAGCTCCAGCTTGACCTTGATGCCGATCTCGGCCAACTGAGCCTGTACATCCTGCGCGATTTTGGTCGGCTGTGGGAAGTACGGGCGAGTGCGTTCCGCATAGGAAAGGGTAAGTTCCTGGTTGAAATCGAAGCCGGCGTCGGTCAGGATCTGCTTGGCTTTTACCGGGTCGTACGCCGGAGCGGAATAGCCCTCGGTATAACCGGGTTTCAGGCCGGGAGGAGCAAACTGGGTGGCAGGGGTAGCGCCCTCGGGGTAGAAGTTATCCACGATGCGCTTCTTGTCGATTGCCATCGCCAGGCCCTGGCGGATCTGTTCGTTGTCGTACGGCTTGATCTCGTTGTTGAAAGCCATGTACAGGAAGTTATTGAAGGTACGCGGGTAGAGCTTCAGGTTGGCGTCCGCCTTCACGGTTGGGAAGTCATCGGTGCCAACGTTGTCGATACCGTCAATATTGCCGGACTGCAAATCGAGCAGGCGGGCAGCCGCTTCGGCGTTCCACTTGAGGATGAAGCTGGTGTTCTTGGGCTTGTTGCCGTAGTACAGGGGGTTGGGAACGAAGGTGATATGATCACCACGCACCCATTCCTTAACCACGTATGGGCCAGTGCCAACCGGGTTTTCGGCCAGCTTGGCGGCGTCACCACCGATGGCCTTCAGATAGCCGGTATCGAGGATGATGAACGCGGGTACGGAGATCTTGGCCAGGAAAGCCGGATCGGGGTTACAGAAGGTGAACACCACTGTGCTCGCATCTGTGGCCTCGATCGACTTCATATTGCCACCGTAGTCGCAGTTGGGAGCTTCCTTCTTTGACGGCGCGAAGGCAACTTCCTCATAGTTGGGCTTGACTTCTGGAGCAGCGGGTGCGGTGGTGGGCTGTTCGGCAGCAGGAGCAGCGGGGGCCGCGGCAGGTGTACAGGCAGCCAACAGCATACTCATTGCTACAACGAACGTAAACATCGAAACAAGCAAACGTCGTTTCACTTTCTCCTCCTTACATCTTCGGTTGTGCAGCTTGAACAGGGAAAAACGGAGGGGCTTGCGCCCAGGCTGTCAGATCGTTGTCACACCTCCTTTATGACATTTGAATACAAAATTTATTATAGGGTAAATTGTTCGGATGTCAATTAAATCTGAAAGACAAGCGGGGCCAGTTTCCCGGATCAGAAATTTATAAGCTCAGCGATCTGTGCGGCAGGCAATCTCAAAAACGCCACCGCGGTGGAAATTGCTGGTAAAAAAGCGCAAACCCTGCTCGCGGTCGGGCGAACTACCGCGTCTGTCAAAGATCTGCTCCGCGATTGCCGCCAGGTCGGCTGCAATGCGTTCACAGCGGTAATACGCCAGAGCTTGGCGGTCCACCACCGCCGCGCCATAGCCCTCATAAAACAAAGCTTCTTCGCGAGACGTGTTCCAGATTCCGCCCAGCCCCGCACCAATAAACATCAGGTCGCGCTCTTTTGGCGCCAGGATGGGCTCATCCCAATCGACCATATACAGGTCACCAGTTTCCGCCAGCAGCAGGTTCCAGGCGTGTATATCGGAATGGCACAGCACCAGTTCAGGCGGGCGATCTCGCAGCACATCTGCCAGCGCGCCGGCGCGCTCCAGTAACGTGTCGATCTGCGCCTGGTAGGTATGGAAAGCAGCCGCCAATGCCAGGCAATGGGGGTCATCAAAATGTTTGGCCTGCGCCCGGGCCTGGAAGTGGCGCACCTGCACGCGAATTTGATCCGAAAATGTTTCGCGGGGAAGCTGCACGCGCAGCTCTGGGGGCAGCGCAGCGTTATGCACAGTGCGCAGCGCCGTGCCAAAGGTGCGCCACTGGTTTTCAGATAAAGGGTTAGCGTAGGCATCCGCGCCGGTTATGAAAGGGTACAGGATGCAGGCATAGTCAAGCAGCGTGGTAAACAGCGCGCCTTCTCCCGTGCGCAGCGGAGCGATTACCTGGCGCAGCCCCTGCTCTCCCAGCCAGGTGGGGACGAGAACAGAGAGTGGGTCAAAATTTCGGCGCAGCTTGAGAAAGTATGCCTCAACGCCACTCTCCACCCGGTAGACAGCGGTGTTCACGTCCGCGCCCAGTGGCAGAAAGGTGATCCGCGAGGTGGGAACGACGTACGCATCCCATAATATGGCAGCAATTTCCGCCTCGGCGATTGGTGGCTTTTCCAGCATGAAATCATTGTAGCGTAGTTCCCACCGGAAAACTGCGCGCCGGATGCGCAGCTCCATCTTATAATTTGCCTGGTAGAGAGGTGAATCACCTATGCGCCAGATGCCCATACTTGAAACCGCACGCCTTTGGATCCGCCCGTTTGAACTGGCGGACCTGAATGCCGCCTACCGTCTGTTTGACGTGGAATTATCTGAGGCTGGGATGGGGTCGGATGCGGTTGGAACGATTGCGGAGCGTGCCGAATGGCTGCAATGGGCCACCCGCAATCCGCGCCAATTGGCCCGGCTAAATCAGCCGCCGTATGGCGATCGCGCGATCATTGTAAAAAATAACGAGACGTTAATCGGCTCGTGCGGGTTTGTGCCCGCATTGAACGCCTTCGAGCAGATCCCAGAGCTGGCCGCGAACCGGTCACCCGCCCGTCCTGGCCGTAACTCCACCGAGTTTGCGCTGTTCTACGCGGTTTCGCCCGCTTACCAACGTCAGGGTTACGCGTATGAGGCAGCTCAGGCGATGGTGCAGTATGCGTTTGAGCAGTTATCCGTCAATCGGGTTATTGCGGAAACAGATACCACCAATGAAGGCTCCATTGCGGTGATGCGTAAGCTTGGCATGACCATTTATCACAACCCGTTGCCGGATCCACCCTGGCTGCAGGTGGTTGGCGTGCTGGAAAACTGGCGATAGGAATGGGTTAGCTGCCCTGTCTGACGCAAATTGCGCAAAGCAGCACTTGGGAGTATACTTCGCCGTCGTACCGGCTGTGCCGGGCGCGCTTTCCGGGAGACACGAATCGTATGCGAGCGGGTTCTATTCCATAAACCGCAACACGATGGAGAACAGGTATGAAACGAGCAGTCAGCGTCAGCATTGGATCATCCCGGCGCGACAAGAGCGTCACCATCCCCCTGCTTGGTCAAGAAGTATGCATCGAGCGCATGGGCACCGATGGCGATATGGAAAAAGCGGCTCAGATGCTCGGCGAGCTGGATGGCAAGGTCGCCGCACTGGGCGTGGGTGGCGCGGACCTGGGCTTAATGATCGACCGGCGCTGGTACCCTCTGCACTCAGTGAAACCGATGGTGCGCCTGGTGCGCAAAACCCCGCTGGTAGACGGAACCGGGCTCAAAATTACCCTCGAGCAGCGCGTCGGCCCGTTGATTTCCTCGCATCTCAACCCGGTGCTTCCCAACAAGCGCGTGCTGGTGGTGGCTGGCGTTGACCGCTGGGGGCTGAGCCAGGCCTTTCTGCGCGCGGGGTACGAGTGTATTTTTGGCGACTTTTTATTCGCGCTCAACCTGCCCATCCCCATCCGCGGCGAAAATACGCTCAAAGCGGTGGCGGCGATGGTGCTGCCGGTCATCTCACGCTTGCCCTTTCACTGGGTATATCCGGTGGGCAAAGCCCAGGAAAACCATACCCCGCGTTGGGGTAATTATTTCGACTGGGCCAGCGTCATTGCCGGCGACTGCCACTATATCCGGCGCTACATGCCCGCGCGGCTGGATGGCAAGGTGATCGTCACCAATACCACCACCCCGGAAGACCTGGCCGCATTCCGCAGCGCCGGCGTGCGCTACCTAATCACCACTACCCCCGTGCTTGAGGGTCGCTCGTTTGGGACGAACATGATGGAAGCCGCGATCGCGGCAGCCACCGGTCGCAACCGCCCGGTGGATTACGCCCACCCAGGCAGTTATTTTGCAGAGCTGGACGCTGTGCTGGATCAGATTGGCCTTACGCCGCAGCTTCAGGAGTTATCCGCTTGATGGATGCAGTCATAACCGCGGGCAGCCGGCCGCTGCCCAATGAGCCCTTATACGAAGTTACCCGCGGCGGGTATAAGGCGATGCTGGAAATCGCGGGTAAACCCATGATCCAGTGGATCCTGGACAGCCTGAGCGCTTCTGATCAGGTGAGGAACGTAGTGGTGGCCGGTCTGCCGCCCTACACCAATCTATTCTGCGAGAAACCGCTGGTTATTCTGGAAGACCAGGGCGGGCTGCTGTCTAACGCACGCGCCGGGGTGCAGGAAACGCTGCGGCAGCATCCCGACAGCCAACACGTGCTGCTGATCTCCTCGGATGTGCCGGGTATCACAGCCGAGATGGTAGATTGGACCATCCGCGCCACGCAAGATTCAGACGTGGATTTCCTCTATCCGGTGATCGCGCGCGAAACGATGGAAAAGCGCTTCCCAGGATCGCGGCGCACGTACCTGCACCTGAAAAACATCGAAGTAACCGGCGGTGATATGATGGGCGTGCGCGCTGCTGTCTCCAGGGATGATAATCCACTGTGGCAGAAGATTATTGCCAGCCGCAAGAACCCAATCCGCCAGGCTTCGCTGCTGGGATTTGACACGTTGTTTATGATCATGCTGCGCCAGCTCAGCCTGGAAGAAGTCGGCCCGTCGATCGGTAAGCGGCTGGGTCTGCGCGCGCGCGCTGTATTGTGCCCCTACGCGGAGTTGGGCATGGACGTAGATAAGCCACACCAACTACAGCTCGTAGCCGGTGAGCTGTCGAAAGCGCAGGCCGCAATCGTATGAATGCGCGCGCTCTGGGGGAACTGGATGCGAGATTATCCGCGCGGCTGCGGCTTGCCCCCGGCCAGCACCGGCTGTGGCACGCCGTCGCCTTCCTCGCGCATTCCGGTGATTCGTGGTTCTGGCTGGCCGGGCTGTTTGTTGTCTGGCTGCTGGGCTGGAACACCATCTGGCACACGCGCGCGGCACTGATGGCAGCCGGCGTGGTAGCGCTGGCGGCCGGCGTGCTGGCGATCAAGTTCCTGGTTCGCCGCCAGCGGCCGCCGGGCGAATGGGGCGCCATCTACCGCAACACCGATCCGCACTCATTCCCATCCGGACACGCGGCGCGCGCGTTTTTGCTGGCAGTGGTCGCCTTCGGCGTTGGCCCGGCGTGGTTCGGCTGGCTGCTGCTGCTGTGGGCGCCACTGGTGTGCGTGGCGCGCGTGGCAACCGGCGTGCATTACCTATCGGATGTGGTAGTGGGCATGGTGCTGGGTATCGTCGGCGGCTGGCTCACGCTGCTCTCACAGGGCTGGCTGACGCGGCTGTTCCCGATCGTGTTCTAAAAAGCATCACGAACAGACCGAATACTCCGAACCGCACGAATCGAATATAGAAAAATTAACACCCCCGGCCTCACGACCGGGGGCGTAACTATCCACTGACTGGCCTAGTATCCCATATAGGGATCGCGGCGAGCCAGCTCGGAGTAGGCTGGGACCGGAATGCTCGGAACAAATTCCGCAGATGCATTGACCGGCAGCAGTCCCCAGCGAGACGCCCCCAGGTAGAGGATTTCCAGGACCAGCTCGCGGTAGCTGATGCCCTCCGCCTTGCTGATCACACACAGGTCGCTGAAATCGGGCGTGAGCCCGGGCAGCGTGTTGATCTCCAGCAGCTTTGGATTGCCATTGGAGTCCATGCGGAAATCCACGCGAGACACGTCCAGCGAACCAATCGCCATATGCGCCTGGTAAGCCAGGGTATGCAGCGTATTGGCCAGCTCCGCGCTCACGTCTGCGGGGCACAGGAAACCTGGAACCCCGCAATCACCAGTGTGCAGAGTCTTTGCGATATGACCATACACACCGGGGGTCACCGAAACCGAATTGTCGATCTCCAGCACCGGGAAGCGGTGGAAGCCGCTGGCTTCATACCACTCCGGCCGGTGGGTGTAAAGGGGCGCATCGGGCCGGCCCATCACACCAATTGTGAACTCGCGCCCGGTCAGAAATTCCTCGACCAGCGCAGGCTGTTTGTAGTTGTCAATCACCCAGGCCACGCGCGCGCGCAGCTCGTGTTCGTTGTACACAATCGCGCCGCCATCCATGCCCATCCCCGTGCCCTCGCGAGCCGGCTTAACGAACATAGGATAAGGCAGGCTCTCGCACAGCGGCTCCTGGCCGGTGATGAATTCCTGGAACGCGGCAGTCGGCAGGCCAAAATTCTGCCAGATGCGCTTGGTCATGGTCTTATCGAGCGCAATGGCATTGGCTACCACCCGCGAGGCGGTGTAGGGGATGCGCAGCAGTTCCAGCAGCGCGGGAACCTGCGCTTCGCGCCCATCGCCAAAAATGCCTTCCGCAATGTTAAAGCAGATGTCCGGGCGGACATCCTGCAGGGTAAGCATTAAGCTGGGGTCGGCTGAGAGAAATGTAACGTCGTGACCATCGGAGGCAATCGCAGCCATGATGGCTTCGACTGTTTCTTTACGATCAAATTCCGCGCCGGCGTCGGCAGGTGCATCGAGCGGTAGCGGTGTCTCCCCTTTTACGTTTGCGATCACTGCCACCCGCCACGGTCTTACCGGCCGCGGAGTACAACTGGGAGGCTTGTCGCTTTCCTCTTCCTCGTTCTGAGGCTGCAATGTGTTAATTTCGTCCATTTTTGATTGGTCCTTTTCAGCTTACGCGACAATTTGTATTTCTCGTTCGGTAGTATACGTCAATCGGTCAAAAAAACAAGAGGGGAATCCCGCGGATTTTCGATGAATTTCCGGTGGGGAAACCGCGAGCTGCACCCGGCCGCAGCGCGCAAACCTCTCAAAGAGACGCTCGCCAGAGGCAAACATTAAGCACCTCTGGCTACTTCCTTGCGATTTTATCGGGCGCGGTGTATGCTTAACCGCGGGAGTGGTTAGGTCCCGGTGGGCTTCCCGGTCTTCAAAACCGGTGGCGGGTCGCGTTGCGGGCCGCGGTGGGTTCGACTCCCATCCATTCCCGCCTACGATTAGGACTGGAGCAATCATGGACACTGGCTTCGACACCGCCGTGTTGGATGCTGCGGTACGGCGGGTATTGTTTGTAGAGGATGTGACCAGCGGGTCACAAAAAGACAGCTTCGCGCTGCGCTATCGCGGCCGGCTGGTGAGCGAAGACAGCGAGCGGTTGTATAACCAGCTCGCTGCGGAGCTCAAGCCGCTGGGGTATACGCCGCTGTTCCGCTGGGACAGCGACCGGCACGCGGTGGAGCTGGTGCGCGGCGTGATTGAAGTACCGCAGCCGCGCGTAGGGCTGAACGTGGTCATGTTTATCCTTACTGTGCTCAGCGTGCTGTTCGTGGGTACTACTTATGCGGCGAATGGCAATATCCCCACGCGTCTGCAGGATTTCCTGGGCGGACTACCGTTTGCCGTCAGCCTGATGGCGATCCTTACCGCACATGAATTTGGGCATTACCTGGTGGGCCGGGCGCACGGCACGCCGGTTTCGCTGCCGTATTTCATCCCCATTCCGGTGCCGCCATTCGGCACAATGGGCGCGTTTATCAACATGAAAGCGCCGCCCAAGAACCGCAACGCGCTGCTGGATATCGGCGTTGCCGGGCCGCTTTCCGGGCTGGTGATCGCGATCCCGGTGCTGCTGATCGGGTTATCGCTCTCACCGGTCGAGCCAATCCCGGCGCAGACCCCGGCGGGCATGGCGCTGACCATTGAAGGCAACTCACTGCTTTATCTATTCAGTAAACTGGTCATTTTTGGCCAACTGCTGCCCGCGCCGGCCAGTTATGGCGGCATATCGCCGCTGCTCTACTGGCTGCGCTATTTCTTCACCGGCCAGCCGCTGCCGCTGGGCGGCATGGATGTGATTCTCAACCCGGTGGCGTGGGCCGGCTGGGGCGGGCTGCTGGTGACTGCGCTCAACCTGATCCCGGCCGGGCAGCTCGATGGCGGGCATATCCTGTATGTGCTGTTCGGGCGTAAGCGCGCCGGGCGCATTTTACCGGTCATCCTGGTGGCGCTGGTGGCGCTGGGCTTTTTCTGGAACGGCTGGTGGTTGTGGGTAGCACTGATTTTCTTCCTGGTGGGTCGCAGCTACGCCGAGCCATTGGATCAGATCACCCCGCTGGACGGGCGGCGCAAGGCGCTGGCGGTGCTGACACTGATCGTGTTTGTGCTGGTGTTCATCCCCGTGCCGTTCAGCATATCCGTGGGAATGCCCTAATCACAGATGCATATCCCAAAAGGCCGGCGCTGCCGGCCTTTTTGATCGATACCGCTTGATTTTATAGAATTCTCGTTCTATAATGAGCGTATGGATGCGCGGCTTGCATTATTGGGGCAGCAGATGCACACGGAGCTGGATGGGGAAGTCTCCCCGACTGCGCCGTGCGGGCTGCAAAAAGACAGCCTGCCGGTGTACGACGCGAAGCTGCCCAATGGCCGGCAAATCCCCCTGCTCAAAACACTGCTGACTTCGGTATGCGAGCGCAACTGTAATTACTGCGCTTTCCGCGCCGGGCGAGACATGCGCCGCGCCACGTTCCGCCCGGATGAGCTGGCGCGCACCTTCCTACAGATGCAGCAAAAAGGCACGGTGGAAGGGCTGTTCCTGTCATCCGGAATGGCGGGTGGTGGGGTGCGCACACAGGACCGCCTGCTGGATACGGCCGAAATCCTGCGCAAAAAGCTGCACTTCCGCGGCTACCTGCACCTCAAGATTATGCCCGGCGCAGAGAAAGACCAGGTGCTGCGCGCCATGCAGCTCGCCGACCGGGTTTCGATCAACCTGGAAGGTCCGCATGATACCGCGCTGGCACGGCTGGCGCCGCAAAAATCGCTGCTGGATGAGCTGCTCCAACCCCTGCGCTGGGTAAACGAAATCCGCGCCACGGAGGATGAGACGCTTGGCTGGAATGGCCGCTGGCCATCCACCACCACACAGTTCGTGGTTGGTGCGGTGGGCGAGAACGACCTGGACCTGCTGCGCGCCACCGACTACCTGCACCGCCGCCTGCGGCTGGCGCGGGTGTACTTCTCAGGATTCGCCCCAGTGCCGGGCACGCCGTTTGAGGGTCAGGCGGCGATCGATCCGCTGCGCAAAACGCGACTGTACCAGGCTGCCTTCCTGCTGCGCGATTACGGGTTCACCTATGAAGACATTGCCTATACGCCATCCGGTACGCTGCCGCTGGAAGCCGACCCCAAACTGGCCTGGGCAAGGGCGCATCTGGCCGATACTCCGCTCGAGATCAACCGCGCCGGGCGCGAAGCGCTGCTGCGCGTGCCGGGCATCGGGCTGCGCGGAGTACAGGCCATCCTCAGAGAGCGGCGGCGTAACAGCCTGCGCAGTCTGGATGACCTGAAGGCGTTGGGAGTGGTCTCCAGCCGGGCCGCGCCATTCATTTTGCTGGATGGCAAACGCCCCTCACACCAGCTCGCGCTGCTGTAAAATGAATGCATGAGCACGCAGCCTTTTCATTTTATTGCCGAACCGATTGAAGCCATTTTCCACCAGCCGCCCGCGCTGGAGAAGAAACCTGGCTGCCCGGATGGTTTTCGCTGGCGCGAGCAGGAATACGCGGTAGTGGAACTGCTGGAAGAGTGGTTCGATTTCCGCCGCCGCGGGCGCATGGCGCGCAATATGGCGCCGCAGCATGCTGCGGCGGCGTCCACGCGCGGCAGCCTGGGCGTTGGGCGTTTTTACTTTCGCGTACGCGTGCAGGATGGCCGCATTTATGAGATCTATTACGATCGCGCGCCGAAAGACGCCGGCAATCGCAAGGGCGGCTGGTGGATGATGGGCGAAAGAATTGAATAATTAAAACGAATATTCAATAAAATTAAAATCTCTCTTGACATTTTTAAATTTTTTGCTAGAATTGTTTAGAAAATTGAATTACGCATTCTAACTATCCATTGCGTGCAACTAAATGCTCGTCCATGAGGAAGGAAGGGATCATGCGACCAATCCTGACGTCTTGTCCTGTCTGTAACGCGGAGCTGGAAGTGACCCGGCTGCATTGCGGGCAGTGCCACACCAGCATCGAAGGCCACTTCACCCCGGTCACGGGCGGCGGCAGCCCATTTGACAGCCTCAACCCGGATCAGATGCAGTTCTTGCTGACGTTTCTGCGCTGCGAGGGGCGCTTCAACCGCATGGAAGAAGAGCTCAACCTGTCATACCCCACGCTGCGCAACCGCTTCAACGAAGTGCTGCGCCAGCTCGGGTTTGAGCCCGGGCGCGAAGAGACTCCCGCCCGCCCTACCAATGAAGACCGCCGGCGCATCCTGGACGATCTCGACCAGGGGCGCATCAGCCTGGCGGACGCGCAGCGCCGGCTGCGTGGTAAGAAAGATGAAACCAACAATACGGAAACGCATGCTCAGAAAGGAGCATAACCATGAACGAGGAAAAAATGCGGGTATTACGTATGATCCAGGAAGGCAAGCTGACCCCCGAGGAAGGCTTACAGCTTCTGGAAGCGCTGGATGAACCCATCACCCCCGAAGCCGGCAAGAGTACGCGGGTCGAAACCACGCCTGCGCCACGCACCGGCGGGCGCTGGTTCCACGTGCGCGTCACGGACCTGGACACCGGCAAAGTGCGCACCAACGTGCGTATTCCGTTGAGCATCGTCTCGATGGGCATTAAGATGGGCGCGCGCTTCGCACCCCAGGTCGAAGGCCTGGAGATTGAGCACCTGTCCGAGTTTATTAATGACGGCGTAACCGGGCAGATCGTGGACGTGACCGACGACGAAGATGGCGAGCACGTCGAAGTCTACATCGAGTAGGGCGCATGAAAGCATCTGAACTTTCCAATGACTGGCTGCGGCGATTTGCCCCGGTGTGGGTTGCGCAGTCATTCTCGCTGCTGGGCAGCGGGCTGGTGCAGTTTGCCCTGGTGTGGTGGCTGGCGCAGGAGACCAACTCGGCCGGCGTGCTGGCGCTGGCCACCACTGCCGCGCTGATTCCCGAGGTGGTGCTCAGCCCGTTTGCCGGCGCGCTGGTTGACCGCTGGAACCGCAAGCAGATTATGATCTTCGCCGATCTGTTTATCGCACTGTCCACGTTACTGCTGGCGATCATCTTCTGGGGCGGCTGGATCCAGCACTGGCATGTGTACGTGCTCATGTTCCTGCGCGGTGCAGGCGGTGTATTCCACTGGCCGGCGATGCAGGCATCCACTTCGTTAATGGTGCCGGATGAGCACCTGGCGCGCGTAGCCGGAGCGAACCAGGGCTTGCGTGGCGCCTTATCCATTGCCACGCCGCCGCTGGGCGCGCTGCTGCTTGTCCTGCTGCCCATCTCAGGCATTCTGATGATCGACATTGTCACTGCGGCCATCGCCATCAGCGTGCTGCTGACCATCCATATCCCGCAGCCCAAGGCTGCTCCCACAGTAACGGCCACCAGCCCCAAAACGGTATTCGCCGACGTGGCCGCCGGGTTCCGCTATATGCGTGGGTGGACCGGATTGATGATCCTGTTGGGCATGGCGTGCCTGATCAACTTCATGTTCTTTCCCACCTCAACGCTGATGCCACTCCTGGTTTCGCGTCACTTTGGCGGTGGCGCATGGCACTTCTCGGCCCTCGAGTCAGTGTTTGGCGTGGGTGTGATCACCGGCGGCGTGCTGCTCAGCGCATGGGGCGGCTTCAAAAAACGCACGCATACCATGATGCTGGGCCTGATCGGCACCGGGGTAGGGTTCTCGCTGGTGGCAGCCGCGCCTTCAAACCTGTTTAGCATGGCGCTGGTGGGCATGGGCGTGGCCGGTCTGATGAACGTCATGACCAATGGACCGCTGTTCGCGGTGGTGCAGTCGAAAGTGGCTCCAGAGATGCAGGGGCGCGTACTGTCGCTCATTTCCACCTTTGCGATGGGGATGGGGCCGCTCTCCATGCTGCTGGCTGCGCCGCTCACCGACCGGCTGGGCATCCAGGTCTGGTTCTGGGCTGCGGCCCTGTCAGTCATCCTGGTAGGTGTGCTGTCGTTCTTTATCCCCGCGCTGATGGAACTGGAGAGCCACACGCTCGAGCCAGTCCACCAGACCGCGGATTGACAGGCATATTTCACAGAATCAAAAAACCGGGCTGCGGACTTTTGTACCGCGGCCCGGTTTTTTGCGTGGCATTACAGATATAACGCCAGCAAAAGTTGCGCGAGAACGATCTTGGCGATCATTGCCACAGGGTAGACGCTGGCATAGCCAATGTTTGGAAGATCGTTTTCGGTCTGCTCCAGCGCGTAGCCCAGCACGGCAGGCTGGGTCTGCATCCCGGCGGTGATGCCCAGCAGCAGCCCCAGCGGAATATGCATGCGGCGATAGCCCACCCACAATACCAGCACAGTGGTGACGAACGTGATCAACGCGCCAGCCAGGAAGATGGGCAGCCCGCTGCCCTGGCTGAGGGTGCTGAAGAATGCGTAGCCTGAGCGCGTGCCCACCCCGGCCAGGAACAGCACCAGGCCGATCTGACGCAGCGTGAGGTTGGCGCTGTAAGGCAGTTCCCACACCATCGGCCCGGTGCGGCCGATTGCCCCCAGCAGCAGCGCCACCAGCAGCGGCCCGCCGGCAATACCCAGCTTGAGCGTCACGCCACCCGGCAGCGGGATGGGAACCATGCCCAGCGCCAGCCCCAATCCCAGCCCCAGGCTGAAGGTGAGAATGTCAATCTCGCTGATCGCCTTGAGCGAATCACCCAGGTAGGCGACCAACCGCTCCATCTGGTCGTGCGAAGCCACCACTCGCACCTGGTCCCCCAGGGCGAGGATCGTCTCGCCGTGTGGCACAATTTCCACATCGCCACGGCGCACGCGTGTGACGATGGCGCCGAAGTTCTTGCGCAGGTGCAGGTCGCGCAGCCGCCGGCCGGGGATATCTGGATTGGAGACCACCACGCGGCGTTTATCGTACTGGCTGACGTCAAATTCCAGGTGCTCCGGGCTGGGTATTCCTAAATAGCGCGTAGCGGCGTCCAGCACATCTGGCGTGCCCACCAGGGTGACAAGGTCGCCGGTGTGTAGCTCGGTCTGCCCGCTGGCCAGCAGGGTTTGCCCGTCCTGCCGCACGCGTCCGATGAGCAGGTTCCAGGGCTGCTCGCGCGCCAGGTCGGCCACGGTGATGCAGCATGGGCGAGTGATTTCCACGGTGCGCGTCTGCAATGGGTCGCGCCCGGCGCCAAACTCACTCATGCCCTCGGCCTCACGCTGAAAGTTCACCTTCCAGGCGCGCTGCAGGAAAAACATGGCCAAAATCATGCCCAGCACGCCCATCGGGTAGGTGAGCGAATATGCGATCACCGGCTCAGAAAGCCAGGCCTCGGCCACGTCCGGCGCGGCCACCGATTTTACGTGCTCTAACACGCTGGCCAGGGCGGGAGTATTCGTCAGGCTGCCGGCAAACAGGCCGGCGGTGTACGTGCCGCGCAGCGCCAGCAGCCGCTGCATCACAGCCGTCAGCGCCGCCGCGAATAGGATGCCACCCGCCACCAGGGCATTATGGCGCAGCCCTGACGTGCGCAGCGAGTTGAAGAACAGCGAGCCGCTGCTTAAGCCGATGGTGTATACGAACAGCACCAACCCCAACGTGTAGACGATCTCCGGCAGCTTCAGGTCGGGGTGCAGCGCTCCGGCAGCCAGCCCCACGAACAGCACGGCGGAAACCCCCAGGCTTGCCCCGCCTACACGGACGCGGCCCAGCGGGTAGCCAACCGCGGCCACCACAAACAGCAGCAGCAGTGGATTTTCGCGGAGCAGGTCTACCAGTGCGGACACGTTATGACCCCGCCAGCACCATCTTCTGTAAGGCCAGCAGGGCAGCCACGACGACGACCGCAATCGACACCACCACGACGCGCTGAATGCCGCGTTCGTCGCTGATCTGGTAGCCGTATCCACTGGGGCGCACGTTGAGCAGCGGCCCGGCGAACCAGGTAAAGGCCAGCCCGCCCACCAACCCGCCCAGATGGCCCCAGTTGTCGATGCCACTGCTGCTGGCGCCCATGGCCAGGTTGAGAAACACGATCAGCAGCGTGTTACTGAGCATAGCGCGCGCGCTGCCGCCAAACAATTCCCGGTTTTGAAAAATGAACACTCCCTCGGCCGCGATAATGCCAAAGATGGCCGTGGAAGCACCCAGCGAGGGATTGGGGGTGATCAGAAACGAAAACACATTACCGGTAAAAGCGGTCACCAGGTAGAGCAAAAGGTAGCGCACGTGCCCAAACTGCTGTTCCAGTCCGCGTCCAATGGCGTACAGGGCGTACATATTGAACAACAGGTGCAGGATCGAGCCGTGCAGCAGCACCGGCGTGAGCAGCCGCCAATACTGCCCCGCCAGAATGTACTCATTGATCTTCATGCCATAGAACTCGATCAACTGGACGCCGGTCGCATTGCGTACCACTACCTGAAGAATGTACATGGCGATGGTGATGCCCAGGATGGCATACGTCACCAGCGGCCGCGGCGCTTTGGGGCGCAGCACAGCGCGGCGGGGTGGTTGCGACATCTCTTCGTACGGCTCGCGGGTCGGATCCTGTTCAGGTGGGTTCATACTTGTATCTTTCGCTGGTCAATACGGTGGTGCTCAGCCTCGACAATGGCGACGATGGTATCCACTGCGGCCTGCAGCCTGTCGTGCGCGTTCACCACCACATAATCGAATAATCCCAATTGGTCCATCTCATCCCGCGCGGTCTGAATGCGCACGGAGAGGCTTTCGGGCGTTTCCGTCTTGCGGTTGATCAGGCGGTACTCCCATTCTTGCTGGTCATGCGGGACAATAAAAATCAACACCGCTTCCGGGTACAGGCTGCGCAGCCGGCGAGCCCCCTGCACATCCACGCGCAGCACCACATCTTTTCCGCTGGCCAGCGCTTCGCGCACCTGGCTCTTGGGAACGCCCTTGTATTCCAGGTAGACGATGGAATACTCCAGCAGATCATCCTGCGCCATCATTTCTTCAAACCGCGCTTTACTGACGAAGAAATAATCCACGCCTTCAATTTCACCTTCGCGCGGTGGCCGGCTGGTGGCAGTGACCACAAAATGCAGCGGCAGGTTGCGAGCGCGAAGCTCATCCAGGATCGAGTCTTTTCCCACGCCGGACGGCCCAGAAATGACGATCATTAATGGGTTGGGATGGAGAACATCGAAGTTGACGTTGGCCGGTTCCATCGTGAGGGTGCGTTCCTTTTCCATAAGCGGGGTCGCCGGGCAGGGCTTTTTTGGCGTGTTCTGATTATAATGGATATCCAACCACTTCTTGCGAGGTTCCTGATGCCGAATTACGAGTACCGCTGCCTGGCCTGTCACCGCCGCTTTGAGATTTTCCAAAAATATGACGAATATGGAAAGACCCCGATAACCTGCCCGCGCTGTGGCAGCGCCGACGTGCAGCGCAAAATCGGCCGAATCCGCGTGGCGCGCTCCGATGAAAGCCGGCTGGAGAATATGGCCGATCCCGCGAACCTGGCCGGAATTGATGAGGACCCGCGCGCCCTGGGGCGCATGATGCGCGAGATGAGCGGCCAGGTCGGCGAAGACATGGGTCCCGAGTTTGATGAGGTGGTCAAGCGTCTCGAATCCGGCCAGGCCCCAGACGAAATCGAAAAGGATATGCCCGATCTGGGTGAAGGCGGCGCGCCCGGAGCGGGCGCCGGCCTGGGTGGCGGTGACCTGGACGACTTTTAAGCGCTAACCGCCAGACCCAACCGCCTGCTGGAGCTGATCAAACGAAGTCATCCAGGAAATCCGATTGACGAAATCGACCAGTGAGGCGCTCTGCGCGCGCAGCGCGCGCACCGCCGGGCCAACCGGGTCTTGCCCGGCCGCGCCGCCGGGTATATCGGCGTACGCGCCATAAAAGGCAAAATACGCCTGGTTCAGCCGGCGGATCTGGTAGCCGTTATCCCAGAAAAAGCGGCGGCGTGCTTCCATATAATCTTCCGCCTCTTGAATCTTGCCCTGCTCCAGCAGCGCATCGGCGGTGATACGCGTCTCGTGCATTTCCGCGCGGTAATCAAACGGCGGCGGCTGCTGCGGGTCGGGCGTGGGGGTGGGTTCCGGCCGGGTGGTTTGTGGCGCGGTGGTGGGGGCAGGGGGCGGCTCGGGCGGGAACAGGTTGGAATAATATTTCCGGATCACGGCCTCACCGATCTCGTTGCCGACGATCGATGCGGTGGTCTCATTCATTGTGCGCAACTGCGGCGTGGTCTCATAGTTAAGCCCCAGGGGGCGCAGGGTGAGGAAATTATGCGCCCATTCGTGCGCCACCGTTTCGACCAGCCAGGGCAGATTGGTGGTGCTCATCACCATGGTTGGGTAAATGCCCACCCCGCCTACTGGCACCACCAGCGCCGATACGTCCAGCTCGCTTTCCACCTGTTGTTCCAACGCGGCCATTTCCGGCACGCTCATACCGGCAATTAACGAGATGTTGGCGTCCTGCCGGATCACGTCGCGTGGCGAAACAATCAGCGCCATGGGCAGCGGGGTGGTATGGAACAGCACCGGCGGAATCGGCTGGCCGCCCAGGGTCAGTCCTTGCTCGGCCAGCACCGCCGAAACCTGCTGCTGCAGGATGGCCTCGCTCACCGGCTGCACGTTTTGCTGGATACGCTTCAGCGCGTCGAGACGGTCGATATCATCGGCCGCGGCCTGCTCCGGGTCCGTGATCGACGGATCGGCGTACACGCTGGTGATGCGGTCATTGATGCGGTTCAACTCGTTCACCACACGGAGCTGGGTGACCACCGTTTTCTGCTGCTCTTCCGCGTCCAGGTAGGCGCGCGTGTTCACCGCCCCCTGGGCCAATTTTTCCAGCAGCGCGTCCAGCGTCCAGGTAACGTAATCAAATTCTACCGCGCGGGTGTAGGCGCGCACCTGCCCGGCCCGGCCGCGCGGCAGCGAGCTGCCATCTTGCAGCAGCACCAGCACCAGAGCGATGAGGATCAGATTACGCAGCGCTAGATACCACTTTGGTTCCATATGGACGGCAATTATACCTGATACACCCCGGCTCGTCTCTTGCCGCCAGAGCAGTTGAATGATTAAATCAAACCTGTACGAGTTTTGTGAAACTAAACTGGGCTGAACGCGTACAGAAAGTAGAGCATGTCTCTCACGCCCGAAGAGGAGCTGGCGCTGATCGAACGCGCGCAAAGGAAAGAAGAAGACGCCTATGAAGCGCTGATTCTGGCCTTTTCGGCTCTGCTATACCGCGTGATTACACGCATGGCTCGCGACCCCCAGGAAGCCGAAGCAACCCTGCAAGAAACCTTCTGGCGTGCCTGGCGGTCGCTGGATCGTTATCAACCTACCCGGCCGTTCTTTCCGTATCTGGTAACCATCGCTTTGAACCTGCAGCGTGACCAGTGGCGGAGCGAACGCTGGTTGGACGACCGCGAAGAAAGCCTGGAAGGGCTGGCCGGCGGGCAGGAAGCTGACCCCGCCATCCAGGCAGAAAGTCAGGAAGAATTGCAACGCCTGGAGACCGCCATCCATGCGCTGCCCGGCATATATCGCGCGGTGATTGCACTGCGTTATGATGCCGGTATGCGCTATGAGGAGATCGCCCAGGCGCTCAGCCTGCCGGTAAACACGGTACGCACCCACCTGCACCGCGCCAAGCGGCTGCTGCGCAAGTGGCTGGAGAATGAAGATGGATGATCTGGAGCGCATGTTGGTAAGCATGAAACAGGAAACGCCACCCGCCGGGCTGGAACAGCGCGCGCGGGCGGAATTTCGCCGCCGCCGTCGCCGGCAGGTGGCCGTGCACGCCGCGACAAGCACGCTGATGATCCTGACGGGGTTATGGCTGCTGCTACCCGCGGCGGGTATCCTGCCTGGGCCGTGGGATGGCTTGCGCGTGCTGCAAAGCCTTGCGCGCGCATCCTCATCCGGCAGCGGCATGGTGATGGCCATTTCCGGCGCGCAAAACGCCCAGGCGGTGCTGAGCAGCAGCCTCCAGCCGGCCAACTGGCTGGGCCTGGTGGTGCTGGGTGTGGGTCTGCTGTTGGGGATGAACAGCCTGCTGCCCGGCCGTGGCAGCCAAATCTGATTGGACAGGGGATTGGTACCGGTTTGAAGAAAAACGTCGCTCTACTCATTGCTCTCATCGTCCTCGGGCTGGCGGGATCATTTGTGGCCCTGGGCGGACTGCGCCTGCTGGCGCCGCGTAGCACCCTTACCTTCGACACCATGCCGGTGGAACGCGGGAATATCCGTGCCACGGTAGGCTCAACCGGCAACATTCACGCGCGGCAAACGGCTGTCCTGGCCTGGAAGACCAGCGGCACGGTGGCCGGTCTCAACGTGCAACCCGGTGATGTGGTGCAGACTGGCCAACTACTGGCCAGCCTGGACCCCAACAGCCTGCCCGGCGACCTGCTCCAGGCCAAGATCCAACTGGTAAGTGCTCAGAATGCGCTCAAGGAACTGCAACAGACGGATACTGCGCGCGCCAAAGCCTGGGATGACCTGCTCCAGGCGCGGAAAGCGCTCAACGACGCGCGCGCCGTGACAGGACTGCTGGATCAACCTAATGCCAGTCCCACCAACCTGGAAGCAGCTCAGGCGGCGTATAACCTGGCGCTCTCGCAGGTGGACACGGCCGAGCAAATGTATAGCCTGGTACAGGGCCGCCCGCTGGATGATCCGGCGCGACTGCAGGCCGCCGCTCAGGTTTCGCGCGCCTACCGCCAGCGCGACCTGGCACAGATCAATCTGCAATACGCGCAGAACAAGCCCAACGAACAGGCGGTAAAACAGGTGAGCGCCGAGGTGAGCGTGGCCGAAGCCAGCCTGGAAGAAGCGCAGCGCGCGTGGGAACGCGTGAAAGACGGCCCAGACGCGGATGAAATCCACGCCGCCGAGCTGCGGGTGGAATCGCTGGAAATGAGCCTCGCGCGCGCCAGCCTGAACGCGCCCATTAGCGGCACGGTGACCGAAGTGCTGACCAAACCCGGCGATGTGGTGGCCATTGGCACGCAAGCCATGCGTATTGACGATTTTTCGCAGCGCCACGTGATCGTGCAGGTTCCCGAAATTGATATTGTGCGCGTGCGCATGGGCCAGGCGGCCACTCTGACCATCGATGCATTGGGCGGCAGGCTGTATCACGGCGAGGTGATTACCGTCAGCCGGGTGGGCAAGCAGAGCCTGGGAAATATCGAGTTTGAGGTGGAAGTACGGATTATCGATGGTGACGACAGCGTGCAGCCAGGGATGACCGCCGCGGTTAGCGTGGTGGTAGAGGAGCGCACGAATGTTGTGTTGATCCCAAACCGCGCGGTGCGCCGGCTGAACGGGCAAACCGTGGTGTACCTGCTAAGCGAGGGTGCGGCCACACCCGTGAACGTAACGCTGGGGTTGAGCGACGAAACCAACAGCGAGCTGCTGGCCGGCGCGGTACAGCCAGGCGACCCGGTGATTCTCGATCCGCCGTCCAGCGCCACACAGAGCATCAACCGCGCCAGCCCGTAATCTGCAGGCGAACATCAACACGGGCAATCGTCTCGCAATTTGAGGGGACAGACAACGAAGGGGTGAAGCAATGAAGGTATGGAAACTCGGGCGAATCTCCAGCCAGGTGGCAGTGGTGCTGCTGTGCCTGCTGGGAATACTGGGCAGCAGCCTGCCCGTCCAGGCCGGCAGCGGTGACCCACCGCGGCCGCAAATGGTGCAGGATATCCGTGAAGATGCCAATGGCTCCGCGCCGGAAGAGATGGCCGTGATCGGCGCAACGCTTTTTTTCAGCGCGAACGACGGGACCAGCGGGCGTGAGCTATGGCGTACTGCCCCGCCCTACACCAGCGCGCAACGCGTGGCGGATATTTGCGCCGGAAGCTGCTCATCCGAGCCGGGCGGTATGCTGGCGGTGGGTGACACGCTGCTGTTTCGCGCCAACGACGGCGACCACGGCTTTGAACTGTGGCGCTCCGAGCCCCCCTACTCGCCCGCGAGCACTCACCTGGTGGCCGATATCAATCCGAATGGCAATTCCAGCCCGGCGCAGTTGATCCAGATCGGCACGGCGGTCTTTTTCCACGCCGATGATGGTGAGCACGGTTTTGAGCTATGGCGCACAGACCAGCCGTTCGCTACCGCATCGCTGGTGGAAGATATTTACCCCGGCAGCATCAGCGCCACACCGCGCGAGCTGACCCGCATCGGCTGGATGCTGTTCTTCGCCGCGCGCGACGAAGCTGGCACCGAGCTGTGGCGCTCTGACCCGCCCTATTCCGCAGCCAGCACGCAGCGCGTGATGGACCTCAACAAGGATGGCAGCGCCGAAGTCAGCGAGTTAACTGCGATCGGCCTGAACCTGTTTTTTAGCGCCACGGACGGGGAGAGCGGGCAGGAATTATGGGTAATCGATTCGCCCTATAACGAGGCGCGCCGCGTAACCGATATCACCGGTGATCCGCTCAGTTCCAATCCCAACAGCATGATCGCCGTGGGGGACAACCTGTTTTTCACCGCCTGGATTGGTTTCAGTGGCTATGAGTTATTCCGCAGCGAGCCGCCCTACGATCCGCTGCATACCTACCTGGTAGAAGACCTGTCGGAGAGTATGTTTGGCTCACTGCCCGGCGATAAAGTGGCTATTGGCACCACGCTGTTCTTCACTGCCCAAAGCACAGATGGCAGGGAACTGTACCGCACCCAACCACCCTATGTACCAGATACCACCGACATCGTAGAGGATATTTTCCCCGGTGCGGGCAGCGCAAACCCACGCGAACTGACCCCGGTAGGCAGCACCCTGTTCTTTACCGCCTGCGACCCACGCAATGGCTGCGAGCTGTGGAAGAGCGAGCCGCCATATAACGAAGCCAGCACGCAGCTCGCCTTTGACCTGATCGAAGGCGACGCCGGGTCAGCGCCTTACAGCCTGATCGCGGTGGACCGTACGCTGTTTTTCGGCGCGCTCAGCCCGCACCAGGGGCTGGAGCTGTTCCGCTTTGGCGGAGCCTACAGCATGCCGGACACCGGATTTGCCCCCGCGCGCGTCACCACGCTGGCAGCACAACCGGTTGAAAAAGCCTATCGCGCAATGGGTACCCTGGAGCTGGAGATCCCGGCGCTTGGCGTGCGCGAGGAGATCGTGGGCGTGCCGGTTTCAGCGGACGGCTGGGGGTTGGACTGGCTGGGCAGCCGGCTGGGCTACCTGGATGGTACTGCCTTTCCCGGTTGGGCGGGCAATTCCGTGCTCACCGGGCACGCCGCCCTCGCGGATGGCACGCCAGGGCCGTTCACCGGGCTGGGACGGCTGCGTTACGGCGACCGGCTGCTGCTGCGCAGCTACGGCGAGAAATACACCTACGAGGTCCGCGCAGTGGAAACCATCACCGCAGAAGAGGTGGATGCCGTATTCCAACACCAGGAGCGCGCCTGGCTGACGCTGGTGACCTGCAAGGACTTTGACGAGCAGGCAGGCAGCTACCGCTCACGCCTGCTGGTGCAGGCGGTGCTGGTCAAGGTCGAGGCCGAGTGAGGCGCGGAGAAAGAGGAAACATGCAAACCAAACCCACCCGATTCTGGCGCGCGCTGCTGGCGGGGCTGCTGCTGGCAGCCATCGCCCTGTGCGTGGCCGCCATGTTGTTCCAATGGAATGCCTGGCCGCAGGGCACGCTGAGTGGACGCTGGCAGCGCGAACACCCGGATGTCGCGCAGATACAGCCGCTGCCGGCCCCGGTGACCATCCTGGGATCGTTCTTTACCATGTTCACCAGTGGCCTGATCCTGTTATTCCTGTTTCCGCAGCGGCTGTCCGTCACCGCGCGCGCTTTTCACCGCCCACCGCTGACCCTGCTGCGGTTGGGGTTGCTCGGGCTGCTGGCAGGTCTGCTGGTGAGCGTGGCCGCGTTGAGCGCCTCGCTGACCATGCTGACCTTTGCGCTGACCGTGTTTCTGAGCATGGTGCTGCTGCTGGGTATTCTGTACGGCGCGGTTGCGCTGGCATACCGCCTGGGGCAGTTCTTGCTTAGTCGCGCCGGGTTGGGCGCTTCACCAATCAGCATGCTGCTGGTGGGGCAGACCCTGCTTTTCGCCCTGATCAACCTGCCCGGCGCTGGAATTCTGGCTTTGATCATCGTCTCTGCTTTGGGCCTGGGCGCGGCCATCTATACTCATTTTGGGTCGGGCCGCCCATGGAGCCTGATTTCGTTACGTGAGGAAGGGAAAGAATGAAACGACGCACAATAGTACTCATCATCATCATTGCTCTGGTCGTAGCGGGGATTTTTGGATTTCGCTATTTCCGCCAACAGGCAGCTACCGCAGCGGCATCCAGCTTTCAAACCGTGGCGCTGGAACGTGGCAGCCTGACTGCCCTGGTAGGCGCAACAGGAACCGTGCGCGCCAACCAGACCGCCCTGCTCTCCTGGCAGACCACCGGCACGGTAGGACAGATCGACGTGTCGGTAGGCGACCTGGTGAAAAAGGATGATGTGCTGGCCGAGCTGCAGCGCGCATCACTACCGCAAAATGTGATCATGGCCGAATCCGACCTGATCACGGCGCGGCGAAACCTGGAAGATCTGCGCGATTCAAACCTGGTGCGCGCTAAGGCACAGCAGAACCTGGTGAATGCCGAAAAAGCGGTGGAAGACGCGCAGAAGAAGGTGAATAGTAAGAGTTATACCCTGGCCAGCCAGGATGTAATCGATGTTTCCTATGCGAATTATATTCTGGCGCAAAACGAGGTCGACCGCCTGCAATCCAATTACGATGGTACAGCTCACCTGGCCGACAATAACCCCAACCGCGCCGCCGCGCTCAGCGCGCTGGCGGCTGCCAAGCAACGCCGCGACACCGCCCTGGCCAATTACAACCGTGCCAAGAGCCGCCCAGATGAGCTGGACGTAAACCTGGCGCAGGCCAACCTGGAAATTGCGCAGGCTAACCTGGCGGACATGCAGCGCGAATGGGAGCGCGTGAAGAACGGCGTCGATCCAAACGACCTGGCGGCTGCCCAGGCGCGCGTCGAAGCCATTGAAGCTACGTTGGGTCTGGCGGAGATCAAAGCCCCCTTCAACGGCACCGTCACCGAAGTAAACGTGATCCCGGGCGATCAGGTTGCGCCAACCCTCAGCGCCTTCCGGCTGGACGACCTCTCGCGGCTGCTGCTGGATGTACAGATTACCGAAATCGACATCAATCGCGTGCGCGTTGGTCAGGAAGTCGACATCACCTTCGACGCGATCCTGGACAAAGAGTACAAAGGCAAAGTCAGCGAAGTGGGGCGCGTGGGTACCGCGGTTCAGGGCGTAGTGAACTTCAACGTCACGATTGAGCTGATTGACGCGGATGCCGATGTACTGCCGGGGATGACCGGAGCGGTGAACATCGTGGTTGAAAAGTTGGATGACGTGCTGCTGGTTCCCAACCGGGCGGTGCGCCTGCGCGAGGGCAAGCGCATCGTCTACGTGCAGAAGAGTGACGGCACGCTGGATACTGTGGAAATCCAGATCGGCGCGAGCTCAGAAACGAACTCGCAGATCCTCTCGGATAACCTGAAGGCCGGCGATACGGTGGTGCTGAACCCACCGGCGGCGGATTTTAGCGGTCCCGGTTTCATGGGCCCAGGTGGGATGCGCTAATGCAGGCTGCTCCGGTAGAAAGCATTAACACGATGGCAGAACATGTCATCCAGGTGAAAGACCTGGCAAAGATTTATACGATGGGCGAGGTGGAAGTCAAAGCCCTGGCCGGGGTGACCTTCACCATCGAGCGCGGCGAGATCGTCTCGATCATGGGCCCATCCGGCTCGGGGAAATCCACGCTGATGAACCTGCTCGGCTGCCTGGACCACCCCACGCGGGGTGAATACATCCTGGATGGCGAGTTGGTGTCGGATTTACGAGACGACCAGCTGGCAGTGATCCGCAACCGCAAGGTGGGCTTCGTCTTCCAGAACTTCAATCTGCTGCCGCGCGCTTCAGCGCTGGCCAACGTAGAGCTGCCGCTGCGCTATGCGGGCATCACCCGCGGGCGGGTTGACCGTGCCAAAGAAGCGCTGCAGGCAGTGGGGTTGGGCGACCGCATGCACCACCGTCCCACCGAGCTGAGCGGCGGCCAGCAGCAGCGCGTGGCAATCGCCCGCGCCCTGGTCAACCACCCGGCCATCATCATGGCCGATGAGCCCACCGGCAACCTCGACTCGCGCTCGGGCAAAGAGATTATGCAATTGCTGCTCAGCCTGAACAAAGACAGTGGCACCACGGTGATCATCGTCACCCACGACCAGGGTGTGGCCGCGCAGACGGCGCGCGTACTGCGCCTGCGCGATGGTTTACTGGAGGAAGCATGAACATCGGCCAGGCAATTATCGAAGCATTGGAGTCGCTGAGCGCCAACAAGCTGCGCTCCGGGCTGACAATTCTGGGCATCGTCATTGGCGTGGCGGCAGTGATCGCCATGCTGGCGGTGGGCCAGGGCGCGCAGAACACCATCACCGGATCGATCAGCGGCATTGGCTCCAACCTGATCTTTATCTTCGGCACAAACATGACTGAATCGGTGCGTAACCCAAAGCCGCTAACCACCGGCGACGCTGATGCGATGCGCGACCAGTTCGCAGCGCCGGATATCGTCGCTGTCGCGCCGGTGATCCAGGGCAATTCTGAAGTTTCGTACAACCGCGAGACCACGCGCACGCAGATCACCGGAGTCACGCCGGATTACCTGACCGTGCGCAGCTACGACCTGATCGAGGGCGAGCCGATCAATGAGAACCACCTGCTGGGGCGCGCTTCGGTGGCGCTGATTGGGCCGGATGTGGCCGACGCGCTGTTTGACCGGCGCGAAGGCGTGACCGGCGAGACGATCCGCATCGAGGGCCAGCCGTTCCGCGTGCTGGGTGTGCTGGCGCCCAAGGGCGGATCATCGTTTGGCAGCCAGGACAACGTCATCCTGCTGCCCTTCACCACCGCGCAGACGCGCCTGCTGCGCCGCTCGCGCGAGCGCGTGGACGTGATTTTCATCCAGGCAGCTTCAGCCGAATCGGTCTCGCGCGCCAGCGAGCAGGCTGCCGAAATCCTGCGCCAGCGTCACCGCATCAGCCTGGGCGAAGATGACTTCACCGTGTTCACCCAGCAGGACTTCGTCGCCACCGCGCAGACCATCACCAGCGTGCTGACGGTTTTTCTGGGCGGCATCGCCGCCATCTCGCTGCTGGTGGGCGGTATCGGCATCATGAACATCATGCTGGTGTCGGTCACTGAGCGCACGCGGGAAATCGGGCTGCGCAAAGCGCTGGGCGCGCGCCGGCGCGACATTCTCATCCAGTTCCTGTCCGAGTCATCACTGCTCAGCCTGCTGGGCGGGCTGATTGGTATCGGCCTGGGCTGGCTGATCGCCTTTGCCGTGGGGCGCGTGGCCGCTGCCAGCGGCACTGCTCTGAACCCCACAGTAGGAATCGACGCAATCCTGCTGGCGACCATCTTCTCTACCGCGGTGGGGCTGTTCTTCGGCCTGTACCCCGCCAACCGCGCTGCCGGTCTCGAGCCGGTAGAAGCGCTGCGCTACGAGTAAGCGGAAAATGAAACACAAAGACCCGGCACGAGCGCCGGGTCTTTGTGTTTCACCTCGCAACCGGGGCTTGAATCGCGATTCAATTAACGCTTGATTGCCTTTCGCCGCGCCGCGTGCTACAGTCTTGGCGTATTCGCGAATCAACGCACCCGCCGCCGGCCAGCGGTATGAACACTCGAAAGGAAATATCCATGATCGACTCACGCATTACTGGAGCATATATCGCCCAACTGCGCAAAGCGCAGGACTGGACGCAGCTTGACCTGGCGGATAAGCTCAACGTCACCCACCAGGCCGTCTCGCGCTGGGAGAAAGGCGACTCGTTCGCCGACATCGCCACCCTATCCAATATGGCGACGCTGTTCGGGGTCAGCGTAGATGACCTGCTCAACGGCGGGCCAGGCGCGCCGCGCCAGCCCGGCAAGGCCACCACCGGTGATCTGCTCACCGAGCTTTCCAAAGGCCAGACACAGACCGTGGCGCGCCAGATCCAGAACCAGGAAGCCGACGTGGAAAGCCTGATCGACGCTGCCAAGCTGGCGCGCCCCAGCCAGGTGGACCAGGTGATGAACGACCTGAGCGACCTGCGCCTGACCCACGAGCAGGTGATCGAACTCTGCCCTTTTGTGGGCAAGGACGTGCTGCGCGGAATGGTGGAGAACCTCACTCCGGCGGACCTGGATGGCGGCCGGCTGTCTGAGCTGGCGCCATTCCTTGACCGCGAGACGATGGACAGCCTGGTGCGCCGCGCGCTGGATGGAGAAATCGAAGCGCAGTACGTGGTGGAGCTGGCGCCATTTCTCAGCCGTGAAACGCTCGACCTGCTGGTGGAGCGCTTCAGCGAGGGCAAGCTGGATGGCGAATATTTGCAGGAGCTGGCGCCCTTCCTCAGCCGCGCCAGCCTGAGCAAACTGGTGGAAAAGGTGGGAGAAGGCAGCCTGACGATGGAGCACGTAGTGGGGCTGTCGCCGTTCCTGCCGCGCGAAGCGCTTGACCGGCTGGTGGAGCGCATGGCAGCCGGGGAAATCAGCGCCGAGCACCTGGTAGAGCTGGCGCCGTTCCTCAGCCGCGAAGCGCTGGCGCGGGTGGTGCGCATGGCTGCTGCCGGCCAGCTCGACGCGCACGCAATCGTGGAGCTGGCGCCGTTTTTAGACCACGAAACGCTGGAAGCGCTGATCAAGAACAATCAAAAAAATTAGAAATTGCATGCTGCTCCAGGCATTCCTTGCCTGGAGCAGCATGCAATTATTTCTTTCGCCTGTTCATCTCGTTCCCACGTGCCTTCGGGCGTGGGAACGAGGTTGATAGAGCGGAATGCGACAGCTCATTCTACTTACACTTTTGCTGTAACCGTGCCCGGGCGATCAGCGTTTCCCAGGCATTATCGCCAGCCAGGTAGCGGATTTCTGGCTCAAACGTCTCTGCCAGGGGGATTTCCTTGTCCGCGGGACGCAGGCAGGAGCCGGGCTCGTCCAACAGCAGGCCGGTCTCGTCCAATGTAATGCGCCCCTCGTCGTCCAGATCGAGCGGGTGCAGCACGCAGTAAAACGGCTTGAAACGCCAGGGGTGCAGCCCGGCGGCGTCACCAGCCACCTGCAGCGCGCATTTGTGATCCTCGCGCAGAAAGACGCAGGCCGTGCCGCCGTAATGCTCGGGGGAGTTCAGCACGCGGCTGTGTAGCACGGTGCCGCTCCTGGAAAACGGGTCAGGCTCCTGCCGGCCATCCAGCCAGCCGGCCGGATCCTGCTGGCCGGGCGGCATGTGCGGGATGATCAGCTCCATATGAGCCAGGATATCTTCAACTTCGCCCTGGTCGATCCATACCCCGTACAGGCAGCAGGCGGCGCGACACTCTTCCAGGCGGCAGCGGCGCATCGGCTCAGAGGCCAGCAGCCGTGGGTTGATATGCTTTTCCATGCCGCCGATTGTATCACGCGGGTGCGTAACCCGCGCCATGTGCTATCTGTCATCCCGGGCAGTGACACTCCTCTTGACTGGGGAGCAAAGGATTATGCTGGAATTGTTGTACAATGAAACCGGGCCTGAAAAATCTGCCTGGATGGGCACAGGCTTCTCTCACTCCCCTCAAAATTTTTTCTAAAGGAGAACATGTCAATGGCTGCTTGGAAAGTGTTACTTACCGATGGCCTGGAAGAAAACGGGCAGGCTATCCTGCGTGAATGCGCCGAGGTGGACACGCGCACCGGCATCAGCGCGGATGAACTGTTGCAGGTGATCGGCGAATACGATGCGCTGATCGTCCGCGGCCGGACGAAGGTAATTCCAGCCGTCATGGAAGCTGCGAAGAAGCTCAAAGTTGTCGGGCGCGCAGGTGTCGGCGTAGACAACATCGACCTGAACGCCGCCAAGGAACGCGGCATCACCGTAGTCAATTCGCCCATCGCCACCACCCTGGCCGTGGCCGAGCTGACCCTGGGCCTGATGCTCTCGGTTGTGCGCGAGATTGGCCGTGCCGATGCCAGCATGAAAGCCGGCAAATGGCTTAAGAAGGAATTTGAAGGCGCCGAGCTCAACGGCAAGACACTGGGCGTGATCGGCTATGGGCGCATCGGCCAGGCCGTGGCCAAACGCGCCGAAGCCTTCGGGATGAAGCTCATCGCCTACGATCCCCTGATCGACGCTGCCACCATCGCCAGGAACGGCGCGCAGCCGGTAACCCTGGACGAGCTGTTCGCCCAGGCGGATGTGATCACGTTGCACATTCCGCTCACCAGCTCCACGCGTGGCATCCTCAATGCCGAAGCCTTTGAGAAGATGAAAAAGGGTGTCTATATCGTCTGCGCCGCCCGCGGTGGCGTGATTGACGAAGAAGCCTTGCTGGCCGCGCTCGAATCGGGCAAGGTGGCCGGAGCCGGGCTGGACGTGTTCGCCACCGAGCCACCGGGCGCTACTGCGCTGGTGATGCATCCCAGGGTGATCGCCGTACCGCACGTGGGCGCGCAGACCGTGGAAGCCCAGGCGCGCGCCGCCGAAGATATTGCCACCGAAGTGCTGGCCGCCCTGGACGGCAAGCCCCTGCGCTGGAAAGTAGCCTGAACCACACAGGAGAACTATGCAGGAGAAACTGAACCAACTCAAGGAAATGCTGGCCGAGGTTTCCGCGCTGAATAATGCCAGCGCCGTGCTCGGATGGGATATGCAGGTGAACATGCCGCCCGGTGGTTTCGAAGGCCGCGGCCAACAGCTTGCCGTGCTGGAAACGCTGATCCACCAGAAATCCACTTCGGACGAGATGGGCCGCCTGCTGCAAGATCTGCAGAGCGCGTCCACCGGCCTCGACCCGAATTCGGACGATGCGCGCCTGGTAAAAGTCACCGCCCGGCGCTTTGAAAAGCGCACGCGCGTACCTGCGCGTTTGGTGGCGGAAATGACCCAGGCCACCTCGGTGGGACACGAGATCTGGCAGCGCGCCCGCGCCAATAACGACTTCGCGTCCTTCCAGCCCCAGCTCGAAAAGATCGTGGCCTTAGTGCGCGAGTACGCCGGTTTGTTCGGCCCCAGCGACCATCCCTACGACTCGCTGCTGGACGACTACGAACCGGGGATGAAGACCACCGAAGTGCAGGAAATCTTCGGCGCCCTGCGCAGCGAGCAGGTGGCACTGATCCGCGAAATTGGCCAGAAACCGCAGGTGGAAAGCCGCTTCCTGTCGCTGGATTACCCCGAGCAGGCACAGTGGGACTTCGGCGTGGAAGTTATGACTGCATTTGGCTATGACTGGAACCGCGGCCGCCAGGACCGTTCGGCGCACCCTTTCACCACCAGCTTTGGCAGCGGTGATGTGCGTGTCACCACGCGCGTCATCAAAGATATGGCCATGTCGGCGCTGATGAGCTCGATGCACGAGTGCGGCCACGCGCTTTACGAGCAGGGCATGAATCCCGCGTTTGAAGGCACGCCTCTGGCGAACGCCGCTTCGATGGCGCTACACGAATCACAGTCGCGCATGTGGGAGAATCTGGTTGGGCGCTCGCTGCCCTTCTGGAAGCACTTCTTCCCGCGTATGCGCGAATATTTCCCGACCCAGCTTGGTAACGTGGACCTGGATACGTTCTACCGTGCCATAAACCGTGTCGAGCCGTCGCTGATCCGCGTGGAAGCCGACGAGGCCACCTACAACCTGCACATCATGCTGCGCATGGAAATCGAGATCGCGCTGCTAGAAGGCAGCCTGGCCGTGCGCGACCTACCCGAGGTGTGGAACACGCGCATGCAGGAGTACCTGGGCATCACCCCGCCCACTGACACGCTGGGCGTGCTGCAAGACGTGCACTGGTCGGGTGGCATGATCGGCTACTTCCCCACCTACGCGCTGGGCAACCTGGTTTCGGCGCAGTTATGGGAGAAAATCCGCCAGGCCATTCCCGACCTGGACCAGCAGATCGAGCAGGGGCAGTTCGAGGCGCTGTTGGAATGGCTGCGGGTTAACATCCACAGCCGCGGCGCCAAATACGAACCGCAGGAGCTGGTGCAAATGGTGACCGGCGAGCGCATCAACGCCGCGCCGTACCTGCGCTATCTGCGCGGCAAATACAGCCAGGTATACAACCTGGGTTAAGTCGCACAAACGTATTCGGAACAGGCCGGCGGGGGCAGCAGTGCTCCGGCTGGCCTGTTTTCAACTTTGTCAAGATGGCGCGGAGAACGCCGCAAGCACTTGCGATGCACCCGCGCAGCCGTTACAATCACAAAATCCAACATGTCACACGGCACATGGAAAAACCCGGCCAGCATCCTGGGCCTGTCGAAGAACGCGGCGAGGATAACACAATCCATCATGTCTCATTCTGTGCAAAAAAAAGGCCAGCACCCTGAGCTCGTCGAAGGGTGCAGTGAGGAAAACGAACGACCCAACCGGTGCTCCCAATGAAATTTGGCGTGGTCTTACCTTCCTATGGTCCCCAGGCCGGCCGGCTGGCGATGCTGGATACGGCACTGGCTGCCGAGCAGCTCGGGTATGAATCCGCCTGGCTGACCGACCACCTGGCGCTGTCGCAGCCCGAGGCCGGGGAGTTCGGCAGCCTGTTCGAGGCCGTCACCAGCCTGGCTTACCTGGCGGGCGCCACCGGGCGCATCCGCCTGGGCATTTCCAGCCTGGTGCTGCCGCAGCGCAACCCACTGGAAGTGGCCAAACAGATCGCTACCGCTGACCTGCTCTCCGGCGGGCGCGTGCTATTGGCAGCGGGAATTGGCTGGTCAAAGAGCGAGTACCGTAACCTGGGCAGCAGTTTTTCCGACCGCGCCGCGCGTATGGACGAGGCGATTAAGGTACTGCGCACGCTGTGGCGCGGTGGCAACCGCCCGGTGAGCTTTCAGGGCAGGTATTACGCATTTGAAGACGTGGTCTTCCAGCCCAGTACGGTGCAGCTTGGTGGGCCACCGCTGTGGGTGGGTGGAAATTCGGCCGCTGCGCTGCGCCGCGCGGTGCTGCTTGCCGATGGCTGGCACGCCAACAGCCTGCCCGCCGCGGCTCTGGTCGCGCGGCTGGCGGCGGTAAAACCCCTGCTGGCGCGGCGCCCATTTACGGTGAGCATGCGCATTTCGCTGGCGCGCCAGCCCATCGCAGGTCAGGAGAACGCTGTGCAAGGCTCAGCCGAGCAGGTGACGGAACAGCTTCGCGCGCTGCAAGTCGCCGGCCTGGAATACGCGGTGATCGCTCCTGTGGCTGGCAGCCAGGCAGAGCGCGAGCGACTGCTGGCTGGCTTCGCCCGCGAGGTGATGCCCGTGCTGCGCGAAATTCCAAAGGAAACACGATGACCCAGACCCTGATGCGCGGGACCACCCGCGCGCTTTGCTGCCTGGCATTTGTGCTGCTGGCCGGCTGTGGCGCTGAGTGGGTTCCCGCCGAACAGGCCGCGCCGGCGATCAGCGCCACGCCCGCGGCGGAAGCCACCACAAGCCCCACGCCATCGCTGGCCGCGCCGGTCACCCCCGCGCCGGTAACGGAGACACCCCCGGGTCTCAGCCGGGTGAGCTCGCCCAGCGCCAGTCCGCGCGCGGCACGCCCCACGCGCACACCTACGCCCAGCCCAACGCCAGCCTCGCCCGAAGAACAGCTCGCTACCTTTTATGCCGAAGCCACTGGCACGGCCACCGCAGCCGGTACGCCGCTGCGTGGTAGGCGCGCGCCCACGCGCACGCGCACCAACACGCCCACCCCCACCATCACTCCCACCCCGCTGCCGCCGTTCGCAGTGCTGCGCATCGACCGCCCGGGGCGCATGTCAAAGGTCATTTCCCCTTTCCGCGCCGAACTGGGCGTGACACCCGGCGAGGATGGCAGCGTGCATATCGACCTGATTGGCGAGGATGGGCGCTACATCAGCCGCCAGGTGCTCTCCTATGGCAGCTACAAGGGTAAGAGTATCGGCATTGCTCCGGATATCGAATTCCAGATAAGCGCGGTGGCCGAGACGGCACGGCTGGTAATCTTCATCAATGACAAGACGGGCCGGGTGCGCAACCTGACCAGCCTAGACCTGATCCTGCTGTCAATCGGTGACAACGAGATCAACCCGGCTGAGGACCAGCGCGAAGCGTATATTGTGCGCAAGCCCAAAGAAGACGACGTCATCACCGGCGGCGTGCTGCACCTCGAAGGGCTGGCACGCCCGGTCAATGCCAGCCCATTGATCTTCGAGCTGGTGGCCGAAAATGGCAGCGTGGTGGGGCAAACCAGCCTGACTGTGCCGCCACCCAGCGGCGACTTGAGCCACACACCTTACACGGTGGACATCCCCTACATCGTCAACGACGTGACCCCGGCGCGGCTGGTGATCCGCCAGGAAAGCACCACGCGCATTCCCGGTATCGTGGAGCTTTCATCGCGCGAGCTGATCCTCGCGCCCTGAGTGATCTTTAGGAATGTGCGGGGCGCTTCACGCCCCGCACATCTATAAATGTTATTTCTTTATGCCCCGCCCTTGCCGTACAGTTTGGGGTCGGTGGGCGTCTGCCCGGATGGGTCGTAGACGTACACCCAGTCGCCTTCCTGCGCCCACTCGTACAGCCAGGCCGAGTCGCCAATCGACATGTTGACGCAGCCGTGTGACTGGGGATAACCGAACATCGTGCGCCAGTAGGCGCCATGGATGGCACGCGCCTCGTCGAAGTACATCGTCCAGGGCACGTCTTCCAGGTAGTAATAGTCAGACTTATCTGCCTCGAACGCGCCGGACATCGTCTCCAGCGGTTTCTTCTGGTAGATCTTGAACAGCCCCGGACGGGTCCAGAACGGATCGATGCCGCTGGCGATCATTGTCGAGAAGATCAGCGCGCCGTTGTCGTAGGCGGAGAGCGTCTGCTGGAACAGGTTAATTTCGATCCAGCGGCCCCCGGTAACTCCTTCGGGCGGGGTGCGGCTGATGTCCACCTTTCGCGCGTAGCGGTGCTCCACCCACTCGTTCAGGCCGATCATATACCACTCGGTGCCGTCAACAACCTGGGTGTCAAACACCTGGATCACGTCGTTGCGCAGCGGGCTTTTGCCCAACAGCGGCGCGGCGTATCCTGGCGCGGCGCGCACTTCGGCCTTGTCCACAATCCAGCCAAAGCCGTTTTTCGGCGTCTCGCGGAACATCAACCCCTGGTAATTGGTGTAACCGGCCGGCGAAGCGCGCATCCACTCACCAGAATTGAGCAGCACATAGTGGCCGCCGTTAACGTCCTGCTGGTTGACGTAGGAAACGTAGCGCAGCATGCCGCCGCTCAGATAGCGGCTGGGTGATTCGCCGCTGATCGCAGCTTCCAGAGAGCCGTAGACTGGGGCTCTTTCCGTGGCGTCCAGGCTGATGCGGGCGTAATTGACGTCCACATAGTTGTAATGATCCGCTGGAGCGGTAGCGGGCAGCGGCCGCAGTGGAAAGGTTAGACCCTTCTTTGCCATGTCGGTCAAAAAGCTCGAGGGCCCAAGGGGCAGGCAGTCATCGGGGGTTTGCAGGTAGACGTCCGGCAGGCATAACGCCGCGCCAGAAGAGCGTTCCGGCTCAGCGATGGGCGCATCCTGCGCCAGGACTGGCCGCGCGGGCACCAGCCAGGATAATACCGTCAAACCCAGAATGATCACCAGTAATGTTCGTTTCATTTGTTCACCTGTTCCATGTTTGCTTCGGCGGTTATTGTAATACGGTTTGCGCCAATTGTACAATCCCGGCCGCGGCCTCGCCATCCAGTGGCAGCTCCAGCTCGAGCTCGTCACGAATGGGGATGCCGTCTTCGCCTACGAGTGGAATCTCCGGCTTGATCCGGCGCGACTGTTCCACCGCCCCCGGGCGCAGCGCGCGCAGCCGCAGCCCCAGGCGCTGGTAGAAACGCAGCGCCGTAAGATTATCGTTGGTTGTCACCAAGACCAGCCGCGCGCAGCCGGCACTTTGGGCCGCCAGGGCAACCGCCCCCAGCAGAGCGCGCCCGATGCCCCATCCCGGTTGCAGGCTGTCCAGGCTGAGCACCTCGCATTCTTCGTCGCGCACCTGGTAGGTGACCAGCCCGGCGGCCGCGCCGTCCAACTCGGCCACGAAACCGGGCAAACCGGCGGCGTGGAACAGCTCGCCGTGCACGGCCATCACGTCACTGCCCCAATGCTCGCGCCAGAACGCGATCACCCAGGCGCGGTCGGACTCTTTCAATGGACGGATGCGCAGGCTGTTCATGCCGAGGGATTATACCGGATGAAATGCGCTATACTTACGCTGATATTCACCTATGACCAGCAGCCCACCATCCTCGCTCTCGCGCTTTGATATATGGAAAATGGCCGCGCGGCCGCGCACGCTGCCGGCGGCATCCGCGCCGGTGATCGTGGGCAGCGCGGCGGCCTTCAGCGCCGGTCATTTCGCCCTGTTGCCTGCGCTGGCGGCGCTGCTGGGCGCGCTGCTGCTGCAGATCGCGGCCAATTTTGCCAACGATGTGTTTGATTTTCAAAAAGGCGCCGACACCGCCGAGCGCATGGGCCCGCTGCGCGTGACCGCGGCCGGGCTGGTAACCCCGGGTGAGGTAAAGACCGCCATGTGGCTTACCTTCGGGCTGGCGGCGCTGTGCGGCGTGTACCTGGCGCTGCACGCCGGGTGGCCGGTGATCCTGATTGGCGTGCTGTCGATCCTCACCGCGCTGGCCTACACCGGCGGGCCGTTCCCGCTGGGCTATAACGGGCTGGGCGAGGTGGCAGTATTTCTGTTCTTTGGCCTGGCAGCGGTGTGCGGCACGTACTATGTGCAGGCGCTCAGCCTGAGCCCTGCTGCGTGGTGGGCGGCAGTGCCGGTGGGATTGCTGGCAGTGGCCATCCTGGTGGTCAATAATCTGCGCGATATCGCCACCGACCGCGCCAGCGGCAAGCACACCCTGGCGGCGCGCTTTGGCGCGGAATGGGCGCGGCGCGAGTACGTGGCCGCGCTGGCGGTGGCCTACCTGGCTCCGCTGGGCATGTGGCTGAGTGGAGCGGCCAGCGCGTGGGTGCTGCTGGCGTGGCTTTCGCTGCCGCTGGCTGCGCGGCTGGTGCGCAAGGTCTACCGGCTCAGCGGCCGGCCGCTCAACCAGATACTCGCGCAAACCGGCCAGCTTGAGCTTGCCTTCGCTGCCGGCCTCTCAGCCGGGCTGGTCTTGCAGGCATTGATATAAAACCTTAAAACGCGAAGAGCAATAAGAGTTTTCTTCTTTTTTCTTTGCGTCCTTCGCGCCTTCTTCGCGCACTGCGCGTTTCAAGCTATTCGCTCGCAAACTGCCAGCGCGCCAGGCGCCGCTCCAGCCAGTCGACGGTGAAGTACAGGCCAAGGCCCAGGCCGCTCATGGCAACTACGCCGGCGTACATGGCAGGGTAATTGAGCAGCGTAGAGCCATTGAGGTAGATGTAATACCCCAGGCCCTTCTCCGTGGCGAACAGCTCGGCCACATACAGCACCGCCACCGCCGTGCCCACCGACTGGCGCAGCGCGGTAAGAATGGCCGGGATGCTGGCAGGCAGGTACACAAAACGGAACAGCGCGCGCCGCCCCGCCCCCAGGCTGCGCACGCTTTGGATCAGCTCCGGGCGCAGCGCCGCGGCCTGATCGCGCACCAGCACCAAAATCTGGAAAAACAGGATCAGAAAAATAATCACGATCTTCGACAGGTTGCCAATGCCCAGCAGCAGCAGGATGACCGGCACCAGCACCACCTTGGGGATCGGGTAGAGCAGATAGACCAGTGGCGAGAAGATGGCATCCAGGCGCTTTGATTGGCCCATGGCTAACCCGGCCGGCGCAGCCAGTGCAATGGCCAGCGCGGTGCTGGCCACCACGCGCCACAAACTTGCCAGGAAATGCCCCAGGAGCCCGTTCCCCAATTCACTCCATAGGGTGATGGCTACGCGCAGCGGGCCGGGCAATACCGGCTGGTTCACCAGCAGCGCGGCGATTTGCCACACCAGCGCCAACACCACCGCCGCGAGCAGCAGATCGCGTCGCTTCATGCTTCCCCCAGACGCGCGCGCAGCTCGCGCGTGATGGCACGGTAGGCCTCGCTGTCCCGATAAGTCGGGTCTACCGCACCAGGGTTTTCGATCACCTGCGCCGCGCCGCGGTTGGGCGGCCGGTTGAGCAGCAGGATCTTCTGCCCCAGGATCGCCGCTTCTTCGATCGCATGGGTCACGATCACCAGAGTCAGGTGCTGCTCGGCCCAAAGCTCCAGCGTCAGGCGCTGCAGGCTCTCGCGCGTGGGCGCATCCAGCGAAGAGAACGGCTCATCCATCAGCAGCAGGTCAGGGTCCAGCGCCAGGGTGCGGGCAATGGCCGTGCGCTGGCGCTGCCCGCCGGAGATTTGCGCCGGGTACTTGCCAGCCACCGCGCTAATTCCCAACCGCTCGAGCCAGTTACCCACTACCGCGGCGCGCTGCGCCGGGCTGCCGCGCTGGCCCAACGGGGCATGCGTGCCATCCGGGCCGTAAAAATCACGGATACGCAGCCCTAGCTCGGCATTCTCGCGCACCGTAGCCCAGGGCATCAGCCCGTACTCCTGGATGATAAAGCCCGTGCGTGGGCGCGGGCGCGTCACCGGCTGGCCATCTACCAGCACGCGTCCCACGCCGGGAAAGCGCAGCCCGTCCAGCAGGTATAGCAGCGTGCTCTTGCCACAGCCGGATGGTCCGATAACGGCCCATGCATCGCCCTGCTCCACCTGCCACTGAAAGCCGGAGAAGATTTCTTCGCCGTGCGGGTAGTGGAAGCTGACCTCTTGCAGCTCGACGAACGGCCGCGTGTTCATGCGCTACGGTTTGGGCAGGAAGGATGTGTTGATCAGATCGGTGTAAACGTAATCTTTATCCACCAGCCCCTTGCTGCGCGCCCAATCGACCACGTCCTGGAACTGCGCTTCGCTGGGCACGCCGGCGGTGACGAACTGCGGCACGCTGAATTTGCCTTCCAGCGGCGCGGGTACAATCTGCAGCTCAATCAGCGTTTTTTCGTACTTCTTCGGGTCGGCGTTGATCAGCTTTACCGCGTCCTCGATGGCGGCAAGGAAGCCGCGTACTGCTTCCGGCTTTTCATCCAGGTAAGCCTTGCGGAAAGTGATCGTGCTGTGGCTCAGGTCGGGGTACTGGCTGTCGTCCAGCACCACCACCGCGCCTTGCTGCACCGCCAGGGTTGTCAGCGGCTCGGGCAGCGTGGCCGCGGCCAGTTCACCTGAGCCCAGCAGCGCCATACGGTCGCCCAGACTGGGAACGGAGATGGTCTGGATGTCTTCCGGGGCGAAGCCTTCTTTCTGCAGCATGCGGTCGGTGAGATAGGCGATCACCGTGCCATCCGAAATGCCCACCGGCACGCCCTTTAGTCCTTCCACGCTGGTGATGCCGCTCTTCTTTGATGCCAGGATGCTGAACAGGTGCGTTTCGGGCGTGGCGGCGCGCGCAAAGCGCACAATCTGCACCTGTGTGGTGTCTTTGTTGTAGAACAACGCCGTCAGCACCTCGGAGATCATGCCATCCGCGCGGTTGGCGGCAATAAGCTGGTCACGTTCCGGCGCGGAGCCGACCGGGATAATCTCCACGTCCAGGTTGTATTTCGCAAACAACCCTTCCTGCTGCGCCACGTACATCGGCAGCGAGTCGATGATGCGCAGCACCGCGAAACGCAGGCTTTCGCGCTGCGCCGCCGGCGCAGCTGCCGGAGTAGAGCAGGCCGCGAGGATCAGGCTGATGGCCACCAGCAGCCCCGCCAGGATTTGTACGCGCTTGTAAATGAGCATAAACCCTCCTCGTCTCATGGTATCTTCGCCATTATAGCAGAGCATCAGTAAGCGCCGGCCACTTATCAATCTCTTTACAGTTGCCCCCCAGGCGTCCAAACGGCGGTGGGTTGGCTTGACACTCCATAGGGGGCGTGCTAAATTAGAACGAGGTTCGGGTAAACCCTTTCCCACAGCATCTAAAACGATCATCCCACATGAAGGAGTGCAGCCTTGACGAAATCCCGCACCCAACTGATGGTGGAACGCTTGCGTGAGCTTCAAGCTTCTTCACCTGATATCGAAGCCTCGGCGGTTGTCAGCCTGGACGGGCTCACGATTGCATCCGCACTCCCGCAGGGGGTAGAAGAAGACCGCGTATCGGCCATGTCGGCCGCGATGCTCTCGCTGGGCGAGCGCATCGCCGGCGAACTGGGCCGCGGTTCGCTGGACCAGGTTTACATTAAAGGGCAGAATGGGTACGTGGTGCTCATGTCTATCGGCGAAGATGCCGTGCTGACCGCCCTGGCGCGTGAGCAGGCCAAGCTGGGGCTGATCTTCCTCGACATGCGGCGCGCTGCCGAAGCCCTAACCAAACTGATCTAACAGCGGCGGACATTATGGAGATCATCCAACCCAGCGGTTATTATTATTCAAATAAGTTCGCGCGCATCGCCATTTATGCCATCGAAGACGTGATGGGCAAAAATGGCGTCAATGCTATCCTCAACCTGGCCAATGCTTCAGATCTGATTGACAATTACCCCGCCGATAACCTGGAACGCCAGTTTGATTTTTCCAAGTTCTCGTCGATCTTTGGCGCGCTGGAAGAAATGTACGGTCCGCGCGGCGGGCGGGGACTGGCGCTGCGTGCCGGGCGCGCTACCTTCTCGAACGGGCTGCGTAATTTCGGCGCGCTGGCCGGCGCGGGCGACCTGGCCTTCAAGGTGCTGCCACTGCACGCCAAGCTGCGCATCGGCCTGCCGGCCATGGCGCGCATCTTCAGCACGATGAGTGACCAGATCAGCACTGTGCAGGAATTTGACGACCATTTCCTGTATACCATCCACCGCTGCCCGGTGTGCTGGGGGCGCAAGTCAGACAAGCCCGATTGCTTCATCGCCGCCGGTCTGCTGCAGGAAGGCCTCAAGTGGGTCTCGGGTGGGATGGAATTCCGCGTCAACGAGTCAAAGTGTGTGGCTGTGGGGGATCCGACCTGCGACTTTGTGATTTACAAAGAACCGATTGGGTAAGGATACCGCGTGAACGAAGTCAAAGCCAGACTGCTGATTGTTGAAGACGACCTGGATATTGCTGAAATGCTGGATGCGTATTTCCGCATGCAGGGCTTCCAGGTGACGGTGGTTAATTGGGGCGAAGAAGGCGTGGCCGCCTGCCTGTCCCAGCCCCCCGACCTGATCATCCTCGACATCCGGCTGCCCGACATTGATGGGTTTGAAGTTGCCAAGCGCATCCGCGCCAACCGCCGCACGCGCGACCTGCCAATCATCTTCCTGACCGAAAAGCGCGAACGTGCTGACCGGCTGGAAGGGCTGTCGCTGAAAGCCGAAGATTACATCACCAAGCCGTTCGACATCCAGGAGCTGCGGCTGCGCGTAAATAACACACTGGAACGCACGCGTCGTGTATCGCTCAATAACACGATCACCGGCCTGCCGGAAGGCAGCCTCGTGAACGAGCGCATCCTCGAGGCCGCGGGAGCCGTGGATTTTGCGATTTCCGTGATATCATTAAAAAACTTAGGGCGGTTCCGTGAAGTGTACGGGTTCGTCGCTTCGGATGACCTGCTGCGCGCGATATCGATGATGCTGCAAGAAAGTATTCGCGACACCATCGCGCAAGATAGCTTTATCGGTCACCTGGACCAGACGGACTTCATCCTGATTGCAAGGCCCGTTTTGATGGGTGGTTTGAAAGATACCATCCGCAAGCGCCTGGCTCAGTCCTTCGAATATTTTTACCGAGATCAAGATCGGGATACAGACCTCTTTCGCGACCACCGCCTCGCCGTAGAGATTGCTGACTACACACCGGGGCCCAATCCCAGTCGCAGCATCACCCAGGTGCGCGCGGAGTTGGAGCGGCTGGCACGATAGAGGGAACTTTGAAGACGACATTTGTTATACCGACCTACAATGAAGCCGAAAACCTGCCCAAACTGGTATCGGCTATTTTTTCGCTGCCTCTGCCTGACCTGAGCCTGTTAATCGTGGACGACAACAGCCAGGATGGCACCGGGCGGATCGCGGACCAGATCAGCCAGGAGACCGGCGGGCGACTGCGCGTGATGCACCGCCCCGGCAAGCTGGGGCTGGGCACGGCCTATATCCAGGGCTTTCAGGACTGCCTGCGCGCCGGAGCTGAAGCTATCGGCCAGATGGACGCTGATTTTTCGCACCCAGTGGAGAAAATCCCCGAGCTGGTGGCCGCACTGGCCAACTGCGATATGGCGCTGGGCTCGCGCTATGTGCCCGGCGGCCGGCTGGACGAACACTGGCCCTTCTGGCGCAAGGCGCTTTCCGGGTTTGGCAACCTGTACGCGCGCACCATCCTGGGCGGCGTGCCGCTGATGGATATGACCGGCGGCTTCCGCCTGTGGAAACGCGCGACGCTGGAAGCCATGCCGCTGGACCGCATCCGTTCGAATGGCTACGTGTTCCAGGTGGAAATGGCATACGTGGCGCACAAATTGGGTTTCCGCTTCTGTGAAGTACCGATCTACTTTGCCGACCGGCGCTGGGGCAAGTCCAAGATGAACTTCCGCATCCAGATCGAAGCTGCGCTGCGTGTGTGGCAGCTCGCCGGCATGTACCGCGACCTGCGCCGCGGGGGATAAGATCGGATCTGGGTAATCATACTAGCGCGGGGGTAGCCCCCGCGCTAATATTTGCTACCCCTGCGTGAAAACATCCACCAGCGCGCCCCACTCTTCCATTGACACCGTCTCCGCGCGGCGCATGGGGTCAATCCCGGCGGCGCGCAACAATACCTCGGCCTGAGCCGGGCTGCGGCGTAGACCGGCGGAGAGCGCATTGCGCAGCGTTTTGCGCTTCTGCGAAAAGCCGGCTTTGATCAGCGTGAAGAAATCGTCTAACTGCGCGGTGGGGATGCGCGGCTGCGGGTACAGGTCGATGCGCACCGCTTCGGAATCGACATTTGGCGCGGGGTAAAACGCCCCGGCCGGGATGTGCGCTACGCGCCGTGGAGCGCCATAGACCTGCACGCTGAGCGCCAGCAGGCTCAAATCGCCCGGCGCGGCGGTGATGCGCTCGGCAACTTCGCGCTGGATGGTCAGCACCACGCGCGCGGGCAGGCGCGGGGCTTCCAGCAGGTGGCGGATGAGCGCCGAAGTGATGTAATAGGGGATATTGGCCACCACCAGATACCCAGGCTGCTGCATGAGCTGCGCCGGGTCCAGCTCAAGCATATCGCCCTGCACGATTTCGACGTTTTGAAAATCTGCCAGCACTTCGCGCAGCGCCGGGATCAGTGTGCCATCCAGCTCCACCGCCACCACGCGCCGCGCGGCGCGCGCCAGGTGGCGCGTCAGGCTGCCCAGACCGGGGCCAACTTCCAGCACCTCATCGTCAGGGTTCACCTCGGCCGCCTGCGTGATGCGCTCCAACGCTTCCGGATCGATGAGGAAGTTCTGCCCCAGTGACTTTTTGGCATGCAAACCATGCGCACGCAGCAGCGCGGGGATGTTCAAGGGGGGCAGGTCTAGGGAAGACGCCATGGAACGCTCGCGGGTACAGGGGTGAGGAAGTAAATGGTCACGTTCTGATGCCAGTTGGTGAAGTCCTCTTCATCATACCCCAGGTCGATCCACGGCGTGCCGGGAATCCCGCCGCCAGTATCGGCGATGACTCCAAATCCGTAGCCGGGCACGTAGATGCGCTGGCCGGCAAACTGCCGGTACCAGGGCAGCGTAACAGCCACCACGCCCTTGGTCAGCGGCGTGCCGCTGGCGGTGCTCTTCGAACAGCGCCCCATGCCCTGGCGGCAGGGTGAATACGACGTGGCGTACACCGTCGTGGTGCGGTAATACTCAATCTGCCCGTCGGGGGTATCCATGGTCTGCACTACCGGGCGGGTGCCCAGCCCCACCACCTGGGTTTTCGGTTCGCTCACCACCCACTCGGCCTCTTGCTCGCGCGCCACTTCCGCGCCATCCTGGTAACGCACGCGCTCGCGCGCCACCTTCAGCCCATACTGCCCCGGATCAATCACCTTGCGCGTGTCCAGGTCGGTCTCAGCGTCCGGTTGGTAGGTGCTTTCGAACGGAAGGATCGTCTGCGCCAGCACTACTTCTTCGCGCACGCGGTGGACGATGATCTGACCATCCACTGGCAGCGGCTCGGCTGCGCTTGGCTCAGAAACATCCATACCCTGCAGCGAGATGCCGGCCTCCGCCAGCGCATCCCCAACGGTGCCCGCGGCGCTGCGCGCGTGCACTACTACCTGTCCCACGCGGATGGCCAGCGGCACGGCGCGACGCAGCTCGGCGCGCACCGGGGCCAGCAGCCGGGTGGATGCGGGCGGGTCCAGCCGGTCGCCGGGGCGCAGGGCAATGCCGGCCTCCCATAGCGCATCCGCCAGGGTCGGCGCGGCGGAACGCAGCACGCGCTCCTGACCGTCTTCCACCAGTGTAATCATCACCGCCGGGCGTACCTGCAGCGCGTACTGCTCTCCGGGCGGCAACTCCTGGTCCAGCAGCACGCGCTGGCCGTCGAGGTAGAGCTGGTCATCCGCGTTGAGCGCCAGGCCGGCCTGAGAGAGCAGTGCGCGCGGCTGGCGCAGGCTGCTGACGATGGAGAACGGAATGCCCTGGTAGACGATAGTCACCGGGCGGGCGCGATCAATGGTAATCGTCGCGCCGGATGCCAGCACGGTCTGCGGTGGCGGGTCAACGCGGTCCTCGGCGCGCAGCGTCACCCCACCCGCGCGCAGCGCGTCGCCGGCGGTGAGCGCGAAGGTACGCAGCACCCGCTGCTGGCCGTCCACAACCAGCGTGACCGTGCGCGATAAAAACATCAGCGCCAGCAAGGCGGCGGCGAGTAATCCCCCCAGTGCGATGAGGAATTTGGGTTTGCGCAGCATTCTGCGCGAATTGTACCAGACGCGCAGGCAGAAAAGCAAAAAGCACCCGCGTGGGGTGCTTTTTGTGTGCCGAGACTGGGGATCGGACCCAGGACACCGCAATTTTCAGTCGCGTGCTCTACCAACTGAGCTATCTCGGCGGGACGTTCTTACGAACGTGCCCATATTCTACAGGCACATGCCACGGATGTCAAGAATAATTGAAAATTTTGTCGCCGGCCTAGTCGCTGAGAATGAACGCGCCGCGCGCCAGGCCAAAATCCCACCCATCGATCTCTGGCGGGGTAACGCCCAGGGCAGTCAACATGCTTTTGATCTGCTCTCGGTGTTCGGTGGCATGGTTGATCGCCTGCAGCAGAATCACCCACGGCTCAACGGAATTACCATTGCTGGTCTGCACGCTTGCTTCGATGTCCGGGCCAGCGGCGCGCTGTGCCAGTGCAATCAAGCCCCGGCTGCTGGCCGTCTCGGAAGCCAGCGCAGTTGACATCATCACTTCCTCTTTGGTGCGCGCCTCGACCGGCAGGGTCAGCGTTTGCAGGTAAGCATCCTGCGACAGCACGAGGTGCAGTAGTGTGGTACGAATGCTGCCGCGCGTTGCGGAATGGGGTTCGCCATCCAACTGCTCTTCGGTGAGCGCAAGGCATGCCTGAATGATTTGCTGGTTGGCCCAGTGGTTATGCTCAAAAACTTGTGCGATTATGTTCACAGCCATCGGATTCTCCAATCTCAATTAAGACCTCAACTATGGAACTGGCGCCCAACGACCATAGGCCACGAATGCCGCCAGCAGCGCCAGCACCAGGCTGGGGATCAGACTTGGGTTCTCGCGGCAGCGGCGGTGTAATGGCAGGTCCGCCAGGAAGGCGAACGCCAGCATCGCCGCGGCGAAAGGCGTCAGCCCCGGCAGGATGCCCAGCGCGAGCGGCAGGACTACCCCCACCCCCGCGACCAGCAGCAGCACGGAAACGCCAACCAGCAGCGCCGGAGTCCCGGCACCCATGCGGTGGATGCCTTCCTGCATTTTCCCCTGGTCCTGGCGCAGGGCATGGGTGAAAGCCGTGGATACACTTTTGACCGCCAGGATAGCCTGGATGGCCCATAGAAGAATGTTCATACGTACCGTCCATGGGTGGAATTGGAGTGTAGAACGATCATCCTTAGTGTAGTGGAATACTGCCTTTTACGCTGTATTTTGCGCCGTAGAAAACACTTCTCACAGCCGCCGCTGCATCCCACGCTGCGCTTCACCGGGTCATCTGACCTTACGAAAGGGTAAACTGCGAAGGTTTGACATCCCCGCCCCCAGCGTCTACAATGGAAAAGGCGGCTGCCGCCATTGCGATCCACACCCTTCAAGGAGCAACCGTGAGCAAGTGGGCTGGGAAATACGTCATTGGGTTGACGGGGAATATCGGTACCGGAAAAAGCGTCGTGCGGCGCATGCTGGAGCACCTGGGCGCGTATGGCATTGACGCCGACGCCCTGGCGCACCGCGCCATCGCCAAAGGCGCGCCCGGTTACCAGCCCGTAATCGCAATGTTCGGGCGTTGGGTAGTGGGCGCGGACGGCGAGATTGACCGCCAGCGGCTGGGGAAGGTTGTGTTTGCTGACCCGCAGGCGCTGGCCGAGCTGGAAAAAATTATCCACCCGCTGGTAGAGCAGGCCACCGACATCCTGGTACGGCGCTCAAGCCAGCCGGTGGTGGTGATCGAAGCCATCAAACTGCTGGAAGCGGGGCTGGCCAAAAAGTGCGACAGCGTGTGGGTTACCTATGCTCCGCCGCAGCAGCAGGCCGAGCGCCTGGTGCGCAACCGGCGCATGACCCAGGCGGATGCGCGCCGGCGCATCGAAGCGCAGTCGCCGCAGGAGCAAAAGGTCTCCGCGGCTACGGTGGTGATTAAGAATACCGGCAGCTTTGAAGACACCTGGAAGCATGTGCAGGCCGCCTGGCAAAAGCTGGTACCCCAGACCGCCGAACCTGCCCTGCCCGCCGGGAAACCGGCGCAGACGGGCAAGCTTCTGGACGGCGAGCTGCGCGTGGTGCGCGCCCGCCCGCGCCAGTCGGCGGAAATTGCCGCGCTGATCACGCGTCTGAGCCAGGGGAAGCGCGAGATGCGTTCGGAAGATGTGATGGCCGCGTTTGGCGAAAAGGCCTTCCTGCTGCTGCAGGCCGGCAACACCCCCGCCGGGTTGATCGGTTGGCAGGTGGAAAACCTGGTGGCGCGCACCACCGATATCCTCATCGACCCGGCGCTGCCAGTGGACAAGGCGCTACCCAAGCTGATCACCGAGATGGAGCGCGCCTCAAAAGACCTGCAGAGCGAAGCATCGCTGGTGTTCACCACTCCCGCGCTGGCGCAGCTCGATACCCTGTGGCGCTCACTGGGATATGAACGCCGCGCCCCCGAGCAGTTAGGCGTGCAGGCCTGGCAGGAAGCCGCGCTGGAATCGCTGCCCGAGGGCTGCCAGATGCTGTTCAAGCAATTGCGCATTAACCGGGTGATGCGCCCGATCTAAGACCCTCAAACCGGCGTGCCTGCGGCGCGAAATAGGGTACAATCAAAGCAATAAGGGGCTGCGCCGCAGCGCACTGGAACCGGTTCTGTGCCAAATCTGCTCAACGAACTGCTATTTTTGTTTCAACGGCTGAACTGGCTTAGCTTAATTGACCTTGCCCTGGTCACTGCCATCTTCTTTGGCATCTTCATCATGGTTCGCGAGACCCAGGCGATGGTGCTGTTGAGGGGCGTGATCCTGATGGTGATTCTGCTGAGCCTGTTGACCAGCCTGGTTAACCTGCCAGCATTTTCCTGGCTGGTGAGTACCACGCTGCCAGCCCTGGTGTTTGCCATTCCGGTAATCTTTGCGCCCGAAATTCGGCGCGGGCTGGAACGGCTGGGACGCGCCGGGTCGAGCACGCTGTTCCTGCGGCAGGACTCAGCCGCCATGCAGGCTATTCAGGATACTATCCGGGGGGTGGTGAGCGCTGCCGCGCGGCTTTCGGCGCGCCAGCACGGCGCGCTGATTATCTTGCAGCGCAGTGATGCGCTGGATGAGTACGTGAACACCGGAGTGCGGCTCAACGCCAAGGTGACGCCGGAACTGCTGCTGCAAATTTTTTACCCCAATACACCCCTGCACGATGGCGCGGTGATCATCTCAGACAATCGCATCACCGCGGCGGCGGCCGTAATGCCACTTTCCGCCAGCGGCGTGCTCAACCGCTCGCCAGAGCGCCAGATGGGGCTGCGCCACCGCGCGGCGCTGGGTATCTCTGAAGCCAGCGATGCCATCGCGGTGGTGGTCTCAGAGGAGACTGGCTCGATTTCCATTGCCCACGCGGGGCGCATGATCCGCCGGTTGGACAGCGAGCGGCTGGAAAATATCCTGCTGGCGTTTTACCGCCCGCTGGATGCGCCTACGACACCGATCACCTTTGCCACGCGGCTGTTCCGCAAACCGGAACCGCCAGGCGCAAACCAGGGCCGGCGCTCGGATGAATAAGAAGGACGCAGCTCGATGAGGTCGTTGTTTCGATCATTGATGAAATTTCTACCCAGCCTGGTACTGGCGATTGTGCTGGCCGTAGCGGTATGGATCTCGGCGGTCACGGCCGCCGACCCGATTGTGCCGCGTCAATATGATCGCGTGGTGCGCATTGACGTGGTGGGCCTCGATCCCAACCTGGTGCTCACCAGCCCGGTGCCGGAGGTGAACAATATCAAGCTCAGCGCGCCGCAATCCATCTGGAATGCAATGCAGACGGAAACCGATCCGGTAAGCGCAGTAGCAGACCTTTCCGGGCTGGGTGCCGGCACGCATGAAGTGCCGGTGCAGATCCACGTGCGCATGCGCCCGATGCAGGTGGTGAGCAGCGCGCCAGAAAGCATCAACGTGACCCTGGAACCGCTGGAGACGCGCTCATTCACGATCGAACTGCTGCAGCGCGGCGAGCCGGCGGTTGGGTTTCTGGCCGAAGCCCCGCAGTTGAGCACCGACAGCGTGGCCGTCAGCGGCCCGCAGAGCCAGGTTCAGCGCGTTGTGCGCGTGCGCGCCGTGTTAGACCTGGCGGAAGTGCGCGAAAATATCAGCCGCACGCTCACACTGCAGGCCGTAGACGTGGGCGGTCAGCCGGTGGACAACATCACGCTCTCACCCGAAACCATCACTGTTACCCAGACGGTCACCAACCGCGGCGGTTACCGCAATGTGGTGGTCAAGGTGGCTACCAGCGGGCAGATTGCCAACGGTTACCGGCTGACGACCATCTCCGTCTCCCCGCCGGCAGTGACGATTTTCTCCACCAACCCGCAGATCATCAATGACCTGCCAGGCTATGTGGAAACCGCATCGCTTGACCTGACTGGCGCTCGCGACGATTTGGATGTTAACCTGCCCCTGGAGCTGCCCCCGGGTGTTTCAGTGGTAGGTGAGCAGACAGTGAGTGTGCAGGTGGGCATTGCCGCCATCGAGAGCAGCCTGACGCTTTCCGCCATGCGCGTGGAAGTCATCGGCCTGGAGCCTGGCCAGGCAGCCGAGATTTCACCGGAAACGGTAGACGTGATCCTCTCCGGCCCGCTGCCGCTACTGGATACATTGACCAAAGAAGACGTGCGCGTCATCGTAGAGATGGAAGGCGAAGGACTGGGCACTTACCAGCGCACGCCGCGCGTGGAGCTGCAACTGCCAGAGCTGCGTGTTGAATCTGTGATCCCGGGTACGGTAGAAGTAACCATAATCCGTGGCCCGCAGCCCAGCCCTACACCGCGGCCCACGTAACAAACGCGCAGAGAAGTGCCCTGAGTCCATCAATGGATACGGCCCTACAGAGACGAAATACTCCGAGCATCAAGAAGGGTATAGTCCTGCGGGAAAGAAATAATCGTAGATAAGGAATATGGAATGACGAAACCGGTTGTTGCCCTGGTCGGAAGGCCAAACGTAGGAAAAAGCACCCTGTTTAACCGCCTGGCCGGACAGCCGCTGGCGATTGTGGATGATACCCCCGGCACTACGCGTGACCGCCTGTTTAGCGAGGCGGAATGGGCGGGCGTAAATTTTGACATTGTGGACACAGGCGGGATTGACCCCACCAGCAGCAGCGCGCGCGAGCCACTTTCCCTTGGTTCCGCGGAATATATCAGCCAGATTCGCGAACAGGCTGAGCTGGCCATTCGCGAAGCCGATGCAATCCTGTTCCTGGTGGATGGCGCGGCCGGCATCACCCCGGCCGATCTGGAAGTGGCCGAAATCCTGCGCCGCTACCGCAGGACGCGCGACGGCGAACCCTGGCCGCCGATTTTCCTGGTGGTCAATAAGGTGGACAGCCAGGCAGTGCGCAATGATGTGGTGCAATTTTATGAGCTGGGCCTGGGCGATCCATACCCGGTATCGGCCCTGCACGGCACCGAAACCGGCGACCTGCTGGACGCGCTGATTGCCTCGTTCAAAGACCTGGGCGATCAGGAAGAGGATGATTCGGTCAAGATCGCGCTGGTGGGCAAGCCCAATGTGGGCAAGTCCAGCCTGCTTAACCGGTTGGTGGGCGAAGAACGCGCCATTGTCAGCCCGATTGCCGGTACCACGCGCGACGCGGTAGATACCAAGATGGTGTATGAAGGCATCGAGATCACGCTGATTGACACCGCCGGCATCCGCCGGCGCGGCAAGATTGAGCCGGGCGTAGAAAAATACAGCGTGCTGCGCACCATGCGCGCCATCGAGCGAAGCGATGTGGCCCTGCTGATGCTGGATGCCACCGACCGTCTGTCCGCGCAGGATGCGCACATTGCCGGGTACATCCTGGAGGAATGGAAGAGCGTGGTAGTGCTGGTGAACAAATGGGACGCGGTGGAAAAAGACACCTTTACCATGGACGGCTACACCGAGATCATCCGCCGCGACCTGAACTTCCTTGCGTACGTGCCGATCTTATTTATCTCGGCCAAGAGCGGCCAGCGTGTCGATCAGGTGCTGCCCACCGCGCTGCGCGTGCAGGAAGAGCGCCTGGCGCGCCTGAGCACTTCACAGATCAACAAGATCCTGCAAAGCGCGCAGGATGCCCACCCTGCCCCGGCCCACGCCGGGCGGGCGTTGAAGATCTATTACGGCACGCAGGTGCGCAGCGACCCGCCCACCTTCCTGTTGTATGTTAACGATCCGTCGCTGTCACATTTCAGCTACGAGCGCTATCTGGAGAACACGATCCGCAAGGAGTACCCGTTCCTGGGCACGCCAATCCGCATCGTGATGCGCGCGCGGCGCTGATGATGGTGCTTACCCGGTCTGTTTGTGTTCGAGCGACCAGCGGATCAGCCGGTCGAGCACGTCCAGGTCAACGTCTTCCAAGCGTTTGATATACAGGCAGGCTTTGCCTGTTTTAAACTTGCCCAGGCGCTGCATCAATTCCTGCTGGCCTTCAAAGCCGTACGTCAGGTAGATGGTCAGCGCCTGCTTGCGCGGCGAGAACCCGATCTTGAAGGTGTCACCTTCGCGTCCGGATTCATAGCGGTAATGCTCGTCGCCAAAGCCAACCATACTGCCGCCCCATAGTTTTGGCGCTTCTCCGCTGGCAGAACGCATCATATCAAGGATGGTATAGCAATCCTGGCGCTTCCCGGCATCGTCAATACTTTGCAAAAAATGGTCAACGCTGGCGTCGCTGGGTCTGGTCTTGTTCTCAGCCACGTTCTCTCCGATTCTGATGGTCGTTTGACTGCATTGGGTTTATTTTGATGGCTGCCTGCCCGGCCAGCAATAGCGCGTACATCCTTCCGCGCGCCGGCCCTACAGGCAACCTGCATTCTTGTGTGTGCCCTTGCGAATGGCCCTTTTGGCGCTTATAATGTCAGCAAGTATTGTGACCGCCTGCGCTGCAGAATCGTGAATGTGCGCGTGAGAGAAGGGCTTTCAACAGAGACGGGCGCAGTGCCGGGGAAAGTTATAGGTATGGAGAACAAGCCTTTCGAACCGTACAACGCCGAAATGCCACCCGCGTCACCGCCGCAAGACACGCGCTCTGCCTGGGTGAATTTTCTCCTCGAAACCATACAGACGATTGTACTGGCGGTTGCACTGTATTTCCTCATTGACAGCGTGGTGGCGCGCGTGCGCGTGGAAAATATCAGCATGGAGCCCACGTTAATGCCGGGTGAATTCATCCTGGTGAATAAACTGGCCTACCGGTTGGGCGATTACAAATACGGCGACGTGATTGTTTTCCATTACCCGCCGGACCCGAGCGTGGATTACATCAAGCGCGTGGTGGGCTTGCCGGGCGACGAAGTGCGTATTGGCAATAATCGCGTGGAAGTCAATGGCTATTCACTGGAAGAGGATTACATCGCTGCCGAGCCGGAATACGAAGGCGTGTGGAAAGTGCCACCGAATTCGTTATTCGTGTTGGGTGACAATCGCAATTCTTCTTCGGATTCGCATGATTGGGGATATGTGCCTTTCAATAATGTGGTCGGCAAGGCGCTGGTGGTCTACTGGCCGTTCAGCGATATGAAAGTCCTCAGCCGCTCACCGATCGTCAACGCCGCCAACGCTCCATAGATCGGCCTAACACGGTTTCTATGCCATGCAAAAGGAGAGGCATGATGAACATCAGGAACGAAGATGAATCCCTGCCCTGCACCGAATGTCCGGCCGGCCATCTCACGCGCCAGTACATCACCTATTTCACCTGGTTGGGAGAGGAACTGATCACCGTTCCAGATTTTCCGGCCTGGATCTGTGACGTTTGCGGGCGGCGTGAGTACGACCTGCACGCGCTCAACCAGCTCAACCTGCTGCTCAACCCTAACGCGGGTAAGCCATCCAGCCGCTCGCGAGCGGTCTCACCGCGGGCGGGGGTGAAGAGCCAGCGCCCCACCCACCCCGAATAAATCCATCCACGCCGCCTGAGAATACTCGGCGGCGTTTTCTTCGTGACTGTGCCCGAGGTGTTGCATGGCAAAAATACTGATGGTAATTGCGCCACAACGTTTTCGCGATGAAGAGCTATTTGTTACCCAGGCGGAGTTGGAACGTGCCGGGCACGAGATTGTCATCGCCAGCACGACAGCCGGTGAATGTTCCGGTTCGCGCGGCGGGCACGCCACGGCCACCCTGCCCCTGGCCGATGCCCGCGCTGCGGATTTCGACGTGCTGGTGTTCGTGGGCGGCGGGTCGAAGATGTATTTCCAGCACGTGGAGGCGCTGCGCTTAGCGCGCGAGATGGACCAGAAGAAGGGCGTGGTTGCGGCCATCTGCCTGGCGCCGGTGATCCTGGCCAACGCCGGGCTGCTGCAGGGAAAGAATGCCACCGTGGCCGGCACGCAGGCGGCAGCGTTGGAGCGCGGCGGGGCACGTTACTGCGGACCGGGGGTGACGGTGGATGGGCGCATAATTACCGCCAATGCGCCCAAAGCCTCGCGCCTGTTCGCAGAAAAGATTATTGAGGTGATCGAATCGTAATTCAATTTGACTTGCCCCGGCTCTCATGCTATCATTTAAGGCAGAGGAATTATCCTTCGTCATATGCTCTTTAACAACCGATAGGAGTTATCTATGAGTGCTGATTTTATTATCCGGCTCATCGGAATGATTGTGTTTTCCGTCGTTGGTGTGTACTGGGGCACCGCGCTGGGCCGCATGGCCGAAGCCGCCCCCAGCCCGTACAATTTCACCGTTGAGCAGTACGCTTTCACCATTGGCCTCGTGGGCGCTTTAGTTGGACTTATCCTTACTCCATTCATTACCACCCGGCCCGTACGCGCGCTGCGCAATCTACTTGGACAGGTTTCCACCCAGTCATTATTCGCTTCATTGATCGGAATTATCGCCGGCTTGATGATCGCCGCGCTGCTGGCCTTCCCGCTCTCACTGCTGCCGCCGCCCTTTGGAAAAATTCTGCCGTTCATCGGCGTGATCGTTTGTGGCTACCTGGGCGTGGCCGTCTTCGTCATGCGCCAGAATGACCTGTTTGGCTTGGTATCCGCCATCACCAACCGCGGTGGGCAGGCCCAGGCAGCTACCCCTGAGGAAACGGAGAAGAAGTGGGCCGACTCCCACTCCATTCTGCTCGACACCAGCGTGATCATTGATGGACGCATCGCCGATATTGCCCGCACTGGTTTTCTCCCGGGATCGCTGCTGATCCCGCGGTTTGTGTTGAACGAATTACAATATATTGCTGATTCTCCCGACAGCCTGCGCCGCCAGCGCGGGCGCCGCGGCATGGAAGTTCTTTCGCAGTTGCAGAAAGAGCCGAATATTCCCGTGCGCGTCAGCGACGTAGACGTGGAAGGCGTGCGCGAGGTGGATGATAAGCTGGTGATCCTGGCGCGGCAGTTGCGCTGTCCTATCCTCACCAATGATTACAATCTCAACCGCATTGCCGAGCTGCAAGGGGTTTCGATCCTCAACGTCAACGAGCTGGCCAACGCGGTCAAATCCGTGCTGCTGCCTGGCGAAGTGCTCAGCGTGCGTGTCATCCAGGAAGGCAAGGAATCGGGCCAGGGCGTCGGCTACATGGACGACGGCACGATGGTAGTGATCGAAAACGGGCGCGAGCACATGGGCCAGGAAATCCCGGTCACGGTGACCAAGGTGCTGCAAACCGCCGCCGGCCGCATGATCTTTGGCCGTCCGGAAGAAAAGTACATGACGGAACGATAAGAAGAGGCGTGGAGAGGACTGCATGAGCATCCGCATTTACAATACGTTGACGCGCAAGAAGGAAAACCTGGAAACGCTCGAGCCGGGGCGTGTGAAGATGTACGTGTGCGGACCAACGGTATACAGCAAGGCGCACGTCGGGCACGCCATGTCGGCACTGGTGTTCGACATCATCCGCCGTTACCTTGAGTACCGCGGCTTTGATGTGATCCACGCCATGAACTTCACCGACGTAGATGATAAAATCATCAACCGCGCGGCGCAGCAAAATGTCGACCCGTTTGAGCTGGCGGAAGGCTACATCCGTGAATTCCAGCAGAACCTGCACGACCTGAATGTGCTGCCAGCCACCATCCAACCGCGCGCCACGCGCGAGATCGACCAGATCATTCACATGGTAGAGGGTCTGATCGACAGCGGCTACGCTTACCCTGTGGATGGTGATGTGTACTTCCGCGTGCAGCGCGACCCGGATTATGGCCGCCTTTCCGGGCGCAAAGTGGAAGACATGCAGGCCGGCGCGCGTATCGACGTGGACGAGCGTAAGGAACATCCTATGGACTTTGCGCTGTGGAAAGCGGCCAAGCCCGGCGAGCCCGCCTGGGATAGCCCGTGGGGTAAAGGGCGTCCCGGCTGGCACATCGAATGCTCAGCGATGAACCTTCATCACCTGGGCGAGCAGATTGACATCCACGGTGGCGGCAACGACCTGATCTTCCCGCACCATGAGAACGAAATCGCACAGTCGGAAAGCCTGACCGGCAAGAACTTCGCGCGCTACTGGGTGCACAATGGCATGCTGCAGCTCGGCGGAGAGAAAATGTCAAAATCGCTCGGCAACCTGGTCACCATCGAGGACTTCCTGGCGAAACACAGCGGCGATGCCATGCGCATTACGGTGCTCAACTCTGCCTATCGCAACCCGCTAACATTCAATGACGAAGTCATCGCGCAGTCGGAAAAGGCGCTGGAACGGCTGCGCTCAGCGCTGCGCCCCGCACTACCTGGCGCCGCCGGCGCGCCACAGGAGAGCCTCGACGGGCTGCAATCCAAGATGGAAGCCGTGAAAGACGGCTTTATCGAGAGCATGGACGACGACTTCAACAGCGCTGGCGCGCTGGGCGCGCTGTTCGAGCTGGTGCGCGTGATCAACCAGGCGCGCGCCGATGGCGCGCAGGATGCGCAGTTACGCGCCGCGCAGGACCTGTTGCGCGAGTTGACTGGCGTGCTGGGGCTGACGTTGCAAGGCGACGAGCAGGGGCAGCAGGCTGCCGACCCGTTCATTGACCTGCTGGTGGACGTGCGCGTGGAGCTGCGCAAGCAAAAATTATGGGCGCTCTCCGATCTGGTGCGCGACCGTCTGGCCGGTCTGGGCGTGAGCCTGGAAGACAGTAAAGAAGGCACCACCTGGCGTTACCAGGGTTAAGCCGCTATGCGTGAATGGATTGTCGGAAGAAACCCGGTCTTTGAAGTGCTGGAAGCCGGCCGGCGCGATTGTTTCCGCCTGCTGGTGGCGCAGGGCGTGGACGAAAAGGGCAGGCTGGCGGAGATCATGCGCAATGCTGCCGGCCGCAAGCTGGCGTTAGAGCGCGTACCGCGCCAGCGGCTGGACTCGCTTGGCGAAAATCACCAGGGCGTGGCGCTGGAAGCCAGCGGCTACAGCTACAGCGAC